>NZ_FMVS01000075.1 GCF_900102515.1 Butyrivibrio sp. INlla14
CCTTTCTGCCCTTGCTCCCATATATGATTTATCTCCGCGGAACAGTTTTTCGGAAACATCCCTGCTCTTATACAGGTTTATTGCTTCTTCCGCTGTCATGGACTCTGATGTGATAAGTACAAAGTATCCACAGAGTGCAATCTCCCTGTCTATGACATCAGTGCGTTCGCGCCATGCAAGGAGTCGTTCATCTTCCTTGCCCTTATTGTAAATCTCAAGTTTAAAGTATTTCTCAATGTTTGGACTTGGGGGTATCTTCTTGCCCCTGTTCTTTTCAAGAAACTCGACTATCCTGTCTATCTTTCTCTCTACATTCTCGCGTTCTGCTGCATGTTTTCTGTCATTGTAGTATATATGGAAATATCTGTCCTTTTCATCCGAAGGGAACAGCTGCATCTTAACTGTCATTCCATTGACTTTATAGGATCTTATGCTGTTTGCCCTGCTCTGCTCAAAACTGCCTCTATGTTTTAAAACAAGCTCACTCACAAGGTCCTTCATGCCCTTGACCATAATCACAAAGCCGTAGCCGTGGTGATCCATGTAGTGAATGTTTGCCTCACTAAAATATCCCCTGTCGAGGATGAATCCTATATTTTTATAGCCATAGCCTTCCACCTTTTCCAGCATGTACTGAAGCTGTGACACGTCATTGATGCTACCCGGATAGTCCTCATAGAAAAGGGGCTCATTGTTGTTCCTGTCATATGCTATCGCATAGTTGAAAATCGGCTTATCCTGCTTATCCTTTTCATGTCCTATCTCAGCAAGATCTATATCACCTGCCTGGCAGTGCTTATTGGTTGAATCATAAGAAACATAAATCTTTGATCTGTGATCCCGGTTCTTATTCCATTCATTAAGGAAAGCAATCCTTGCATCAGTCATGTCCTGGCCAAGGAAGTCTGAAATCTTTGAATCACTATAGACATGCATCCCTTTTGTAAAGAGAGGATGCTTATAAGCATAGTCAGGATAATACTGACCGGCATTGTTCTCAGTTAGAATGCTATATGCAGCAAGATCAAGAAACAGTCCGGCATCCTTGCCAACAATACGATTAACCATCTCGTCGATACGATAGCTGGCAATGATCTTCCTGATTACAAAAAATGCTCCAACATTCAGGCAACTGCTGCGGCTGGTATCCCCTTCCAGTTCTTCAGGGATCTCTATATCCGGAAAGAACTTCATGCAGTTAGCATTAGGATACATCATGTCAAGGTGCTCATCATCACGTCTTCCGATGGATGTGGTCTTGGGGACGGAATACTTCTTGTCAGGGTCATACTTTCTCTCATACGCATAGTACACGTAGGTAGTTCCCTTGATGTTTTTTATTGTGATACCGTTTTCCCCAGTCGGTATCTTCACAAGGAAATTCATATACATGGCAGCCTCCATAGAGATGTAATTACTTCTCTATTATCTTACCATGTTCCCCACTCAAAATCAAGCGAAATCCGCATAAAATCTGGGTTTTTCCAATTTTTCCACCTCTCAATTTGGCTGCCGAGAGTTAATTATCGCGGAAGTTCACA
>NZ_FMVS01000074.1 GCF_900102515.1 Butyrivibrio sp. INlla14
CCTGAATTATTCATGACAACTTAATTTCCTAAAATCTGATCCATAATCCGATTTTTTGAAATGGATGCCTAGAACAGGCGGGATTTAGTCCTAAAAAAGGGTAGACTATCCCTATGTATCAGAAATACAGATTTTTAAGTTATCAAGGTACATTATTAGTTGCTATTCCAGCTGTGGCTGTAAGCCGCTTATGTTTGTTAGAGTTTCATGAAACTCAGATATATAAGGACAACTGCTACACAGCTTGAAATAAATATATCTACCTGATCTGACTACCTTAACGGCAATCTTGATCAGTTTCAAACGGATTGTATCTGCACATTGCTTCCTCATGGAAGCACACAGAGCCAGCCGTTTAAACCAATTGAATATGTTGTAAGAAAGTGCATGAATTTGAAGACGGTTTGCATTGACGAGTTTTGAGTGGCTGCTGACAGCCCCAAAATCAAATCCGTTTTTGCTCTCTTTAATGAAGTTCTCCATGTTGCCTCGGCCGCAATAAAACTTGATTATTGACTGTATATCTGCAGTCATGTTTGTAACAACAAAAGTATACATGTGATTTATCTGGTTGTAGGGCTTCTCGATTTTAAAAACAACCCTTCTTGGTTTAGTCCAAGTTCCGGCCTGATAATAAAACTCACCATATACAACAGCATAATCAACTGCATTATTTTTGGTCATTTTGAAGAGAAGCTCGTCTTCGGCTTTAGCAAGAGATGTCAGTGTAGAGTTCATCTTCAGTCGGATTGCATAGGAGACTTTGTAATTGTCTTCCTCACATAATTCGTATAGTTCAGGAGTGGCAAAGCCGCTGTCCCCGCGAAGAGAAAGCTCAGGTGCAAACTCCATTGATGAAAGCTCCTCAAGAACCGGCCTTAAGAAATCTGCAACACCTTTGCTTGAGTAAGCAGAACCATCACGGAGCTGAATCTTCAAAAGATCTCCGGTCAGACCGTCATAGCAGACAAGAGGATGATAACCATGCTTCTGGTAGTGATAGTTGAAATCCTCACCTTCCTGCTTGCCGTATGTGTCAAGCAGTGTTGAGTCCAGATCAAGAAGGATAAATTCAGGACGTTTGATTGTATAGACAATCTTACGCATTGCCTTCATGAGGTCATCAAACTGTCTCAGAGTGTCATTATCCATGCGGTTATAAAAACGAGACAGAGTTGGCTGCGAAGCCAGCGCTTCCTTAGCCAGTATTGCAGTGAGGATAGGATCATTTGTCAGTTCATCTGCACAGTCGTCTTCATAATAAGCTGAGAATATCTGGTAGATGACCTGAAGAAGATTTTCGTCATCCTTATGAGTCCTGTGACTTGCAGAATCATTGGTGTGAAATATGCTGTCAATCAGCTTGTCAAAGTGCAGTTTGCTGATAAATTCCTTTATTAGGAGAAGACCAGCATCGGAGGATAAATCGCCTCCATCAAAATTTAATTTAAAACGCTTATTGCTTTCTAAGGTTGTGTAATCTAAACTATACATATGAAGCCTCTTTTTTGTTATGGTTTTGGATTCGACACCTAAAATTGTAACAGAATTGGGGCTTTATTAATACCCTTAGGTTTCACTTATTGGGTGAAAGCAATATGCAGTTTAAATGCAGTAACTATGCGGCTTTGTAATTAAGCCGTGAATAATTCAGG
>NZ_FMVS01000079.1 GCF_900102515.1 Butyrivibrio sp. INlla14
ATGTTACCTTATAGCTGTTTCTGCTATAGAACAGTCTTACTATAAGACTTCCATCACCCTGTACTGTTGGAGTCTGGATCTGTCCAGTTGCTGCATAGTACTTGTTTCCGCCTTCAACATATGTGAAGCCTTCGATTTCCTTTTCAAAGCTCTTAAGTGTTGTTTCACTAAGATCCTGATCTGCTACTCCATTGTCCTTGGTCTCTGTGAGGTTATCATCGATTACGTACTCACCACCATCAAGTGGCTGGAAGAAATACTGAACAGTATACTTCACATCCTCTCTTGCTGTGAATGTTCCGGTGATATTCACATCTGCTGCTGGCATTATGAATTTCTGCTCACCAGTTATGAGCTCCAGGATCTTCTCGATGAGATTTCCATTCTCATCAATCTCATAGTTTCCTTTCCATCCACTAAAGTCATAGCCTGGTGCTTCTGCATCTGCTGCAAGAGTTACTGTCTGTCCATACTTGTACTCAGCCTCTGCTGGAAGCTCTGTTGCTCCTGCTGGTACCGGGTCATTTGTATAACTATAAGTTACTTTGTAGCTCTTTCTGTTGTAGTAGATGTGTACTTCAAGACTTCCATCACCCTGTACTGTTGGTGCTGTAAGTTCGCCTTCGCTTGAGAAGTATCTGTTTCCAGTTGTGATGTACTCAAATCCTGGAACTGACTTAACAAGACTTGAAAGCTGATCAGCTGTAAGCTCTGTATCAGTTTTTCCATCATCTCTTGGCTCGATCAGATCTTCATCTTCTACATAAGATTCTTCGTCATCAATATCCTGGAAGAAGTATCTAGCTGTGTACTTTACATCCTCGTTCGCAACAAATGTTCCTTCAAGTGCTACATCATTTGCTGGCATAGGGAATGTTGTTACAATCTCTTCACCCTCTCCAAGAGTATATCCGCTCTGAACCTTCCATCCTACAAATGTATATCCAGGTGCCTCTGCCTTATCTGCTGCTGTTACAGTATCTCCGTACTTGTACTCAGCCTCTGTTGGAAGCTCTGTTGCTCCTGCTGGTAC
>NZ_FMVS01000073.1 GCF_900102515.1 Butyrivibrio sp. INlla14
CTCTCAAAGTGTGGATATGGCAGGGAATTCCCTATTAATCATCCGGCAAGTACCGGATTCGGAGCATAGTGCCCCAGACCCTTCCGATATCGAAAGAGTTTTCTGAAATTCAATGCCGCTATTTTGCATCCAAAGAAAAATTTACATCGGAGCTTTCCATGGACACACATCTTGTTTACACCATAGACGTTTTTCAGGATTGACGGAACTGTCTCAGCACCATTACGGAGCCTGCCATAATTCTTGAATTCCTCGGTGTTCATGTTTGCTTTTATACGAGCTCGCTCGCGCATTTTCTTTGATACCTTGACTTTGCATACTCGCTTGTAAGTCTTGGGATGACAATGAATTCTGTATGGACAATGCTCACAGACATCCTTCGCAAATGATGCCTGGCAAATACCTGTCTGCTTTATATATGTGCAGGATTTTGGCTTATTCCCTGCAGGGCATGACAGAACCTCAGTTCCATCTTCGTTAAATTCGAAGGCACCCATTACAACATCAACATCCTTGCCGGTAAGATCAGTAGTGATAAGCTTCACGTTTTTTGAGAATGCAAGATCGACATTATCAGATCCGCTGTATGCGCCATCGGCAATCATTATAGTTTCCTCTGATTGCTCGTCCATTTTTTCCAGATGGTCTTTCAACATGGCACTGTCACTGACATTGTTCTGCTCAAACTGATAATCAGTTACCACTGATCCATTCTGTCCTACAATCTCTTCAATGTTGGCTGTATATCCGCGATGCTCTTTTCCCGCTTTTTCTCTGAATGTTGCGTCTGGATCCACAGGAGACTGCATGATGCCTGAACTCATGGCTCCATCAGCTTTCGTTTTAAGTCTGCGGTGGTCATCTTCAACTACTGTCTGCTCAGATATGCATCTTACAAGAAGCTGATATTCAGTAACATCTTCAAGATCATTGCATTTCTCCAGCAGGAGATCTGCATCTCTCAGAAGGATGGCAATTCTGTCATCGGTATCTGTGCTGCGGCTGTGGTAGATGAAGCGGTTAAAATCATCCGGATCACAGTAGTGCTCCATCGGGAATATCCTGTCCTGCATACCATTTTTGTTCAGGTAGAGAACCATCTTTGAAACGCATCTGTACAGGAGTTCCATGCGGCTGAGTTTGCGGATGTTGGCCTCGACCATGAGGGAGTCCATCCGACGGATCCTTCCATCGAGCCCCATGAGCTTTGCAGTTTTTTCTGCAAGCTCTGTTACACATCCATGGTAAAGATCTGTTCCAGTGAGCATTTCATAGTCATAACAACGCTGGCGGAATCTGGAGAGACTTTTATCGCTTAGAGGCTGCTCATCAAAGCTTGTTGTATGCAGAGCATAACGGAAGCGGAAATCCAGCATGAGATTCTCAACAACCTCATCATCCGAGAGATTAAGGAGTTCTTTCAGTATAAGTGCTCCAATTATGATGTTTACAGGTGTGTTTGGCCTTGATGCTTTATCAGCAGAGTATAGTACAGAGAAACGTTCCTCATCTATTGTTGGAAATATCTCTTCTGCAAACACTTTTGCCCATGACCTGACCAGAGCTTTCTGCTCTCTTTCAGTCAAGACGTTAAAACTATCAAACATTGAAATCTGCTGGGAATCATTTGTGCGAAATGACATGACATGTACCTCGTGGATTTGATACTTATATTCTATCATGCTTTCGCCATGTCTCCCAGTGTTTATGCGGTTTGTATTAACTTTTCAAGGGACAGATATATGTAAATCCCATTAGGGATTAGCAACTATAGTTTTAGATTCAAGGGGCTTTTGACCCCAACATCAT
>NZ_FMVS01000071.1 GCF_900102515.1 Butyrivibrio sp. INlla14
GTGAAAAGTTCAAAATGGTTCGTTCCTGCCATGGTGATACTGTAGCAATATTGCCAGGAAATTCCAAAACAGGTACTGAAGATATCAAGATAAGAGTCTTAGAGGTTATTCTAAGTGATGGATCTCGCGAGTACCTTGGAACCAACATATTTGACGCAGCTATGTCTGTGGATATGTTTCGCGAACTATATTTTCTCCGCTGGCCTGTTGAAGGCAAATACATGGAGTTAAAAGAAAAATTCCTTCTTGAAGAGTATAGTGGAAAAACTAAAACTGCTGTGTTTCAAGAATTCTATATAAATCTACTCATGTCAAATCTGACTTCTCTGATAAAAAACAAAGTCGACGATGACATAGATGAACACATGACCACAACTGGCAAGTATAGGTATCAAGCTAACCGAGCCTATATTATAGGCCGTCTAAAGAAAGCATTTCCTAAGATCCTTTGTAACATACTGCAAACAGAATACATAGATCAGATAGTATCCGATGCATTCAAAGTTCGGTCACAGATAATCCCCGGCAGGAAGTTTAGAAGAAAGACCAGAAAACTGGTTTGCAGAAAACACTTTCCAAACCTTAGACCTGTCAATTGATACATCATATATGAATTTTTCTTAGACCTGATATGAGTCAGGTCTGTTTGTCATGCGATAACATTAAGAAGAAAACATAGCTGCCTATTCAATATGATATAATCTGTTGGTAGATGATACACATTAACTTAAAGCAGTATTTCTATTCATACTAAGTTGACGGAAAGTGTACCACATTGGTGACAGGCACCACTGTTATGATTTTAAGGTTTTATGCGAGTGTAAACAGTTTAAGAACCCTGTAAAAAGAGATGTTGTTGTTCTGCTAGATGGGAAAATACGAAGTTTGGGAGCTCAAAAAGGAATTATTTGTTCTACAAGTGGATTTCAAAAAGGGGCAATCAAGTATGCTAAGGAACATGGAATAGCCCTGTTTCAAATATATGATAAAAAATGCATCGCTGTGAGCCATTCTGGGGGACCAAATGAACAAGAATATGATGATGACCCTATAAAATACATAGAGGATCGGTGGCCGAAATATTGCGTTAAATGTTTTGAATCAGATAGAGATGAGGCTGTTACTATCTATCCAACTAGGAACATGATAATTGATATATATCGCGATTATTATCGCGTGATGAAAAAGGTGTATGGTATTGATATGCATGATTTTGACATGGCTTTAAATAATTGGAATTGATGTTGAAACTTTTGTAGTGTTACTTTCAGGCCGCCGCATCAACGATGACATGGGTAAATATATTGCAGAATCAGTAGGTAATCGCTTTATCACCAA
This sequence comes from Butyrivibrio sp. INlla14, assembly GCF_900102515.1. Classification (GTDB taxonomy): domain Bacteria; phylum Bacillota; class Clostridia; order Lachnospirales; family Lachnospiraceae; genus Butyrivibrio. The sequence goes on from NZ_FMVS01000071.1 coordinate 1,339, forward strand.
TGACATCACTGTCAAGAATGCCAAGGTTGCAATTCTTGGATTTGCTTTCAAAGAGAACTGTCCTGATACACGTAACACCAAGATCATCGACATTGTGTAGTTAATTTCAATGTAAATATCATAGATAGGTATAATCATAAAAGATACTTCCAGGGTCGTATATTCGGAGATACTAGAGGATATTACCTCTGCCAGATGGAATATAGCATCCGCCATCCTCCATCAAGGCAACCCTCCTTCGTCGGTGCTGCGCAGCCTTGACAGAGGCTGTGTGATGCTACAATGGTAATCAACCCGATGTAAGGCGGCGTGCGCCGCGCTACATCGGGCCATACAAATTCAATTAGGAATCATTGCTCGTCAGGCTTTTGCCAAGCTACTGAGTGTCAGCAAACAGGGTGCAGTTCTATAAATAAGAAAGCAAACCGCATAATCTCCACCATCATCCATGTTCCACCTATCAATCAAATATGTTATACTATATGCGGCTTTGCGGAGCAAAGCCGCATATTTATTACCTATCAACACAAGTTGTGGTGGA
>NZ_FMVS01000070.1 GCF_900102515.1 Butyrivibrio sp. INlla14
CCCTAAAGTCGTTAAATGTGTACTCAAATCATCACTCCTGATTTAGGCCTATTTTTTCCAGATAGAGCGCATCACAGGAGGTTATTTCTGTATTCCATCTGCGACTGCGGAGTTTGGTAGATATCTCTACCTGCTCGACTGTATCAAACCACTGCAGCTGCAGATATAAAGGTGTATTGTTGACCCAGGTTCTTAGCTTTTTGGTGGTCTTGAGATCTTCGCTCTTTAAGTTCCCGCTGTTGATCTCGCTGTCGAGAACTGCCTTGAGCTTGCGTATTTCTTCGCTGAAATATTCGTAGTAGCACAGCGAGATGAACTGTACAAACATACGGCCTCTTAGAGTGTCTGTGTACCATACTCTTGCACGTGTACCGTCGGCATGCTGTTTCTCTGCCTCAAAGAAAGACTCTATGGTCTCTCTTTTACGGTACTTGCGCAGGCACTCAAACGGATCCTTTTCTTTGTTGGAGACGAGCGCAAAGTACCCGTGATATTTATTGGCATCCTTGATGGCTTTGTTATTGGCAGTTGCAGTTATTTTGCCACCCCATCGTTTGACTGTGAAATACTTGCTCGCTTTTTCCTGTGCTGCAGGAGCCAGATCCTCAATGGCTGTTCCGCTTTCCAGCAGAGTTTTAAGCTCGTAAAGATCATCATCAAGAGCTGTTTTATCGTCAGTCTGCCTGGATTTGTTGAAATATATATGCAGATAGATCCTGCGCTTAAAGGTTTCTTCAGAGCCTTTCTCGGCTCCGTTTTTATGGTTGGAGTATTTGCGGATCTTCTTAAATTCCTGCATAAGAACCACTGTTACTCCATGTGTTGCATGATCGAATGGACATATGGTCCGGAAGTCATCAAGTGCTTCCATATGCCTGTCTATCTCGGGACGTATCCATTTGAGGCTGATCTTTGCCAGTGTGATAAAATCAAAGCCCGCCTGCAACAGCTCTGAGAGATTCTGCTCAGAATAGTAGCCGTTATCAGTAACTATTTCTGTAGTATTTACACCTAAAGCCGTGAGCTGCTTTATGGCATTGGTTACTGATATAACATCCGGAAGGTTGCCCGGCTGTTTTGTAAATGCTATAGGCTGTCTGCTGTCAATGGAATACAGTGTCAGCAGCTTGATGGTCTTCAGACCATCGTGAGCCTTGTTGAATCCGAACCTTGCATCGTTCTGATTCTCTGAATACACAGAGATCGTAGATGAGTCATATGCAAGAGCATCCTCTACAGACAGCGATTCACAGCGCTTCTGAAAGAAACTCTGCTGTAGGCTTTCATCAAGTCCAACCTGAACGAACAGGTTATGATATACATCCTCGGATATGCCATCTTCGTACGGCAGTGGATGGTTGAACTGCCAGGTCTGTATGCCTGGCAGGGACTGCCCGTTTGTTGCCAGAAGATATCTTGCCAGCGATATGATCTTCTGGGCTGTACCTATGTCGGTAGATGCATAAACAGCATCGTCAATGCCGGACACTTTACCGATGTGATCTATTATGTCCATCATCCCGACATGCATGCGCTTAGCTGATACAATTTTAGTTTCTGTATCTGATTTGGTAGCTTTGCTCCTTTTAGGTCTCGTTGGAACTGGATCTTTTTCCCCTTTTGGGATTTTGGCTATCAGCTTGCTGCTTAGTACTTTGTTGTATTTTTTGTCGGGATCATAGATGGTCTGCCTCTCCAGAATGTAGATATCACCGTTCTTCTGAGGCTGACGTACTATTTTTGTTTTGATCTCTCCTGATGGTTTTGCTGGCATAAGGCACTCTCCTTATTTGAGTATATATTTATTATAATATATACTCAAATAAAAATCAATACAAAAAGTCCTCAAATGTCAGTATTCTCAAGGATTTGCGCCATATGGCCAAGCAATAAAAATGAGTAAATAATCGTTTTGAGTATCTAATTTACGACTTTAGGG
>NZ_FMVS01000068.1 GCF_900102515.1 Butyrivibrio sp. INlla14
ATCTCAAGTTCGGAAGTAAAAGTGGCTCAATCTCAGACTATATCTGCGATTGAGCCTTTTCTTCTGTATGGCTTATTGGATTATTATTTATAGATGGGAAAATTATTTTTGAGTAGTTCGATTGTTGATAGGAAGCTAACTGCTGAAGCAGTTAGCCTTGAATAGAGAGCGCAGAGCGCTCTTATCCTTAATTCGGGCTTGATTACTTTTTGCGACATAGATCATGGTTTGTCAAGGCTGCCTTTGGCACCGCTTTGCGGCTTCGGCCTTGACTAACCATGATCTATGTCTGTATTGTTAGACAAGCCCGAATAAGGATTTTTGTGCATCTTCGATGCACTTTGTTCAAAGAAATCCCGTTTAGGGATTTCCTCATTTTCAGTATCTTAAAAGTCTTTGTATTTCCTGCTGTTTTCTATTCTGCATATTCAGTGTCATTTTGAATGCTTTTGCGCATGAGTCTATTACTTCGTCATAGTATGTGAACCGCCAAATATTTGTATGCAGTTTTACGCAGTTATATTTTTTTAATGAGTCAAGTATCTTTCCTGTCTGATATTTATGATCTAACTTTTCTTCTAAGAGTCTTATAAGGACAAGTGCGAGAAAACATGTGGTGAAATGTGCATCTATATGAGCATTTGTCCTGAGATATACAGGGCGTGATTCGAAGAAAGTCTTCGTTACTTTGAACGAATCTTCAATCTTCGCAAGTCCTCTGTATACTTTCCGCATTTCAATGTCGCTCATTTTTAGTTCGCTCGTTACAATGGAATAGTAGCCGTCATATTTTTCTTCTTCCCTGATCTTTTCTTCATCAAGTTCAAGGTTCCTGCCTTCTACTATTTCTCCGGTATTCTTGTCAAAGGCTATGTTTATTACATATGACGCGCTGCCTTTTGCAGAAACTCTGTCATATTTCTTGGGATGAGAGATAAGGTCTTTTGCTCGGGCAATCATAGCATCCCTGTCCGCCTTCTGTTTCTTTGCGTATTTCTCTGAATAGTAGACCATCTGTTTCTGATCTACTACGACTTTTTTCTTTACAGGCTTTTTCTGTCCGGGCTTTGTTACATTTACATTCAGCTCTTTTGGATAAATGCGCGATTTGTGTTTGAATGAGATTTCATTGCCGTCACTATCTGTAACCCTATCATTATGATAACCTTCGCTCAGAACCCATTCCTTGAACTCAGCATCTGCTCCTCTTATGGACTGACCATAGACATAGCCATCACGTTTGTTGTTTTCTGATTTGTTATCACCGTTCAGCCAGTAGATGTTATCTGAAGTGTTAAGACCTCTGTCTGCGACGTATATAATCCTGCAGTCATCGAATTCTTCTTTTACTCGGTTGATTATAGGGCGCATGTGGACTTTTTCGGATTCATTTCCGGGAAAGAGATCGAATGCCATTGGGATGCCATTGCGATCCATTAAAAGTCCCATTTCAACTATAGGATCTGGGCGGTGGTTCTTTTCCGGACCACGTTTGCGATACTTGGCAGCTGTCTTTTCGCCATTCTCATCAATAGGATTTCCTTCTTCGTCCAGTTCATCAACATCCGGATGGCTGATATCAAAGTAATAGTTGGTACAGTCAAAGTAAGATACTGACATATCCCTTTTACAGATATTTTTTGAATGATCATATATCCACTTTTGGAGATCTTCTTTATTCTCGGCAATGATATCAAGAGCATGATATATGTCATCAAGAGAACAGTTGTCAAATGGCTCAAAGAAGAAATCACTACTGTTTAATGTGTAGCGCTTTGAACCGGGATTAAGTGCTCTTGAGAATGTCAGCAGCTTCATGATCTGATCGGTGCTGAATTTCATCTTTCTGCCACGCGTCTTCCAGTTCCAGAACTTGTCTATTTCAAGTTCTTTGTAGAGATGTTTGAGAATACCATAGCCAACGTTCCGTACGTTGTTTGTTCCCAGGCTCATTGTCGAATTCATATCGATCTCGATGGAGACAGATTTCTCGCTATTTTTCTTTTCAGTAAGTTCTTTTGCGTACTGTGTGAAATAGGCAATCGGATCATCATACTTTTCTTTCAGTTCACTGACATAACCGATGCTTTCGATAGTGCGCTCGCGGGCACCTACCTTTGGAACATGGTATTTT
>NZ_FMVS01000067.1 GCF_900102515.1 Butyrivibrio sp. INlla14
ATCTCAAGTTCAGAAGTAAAAGTGGCTCAATCCTAGAAAATATCTGGGATTGAGCCTTTTCGTCTGTATAGCGTACTGACATATATTTTAGAATGCAATAGAAAAATTTCAGACACTGCTTTGAAGCAGCGTTAGATGTTAAAAAGGAAGCCAGTTGCTAAGGCAACTGCCTTTTTGAACTTAGAGCGCGGAGCGCTCTTATCCTTATTCGGGCTTAAGAGCTTTTTCCAACATATCCATAGGTTTGTCAAGGCTGCCCGCAGGGCACCGCATTGCGGCTTTGGCCTTGACTAACCTATAGATATGTTAGTACTGTCAGTTAAGCCCGAATAAGGATTTATGTGCATCTCTGATGCACTTATTTCAGAGAAATCCCTGTCAGGGGATTTCTACCTTCTTAGTATCGTAACAGGCGCTGGATATCCTGCTGTTTTCGGTTCTGAAGGTTCAGTGCCAGTCCGAAGGCTTTACTGCAGTCATCGATGACTTCGTCATAGTAAGTGAATCTCCACAGATTTGTGTGAAGCTTTGTACAGTTGTATTTCTTTAGAGAATCAAGAATCTTTCCAGCCTGATATTTTCCGTCAAGTTTTTTCTCTAACAGCCTCACGAGTACCAGCGCAAGGAAGCAGGTGGTGAAGTGCGCATCGATGTGCTTATTGGTTCTGAGGTATACGGGACGTGATTCAAAGAAAGTCTTTGTTACTTTGAATGAATCTTCAATCCTGGCAAGACCTCTGTAGACATTGCGCATCTCTTCATCACTCATCTTTAATTCACTGGTCACAATAGAGTAGTAGCCATCATATTTTTCCTCTTCCCTGATCTTTTCCATATCAAGCTCAAGATTTCTTCCCTCTATTATTTCACCAGTTTCCTTGTTAAATGCAATGTTTAACACGTAGGATGCGCTTCCTTTCGCAGTTACCCTCGTGTATTTTTGGGGATTTCTTATCAGGTCTTTGGCGCGGGCGATCATGGCCTCACGGTCTGCCTTCTGTTTTTTTGCATACTTCTCCGAATAGTATGTAAGCTGCTTCTGGTCTACCACAATTGTTTTCTTAACCGGTTTTTTCTGGCCCGGCTTTGTCACGTTTACATGAAGCTCCTTAGGGTGGATACGGGATTTGTGCTTAAAAGTTACTTCATGGCCATCGTCATCAAGCACCTTGTCATTCCGGTAATCACCTTTCAGCACCCATGCCTTGAATTCGGCATCAGCGCCTCTTACGGACTGACCATAAACATATCCGTCACGAGTATTGTTTTCATTCTTGTTATCACCATTTAACCAGTAGATGTTGTCAGAAGTGTTTAGCCCTCTGTCTGCCACATAGATTACCCTGCAGTCATCAAACTCATCCTTGACCCTGTTTATTATGGGACGCATGTGGACTTTTTCTGATTCATTTCCCGGGAAGAGATCAAAGGCCATTGGAATACCGTTTTTATCCATGAGCAGACCCATTTCTACGATCGGATCCGGACGATGGTTCTTTTCGGGACCACGTTTACGGTACTTGGCATCAGTAGGATTGCCGTCTTTATCTATCGGGTTTCCATCAACATCAACTTCATCTACGTCAGGCCGGCTGATATCAAAGTAGTAGTTAGTGCAATCAAAGTAGGAGACAGACATATCGCGACTGCAGATTTTCTGAGACTTATCGTAGATCCATTTCTGGAGATCGGCTTTATTTTCAGCAATGATATCAAGGGCATGGTAGATGTCATCAAGGGAACAGTCATCAAATGGCTCAAAGAAGAAATCGCTGCTGTTGAGAGTGTATCTTTTTGAACCTGGATTAAGCGCCCTTGAAAAGGTGAGGAGCTTTGTTATCTGATCCGTGCTGAATTTCATCTTACGGCCACGGGTCTTCCAGTTCCAGAACTTATCTATTTCCAGATCCTTGTAGAGGTTTTTGAGAATGCCATAGCCTACATTTCGGACGTCATTTGTGCCGATTTCCATTGTGGATTTGAGATCAATAGCTATATCGGTACTCTTTTCGGTCTTATTCTTTTTAGTCAGTTCCCTGGCGTATTCGGTGAAGTAAGCTACAGGGTCGTCATATTGCGTTTTTAGTTTTTCCAGGTATCCAAGGCTTTGTACTGTCCTCGTGCGGCTCTGTCGCTTTTCCCTGTCATAATAACTTTCCTGGATTGCAAGATATATCCCCTGAGGCCGATTGATTTGTCTAAGATACATGGTGTTTTACCTCTTTGCTGTGAGATTGAATTCAGATATGATTCTGCTGGCAGATTCTTCAGGTGAATCGCCGTTCATGTCGAAGGCACGGCAGAAACCGGCATAGATACTGCCATACCATTTCTGATCTTCAATGATCTCTTCCATATAGTAGTCTTTATGTTCATTTTTGTATTCATCATCTTTGTAAATGACATCGTTTTCATCACTGAATACCAGTCTGTCAAAAATGTTCTCGACAGAATCTT
>NZ_FMVS01000066.1 GCF_900102515.1 Butyrivibrio sp. INlla14
TGTTATGCCTCCGAGCTTTTTCTTTTATTTTATCAAGAAATGGCTCGGATTAATAGAGATAATTTGATTAAATATCAACGTGTCAGTACACTAGTTAATTAAATGTATGAGTAGCATTTTTAACTTTTCTCCTATTAGAGCTTTTCAATAAAAATGTAAAATGGAGTTTAAATACTATGAAATATAGATGTGATAAATGTTTTGTGGCTTATATGGATATTTTGGGATTTAAGAGTTTTATGGATGTAACGCCTACGGTAGAAGTATTGGACATTTTGCAAAAGATTTGCCGAAGTTACAATCAAGTGGGGATATACCATAATAGTAATGATGGGTTACTACCTATTATACCTAGAGAACAATTGCATAGCAGAGTCATGTCTGATAGTGTAGTGTTTTTTATTGATTCTTCTGTAAAGGATGCTTTATATGGCCTAATTCGTTATTGCGCTTATTTTCAGGAATCATTGTTGGAAATAGCAAAAGAGCCCATTTTGTGTAGAGGTGGTATTTCTGTAGGCGATATGTATATTGACAACGAAATAATGGTTGGAAAAGGTTTGATTAATGCATATAAGTTGGAAGAAAATTGTGCTATTAATCCTAGAATAATAATTCCGCATGATATAGTAGATGAGAATATGAGCGCTTTATTATCTAAGGATATTGGTAATTTCATAATTTTTGAGGACGGATATTACAAGATTAACTATATTTGGATGGTTCTGAACACAAATAAGACAGGTGAGCTGTTAGCTTCAGGTCGCATAGAACATTTTATACAGGAAGGTCTAAATAAGTATGATGACAGAGTGAGAAGCAAATTATTGTATTTTGAGAGATGGTATAAAGAAGAATTAATGAAGAAAATGCATAGATAAAGGGATTGATATATGGATAAATTCAAAATAAAGAAAGTAAATATATCGGGGATAGGGGGAATATCAAGATTAGAAATAACATTCAATTCTGGGCTAAATTTGATATGTGGAACCAATGGAATAGGTAAGACTACAATATTAGAATGTATTGCACACGCATTTGTTAGAACTAGCACTTATAAATTAAAGCGTAATGTTAATTCCGATGAAGGGAAGTGCTTTTTGGAATATTCTGAAAACAATGAAGATAAGACTGTTGAATATAATATACGCCATTTTAATCCTACAGGAGAGACAGATTTTGTTAACCGTTTAGCTGCTAAAAGTAATAATGTTCTATATTTTACGCCATCAAGGAATATCGATTATACTAATTTGAAAACTTTAGCACGAGATCCGGAGAGAGATGAAAATGTGACTGCTGGCGTTGCATATACTGGTATATCTGCAAATGATGAAAAAAACTGGTTTGTTCAGAGGTTTATGTGGTCAGCACATGATGGAGCATTAGCTAAAGAGCAAATTAATAATTTGGATAAAGCAAAAGAATGCTTTAATAATCTTGATAAACAGGTTGTGTTTTCAAGAGTAATTCCTGATACTTACGACATTATGGTAAAAACACCTACTGGAGAAGTGTATTTTGAATATTTATCTTCGGGATATAAATCATGTATTTTCATACTTTTGGGAATAATTAAAGAGATTGAGTATAGGTTTAAAAATCCTTATATTGAAGTGCAAGATTTTTCGGGGATCATTTTGATAGATGAGATAGATGTTCATTTGCATCCGCAGTGGCAGAAAAACTTGATAATTGCATTAAAAAAAATGCTACCTAATGCTCAAATTATTGCGACTACGCATAGTCCTAGCATGATTCAATGCGCAGAATCAAAGGAAATAATTGCTTTGCAATATAACGATGAGCATAATATCGTTGTGTCTGATTTTGGGAGTGAAAAATATGGATTTCAGGGATGGACATTAGAAGAAATCCTTACGGACGTAATGGGGATGAATACTATAAGATCAGATTTGTATTGCCAAAAGATGAAGGAATTTGATGATGCAATTGCTGATAGAGATGCGGAAAAAGCGATTGAGGCATATAATGAATTAAAGCAAATGCTAAATCCCAAAAGTTACTTGAGAAAAATACTAGATATTGAGATGACTGGGGTTAGAGAAAATGATTAAGCTGTCAAGAATAGATGCACCAATAGAACTATCGGATGATATTGTTAAGAAACTAACTGAAGAATATAAGCTAGATAATAAAAAGGCAGTGTGGAGAAAGCCTTATATTACAGGTTCGCTATTAAAAATGTCACACTGCAAGTGCTCATATTGCGAAACAAAACTGGGCGAGGAAGGCAAGTATATGGAGGTTGATCATTATCACCCAAAGAATAAGTATCCAGATGAAGTTGTAATGTGGGATAATCTAATTCCCTCTTGCGGTAGATGTAATTCGAACAAAAGTACATGTGATACATATTTAGAACCAATAATTAATCCATATGTTGATAACCCTAAAGAGTATTTATATATGGAAAATTATCGTATAAAAAGCAGAAATAACAATAAATTAGGACGCAAAACAATTGATGTTCTTTACCTAAATGATATGGAAGGGTTGATATTACCGCGTTTTAAAATAGGCAATGCTGTTCAAGAAAAATTAGGGAGTATACTTGATGTTTTTGATGAATATAAACGGAATCCTAATTTTTCGAGAAGGAACAAGATTGTTAATGCTACTAAAGAATTGCTAAAGGAGGCAAGAGAAGATAGCGAATACGCCTCTTTAGTTGCTACTGTATTATTGCAAGATGACAATTATATATTGCTTAAAGAGCGTTTGAAAAGCGCTAATCTATGGGATGATGAGCTAAAAACACTTGATAAAAATGCAATTAAAATAGCCCTAATAAAATAATGATAGACTGTCAGAAACAGCAAAGGCAAATAATCTAAAGATATATGAGTGCCTTAAATATTTTTTTACCGAAGTTAGCTATGCGTGTAGTGAACTCTTTGGGGAATCTATGTAGTCATATCAGGACTGGTGGTTAGGGAGGAATATAGCATCCCCCATCCTCCATCAAGGCAACCCTCCTTCGTCGGTGCTGCGCAGTCTTGACAGAGTCTGAGTGATGCTACAATGGGTAATCAACCCGATGTAAGGTGGCGTGCGCTGCGCTACATCGGGCCATACAAATTCAATTAGGAATCATTGCTCGTCAGGCTTTTGCCAAGCTTCTGAGTGTCAGCAAACAGGGTGCAGTTCTATAATTATGAAAGCAAACCGCATAATCTCCACCATCATCCATGTTCCACCTACCAATCAAATATGTTATACTATATGCGGCTTTGCGGAGCAAAGCCGCATATTTATTACCTATCAACACAAGTTGTGGTGGA
>NZ_FMVS01000065.1 GCF_900102515.1 Butyrivibrio sp. INlla14
AGATCTTCGATAGACAAAAGGCCGGTAGATCGACTTGATGAATCAAGTGTAGTCTACCGGTCTTCTCATCTCAAGCTAGGGTCTGAACTGTAACATCAATAATATTCCTAAACACATCCGCTAACTTTTCGGTTCTGTCTGCATCTTCATTGATTGCCTTAAACTCACTCTCAAAATTAAAAATGTAGAATGGAATCATCATATACAGGCGGTTCTCAAATATACTATCAATAGAAAAATCAGAGACCTTTATTATCCTAACGTCGTAGTTCACTTCTCCATTAGGCGTCTCAATTATGATTTCTGCTCTATCCGGCGATGTTGACGATGTTCTCAATAAGATTAGTCCTGTATAAGGAAATCTTACTCTTAGAACATTACCCTCACTCTTACTCTTATCTAGAGCAGTCTGAGTATCATACTCAAATATCCTTACAAGAATAGACTGATCATACGGTCTACTTTCACATTCCAAATGATAATTCTTACTAACATCATCTTGTGTGATCTCGAAGTGTGAATCAGTAATTCTCTTCTCATCAGACTGATCAGCATGCTCCACAAAATGCTCATTCCTTAGTCTTGTGATCTTGGCAGTGTTATCATAATTCTCATTATAAAAATAATTCACAAATGGAATTACAATATCATCGCACTCCGTCTCCATTGTCCTGTATGCATCATCATAAGCAAATTCTGAATAAAGTGGTGATGCCTTTTTGTCTTTGTTGTCTTCTTGCATATACATATGCCTCCTTCAAAATATATTCTCTCCATCAATGAAATTGGCATTTGCAAGAACTGCTCCGCCTCTCCAGATTGGAAAAAAGATGCTGTAAAGATTTTTACAGCTTGTCTAGGATAGCATATGCAAAAGTATTGTTCAAGGATTAATTCCTAATGTAAGGATTGAAACATTGTAACAGTATAAACGCATTACCGATATACAAAAAATCTTAAGAATTTTAGGTCTATACATCGTGTAAATTCCATGCTAACATAGCAAGCGTGTTCACTTCTGATCACATACTTACAGCTAATTGCTGTCATGGCGTTGTCACGCCGCATTATCCAAAGATACTTGCGCAAGTGTTATAGGATTTGATAATAACTAATGCCACTATTTTCCGGCATGCAGAAAGGATTTTACAACAAAAAAATGAAACCAACATCCTACGAAAACGCAACTGGTGGTATTCACTTTCCACTTGTAGTTGACCTCGTCTTCCACTATGTAATGCAAAAATCTGAAAAGGCACTTGTCAGCCTTGTATGTGCCCTATTAGGCATAGCTATAGATTTAGTGGAGAAAATAGAAGTCAAAAACCCAATTGACCTTAACGGCAATTTGAAAGAAACAGTAATGGATCTCAAACTTGTACTTAATGACAACAGAGTCATAAACATTGAGCTACAGATGTACATGGATTCATACTGGATTCCGCGATCTATACTCTATTTGTGCCGCGCCTATGACTCAATCGGAGAAGGTGATAACTATGCCCTTCTCAAACCAACAACCCATATCTGCATAACAGATAAGGATTTACTAGGAAATAATAACCAGTTCTATTCCAAATACCTTCTGATGAATACCAAAACTCATGAACCTTACTCTACAGATTTTGGCATAAACGTGCTACAATTAAACCACATAGATACAGCAACTGAAGAAGACAAGGCCAATAATCTTGTCTACTGGGCCAAACTTTTCAAAGCCACTACCTGGGAAGAGTATAAGGCCATTGCTAAGGAAGATGTTGTTATGCAGGAGGTGGGCCAATTGATTTTAGAACTTAACACAGATGACCAAACTAAAGAACTTCTGGAAGGCCGTCGCAGATATCGCGAGCAACTTGCCACTTCATATGCCGAAGGAGAAAACTCTGCAAGAGAAGAGCTAAACAGTATAATATCTGAAAAAGATGAACAGCTCAAAAATCTAGCTAATGAAAACACCGCTCAAGCCAATGAGATTGCACGCCTAAGAAAGCTTCTCGAAGACAACGGAATACAAGAAGCAAAGTAGGATAATTCTTACACGATTCTGCACGCAGACATACCTGAGTTTGACTATTTATTCATACACTTTTCGCAGATCAAAAACGACCTTAAAATGTACCGGTCCCAAAGGTTAGACCAAAAACTAACATTTGGAGATCGGTTTATTTATGGCAAAATACAATTTTACTAAGTGTCACCAAATCCCCCCTCCAAGCTTCCATACATCGACAGCAACCGCCATTTTTATCACGCGAAGTAAGCCCTTAATAAATTCTTTATTGCTTCGTTTCATTATGCAACCTTTTCCTGTCGCAGGTTCATATAATAGCACCCTCTTGTGTCTATAGGTTTCCCAGGGCGAATCCAACGGAGTAATCACCTTTATTTCATTATCTGCTGGAAGAAACCATCCATTAAAAGAGATCTTTTTAAATAACGATGAATTGAACCTAGTATGAGTATAGTAATTTCTCAGTTCCTCTGAAGTAATACTAATTACATCATATTTCATGGAATTCTTTACATTATCTTTTATTGCAAAAGGGCATCTGGCAGCATAAGAAGCCATAAGCTCTTTATGCAGTACTTCCGGATCACTGGCCATGAGCCAGCTCTTTCCCCGCAGGAAGTCCATAAGCCCCCGGTATACAAAGTCGCAATCTCCATACCTATAGCTTATGAGCATGCCAATGTACCTTTTAATAGCCCACGCTTTCACATGCTTTTTAAGATATTCCGGTTCATATAATATGGACGTTATCAGTGTATTACGCATATTGTAGTATTGCTTAACATCAGGAAAAACCAGCTCAAATCCCTGATGCCAGACATTGATACCGTTTAGGAATACTATTCCTCTGTCCATTTGCTTTAATCCAAACTGAATATCATCATGATGGACAAAAATAGGCAACGGCAGATTCTCTTTAGTAATTGCATTCATATGGTAACAACAACACCACCAAGCACCATAAATGTTCTTTGTATCGTCTGCGCTAGTCATCCAATCAGAAGTACAAGTCGAAAACTCTCTCATATCAGCCATTATATGATCATTATGGACCTTGAACTGTCCATACCACTCCCCTGCAGCGTGCTGAATATAAGGAAAATCTTCTCTCATAAGAGCACCGGCAACAGTGATCTCCCTGTACTCCTCCCTCAGACAGCTCAAAAAACCATATAAACGGACGAACAGCTCCGGATCAAAAACCGCATCATCATCCATCATCAATAGATGCGTAAGCCCAAGAGTTTCTTTCCTATCTATCGCCTCCATCATCCCTCGGCTAAAGCCGCCTGTTCCGCCAGTATTTGCGTTAGGAATTACCTTGATCAGGTCATCCTGATTTTCTCCATCATTAGCCTTAGTAACCGTACAAAAATCAGCATCAGACAAGAGAGTTTTAGCATTATCAATAATAAAAACATGCAGATGGTCGGCCACCTCCGGCCTATGATCATCTATATCCGTAGCCTCAAGCCACTCCATAAGCGA
>NZ_FMVS01000078.1 GCF_900102515.1 Butyrivibrio sp. INlla14
AGCGTGTCTAATTCGCTGGAACTTCCTTGAACAAGAATTCTTGCATGATTAGTATCTTCAAACACTTGACCTATAGGGATTATCCTTAAGAGTCCTTGCACGTGCCATTGATGACGGCAGCGACATATGTAGCGGGAACTACTTTTGCGCGCTTGTCACGAGATGTGGCTTATCTGTGCCTTTCTTTAAGTGCGCTATTTTGGCAATAGACGCATGTCTTTGATCCCTATAGGTTGGTGGATTGTCTAAAAGATTAAGGAAATTGACATACGTATTAATTACGTATACTATTAAGGAGTAATATGGCAACTGTATCTGAGATAGTCAGAAAAATAAAAAGAAAAACAAATTGTTATATATTAAGACATGGTGCTGAGCATGATATCTGGATTAATCCAGACAATGGAATAGAGTTTACTATACCAAGGCACCCTAGTAGAGAACTGGCAAGTGGAACTGCCAAAAGTATTCTTAGGGCAGCAGGACTTTTATAAAGACGAGGAGGAACAACAATGGCAAAATATATATTTCCAGCAATTTTTACTCCAGAAGGAGAAAATGGTTTTTCAGTCCGATTTCCAGATGTGAATGGGTGTTTTTCTTCGGGAGATGATTTGGCGGATGCTTTAAAAATGGCTAATGATGCTTTGGCAATTATGCTAGTTCACTATGAAGATAATAAGCGCGAGATTCCTATGCCATCTAACATTTTATCGTTGAAAATGAAGAGGGGTGAGTTTTCATCTTTGATCAGCGTGGATACAGTAGCATATAGACATACTTTGAATAATATGGCTGTAAAAAAGACTTTATCTATTCCAGCATGGCTTAATGATGCCGCAACTGCTGCAGGAATCAACTTCTCTCAAACATTACAGGATGCTTTGAAGGAGCGATTGCGTTTGTACTAATGTGTCAAAGATCTATTTGCAGAAAATAAATTTGCATTAAATACTTATTACTAAACTTCAGCTTTATTCTAAGCAACTAATTATGCAGACAGCGTGTCTAATTCGCTGGAACTTCCTTGAACAAGAATTCTTGCATGATTAGTATCT
>NZ_FMVS01000064.1 GCF_900102515.1 Butyrivibrio sp. INlla14
CATACCGTTTAGTTGCCATCTGGCACCTCCTTATTCTCTTACCTATATTTCAAGATATACGAGAATAAGTTGTCAAGTTTAACTATACAGCATCAATACGAAAGTAAGCTAGAGGTGTATCCTTTGGATTACCTGTGCAAATTGCTATACGAAGAGATAGTGGGCATCTACGATAGAATAAATGAAAATTCGTTGGATAAGCTTGAATTCACGCTAAAGCCTGATATGGTGGGCAACAGAGGTATTCGCCCTATATATAATCATATGGTAAATATTGTCAATAAAGTTCAAAATGTGGAGTTTTTAAGATTGGTGGAATGCTTTTCTGTCCTTAAGCATTTGGACGGGCATAACAAGACGCTTATAGTACTTGGACCTAACGGCAGCGGAAAATCATCTTTTGCAAATTATATGAAAACTTTGGATACACATGTTAAAGTGATTCCTGCCTCTAAGCCAATAAAAACGCATGGTCTGGTACAGCAATTGTATGATTCTACCATAGAAAAGTATAATCAACAGCTCTACAGTAATGGCGGTGAAGATACTAATCTTTTAAATAAACTGATTATTGGTATCTGCTCAGAGCATGCTGATTTAGCAATGAAATTTTACGATACGAAGAAGGCTAATGGGAAATCTACATATGAAAAGGTAAAGGAGATTTTTGACGACTTTTTCGAGGTAAAGCTGGATTACTCACAATTTTCACAAAAGCAGATGATGTGCAAAAAGGGCGACGGGGCCCCTTACACTTTTAATCAAATGAGTGATGGTGAAAGAGTTGCATTTTTCTATATTGCAACTGTTTTATCTGCACCTGAACAGTCATTTATAATTGTTGATGAGCCAGAAAACCACTTGAATCCGGCGATCTATAACAAGATATGGGACAGACTAATAGAGGTTCGTTCAGACTGTCAGTTTATATTTATATCGCATACTATTGACTTCATTAGTGCGCGTACTAACTATGAACTTATGAGGATATCAGAGTTTGAATATCCGAGTAATTTTAAATTTGAATTCCTTGGTGAATCTATTGAGAATATTCCGAACCAGATGATAGTAGACCTTGTGGGGAGCAGAAAGCCGGTTTTATTCTGTGAGGGATCAAAGGTAGATTTTGATTACAAAATATATGAGGCATTGTTCGGTGAAAAATACACCATAATTCCTACGGGGAATTGTACAACTGTCAAGGACTGTGTTACTGCATGCGGGTTACATGCCAGAAAGCTTTCTATTCCTGCTGCAATTGGTATAATTGATTCTGATCTTAAGACCAGTACGGAAATGGATACATTGAAAAACAAAGGTATATACACGTTGAAATGCAATGAAATTGAAATGCTAATGCTTGATGAAGTTGTTTTCAAAGCTGTTCTGGAAAGAAGATTCAAGAGCGCAAGCGTTTTTGATGAGTTTAAGGGTGAGTTTTTTGAAAAGACACGGTCTGAGAAGGAACGTATAGTCAAGAGACTTGTGAAAGCTGAGATTGATGGTATTATTACCAGAACTACGATTGATGATAAGGCTAACAAAACAAAAGAAGATTTCCAAAACAATTTATCTGCTATTTACAATAGCATTGATGTAGACTTTTTGTGGAGCAATTACGAGGGAAAGATAGATGCTATAGTGGATGGCGGAGATTATACCGATGCGCTGCGTATATGCTGCTTAGAGCATAGAGAAATTATGCCGGGATTAACCAATAAATTCGTAAGTGATTACTCAGATACAGCACTGGGTATTATAAGAACTGATAAAAATGTTCAAGAACAGGTTAAACAAAAGTATTTCCCTGATATTACTTAATCCTTGCGCGTGGCAAGATAGTTTTCGCATAAGCTGATAAATGGCTTCTCGTTAACAGTATTTCAAGTAGCGAGAAGCCATTTTTTGTCATAAAAGCCCTTCCACGATAGTATGTATTGGATCTATTACATGAGATTGAAAAAGGTAAAGTTGGGTACATAATAGATGGTGACAACATTCTTATATTTATAGATCATAATTTGTGGAAACTTAATCAGTTTAATGACAGGGTGTTGCCATTAATACCTAACGATGAAACAAGCTATTTGCCACAGAAAGTAACTTTGGCGTATGCAAGTTCAGACGTTAAACGTGATTCAGAGATTAATGAAATAATGGCTGAATGCGATCGTATAGCGACGTTAGTATTAAATAAAGAGCATTTTCTATTATTTTTGCTTCATATCTAGAAAAAGGAATATATAGCATCCCCATCCTCCATCAAGGCAACCCTCCTTCGTCGGTGCTTCGCAGCCTTGACAGAGGTTGTGTGATGCTATAATGGGTAATCAACCCGATGTAAGGCGGCGTGCGCCGCGTTACATCGGGCACTCTTACTACAAGACCACAAGATAATCCATCCTCCATCTCAAGTATATGCTATAATATAAGCGGTTATGCGTCAGCATAACCGCTTGATTTTTGCCCGTTCCCAGTAACCTTCCGAGAAATCTGTTAAGGTGAATCAAATCACAAAACCAATAAGCAACAAACACTACCCTATACCGAGGATAACAATACATGTCAAAACGACTCCTCATCATAAATTCCGTCCTGGGTTTTGGCTCCACAGGCAATATAGTTCTGAACATTGCCAGAGAGTACCAGCAAAACGGATACGAAGTAAAAGCAGCATATGGCAGGAACTTCAAAGTCTCCAAGGATAAACTTCCAGATATTAAGAAATATGGAATACGAATAGGCAATGATATCGATGTCTATTCCCATCTCATATACTCAAGACTTACAGATAAGCATGGCCTTGCATCAAAAGCAGCCACGAAGAAGTTCCTAAAGTGGGCAGATGAATATGATCCAGATATCCTGTGGCTTCACAATATACACGGCTACTACATAAACTATGAACTCCTATTTACATGGATCAAGTCACGTCCTCAGATGCAGGTTAAATGGACCCTCCATGACTGCTGGGCATTTACAGGCCATTGTTCTCGCTTTACATATGTAGGATGTGATAAATGGAAGGCGGGTTGTAATAACTGCCCTCAGCTTGACCAGTACCCCAAGGCTATCACAGATAAAAGCGCAGACAATTATAGCCGTAAGAAAAAGGCCTTTACCGGAGTACCAAATCTGACTATAGTTACCCCTTCCAATTGGTTAAAAGAAAAAGTGAAACAGAGCTTTCTCTCAGAATACACTGTAGAAGTTCATTACAATACCATAAACACAAGTATCTTCAAGCCTGCACCAAGTACATTCAAGCAAAACCATGGAATTCAAGACAAAAAAATGATTCTAGGCGTTGCTAGTATATGGAATGAGCGCAAGGGGCTTAATGACTTTATAGAGTTGGCAAGACTACTGGAAGAGGACACTGAAAAGCAAGGACATTATAAGATAGTTTTAGTGGGGCTGTCTGATTAACAGATAAAAGACCTGTCGAAGAAAGCACCCAGTATCCTTGCACTTCCAAGAACTAGCAGTGCAAAAGAACTTGCGTAGATTTATACGGCAGCAGATGTATTTGTGAATCCTACGTATGAAGACACATTTCAATCAGTAAATATGGAGGCAGAAGCTTGTGGGACAAGAGTAATTACCTATGATACAGGTGGATGTGCTGAAACCATAAAAAGTCCCGGTAGCGCTGTGATTCTGCATGGTGCTGGGAATATCTTTATCAAGTTATAGTTTATTAGCTATCATTGCTAGAAAGTCTAGTGTACTGACACGTTGACAATTAATCAAAGTCGCTCCCTGCCTTAAAGGGCAGGGTACAGCGATTTGAGTTTGATTCTTGCATCAGATGTT
>NZ_FMVS01000061.1 GCF_900102515.1 Butyrivibrio sp. INlla14
GCATCATTATACAAAAAGTATCGTCCAGAAGAAGCATTCCGCCTAAGGAAACGGCTTGAAATTCATTACACGCCAAAGCACGGAAGCTGGCTGGACATTGCTGAGATTGAATTAAATGTAATGACAAAACAATGCCTATCAAGGAGAATTGAAAGCATTGACAAACTTAAGTCTGAACTCTCTGCATGGGAGTCAGAACGTAACGCAAAGCAGGCAAAGGTTAAGTGGCAATTCACTAATGATAAAGCAAGGATAAAGCTGCTTTCCTTATACCCCAAGCTTGAGTAAATCTCAGGCTTGGAGATTAAATTAATTCTGAACTTGCCACGACACTAGGGAACTTGGAGGATTTTCCTACAGACACGGATACATTGAATGAACAATATTATACTGCAGTTGCGGATATTATAGAAAAAGCTGACACGACAAAAAGAGTTGTGGCTGCTCCTAGATATTATATTCAGAATAAAATGGAAAAAAAGATCGGCAGCGAATTGTACTATGAATTAACTCTTCAGCTTGCAGGAATGTATGCTACGAAATATAACAGAATTACTGTGTTTAGCAAAATTGATATAGATACAGATTATTCTATACAGATAAGTTATATAGAAAGAGATCTAACTCTTTTAGGTGTAAATAGTAAGATAAAGGTGCTGAATAACTGGAAAATATCCATCGCACCTACTTGCTTGAATAGGATTGCGAAGATGGTAAAAGTGCCTTCGGCAATCAGTAGAAAATACGGTGAATATGACAGCCTTATGGACTATTTGACAGGAACTAGTGCCAATTTGCTTGATATTATCAATTCTTCCGATGAGGATTTCGCAAAAATATATGACTATATTTATAAGTCTGCTAAGACGCATATATTTGGAGATGTTCTCATAAAATTGCGCCGTGACTATTCTTTCCAGGCTTCCCCTGTTAAAAATGGAAAGCATACAGTAAGGTTTGCTCTTTTGTCCATGAAAGAAGAAATCCTCGAAAGCATCATGCCACGAGATAATTATTATTGGATGTATGATGAGCCTCATATTTGCTCAAAATGTAAACCTTTTGAATATAATCCGCTTGTTTCCAATCTTACTGGAACTAAGTCAACCAAGAACTATGTAGAGGCTGTATCTGAAGTGGTTAATAATAAAACAAAAGTTGACTGTGTTAAGCCATATTCCACGATGGAAACTCTCACAGAAGAAACAGGGGAACTCTATTTTGATATAGATAAAATTGGTGGTGCAGAAGCTATCATAAATTACAATGATAGCTTGGATTTATGGGAAAAAGCCAACGGGTATAAAATAAATATGGATCCAAGCACCAATCTGGCAGTTATAGATTCATACGAAAGAGACACTGTCAATATTCTAGGCAATTTACTTGGTAGATCCAGGTCTGGAAATATCGAAAGACTTCGATTGAATGAAAATTATATTAGAAGCAAAAAGGCTGAAATCACTGATATTAACAAAGAAATAGCTCTTAAATATGCTTTTGTATATTCAGGAATAATGCTTATATATGGCGCTGCAGGCACAGGGAAAACTACACTCCTTGAATATATATCAGATATGATGAGAGGATCATCGCAGCTTTTCCTGACTAAGACCCATACTGCATTACAAAATTTAAAGAGACGCATTGGTTATCATAGTAATGTTGAGTATTCTACAATTGATAGTGTGGCAAAATCTAGCATATACGTTAATTCAGAGATTGTGTTTATAGATGAGTGCAGCACAATTGATAACAGAACTATGATTGGGGCAATAGGCAAAATGTATAACGCCAAGATGATTGTTATGTCGGGGGACATCTACCAGATAGAATCAATTGATTTTGGAAACTGGTTTTACTATGCAAAAGATATTATCAGAGCCGAAGGCGCCAATGTCGAATTACTAAATAACTGGCGTACAGATAGCCCACTATTGAAGGCATTGTGGGATGAAGTAAGAAACAAGAAGCCAACTATAGAAGAAAAATTGTCTATGGATGGTGATTATTCTGAAGAATTGGGAGAAGCAATTTTTAAGCCAATTGATGAAGATGAAGTGGTGCTGTGCCTGAACTACGACGGAGTATTTGGTCTCAACAATATAAACAGATACTTTCAAAATGCCAATACAAGTGGAAGGGAATATACTTGGGATGATTGGATTTTTAAAACCGGTGACAAGATATTATTCCTGGACACAAAGCGATTTGAGCTACTGTACAATAACCTAAAAGGCAAAATCGTTGATATTGACAAGGAAGACGAAAAGATTACATTTACCATAGAAGTGGAGGCCTTTTTTACATCAGAACAATGTGCTGAAGAGGGTATTGAATTAGTAAGTATTACTCCTAATGGCAAATCAGTGATTCGTTTTGATGTAATTGCTTGGGATGATGAGCTGACGGATGAAGAAAAGAAAAAGACAGTTATTCCATTCCAGATAGCTTATGCGGTATCTATCCACAAGGCACAGGGACTTGAATATAATTCTGTAAAGGTTATTATTCCTTCCAACAATGCTGAAAAGATAACCCATTCTATCTTTTACACTGCAATAACAAGGGCCAAAAAGAGCTTGAAAATTTACTGGAGCTCAGAGACCATGAGGGATGTAATCAAGTCATTTACCCAAGAACAGGTAGAACAGATAACACTTCCAATCATAGAGAGTAAGCTGGGAATAACTAGTACGACAGCGGTTAATGAAGCAGTATAATTTTGAAATAAATATTCAATTTTTTGATTGACAATTGATATTTTATTGTGCGATTCTTACTGTAGACACGGTGATTTTACGTAGTTTTACGAGCTATTAATTGATCACGGAGAGCTTTTGGGACAAAAAATGATGACAAGGAGAGAAAAGCTATGATGTTAAAAGTGGAAAATGAAGAAATGGAGTACTATATCGAACCATATGAAACTGAAGGCAGTGGGATGCGTGAGACAGGAGTAGGTCCAAAAGCAATTACTCAGGATCTTATAGACAATGTTGGTAAAACTATCGGGAATATTTATGAGGGCATAAAGAGCCAAGTAAGCGAAATATCCAGCACTGCCGACGAAATTGAAATTGAATGCGGTATCAGCCTTAACACTGAAGGCAAAATTGTAGTGATCTCAGGAAAAGTCGAAGGTAATTTTAGGGTGAAGATGAAATGGGTAAACAAGAAATGAGTGATCAATACTATGAACGGTTAAAGAAATGTGGCTGTAAGATAAGCATAGATAAAAATGATGTTGGAACAGGGTGGATTTGTGCTGATAACTTGGCACTTACAGCTGGTCACCTTTTTGGCAATATTGATGAGCACAGCAAGATCACACTAGATTCTTGCGGTGTTTCTTCTGATGCACATATTATTTCCAGACATCATGACGACAAGCATGACTATGCGCTGCTGGCCATAGATAAGAAATTTTCAACCTATATGCCAATTCTCTTTGAAAAGCCAAGTGACATCAATTCCCTTAGTAATGTTGCTACTTATTGCTTTAGTAGTACCGTGAATCATGAGATGGTAAACGCTAGTGGCAAAATTAATGGCGAGACAAGTGAAACAAAGTACTTGAAAATCTTGTCTAAAGAAATTGGGGATAATGGAAATAGTGGAGCGCCTATTTATTCTTTAGATAAGCAGGCTATTTGTGGTATTCAATCACTTGCTGCTAGTAGTAAGTATTCTGCGGAAAGCAACACATCTTTGGCTTTTCCAACGTGGGAAATCTGTGACTGTGACAAGGAAAAGATTATGGCAGCCTCAGTAGGAGAACTTCCACAGAAGGCGTTTGAGTTGTCTGAGCCCTTTATAAAGGAAAGCTCATATAAGCTTTTGTCTGTAAAAAGCGGAAAGAAATTCAGAGCTTATACTGATGCACTTAATTCGGATGAGGGCTTAGTTAAGAATATTTCTGACCTGTTCTTGTCATGCAGCAGATGCATGGAGTATGAATCCGTAGTAAAAAAGCATAAAGCTGATTTAGGAAGCGCAACACTACTGGAATGGGTTAGTAAGAGAATTGAAGGAAGAGGTACTACCGGAGATGGCAAGCATATTCTTAACGTGGTTGGAACATGCGGTTCAGGAAAAACAACATTTCTAGGAATAGAGTATTTCTATCTTCTAAATAAATTTGTTACAGGTAAGTCTCTTTATGTTCCTTTTTATTTCAATATAGAAGACTTGCTAAGAAGAGATGAGCTGGAATTTTCTAATGAGAATGTAGAACCATCAACCATTCAGGAGAGTATTCTTAAATATTTTGATGATTTCATGGAAAAGTCCAGAGAAGTTTTGGGTGAGTATTCCCATGGAAAAAAGATTAATGCAGTCTACATTTTAGATGGCTTTGATGACGGCAACTTCCTGTCAGATGATGTTTATATAGACGGGGATATTTTTGAGCATGCCCAGAATATCTCGGAGAAGGACGATAGGATAATAACTGCTGTTAATACATATAACTATATCCAGTATTCAAAAAAATGGGATAAGTACTCAGGATGCGTAATCTATATCAACGAGGTAAATGTTATTTATGACGGTATAAGAGCGCGCCGTTTTAATAGGTTTATAGAGTCCTATTTAGCATTGAATAAGATTCGCGATGAAAGAAAGATCAGCAAAGTAAAGGACATAATCAGAAAGTACAAAAAATCACAGATAAGCCTGAATTTTATGTACAAGAATTATGAGTCTATCTCTGAAATGGCGGCGAATCCTTCATTGGGGGCTGAAGTTATCAAATATTATCGTAATATCATGAAAGATGATATTGAAAGACAGTTTGGCAAGAATTATGGCAACTTCATAAATCAAGCGGCATATTTCTGGTATTTTTATGGGGAAAAATATGACAAACTTAATGAACTAAGCGAAGATAATAAGATTTCGTATGCTACATTTTGCAAGATTAAGAGTAAGCCTGAATTGTGCAAATATTTGATTTCACAATATTATGTGCAAGAGGTAATTAATTACAAACAATTAGCATCCTCAGGTGTAGAAATAGCACAAAACTCAATTTTGCGAATGTTCATTTCAAGAGATATTTCCACTATGATCAGGCGCGAACTTCAGAACAAGCCGGAGGCAATCAATGCGCTTTCTATTGGTCTGGATAAAGTCCCTCCTCAGATGAAATCAATGCTTATCTACATTTATGCAAGACAAGATAATACAAATAGTAATGCAATAATAGATAAGCTCCTGAAAGAGGATACTGATTCCAATGAGATGTTGTACTATGTAGAAAGATCCAAGCATTTAGCAGAGATTTTTTCTGCCAGAGATCTTTCTGCCTGCGAAAAATACCTGATCATGCTGATTGGTGACTCTAAAAAAAGAGCGTTTAACAGAGCGTTCCAGCTAGCTTATTATGGGGATAGGAACCATGATTTCGGGTTGGGACTTACAAATGTTGATGCTTTTATTGATGACATTCATGCCGGACTTGATTTTAACAATTTCTTTTGCGCTGTCTCAAGTAAGATTCATTTGAGTATAGCCAGCAAAAAGAGATATAAACTCCTAGAATATGATCTATTTATGCTGTGTGACTTCATATATTCCAGGTTGCTTCAAGTGAAGATAGATAATCCTGAGATTGATGAAAAATCCTTTTTTTACAACAAGAGGTATAATTCTAAAACTGCAAAAGATGCCCATGAGGTATTAGAGGAATCAATTAATTAAAACTTTCCCAAATCGTCGGACTATAGGTTAAGCCCCTAAATCCGCGGTTTGTTACTTCAATTGTCAGAAAATGAGTGCACCAAAGGCAAAAATCCTTGGTAAACCGCATCATTTTCCCTGATTTTTACTGCACTTTGACATCAGATTTTTGTAAAATGGGACAAAGAAAACTTGATTATATAGTCCGACTATGGTATAATAGGACTATATAAAAAGGAGGCTTTCTTATGCCAGTTCCAGCAGATATCCGTGCAGTTCCCAGACCAGTGAATACTATTGTAGATGACAGTGGACGTGACGGCCCTAAAAGGTACGCCGTTAGAGAAAGAGCATCCACA
>NZ_FMVS01000057.1 GCF_900102515.1 Butyrivibrio sp. INlla14
GTGCGAGGATGCTCGGTCTTCTGATCATAACGATAGCACCGCCTATGGCAGAACGGGCAATCATCCTGATGCCATTTATCAGTCCTAGCCTGTATCCTGAGGTGGCATACACCATCCTGGTCATCATAGAAATTTGCATCTTCTATGACAGCATGGTTGACATTGAGCAGTTTTTTACATAGTGTATTAGCAGAAACCATCTGTGGGTACCTCCGGTATCTCTGAATGTTGTAGTTTAGTCGCTAATACATTACAGAAACACAGATGGTTTTTCAATTGTAAAAGTACATCAGAGGTTAGGCATAGTACCCACCTTTATGCCAGAAGCCTCAGATTATCTATCTAATCGTGCATGTAAGAGTATACCATGAAATCATGCTTAATTACTAGGGTTTTCGCTAGTTTCAGCGGCAGTTTTGTTCTCTGCTTCCTGGACATTTTCCTCTAAAGTATCATCTTCATTTTCCTTAACTTCTTCCCCGTCCTCTATACCAAGAAGTTCAGGTACAGTCAATACTCCAGTAATAGTGGGCTGGATAGTATTCTTGACAGCATGCTCAAGAGCCTCTTTTACTCCGCCCTTAAATATTCTGCTGACCACCATGCCCTGAACACCGGTAATGGCATCCGGAGCAAGAGATTTCATGGTGGAAATAAGCATGTCAGTACCTGGTGTTTCAAAGAGTCTGACTTCAATTTTAGATGGCACAGAAGGATGAATAAAGGTTCCCTTCCTATCCTCTCTGTCAGCTGCATCGTTCTCAAAATAAATGTTAAAGGTTCGAAGGCAAGCTTCCTCCAGGAAGTTTATCTCATTTCGGATGACAAGCCTGTTATATTCATCGGTTGTAATATAAGAAACCAGTGAAACTTCATAGATTTCTCCATGCATATTGATCTTACTGGTATATCTTTTGCCACCAAAGCCGCATCTTAAGCTAAATATCTCCATGCCCTCGTAAATATCTATGTAAAAGAAGTTCTTATCCCAGAGCCTGAAGCCAATCTTATTTATTCCATCCGTGAAATTATTATGAACTACCTGCATCATGATAGGGAAAATTCCAACACCCTTTTGTTCGATGGTATAGGTCTTTCCGTCAAGTTTGCCGAGCCACTCATGGATCAGATGGTTCTCGTTTCTGACATTGTAGGATTTAACCGCAGCTTTAAAACTAGCTCTCTTATTGTCAAAAGAGTAAGCTTTCTTATGGGCAGATCCTGTAGTCATCTTGATATTCCTGGCTTTCCAGCCTCCAACGCAGATAACAGGATAACAATTGTTCCTGCCGCTGACAGACTTGCAGATAGCCTTCAGTATATTTAATTCCCCAAAGTTTTCAGGTAAAGCATTATCAGAAACCTGAAGCTTTTTCATAAAATCTCTGATAATGACCGCCATCTTGCTGGTCTGAAAAATATCGCTATTGCCGGCATTTGTTACTACGACCATATCGATATCAGGATAAACAAATACATTTTGTCCCAACATGCCGTTGTAGGCAAAGGAACCAGGTCTGTCGTCATTTATCCATAGCTGATATCCGTAGTGGGCATTGTCCTCTTTACCGGTTTCAATTTGCCATTTTACAGATTCTTCTACCCACTGACTTGGTACAATCTGTTTTCCATCCCATTGGCCCTTCTGAAGATAGAGCTGACCCAGTTTAGCCATATCTTCTATCCTGATAAAAAGGCCCCATCCGCCCTTTGTAATACTCTGAGGACAGTTTTCCCAATAGGTTCTCTGGATACCCATAGGTATAAAGATTTTCTCTTTTATATACTCATAGGCACTCATGCCAGTCTTTTCGGTGATGATAGCTGACAGCATATAAGTATTCATGCTGTTATACTCAAATTGTGTTCCCGGCTCAAACTTAAAAGACGCCTCCAAAAATGCCTTACGCCAGTCATTGCCGCTAATAGCACCAGCTTCACTAAAATCAACTCCGCTACTCATAACAAGGAGATTTCTAACAGTTATGTTCTTCTTAAGAAAGCCAAAGGGGCTCATTCTGGAGCTGAATATATCGAACAATTTTTCATCTAAAAAGAGCTTACCCTCGTCAATGAGAATACCAATAGCCATTCCTATCACGCTTTTGCACATGGAAAAAGAAACATGCCACATATCCATATCATAGGGTTCAAAGGCACATTCAGCTACAACTTTGCCGTGTCTAAGGGCCATGAACTTATGTATATTACAATCTTTTGATTCAAAAAGGTCTCTTATTAAGGACGCAAAAAGAGCAGAACTTAGACCCTGGGATTCTGGTGACATTCTCTCAAGATACGTCTCTCCAATTACGTTCTCGTGCAGGAATTCTGGCTTCTGAGGATGGTAATTAACCTTGCTGATCTCACCAGTTTCTCTGGCAACCAGCTTCATCAAAAGTCCACCAACGTCTAATTCTGCTCTTGGCATAATATATACCCCCTAAGGCTCATCGCCTTATTTCCAACAATTTAAATGGATATGCGAAGGGGATTAGTTTTTGTTATATTTAAGTGCTCTCATGGAGTTAAGAATAGCTATAACAGCAACTCCCACATCTCCAAACACAGCAAGCCACATAGTAGTAAGTCCTAATGCTCCAAGTACAAGAATAATAAGTTTGACAGCAAGCGCAAATACAATGTTCTCTTTTACAATGCGCATGGTCTTACGAGCAATTCTAATTACTGAAGCTATCTTGGAAATGTCATCATCCATGATAACTACATCTGCAGCCTCTATGGCCGCATCACTTCCAAGAGATCCCATCGCAATACCAACATCCGCTCTCATAAGTACAGGAGCATCATTGATTCCATCTCCTACAAATGCAAGCTTATTACCATTATCCATTGTTGCTAGTAATTTTTCAACCCTGCTGACTTTATCTGCAGGAAGAAGCTGCGCAATAACCTGATCTATGCCAACTTTTGAAGCTACATCCTTAGCAGCTTTTTCTCTGTCACCAGTAAGCATGATGGTCTTTTTAACGCCGCTATTTTTAAGGTCTTTAATTGCCTTAGCCGAAGTCTCTTTTACCACATCAGATATAATAACAGCTCCAAGATAATTTCCATCAAGAGCCACATAAACTACAGTTCCAGCTCTGTCTACGCTCTTGTATTCAATACCCTTCTCATCAAGGAGCTTACCATTTCCAAGAAGCAGCTCTTTACCCTGGTATAAAGTTGCAACGCCCTGGCCAGATATCTCTTTAGTCTGGCTCTCGTCAATAAGGCTGTTGTCGATTCTGCGCCTTAAGCCTCCCTCGAAGGCTCCTTCCACATAGGCATTACATACGGACTTTGCTATTGGGTGATTGGATAAAGACTCCCCGTGAGCAGCAATTTTCAAAAGCTCAGCCTCTGAGGACAACAGTTCCTTATTGTATATGATCTCAGTAACCTTAAACTCGCCCTTTGTGATAGTTCCAGTCTTGTCAAAAACAACCGTATCAACCTTGGATACAGACTCAAGATAGTTACTGCCCTTAACAAGGACTCCAATCTTGGATGAAGCACCAATTCCGCCAAAGAAGCCAAGAGGAACTGATATAACAAGGGCACAAGGACATGAAACAATAAGAAAAATGCAGGCTCTTCTAATACTGTCTGCCCATGGGAGCATTCCAAGTATAGGAGGGATAATTGCCAGTAAAAGAGCTCCCACAGTAACTACTGGTGTGTATACCCTGGCAAATCTGGTAATAAAATTCTCCATTCTGGACTTCTTGTTGCTGGCATTTTCTACAAGTTCCAAAATCTTGGATACTGTAGAATCCTCGTAAGCTTTTTCAACTCGAATCTTGAGGATTCCTTCGCCATTAACGCAGCCACTTATAACTTCATCTCCTGCAGCAGCCTTTCTTGGAACTGACTCACCTGTAAGTGCTGCAGTATCTATAAAGCTCTCGCCCTCTATAACAGTTCCATCTACAGGGATCTTTTCTCCAGCTCTTACCAAAAGTATATCGCCTACACTGACTTCCTCTGGATCAACCTCAGTTACATTACCCTTGGCGTCAACGAGATTAGCTGACTCTGGTGCAATACTCATAAGTTCAGTAATAGATTGTCTGGATTTACCAACTGCAACAGCCTGGAATAATTCTCCAATCTGATAAAAGAGCATTACAGCAAGGGCTTCTGAGTATTCCTGAATTCCGAAAGCACCAAAGGTTGCAATCATCATAAGGAAATTCTCATCAAATACCTGACCATGGCTGATATTTATGAAGGCCTTTTTAACAACATCATATCCTATGAACACATATGGTACAAGATATATCAAAAAGGTAACAAGCCATGGAAATGGCTCAAGTGCACCTATTTTATCCAAAATCAAAAGTGCCACAAACATAACCAGCACTATAATTATTCTATTTCGCATTTTCTTTTGTTTCTTGGTCATATTATCACCCTCAAAAACAGATTTTATTAAACAAATTCTATCGATATTAAACTTCAGAAAATCTGCAGTTCATTATAAAGATCACAAGGTCTATGATTTACTCATAGACCTTGTAAATATCAAGCTTCAATTTCGCAATCAGGCTCTACCTTCTTGCAAGCCTTAACTGCCTGCTCAAAAACAGAATCAAATACATCATCAGCAGCCTCAAGAATGAATTTCTGAGTCATGAAATTAACTCTGGCGCTAACAACACCTTCAATCTTCTTAACTGCATCTTCCATCTTGGCTGCACAGTTTGCACAATCAACTTCACACTTAAATGTCTTCTTCATATCTATATCTCCTTTTACATAAGAATTTGTATTATTTACTTCCAGTTTCTATTCTGAAAGCTATATTCTGTATCATTCCTCAATATGATTAAGTCCCTGATCAATAATGGTTCTAACATGATCATCAGCCAGAAAATAGATTATGGACTTGCCTTCTCTTCTATTTCCAACTAGCTTACTCTGTTTAAGAACCTTGAGCTGGTGAGAAATTGCTGACTGAGTCATGTTAAGTGTCTCAGCAATATCGCATACACACATTTCCTGTTCAAACAAAGCAAATAGTATCTTGATTCTGGTTGAATCCCCAAAAACTTTAAAAAGCTCTGCAAGATCATATAATTCATCTTCATCAGGCATAAGCCTCTTGGTCTTAAGAACTACATTACTGTGGGTGCAGAACTCATCGCACAGCTCAACATCATTCATTGCCATAGAAATCACCTCTTTTAATTCAAACATATGAATATCTGTTCATATGTTTAATCTATCCCATATATTCATTATTGTCAACAAAAAAATGAGCTATTTCTTTTTTTCTTTAGAAATAGCTCAAACCAACTAATTTTTTCCTATTACATATAAAATGAATATTTCTTGCCCCACTTTTTAATAGTTTCAGACTTGGCAAGTCTGCCATCAGCCTTAGTATAGTACTTAGCGTCTCCAACAGTAATCCATGTACTCTTAGTCTGTCTACCATCAGCCTTGAAGTAATAGGTATCACCATCAATGTCTACAAATCCAGTCTGCATTACGCCTTCTTCATCGAAGTAATAAGTTGCGCTCCACTTATCCTTAAAGCCTTTTACCATCTTGCCATCCTTAGCAAAGTAGTAAGTCTTGCCGTTTTCCGTATAGAATACGTTTTTCTGAAGAGTGCCTCTTTTACTAAAGAGATAATATTCTCCATCAATCTTCTGCATTCCTGTCAGATACTCGCCATCTTCTTTTTCAAAGTAGACTGAACCATACTTTGTTTTCCATGTGCCCTTAATTGTTTCTGGATCTTCTGGTTCATCCGGGTCATCTTGTCCCTTAATTGTATATTCAGGTGACAGGAAGTAGATGTTCATTATACTTCCGTCATCATAAGGATCCGTACCATCACAGGTCCACTCTACGCCATTAACGATTAGCTTTGGATTATCTGCAAACTCATGTGTATAATAATATTCACTGTTAATATGTAACAGTACTTTGAAACGATACCTGCCCTCTGAGAAGTAATCCTTATCATCTGCGGTTACTGGAATGAACTGCTCATGCAGATACTTCTGCCAGTGAATGCTCATAAATGTAACGGTATCAGGACCATCAAATGTAGGATTTTCATATTTTTGGCCCTCTACAAATACCTTTCCAATATTTGAATTAGCATTAATAGTTTCAATCTTATGCTTGCCCGCTTCTGGTAATGCACTATACTGATATCTCAACTCTGTGAGAGCTGAGATAGGCTTCAGATCTGATTTTACTGCTCTTACATATACTGTATAGGAACCAAATGGAAGACCTTTCTTATAAAATGCATTCGTTGGGTCAAAGAAATTCTCTTCTGTATAGAAAGATTCCTGAGCAATAATAATTTCGTATTTATCAGCACCTCTGTATGGATCAAAACGTATTACTCCATTTTCTACTCTTACTCTTGAA
Organism: Butyrivibrio sp. INlla14; assembly: GCF_900102515.1. Taxonomy (GTDB): domain Bacteria; phylum Bacillota; class Clostridia; order Lachnospirales; family Lachnospiraceae; genus Butyrivibrio. Next base: position 6,400 of record NZ_FMVS01000057.1, read on the forward strand.
AGGTACTCTCCATAAGTGAATTTTGAGTAAAACTCAGGAGAATCAACCACAGCTGATAACACAGTTGCTTTACTTTCTGGTCCATATGCCCTTGATACTATAGAACAATCTCTGCCATCCATATAGTATTCACAATCAGCATCTAATAAATAATTATAATTATTATTTTTATACTCAGGATCAATTTCTACTCTGAATCGTGCCTTATAATATCCTACATCAAACTTGTCTTCTTTATAGCTTTCAAAATCGCCTTCTTCGTTCTTTCTTACCCATTCAAGGAAAGTAACCTTGATTCCATTAGTCTCTGGGATAAGTGTAGGTTCTACGCATTTACCATAATCAACAATGGTAAAGGTAAGCGAAGGATCTGATTTTATATTAGCTTTTGAAATGATAGTTGGTTCTGGCAACTCAGGAGTTTCTATATCATATGTTGGAGAAGCAAACGTCATGCTAGTCATATTAAAATTCTCATCATATGAAGTAACTATACAACGCCAACCAATACCAT
>NZ_FMVS01000072.1 GCF_900102515.1 Butyrivibrio sp. INlla14
TAAAACTTTCCCAAATCGTCGGACTATAGGTTAAGCCCCTAAATCCGCGGTTTGTTACTTCAATTGTCAGAAAATGAGTGCACCAAAGGCAAAAATCCTTGGTAAACCGCATCATTTTCCCTGATTTTTACTGCACTTTGACATCAGATTTTTGTAAAATGGGACAAAGAAAACTTGATTATATAGTCCGACTATGGTATAATAGGACTATATAAAAAGGAGGCTTTCTTATGCCAGTTCCAGCAGATATCCGTGCAGTTCCCAGACCAGTGAATACTATTGTAGATGACAGTGGACGTGACGGCCCTAAAAGGTACGCCGTTAGAGAAAGAGCATCCACAAAATATGTTGCAGGCGGAAATCCTCAGCCGCGCAACGGAAAGGTTGTCGGACATATTATCAATCACGAGTATGTCCCTGTTGAGACAACTGTTTCATCGGCTCCGGTGGTTCCTGATATGCTGTCCTATGGCTCATCTGCTCTTGTACACTCGGTGACCCGGGACATTGAAAAAGATCTGCTGGCAGTTTACGACCCTTCCGATGTCTATGCGATTATGGCAATCGCTTCGCTCAGGGTCATTAAGCCTCAGGTTACTGACAGCAGGCTTTCGACACACTACAATCGTTGTTTTGTCTGTAAGGACTATCCTGGTGCAGCCATATCGAAAAACTCTGTCAATAAGCTGTTTAACATGATTGGTATGGACGGAGCACGGCGCAGTAAGTTTTATCGGCTGCGCATGAAAGCTACATCCGCTGACCATCACGTAGCAATTGATGGCACCTTAAAGCAGGACACAAGCATAGTCAATGACCTGTCGGCATACTCCTACAAAGCTAGAGTACGAGGATGCAGCGAGGTCTCCGTTCTCTATGCTTACGATATTGAACTGATGGAACCCATATGTGCCGAGATATTCCCTGGCAACAGTATAGATTCAAAGTCATATCCTGCATTTATACGCGATAATGATCTTAGAAGAGGAATCATTGTCGCAGATAAGGGCTTTCCTCCGAGCAAGATTAAAGAAGAGCTCTCAGAAAGACCTGATCTTCATTTCCTTACACCTATCAAGCGAAATGACAAACGCATTTCTGATAATGACATGCTCTCGTTTGATGGTGTACTTTCTGGCATAGATGCCCATGTTGTTTATAAAAAAGCCAGAATTAAAGGTGGTCGTTACCTTTATGCCTTCAAAGATGCGAAAAAGGCTGCAAAGGAAGAATCAACCTACATTGCAAACGCCAAGCGTAAGAATACTTTTTCTCCCGAGAAGTACGCTGAGAAAAGAAACACGTTCGGCGTAATGGTTCTCGAATCAGATCAGGATCTTGCCCCTGAAGTGGCATACAAGTGTTATCAGGACCGTTGGCTTCTGGAGATGGTCTTTAAACGTTACAAGAGCGATGAGTGCCTTGACCATACCGGTGAGCAGGGCGACTTTGCTGTAATAGGCAGCGAGTTTGTAAACTTTATCTCAACTGTTGCAACCTGCAGGATTATCCGCAAAGCCGAAAATGCTGGACTTCTGAAACAGATGTCCTATGGTGAACTCATGGATGATCTTTCATCAGCATGGCGTAGGGCGGATGCACCTGCAGAGCCATCATCCGCTGACGGGTTTTGGGTGCACACAATACAAACCGCAATGGAAGAGCTCGAAGCTCTTGGGCTTTCAAAGCCGGCTCCAAAGCCTGAGCCTAAGAAACGCGGGCGAAAGCCGAAGCCAAAGGATCAAGTTGAAATAAAACCCAAGCGGCCACGTGGTCGCCCAAGAAAGGAAGCTAACCCTTCTGCCGGAA
>NZ_FMVS01000056.1 GCF_900102515.1 Butyrivibrio sp. INlla14
CAGATTAAGAAAAAACTTAATCCTGATCTTTCACTTGAAGGAATCCTACTTGTGAAATATGGTGGCAGAGCTAATCTTGATAAAGCAGTTGTTGATGGTCTTGATGATATGGCAAAAAGAATGGAAACAAAAGTGTTTAACACGAAAGTAAGAGAACGTGTAAAACTTAGAGAAGCTCAAAGCCAACAACAATCAGTAATTGACTATCCCGATACAAAAGATGTTGTTGCTGATTATAGAGAATTACTTAAAGAAATAGAGTTAAAATAATAGTTTTATACCATTATAAAACTATTATTTTACTACTATGGAAGGAGTTATATGGCCTCAAAAAGAAAACCAGTAACTATTGCTACGAATACAGGCGCATTATCAGAAGCAGCAGTACCAAAACTAGAAGAAGCTCCTGTAAAAGAAGAAAAACAAAAAGCAATAGCAAAGCATCCTGGGGGACGTCCCAAAAAGACTACTCCAAAAGCTGAGAATAGGACCATCAGCATGGATCCAATTTTATTTGAAAAATATCTAATCATAAGTGAGAGAACAAACAAGGTTTCTATATCAGAATTTCTTAGACATGCTGTTGAGTTTTATTGCCAGCAAAACTCCATCTCATTATATGATGATGAGCTTAATAAAGAAGCTACAGCAAACTACAAAGCAAGATTAGAAGAAAAAGAAAACAAAAAGAAAAAATAATAGTTTTATACCATTATAAAACTATTATTTTACCGCTAATAATCATTTATTATACCTTTATAAAAGGAGAATACGCATATGATGTCAGAAAAAATCCGTCTTGTATTAGCAAAAAAAGACAAAAGCAAAGCATGGCTTGCAGATCAGCTTGGTTGGAGCACAAGTAATCTGTACAATAAATTCAAACGTGACAATTTCAGCGAAAAAGAACTGGTAGAGATAGCTAAAGTATTAGACTGTAAATTTGAAGCCAATTTCGTATTAAATGACTCTGGTGAAAAATTTTAATATCCATCTTATTGAATATAATACCATTATAATAGTTTTATTATAATAGTATTATAACGTTATAATACTATTATTAAACTAATGCTATATGTTCTTCTAACGCTTTTTCCTGCATCTCTGAAGTGATTCCTATGTACTTCTGCGTGACAGCAACGGAGCTGTGCTGCAAGAGCTGCTGAACCAGAACTATGTTGTAATCATTATTCAGATAGATCTCAGTTGCAAAGAATTTCCTGAAGGAGTGTGTTCCTATATTCTTATATCCAAGATAGTCGCATACCTTCGCAAGATACTTCTGGACAGCCCTTTCTCCTATTGGAAAGAGCTGCCCTGTTTCTTCTATATTATTGTCTGCAGCATACACCCTCATGTAATTGTATATGGCAACAGGGACCGTAAAGGTCCTTTTCTTTAACGTCTTTTTCTCCGTGATGTTGAGCCTGTACCTGCCACCATCCATGATTATGTCAGACGCTATCATGGTTCGTATGTTTTCTTGAATCTTAAGTTTTGAACATAAGAACGCTCCAACAATTCCCCCTAAAGCTTCTGACATCATTGCTTTACCATAAAAGCCAACCACGTTAGTAAATAAATTTTCTGTGAATGGCAATAGAAGATTATACCCAGCAAGGAAGAAGTTCACAACACCAGAAAGAATCAACAAAAACAGAATCCAATATTCATTTTTGATGTAGAGCATGCCCTCTTTCATTTCAGACCAAACAGCCTTTCGCTTAACAGGTTTGTTTTCAAATTCTGGAAGCGGCTTTAGAAATGCTTCCAGAATAGCTGATAATACAAAAGTCCCTCCATCAATTAAAAGAGCTCCTCTTACACCAACACAATTTACTAATGCAAGTCCGATGATGGGTGATACAACTTTTATAATTTCATTAATTCCTCGCTCAATAGCATTCCTATTCCAAGGTTGAATGTCTTATTAAGGTTAGTGTCCCTGACTTTGTTTCCGTCCTGGTTCATGAATGTCAGGTGCTTGTGCTTATCCTGCCAGTCAACAGAGTACCCTTTTTCAGAAAGTAGTTTTACGAACTCTTCCCGTGACACAGCTCTGTTCATGGAATCCTTTACTACTTCCATTGTGTTGTAGACATAGGATTTTACGGATTTTCCTTCCAGCATGTCCTTCATAAAATGATATTTTTCTTTCGTCCATGCTGTTATTCCGGTGCGCTCATGACCATCAAATGTCTTATTCTTTTCACAGATGGATAGTCCATGTTCGTGACAGATCTCATCACTTCTGTCCTTCATCTTCTGCAGGTCCTTTGATGACATCTGGAACTTTTTCCCGTCTTCAAAACTTACTGAATTGATTATGAAATGGGTATGGACATGTTTCTTATCCTTATGTGTTGCTATAAGGACCTCATACCCTTTAAAGAGCTCGAAGCTCTCTGCAAATTCTTTTGCTATCTCATGTGCTTTCTCAGGAGTTATGTTTTCACCAGGAGCAAATGACTGAACGAAATGTTTATAGGTCCTTCCATCTGTCTTTCCATAGATTTCTTTTGTTGCCTGCATTTCTTCTTTTGCTGTTTCTGGTGTGACACCTATTCCGTATAAAAGTCTTTCTTCTGTCTTTTCTCTTTTTTCAACATAATCGATTGCTGTTCCTATCGGTGCGTGGCTAGATACTGCTTTAATGACTGCCATGTTTCCTTTACCTCCTTCAAGGTTCCTGACAAAACATTTCCATAATCAACATATCCGTTTTCATTAAGTTTCTTTGCTACCTGGTTAAGGTTGGTCCCCTGTTTTTTCATTTCCGGGATCAGTTCCTTAAGTGGGTCCATGTTCGTTATCTGCATTTCAAGGGCCGCTCTCCGAAGATACTCCTGCTGCTTTTTTCCGGATGAAGAGATCTTCTCTTTTAAGATTTCCAGCTCTTCATCCGAAAGGCGGAACGTTACCTGATGGGGTCTTTTCTTATTCATGGTGGAGCCTTTCTACAGCTGCGTTTTTGAAAAAATATAAGCAGCTGCGATCAAAATTTATGAGCGTAGTGAATAAATTTCTGATCATGCCGGCCACACAAATTTACAAAAAGTTATAACTGTGGCTGGCATAAATGTGAGGATCCAAGGGGAGCGGAGCTTCCCTGGCAAGCGCTAAAGTGGTAACACTTTAGGAAGCTTGCAAAATCTCCCACATGTATATTTTACCACTACTTTCCGGTCAGGCAAAGTGGGAGATTTCATGCTGCGAATACATAAAAATGTCAGAAAGTCCCGGCTGAAGACTTGATGATTTTTTCATGTATGAGCAGCATTATCAGCATCGCATTTTGAAATTTTTTCATTTTGTCATGGATGTGATTTTGCGATGTGGCTTCGCCAGGAACTGGCGAAAAAAATATAAGGGACCTTGCTCAAGTTTTTCAAACGAGGCTGGTCCCTTAGCATGAACTTTATAAAATTTCTACTTCTGACTTACAGAGATTTCTCTTCATATTGAAGTTACTTCAATAACTACTTCAACAGCACTTCAATAAAAATTTCAATAAGATTTCAATTATAAAAAATCATTTTTTTTTTATATTGATCTGACATTTCTGCAGATTATTTTTAAAGTTTCCGATTAGCGCTTCACAAAATCAACTTCTTTGGGTCTTAATCTCTTCCAATATAAATGGAAGCATATATATCGGATAAAATTTCAAAGTCTGATCCTTTCCCACATCCTTTTGAGAAAGAAGGATTTTCTCTCCTACATATTGGGAATATTTTTCACTAAATGCATTTATTGATTTATGCGCTCCTGTGCCTGAAGATTTTACTTCCAAAGGTATGAGCTTTGTCCTGGATGTTACTATAAAATCAACCTCATAGTAATGAGTACTTTTTTCTTTTTCCCATGTATGATAGTAAAGTGGTCTTCCTGCTGCTGTGATCATCTGGGCAACCGCATTTTCATAAAGATATCCAAGATCTGCTGGAAGAGAATCACTCAAAAGCTTTGCATAAATATTTTCATCCGTATCAAGAGCTGTGTTGAATATCATTGTCGTAAATAATCCCGTATCAGAAAGATATAACTTGAATACATCTGAATCTCTTGTCTGGGATAACAAAATACTTGGATTGGAAATATTGTAACATGGCAGGACCGTCTTTGAATCAAGCAGATCCGAAAATCGTTCAAGATCCTTATCCACCAGTTTTTTTTCAGTTGCATTTGAAATGACATATCTCTTCTTATCAGTTGCAAGCTGACTTGGAATGGATTCAAACATCTGGCCTATCAAACCTGATCCGTCCACTCTTTTAAAATCGTCTTTGTAAAGAGCAAGGATTCCTCGTTTTACCTCATCTATATCAGTAAAATTTTTTCCTTCAACATATGCTTTTACAGCCTGAGGCATGCCACCGACAGCCATATATATCCTGAAATCCCTCATCAGTTTTCTGTTAAGGCTATTTCCGACAGGCTTCTTTAATTCATAGAGATTTCTAAGTACATCATAAGTATCATTACCTATAGCCCACATAAATTCCTCATAGTCCATAGGGTAAACCTGGATCCTATACTCTTCAGAAGGAATAACAATGCCCTGGATATTCTTCTTTATACTTATAAGTGATCCTGTTTCAATATAATCATATCTCCCATCAGCAACCAGATGTTTTATAGCCTGCCTTGCCTGCGGATTAAGCTGTATCTCATCAAATATGATCACAGATTCTCTCTTATATAAAGTTGTGTTTGTAGCAGCCTGCAGCCTTAAAAAAAACACATCAGGATCTGCTATATCATCAAATACCTCCAAAACTTTTTTCGGAATATTTGAAAAATCCACTTTTATATAAGACCTGTATTCACTTTTGGCAAATTCCTCTGCTATGGTTGATTTACCAACTCGCCTTGCCCCTTCTAATAATGCAGAATATTCAGGGGCTTTTTTTTCTTTCCACTTCTTTAATTCATCCAATGCTTTTCGTTTAAACATTATAATTCACCCTTGCACTTCCAATTCTTCAATTTATTATTTGCAATAAATTACCATTTCTTCAAACATTATTCTATCACACACTACCGTTTTTTCAAAATCGAAGCTTTAACAATTACAATTACCATTTCTTCATATAACTAGCATCATTTTCAAAGGACCAGTAAGAACTTTACTACCTAAAATCCATCATTTATTAGGTAGTAAAGCAATCATGTAATCAGCTATCATTATATCCGATCGAAACAGCATCCTATTGTCGTTTTTGCCGAAACATCTTTATAGACCAATATCCATCAGCTCTGCTGGTACGAACCCAATTAATATATATTAATAACAAAGACAGGACCTAAAGAGACCAACGAACCGCTCGCAGCCTGTCTTTGTTTTTCCTCTGGCGGTTGAACCAAGGAAACGGCTGTGAGCTTCCCCCCGCAGACCTTATTTTTAGAAAGAATCTAAAAAAGCATAAAATCCACGGATTCTATGCCAAAGTTAAGGTCTGCGAAGGGAAGTGACAAGATTTCTTCTGGCGTATATCGCCTGAGGTATCCGTATGTATCACTTACCTGTATTACTACAGGTCCCGCTCCAGGTATTCCTACCAACGATCAAGGTCTCCGGTTCAAACATCGTAAGAGATCATCTTTTGCAAGCCCCCCTAGCAATATGTTCTGATGTTTCCATCAAAGCTGTCTACTTTCTCAAGGCAGGCACCCCATATCGCACGAAGCACGGTAAAACTCCATCTTTCAGTTTTGTATTCGCCACCGTAGTGGTTGTCCAGATCTGTGACTGGACAGAAACAAGCGGTAAAGCCCTGCCGTTCACCCCAGAGTCCCCGGCACGCTCTGACCGTGATTCCTCCGTAGACTATTTGGGGCTGATCAATGCCCGTTCCTCATACGAAAAGGTTGTTTTTACACGATTGTCCTCTCAGCGTGGCATTTCTTCCTCTGGCAAGCAACCAGACCTTATTTCATTTCTTTTTATATGGGTAATTTTTTAAGAAATAAAAAAAGCCTATGTGAAAACACAGACCGACTAAACAATATTTTGTGATATATTTCCCCCACAGTAACAGTATCTAGAGGCTTGAAAGATACTAAGAATTCGCCTATAATTACTGTATAAACATATTGTTTAAGGCTTTTCACCGCAAGGTGGTTGTGCCTGTTCGGTATGTGAACGATACCTGAGCTATTCGGAAACGCCAATTTCCAAACAACTTCTTTTTGATTAAAAAAGTACCTCGCCAAAGGTGCTTTTTTTATTTCCCCATGTATTTATTCTACACAACCCTTTCCCAAAAATCAACACAAATTATCACTCAAAAGTTATAATCTATATCAAATTAACTTTGCTTTTATCTAAAAAAGTGATATCATAGTTGTAATAAAAAGGTAAAAAACTATTATAATACTTTTATTCTAATAGTTTTTTACTGTTATTAATCTAAATATCTATTATTTTGTTGGGAGGAAAAAAATTGGAAATTATTTCTGTAAACATCCAAAAAGGCGGATGCGGAAAGACAACCACCTGTCAGGTTCTTGCAGAAATCCTTGGAAAAGAATTTGACAAGAACGTCCTTTGTGTAGACATGGATCCCCAGTGTAATCTGACAGCAGCTGCCGGAGTAAACTTACTTGAATATCAGGAAAAGAATCTTTTAGGGCTACTCAAAGAAGAATATCCCATACAGGATTGTATAGCAGAATCGGAGTATTACGATATCATTCCTGGTTCCTTAAACCTTACCGATGCCGATACAATATTTAATAACGTCATTTCAAAAGAAACTCTTCTGAAAGATGCACTAGCTCCTGCAGCAAGTGCCTATGACATTATAATCATCGATACCCCCCCATCATTGAATGTCCTTGCAAGCATGGCTTTAACAGCATGTACCAAAGTAATTATTCCATGCCTTGCAGACTATTTTGCAATGATGGGTCTTAATCAGCTTTTTGGACGTATAAGTCAGATTAAGAAAAAACTTAATCCTGATCTTTCACTTGAAGGAATCCTACTTGTGAAATATGGTGGCAGAGCTAATCTTGATAAAGCAGTTGTTGA
>NZ_FMVS01000055.1 GCF_900102515.1 Butyrivibrio sp. INlla14
TATTTAGTGTATGCTCAACAACCGGCTGATTTTTCAGCCGATGTTTTCGCATAAAATATAACAACAATTGTACCTTGAAAATATCAAAATCAATTTTTGGAACAAAGAAAGCCTTAGTAGGCTATCAAGGTTCATTGAGATGATCGACAGCACTATTGAGCTGCGTGTAGTATCCTCGCGCTTTGTCATGATCAAGCCCAGTCCATGACTGTGCTTTGATAATCCAAATTTACGCTCAACTTCGATCCTGTCTACGCTATCAATGTACTCTGTACGCTTATCGATGACTGTATCCTTGCCAGGCCTTCCAAGAGCTGGACCAGCAAGCCTTATTCCATGCTCCTTGCAGTACGCAAGATTGATTCTGTTTCTGTAAATCTTATCTGCAAGAACTCTTTCGGGATAATGTCCATTACGCTTGTAGTAGTTTTCTATTGCTGGAATTAGTACTTCGCTTTCGTTGTAAGCTTCAAAGGATATCTTTTCTATCCTGCCAAGACCATTCTCTACACTTAGGTCAAGCTTTGCGCCAAACTCAACAGGCGCCTTGCTCTTTCCTCTGACAATAGGTCTGATGTATGGCTGAGATATACTGACAATCCTGTTCTCTACTGTATGAGTTTTGTTGTCATACATGTACTGTTGCTGTTCAACAAGCTTATCCAGTACTTCAAGGCGATCCAGCTGTTTTTCATCAGGACAGTATCCATAGCTTGCAAGCCAGTCGATGTAATTCCTGTCTCGGCGTATGTACTGGAGCTGCTTCTTTATTGCCTTACGGATCTTCTTTGAAGACCTCTTCTTGCTCTTTGCAAGAGCAAGATAGTCCTTTCTGGCATTTTTCTTGTACATCCGTGGCTGTTTGAGGTTGTACACATAGCAGATAGATTCGATGATCTCTTCAAGATTTTCTCTTGCTTCGTTCAGGAGATTAACATCCTGAGGAAAAGCTATATTCTGAGGTGCACAGCTGGCATCAATGATGAGTGTTCCATCATTATCATTGCCTGCATCGCCATGATTATCAGAGTTATCTCCATTACTATCAGATGGAGTGTTGCCATCGTCATGTTTATTGTTCTTGATGATCATTTCATTGATCTCGGCAAGCTTTTCATCCGTAAGGCGTTTGCGAAACTCAACCAGCAGTGATGGCGCAAATGGCTGTTCTAGCTGGAATCCCGGGAGACCGATGAAGTACTGATAATACGGATTCTCCTGGATTTGTTCTACAAGCTCTCTGTCGGAATAATCATATTTCTTCTGAATGAGAAGAGCACCAAGAGCCATCCTCAGAGGTTTTGCAGGCATTCCACAACCTGATGGAAACAGGTCAGCGTATTCTTTTTCGATAGCTTCCCATGGGATCATGGCAGCTTTCTTTATCCATTTATTCTCAGGATTCAGTTTCAAGCCAAGCGGCTGGTTGAAATCCTTGAGGGTTATTTGACGATTTTGATTCTTTTTGTACATGGGATTCTCCGCGAAAAGTGCAAGGTTTTTGAAGCAAAAGTAATGATTTCCTTGCATCTATTATCTCACGGATTGTCCGCAAAGTCAGTAAATATCAATGGTTATTAATTGTTGAGCACGCACTATTTAGTTTGCTACAACTATCTTTTTTAATAAATTAGCAGCAAATTGACATCTAAAAACGTTACTCCATCTATCACCAATATCTGTCATGGCACAATACATAGAATGAATTCATCTCCAAGAACACATAACCAGTAAGTTCATCTGCGTATTCATCCCATAATTCACCATGAGCACTAACAAGGAATCCGGATTATTCAAGAGCCCCTATATTTTTGATTCTTTCCATCCAATCATTGAAATGCTTCTTTGTCTGACTAACAAAAGCAGGATATTCTTTTCTTTATCGCAGAAAACTTTTAAACGCCATTTATACATATCGGAATTGCAGTACAATACCAAAGACAAACTTTTTGTCAATGTGTTTTGCTCCACACAAATATATAAAATCTCTTCTACTCTTTTAGTGCCTATCAAATTGATTTAGTTATTCTTATTCACTATGCAACTCTAATAAAGTCTTAGAGAATATTTTAACATCCTCAATGTCATTTATGAACTTTTCTAAATTGTTTTTGTCTGAATTCAATATACCATTAAAAATAAATGAAAATAGTGGAAAAATCATGACTATAAGGATACACAAACACATCACTACTAACGACCTTTTTATGAGCAATACAAGTTCCACATCTTTTAATAAATCAGATAAGAAGATGGTAAAAATAGGTATAAATACATATGTTGCTATTCTATCAAACAAAGGTCTCACATCTTTCCAAAAATCATATTCTTCTTGCTCTTTTCTTGCGCGGGCTATGAGCCTATCTAGTTGTTTCTCATCATATATATCTATTTCAAAATCCTTTAGTAGTTGAACTACCAGTTTCATCCTTTTACAAGCAGATGGTTGTATTATATCGTTGACAATCCTTCTTTGTTCAGACTTCATATTCTGACCTATTCCCAAGGTTCCCCCGGCTATAAGTATACATAAGATAGCCCCAATCTCCAGCAATTCAATTTGAAAATGTGTAGAAACAACGGTTAAAAATGCTCCAAATATCACAATTGATAAGCACGCTTTTTCATACACTTTCATTTCTTTCAATGAAATCCATGGAGATATTATTCCAAGCACATCAACTTTATATTTCCTGTATAGAGTGTTAAACATCTTTTTCCTTTCCATCCTATTTTTCTTCCGGAATATTTATTTTCTCCTGCACAATATAAAGAGGTCTCTCTTTAGCTACATCAAATATATTACCGATATATATCCCCAGCACCCCAAGCGTACTCAGAATAAGTCCTCCAAAGAAGAACACCGCAGCTGCCAAAGTATTCCAGCCTTCCGGATTAGCCACATGCATTGCCCAGGAAATAAGGACAAAAATAATATAAATCAACGAACCAATTGCTGAAATAGCTCCCACATAAACAGGAACATAGAGTACCCTGTTTGAGAATGTAGTCATAGCCCTTAATGCATACTCCACTTTCCTTCCAAATGTATAGGAAGATTTCCCTGCAAACCTTGTCTCGTGCTCAAGATCAACAAAACCTTTCTTATATCCAGTCCATAACAGGAACATAGTAAAGTCTCTTCCCTGCCCCTTTGTATGAACATACAGATCTGTCGCTCTCTTGCTAGCTATGAGGTATGTTCCAAGCTCATAGTCAAAATCAAGTTCTGACAAATAACTAAACACCTTATGAAAAACCTTAGATAATAACTGCACAATAGCAGAGTCCTTGCGATCATGACGTCTGACAATTAGTACATCCAGTTCCTGTTTCCTCACCTTCTCATACAACATCGGAATATTCTCTGGTGCGTCCTGAAGATCACAATCCATGGTAACAATCCAATCACCTCTGGCCGCAGCCACACCAGCAGTAATTGCCTTATCCTGTCCGCAGTTCCTGGTAAGGCTTATAGCCTTTACATGTTCATCTGCAAGCGCTTCTTTCTTAATCGCATCCCAAGAGCCCATTCCATCTCGATCATCCACAAGAATAATCTCGTATCCAACTCCCATATTTTGCAGAGTTTCAGTATTTCTTCTAACTAGTTCAGGAATTGCCTCTGGGCAGCCATAGACAGGCACTACTACTGATATATCTATTTTTTCGTTGTTGTATTTTCCCACTTTGATACTCTCCTACATACAATTACTCACTCACGCTCTTTACTACCACAGAATTCTTCTCATAGTACTTAGCTAAGTAATAGTTTATCCACTCATTTGGGTCACTTGTTGCATCATCAAAAGCTATGATTTCTGGTCTTACAGAATAAGGTTTCAAAACAACATCTTTGACGCTGTCATCTTTCAATACAGCAAGTCTTTCAACATTCTCATTATAGAAAGTCTTGGCATTTCCATTTACAACATCAGTAAATGCAGAACTCCAAGAATAGTAATATGGATCAGCTTTCACACACAAGGCACTTCCAAATACTAAAATCATTGTCAAAAGAGCTATCACCGTACTCCCAACCTGTGCAAAAGAGCCTTTGTCCTCTGGAACCCTTACAGAATATATCTCACCTTCAATTTTCTGCCTGCCCCAAGCTAGCATATACATAAGTTCAAGCACCATCATAAGAACAAAGTTCATGAAAATATAGCCCCTAAGCCTTCCAGCATCTACATTAGATAGGGCAAAAAGCGGCGGAACAATAACTACTGCCATCATACCTAATGCAAAGATAGAAAAAATAAATGGGTGCTCAAACCTGTGATTCAGCGTTCCAGCAAGTTTCCACATTATTATTGCAACTATAGCTAACAGAACTAGCACTTCCCATCTTGTCAGTGCATTAATGCAAACCTCAAAAACATAGTAAAATGCAATTGTAATTGACTTAATAGGGCCAAATCCTTGTGTTTGACCCGCTCTCGAAGCGTTTCCAGGACATAATACACTTGCCAGAAGTCCAATAAAATTAAATAAAGCCGGAAGCCATAAAAGATTAAAAATCTTCTTACGTTCAACATCCACATTTTCCAGCTTAATAAAGCTTACCTTCTCTAGAACAATCAACACAATTATCAGAAACGATATAACTGCAAGTGATAATGCGGTAAGGTAGTTTGCTCCCCCTAACCAAAATCCCCAAAAGCTTGCCCAGCACAACTTTCTAACTCGAGATCTCTTATCATCACATAGAACTGCTCTTATTAAAAGGCCAATCCAAAAAAGCCCCATTCCCAGCATAAACGTATAATCTACAGCCCCTGTATACCAGTAAAACATTTCAACTCTTGGGCCATTTGCTGGCAATGAATGAATCATGATGGTCAACGTAAGCATTGAAATTATATTTGCAAGTTTCTTGTCTCCTTTAAAAACATGAACTATCAAAGTTCTAAAGAAATAACAAACCCCAAAGGTTAGAATAGCTATCATCTCATATACTACAAGAAAATACATTTTCTCACCAAGAACGCATGGATTGAACCTATACATCAAACATGGAAAGAACGTGCCTTCCCATCTAAGATAAAAATCAAAAGCATAATAAAAGGCCATAATAAAAGTAGCAAACACATTTCCTGTACTCTCATAATACTTGATCATAGGGCCGCCCTGAGCAAGGTCATCTGCTGAAAGCCAGTCAAAATGGCCAATAACCAACATCGGTATTATGCTTAGGATATAAAACACGGTAACTACTATATTTACTGTTTTTATACTAATATGTTTATTCCATTTAGGTAAAGAATAAATAAACATCTATCTGAAACCTCCTAGTGTTTCCTATTAAAGCTGTCACTTATACACATTCTGCACTATCCAATCACAGTATTCATCAACATTCATTCGATTTAAGCGAACCGATCTTAAATTCTGCCTAAAATTGTCAACTACTTCAGGATGATTCCATAGCTCTTTAATAGCATCTGCTAATGCCTCTGCATTCCCGCTCTCAAAAAGCTTACCATCAATCTCATCTTTAATTAATTCCGGAATACCACCAATATTAGCCCCAATAACTGGCACTAATCGCTCCTGACTCTCCATGACAGAAAATGGATTATTCTCATAGCACTCCGATGGGCAAATTGTAAACATAGCGTTTCTGATCAGTTTGTCAAGATCATCGCCTGTTCTAAAACCCACATTCTGTGCATACAAAAGTGTATCTATATCCCTTGAATAATCACCACTACCAGCAAATACAAAATCAACTTCTGGAAGCATATTGCAAGCATCTATCAAAGTTCTGACTCCCTTTTCCCAAGAAAAGCGCCCGAAATAGAGTACATACTGCTGTGGAAGCTTTGTCCCATCGCTTAATATCACCGATTTATCAACATTTCCAGTCGCATTGCTAGAAGCCTTATTATACCAGTCATGTGTGCTCTCTGCATGTTCTACAAAATTATGCTGTGCTACTGTCTTGCCCGAAAATAGCGAATTCATGTCAAGCTTACTCTTCATAAACTGAGAACAACATACTATCTTATCTATATACTTGTAAGTTCCACGAAGATTCCAATAGAAAGCCTCTGTTGCTCCAATCAATGATTTTATTGTAGAGCCATGAATACACTTATTACTAATGCAATTACTGAAGTGTCCCACTGCACATTTTTCACAGTTAAGATGAGTGTTAGGATTATTAAACATGTGATTAGGACATAAAAGCTGATAATCATGGGCTGTGTATACTATCTTGCAACTACATTTATTGGTCTCTCTCCATTTCACAATTTCCAAAATAACTGAAGGTGTCAGCTGATAGTTAAAGTTATTTAAATGGACCACATCTGGCTTAAAATCATCCAATACCAGCCTAATTTTCTTCCTTGCCTCAGAACTATAAATAGTCTTAATAGGATAAGTCATCTTGGCAAGCTTACTGCCACCATGAAAATCCATATCAGAAGTATAAGAATTTACAGCATTTCCAACACATCTCCCCTCATGTTCCATGCCAAAATACTGGACCTCATGGCCGGCCTTCTCAAGAGCTTCGCCAAGCTTAAATATATATGTCTCAGATCCACCGTTGGGATAGAGAAACTTATTAATAATTAAAACCTTCATACTACTTAACCACCTTCAATACTTGTGTTTACAATACCTTACAGTATCACGTCATCACCCATTCATCCACTTGGGAATCATAAGATAATATGCCCCATATTGATATCTATCAAACGTATCATCACTAAACAAATCCTTATCGTCTGCATTTACAAAATATAAACCTGAATTATTCACGGCTTAATTACAAAGCCGCATAGTTACTGCATTTAAACTGCATATTGCTTTCACCCAATAAGTGAAACCTAAGGGTATTAATAAAGCCCCAATTCTGTTACAATTTTAGGTGTCGAATCCAAAACCATAACAAAAAAGAGGCTTCATATGTATAGTTTAGATTACACAACCTTAGAAAGCAATAAGCGTTTTAAATTAAATTTTGATGGAGGCGATTTATCCTCCGATGCTGGTCTTCTCCTAATAAAGGAATTTATCAGCAAACTGCACTTTGACAAGCTGATTGACAGCATATT
>NZ_FMVS01000053.1 GCF_900102515.1 Butyrivibrio sp. INlla14
AGTGATCTATATCGTAAAGCTATCAACAAATATGGCATTACCCAGAGCATGAACAGTGCAGGTGGCAGATGTCATGATAATGCCAGGTGTGAAAGCATGTGGGCAAGAATGAAAGATGAACTATTCTACTCCAGAAATCTTAAGTCTACTCAGTTTACTGTTGAAGAACTTAAGGTAATAATCTGGAGATACTTTATCAGCTATTGGAATAACAGGAGGATATGTACCTCCAATAATGGTCTTCCTCCTATGGTTAAGAGAAAGAGATACTATGATTCATTGGCAATGGCTGCATAATAAAACAGGTAACTGGATGTACGAGTAATAAGTGTAAAGTAATATTGACAATATCATATTTTTGAAAATGCTTTTCCAGGATCTCAAGATTGGTTCTATCCTGAACGAATTCATGTAATGTCTCCATTACAGATAAATACGATCTAAAAACGTTTCCGTTATTAGGATTTTCGAATTCATAGTCCGACACTGACTCTGCCTTTTCATATAATGACTCAACCCTCTTTGCAAAATCATATATATTCATCAAATAAGTCCCCTTAAAATGCTTTAGTTAGTATTGACGGACTTCCGTCAATATATATAATAGTCAGCATGATATAATTGTCAATCACATTTTGTATTTGTAAATTCTTACATGCAATGTTATTATTTATTCTGGAGGATAAAAACAATGCAAAATCCATGTACGATCTTTTATAATAATTTCGACTATCTCCTATCTGCCAAGGAAATCCGTATATCCAATCTAGAAAAGGCTCTAAGTGACTACTGCAAAGCTTCAAAAATCGGGTATTTTTCAAGACTTCGCCCAGCACAGGATAGTGATGGCAAGTTACCATCAATTGACATACTTTTATGGTTATCCGATTATTTCAAAGTTCCATTGGATACTTTGATTAAAACAGACCTTCGCTTCAACGATGCAGACTATAACTCTTTAGTTTCATTGATCGATAAGCTTCTAAAAATGACAAGAGAAGGGCAGATACACTGGCAAAAAGAACAGTCCTTTATGGATAGATATAGACAAAATCTGCTATACCAGCTTTCTTCATATGTCGAAAGCCTAGGAAAAATAGAAATTATTCCCGTACAGGAACTTGCTACAGAACCAGTGTATTTTGTTATTGCCATACATCCAGAAGGAAATAAGTCCGAGCCATTTACGATTACCACCAAAGATAGTCACTATGAATTGCTGCCGTGCATTTCTACATTGTATATGATTGCCGTACAAGAAACCCAAAGCCTTAAATTTAGCAATGACTTACGTGATACAATCACCAGATTTCTTGCCCAGTAAAATTAGACGAAAATTAAGGAGCTATCCGCCGACGAAACGGATAGCTCCTTTTTGCTACCTGAATGAAGGTAAATGCTCCATTGTGAGTACCTTCACATATTAAAGCCACTGTGCTAACATAAGTTATTTTTGTGGCTTTTTGATATATTCAGGTAAGTTAGTTGACCAAGGTAACAGATCTTTTAAGAAGTCTCTGTTGGTATCATCCAGATGCTCAGGGATAACTTCTAAAAGATATTTGAAATACTCATAAGGCTTTAAATTGTTAGCCTTGGCAGTTTCAGCAATACTGTAAATCATGGCTGAGGTTTTAGCCCCATTAATGGTGTCTATTACTTCCCAGTTCTTCTTGCCTATGCAGAAGCCTCTGATTGCACGCTCGGCATATTATGCGAATATTCGCATAATATGCATTATCCGAAGGAATTACTTATCCGCATTTAACGCTTGAAAGGTTCGAAATTACTGCATTTGCGATAAAAAGATGCGCATAATGCTCCTCTTCAGATTATAATGACGTCACCAAAAGACTTGTTTGTAAAGGAGGTGACGTTGCTATGGCAAGACCAAGAGACACGCGTTTTTATGAGATTCCACTACCAGATGAGATTCCCAAATCTCAAAAGTGGTTAATCAGTTACCACGAGAACTGCAGGCGGCTGGTTGGATACATGGAGCAACAAGGTGCTGGGCAGACAGCGTACTACTCAACAATACAGTGCCTTCAGAGACTTAGAAATTATCTTCTGGATAGTGACCTATGCTACTCGTATACGGAATCAATCCGATGGCTGGATAACACGAAGTTTTATCCCAAAGGCTTCAAGATAACACTTTCCCGACTTTCTGATATTTACGAACACGGAGAGGTACAGCCTGTCAACGTTTTTCCTGTTGCTGTTCCGTATTCGAATCTTCTGCATGAACCGTGGAATGAACTTCTTCAGGGCTATCTGAACACGCTGGACTTTATGGAGCCTTATATGTCAGATATAAGGAACCGCATCGCAAGATTCTTTTATGCCATACAGCTGCAGGGAGTATCAAGCCCTTCTGAAATAACTTTCGAGCTTATTGAACAGTATTGCATGACCGACGTGCATAAATCAAAGGAAATGGATGCCATATACACATACTCTATTGGAGATATTCTCCTGTATATGGCAAACAGGGGGCTGTGTTCACATGGACTTGGATGGTACCCGTATTTCAGGATGCATAACAGGATATTTGACATCAAGGACTTCACAGATGAACAGATAGCAGTAATCAAGCACTATAGAGATGATAGTCTTGATTTTCCTTCTGAAGAGTACGCTGTGGCTGTTGAAAGCTTCCTGATTGATTTTAATAAACTTGGGTACAGTGAATCGCCCTGCAAAATGGCCGCGTATACTCTGCACAATCTTCTGCTGTTTTTGGAAATGAACAGTTTGGGGTACCATAAGGAGATTGCAGCTGTGTGGCTTGAACGCGAAAAAACATATCATGAGAAAAGAGGATGGTTCCAGGCTTCAAGAACGCTGTATCTGTTTGATATCTATACCAGGGAAGGATGCATAATGCCGCAGTCCCTGAACATAACGAGGGCCCTCAGATGTGAAGCCCTCCCTGACTGGTGTTTAGCTGAACTGGACGAATATCTGGAAGTTAAGAACAAGGAAGACTGGGCTGCATCTACTATAGATATGATAAGATCATCTGTCACGCGTTTTTGTGAATATTTGGCAGATAGTGGTCTAAAAGGCTTTGATGAGATAGACGCATCAGTTATTAAGGGATTCAATCTCTGTGACTATCATGATACTCCTGAAGGAAAAAACGCCTATAACGTTAGGATACGCAAGTTTTTAAAACATCTGGAGCGGAAGAATATAATCCCATACGGGCTCAATGAAGCCCTGCTCTGTACATCGGAAAACAGGGAAAGAATTGTCATAACTCTGACTGATGACGAAAAACAGAGCATCAAGGAGAAACAGGATGCCAGTACCGCATCGATTGAACTAAGGGATAATGCAATGATGCTCCTTGGCCTAAAAATGGGCATAAGATCCATTGACATAGTCAATCTGAAGCTGGATGATCTTGATTGGAAAAACCAGTGCATACGTATATATCAAAAGAAGACAAGTCACGAGATTATGCTGCCTATGCCAACAGAGGTGGGCAATGCCATTTATCTGTATATATCAAACGGACGAGCAAATAAAAAAAACATCCTCTAGATATCTCTTCATTAAAAACAGGGTTCCTTACGATGCTCTGAAGAGAAGCGTATGCAGACAAGCGTTAAAAAGGATGCTTCCAGGTAGAAGTACACCCGGTTCTGGCTTTCATGTAACTCGCAGGACATACGCTACAGACCAGCTTAGAAAAGGTACCGGTAAGCAGGGCTTGGCAGATCTTCTGGGTCATAGAGACACAACGTCAATAAAGCATTATCTTAATCTTGATGAGGAACGGATGCGGATGTGTCCTGTATCTTTGTCGGACTCAGGGCTCCTGATGAAAGGAGGCCGTTATGACAGAGTATAGAGATTATCCCTATTCAAGTGTTCTTGCACCGTTTATTCAGGATTACGTTGCTGAAAAGCGTGCTTTAGGATACATATATAACGTAAAAGGCTACCAGCTCTTTCGTCTTGACCAGTATTGGAATGATAACGGGTACAAAGATGCTGCTTTTACTCCTGAAAGACTTGACGCCTGGATGTGTTCTTTGCCGGGAGAAAGCAAAAGCAGTCAAAACAGCCGTATTGGAGCAGCACGCGGTATTGCAAGATATCTTAACACGCATGGTATTAAATGCTATGTTCCAACACTTTACGTCGGCAAAGATCAGAAGCAGATCCATGTGATGGACAAGACCGAATTGGCGGAATTCTTTTCTGCTGTAGATTCATACCAGCCTAAGACGCATAAACCTTGCGACCTGCGGATGGCAAATGAATATCCGATTATATTTCGCCTGTTCTACTGCTGCGGAATGAGGAATAATGAGGTTTGTGAACTCAGGAAAACTGATATTGATCTTGAGAATGGTATTGTTACGATTTATGATGGCAAAAAACATCGTGACAGGCTGGTTTATCTGCCAGAGGATCTGCTGACCCTGATCAGAAAATACCGCAGGTATCTTGAAAAAGATTTAGGAGTAAAATCAGAGTGGCTTTTCCCAGGAAGATTTCTGAAGGAACACGTCCTTAAAACATCCATTGACAGAATTTTTCGTGATTTTTGGAATAAAACTGAAGCATCAAAACATTGTGATAAGCGCCCTACACCTCACTCATTGAGACATGGTTTTGTTGTAGACCGAATGTCTGACAAAGGGATACGTGACCAGATAATACTTGTGCTCCTGTATGACACCGCAATAAGAGCAGATGAATTAATAGGGCTTGACTTGTCAGATGTAAACATTGATGCGGAAAGCCCGTATCTTCGCATTCGCGGTAAAGGAGATAAAGAACGTGTTGTAGCATTGTCAGAAGAAGTGATACCATTAGTGAAGCAGTATAGTTCTGTGTTTCATCGCGACATGAGGAAACGCTCTGAACCTTTTATATACACAACGATAAAAGGCGTGACAGGTAGAATGTCAGAGAGAAATGTGGAGCGTATTGTCAAAAAATATGCTGATATCATCAGAAAAGATGTTCCTGATCTTCCAGATAGAATCTACCCGCATTTATTAAGGAGAACTCGCGCGAGTGGATGGTACAGGGATGGAGTACCTATTGAAACAATAGCCGTTATACTGGGGCATTCAGATACAAAAACGACTCGAAAGTCATATGCAAAGCCTTCTGTTGAAATGCTAAGGAAACAGATGGATGTGGGTGATAATGGCGAGATGATAGTCCCCGAAGAAAAACAACTGTGGAAAAACGACGAAGAACTGGCACGATTGTGTGGTATCAGATAGGAGCATTATGCGCACCTTTTTTGAGAAGGTATGCTATTGGTCTGGCTTTCAAGAAAAAGGTGCGGATAAGTAATTTCTTCGGATAAGGCATATTATGCGAATATTCGCATAATATGCCGAGCAGGCCATAAGACCATTTACAATAGCCCGAAAGAACTTTGTACTTATGGAATCCGATAACGGAGCCAAGGCAAGTGCTATGATCTTCAGTCTTGCTGAAACCGCTAAAGCAAACAGTGTTAATACTTATGAGTATTTTGAACTGCTGTTATCAGAGATTCCTAAGCACATGAATGACCATGATCTTAGATTCCTGGATGATCTTCTTCCCTGGTCTAAAAACGTCCAGGAAAAATGTCCTAGCAGATTTAAAAAATCTTAAATTTTCAAAGTGCATATATTTATATCAGATCCCTGCAGAAATGCGGGGATTTTTGATATCCAGTACTCATGGATGAGGGCTTACGTCCCACCTGCATCAAATCCCACCATTGGAGTTCCACAACACTGGGCTTAAATGCAAGTTGTAGGGAAATTCTCCCGTCTGGAACAGATTACAAATGTATCAGCCAATGAATAGTACTGGGCAAGAAATGATTAATCAGTGGTTTGGGGAAGGAGAATTACGTTGAAAGGGATTGTTATATTCTTATCCACGTTGTGCAATTCCTTGGTATTGTTAATTATAAAACTACAACATGACTAAGCGTGATTAAAATGGCCAACATCGTCTATATGATATACCTACAACACGTTAGAGTTTACAATACTTATCCTTTAGTATTTCAGCTATAGCGCTAGTTTCTCTCATGGTTCTTCCCGTAGTTTTAACAATGATACCCAGCCCTTTATCAGTCCACGCCAAAACAATATCTATTGTTCCATCTGGGTAAACATTTTTGATAAATGAATGTTCTCGGGGAGCATAAGGACGGGAACCAACAACCTCAATTACATAATCACAATTACATAAGTTTCTTGAAAACTCGTATAATACATCCTTACCATGATCATCACTTATTTTTATTTTCTTGTTTTTAGGGCTCTTCAGGGGTAATGGTGGGTGAAAAATGCCATCATCCCCAGCATTTATGCTGATCATGCGCCTCGAGGTTTTCTGTTAGGAAGTGGAATCCTCAAATCCGAGCATACTAAGTAGACCATATCGAGCATGTTTTGGATATTGCGAAAACCATATGCCTTGCGGACGATCAGTTTGATTTTGTTATTAGTAGCCTCAATTCGTGCATTGCTCATACCCAGCCGTATTGCATTGAGTATGTGATCCCTGTGACGTTTGATCTTGAGGTATAGCTCCTTGAAAGCATCAATCCTGCTGTGACTTGCCCACCAGAGCCACCGCTTAAGAGCGGCTTCTGCTTCGTCAGTATCTTTGATTTTTAAGATGAGACGGAGCGTTTCCTTCATTCGGTAAGCTCGATACAGACGACTGTTATTCTCAGCAATCATGGCAACCCGGTTCTGTTGGTTCTCTGTCAGATTTTCGGGAGCCTTGCCGAGTGCATAAGCTGAGTTTTTGATTTCATCTGCTTTAGCCTTGGCTGCATTCAATATAGCGGCTTCCGGATCATCTGCCTTGGGACGTCCTTTCTTACGAGGATGTTCTTTGGATAAGCGTGTGAACTCAGCGTAGGCTTCACGCCATACTTCACGACGAACCTCGTCGAGGGCTTCCATAGCCCACTGGACTACATGAAACGGATCAACGCAGCGCTCACAATCCGGAGTGAACTCGTTAACGCATTCCGTGATCCACTTTGCTCCATCTCCGGTAACAACCTTGATGGATGAAAGCTGTTCTGGAGTAAGCTGTTTGTAGAACTGCGTCAGCACACCTTTACCATGCCCCTGTGCTGCCCAGACAACGGTATTTGTATCGTGGTTAACGATAACCGTAATGTACTTGTGACCTTTCTTATAGCTGGTCTCATCAATGCCAATGTTTATAAGGTTATCAAGTCTTCTGGAGCGCTCAGGTTCAATGTCATTCAGAGTTCTGTTTACACAACGCCCAACTGTTTCCCAGTCGATGCGCATATACTCTGATACAACACTGCGAGGAAGATAAACTGCAAGCCATCCGACTGTCAGATCAAAGTCCCGGGTGAATCCGCTTCCTGGATATGCCCAAGGAACATAGGCTGTCACAACACCATGCTCAGGACACTCTATACGATGTGTCCACCCCTCAACCTCTACGAGTGTTGCACCAAAGTCAAGGCTTCTCCAAGTGCGCGGCTGATCTATCCTCTGGTCGTAACGAGGACAGCGTCTGTGGCAGAACGGACAATCATCCTGATGCCATTTATCCGTCCGCGCATGGATTCTGAGGTGGGTAACACCATCCCGATCAAGATAGAAGTTTGCATCTTCTACGACAGCATGATTGACATTGAGCAATTTTTTACATAATGTATTAGCAGAAACCATCTGTGGGTACCTCTGGTATCTCTGTAGTATAGTTTGGACGCTAATACATTACAGAAACACAGATGGTTTTTCAATTGCAAATATACATCAGAGGACTGGCATAGTACCCACCATCATGCCAGAAGCCTCGTTTTTAGGCTCTATTTTACATTTCTCAAGCACTATCGGAGTTTTGTTTTCGAGCCAATCCTTATGCGTTTTTAGATTATCTTCAGAATATGCATTCCTTACACCGACAATGCTGTTGCCTTTGAAAATATCAATAAAAGGGTAATCCCATCTGCCTTTCCCACTACTTAAAGCAATCGAGTCGAAAAGATATGCCATGGCCAACCCAAAACAGTTCTCTCCATCACATATCCAATCATCTAATAACCCTAAAGTCGTAAATTAGATACTCAAAACGATTATTTACTCATTTTTATTGCTTGGCCATATGGCGCAAATCCTTGAGAATACTGACATTTGAGGACTTTTTGTATTGATTTTTATTTGAGTATATATTATAATAAATATATACTCAAATAAGGAGAGTGCCTTATGCCAGCAAAACCATCAGGAGAGATCAAAACAAAAATAGTACGTCAGCCTCAGAAGAACGGTGATATCTACATTCTGGAGAGGCAGACCATCTATGATCCCGACAAAAAATACAACAAAGTACTAAGCAGCAAGCTGATAGCCAAAATCCCAAAAGGGGAAAAAGATCCAGTTCCAACGAGACC
>NZ_FMVS01000051.1 GCF_900102515.1 Butyrivibrio sp. INlla14
TTTATCTGCATCTGTAATACTTCTAGATCTGATTTCTTTTCTACTTCCTTATGAAAAACAGCTTTTTCCGCTTCAGTGCAATTCTCTATATATCCCATTCTCTCAAGCCAATTGCAAATCGCAGCACTTTGTTGTTTCCTCTCAGCAAGCGAACGTGATATTCCGCCTATAACGCTTCTTTCTTGTGCACACCTATCTGAAAGACAAGTTAATATAATTGCTCTTTGTAATAACTCGTTTATATTTTTCATAAAGTCAAAACCTTGACGTCAAAATAATGCTTTTAGTGGCACTCTGGCATCATTCATCTACTCTTATAGAATTTAAAATATTGTTATATTCTTCATCAGCTATTGATGAGTTACGATTAGCATTTACAAAAAGCTGCAATTCTAAAAACTCATCATCCCATACAAAAATATTGCTTTCGACCTTACAATCATCGTTGCCAGCTCTAACGCAGATTCTATTGGAACTTATTTTTTCACAAACAAACGACTTTAAAACACCCAATTGTCTTTCCAAAACACGTTGAATCTCAATTTCATTTAATTCTTTATACCCATTATCAATCAAAAAGGCTATATAATTACCTGTTCCTGCCTCCTTGAATACCTGATATGCGTCAGTGCCATTGTCACCGCAATCTTCAAATTTATCACAAGGCATACAGTATGTTATCTTTTTTTTACCAAGCGTAGTAAATTGCTTCTCTACTGTTCCATTATCTTCAGATGGATTATCGTTTAATTTCATAACTGCTGAAGCAATTGCAGAAATAGTACCCTCGCTTTCACTATCAATTTCAATAATATCGTCACTAATTTGTGACCTTGTGTAAGCTCCTTGTTTTTCTCTTATAAGCTTTATAACCTTAACTATTTCTCCATGAAATTCTATAACAACAGCTGAATGTTTTTTACTAAATGCACCAAATCCCTTAAAACCCAATTCTACCCAAAACTGATTATTCCTTGCTTCTTTAAGTGTAGGACTCTCAACAACTTCTATCGAATCAAAAGCCTTTTGAATAGCAGAACCTAATTCTTGAATATCAGCATTGGGAGCTATTGTTTCTATTGGTTTTATGGAAACCCATACAGGGACATCCTTAGCCTTTGTCTCAGGTACAATGCAATATCCCTTCTCATTACTGTAGTATACGCAACATTTTTTTATATCCATTATTCTATTTCCTTTCCGACAGTAATTATTATATCTATTCCTTTTTCATTTGCATACGCGGTAGCATTATTAATTGCTTCAATTTGAGCTTCAGTTAGTTCAACGTTTGGAACTACTATTTGCAATTGCTTTCCAGAAATAACATCAGAAGATATATCCACACCATTCCATGTTCCACCAGAATATGAATTTAAAGAGTCAACATCCTTTTTTATTTGATATTCCAAGCGTGATCCATTTTGATAAGTTGAACTAGTCAAATCTCTACTTTTCACACTGGTGACCACTCCATCTGCGTCTATCCTGTCTATAGTAGGATAATTATGGCCTACATTATTATCTAGTGCACTATCTATAGCATCTCCACGGGCTACTGGTCCCATATCCCACGTTCCTTTCTCCAAATTAACTGTATCAACTTTTGTATTTAACTGATCAAACGAATTATTATAGTTGCCTTCGGACTCATTACGATAATTCTTAGCTTCCTCCGGAATTCCAGTTGAGCTGGAATCCTCAGTACATAACTGCTGTTCCCTTGTGTATGGGTGATATCCAAAGTTCATATCAAGGATATTTCCTAGCATAAAAGCTTCAGCCATCTCCGTATAAGTATCGCCAACTCCATGATATGAAACCCCAAAGATACTCTCAAGTGAGTTTCTAACTACAGGATATGTCATTCCTCCCATAGCCGCCGAGCCAGTTTCCAACATTACCGAGCCACTACAAGCTGCAGCCGTGTAACTCTCCAAAGATGACATATGTCCAGAGAAAATATCACCGCCTAATTGCATTCCCAAACCAGATATTGCTCCAAGAGGATTTGTAATTACAGCTGTAGTAGTAAGAGCTGCATTTGTAACACCTCGATTAAAACCTTCAACAAAACTACCTCCATGGGTCGCATAATCCACTCCTACAACAGTACCTGTTGCAAGACATCCTGCAGTTACTGTAGCCGCAGCTGCCAAAGCAGGTGCACCAGCACCACATGTGGCCACTGTTACAGCAACAGCCGCGGTAAGTGTAGTAACAGCAACAACTGTTTGAACAACTTCTTTATGATCTTCGCACCATTGTTCTGCCTTATTAAAGGCATTAGATATACCTTCCCCTATATTAGATAGTATCTTACCCCAAAGACCATTATCATCAATATATACTGTAGGATCATTAAAGCAATACAGGTAATGGTTTACAGTGTCTGGCATAGTCAAAATACCGCGCACTCTATCTTCAGAAGTAAATCTTCCTGATACAGGGTCATAGTTTCTGGCCTGAGCGTAGTAAAGGCCTGTTTCCTCTTCTCTGTAGCCAGTGAAAGCAAATGGCTGGATGAGATTTCCTTCCTTGGTATAGCCTGGTCTTCCGCCGTTTCTCTCTCCGGTTAATGGATTGAGGATATTTCCAAATGGGTCATAAGCCTTAGGGCTGTATGCTGCTCCATCTGTTCCTGTGAGGTATACGGTACTTCCAAGCTCATCAAGCTGGTAGTAGTTTCTTGTTCCTTCCCTTTCAAAGCTGACTACGTTGTCATCGTAGGTGAAGGTCATTGTCTTTCCATTTATGCTCTGGGAAAGAAGGTTATAGTGATCCCTTGTTATGTCTGTAAGGTATCTTACTTCTTCCAGGCCGTTCTTTTTGCTGATACGCTGACCAAAGTAGTTATAGTCATAACTTACTGTCTGGATATCAGAACCAGCTCCTCTTATGACTGACTTCTCAAGGAGATTCTGCATGTTGTAGGAGTAGCTCTTTGTAAGGGCTTCATCCTCATACTCTGCAGTGAGGTTTCCTTTATCAGAGAAGTCCTAAGAGTAGTACAAAGTACAAATAAAAGCCTGCTAGCATAATGAAACCAGCAGGCTTACTACAAATACTATGTCTTATAAAAACACAATTTTACTTTTTAGCATACCAACTCTACTTCATCCCAGTTATCTTCGCCAGCCATCCATTCAAATGAATAGAATCTTCTTTCAGCAATCTGCGTTAATTTAGACAACTGCGCATCATTTAATTCCTCAATAAGCTTTCGATTAACTCTAAAACCGTTATAGTTTGATAATTTATCAAGCAAACCTGTTGTCCAAAGAATTGGCTCAATGCATTCATAGTTTATCTGCATCTGTAATACTTCAAGATCTGATTTCTTTTCTACTTCCTTATGAAAAGCTGCCTTTTCCGTTTCAGTGCATTTCTCTAGATATCCCATTCTATCAAGCCAATTACAAATCGCAGTTCTTTGCTGTTTCCTCTCAGCAAGTGAACGTGATATTCCGCCTATAACGCTTCTTTCTTGTGCACACCTATCTGAAAGACAAGTTAATATAATTGCTCTTTGTAATAAATCGTTTTTGTTTTTCATAAAATCAGAGCCTATGCTATACATGATCCAGCTTTTCTGCTCAAGAAGTGCTTTACACGTTTCTGAAGTATTCTTTTGCGATTTTCTTCTTACTTCCAAAAGCTCATATTTCTAGCATCTCAATTTCTACAAGCATCTGTTTCAGGCATAAATCTCATATTTATCTAGTTCTTCCCCATACTTGAGTCATAATGCTCCAGTAAACATCAATATCACTATCTTCAAGATTTGAAATTGTATCTTCGCCTCCCCCAAAAAGAGGAACCTTATAACCTGCGCATCTGTAATACCCTGGTTTTTCAAACTTCAATAAATATTCTTTAAAGAAATCGGAAGCTAAACATGCATCTGAGCTTTCAACTACTTCATTATCAAAGAACTGTTCTAATGTAGAAGGAATTCCAAGAACATCATGTGTTCCAATCTCAAACATTAGTATTTTTGGCTGATTGCAATTTCTTAAATCAACTGCAAAAAACCTTCCCAGCCAATCGTATGCAAAAAGTTTATACATATTCTTAAAAAAAGGAAATGCATCATCAATTATACTATTCCACTTTTTTAGATCAGCTTCTTTGATTATTCTTATTATTCCATTTCCCAATTCCATTCCACCAAGCTGATTTATGATATCAGAATACAGATCACCCGATAAAACAAATTCACTTTCCACTTTGAAATGCTTAAAAAATTTTTCCATATCAAAACCTTTCTCGTCTACTTAATCGTAGAATTACCAAACACTGTTCCATCCACAAATTCCTTTATGGCATGATATATCTGAGATCCCAAACTTCTATTCACGCTCTTATCCAAAGGATTCATATTTTCAGGATTATCTGGTCCACTCAATTGTAAATCGATAGTATGATCTACATCATATCCTTCTGGAACAGATTGATCTCCATACTCAGATTTGTACTTTGCGCTTGCCGATGTTCCTTTTCTATCTACTGGTGTTTTGACCGTTTCAGCCTCCGATAGCGCCTTTACCTTTGCATCTGCTTCTGCTCTTTGCTGCGGAGTCCAATCCTCTTTATATTTTAATTCAATATCAACAGGCTTATCACTGGTTTTTGTTCCCTTGCCACCAGATTTTCCTGAAGATTTTGCATAGTTTGTTCCGTTCTCATACTGAACTCGACCAACAAATCCTTCAGGTGTGACCATGTATCTAGCTGGCGAAAACATATTCACCATGTTATTCCATGCGTCTTTGACAGCATTTACACCATTATTATAAGCAGTTTTCACCCTTGCTGAAGCATTTTTGTACATTGCTTCTGTCTTCTGGCCTACAGGAGATTTTGTCTTTCCAGCAAGTCCTTTTCCAAGAGCACCGTATCCAACTACAGCTACTGTAGATTCTGCTACTCCTCCAAGTCCATGCCTTCCAACACTTACCCAGTCAAATATTGGTACCAGTCACCACTGTATAATCCTGTCATCTACAGTATTTACCTTGACTACAAACAAGACTCTTCCTGCTTTATACTTCTTTTTCAAATCAGCGCAATGTGACATCAGGCTTTTGTATAAGGCGCTATACTCATCAAAAGATAAGTCTGACACTAGGAGAATTTTTCCTAGCAGACCTCTTTTGATGATAAATGCCTTTTTGCCTTCTACATTGACTTCTTCTCCAGACATCATCCAACGTGGATTGGTAAGAAGTGTGGTGGCGTTATAATTGTTTATCATTGCACCCTAACAGACAATAAAAATGTGCGAATATGGTCTCTGAGTTTTTATACCAGGCTTTCTGAATGTTTCATAACAATTATCTATAATTTGTACATCCGCATTAGGGATATTTGACCAATCATTATAATGTTGTTTCCATGGTCCGATGCTGTACTCCGGCCATATGATTGATACAGTGCATTTCATCTTTTTTATCATCTCCATGATCTGTTCAGTAGAATATTCAAGAAGACTTCCGAAATGCGGAGTTATATTTTTCCCACAAAAACCATGGCAATATGTTTCAAAAGTAGAAGATGTCTTAATTAAAGCACAGTTATAACATTGCAAATGTGTTCTGATATTCTTGATTGCATTTTCCTGCTGTCTTAGTAGCTTGTTATCCCAGGGCAGTGACAGCCTGTTCTCATCAATAATTTGATTAATGCAGTGTACATAATACTCTCCAACACCGAGTCCGCCACATAAAAGTGTAATCGAATCCACTTTGTACTGAGCGGCAAATAGTACTGCTTCAACTCCAGCCTGAGGTCCATGAGAAATAATGGAAAGTTTTTGGCCGGAAAAATCATCACATATTACATCCGCCAGTTCTTGGATAAATGTATCAACTGTATATAATCTACAATCCTGAGTATATTTAATCTGCAAGACTGATTTTGATTCTTCAGATAATTCATTAACCAGCTGATTATAGAGCATGAAGTTATACTTATCATCAGCAGCACTATCTGCCATGAATACCATATTACCTTCATATGAAACATTATGAAGCCATGGCAAAATCACCACCAGTTCCTTAGAACATTCAGATTTAACGTACTTTATCTGTTCAATAACCTTACCGTTAACTGCTATCAGTGATGAATCATTGATCAATTCAGGACTTTTTACCTTCTTAACTTTTCTAAAATTAATAAGCCTGTAAAATAAAAAATCCAGCAAATATCCTAATACTAACGCTCCAGGAAAAGCTTCGCCTAATGAAATAGCAATACCGGTCAACTCGTCTCTGCCAATAACTGTGCCTATTATTCCAGCAATAATATTAATTTCATAAAAGATTGTCGCTACAAAAACCAAAATACTAAAATATTTGTATCTCTTGGGTATAACAAAAGTTAGTCTACTCAAAAACGAGCTGTACAGTATCTTTAGTCGTGATCCTCTGAACTTCAGCTATTATTCCTTCTATGTCCTTTTCACAGAATTCTTCATTTTCATGCGGAGGTTCCCAAGCTTTCATTGTATTTTTGTAAACAACAAACTTTCCACCAATAAGCATTTCTCCTTCTGCCTTAACTATATAGCCATTTTCTAGGTCGAATTTTATATAATCTCTTCCGCCACGTATTTTCATATTTCTTCCTCAAATATAACTGTTTATACACCGGTCTTAAATCGGCCCCTAAAAGTAAAACTAAATTAATTATTATCATCCCCCAAAATATGGTTTTATAGATTATTAAAATAGGATTATTGTCTTTATACACTATAAAATAAATCATAAAAATATTAGCAATAAATATTAGAAATGAAACCAATTTAACTATCTTGTTGGCATTTATGTGTTTCATTATATCTCCTTATGCCCCTATAAACGTTTAATTCATCTATAGGATCATCTCCTCCTATTTATCGATGGCAATTAAAGTATATGCATCATTAATATTTGCATTGCGCCCCATTACAATAGTATTTGTTCCTTCTAATATGCAGATTCCGTTAATATCACTGCGAAAATCTAATTGATAAATTTTTTCTGATTCTTTACAATTCTGTTCTTCACAATAACATCAATATGACTGACATACTACTTTTATTCTGTTACACTTCTTGCATTTAAACACATAAGCTACAGTATCATACCCAATATCCTCCCATAAGACATTGATGTCATCAACTTTAGCCTTTGTACTATCGCATAACAATCCATAAAAAAACTCAACTGCATTACCATCACCAGCGGCATTGATAAAATCGCTCTGTTCCCACTCCCCTATATATAGCATGAAATCATCACAACATATCTGCCAGTCATTATTTTGGATCCAAGGGACAGGTGGAGTATGAGACAATTTCTCTGCTTTTTCTTCTACATTATTAATCACCCTACTTTTTATGTATCCTGAAATATACACAGATACTGCACCTTTATCAAAGCATGACATACACACAGCATTTATGCCCTCTTGATCGAAGTATACTCCATCTAAACAGTTATCACTTTTCCCGCAAATATGACATTTATCCTCTATAAATGCCGCATTTTTTTTAACATTATCAAAGTATTCATAATTATTCATATAATTTACTTCCACATTCCATTATCCGATATAAGTACCAGCCTCCGTGAACTTTTCTTCACAGTGACTGGCACGCCGCTTTTGCAGCCGCTAAAACAATTCCTATTCCACTTCCTCTCCTTTTATTAAGGAAGAAACAACAGTGGCTCCTCCACCAATTACAGCTCCAATACCGTCTCCTATGCTGTAATGCGGCAGACTTAAAACTATGCTATTTCATCAATTATTTTTTTCGCAACTGTTTTACAGTCTTCGATATTTTTGACAAAACTATCATCACCAAACGTTTTTGTAAAAACAGATTCAATTCGTTCTGAAAGATCATCTACCTGCACTATTTTTGTAGAATCAATATAATCAGCTATTCTACATATTTCTAATTCATATTCATCTATTGGTGCCATCGGAAATAATCCAACAGGATCCCATTCGTTAATTATCTTTTTCACTATTTTATAACTACTCAATTTCTCGTATTCCCATTTATAATACAAATCCGATATTTCTTCTTTAAAATTTTCTTATACTTAAAATTACGTTTATTGATTCTAAGCTCTTTATACGCTTTGTAGAGTACTGCTCCGGAATCTAATGACTCGGTGTTTTCATTATTAATTTCTCTCTAATCCACTTGTTTGGATTTTTTTATATAAGAATTATAGACTAGCCTTAATGGATCAATTCTCATATGTTTCCCCGAATCATATTCTATAAAAAATGAATCCGTTGTTGTAGATTCAGTTACGCTAGCGCCATCAAACGGATTCTGTTCCCAAACTGCCTTTCCCGTCTTGGTATCCACTGCCTTTAATGAATAATTCCCTGCAAAAAGAATTATGTCATCATTAAGATACTTGAAAAATTCTGTGTTATCATCTCCAGTTTCATTATGGTAGATTTCTTCATGGGTCTTTAAATTCCATACTCTAAAATTATGGGATGCGTCTCTTGCACAAATGGTAGTCTTGCCTGGAGAAACATCATATTCGTAGACTGTATTCTGCATCGTGTACGACCAGGTCGCGGCTATACTACTACTGGTTGCTCTTGTCCTATATGCATAAGTAGCATTAGTAAGAGCACTTACAGCTTCAGGAACAATCGGCCTTTCAGGGTTGTACTCATCTGGAAGAGCTGCAACTGCCAGCTGAAGAGCCTCAATCCTCTCCTCATTATCCAAACGCCGTGATGACTCTGTGGCCAGAAACCTAGACTGATTTCTAAGGGACTCAAGATAATTGTCATGGATCTTTTTATTGCTGTAGATCATGTATGCGCCAAATCCTACAGCCACTGCCATAAACATAGCAAAAAAAGCAGTGAGCCGTTTCATTTTAAACTGCCGCTGCCTGTTAATTAGTTCATCATAAGGGCATCCAATAAGAGCTGCCACCATCCTCGGGACTTCTGCACTCTTTATTTCTCTTCTAGGGATACGAT
>NZ_FMVS01000050.1 GCF_900102515.1 Butyrivibrio sp. INlla14
ATATGGCATTACCCAGAGCATGAACAGTGCAGGTGGCAGATGTCATGATAATGCCAGGTGTGAAAGCATGTGGGCAAGAATGAAAGATGAACTATTCTACTCCAGAAATCTTAAGTCTACTCAGTTTACTGTTGAAGAACTTAAGGTAATAATCTGGAGATACTTTATCAGCTATTGGAATAACAGGAGGATATGTACCTCCAATAATGGTCTTCCTCCTATGGTTAAGAGAAAGAGATACTATGATTCATTGGCAATGGCTGCATAATAAAACAGGTAACTGGATGTACGAGTAATAAGTGTAAAGTAATATTGACAATATCAAAACTTAAATCCAGAGGTATATTATTATGGCATTTGATTTTAAGAAAGAATATAAAGAGTTTTATATGCCGGGGAACAAGCCGTCCATCGTGACAGTTCCTCGCATGAATTATATCGCTGTCCGTGGAAAAGGCGATCCGAATGCAGAGGACAGCGAGTATAAAGCCACCATCGGCCTGCTTTATGGAATCGCGTTTACAATCAAGATGAGCAAAAAGGGCAATCACCAGATCGAGGGATATTTTGACTGTGTTGTCCCGCCGTTGGAAGGCTTCTGGTGGCAGGATGGCGTAAAGGGTATTGATTACGCCCACAAAGAGAATTTTCGATTCATATCCGTTATCCGGCTTCCTGATTTTGTGACCAAAACAGACTTTGATTGGGCAATCGAGGAAGCGACCAGGAAAAAGAAGGCCGACTTTTCAAAGGTAGAGTTCCTAACATATGATGAGGGGCTTTGTGTGCAGTGTATGCATATCGGTTCTTATGATGACGAACCGAAAACTGTAGAGATGATGCATCAGTATATGACAGAGCAGGGATATGCTCTGGACATTTCTGAAAAGCGATTTCATCATGAGATCTATTTGAGTGATGCCAGAAAGGTCGCGCAGGAGAAACTTAGGACTGTTATCCGACACCCGATACGGGGAGATAGATGATGCTACAATGCATGTTACATATCCCTTATTTTAATAAGGGCGCACTTCTATACATCTCCTTCGAGATGTATCAAGCGCGTAAGGCATCAATGATGCCTGGCGGAAGCTGAGATATGGCTGCGCCGATTTGCCTTCGCTGCGCTTCGGAGAAAATCAAAAAAGTTCTTGACAGAAGCAAACGTAGGTTCTATATTATGGGTGTGGTTGTTATACGCAAAAATAGGTAATTCATATTTGTCAGCAAGGCCTGAACCCTAGTGGTTTGGGCTTTTTTCATTTTTCGGATGTTTGGTTCTACGCACGAATACCGGAAATGAGTAGACAAAGTATACTGGCTTTTGCATGTGATTTTCCACAAATCGATTTGTGACAATTTGACAAAAATATGAAGAGAGCACTTTGGATGAAAATCTGAAGTGCTTTTTTCATGCCCATCAGAGAAAAGGAGGGAAAGGGCAAATGACGGATGAAGAAATGAAGGAGCTGCAGAAACTACGGGAGGAACTTAAGGAAACAAAGGAAAAATATGAGAAGGAACTAAAGAAGAAATCGCAAGCGGAGCACAGATACTCCCGCGAAGAAAATCGCATCCGATTCGAATCCAAAAAGCGGAGAGATGAAAGAACTCACGCGCTATGCTTTAAAGCCGGGCATCTTGAATATGTTTTTCCGGTGATCAAGGATTCATCGAAAACAGAATTCGTGGAATTTATAAATGGACTGGCAGCTGTTCCGGGCGTGGCGGAATATGTTGCCGGTTTTGTTTATAGGACACAGAGAGAAACTGCTCTGGGAGTTTCCTCTGACACAGAAAGGAAGGATGCATAATGGCTATTTATCATTTTCATGTTACACAGCTGTCAAGGGGGAAAGATCAAACTGCTATATCGGCTGCGGCTTATCGTGCCGGGGAAAAACTGCATGATGATTATTACGGAGAGGAAGCGGATTATTCAAGAAAGAGCGGAGTGCTTTACAAAGAAATTCTGTTGCCTGAGTATGCACCAAAGGAGTACTCGGCCAGAGAAACGCTTTGGAACGAAGTCGAAAAAGCTGAGGCAAATAAGAAGGCACAGCTTGCATATTCTTTTGATTTTGCTCTTCCGAATGAATTGTCTGATGAGGAGAATATCGAACTTGCGAGAACTTTTATAAAAGAAAACTTTGTCAAGAGGGGCATGATCTGCGACGTGGCTGTTCATAAACCCGGCAGAGATCCCAATGACATCCAGAACCCTCATGTTCATGTCCTAGTTCCGATGCGTCCGATGAATCCGGACGGAAGCTGGGGAACGAAGCAGCGCAGAGAGTATGTTCTTGATGCAGATGGAAACCGTGTGAAAGGCGCTGACGGGAAAGATCTATTTAACGCAGTCAGAACCACGGATTGGGGAGATGTATCTACGCTTGAAGCATGGAGAAAAAATTGGGCGAAGCTTATAAATGAAGCGCTTGAGAAAAAGGGTATCACGGAGAGGGTCGATCATCGTTCTAACATTGACAGAGGCCTTGATGAACTTCCGACCATACATGAGGGTCCGGCAGTCAGGGAGATGGAGAAAAGAGGTATCCGCACGGATCTGGGAGAATGGAACCGGTACATCAGGTCAATTAATCAATCCATCGCGAATCTGCTAAGGTTTATCAAGGATATCTTAGATGCTATTGCGGAACTGTCATCAGAGCATCGGGAAGAAAAGCGAGCGGCTGAAGCATTTTCAAAAGCAGTAACAGGATATATCGACAGGGAGTCCTCAAAGTATTCCGGCGTGAAAATCAGGGCGAAGGTTATGACAGAAACATTTTCATTTATGGAAAGGTATCATATCCATTCCCTTGTGGATTTTGAAAAGACGGTATCGGAGCTTTATGACAGTGTGGCGAGTATCCGCCATGAAATGAGAAATCTGGATGAACGCAAAAATACAGTGGCGGATCTGCTTGATAAGTATGCAACTCTCAAAAGGACTGAGGCTGTTTATAAAGAGTGGTATGGCATAAAGAATCCCAAAAAGAAGGCTGCATTCAAGGAAAGCCATGAGGGTGAACTGATGCAATATCACATGGCACAGCGGATACTTATGAAAGCATACCCGGACATGAAGATTCCAGTACGCAAGTTAAAAACTGAATCGGAGCAGCTTGAAAAAGAACTCAGAGAGAAATCTCCGGAGTTAAAGAAGATAAAGGAAGAAGCGAATCTTGCATATCGGTTGAAATGCAGGATCGTAGATGAGTACAACAAAGAAAATCAAAAGATTAAGAAAAGAGAGGAACCGATTTTATGAGATATGATAATAGCAACTTTGACGAAGAAAAAAAGATATCCGGCTGCATGTCAGCAAAGGACGATATGGATATTTTTGCGGATTTCCTCGGTGAAATGATTGCAAAATATATCGACAGATTGGAGCTTGAAAAGCTTCCGGATCCGGATCATGAATGGCTCCGCAGGTATATATCTGATGCATACCACTATTATATGAAATATAAAAACAGGCGCGAGAAGAAGGAAAAAGATTCCGTAGATGTTGCGTAAATGCTGTGTTTTCGTTGACTGGCAGGACAGGATGTGATAACATGTACGTGAATACGAACTATTTACGACATGAATTTGCGGGTATAAAAGCTATGGAAATAGATCATTCACAGGAGGGTTTATGAAAATATCAGAACGCATTTTTACCCGTCTGAAAGAGATGGGAATGACAGAAGCTTCTTTTGCAAGACAGATTGGAGCATCGAGAAGTACCGTCAGCGATTGGAAGAATAAAAATCAAAATCCGAGTTCTGATCGGATCATGAAGATATGCGAAGTGCTGGAGATGACACCTGAGGAGCTTCTTGCCGGAACTGAGCACACGAAGGCCAAAACCAAAAAGAAAGTTTTTACCGAGAAAGAGAAAGAATTGGTGCAGGTGTATGATGACGTATCGGAATCCACGAAGAAGCGTTTGCTGGAATATGCTAAGCGGTTAAGACGGATGGAAAATAATGGAGAAATCTGATGAGGTCGCAAATTGCGACCAAACGAAGGAGGAGCAGTTGGGAAATACGGAACTTATAACAATAGAGGGGATAAAAAGAAAAGTCTACACAATCCGAGGTCAACAGGTAATGCTTGATTCAGACCTGGCTGAGATTTACGGATATGAAGTAAAGAACCTTAATCGACAGGTGAAAAATAATGCGGAACGTTTTCCAGAAGATTTTATGTTTCAGATTAGTAAAGGTGAATTGGAAAATTTGCGGTGCAAAAATTTCACCGCAAATCTGAATTCAAAAAGTAGAAGTCTTCCGTATGTGTTTACGGAACAAGGAATTTATATGTTGGCGACGGTGCTTCGTGGAGAACTGGCAAACCAGCAGAGCATATTTATAATGCGAGCCTTCCGTGAAATGAGGCATTTTATACAGCAGAACAAACAGTTTGTTACGCGGAGCGAAATGACCATGTTGTCTGCAAAAGTATCAGAAATCGCAGTGCAAACAGCTGATAACAAGGATCGTCAGGTTAAAACAGAGTCTGATATCAAGGACATCAGGAAGCAGATTGATACTCTCAGCGAGAACTTCATTTCCGAGAAAGATCTGAAGAATTATGTAATCTACAAGGATCACAAATTTGAAGCAGATGCAGCTTATATCGATATCTATAGTCAGGCTAAAAAGACAATCCTTGTGATCGATGACTATGTGAATACGAAAACTTTGCAACTGATATCTCATAAAGCGTCGGGCGTAGATGTGATTCTTTTTACCGAGAATAAGCGAGGAAGAAACGGCGTATTAACTTCGGCGGAGGTTACTGATTTCATCAGTCAGTATGGCAATCTGACTGTAAAACCTAACCCTGACTGCCATGACAGGCTGGTTGTGCTTGATTACGGAACTAAGCATGAGAAGATGTTTCATTGCGGACATTCCAGCAAAGACGCCGGATCAAAGGCTTGCGCTATTATAGAATTTGCTATGACGGATCTGTTTCATCCACTTATAGATTCGTATATGCAGCTTCCGGATAAAGCGCTGTAGGATACTTTTTGCAAAATAAGGAGTGGTGATCTTGAAAAAAGAGAAGGTTAAAGTATATACATATACCCGTGTTTCCACGGCTATGCAGATAGATGGCTATTCTCTTGATGCGCAGAAAACGAGAATGAAAGCATTTGCTGATTATAATGATTATGTGATTGCCGGGGAATATGAAGACGCCGGAAAATCCGGAAAGTCCATCGAGGGTCGTTCCGGCTTTAATCATATGATGGATGACATCCGAAGTAATAAGGACGGAGTATCGTTTGTGCTGGTGTTCAAGCTGTCAAGATTCGGGCGTAATGCTGCGGATGTTTTGAACTCTTTGCAGATGATGCAGGATTTTGGCGTGAATCTGATATGCTTAGAAGATGGCATAGACAGTTCAAAAGAAGCAGGCAAGCTTATGATATCCGTTTTATCAGCCGTTGCAGAAATAGAACGTGAGAATATCAGGGTTCAGACAATGGAAGGGCGTATCCAGAAGGCCAGAGAAGGAAAATGGAACGGCGGTTTTGCTCCATATGGGTATAAGCTTGTTGATGGGAAACTTGTGATTAATGAGGATGAAGCACCGGCAATCAGGACGATATTTGATAATTATGCCAATACAGATATGGGCGCAACCGGGATTGCAAGATATCTTGAAAATCATGGAATTCATAAGAATCCAAGGCAGAATGGGAAGAATCCGTTGTTTGATGCGGCATTGATAAGACGTATTATCAATAACGAGGTTTACTGCGGAAAGATTGCCTATGGTAAACGGAAGATGCAGAAGGTTAAAGGTACGAGGAACGATTATCAGCTTGTAAAGCAGGATGATTATGTGCTTGTAGATGGAATGCATGAGCCAATCGTATCCGAGGAACTATGGAATAAAGCTCAGCTTAAGCTTCGTGAATCCGCTAAGAAATATGAGCATGTAAATCTCCCGAAAGATCAGAAGGTACATATGCTTTCCGGTATTCTTAAGTGCCCATATTGTTGTGCAGGGATGTATGGAAATAAAGCAATCAAGAAAAGGCCGGATGGCAGCAAATATAAGGACTTTTTCTATTATGGATGCAAGCATCGAAATATGACCAGGGGTCATAAGTGTGATTTCCGTAAGCAGTTGAATGAAGAACTGATTGATTCGGCTATAGCAGAGATTATAAGCAGACTTGTCAGTAACCCGAAGTTCTCAAGGGAGATGCATAAAAAGATTGATATGAAGGTCGATACAGCTGCTATCGATGAGGAGATCAGTGTATACGAGAAACAGTTGCATCAGAATCTGAGTATCAAGGATAAGCTCATAGAAGAGATCGATTCCCTTGATCCGGATGACAAGCATTATGGCAGACGAAAGGTCGATCTTGATGAACGCCTTTATAAAATATATGACAAGATAGATGCTTCTGAGAATCTATTAAACGAAGCCAGAGCAAAGAAAAACAATATTGAGGCAGAGAAGGTAACTGCCGATAATATATATAAGGCTCTTTTCTATTTTGACAGGTTATACGATAACATGAATGAGGAAGAGCGCCGCAGGTTCATGGAACAGCTTGTGGCTGAGGTTAATGTGTATGACGAACGACAGCCTAACGGACAGTGGATCAAGTCGCTGAAATTCAGGCTTCCAATCATTGATAAAGACATGAAGCTGAGTTTGGACAATGATTCACATGTCGAGACGTTTTGCGGATGCGCAGCACAGGGAAATGTTGGGGAGATGGCAAGTGACGCCGGTACTTTGGCAAAAGGCGTTGAGACTGCTACTTTTATGGATGAGGAAAACCACTATCATTCCTATAACATAACAGGAATGGGCGCTGAGCATGATGGCGATTCCATAGTGCTGTATTATACAGACGACGTAAACCTTGCGCAGCCACGTATAGGCCTCGCAACATGGATCAGAACTTATGCAATATTTGGTGTTGCATTGATACTTTTGTCTATAAGATTGATAGTCATTTATAAGTCGGATCACAGTGTTTATGCTGATGGAAGTCTTTCAGTAGACGAAATTCAAGTGCCAGATGACACCAAAGTAGGCATTATGCCAAGGCGAAAAAGATTGGCAAGACAATGGTGTAAAAAAGCCATAAATAGCACGGGAAGGTGCCTATTTATGGCTTTATTTATTTTCCGGAAAAAGCTATGATTAAAGATAAGTTGTCAGAATGGAAAA
Source organism: Butyrivibrio sp. INlla14 (assembly GCF_900102515.1). Classification (GTDB taxonomy): domain Bacteria; phylum Bacillota; class Clostridia; order Lachnospirales; family Lachnospiraceae; genus Butyrivibrio. The sequence continues at coordinate 7,204 of NZ_FMVS01000050.1, forward strand.
TGAATGAACAGGGGAGCAACAGGCATGGCTTTACAGGCGATATGGGTATCTTTTTGTGAAGGCGGTGTCAGTGAGGATCTTATCAATGAGGAAATGGCATCAGTAGCCTAAGGAGGTATTATGCATAGATACAGAGAAATGACAGAGGCTGACAATGCCGCGGTAGCTGCGCTTGTCAGAGACAATCTGAAACAGTTTAATCTTGATATTCCCGGAACAGTCTACTTTGATGAAGGTCTGGACCATCTTAGTGATTATTATGGTAATGCTGAGCGGAGATACTTTGTCATCGAGGGCGATGATGGAGAGGTTATCGGTGGAATCGGATTTGCCGGATTTGAACCGATGAAAGATACAGCAGAGCTACAGAAGCTATATCTTACTGATGCTGCAAAAGGATCTGGACTTGGCTATGAACTGATAGACTTCATTGAGGGCAGAATGCGCGAGGCAGGATACAGGTTTTCATATTTGGAGACCCATGATAATCTGCAGGCTGCGATCCACATCTATGAAAAGAAGGGATATAAAGAGATAGAGCGCCCTAAAGAGGTGGTTCACAGTACCATGAACAGATTTTTTTTGAAAGAGTTGTGAGTGGAATAAAACCTTTGAATTTCAGGTGAAGTGCCTTGTGGAGGGGCTTAGCTGGTTTGGCTTCTACAGTGATGTTTTTTGATAACGAATCACCTTTTGAGGTAGAGATATAATATCTCAGAAAAATTACTATCTATGGAGGGAAAATGTACTAAGGTACAAATTGCATGATATCTTAAAAATAACAAAAACACTGAGAGGTACAAAAGGTAATGCAGAAGTTTTTCAAAAATCATACAGTGCTGGCAATTATAGTAGCATTTGTTTTAGAGTTGGTTATATATGAGGCAATATGGCAAATTATAAAGATATTTCGGTTATCGTTTGGGGCATCTAATGTGGCGTTCTTTGTTAGGGAGATAATAACCAAGGTTTTGCCGTCATTTTTCATAGCATTTATCATAGGAACAACGGATTCATTAAAAAAACCATTTAGAAATTTAGGTAACAGTCTGTTATCAGGTGCAATAATATTGGCTATATCAATTATGGGAACTGTTGTAACTATAGTGGATACAATTAATGGCTTTGCCAGGTTTAAATCAGTAACTGAGATCTTTTTTTATATTTGTTTTGTCCTTATGATTGGCCTTTCTGAGGAATTGTTCATGAGAGGAACTGTAACGCAACTTATCATGGATAGTCTTGGTATAGAGGGAAAGAGAGCTGTACTATCCGTAGTTTTGGGAGCACTGTTTTTTGGGATATATCATTTTCAAAACTATTTTGCGAACGGGAATATTAAGATGACATTGCTTCAGGTTCTTGCTAATACAATGTTTGGATTATTGATGTGTGCAATATATGTTAAGTGGCATAATCTACTTGGAATGATTATTCTTCATGCTGCTTTGGATTTTATGACACTATCGAAGTACGGACTAATAGCTGGGAAATCTATTGCTGATAGAACATCAAGCACTGGAGGAAATCTTAGACAGACAATAGTAAGCAATTCAGTTTTTGTGATTGCTGCAATCATTGTGATGATCCATAAAAAAAGGGTTTCCAAACTTGATACTAAACAATGTTTTTAACATCATAGTAGTAAAGGATAAAATTTGAAAATATATTGCAGTTTTATTGTCGATGACAAATCGCAATTTATCTAACTGAATTGTCAACTTTCCCTTATTTATAAGGCTTGTGAGCCTTTATATTGTGATCGGATTACTGTTTTCCCTTGTTTTTGCCCTTATAAGGTAGATACAAGGGAAACTTTTTTATCCGACTACTTTGTCCAAGAGTTTTGCACTGCTTTTCTTAGATTCTCTTGAACCATGGGCGTATATGTTCATTGTGGTACTTACATCTGAGTGACCGAGCATTTCCTGCACATCTTTCGGCATCGCTCCGTTCGTCAGCATGTTTGTTGTGTAAGTGTGGCGGAGCATGTGGAAGTGGAAGCCTTCCAATTCCGGTACGTGAGTAGCCGCTGACCTGCAGGCATCTGAGATGGTGGCAGGTATTTCAAGACTTCCGTCTTCGCGTTTACATACGAAGTCGATTTCCTGATAATCAGGTGGAACCATGTCCTCACCGCTCAAGTGATAGAATTCGTAGTGAATGCGGTTTTTCTCTTTGATTTCGCGGTAGTAGTTGTGATGATACAGTGCGCCGTAGCGGAGCCGGTTTCTGTGTTGCTCCTTTTTGGCTTTCCTCAGGATGTCGGTGAGTGTATCTCCGAAATCTACTGTACGTACTTTGCCTCGCTTGGTCGGTCCGATCTCTGTGGTGTGCCTTGCTCCGTTGTATCGGATGCTCCTGCGTACTGTGAGATACTGTTCATCCAGGTTGATGTCCTGCCAGGTAAGACCTGCCACTTCTCCGATGCGAAGCCCGGTGAAGTATGCTATCTGAACCGGTAGGATGGCATCCTTGCTTCTTTTTCCTAAGAAATCTATGAGCTTTTGATATTCCTCAGGGCTCAGAGGCTTGGTAGCCTCCGGTGATTCATCGTCTTCCGCGAACAGTTCCGTATCAGTCACGTTGCTGTGTATCACCACATAGTCCATCGGATTGAAGGTTATGAGCTGCTTTGGAAATACTGCGAACCGGAATGCTCCGTGCAGTACCGCCGAGTATGATCTCATATAGTTCTTGGAGAACCCGTTTGATGTAAAATCGCCTTCGACTCCTCCGAACACCAGCAGATCCATGAACTTTTGCAGGTGATCCGATGTGATTGTTTTGAGTTTCCGCTTGCTGAGCGGATGCTTCTTGATCCTCTGGATAGTCTGGAGATAGTTTTCTACAGTGCCGTTGCTAAGTGAACCGGTCTTTAAGCACTCTTCAGCCCAAACATCCAGCAGATCGCCGAGGGTGGTGTTTTCTGCCTTGGCAATGAATTTCTTTTCTTCGTAGTCCTCCATTGCCTGTCTTAAGAGCTTTTCGGTCTCACTTTTGCTTTCGGTACCGGTAAACTCCTTCTGTACCAGGTTTCCGCTTGCATCCTCAACATAGAAGCGGTAGTACCACTTTTTACCTTTTTTTCTAACAGATCCTTTTGCCATGTATTAATAATCCTCCTCTCTTGTGAAGGCAACCGGAACTGTTGAAATGCTCTAAATAACTATACGGTTTTTCCGTGTGGCTGTCTATTCCTCGTCCTCGTCAGCGGCTTCGTAGAAGGACATCAGATTTTCAAGTCTTTCTTCCGCTTTCTTTGGATTCCTGGTATAGAGCCTTATTACATCGGATATATCGTTATAGGCATTGATTGTGTGAGTCACTTCCCTAAGGAACATAATCTCATTATATTCCTTCTGCGACTCGATTCCCGTTGCCTTTGCAAGCGATTTATTGAATTTATCTTCTTTGATGCGACCGGAAGCGAATCTGAATGATTCCAGGAATGATTCGTATTCGGTCAGGAGATAGATGAGTATGTCTTTTGTAAATGCGTATTCCTCGTCGTTTAAGTCCTGCTGGTCGGTGACAGCAAGCCTTCCCATAAGATCCCTGATCTTAAGATCACGATTATCGGTGATATCGGTGGTAAATTCATCCGTTTCACCTTTAAGCCATTCCACTGATACGTGGAGGGCATCTGCAAGTCCTTCGAGAATGAGTTTCTTTGTGTTGTCGATAGTACCT
>NZ_FMVS01000024.1 GCF_900102515.1 Butyrivibrio sp. INlla14
CATTAGGATACATCATGTCAAGGTGCTCATCATCACGTCTTCCGATGGATGTGGTCTTGGGGACGGAATACTTCTTGTCAGGGTCATACTTTCTCTCATACGCATAGTACACGTAGGTAGTTCCCTTGATGTTTTTTATTGTGATACCGTTTTCCCCAGTCGGTATCTTCACAAGGAAATTCATATACATGGCAGCCTCCATAGAGATGTAATTACTTCTCTATTATCTTACCATGTTCCCCACTCAAAATCAAGCGAAATCCGCATAAAATCTGGGTTTTTCCAATTTTTCCACCTCTCAATTTGGCTGCCGAGAGTTAATTATCGCGGAAGTTCACAATCAAGGGCTTAAGGGTGGAGTGTCCCCCGCCCTTTACCCTATCGTTCCGTCTCTTTTTTCTTTTGCTTTTCCGGATCTTTTCGAGCCGTTGTCTTTGCTTCTGCCTGGTAAGATTTCAGTTTAGAAAGAACGCTTTCTTTCTCAACCGGCTGCTTCTCATCCGGATACTCCGCCTGATACTTTTCAAGGAGCCTGCAGGATTTTTCAAAGGCTGTCATGAACTTATTAACATCTCTATATCCGGCCTTTTTAACGATCCGGTCAAGCTCATCCTGCTTTTCTTTTCGTAAGATCAACAGCTCCGCTATTTCCTTATTCAGTGTAATCCTGAAACTGCGATACCTGATCCCTTGCGATTCGCTGATCTTATTCTGCTTATGCTTGATCTTTTTATCTATAGCGACGATTTCCGCATTAACCTTCCGAAGTGCATTGTTGACCTTCACCATCTCGTTATATGCAGCAAAGCCAAATGCCGGAGCAGGCTTCTCGGGGAATTTGAAATTCCTGATTTTTTCAACAAGTGAACCTATAGCCTTCCGTATGATCTCACCCAGGCGTTCCGGCTTATTACCGTTATCCTTGATAGACTTTTTCACTTCCGAAGAAATGAAATCCTTCTTCATGGCTACTATGTCCTCTTCGGGAATTCCTGCAACTCGTGCCTCGTCTACAATCCGGTTCCATTCCATCCTGGCTTCATTGTCTGCTCTGATCACCTCCGCCTTGGGGTTATTCTTCCCGATCTTCTTCGTAGCGAGGTACGGACCGCTCCTGTCAAATACAGTCAGCCTTTCCGACTCATCTTTGACACAGGCGTTGATCACGTCTGTATACATATGCTTTACGTCACTGAGAAATTTACTCGTTCCGACGAAATCTTCCTTTGGGCCAAAGAACCGGCACTTATATTCTTCCCCCTTGCGGACGATTCGACATCCCGGTCTGAGATTTCCTTCTTCATCAAGGATTTCCTTTTTCGTCCGTCTGTGCTTTCCGTTCTCGTCATAGAACATGTTCCGCGATGCAATCCTGATATCCGGATTCTCCAAAGGGCGACGCTCACTGTATATAAGATGGATATGATAATTGGATTCTGCCTTGTTCCAATGCAGAGCAGAACAGCAGTCCAGCCCGTACTCCGCTTTAAACTTATCAGCAAATAGTTTCAAAAGAAGCTGCGGATCATATTCCCTAAGGGACGGTGGGAGCATGATCACGAACTCCCTTGCTTCCACGCATTCCCCTGTGGCTCCGGATGCCTCAAACGCACGATGATTTTCTCCGGCAAGATAGTCCCAGAAACGTTCATCGATAGTTGTATCATATGTGGCAAAAAGATGCTCCTGCCTGTCGGGATTACTTATATAATCTATCTTTCCTTGAACATCATGTAGCTTATAGTGTTCAACAAATGTATGTTTTGCCAATGCTTTTCCCTCCTGCGGTAGCAGGATGAGCCCGGCGCAGCCGCGAAAGAAACCTATTGCATAAATGGTAATTTGTGCAATGGGTGTATTTCGCTCTCAAACGCCGAGGGCTTACCCTGACTTGTTTTTGGCCTACCATCTGAAATCTTTATGGATACCGCGCCTGTTGAGATATTCCTGTCTGGCCTTTTCGCGTTCCTCTTCCGAAGGAGCGGTTTTATATTTTTCATAAAGCTCATGCATCACCAAAGAATCAATCTTCGTATTAAGTCCCGCTGCAATTCTTTTCCAGATTTCCGGATCCTCGTTTTCCAGAAGATGAACATGTATCAGTTCTATAAAGAGCTCATATGGTATCTGTATATTCTTTTTCATATTGGATTTCCTTCCATATTCAATGACGGTAATGACGATTATGACGGTTATTTCTATATCAGCACGCTATCAAAAATACCGTCATTATCGTCACTAATCGTCATAAATTGATTACGAAGCTTCTTCGTTAACCAGGCGAAGAACAAAGGGCTTTCGGTCGCTCTTTCTCTGAAGGGGCTCATAGTAAATACCGTAGTCCCTGAAAAGTTTCCCTCGGTTGATATTCAGTCTGCGGACCAGCGTATTGGTTTGAATGATATCCTCAAGTCCCGGGATCATTTCGATCAGTTCCGAAGAGGTTCCTTCCCACTCGGGATTATTGTCTGATATAAACTCCGCGATCTTTTCAAGCACCGGATCCGGTTTTGCTACAAATAATTCCGTTTCTGATTTCACCTTTTCCCATACACAGGTGTCCTGATTTCTGGCAAGCGTGAGCTCCTGTTCCTGCTGATCCCTTCCGATCACATCAAGTGTTGCTTCAAGGGAAGTCCTTTTCTTTTTGTAAAGGATGAGTGCGCCGTCCACGGCTCCCAAAAGTCCGTTAGTGCCGGAGATTGTCTCACATACATCATCCGCTGCCATCTTCCTGGTATGGTGAACTACGATGATCGTGACTCCGGTTCTGTCACTGAACTCCTTAAGCGGAGTCATGTTTTCATAGTCGGTGCCGTAACTCATCTTGTCCCCGTCAGCCTCGCGGACACGCTGGAGAGTATCTATAATGATCAGTCTTGCGTCCGCATGTTCTTTCACAAAACAGGTCATCTGTTCAGAAAGTCCATCCTTGATCGTTTTGGATTTGATTGCCAGATAAAGTTTATCCGTGCTTTCTTCTCCAAACATCATCGCGAGCCTCTGCTGAAGCCTGGCATAATCATCTTCAAGTGCCAGGTACAATACCGATCCCTGTCTTACGGGATAATCCCACAAGGGGATTCCCATCGCGACATGATAAGCAAGCTGAGCCATAAAGAACGACTTTCCTACTTTGGGTGCTCCGGCAAAGATATATGTGCCGGAATTCAGAAGACCATCGACCACCGGAACTCTCGGCTCAAAAGAACTGTCATAGAGTTCCGTCATGGAAAGAATTTCCAGACCGCCCATCATTGCAGAAGTTTCCGGTGGTTTCATATTGTTTCCGCAGGAATCATCTGCTATAATCGGGTTAACGTTTTTAGAAATGTGCTGCTCATCAGTTGCGCCAACAGCTGAGTTAAGAGCAGCTTTTTCTTTTGCATCAATGTTCAATTTTCTTTTTCCTCCTGTAATTCATGATTATTGTTTATATCCAGATCCTGTGCGTGCCCGGGATGTGGTATCGATAAAACGGATTGGTGAAGTAAACGGTCAAGCTCCTGCTTTTTCAAAACAATGTTGCTTTGATCGGACGCCTTACCGGTTTCAAATGCGATCAAGATCTCTTGCATACTTCTTAAAGGTGTAAGTAGTTCTTCATCCATATCAGAAGCATCCCGGATCCGAAGAAGTTCCGCCTCTATTCGTGAGAGCACCTGTCTGAACTGGATCAGCATCAGCGGATTTCCGATAGCCCTTACTTCGTTATGAAGAACAGCCTCTATCATGTAATCCTGCTTCGTTCTGTAACCCATCAGCTTCACTCTTTGACTCAGTTCTGCTTCTTCCTCCGGTGACATCCGAAATGCTATTGTCCTGCTTCTCAACCGGTTTTTCTTATCAAGATTCTTCTTTGACATCTGCATCATCCTCCTTATCAGTTGGCAAATCATATGTATGGTTCATGATCGCGGTTCTCTCAATGTTGAGCTGTTTCGCCATATCCGTCTGTACAGTCGGAAAGAGATGAGCGTACTTATATGTGATATCAATAGCCTCATGCCCCACACGATCTCCGATTGCCAGTGCCGAAAATCCCAGGTCGATCAGGAGGCTGACATGGCTGTGTCGAAGGTCATGTATCCTTATCCGCTTTACACCGCTGAGTGCCACTCCGCGGTCCATTTCGTGATGAAGAAAACTCTTGGATAATGGCAATATCCTGTCACGCTTAGATATCCCGTAAAGCCTTTTGATATAATCCTCAACCTCTGTAGACAAGAACTCCGGCATGATGATCCTTCGATTGCTCTTAGGAGTCTTTGGATCCGTGATCACATCTTTCCCCGCCAGACGCTGAAACGACTTGTTGATGGTAAGGGTATTGGTTTCAAAATTGAAATCCGAAGGTGTCAGTGCCAGCAGTTCGCCAAGCCTGATACCACACCAATAGAGGATCTCAAAAGCGATATAGCTCTCTTCCTTATCCGCTATGGTCTCCACAAATCTCAAATACTCTTCCTGCGTCCAGAAGAGCATTTCTTTCGACTGCTCCTTACCCATATTTCCGGCCCTGCGGGCTACGTTTACCCGAAGCCCATACATATTTACCGCATGATTCAAGATCGCGCTGAGCTGGTTATGGATGGTTTTCAGATAGGTCTGTGAATACTGCGAACCATCTGCCTTATGCTTTTTCATAATCTCGTTCTGCCAGCTGAGGATATCGGAAGTGCGGATCTCCGACAGTTTCTTCTTCCCGAAGTAAGGAAGGATCTTCGTATCGATAATGTGCTGCTTCGACATCCAGGTATTCAGTTTGACGCGTGGTTTCTTATCATTGGTATAGATTTCAACGAAATCTTCAAAGAACATATCCATGTTCTGATCCTTCTGAAGTTTGAAGGCCCGCTCCCAATCCTGGGCTTCATGCTTCGTATCAAAACCGCGCTTTGTTTTCTGTCTGTTGGTACCGGTGAAGTCCTTATAATATGTCCGGACTTCCCACTTCCCGGTCTTCTCGTTCTTTAGAACTGCCAATTACACCGCCTCCCTTCCTCTTGTTATTCCGTAGAAGCACTCTTCAAAGTACTGTCTGCTGACACGTCCGGACACCGTGTGATAACCCTTGGCTTCCAGCTCCTTGTTGAGCTGTCTGATGATGCCGTAAGCCTTGCCATCGGATATCCCAAGGATCTCCATGATGTCCCCGCATCTTAATACGGATGTGTTTTCTGATTTCACGATTGTTTTCATTTCCATTTCTTTGTTCTCCTTTGCTTTGTTTTATTTATCAGTTCATTTCTGAACTGTTTATGTTTTGTATTCTAACCGTTCATTATTGAACTGTCAATAGAATTTTTGCAAAAAACATTTCACTTTTGAACTGATTGTGATATAATCATTTCAGAAATGAACTGAGGAGGTTGTTATTATGGCTACCGATAATACCAATGTTGGCTTCCAAATAGGCGAAAAGATCCGTTCTTTCCGCACCTTAAAACATTTAACCCAAAAGCAGCTCGGTAAAATGTGCGGTATCAGCGAGAGTGCAATCCGCAATTACGAGCTTGGCAACAGATACCCCGACGAGGATACCTTAATGAGCATCGCCGATGCACTTGATATTGATCGTGCTGTACTTCGTGATCCCAATCCGCACGATATTTCAACCGTTGAGCAGTTTCTGTTTGCTCTGGAACGGCTCTACTGTCTTGTTCCCAAAATGGTTGACGGCGAACTGCATCTTATCTTTGATAAAACAGCTGCATCATCTTCAAGCAAACAGATCATAGATAAGTACCTTCTGTCAGACCTTTTATACAACTGGTGTGGCATCCGTGACTCCATGTTAGATGGAAAGATCACGCCGGATGATTATTATGCCTGGCAGATTGCTCATTCTGACACCATCGGTACCGACGAAGAGTTCCACGGTTACAAGCTTCCACTGGAACAGCAGAAAGAAATGGAAGCTGCCAGGCGAGCTGCCGGATTCCAGCCTGCTCCGGTATATGATGAAAACCACGTTAACGTCATGCCTATCCCTCCCAAGAAGAAAGGCGATAGCAAGCCTTCTCTTGAGGAGCAGAAAGCCCAAGAACTTGTAAAGCAAAAGCGCAAACGCAAACCCAAAACCAAATAATCCAAACAAGCAACAAAAATAGCCGTAGCAAATGTAATAAATACATTCACTACGGCTAAATTTTTTTACCGTATTAAACCGTTATCTTCCTGACAAAAACGTTCACTCAGTAAACTGAGAACAAGTTTTATATCATCCATCTGCAGTGCAGATTTTCGACTTTATATTGTCATTTTATTGTCACGAAAGATTCTGGCCTGCCTCAAACCCGCATAAACACTGGTGTTTGCGAACTCTGTGGATTATTCCATCTCCCTAACTAAACCTGTATCTTAAACATTTTTGTTAGGGTTATCTGTCACGATTTGACTTCATTTGGTTTCAGCTGTCCATATCACATGGACTGTATCAGCTAATGTTATCAAATTGTTATCACGGAAGTGTTATCAAGTCGCCTAATAGCAATTCTATTTTCTTTTTAATGTATACCAAACATCTATTTCATCTTTAGTGGGTTCTTCCCACATAGACAATAATTTTCCCATAAGCCCTTCATCCAGATAATAATCTGAACCACCTTCACCGTTTAATACCCTGCAGTTTCGTTCTTCAATGTTTTTATTCCATGTTTGGTCATCAACCTCAATGTAATGCCATTCACAATGAACATTCTGAGAGTGGCAAAAATCGGTCAAGCTTCTTCTGTTTTCTAATCTCCAAAATCCCCAATCTAAGATAACAGTACAACCTACGTTCACTAATTCCACCGATTTTTTCTTAAAATAACTCCAAATTCTTAACGCCATTTCGTCATGTTTCTCACCCAAATCATTATCAAACAAATCTTTTGTCAATTCATCACATGATAAAACAACCGCTTTCTCTTTTTCTTTTATTTGATTGGCGTAATAGGTTTTTCCACAACATATTTTCCCACAGATCGCTATTATCTTCGCCATAAGTATTTCTCCTTTCCTTCTCGAATCATTTTGAATGTAGAAGGTGTTAAATTCATTGTATGATTGCTCATTACTGCAATCCCCTTCGAGCTACTACAACTGTATATTTATCTGTCTCATTGGTTGCCCCTGTTTCAGCAAAGCCATTCTTTTTCCAGAAATGCTCCGCTTGAGGATTACCCTTAACCCAACCAAGTCGAACTTCTTTTATACCAATACCGGACATAGCATTGGTCAGTTCTGTAATAAGAGCACTTCCTAACCCTTTCCCCTGCGCATCCACTTCTGTCATAAAAAAGCCAATAAATGCTGTGGTTTTGTCCGGAAATCCTATGATCAGATCCATAACAGCTATAAGTCGATCCTCATCATAATACCCAACATAATACTTATCGGTCATAGTCTTGCCGGGCGGAAGAGCATTCATATCGTCACGGATGCTCTGCTCTGACACAAACGGCGGACAATACTGATAATAGAGTGTATTCTTTTCACAAAGAGAAAGGGCCTTAGGTATATCCGCCTCAGATAACTTTCTGACCGTATATTTGCCGGATAAACTGCTACAAATATACTCATCCCTCAGAGCAGAGAGGTGCTTGATAATCTCCGGATTCCAAGAGATCATCTGAGGAAGCTTGTCGCACGGGAACTCGCTACACAGGCCACAGAACCGAGCATTATGCTCCTTACAGCATGCATGTACCTTACACATGCCTGACTGAGCCCATTCAGGGACACGCCCATCTGCCTCTATACACCCAGGGCATAATCCATCTATTTTTTTTGAACATCCAACACAGCACTCACCACAAGCTGTGATAGTAGAAAAATCTGTCATTATAATTCATTCCTTAGCTAAGTTTTATCTAAAAAGTAGTCTCTATCTTAATCCATTAGCATATACCCACGAATAGAATAACTCTTTCGCTGGCTTTACATATGCTTTCTATGCAATCATCTAAATAACCTATGAAAAAGTAATGGTTGAACAGTGAGCATCATTATCGCCGTTCCAATCCAAAAAATTATCAACTCAATGTATCCATTCTTTCCCGTTATTCTAAATATGCCAATCCATTTATCGGGAATAAACTTTTCCAGGACTTTAAATACTCCATATCCAACACACGCACCAATTGTGTTCGTAATCAGATCGTTAATATCCGTTGCGCCACACCCGAACATTTGAATTATTTCAACGGATACCGAAATTAAGAATCCAGCTAAAAGCACTTTTCCAGCCTTGTCGAATTCATCATAAAGCAATGGCAAAAACAATCCCAGTGGAACAAATAAGAAAACATTTAAAATGGTATCTATAGGTCCCCTTATCATATCCACGAAAGGAATATAAACTATTCTCGGCGAAAACGCTCCTCTGTACCAAATTCCAGTCATAGTAAGTATTCCCACAAGATAAAATGAAAAAACGTATGATATTAGAATATGACCTACTCTATGTTTCTTTTTAAATATGCGTACTATCACCAAATATATTGCCAAAGCAAATGCTACCGGAATGTAACCGCTAGTCAAATGCTGTGAACACAATTCCCAATCCATAAATAATTATCTTTCTCTCCTATATCTTTATTTTCCAACTGCCTGATTTATTAGATCCTTCTCTCTCAATCACCTGCTTCTTTATGAGTGAAGATATAAGCCTCTGTACAGTCTTTTCCGACTTTCCGATTCTTATAGCCATCTCTGCTTTTGAGATACCATCATTATTCTGAATCAGATTAAAAATGACCTGCTCCGCTTCTGTAAGTTCAGTATTTATCTGGACATTTATCTGGACATTTGTCCTGATAAATTCGAAGAAGAAACCGTATGCTTCTTTCCTATAGTTCCAAGTCACGTTCTGTTGCTTGCAAAAATCGTTTACACGCTGGAAGCCTGTACCTGACTTTTCAACGTCTTTACTTCTAAACAGAATATCTAATATTAACTTATTTCGCTTATATGAAGGCAAATTCCTAGATATAAAATCAAGCGGCGTTAAATCGTCCGGAAAAGATCCGGGGTTATATATCTCAATTTTTCCTGGATGAATACCGATTTCAATCTCCGGAACAGTTTCATAATCTGCATGTGCAAATGCGTTTACTATAATTTCACGAATTGCCTCTTCTGGAATTTCCGGAATCTCTTTTCTCTTTCTTGCTCCAATTTCGCTCCTCCAGTTGATGCGGTTCAAAATGTAATCTAAAGCAGCATTTACAAGATTATAGATATTACCTTCAAGGAGTTTCAAATCTGTGAAGGTAACTTTATTGTCTGTAGCATATGATGCCAGCTTTAACCCAATCTTTGCATTTTTCCCAAATAGGGCATACCCACCATTGTTTATTTGTCCTCCGCGTACGATATCAATGGTAGTGAGCAGTTTCTCTTTGTCATACTCCTTCATGGACAAGCGGCCACAGTCTTTTGCAGACTGATAAAAATCCTTCAAGGCATCATCATCCAGGTCATCAGTAGTATAATCCGTCAACTCTTCTTCCCATTTGGAAGAGTAATCATCATTCTTTATCAGCCGTTTTAATTCATCAGGAGACATACGCCTATTCTCTGTCCCTGTTCGAATTAGATACTTGCCATTAACTGCATAGGGTCTATTATGTCCGGAAAAAGACACCTTAATTATCGTTCGCTGTTCTATAGTGAGCACCTCTATAGTCGGCGCAATTCTCGGTTCAATGGCGTCGCTAATTATTCTTGATATATCCTTTTTGGTAGAATCACTAATCTGTTGTCCTCTAACAAATCCGGAATCATCTACACCAAAATACACTGTGCCTCGGCAATGTTTATTCAAAATGGCAGCCATAGCTTCTACAGCCTCATTCTTTTCTCCGGTAGTAAGCTTAAACTCAACGGTTTCACTTTCAGATCCAATAACCATCTAAAGCCTCCTCTCATATACTCTGTGATTGTATCATGGACACAGCAAAATGTCCATATATTTTATTCCACATTTGTCCATATAATTTTACATGATTCCTGCTTAATCGACATATAACGGGAGCGTGTCACGCCCCCGTCATTGTCGCTCAAGGGAGAAGCCTAATCCAGTTCCGGTCCTCTTTGCTTTTTTGGCACCAACGGTTTTCTTGGCTGTTCTGAGGTTTCTTTCTTTAACTCCGCAAGTCTGCCAAGAACACTTTCCCGGGTCTTTTCTTCAACTTCCTTACGCTTGTGCATATCCCACCACTCTTTAAACTTCCGCCATGCTCCGGCGACAAGTTTTCCGATTGGTGTTTTCGGTTCTTTGAGAAATGCGTACCTCATAAATTCCTTCTGAGCTTCCGTTTCAACCATCGTCTGAATTGTTTCCTCGGTCTGCTTATTCAGTTCCTCCAAAACTGTTTCATTCGCTTCAACGGCGTTTGTCGTTTCTGCATATTGTTCATTCAATGATTCTAGAGCTTCGGCCTTCTTTCTTACAAAGAACTCTTTGGACCAATCGCTGTTCCGCCCCTTTTCGATTTCCTTAAGGTTCTCTCCTTCGAAGATTTCCGGATGTTCGTTCATTTCCTGCTCGGCGTACTTATGCATCTTGTCCTGAAGCTCTGTAAGTGTCTCTTGCGTGAAGACTCTTGTCTTCGCTGCTTGCTTTTGCATACCGCGCTTGTATCCCCGTCCAATCGGAAGACCGATCACATGAGCATGGGGGGAATGTTCATCCAGGTGAACAACCGCTGATACAATCCGGAAGTCCGGTACAAGTTCCTGAAGATGTTTCAACTGATCTTCGAAGATTGGAAGCATCTGCTTCTTCATCTCCAATGACCTGTCATGCCAGAACTCTGCATCTCCGAGCTGGATGACAAGCTCCGCTGCCACATCGTTCTTTCCGCTTTCGGAAACGTATTTCAAATAATCATCAATTTGTCGATCGGCACGCTTGCCCTTGTTGTATTCTTCAAGGCAAGCGTCAAATTCTTGATGATATGCTTCCTTCAGATCATCAAGAATGTTATCTCCGCCGACAAGTACGAAGATATTGTCCCGGCAATATTCCGGGCTTTCGTACTGGCGGAGATTATGCTTGCTCGCAGCCGCCACTTTTTTCGTGGTGGTAAGAGCATGCTTCTTGTTGGATAAATGTAATGAATACGAGATCATATTTCTCCTTTCATGATCGAGTGTGAATTACATGTGAGACAACAAGAACGCCTCGCAGAGCCCTCGGAGAGCCCCCGGATAATGATGCGTAGTGTCATTATCCATAAGGGGTTATCGATTATGTCCGTGGTGCTGCGCGCCACATAATCGGTAAGCCGCCTTCGGCGGGAAATTCTGTTGTCAAGGTTCATATAACGACCCGTTTGCACCGGATCGTATTCTGTTAACAAAGGAAAAGTTACCACCTGAAATCCGGATGTATTCCCACCCGGTCAAGATATTCCTGTCTCGACTTTTCCCTTTCTTCTTCTGTAGGTGCTGTTTTCGATTTTGAATAAATCTCATGATTCACCATAGTGTTAAGTTTTGCTTCAAGGCCTTTTTCGATTTCTTCCTTTTCTTCAAATTTATCCAAAAGGTGATAGCTCAAAAGTTTAAAAAACAGCTCCTGCGTTATCTGTACATATTTCATAAATCGCTCCTTTCAACCAAGTCCGCAACAACGCAAGGTGTTTAGTTTTTTGCAACCTTGCATTCTTCAAGTCCGCAATTCTTGACACATTGCATTGTTGCGTTCTTCCTTATTCCGTGTCTTCCTTAAGGACCCAATACCAGGTATCGTTGATTTTTTTTGCTTTGATACCGAGAGACTGTTTTGCATTTTCAAGCGTCCTCTTCGAAATGTCTTCTTCCCTTGCCATCTCAAAGATTTCGTTGCTTGGAATAATCCGTCTATCCTTCATAAGTTCTTTCAACAGGTCCGTGGCACGGTCCTGTTTATTCACTTTAGGAGCAATGCCTCCGAGGACTTCATCTGCGGTTATCTCATAATCCCCAATCCAGTTGAATCCGTCTTCTGAAAGTTCAAAAGCTTTGGAGTGACCGAAAGCAGCAAGGTTATTTTTTATCTGAACCATAGCCCTTAAGTTCGGTTCTCCCTCAATCCTGCCGACCAGCAGGACGCTTCTTGCGACAGCATAGAAGTCTATCGATCCCATCCCTCTATATGCTGCTTTGTTACCGGAAGCTTTGTTCATATGACCGATGAGAACGATGGCACATTTATATTTTTCTGCTAATGCTCCAAGCCGTTTCGTCATATCTCTTGCTTCATTTGCACGGTTCATGTCCATCCCTCCGCCAAGATAAGCCTGGATAGGATCAAGAATCAGAAGTTTTGCTTTTGTGGCTATAAGTGCCTCCTCGATCCTTTCATCCGCCATAGAAAGGGATTTATCGCTTTCATCGATCACTGAGATCCTGCTGCAATCCGCACCCGCTTCTTCAAGCCTGGGCTTCACTGTATCAGCAAGTCCATCTTCAGCAGTCTGATAAATGATATTGACCGGTTCACTGCAATTCATTCCATCATCAAGCGACTCACCTCGTGAAAGTTTCGCGGCAAGATTCAATACCATCGTTGTCTTACCATCGCCGGGATCTCCCTGGATGATAGTAAGCTTTCCATATGGGATGAACGGGAACCAGAGCCAAGATATTTCCTCCGTCTCGATTTCCGACATCTGAATCAGTTTTAATTCTGTCTTGTTTTCTTCCATTTACATTTTTCCTCCGTTTTCATATTTTTGTATTGAATGTAAGCGGAAGCCTTGTTATACTTTGAATTAAGTAAATTTGTATAAGAAAGCTTCAGCTTTTTAGGAAAAGTCCTCTGTTCCAGCAGAGGACTTTTTCGTTTACCTCCAGTCGTCTTCATGCTGCATTCCTTCCATGATGGTTGCTATTTGTCTGATAAGTACAATCAGGTCAGGATCCACTGATGAACCGGCCTCAATCCTAGAAAGCTCATTCAGAACCTTTTTCAGTTCGTCCTTAAGTGCTTTATACACTTTAGGATTTCCCTGGACGGTTATTGTTTTGTTCATCAAGCGACTGATAATGTAATCCTGCTTCGTGTGACCTGAGAGGCGAACTTCCGCTTCAATCAGTGCATCTTCCTCAGGTGAAACCCTAAACGCCACTATCTTGTTTCTAAAGCGGCCCCTCTGATCCAAATTCTTTGCTGACATCCTTATGCCTCCTTTTCTGTGTCATTGCTAAATCTTTCATTATCAAGGAAATCTGCCATCTCATCCTGTTTTGTGGGAAACAGATGTGCATATCGGTACGTGATCCTTTCTGTTTCATGCCCTACACGATTTCCAATCTCCAGTGCTGTAAATCCCTTATTAATCAGAAATGATACATGGCTGTGCCGCAAATCATGAATTCGGATAACCTTTACTCCTGCGGCTTTGCAACCCCTTTCCATTTCTGTAGAGAGAACATGTTTGGATAATGACTGAAATATCCTGTCACCGGGCTTGATATCGTAAAACATCTTCAGACAGTCCTTCATTTCCTCACACAGGAACTTTGGAAGTTTTATAACCCTATTGCTCTTTTTGGTCTTAGGCGTCGTTACAACATCCTCTCCGTGCATTCTCTGATAAGACTTATTGATCCTAAGCGTTGACTTTTCGAAATCAAAATCAGCCGGAGTAAGTGCAAGCAGTTCTCCTTCACGTATTCCGCACCAGTACAAGATTTCAAAAGCGTAATAGGAAATCGGCCTGTCCATGATTGCCTCGGCAAAAGCAAGATATTCTTCTTTAGTCCAAAATGACATTTCCTTTATATCTTCCTGCCCCATACAGCCCGCATTTCTCGCCGGATTAACGCTCAGGTGATAATACTTAGCCGCATGGTTGAAAAGTGCGCTTAGTTCCGCATGTATCGTTTTCAGATAACATGGTGAAAAAGTTTCTCCGTTAGCTTTCGTCAAACGCATCATTTCGTTCTGCCAGTCGATCACGTCCTTTGCGGTTATTTCAGAAAGCTTACGTTTTCCAAGATAAGGAAGGATCTTTTTTTCATATATGACCTGCTTTGTCATCCATGTGTTTTCCTTTAGTCTTGGTCTTACGTCCTTTTCGTAAAGTTCGTAAAAGGCTTCCAAAGTCATATCGATATCCGATGCCTGCTGAAGCTTAAACTGAGCTTCCCACTCAATAGCTTCTTTACGAGTAGAAAACCCTCTCTGGCATTTCTGCCTATTCGTCCCAGTCCAGTCCTTATAACGGATCATCGCATACCAGGTACCGTTCTTGTCGTTCTTATAAACCGGCATTAAGCATCCCTCCTCTCATAATCCTTGGTCTGATAGAAGTGTTCATAGAAGAATTTGGTATCGATCCTTCCCTGAATGGTCTGAAATCCCATTTCCTGCATTTCCTTGTTAAGCTTTCTTATCAGCTTATAGGCGTAACTATCAGAAACGCCGAGAATTTCCATAACATCTGTTACTCTCAAAAACATTTTTTCCATACATTTCTTTCCTTTCTTTGTTTTCGTTTTTGTTGATACTTCGTTTGCCGTTTTCCTTTGACACTTTCCTGACGGGTAACCTCTGGGTTCGTTAGCCTTATAGACTGTTTTGGACTGCGCCGTTTTCGCTCCCTCCATACGCTCGCTTTCGGTCCTCGCATACTTTTCCGGAGTCATATCTGTGTCTCAGACGATCATTCAGTTGCCACTTAACATATTTGTTTAAGTTCACGCTTATAATACTAAACATATTTGTTAATGTCAAGTAAGTTATTAAACATTTTTGTTTAATTGTTCTTGATTGTCCTAAACAAATATGTTAAGATAATCCCATCAAACGAAAGGAGCCCTCACTATGGCAATAGGAGAACGAATCCATTTCTTCCGTAGTAAACGCGGAATGACACAAAAATATGTAGGTGCACAGATCGGCTTTGATGAAAAATCTGCCGATGTCCGTATGGCTCAATATGAGAGCGAAAACCGTGTTCCAAAGGATAATCTTGTTCAGGCTATGGCTGAGCTTTTTGACGTAAAACCCGATGCCCTGAAGGTTCCCGATATCGACTCTTTCACAGGGCTTATTCATACCCTCTTCGCTATTGAAGATCGCTACGGTCTCAAGATTGAAAAGGCAGAAGACGGACAGCCTCAGCTTTATCTTGATTTAAGGAATAACCCTGGCAGCATGCAGTTTTATGACATGCTGATGGATTGGATGGATAAGTCCGAAGCACTCAGATCCGGTCAGATTACCCAAGATGAATACGATGCCTGGAGATATCACTATCCAACCCCCGGTCAGACAACTCATTCACACTTTGAAACTGTTCCACCCCAGGAATAATCTGAGCAAATCCTATCTGAGCGGTTTCTACCGGCTAACATAAAGGCAAAAAGAAAAGGCCTTGCTAAGCTATTCATTAGCTTAACAAGACCTTTTTAAGTCTTTGCTGAAACCTCACCTGCTAACCTTTTGCATTACTCATAAATAATGCTCAGTTATCAAGTGTTATCATTTTGTTATCAAATCGCTTTTCCAAATCCCTGAAAGCCGCTTAAATACGGCATTCTTTGGACTTCGTTAATTATTCCAGCTCCACAGTTCCTGGTGGCTTACTTGTAAGGTCGTACATTACGCGGTTAACGCCCTTGACCTCGTTGATGATCCTGCTCATTACCTTCTGCAAAACCTCAAATGGAATCTCAGAAGCCTCAGCAGTCATGAAGTCTATGGTCTCTACAGCGCGGAGGACTACTGCGTAGTCATAGGTACGCTCATCACCCATTACACCGACAGAGCGCATGTTGGAAAGAGCTGCAAAATACTGGTCAGGAAGCTTAGGACAAATGCCCTCTTTATGCGCATTCGCAAGTTCCTCACGATAGATATAGTCTGCATCCTGAACGATGCGAACCTTCTCAGCTGTAACCTCGCCTATGATACGAATTCCAAGGCCTGGACCTGGGAATGGCTGGCGGAATACAAGATATTCAGGAAGGCCAAGTTCAAGTCCAGCCTTACGAACCTCGTCCTTGAACAGTGAGCGAAGTGGCTCAATGATTTCCTTGAAATCAACATAATCCGGGAGTCCGCCTACATTGTGGTGTGATTTGATCACAACTGACTCGCCGCCAAGTCCTGATTCTACCACGTCTGGATAAATAGTTCCCTGAGCAAGGAAGTCTACTGTTCCAATCTTCTTGGCTTCTTCCTCGAATACTCTGATGAACTCTTCACCGATTATCTTACGCTTGCGCTCAGGCTCTTCTACACCCTTGAGCTTAGCGTAGTATCTATCTGCCGCATTAACACGGATAAAATTGATATCAAAATTGCCATTAGGGCCAAATACGCCCTCAACCTCATCTCCCTCATTCTTACGAAGAAGACCATGATCTACAAACACGCATGTAAGCTGCTTACCAATAGCCTTGGCTAAAAGAGCTGCCAATACAGATGAGTCAACACCGCCGGAAAGAGCAAGTAAAACCTTGCCATCGCCAACCTTCTCTCGGATTTCCCTAACTGTGTTCTCAACAAAGGAATCCATGCGCCATGTGCCAGCTGTCTGGCAGATTCCACGTACGAAGTTATGAAGTATCTCTTTACCCTTAACAGTATGAAGAACCTCGGGATGGAACTGGATAGCATAGAGCTTCTTGTCTTCGCAGGCCGCAGCAGCAACAGGACAATCAGCTGTATGTGCTATTATTTCAAATCCTGGAGCAACCTTGCTGATATAATCAAAATGGCTCATCCAGACTATAGTCTTGTCTTCAACTCCTGCAAAAAGAGCTTCCTTGGAACCATCAATGAAAGTCTCTGTCTTGCCATACTCACGAACCGGAGCTTTCTCAACCTTGCCTCCCAGAACATGCATCATAAGCTGAGCGCCGTAGCATAGTCCAAGCACCGGTATTCCAAGTTCAAAAAGTTCCCTGGTATAAGTAGGTGCTCCCTCTTCATAGCAGGAATTTGGGCCTCCTGTAAGGATGATTCCCTTGGGATTCATCGCCTTGATCTGATCAATTGGTGTACGGTATGAATAAATCTCACAGTACACGTTACATTCTCTGACTCTTCGGGCTACAAGCTGGTTGTACTGCCCGCCAAAGTCAATGACTATAACCTTTTCCTCTGCCGCCATTTAATTTCTACCTTTCATGTACTTATCAGTTTGTTTCAAATATAATATCAGGTGTCAAAAAGCTATCAACTCCTGAATCATATCATTGTACTAATATATCATTTATACTTTAGCTTGCATATTACCATAATTTCATCAAAAAAATTCTGAACTTTATTTCACATTTTTCATGACATTATCGTCACAACTCAAATAGTATTCATGCAAGTAGCAACACCTTTAAATAAATCTCCTAACCGTAATGATCGATCTATAGGTTGCAGGTGAATACTTGATTCCAGTCTTCTGCGTGCTAGCATGTACAATCTGCCCACCGCCTATATATATTCCAACATGTCCGCCGTAATAGATAACGTCACCTGGCTGTGCATCTGAATAAGAAACTTCTCTTCCATAATTACCCTGTGCCCAGGATGTACGAGGTACCGATACTCCAAAGGCCTTATACACTGACTGTACAAACCCAGAACAATCTGCTCCATTTGTAAGGCTTGTTCCACCAGGTACATAAGGATTACCTACAAACTGACATGCGTAACTTGCTATATTAGCTCCGGAGAGGCTGCCTGGAGATGCATAGCTCTTGGATCCGCCAGAGTTTCCACCTGAACTTACAGATCCGGAACCAGATCCTGAGCCATCTCCGTTTCCACCATCCGTCTGTGCGCTTGCAGTCTGCTCAGCAGCCTTGGCATCATTGGTAGCCTTTTTGGCAGCGTCTACCTCTTTTTGCTTGGCTTCAATCTGCTTCTGAAGGCTCGCAATGCTGGACTGCTGGCTCTTAACCTGAGCTGTATATACTGCCGCATCCTGCTTGGCCTTGGCAAGCTTGACCTCATAGTCAGCATATTTAGCCTTGTACTGAGCCAGAAGTTCTTCCATATACTTCTGCTCTTCCTCCAGCTCATACTTGGAAGTTTCAAGCTCAGACTTCTCAGCCTCAAGCTGTATACCATAGGCCTCTGCTGCTTTCTTGGCAGCTACGTATTCCGCAAGTTTAGTCCTGTCATATTCATACAGCTGCTCTACGTAAGACACCTTATTAAGAGCATCTGAATAGCTAGTTGCCGTCAAAAGAATCTGAACATATGAAAAATCACCTTTTTCATACATATATTTAACACGCTGAACCATTGCTGCATAGAGAGTTTCTTCCTGGGCCTTGGCTGCGTCATACTCTTTTTGTGTCTGCTCAATGAGTTTTTCCTTGGCGGATATATCTTCCTTGATAAGCTCAATATCAGCCATAAGTCCTACAAGCTCACCACTTGTCTCATCAATAGCTTCCTGAGTTTCACCCTGGGCTTCTGAGATGGTTCCTATCTGGCTGGTTGCGTTATTTAACTTATTCTGGCTATCGGTCTTTTGCTTTTCCAGATCCTTTTTTTGCTTCTCAAGCTTCTTTTCTTCTTCCTCAAGCTTTTTCTGCTCAGATTCTAGTTCCTCACTAGTCTTGGCATAGACCGCTGCTGGCTCTGCCATGAAAAAAGACATAACAAGAGCTATAGCTATTGTTCTAAAAAGAATATGTTTCCTTTTTTTCATACCTATCCCCCTTGTCCTCTCTATTCCGGCATTTTTGTTAAAAAAAATCCTAATTATATATTATGACATCCCAAAATCAGTTTCAACAACAAAGCCATATAGAACAGTATGCGCATCCTTAGCGGAATACAATCAAAAGGGCACCCACGCGGGGTGCCCTAATAAATTAGAATTCACAGTTTCTAGGTGTTCTAGGATAAGGAATTACGTCACGGATGTTCTCAACTCCAGTTAAGTACATGATAAGACGCTCAAAGCCCATACCGAAGCCACTGTGGATGCAGCCGCCGTATCTTCTAGTGTCAAGATACCAGTCGATACCCTCTTTATCTACGCCCATCTCATCCATTCTCTCAATAAGCTTGTCGAGGTTCTCTTCTCTCTGGCTACCACCCATAAGCTCTCCAGCCTGTGGAACAAGAAGGTCTACTGCTGCAACTGTCTTGTTGTCAGGGTTGACTTTCATGTAATATGCCTTGATATCCTTGGGCCAGTCTGTTACAAATACTGGACCATTGAAGTAATCAACAATGTATTTCTCATGCTCTTTAGCAATATCCTCGCCGTAGTCTGGCTCGAACTCCCACTTAACATCAGCCTTCTTGAGAATGTCGATAACATCATGATGGCTGATACGTGTAAACTCAGCGTTTACGATAGCGTTAAGCTTGTCCTTGAGTCCCTTGGATACGAACTTGTCACAGAAATCAATCTCTTCTGGACACTTATCGCATACATACTTAACTACGAACTTGAGCATTTCCTCTTCGATATCCATAAGTCCCTGAAGATCACAGAAGGCCATCTCAGGCTCGATCATCCAGAACTCATTAGCATGTGTCTGTGTATTAGAGTTCTCTGTTCTAAATGTAGGACCAAATGTGTAGATATCACCAAAAGCCATAGCGAATGTCTCGCCCTGAAGCTGTCCTGATCCAGTGATGAAAGACTGCTTGCCAAAGAGGTCCTTGCTGAAATCCACCTTGCCATCCTCAGTCTTTGGAAGATCATTCATGTTGAAGGTAGTGATCTTAAACATCTGATCTGATCCCTCACAGTCAGCGCCTGTGATAAGAGGAGTATGCACATAGAGATATCCTCTATCCTGGAAGTAAGTATGAACTGCCATTGCAGCAACACTTCTGATACGGAAAACAGCGCTAAAGAGGTTTGTACGTGGACGAAGATGAGCCACAGTACGAAGGTACTCTCTGGTATGACGCTTTGGCTGGATTGGGTAGTTCTCTGGGCAGTCACCGAGAAGTTCAACTGCTGTTGCCTTTACTTCAAAAGGCTGTTTATTATCTGGAGTAAGCACCAGTTTACCACTTACCTTAACACTGGAACCAACTCTTATCTTGGAGATGTCCTCAAAATTATTAAGTTCCTGATCGTAAACGACCTGAAGATTTTCAAAAAATGAACCGTCATTTACGTTAAGGAATCCAAACTGTGCCTGTGCGCGGTTAGTACGTACCCAAGCGCAGATGGTCACTTCTTTGGAAGCAAATTCAGAAGTATTTCTGAACAGCTCTTTAATTTTTGTTCTCATCTTTTCTCTCCTTAGTTTTCTAATTGCTATTAAAATAGCTTATTTATCAAAATTGCCTGATCATTCAGCAACTGTTGATGAACTCTCTGCTGCAGCATCTACAGAAGCCTCGGATGATGCCTCGGCAGATGTCTCTGTAGTAGCCTCAACTGGTGCAGCAACTACATTAGCATTATTAACGATAAACTCTACAGCCTTGTCAGCCATAAGTCCTTCTCTATAAGTCTCAAGATCAAGAGAAGCCTTGTACTCTTCATATGAACTGAAAGATGTAGTAGAAGCATTCTCATAAGCATCTTTAAGATAAGTATCAATATCTTCATCTGATATAGTAATACCCTGCTCATCAGCAATTGCCTGGAACATAAGGTACTGCTTGGCCATATCTGTAGAAATACTCTGAAGGTAATCATCAGCAGTTCCTACAAAGCCCTCGTTATTCATGTAAACAGAAATAAGATCTGAAGCTGAAAGCTGCTGACCATAGTAGTATGAATACATTGTTGCCTGATAATCAAGCATCTGCTTCTGAAGCTTAAGATATCTGTTTATAAGTGTCTGTGGAATATCACCAAATGCACAAGAATCATAAACCTGCTGAACAGCTGAGTTCTCAATTGTTGACTTGTATGTATCCTCAGCCTGTGTTGTAAGAGTCTTATTAGCATATGCCTCAAGTTCAGAAATAGTAGTAACATCGGCAATGCCAAGGCCTGCTGCCCACTCATCAGAAATATCATCTGCGGCAACCTTGATGCTGTTGATTGTTACAGTAAATACAACGTCCTTACCAGCAAGTGACTCAGCGCCGTAATCAGCAGGGAATGTAAGGTTAAGATCACGTGTCTCACCAATCTCTGCTCCAACAAGTCCTGACTCAAAGCCCTCGATGTATGAGTTAGAGCCAATCACAAGATCTGCACCATTGGCTGTGCCTCCATCAAAAGCCTCCTTAGTATCAGCATACTTACCAACATAGTCGATATTAACTGTATCTCCATCCTGAACAGCTCTGTCTGTAACATCGATCATAGGAGGATTTGAAGATTTCATGTTCTCGATATAACCTGCAACATCCTCTTCTGTAACCTCACCAAGAGTAGCCTCAACTGTGATACCGTTGTACTCTCCCAGTGTAACAAGATCTGAAGCCTTGATATCCTGAAGTGTAGATGTCTCAAGGTTGTCAAAATCAATTGTAAGACCTGTGTCTTCACCTTCTGTTGAAACGTCAGCTGCAGCAGAAGCAAGTGCTTCCTCATTAACACTTATCGCTTCGTTAGCCGCATCACTTCCTGCATCCTTGCCACAGGCTGTAAACATAGTGCACACCATTACTCCCGCAAGTAGCACTGCTATTTTCTTCTTCATAATATTACTCCTTCGTAACCCTTAAATGTATATACTGCTTCCATACTAAAAAACAATATTACTTATACTACCACACCTTTATCTTATGTTAAAGTATTTTATTGCCTTAAAAGACAAAGAATGCTACAATATGTTCTGTTCACAGCCACAGAAATTTTACAGTTTTTGATTTCGGGAGTTGGCATTATTAGTTAGTTTGGAGGATTTATCTTTGAGTACAGGACTTATTGTTGCTATTGTCATTGCAGTTATTTTAATTGCTGCGATTGTTGCACTTGTTATTTTTGGAAAAAAAGCTCAGAAGAAGCAGGAAGAACAGCAGGTTCAGCTGGATGCCATGAAGCAGACAGTCAGCATGCTGATCATTGACAAGAAGAGAATGAAACTTAATGAAGCTGGCCTTCCACAGGCTGTTATTGATCAGACACCTAAGCTTCTTAGAAGATCCAAGCTCCCAATTCTCAAGGTTAGAGTTGGTAACAGAGTTATGAGTCTTATCTGTGATGAGAAAATTTTCGACAAGGTTCCAGTCAAGAAGGAAGTTAAGGCTTCCGTAAGCGGAATCTACGTTACTGAAGTTAAGGGACTTAGAGCTAATAAAGGCCCTGTTCAGGAAGAAAAGAAAGGCTTCTTCAAGAATCTGGTTGCTAAGGCTCAGGAAAAGGCCGGCGCCAAGATGGTCAAATAATATTTCTTATAAAGTTAATGCTGAGGCAGTTTAACCTGCCTCAGCATTTTTTATTTCTATTATTATCATAGAATCTGATAAAACCTGCCCTTCCATTTCAAGAGCATATTCTGCGATGACCTTCATTGCCTTCTCTTCGTGGCTTGAATTAAAGTCAAAGCTGTTTGTGACCACCTTCATGGTCATTGCCCCATAGGGCGTAAGATACTCGGTATCGTATTCAAGCTGCTCGCCAAACTGCAGACGGTTCTTGGTCTCTCCACCTCTTATGATCTCCATGCTCTTTCCATCGGAAGCAATAAAGACCTTATTGTGTACCTTGACCACGCCATTTCCAGCATCCTGCTCTTCGTCATATTCCACAAGACGCCTTCCATCATCCATATTCTCGTAATAGCCCCTTGATGTAGTAAAAATCTTTTCCGTCGGCTCTCCCGGCCTTGAATGGATACCAGTAACATTAACATCTACATTTCTTCTCATAATACTCTCCTCATGCGCAAGGTTTCGGGCTACGCATTGCCCTTTGATGTTAATATGCATTATTTATTTGGATTTATTGGCTCTGTCAAAAAGATCTGCAAAGCCAGGTTACTTCTGCAGATAGCATTGTAAGCCTTCTTGGCATTACCACCATCATCAAAAACTCCGAATACTGTTGGTCCGCTTC
This sequence comes from Butyrivibrio sp. INlla14, assembly GCF_900102515.1. Classification (GTDB taxonomy): domain Bacteria; phylum Bacillota; class Clostridia; order Lachnospirales; family Lachnospiraceae; genus Butyrivibrio. The sequence continues at coordinate 22,929 of NZ_FMVS01000024.1, forward strand.
CTGTCATGATGGCCTTAACAGCTCCATTCTCTGTCAAAAGAGCTTCCAGCTTGCCAATCACGTCATATTTAGAGGCTGTTACTGGTTCAAGGACATTACCCATAAGTGAACACATCTCTTTGAGATTGCCTTGTTCAATTGCCTTTCTAATACCATCTATATCAGGATGATTCTCTATTTCTTTACTATCAAGTTCCTTGTAAACCCAGCCTGTGGATACATCTATATCAGGCTTTACCACAACCAGCTGACAATCAGGCATATCAGGAATTGTAGTAAGCTCCTCACCTATTCCCTCTGCCAGAGCTGTGCCTCCCATAATACAGTATGGAATGTCCGCCCCAAGGCTGACTGCCAGTTCACACATTTTCTTTTTATCTAGTCCAAGATTCCATAGTTCATTTAAAGCCACATAAGCTGCTGCTCCATCAGTGCTGCCTCCAGCCATTCCCGCAGCAACTGGAATTCTTTTTACCAGGTCGATTTTGGCTCCCCTGGTAATACCAAACTCTTTCTGGAGCTGTCTTGCGACTTTGCAGATAAGATTTGACTCATCAGTAGGAATCTTGGGAGAATTGGCTGTTAGAATTATTTCTCCAGTATCATTATCTTCAAAAGTCAGTGTGTCATATATATTTACATTCTGCATTATCATGCGGACTATATGGTATCCGTCATCTCTTTTCCCTGTTACATCCAGTCCCAGGTTGATCTTTGCAAATGCATTCTTTTCTAATTTCATGAATAATCCCCGTTTTCAGTTTTAATAATTTGAAAATGCGCATAAAATCTTACCGCATCATTTCCCTTACATCTTCTCACTAGCAATTATCAAACTCAAGAAAAAAAATACAAAAAAATTGAAAAAATTTTGTTTTAACTCTAAAGTTTTTTGAAAAATAGCCGATAGGCTAGATAGGTAAACTATTGTTTCGTTTCAAGCGAAGTAGTTTAAGCCTCGCGGAAAAGGAGTTCTATATGGGCGTAAACGGAGTTACCGAGGTTACTAACAACATCGCAACGACCTATGCTTCATCAGTCAATCCAAATTTCGTTGAAGAAAAAAAGAAAGACGAAGAAGTAAAGGTCAAACAGGAGGCTGCCGCCGTATACGAGAAATCAGATGATAGTTCCAAGACTAGCACTGTTTCCTCCAAAGAAGCGGAACGGGCCAAAATCATCCAGCAGATGAAGGCAGATGATGCCATTCGTCAGCAACAGCTTTTGGACATTGTCCATAAAATGATGGGCAAGCAGGCCAAAAACTATGGAATTGCCAATTCTGACAATCCCGATGACTCCATTTGGAGTTTCCTTGCAAAGGGTGATTTTACCGTAGATGCAGCCACAAAAGCTCAGGCACAGGAAGACATTTCCGAAAACGGTTACTGGGGTGTCAAGCAGACCTCAGAACGTATTCTGGACTTTGCCAAAGCCTTGGCCGGAGACGATCCTGACAAGCTCGAGAGCATGAGAGCGGCCTTCGAAAAGGGTTATGCGCAGGCAGAAAAGACCTGGGGCGGAAAGCTCCCGGATATTTCTGAGCAAACCTACAGTGCAGTAATGAAGGGATTCGATGAGCTGACAGGGAAGACAGTAACTGAATAAAGGTTGCTAGTAATCAAAAAGGGAGTGCTTTACCGCGCTCCCTTTTTCTTTGCATTTATTTGTAAATATGCAGCCTGCATCCAATTTTTACTCAACACATCCTCTAAGATCATTGATATCTTCTACATTATATCTTCTCATGTAGCTTTCAATGCCCTCTACAACTCTCATTGTAGTGTAAGGATCATGGAAATTCATAGCTCCAACTGCAACAGCTGTAGCACCTGCCATGATAAACTCGATAGCATCATCTCCACTAGCTATTCCGCCCATTCCAATAACAGGAATGTTGACCGCATGAGATGCTTCGTAGACCATTCTGACAGCAACCGGCTTGATTGCAGGGCCTGACATTCCTCCGGTCTTATTTGCAAGGGCAAATTTTCTCCTATGGATATCTATCTTCATGCCTGTGATAGTGTTTATAAGCGAGATTGCATCCGCTCCTGCTGCCTCTGCAGCCTTGGCCATCTCTGAAATACTTGTAACATTAGGGCTTAGCTTCATTATTACTGGCTGCTTTGCAACCTTTTTAATTCTGGAAGTAATGTCAAAAAGCGCATCCTTGTTTTGGCCAAAGGCAATAGCGCCTTCCTTGACATTAGGGCAGGAAACGTTGATTTCCAGCATATCAACTCTCTTCTCATCCCCTAGTCTTTCTACAACTTCAAGGTAATCCTCAACACTCTTTCCACAAACATTTACAATAACGCGTGTATCATAATCCTTCAAAAAAGAAAGATCTCTTTCCACAAAAACATCTATTCCCGGATTCTGAAGCCCAATGGCATTTAACATACCGCCATAAACTTCTGTCACCCTTGGTACTGGGTTTCCTGGCCATGGCACATTTGCAACTCCCTTGGTTACTACTGCGCCCAGCTTATTAAGATCAACAAATTCTGAATATTCTACTCCGGATCCAAAGGTCCCAGATCCCACCATTACTGGATTTTTGAATTCTACTCCTGCTATCTCAACCTGTGTGTTCATGTTATATTCTCCAATCAAATCCTCTATATACTGACTAAATCATATGATATACGAATAACCACAGACGTCATCATATTTCTACATCTTCTGCATCAAATACTGGTCCATCAGTACATATTCTGGCATTATGCACGTGTGAGTGGTGATCCGCCTCTTTAGTCTTGCAAACACATCCAAGGCACGCTCCTACACCGCAGGCCATACGCTCTTCAAGAGAAATATATGCCTTGATACCCTTGTCCTGCGCATACTGCTTGATTGCCCTCAGCATAGGCATAGGACCACAAGCCAGGATTACATCGCATTCCACACTATTTTCATTCATAGCATCAATGACATTCCCTTTGGTTCCTACGCTTCCATCCTCAGTTGCAATGACCATTTTTGCATATTTCTTAAAATCATCAGAAAGGAAGGTCTCTTCATTTCTATAGCCCATAACCGCTGTAACTTCTGTTCCCTTTTGTGACAGTTCTTTCGCTGTCTGAAGAAGTGGTGGAACACCAATACCTCCGCCCATTACTACGGCTCTTTTACCCTCTGCCGCTTCAAGAGGGAAACCATTTCCTAAGATTCCAAGAATCATAATGATGTCCCCAGGCTGGTACAGTGCAAATTCCGCAGTGCCTGAACCCACAACCCTGTAAACAAGGCGAAGAGCGGATTTCTCTTTATCAACCTCACATATACTGATTGGTCTTGGTAAAAGAGTTGCCTTATTGGCGGGATATACACCTACAAACTGCCCTGGATGTGCGTCCATAGCAAGTTCTGTCTCAAGCCACATGTCGTAGATTCCCTCTGCCAGTATACTCTGGCTCAGCACTCTTGCCTCAATTTTTGCCTTCTTTGCCATTCTTAATCTCCCATTTTACAGATTTTTGATTTTCAGATATTATAAACCACCTTGCCCCTGCAGACTGTAGCATGTATACGCCCCGGAAGCCTTTCTCCAAGAAATGGAGTGTTAGTGGATTTAGAAGCACTCTGGATAAAATCCCACTCTTCCACAGGATTAAAGATCACAAGATCCGCATCCCTGCCCTCTTCGATCACGCCAGCATCAAGGCCATAAACCCTGGCCGGGCCTACAGTCATTCTCTCCAACAGCTCCATAAGAGAAAGCTCACCTGTCTGAACAAGTTCCCTGATACCAAGGGCCAAAGAAGTCTCAAGGCCCGTTATACCGCTTGGGGCTGCCTTAAGCTCTTTTTGCTTCTCATCTCTTGAGTGAGGAGCGTGGTCAGTTGCTATCATATCTATTGTATTGTCCTTAAGCCCCCTTATTATGGCCAGTCTATCGCTTTCAAGCCTAAGAGGCGGATTCATCTTGGCAAGTGAGAGGTACTTAAGAACAGCGTTCTCTGTCAAAGTGAAATGATGAGGAGTTGCCTCTGCATGAACCCTGACACCTCTTTGCCTTGCATTTCTGATAAGGTCCACGGATTCCGCAGCGCTGATATGCTGTACTACAATCTCGGCACCGGTCTTCTCTGCTATTTCTATATCTCTTTTTACCATGGATATCTCAGCTTCTCTTGGAGAACCTGTAAGCCCCAGTTTCTGCGCTACTTCTCCTGCATTTATCCCATTGTCAGTGATGAACTCTGGATTTTCTTCGTGAAGGCTTATTACTACGCCTTTCTCTGCCGCCATTTTGCAGGCCTTCTCCATAAGTGCACCATCTGTGATAGGCTTACCATCATCAGTAAAAAGAACTGCTCCAGCCTTAATAAGCTCATCCATATCCACAAGTTCCTGGCATTCCATACCTTTTGTGACGTTACCACAGGTATATACCTTGATCCCGGTTCCCACGCCGCGCCTTAAAACATCCCTGATAGTATCTGGATTGTCCATGTGTGGATTTGTGTTTCCCATCATGACTACAGTGGTAAAGCCGCCCCTAGCTGCTGCCCTAGCGCCAGACTCTATATCCTCTTTATAGGTAAATCCCGGATCTCTGAAGTGAACATGACAATCCACAAGACCTGGAGCCACCACACATCCCGTGGCATCAATCTCAGTAAGATCCACTCCTTTATTATCTGCCCCTTCCATAAGGCTCATGCTCATAGCCTCCATGGCCATATCGTCAAGACTTCCGCAGGCTCCTATCCTTGCAATCTTATCTCCGTCCACCAGAATGTCATACATTCCACTTCGTCCGCTTGCCGGATCAACTAAAGTTCCGTTCTTTATTATCAGCATTTTCGCTCCCCAAACCATTCTGTTTGTTTTAATTTCTTTATATTTTTATCATTCTTTATAGACTGTGTAAATCTCTTTCCCAAAAAGCTATTCCATTTTCCATCTATCCATGAGAAAATGGGAAAGGAAATTTTTAGAATTTAGAAAAGAGGCTTTATAATGATACGTTCAATCCTTGCAGTTTTATTTGTTGCAGTGTTTCTCATAGTTAGTCTTCCAATCCAGGGTGTTCTCTGGATAATCGGCAGGTTTAATCCCTGGGCCAAGAAGACCATATCACTTGCTATAGTCAGCTGGGCCTTCAACGTCGTATTATTTATCAGCGGTGTCAAAAGAACCGTCATCGGCGAAGAAAATGTTCCAAAGGATACAGCCGTTCTCTATGTTGGTAACCACCGCAGCATCTTCGATATAGTTCTTGCTTATCCAAGGGTTCCTGCTCCTACAGGCTTTATAGCCAAGAAAGAAATCCTGAAGGTGCCGCTTCTGAATATCTGGATGATCTACATGGATTGTCTTTTCCTTGATAGAAAGGATATCCGCAAGGGTATGGAGATGATCCTTACCGCTATCGACAAAGTAAAAAACGGCATCTCTATCTTCATCTATCCTGAGGGAACCAGAAACAAAACTGATGCCCCTCTAGGAGAATTCCACAAGGGAAGCTTTAAGATTGCTCAGAAGACTGGCTGTCCTATCATCCCTGTAGTAATAAACCACTCCGATGAAATTCTTGAAAAACACATGCCATTTATCAAGCGCACCCATGTTACTATCGAGTATTGCAAACCTATTATTCCAGGCGAGCTTAGTAAGGAAGATCAAAAGAACATCGACAAATTCGTTTATGACATCGTTGAACAGACCTACCTTAAAAATGCTCAATAATATTCCATAGTAAGATTCTATAAAAGGCAATTAGCCCTTCAAAAGTCAAAAGAAAACCCAGGCTGGTAAGAATTTCCTACCAACCTGGGTATTTTTTACATCTTTGATCCCTTGCTGCCGCCGCCAAGGTGAACGCCTTCAAGTACGTTAGTATCAAAGGAATATACAATCTTGTGGCTCTCTCTGTCTGCCTTAAGGGCAAGCTCTATAACTTCATCTAAAAGCTGTGTATATTTAAGTCCAAGTGGCTCCCAAAGATAGAATGAAAGTGAGCCTGGAATAGTATTGATCTCATTGAGATATACCTTGTCTGTCTTTTTATCGATCATAAAGTCAATTCTGGAAACACCAGAACATCCAAGACACTTGAAGGCATCTACTGCCATCTTTCTGATCTCTTCTCTGCGCTCAGGGCTGATCTCTGCAGGAATCTTTCTCTTAAGAGATGCCATTCCCTTGCTGCCTCCAGTCTTGGCACCCTTGGCACCACCCTTTGCTCCGCCAATATACTTATCTTCAAAGCTGAGGATATCATCTGAGTTAACAGGCTCCTCGCACTCAGAAGCTTTGGCTTCCTCATAGTCTCCAATTACTGAGCAGTTGATTTCCTTGAGGTCGTCAATAGCTGGCTCAACAAGGATCTTTTTAGAGAATTCAAAACCAAGATCAAGAGCCTCTAAAAGAGAATCTCTATCTTTTGCCTTCTTGATACCGATACTTGAACCAAGGTTAAGTGGCTTTATGATAACAGGGTATTCGAATGTCTTCTCAATCTTTTCCACAAGAGAATTAACATCCTCATAATCCTTCCAGGTATAGCACTTGCAGTCAAGAACAGGAATGCCGTTGTCCTTGAGAACTGTCTTCATGACATATTTGTTCATGCCAACAGCTGATGAGAGAACATCACAGCCAACTACAGGAAGTCCAAGTGTTGCAAGATAGCCCTGAAGAGTACCATCCTCAACATTTGTTCCATGAACGATAGGGAATGCAATATCAACCTGCGCAATCACATTGCTTCCAAACAGCTTCTTATTAAATCTCTGAAGTGTTACCTTGTCGCCGTCCTTAACCCATATAACCTGTGTGCTCTTCTTTAAAAGTTCTGGAATATGTGTGTATTCTTCAATCTTATCCACGTCTTCACCAACATAGAAATCATTGTTCTTGGTAATGTAAACAGGGATAACATCGTACTTGTCTCTATTGATGCTGCCAATAGCCTGAATAGCTGAGATGATAGAAATCTCATGCTCTGTACTTTTTCCACCAAATAAAACTGCCAGCTGTAATTTCATAACTTGCCTTCTTTCACTTATAAAAACTATTTTTCCTCAAGTCCGCAAACATTATACACTCTTGGAACAAAAAATCAAAGAATCATCATTTATAGTTGTCTGGAAGATCATTTTCAAGAAGAATTACCTTTTCTCTTCCAGCATCAATCTCATACATAAGAGCTGTAGCTTCAGAAAGAGTATTCTTGACAAAAAGTCTCTCCGGGTCAAAGCCTGCTTCCAAGGCACCTGCCTTTATAGAAGCACTGTTCTTCTCACCTACTGTGATGATGTAATCGCAGACAGCTGCTGCCTGACGGCCAAACTCCTTGTTGTACTCATCCTCCTTGGCTCCAAGCTCTACCATTCCAGGTGTTACCAGAATCTTAACCGTGTTCTCAAAAAGAGAAAGTGTCTCAAGCGCAACCTTAGCTCCATTAGGATTTGAATTATAAGCATCATCAAGGATTGATACATTACCGTGCTTGTTAAGCTCAAGTCTGTGAGGAACACTAGCAAGCCTTCTCACTGCTATCCTCAGCTTGCTCATAGGAATACCAAGGCTGTTTGCCGCTGCAATAGCTCCTACAATGTTCTCTACGTTATGTCTTCCTACGAGTTTAGTACTAAACTCACAGCTCTCTCCGTCAGGAGCTGTTACCACAAATGTTGTTCCGCCACTAGTAACCTTAATATCTGTAGCTCTGTAGTCATTGCCCTCTAAAAGGCCATAGGTGATGGCATCCTGATATTTCATATTGGATCTTATGATCTCATTGTCGCCATTTACAAACTTAAGATGCTTTTTGGCAGGTTCTCCTGTAGTCTTCATCTTCTCATCAACTGCATCAAGAAGCTCATACTTGGTGCTGATGATGTTATCAAGAGAATGGAAGGTCTCAAGATGCTGATATCCAATAGAAGTAAGGATTCCATCATCAGGATGAACAATATCCGTGATTTCTTTTATATCATGAAGGTGTCTTGCACCCATTTCACATACAAATATCTCGTGAGTTGGCTTCAAATGCTCCCTGATGGTTCTGACAATTCCCATAGGAGTATTGTAGCTCTCTGGTGTCATAAGAACTGAAAAGCCCTCTGACAAAAGTGTTGTCAGATAGTACTTAACGCTTGTCTTGCCGAAGCTTCCTGTAATTCCGATGATGCGAAGGTTTGGATGCTCTCTAAGAAGTCTCTTGGCATCGTCGATGTAGTACTTATTGATCCTAAGTTCAATTGGTTTGTTGATAAGATTAGCAAGTGCCGGAATAAGCGGAAGAATAGCCATATAGATCACTGCCATCATGATAAATACCAGTATAGGTGCAACATCACTTAGATCCGCGCTGTTAAACTCACTTGTCTCTCCATATGAAAGCTTTGAAATTACTGGTGGAACCACAAGAATAAGTATGCTCAGGATACCATAGGTTACAAATAATCTCTTAACCCTGCTGGTAACAACAAACTTCTTCTTGGCTTTTCTTGGAATATACAAGACAACAAGCCACACAATATCTGCAAGAAGAAGCACTCCGCAGATCATGGTCAGTGGCACTTTGTTTCTCATGTCCAACCCAGCTATAGCAAATACTGACAATACAAGAATCATCACATGTAGCAGCATTTTTAGTTTCTCTGATCTAAGAACTCTGAAATATCCCTGAAACTGATAGCTGGAAAGCTGCAGCATATGACTGTAATATCTCAGTGCTAGAACCATAATAGCCAGAACTGGCAATGTACATAGCAAAATCATAATCTTCTCCTAAATTAAATTCCTAAAAAGCTTCCCAAAATCCTGTTGTACAGATATGGATTATCAAGGAAGGTATAATGTCCTGCTCCCTCTATAACTGCAAGTCCTGCCTCTGGCATAAGCTCTTCCATCTTCTTACCATCAGAAAGAGGAGTCGCTGTATCCCGGTCACCCCAGATAAGAAGCGTAGGCTGTGTAACTGAAGGCATATAAGGAGTGCAGTCCTCATTGACATTCATAACAAGTGACTTTCTCATAACAGGAGAAGCTGCGGCATAATCTGCGCTTCCAAATTTCTTCTGAAGCCTATCAAGCGCCCCTGGAAAAAGCTTCACTATTCCTGTTCTGGTAATAAGGTTCTTGTAGAACTTGTATCTCTTGGTGCGGCTGTTCTGAGCCTTGGTCCTAACGGGCAGGACACCTGCTGAGTCTGTAAGGATGATCTTAGGAATTGAAAAATCAGTCTTTATCCTGCCATCATGTATTCCCGAAGCAAGTTTTATTATGATCCTGCCTCCCATGGAGTGCCCCAGGAATATGATTTCCTTTTCCTCTGGATAAAGCTCTTTTACAAAAGAGAGAACAAAATCCACGTAGGCATCAACATTCATAGGCTCTGCAGGCTCATCGCTCTTACCAAATCCAGGCATATCCATGGCTACCACATGATATTTGACCTTGGCAAAAGATATTACTCCTGCAAAAAGATCAATGTTAGAACCCCATCCATGGAGCATTACTAGAAGTGGCCCCTGACCTTCATCTATATAATTTATATTTAGTCCATTTATTATTGTATTCATGACCCATCCATATTATCACTAGGCTACATATCATGCAAATTCCATAACATGACTATCAGTTTGGAAAAATTGACATTGCTTCTATTACATTCCTCTTATGGCCCTGACTTTATCCCTCAAGAGCGCTTAGCATAAACACCACCAGAGCATCGCTGTGAGGATCATTCATGATTCCACCAAAATCTGCACTATCCTCAAATGTTCTCTCTGTTTCATCTGTAAGAAGGTTGATGCACCATGGATTCATCCCCATAAGGTAATGCACATGGTTTTCTATGATCGTGGTGTATTCGTGGTTGTGGATTATGTGATTAGTGATAGAAAGGCACTTTATGTCCTCAAGCAGACTATCAAAGTTCCCATTTTCTGCTTCATCCGCTACCAAAAATCTATTCTCCGTTGCATTTGCAGCAATCCGCTCCGATTTCTTCATAAGGGCCTTGATCAGTTTATTGCACTGCTCCTTGTCCACTTCCTGATTGGTTGAAAGATAGGTCACAGCACCTACAAAGACATTCTCGTCAGTATCAAACTGCTCAATAAAATCTTCTTTGGCAAAAAAAACATCAAGAGCCTTTCTGTATTTATCACTTCCTGTTGCCCTATAGAGCTGAGCTGCCGCATTGAAGGCTGCTGTATTATCAGCCACTGTCTGGTTTATTAAAAAGCTCTCATAGGCCCTGTCAGCAGCTCTAAGTGCTGTAGTCGCGTAATCCTGATCATATTGCTGATAGATAAAGCTAAACCTTGCCATAGTAGCTGCAAATCTTATGGTTGCATCCATTGACACCGATGTCACTTCCACAGGAGCAGCAAAAATATCACCATTTCCCTGACTCTTGGTTATGGCTGCTCCGTACACGCCTCCAGTCTTGGCATCCTGCATTTTTAAAAGCCAGTCTACCTCATATCTGATCTCATCAATGATATCCGGAATTTTGTTGCCACTTTCAGGAATTCCTGCTTCATCTGAAAAGGCCTCAGGATTCATCTCATAGGCCAGGAGAAGTTCCTCCACTACTCTGGCTCCAATAAGAGCATCCCGGTCAGCATGCTCATCCATATGCCATCCACCTGTCACATCGATCAGAGTGTCTGCATTATCCTGAAGTCTGGCCTTTGTTGTATGGCAGGCACTATGTCCATTGTCTCCTGAGACTATCTGAGAAATAGCAATCCCACATCTGTTTGTGTAGTACTTTTGGCAGGCTCTGTCCAAAACATCCTTATAAATATCCTCTCCTATGGAAAAAGAAAAAGACTCTCCAAGATGTTCAGCATAAATCACATATGTTCCCGGCTCTTTAAAGCTGTTAAACCTTCCAATTCCGTAATATTTGCCACTTTCCTTATCAAGAACAGCCTTTACCACATCACCTATAAAGGCCACCTCTCCTGTCTCTAGATTTCTTATCTGAAAAGTCCTGGGAAGATCCTTACCTCTGAATATTGCTACCTTCTCTGATTCCTGTTCAAAGCCTGTCTGATCAACAAGTATATTAGGAATCTGCACCGGAGCCACATAATCCACCTTGGATACACTCTGCCCTTCCGTCTGATATGCCCCTGTAAGTTCTGCTATATCCACACTGCTTTCAGCAGAAGAAGCGCCGCAACCAGCGACGCTTCCCATTATCAGCACCAGTAGTGCTGCTATTATTCTCTTTGTCCCACTCATATAAGAAAACATGTCTTACCCATTTATGCTAATTATCTTAAACTTTTATCCGCATCATTATTATTTTACGCGGTTAAAGTTAATAAGACAACCATCAAGGATTATTTGTCTCTCATCATCAGTAAGACCTCCAAGTTTAAGTTCAAACTCGGTCATCTTTCCGTCAGCGATAGCAAAAGCTTTGATGCTTTCAGCTTTTTCTTTTACCGCCTTTCTGATTTCCGGAACAAATATATAATCCTTATTCTTGAATGGAAGATTCTCCCCATCAATGATAAATGGAAGCATTCCCCAGTTAATAAGATTTGAGCGATAACGCTTTGTAGCATATTCGTTGGCAATATTAGCCCATCCGCCCAGAACCTTCTGACAAGATGCAGCCTGCTCTCTTGCTGATCCGTCTCCAGGTTTAACAGCAAATATAGTTGAACCAATACCAGTATTGGCACTTGTTACCTCAGGGAATTTATCCAAAACTGTCTTTATCGCTGCTGCAGTCTCAGGGCTCATTTCATTAAGAGGTGCATCCTTACGACGCAGAAGTTCCTGCTGATATACCTCTTTTGCAAGGCCTACATATGCAGGATCCTTTCTTGAAAGAGTAAACTCTGCAAGTCCAAGAGGGTTTGATCTGTAGGATGAGGTTTCTCCAGAAGGAATGAGCTCATCTGTAGTAGTTACAGGATCGTGAATCTCTGAAACGACCTTAAGGAGTAGGTTATCTGTAAGAGCAACCATCTGTGGCCAGTCCTTAATATTTGGTCCAAGCTGGAGTTCTACAGAAGGGTCAGCCTTGCCCTTTGAATCAAATACTCGGTTCTTGTAAATATCGCTATCAAAGTGATATGTATACTTATTAAATTCTCCGTCAAACTCTGTTGCAGGTGTAAGAACACCCTTGTTAGCAGCTGTTGCAGCAATTGATCTTGCGTCCATAAGTGCTACAGAAGCGACCTGTCCATTCTGAACCTTAGAGCCTTCACGGTTAGGGAAGTTTCTGGTGGAGTGTCTGATACTAAATGCGTTATTGGCAGGCGTATCACCAGCACCAAAGCATGGGCCGCAGAATGCAGTCTTTAAGATTGCACCCGACTGAAGAATAGTAGCTGCAGCACCATTTTTAACAACTTCCATGTAAATTGGTGTTGAAGCAGGATATACACTGAGTGTAAATCTATCATTGCCAATGTATCGTCCCTTAAGGATATCTGCTGCAGCACAGATATTCTCAAATCCGCCACCTGCGCAGCCAGCAATGATTCCCTGATCAACATAGAATTTGCCATCACGAAGTTTATCCTGAAGCGAAAACTCTACCTTATCTCCAAAGCTTACCTTGGCACGCTTCTCAACATCCGCAAGGATATCAGCTGCATTCCTGTTGACCTCAGCAATCTCGTAAACATTGCTAGGATGGAATGGCATAGCAATCATAGGATTAAGTGTATCAAGATCCACTCTGACAAGGCCATCGTAGTAAGCCACATCTCCTGGTCTTAACTCTTTATAATCTCCACTTCTTCCGTGGATATCATAGTATTCCTTGATTGTATCGTCTGTCTGCCATATAGAAGATAGACAAGTTGTCTCTGTTGTCATAACATCAACGCCAATCCTGAAATCAGCGCTTAGATTCTTGACACCGGGGCCCACAAACTCAATTACCTTGTTCTTGACATAGCCATCGCCAAATACCTTGCCTATAATTGCAAGTGCTACGTCCTGAGGACCAACGCCCTTTTTGGGGCTGCCCTCCAGATAGATAGCTACTACACCTGGCATATCAACATCGTAGGTCTGTCCTAAAAGCTGCTTAACAAGCTCAGGTCCTCCTTCTCCGATTGCCATAGTACCAAGAGCGCCATACCTTGTATGAGAATCAGAACCCAGTATCATGCCCCCTGAAGTTACAAGCATTTCCCTTGCATACTGGTGAATAACCGCCTGATGAGGTGGAACATATACTCCGCCGTACTTCTGAGCAGCTGTAAGTCCAAACATGTGATCATCTTCATTGATTGTTCCTCCAACTGCACAAAGAGAATTGTGGCAATTTGTAAGAACATATGGGATAGGAAATTTCTCAAGTCCAGAAGCTCTTGCTGTCTGAATAATTCCAACATAAGTAATATCGTGGGAAGTAAGCTTATCAAACTTCACACAAAGCTTATCCATATTCCCTGATGTATTATGAGCCTTCAAAATGCCATAGGCTATGGTGTTCTGCCTGGCCTCTTCCCTTGATGATGTGATTCCCTTACTGGAAAGTTCTGCCTGGGCATTGTTATCATCAGGAACAATTGTTGTTCCATTTATCAAGAAGCAGCCCTTATCTAATGTTGTTACCATCTTGATTCCTCCTACCACTTAAACTTTATACATGTATACAATTATATTGGCGCTATCATATCATAATTTGCTACAATTTTGTAGTGACAATATTAATATGAATCTACTATCTTTTGTATTTCTTTTGTTACCTCTTCAAAGCCCGCATCCTTTAGCTCCTGTCGGAAAAGAGCTACTTCATCCTGTACCGGAATATCATACTGAGCGTATGCTATCTCTGGAATGTATCTGTCAAAGATTGAAATTATCTCTTTTGTCCTGGGGTCTGACGCGATTTCTGCAAAGTTATAGCCATCCCAAGGGTAATTAACTGCTACTTTCTCATACTGATCCACAAGTTCATAGTAATCCCTCCAGGAATAAGAAGCGTCGATCAGCTCATAATCATCTCTTCTGCCCCACCAGAAATTTACAAGAAAAGTATCTCTCTGTGAATTATATCCGCTTGGTTTCTCCATCTCTCCACCACGGGTAAGCGAATACTGCTTTCCCTCTATCCCATAGCGAAAGAGCCTGTAACATTCCTCATCATTTCTAAGGGTGTCATAAACCATAAGCGCCTTTTCAGGATTCTTACTCTTTGCATAAACAGCCGTAGCCCCATGAAGTATACTGTCTCTCATGACATTTCCCATTTCCTTGCCAAACCAGTAAAACCTTAGGTCAGACATAGGCTGGTTTATCTCCATTTCTGGTTTTATTGTTGTATAAAAATTCTGAGTGTGGTGCTGATCGATTGCGGTTGAACCTGAATATAATTCTTCTTCAGTATTTCTGGTCCCTTCTAAGGGTTTGCGCCATACTCCAATCTTATCCCACTCTTTCATAAGCCTTGCAAAGTGTATATAATCATCTCCTTCATAGTAAGGAGATATTATTTTTTCGGCATTGTCCCTGTCACTTCCCCAGATTCCATAAATGCTTATTTCATAAATTGGATTATATCTAAATGCAGACATAAGATATCCAAGTCCCATTATCTGATTGGTTCCGTCCGTATCCCACGGAACCATGTCGGGCCTGTTCTCTTTAACATATTTCATATACTTGGTAAGTTCAGTCCAGTTGTCTATTTCTCCAAGCCCTGCTTCATCAGCGATATCGCCTCGATAGATAAAACCGTGATTAGTCCACTGGGTAAATTCGTTTTCGGGGATCATATAAACAGAACCCTGATAGGAGCATTTTCTCCACTCATCGTCAGAAACATTAGAATATGTCATGGGACAAAAAGTGCTGAGCATTTCTTTAGTCATAGGATAAAAATTCCCTTTTACTATGTTGGGCCAGGCATCAAGCCAGTCAGTACCTGTACCCACAAGGTCTATATCCACTTTTCCGTCATCCAGGACTCTATTGTAAGTATTAAGATAATCACTCCAACCCACATAATAAATATCCAGACGGGCATTGCACTTTTTTAAAAGAATTTTATTTACTCTGTCTATAACTTCTTCTGTCGCGCCATTAGTTGGTTTATCCCCTAATGTCAGATAAGTTATTGTTACTGGTTCCTCCCTTGTATTCACAGTTACTCCATCATCAATAAAAGGAGTACTGCCACAAGAGGAAACAGCAAGCAACATGCATATTATCAGTGCAACAGATATCAGTCTTTGTTTCATTAAAGGTTTCCTTTCTGCTCCTTCTCAGCTTTATTCCTAGCTCTCAGTTCAACAAAAAATTCCTTTAACATTCTGGAGCATTCTTCCTTTAGAATGCCCTTTTTAACAGTTACCTGGTGATTAAAATCCGGATTGTTCAAAATATCCATTACAGAACCCGCGCATCCCGCCTTAGGATTTTCTGCTGCCATGATAACTTCCGGGATTCTGGCCTGCACTATAGCTCCAGCGCACATCTGGCAAGGTTCTAATGTCACATACAATTTGCAGTCCTCAAGACGCCAGTCCTTTATAACTTTACCTGCCTTTCTGATTGCCGTGATCTCTGCGTGGGCTAGAGGGGTTTTATCCGTGTTCCGTCTATTGTAGCCTCTTCCTATTATTTTGCCCTGATAGACAATAACACAACCTATTGGGACTTCTCCTAATCTATAGGCCTTCATAGCCTGGGCTATGGCAGCCTTCATATATTTAACATCTTCTATTTCCTCCGGTGTCATACCTTTTGTACTGATACGCCCCAGAGATTTTGGTATCATCTGCATAAATTGTCTTCCTAAAACGCTTCCTTAAACAATTCCTACTCTTTTGGTAGTATTTCTTGGCTTTTTTTGCTATTATATATCATTATTATAGACAAATTTATGTATTATCGAAAGGCTAATTATGAAGATCTCAACAAAGGGAAGATACGGGCTCAGAGTTATGACAGATCTGGCCACCCGTTATAGTGATGAATATATTGCGCTCAAGGACATTGCTATCCGTCTTGATATCACCATTAAATATTTGGAGCAGATAGTTGCAACCCTCAACAAAGCCGGCTATCTGGAGAGTATGCGTGGTGCAGGAGGCGGCTATCGTCTGGCTCAGGAACCATCTAAATATGTTGTGGGAGATATCCTTAGAACTATGGAGGGGAACTTCTCTCCTGTAGAATGTGCTGCAGAAGGCATGTCTGAATGCCCTTTGGTAGATTCCTGTGCATCTCTGTCTTTTTGGAAGGGACTTGATGACGCAGTAAATAGTTATATAGACAGTTATACCCTGGATCAGTTGATCCAGGGCCCAATTTCAAAAAATAAATAATATCAATAATGACTTGAAATAATTATCAAAAACAAGTATATTATTAGAGCGGCTCTGTAAAGGGTGCATGTAGCAGTCCTCTTGTGTAGACTCGGGTCTTATGCAATGGAAATCTGCGAACCGTGTCAGGTCGGGAACGAAGCAGCACTAAGTGGAACCTTCCATGTGTTGTAAGGTTGCCTGTTTCTGCCAGGAGTAAACGTACATGTATCCTTTACAGAGTCGTTTTTTCCAGACGAGGTTCTTTCGAATCTAGTGCAGCAGAAGTTTCCTTTTAGCGATTCTCCAGATACTTCATGTAATTGATGACCATAAGTGCAATCTTAAAGGTCAAAGCATCATCAAAGTTTCTAACGTCAAGTCCAGAACTCTTCTGAAGTTTCTCAATTCTATAGACAAGTGTATTTCTGTGAACAAAGAGCTGTCTTGAAGTCTCTGATACATTCAGGTTATTCTCAAAGAACTTATTTATTGTATTTAATGTCTCTTCATCCAGGTCGTCAGGAACTTCTTTCCCGCCAAATATCTCATCAATAAAGATTCTGCAAAGACTCTCTGGAAGCTGATAAATTAGTCTTCCTATGCCCAGTGTATTATAGGCGTTGACTCTTTTTTCTGCATAAAAGATTCTTCCTACATCAAGAGCCATCTTGGCTTCCTTGAAAGATTTACTAAGGTCCTTGATCTCATCAACTATCGTTCCATAGGATACTCTTACATTCAGCATAGCTTCTGTATTCATCATATCTACAATGGTAGTGGCAATCTTGTTGACATCCTCGTAATTCTGTCCTCTGCTGAGATTCTTTATGAGTATTACACTATTCTCATCCACCGCAGTAACATAATCTCCAGAATGCTGACCATACATGCTGGATAAAAGCTCCTGGGCACTATTATCCTGAGTGTTCTTGGTCTCTACCAGAATTATCACGCGGGGTACACTGACCTCTATCTTAAGTTTTCTTGCTCTGTTATATACATCAATAAGAAGCATATTATCAAGAAGAAGGTTCTGGAAAAAGTTATTCCTGTCAAATCTCTCCTTGTAAGCTACTACCAGATTCTGCAGCTGACTTACTCCTATTTTGCCTACCATATAGGCATGTTCACTGTCTCCCTTGGCAAGAAGAACATATGCGGGTTCTCCCTCATCCAAAATCTTAAAAAGATGAACATCGCCAATTACCTGTGAATCAACAGGAGAATTTGCAAAGCTTATAACAATGGAAACATCCAGAAAATCTCTCTCACTTGTGGATGCAACCACTTCTCCGCCTAAATCCATTACACATAGCTCAACCTTAGTAATAGCGCTGAGTTCCTCTATACTTGTTCTTATAGTCTGTGCAGAAATCATATTTTGCTCCTTCTTAATTGTTATCTCACATATCTATCATAACACTTTAAACCGCAAATCCCCAATATTTTCCTACTTCAAGGCAAAAAATGAGAAAAAAATGGACCACACAAAATGTGTGGTCCACATAAAACTCTTTATTAGTTTGTGATTGTCTTCTCTGTCTCTTTGTCGAAGATGTGGATCTTCTCAACATCGAATGCAAACTTAACCTTATCGCCAGGTCTAGCTGTTGTACGAGAATCAACTCTAGCTGTGATAGGGAACTCAGCGAGATCGAAGTACAGATAAACTTCTGCACCAAGAAGCTCGTATACGTTGATTGTTGACTCAAATACAGCCTTAGATGTGCTAACAACCATCTCTGAATCATCAACGTCCTCAGGACGGATACCAAATGTAACCTTCTTGCCAGCGTAGCCACCCTCGATAACCTTCTTAGCCTTTGCAGGTGGAAGTTCGATTGACTGTCCAGCGATCTTGAGGCAAGCCTTGTCTCCGTTAACCTCAACGTCAGCGTCAAGGAAGTTCATCTGAGGTGATCCCATGAATCCTGCAACGAAGAGGTTACCTGGCTTGTCATAGAGGTTCTGAGGTGTATCAACCTGCTGAACAACACCATCCTTCATAACTACGATTCTTGTACCAAGAGTCATAGCCTCTGTCTGGTCATGTGTAACGTAGATGATTGTTGTGCCGAGTCTCTGGTGAAGCTTAGCAATCTCTGTTCTCATCTGAACACGAAGCTTAGCATCAAGGTTTGAAAGAGGCTCATCCATAAGGAATACCTTAGGATTACGAACGATAGCACGTCCCATAGCAACACGCTGTCTCTGCCCACCTGAAAGAGCCTTAGGCTTACGATCAAGGAGCTTCTCAAGATCAAGGATCTTAGCTGCTTCTCTAACCATCTTGTCGATTTCCTGCTTTGGAACTTTTCTAAGCTTAAGTCCGAAAGCCATGTTATCATATACAGTCATATGAGGATACAGAGCGTAGTTCTGGAATACCATCGCAATATCTCTGTCCTTAGGCTCTACATCGTTAACTACTCTGTCACCGATCTTAAGAGTACCAGAAGAAATATCCTCAAGTCCTGCGATCATACGAAGTGTTGTAGACTTACCACATCCTGATGGGCCTACGAAAATGATAAATTCCTTATCCTCGATGTCAAGGTTGAAATCTTTAACAGCCTCAAAACCGTTAGGATAAACCTTAGTAACATGCTGAAGTGATAAACTTGCCATACCTTAATTTTCCTCCTAATTTGCAAATACGTTTATGCTATTTAAGAGTATATCTTTTAGAAAGTTTATTATCTATTCACTAATTTCACAAATATTTTACCATTCATTAGCCAATGTGCCCAAGATAATAATACGTTTTCCACAATTCCAAAATGTTGACGAAGAATCAAAAAATTCACTGTGCAATTTGTCCATTGCATTATTCATAAAAAGAAATACTACCTTTGCCATCGTTGCTTGATTTTTCCATTGCAGTTCTAGCTGCAGATAGTATTTGAGCAGCATTCGAACCATCTTTGGGGTAGATTGCCCTTCCAGCACTTATTCTTATCTTTATGTCATCGCTGCTAAGGTCTGTTTTAAAATCATAGAGAAAGAGCTGTAATTCGTCAGTCTGCTTTCTGATATCCTTGGGCTCCGTGATATCTTTGAGGAATACGATAAAAATACCATCTTCTCCCCGTCCAATAATATCAGAAACCCTGAAGTTACCTGGAAGACGCTCTGCAAGTTCTCTTGTCACTTTTCCCGAATTTGCAGGATCAAGGCTTTCTGTTTTTATAGCATAGAGCACTCCTCCATTACTATTTGCCGGGTTTATGACATATCTTTTTATCTCTTCAAGTACTCCATTTTCATTATAGAGCCCAGTTAATCTATCTCGTTTACTCTTTTCATTTTCTCTTGATTCCATTCGCTTTTTTATGCGCCCGTAAACGTAATGGGTAATATAGTTCATAAGTATAAAAACAAATGTACTAAGTAAAAGAATAAAAACAAATTTATAAAATTGTCCCATTTTATACTTTATAGTTGGGTGGGCATCCATTTTATCAAAACTTGCAAGCGCAATAATGGACCCTGATGTAATTTTTGAGGGAACCATTATCATATATCTTTTCCCATCAATTACTAATATCTGATCCTTCTTTTGCGAAATCCCAAGTTTTATCGTATCTATATTTAGTCTATATTTCTCATTTTCAAAAAAATCTGTTCCTGTATCTTTTCCAGCTAAGATCCTACCATTTAGAGAAACAAGCGCAACTCTGTCATAGTAGGCTTCATACTTGAACATCTCGTTCGTAATCTTATTAGGATCAACACACGAAATAAGATATCCTTTAACACCGTCCGCAAACGCCACACGGTTAACTACTGCAATACTGCCTTCCCGGAATACCCCGGACTTTAATACCGGCAAGATGCCTTTTCCACCGTTTGAATATACGTTTACTACCTCTTCAAAAAACTTTTCTCCTGCAAAAGATATATTTTCTCCTCTGTTGTTGTAGCCATTCCCCTTGGAATCACATACCACAACCATGCTTATCACCTCATCTTTTGCAATATATGAGAGGTATCTTATAATATTATCTTTTTCCTCTGTGTAATTTATATCATTAAAATAAACAGCCGTAGCATCATTGTAATCTACGACTGTTTTCATAACTATGTCAGTCTCACTTATACTCTTTCTATAGTGATCTGCCATGTAAGATAATTCTGTTTCTATGATCTCGTTCTTAAAATATTCGCCAAAAACAAGGCAGGTAATACCCACCATAAGGTACAACACAAGTATAGGAATAAGCCACTGAAGATACGCCTTTTTCATAGGATACCTCTTTGTTGTGATCCCTATTACTGTTCCTTTGCTTCCTCTGCTTCTTCTTTTTCTTCTGAAGCCTCTGTTTCATCCGCATCTATCTTTCTGATAGCTGCTGCAAGTTCTTCTTCCTCAGACATCTCTTCAACCTTGGGCTCAAAACGCTTAAATGTTCCATTGTACAAAAGTGCATGTAAGAATCCAGGTCCTGCAACACCAAACAGGATCATAAGAGGTACTGCCTTCTGGACAAAGAAGAATATGATCACCAGCGGGATCGCACTGGCAATTGTCATAAGTATAGTCTTAGGAAATGCCATAATGGACATGAGTGCGGCATTTCTAAGTGTTCCAGGTACTGTATTTACGAACTTTGATAAAAGAGGGTATATATACAGTGAGATCATGTACAAAATTAGGGAAATTGCCATAACCACATAAAGGTATACAGGTGAATTGCCCTGAGCATACATGATAATAAAATCCAAAAGCAGGATTCCACCAGCAATCCACTGGATTACCTGTAAAATAGCTCCCTGCTTGAAGTTCTCCTTAAAAGATTTGAAAAATGACTTAGTAACGTAACTATCCTCATCTCTTACAATCTTAAGAAGCACATAGTGCATTGCTGTAAGAGCAGGTCCTACTGGTATAGAACAAACTATTCCAAATATCCATGCCCACAGTACAACATTGAAAGGTGTAAGTGACAAAGCCTGCAATGAAGGATCTTCATCTAGAAGAAGGATCAGGTAAGAACCTACTGTCATGATCTGCTCAACAATAAGCGGAATTGCAAAAATCAGCGTCAAAATGTTCAGCCACATTATATCTGCAATCTTGGACAAAGCATGCATAAGTGGACTATCAATATCAAATAACTTTCCCATACAACAAAACCATTCCTTTTTAGCGTAACTTTAGTTCCATCGGAGTAAACCTGATGCCATCGGCAACAGTCTCCGGTCCTAGATCTTTAAATCCCCTCTTATGATAAAAACCTACAGCATATGGCGAAGCATTTACAGTAAGTCTGTTTATCCCCTCTTCTTCGATTCCATATCTGGAAACGTACTTTATCAGAGCACTTCCTATGCCATGCTTGTGGTAGTTTTCATGCACGAACAATAAGGAAATATGACTTTTTTCTCTTATTGAAAGCATACCTACGCATTCATCGCCGTCCATAGCCACAAACAACTGGTAGTGCCCTGCTATAAACATCTTTCGTAATGTTTCATCATTAACAAATTTGTGAAAATTGGTAATTCCCTCTCGGGAATAATCCGGGGCATCGAATCTTGTGAAGGTGTTCCATGCAAGCTTCATTGCCCCGTCCCAATCAGAATGGTAAGCACTTCTTACCATTATTTTTGATGTATCAACTATTTGCGACACTGTCGATCACTTTCTTGAGCCACTGATACTGGTCCTCAAATACCTGCTCTCTTCCAATCTCCTGTTGAAGCTCATGTCTCATTCCATCATAAAGCTTGAGCTCAACATTCTGGATCTGAAGCTGTTTCTTGTAGATATCAAAGAGCTTGGCAGGAGCTTCACCGTAGTTGCCTACTGGATCTTCTTTTCCTGCTGTGATCAGGATAGGGAGATTTTTAGGAATATCATCCATCTTGCCCACATCCTGTACTCTTCTAAGGAGCTCAGCCATTGTGCCAAATCCGTTAAGTGTGAAAACAAAGTTGTCCATAGGATTAGCAATATATTTGTCTATGCTTTCCTCATTGTGTGAAAGCCAGTCAAACTTGGTTCTAGGGTTAGGAATCTTCTTGAGGTAGCCCTTGAACGCCATGTTGTTGATCATGGTTGAACGATACTTGGTTCCCATGATAACCTGCATGAAGTTAACAAGTGAAGATAATGAGTTAACTGTTCCTGTTGGCATAAATGCTGTGCCCTGGATAATAGCACCCTGTATACCTGTGCCGTAGCGAGTTATATACTCTCTTGCTACGAATGATCCAAAGCTATGTCCCAGAATAAATACTGGAACACCAGGATACTCTTCCTGTACCATTTTCTTAAGTCTGTGAGCATCACGGACCAGTACAGTTGCTGGGTCCTCCTTGCAGAAAAAGCCGTAGGTGCCGTTGCCTGAAACAGAACCACCATGGCCAAGGTGATCATTACCCATAACAAGAATGCCCTTCTCAGCGAGGAAACGAGCAAACTCATCATAACGATCAATGTACTCCTGCATTCCATGAATGATCTGTAGCAGTGCTACAGGCTTTTCCTCAGGAATCCACTTAATCGCATGAATGGTCGATTGTCTGTCTCTTGATTTGTAAGTCAGTTCCTCTTTGCGAACCATTTGAAGTTCCTCCCCATAAAGTTTTTAGTTGCAATACCTATATATATAATAACATGAATTGCTCCACTTCGTTCTCGCAATTCATGCACACATTCGGAAACCGCACTATCGTGCTTTTTCCTCATGTGTGTTTATGTCTCAAGGTCCAGAAATCTTTCATGCAAGCATGAGATTTCTGGACTTTGATCCATTTATTATCAGCAGATCTCTGCGCCTGATGGCATTGGCTTCTCAGGAGTCATAAGTGCAAGATTACCCTCTGCATCCTCAGCACAAAGAAGCATTCCCTCTGATAATACTCCAGCAAGCTTGGCAGGCTTAAGGTTTACAAGGACCATTACCTTCTTACCAACCATTTCTTCTGGAGAATAATACTTCCTGATACCTGAAACAATCTGTTTAACCTGGCTTCCAATCTTAACCTGTGAGCAAAGAAGCTTTTTGGACTTCTCAACAGCCTCACATGCAATGATCTCGCCAACCTGGAACTGCATAGCCCCAAACTGATCATACTCAATTTCAGCCTTAGGCTCGATATCGATAGGAGCCTGATCCTCATCTGAAGTGTTCTCTGCCTTTGGAGCTGGTGCTGGAGCAAGGCCTGCCTTAGCAAGGTTCTCTGCAGCTTTTCTCTGTGACTCTTCGAATTCAGCCTTCTGCTTCTTGGTGATCTCAGCAGCCTTTTCAAGAACATCCTTAAGATCTTTACGAGCAAAGAGCATCTCTGGTGCTTCTGTAACCTTTGTATCATTTGCAAGAGCACCGAAGTTTCCAAGTGTATCGAAATCTCTTTCTCCAGCATTAAGCTGCTCTCTGATCTTCTGAGCTGTCTCAGGCATAAATGGATCAAGAAGAGCTGCACCGATAGAAATAGACTCTACAAGGTTATAAAGAACTGTTGAAAGTCTATCCTTCTTGCTATCATCCTTGCCAAGTACCCATGGCTCAGTCTCATCTATATACTTGTTGCATCTCTTAAAGAGAGTAAAGATTTCTGTAAGAGCATCAGCGACACGAAGCTCATCCATCTTTTTCTCAACCTTGTCGTAGCAGCCTGTTACAACAGCCTTAAGGTCTGCATCAACATCCTCTGCTACGCCCTTGTCAGCTACTACGCCGCCAAGATACTTGTTACTCATAGCAATAGTTCTGTTAACAAGGTTACCAAGCGTGTTGGCAAGATCTGAGTTAAAACGCTCAACTAAAAGCTCCCATGTGATAACACCATCATTTTCAAATGGCATCTCATGAAGAACGAAATATCTTACAGGATCTACGCCAAAGAGGCTTACGAGATCATCAGCATAGATAACGTTGCCCTTTGACTTACTCATCTTCTCGCCGCCCTGAAGAAGCCATGGATGTCCAAAGATCTGCTTAGGAAGTGGCTCTCCAAGTGCCATCAAGAAGATTGGCCAGTAAATAGTATGGAAACGGATGATGTCCTTACCGATAAGGTGAAGATCAGCTGGCCACCACTTCTTATAATCCTCAGTGCTGTTGCCGTCTGCATCATATCCAATACCTGTGATATAGTTTGTAAGCGCATCAAGCCATACATATACTACGTGCTTGTCATCAAAGTCTACAGGAATACCCCATTTAAAGGATGTTCTTGATACACACAGATCCTGAAGTCCTGGAAGAAGGAAGTTGTTCATCATCTCATTCTTTCTGGATACAGGCTGGATGAATTCTGGATGTGTGTTGATATAATCAATAAGCTTGTCTGCATATTTGCTCATCTTAAAGAAATATGCTTCTTCCTCTGCTGGGTGAACAGGGCCTCCGCACTCAGGGCACTTGCCATCCTTGAGCTGA
Source organism: Butyrivibrio sp. INlla14 (assembly GCF_900102515.1). Classification (GTDB taxonomy): domain Bacteria; phylum Bacillota; class Clostridia; order Lachnospirales; family Lachnospiraceae; genus Butyrivibrio. The sequence goes on from NZ_FMVS01000024.1 coordinate 47,587, forward strand.
GACTCTGTATAGAAAGCCTCACACTCTGTACAGTACATTCCCTTGTAAGATCCCTTGTAGATATCACCCTGATTATAGAATCTCTTGAATATCTTCTGAACCTGCTTGACATGGTCATCATCTGTTGTACGGATGAATCTGTCATAGGATGTATCCATAAGGTTCCAAAGTCCCTTGATAGTATCTGAAACCTGGTCTACAAACTCCTTGGGAGAAGCACATCCTGCCTCAATAGCTCTGGTCTCAATCTTCTGTCCGTGTTCATCTGATCCTGTCTGGAAGTGAACATCGAATCCATCTCTTCTCTTATATCTTGCGATTGCATCTGCAAGCACGATCTCATAACTGTTTCCGATGTGTGGCTTACCTGATGTATAAGCAATCGCAGTAGTAATGTAATATTTACCCTTATTCTGCATTTCTATATACCCTTTCAAATCTAATAATATCTATTCTATTACCAGCACAAAAGCTCTGGTCCATTCTCAGTAACAAGAAGTTCAACTTCCCACTGAGCTGACGGCTTCATATCTGCTGTATATACTGTCCAGTCATTTTCTTCATCGATAAAGATCTCATCTCTACCCATGTTGACCATAGGCTCAATTGTAAATACCATTCCAGGAACCATGAGCATTCCTGTTCCAGGTCTGCTGACATGGCTGACATAAGGCTCCTCGTGGAACTCATTGCCACAGCCATGGCCGCCGATTTCCTTGACCACAGTATATCCATTTTTAAGAGCATGCTGATGAACCGCATGTCCCATATCGCCAATTGGTGTCCAAGGAATAACTGCCTTGATACCAGCTTCCATGCACTCCTTGGTAACCTCAACAAGTCTCTTTTTCTCTGGAGAAACATCACCGATCATAAACATTCGTGATGAATCAGAAAAATAGCCATCAAGAATTGTAGAACAGTCTACATTGATGATATCTCCATCTTTCAGAATAATATCCTTGGAAGGAATTCCATGGCAAACCTGCTCATTTATAGATGTGCAAACGCTCTTTGGGAATCCTTCATAACCTAAGTCCGCTGGGATGCCTCCCATCTTCTTGGTCACGTCATTGACAATGTCGTCTATTTCCTGTGTAGACATACCGGCACGGATCTTATCGCCTACTTCGTCAAGAACAGCCATATTGATAACTGCACTTTTCTTGATTCCCTCGATATCCTTCTCAGTTTTGAAAAGACTTCTGTCAGGAATGATGAAACCTTCATGTTCATAATGAATTAGCTTGTCATCAAAAGCAGCGTGGCAACTTTTGTACTTCTTGCCACTTCCACACCAGCACTGGTCGTTTCTTTCTAATCTCTTATACATATTCGTCCTTCTTTTATCGATAATTACTCTATATTAGTATGCCTTTTGTGCCTGTAAAAGTCAATTAATGAATACACTTAAATAATGAATTATGTATTTCTGGAACTGGAGTATTCTTGCGGATAAAGTTTATCAATAAATCTGGCATTTCATCTGAGTAGCTTCTGGCAACCTTGCAATTACCTATGCATTCGTATCCGCCAGTACCTGTTGCTCTGTAGTTACTGGTTGCAAGAGTATAAGTTTCAGTATCTGAGAGCTCAGTTCCATCAAGCTTTCTAAGCTTCACAACTCTGTCTCCAACAGGTCTTGTAAGGTCAAATTCATATTCGAGCCCAGCGTAGTAATCGTAGTTATAATGCTCAATCTTGGGCTGGAGAAACTTCTTTGATACAGTAACTTCGCCTGTCTCTTTATCATAATCAAAATACTCTGCGCTTCTCTCAAGTGCTGCCTTAAGGACCGCCTTTGTTACCTCTTTTACCTCAACTGTATTGGCAAACTGATAGATTCCAAGAACGTCTCTTACGGTAATCTCTTTCTTGAGCCCCAGTGGGTCATTGGCAAGACTAGTACAGGAAAAGTCAGCACCTGTGTAGTCTAGCTGCACCTGGTTGAAGATTGCTGCGACTTTACTCCCATTGAGGGCAGCATCCAGCTTTCCCTCGGGTTCAATTTTTTTTTCCAGACATCCTATTGGTTCATCAAGCCAGACCTGAATCTTGCCTGTGAGTTCATCCATAAAACTGTGAGCATCAAGGATTTTCTGGCATCTCTCATCTGGCGCATCAAGTGTAACAAGCTCTGAAGCGATATCAAAGCCATCAGCCTTCCTGTCAACATTTAACAGGCAGTATTTAAGGGCATTGGAAGGTGGCTGAACTCCATGAGTGCCTTCTATTACAACGCTTGGAACTGCAATATGCTGATGACCTGTAAGGAGGATATCAAAGCCTGTCTCCCTTGCTATCTTGCAGGCCTGATTCTCTGTAGTCTGGGACAAAAGAGCTCCTGTCTTAAGGTCCTCTTCAAATCCGCCGTGGTAAATAGCAACTGTAAGATCACACTTATCCTTGAGCTGTTCATACTGCTCTTTTAAAGCCTCTACTGGATCTGTAACCTTCAAAAGAGTGAGGTGTTCAGGCTGTTCCCACACGTTTACATAACCCGTAACTGCAGCCGTGATACCAACTTTTGTGCCATCTGGCATGGTGTGGATAACATTTTTCTTTATACCGAGTTTTCCACCAAGATCCTCTACGTTGGCACTTATGAGAGTAGCCTTCATATAAGAAACGTAATCAGCTATAGCTTCATAGCCAAAATTAAAATCATGATTGCCAAGAGTGTAGTAGTCAAGGCCCATTTCATTAAAGCCTTCAGCCATAGGATGAAAATCGTATTCATCCCTGTGCTCAAGGTAATATGACATCAGTGGTGTTCCCTGAAGTGAATCACCGCCATCAAGTACCAGGGTATCAGCATCTTTTTTTATCTGGGATGCAAGACAGAACAGTCCTGAATTCTCCGGACTGTTCTTGGCATAATTAACTGGAAAAACATGTCCGTGGGTATCTGAAGTAAAAATAATACGCATTTCTTTGCTCCTAACTAAAAAACGAATAAAGGAAGATATCCCTACCGATATCTTCCCCTCTGATATATTATAATAATCCATCCGTTATGTACAGAGAATTGTTAATTCATAGACATCATCATCTTCTGGGCAGCTCTCTCAGAGTCGTAGTCTTCTGTACTTGCCCTGGTATATCCCTTGTGATTGTAGATATATACTGCTTCTTTTCCCTCTTCAGTATTTCCGATATTGATAAGTGCCTCTGTTATGGCCTCTTTAAGATCATCTGTCATTATGGGAGATGTCTTGCTGACGCAGACAGTATCGTTATAGATTCCTGCAGTCACTCCGATAACATCTGTCTCATCCCATATGCTATCTGTCCTTCCGTAGGAATCAGTCCACTTTTCTTCCTGATCAAGCCTTGCATCTGCATAGGTCACAAGAATATCTATTTTGCCTGCGGCGAGCTTGGAAAAAGCTGTATCATAATTATCTGAAACTTCTGCATAGGTCACATCTGTGATATGCATATTGAAATTCTGCTGTATCCAAAGTGAAGGATAAACAAAACCGGCAGGGGAAGACGAATCCATTATGCTCCATTTAAGAGCATCCAGATCTTCCCAGGCTATCTCCTGTCCTTCGTTGACTTTTTCAGCAATCTTTCTTCCACCACTTGAAGGTCCTGCGATCACCAGCCCCCTGTAATAAGTACACTGATTTGTAGTTCTCTCTGTCGGCTTATTCTCATTCCAATCCCTTGGATCCTCGCTGTCCAGTGAAAGGCCATCTCTTGTAGCCGTGAGAATAACGTCGCACCCTTCATCATACATAACATAAGTCCCGGCAGGAACAAAGCCCACATCCACAGTGCCTGCAGTCAGCGCTTCACCAACTGACTCATAAGATGAACCAACTGTAATTTCCACACTTTTCAAGTTATAGCCTTCTTTGGAAAGTTCGTTGATAAGTAGGCCCTTAAGCGGTTCTGTAGATTTAATGGTTTCTCCCGGGTCATGTGATGGCACAAAGCAGACAGTAAGCTTATCAATGTCTTTTTCCCCAGACAAAGCTTCCTCGGGTGCTTCAATCGCAACAACATCAGGTTGTGATATATCTGTTACTGCTGCCGATCCATATTCAATTGAAAACTCTTCCGTTTTTTCCTTACCACATGCTGCCATCATGGCAATCAAAACAAAACCTGCAACTAGTACGGGAATTCTTTTTCTCATGTTCATCCTTCCTGGGCACTCAAACAATTATCATCTGGTAAAAAAGAAACAGAAAAGCTCATGTGTATCCCACATGAGCCCCCATCTCTTACGACAAGTATATTCCATTAAAAAATCCCAGTCAACGATTCTGGAATATGTTTATAAACTTTTTAACGTTTGCTGCAACATCACCTTTAAAGACGCCTGAGCCAGATACAATGACGTTGGCGCCAGCATCCATCACGTTTTCCGCATTCTCGGGATAGATACCACCATCAACCTCAATATCTGTCAAAAGACCTCTCTCATCCAGCATCTCTCTGACTTTTTTAACTCTACCAATACTCTCAGGGATAAAAGACTGGCCACCAAATCCAGGCTCAACTGTCATAACAAGGATCATATCCACCTTATCAAGATATGGAACAAGCTCTTTTACAGGTGTACCCGGCTTTATTGATATTCCAGCCTTGATGCCACAGTCATGGATCTTGTTGATAACAGCCATGGCATCGTCTGTTGCCTCCAGATGGAAGGTTATGATATCTGCACCCGACTTTACAAAATCCTCAATATATCTGATAGGATCTGTAATCATGATGTGCACGTCAAAAACCTTATCTGTTGTTTTTCTGATACTCTTGATTACCGGCATACCATAGGAAATGGATGGCACAAAAATGCCATCCATTACATCGATATGAATATACTCGGCTCCAGCCTCATCTGCTTCTCTTATCTGCTGTCCAAGAATACTAAAGTCAGCTGATAAAATTGAAGGACTTAGAATATTATTCATCATTATTTCAAAAATTCCTTTACTGATGCATAAACACCATCACCATCAAGGCCATACTTCTTAACAAGTGCTGCTGCAGATCCGGATTCACCAAATCTGTCCTGCATACCGATCTTCTTGACTACTGTAGGACATTCCTCTGCGAGAACATCACATACAGCGCTTCCGAGACCGCCAATTACAGAATGCTCTTCTACTGTAACAACCTTGCCAGTCTTCTTGGCTGTTGCTACAACAAGCTCTCTGTCGATAGGCTTGATAGTGCAGATGTTAACAACTTCTGCGCTGATACCGTCAGCTGCAAGCTTCTCAGCAGCCTCAAGAGCAGAACCTACTCCGATACCAGTTGCTATAATACTAACATCTGTACCCTCTCTAAGTACAGTACCTTTTCCAAGTTCAAACTTATAATCAGGTCTGTCGTTAACTACTGGGCAAGCTGCACGTCCAAAACGGATGTATACAGGGCCTTCGTGCTCAGCTGCTGCTCTTACGCAGGCTCTTGCCTCGATGTCATCTGCAGGACACATAACAACCATTCCAGGAATTGTACGCATAAGTGCAAGGTCTTCATTACACTGATGAGAAGCTCCGTCCTCACCTACTGTGATTCCTGCATGTGTTCCACCAATCTTAACGTTGAGGTGTGGATAACCGATTGAGTTACGTACCTGCTCAAATGCACGTCCTGTAGCAAACATAGCAAATGTGCTTACGAATGGGATCATGCCTGTTGTTGCAAGACCAGCTGCGATGCCCATCATGTTACACTCTGCGATACCGCAATCGATGTGACGGTCTGGGAATTCCTTTTTGAACCAGCCAGTTCTTGTTGCTGCTGCAAGGTCAGCATCAAGGACAACAACCTTGTCATTAACCTTTGCAAGCTCTATAAGTTCTTTTCCGTAGCTATCTCTAGTAGCAATCTTCTTAACTTCGCTCATGTTTACCTCCTCAAGCCTCTAAAGCTGCGCCGATCTTGTTAAGATCGTCCATAGCCTTTGCATACTCTTCATCATTAGGTGCTACACCGTGCCATGAAACCTGGCCCTCCATGAAGGATACGCCCTTACCCTTCAAGCTATGAGCAATGATTGCAGTAGGCTGACCCTTGGTCTCTCTTGCTTCCTTGAAGGCAGCTCTGAGAGCGTCAAAGTCATGAGCATCAACATTGATCACATGGAAATTAAATGCCTCAAACTTCTTGTCGATAGGATATGGTGAGCAAACCTGATCAACAGGTCCGTCAATCTGAAGGCCGTTGTTATCAACAATAACAACGAGGTTATCAAGCTTACGGAATCCAGCGAACATAGCTGCCTCCCAAACCTGTCCTTCCTCAATCTCACCATCACCAAGAAGTGTGTAGGTTCTGTAGTCTTTATTGTTAAGCTTTGCAGAAAGAGCCATACCACATGCAACTGAAATTCCCTGTCCGAGAGATCCGCTACTCATGTCAAGGCCTGGAAGATACTGCATACTAGGATGTCCCTGAAGTCTGCTTCCAAGCTTACGAAGTGTTGTAAGCTCCTCTACTGGGAAGTATCCCTTCTGTGCCATTACAGAGTAAAGGCCTGGTGCTGTATGTCCCTTAGAAAGAACGAAGCGATCACGATCAGGATTCTTGGGATCCTGTGGATCAACATTCATCTCCTCAAAATACAGATATGTGAAAATATCTGCTGCTGACAGTGATCCGCCTGGGTGACCAGCACCTGCTGCGTGAACCGCTGTGACAATGCCCTTACGGACTTCGTTTGCAATCTTCTGCAATTCTTTGTTTGTCATAATTCCTCCACTTTTTCTATCTGCAACCAAAGGCTGCACGAAGTTATAATTACGCATTTCTAATTAACTGCATATAAAATGTACCATAATAAAAAAATACGGTCTATGTTAATTAATGCCTAAAGTTCTCTATTAATTGCTAAATATTCTAAGACAATTTTGAATCTTACTTCTGTCCATAATAAGCATTAGCGCCATGTTTTCTATAGTAATGTTTGTCCTGAAGTTCCTGTGGTGCAGGCATAACTCTTGGGTTTATAACCTCGCATCTGTAAGCCATCTTGGCAACTTCTTCTGTAACAACCGCATTGTGAACAGCCTCATGTGCATCCTTACCCCAGCTAAATACTCCGTGGTTCTTGCAAAGAACTGCTGGTACAGCCACTGGATCTTTTCCCATACGCTCAAACTCATTAACGATAAGGTGTCCAGTGTTCTCCTCGTAGGCATCCTCTATCTCCTCCTTGGTAAGACATCTTACGCAAGGAATCTCGCCATAGAAATAATCTGCATGGGTTGTGCCATAGCATGGAATGCTCCTGCCAGCCTGTGCCCAGCTCGTAGCATAAGAAGAATGTGTGTGGACAACACCGCCAACCTCCTTAAATGCCTTGTAGATTTCAACATGTGTAGGTGTATCTGAGGATGGATTGAGCTTTCCTTCAACCTTGTTGCCATTAAGATCCATAACAACCATGTCATCAGGAGTCATTGTCTCGTAATCAACGCCACTTGGCTTTATTACAAAAAGACCGCTCTCTCTATCAATTGCACTGACATTTCCCCATGTGAAGGTTACAAGACCATACTTGGGTAAAAGAATATTCGCTTCATATACTTTTTTCTTAAGTTCTTCTAACATATCTTCATCTTCCTTATCTCATATCTGTGCCACTTGTTATCAATGGCACAGATACGCATCATTGACTTTATTTTAGGTTTTTGATCTACCTTGATGATTACTTGAGATTATCAACAGCAGCTCTCTCAACTGCAAGGCCTGCATTGTAATCCTTCATGAACTCATCAAATCCCTTGGCGTCTTCTGCAACAGGCTCAAAGGTTTCAACCTTGCCAGACTTAAATACCTTTTCATTCAGGAACTTCTCAAGAGTCTCGCCCTCTGCCTTCTGGAGCATGAAGCCTGCAAGGATAGCCTGTCCCCATGGGCCGCCTTCTCCTGCTGTTTCCATGAGCTTGATAGGAGTATTGAGGGCTGCTGCCATTACTCTGTCACCAACGCCTCTGATCTTGAAGAATCCGCCCTGGCCAAAGAAGAAGTCAGCCTTAACATTTTCTTCCTTCATAAGAATGTCGTTACCTGCCTTGAGAGCACCAAGCGCGGTGTAAAGGTGTGTTCTCATGAAGTTTGCAAGATTAAACTTATCATCAGGTCTTCTTACAAAAAGAGGTCTTCCTTCGTTAAAGCCTGTGATGCTCTCGCCAGAGAAGTAATTATATGCAAGAAGTCCGCCGCAGTCTGCGTCGCCTTCCATAGCCTTTCTATAAAGTGTTCCATAAAGTGTATCGTCATCAATATCCTGACCAATAGTACCGGCAAACTCTCTGAAAAGTCCAACCCAGGCATTAAGGTCTGAAGTACAGTTGTTGCAGTGCACCATAGCAACCTCTTCTCCGCTTGGAGTTGTTACAAGGTCAAGCTCAGGATAAGCCTTTGAAAGGCTGTGCTCCAGAACAACCATTGAAAATACTGATGTTCCAGCTGAAATATTACCTGTTCTAACGCCAACAGAATTTGTTGCAACCATACCAGTTCCAGCATCGCCCTCTGGAGGACATACTGGGATTCCAGCCTGAAGTGTTCCTGTAGGATCAAGCTTTTTTGCACCCTCTGCAGAAAGTGTGCCTGCAGCTGCGCCTGCTGGAAGAGACTTAGGAAGAACATCTCTTATCTTCCATCCAAGGTTCTTGCCTGCAATAAGCTCATCGAACTGGTCAAGCATCTTCTGGTTGTAGTCACAAGTCTTTGAATCAATTGGGAACATACCTGAAGCATCGCCTACACCAAGGACCTTCTCTCCTGTAAGCTGCCAGTGAATGTAGCCTGCAAGTGTTGTAAAGAAATCAATCTTTGAAATGTGCTCCTCACCGTTTAAGATTGCCTGATAGAGGTGTGCAATTGACCATCTCTGTGGAATGTGATATCCAAAGAGCTCTGTAAGCTCGTCTGAAGCCTTCTCTGTGATTGTATTTCTCCAGGTTCTGAATGGAACAAGAAGCTCCCCATCCTTGTCAAATGCCATATAGCCGTGCATCATAGCTGAAAAGCCCATGGCACCAATCTTAACAAGTTTCTCACCATACTGCTTTTCAACATCATCAGCCAGTTTCTTGTAGCAGTCCTGAAGTCCTGTCCAGATATCATCAAGTGTATATGTCCAGATTCCATTATCCAGCCTGTTCTCCCAGGAATGTGAACCTGAAGCGATTGGATTGTACTCATAATCTGTAAGCACTGCCTTTATTCTTGTTGAACCAAATTCAATACCAAGAAGTGTTTTTCCCTCTGCAATTAAGCTTTTTACGTCTCCCATACCTTTTCTCCTTTTTCTATGTAGTTATATTTATTATGTAAAGTCGATTGCTTACTTGACTGCTGTCACAGATCCTCTAAGGATCACATTTTCCGCAAACTCATACGTTGCATTGGTAAAATTACCAGTGCTGTGTATAAGCCTTATCATATTCTGGGCTGCCTTCTCCCCAAGTCTTGCCTTGGGATGTGGAATCGAAGAAATGGTGATGCCTCCAATGCCTATCTTGGCCATATCAGAATCATCCATACCAATTACCGACATATCCCTCGGAAGCTTCATGCCGCTATCTATCAGCATCTGCATTAACATCCCCGCCACCAGATCGTTGTAGCAAAAGACTGCGGTGCAGCCGGATAGTCTTTCTTTTACTCTTGATAGAGCTCTTTTACCGTCCTTGATATCTATGGTGTCAATCCAGTTCACATGATCATAGGTAAAAGACAAACCGCATTCGTTCATAGCCCTCAGATATCCGCGGTATCTCTCTCTTCCCTGTCCATCGTCAAGCTTAAGAACACAACCAATACTCTTGTGGCCTGCCTCAACAAGGGCCTTTACTGCTCTGTAAGCACATTCTTCATCATTTATAGAAACATGTGGAAATGGCAGTTCCGGATAAAAGCTGTTTAGGAAAAGAATCTTCATGCCCTTATCCTGAAGTTTCCTGTATAGTTCCATATTGGGATTAGGAAGGGCGCTCTTAACAGGCTCCATTATGACGCCTGCCACATCATCCCTCTCCAGAAGATCTGTCAGAATTTCCTGCTCTCTTCCAGTTGTATTGTTGGTAAAAGACAACTGCATCGAGTAACCCTTGGCACTTAATGTACTCTCTATTCCTCTTATGGTGCTAGGGAAAATGTAGTCATCAACATAAGTTGTAACTACTGCTACAACTGATTTATTCCCATCTTCAGCGTGCTGATCAGATACATAGGTTCCGCTGCCACGTCTGCTCTCTAAAAGTCCATCTTCTGACAACTTGGATATTGCATGCCTTATAGTCTGCCTGCTAAGGCCAAATTGCTCACATAGCACATTCTCCGATGGAATCTTATCTCCTGGCTTAAGACTTTCTTCATCTATGCATTTATTTAACCAGTCTATTACTTTTTGATACTTGGACAATTCTATTACCTCAAGGTTTGATATATTTACCCTAATAATTTGATTTAATGTCTGATTGTATTGATTGGTGATTGGGCCTGCAAAGTTATCTACATGTATGTAAGTTGTATTTTATTTCCAAAGTAGCACCAAATCCACCGCTAACACGGTATCATCTTAATATTATTCTATAACCACCGTCAATAAGTAATATGTACAATTTTAGCAAGTTGTATATGTACAAATTTGACCAACCACTATGCTTATCTTCGTTCTGTGCTCTCGTAAGTTCATGTGGCTGAAACACATGCAAAAAGGAGCGTAGAAAGTTCTACCCTTCTACGCTCCTATATAAATCTGACTCTTTATTAGTCTTTCATTCCTTCACTTCTGGAGTAAAAGAAAAGGTACTGCTGCATTACTCCGTTGTAAGGCTTGTATTTGTCGAACAAAAATCCCTGTGGATATTTCATATCTAACACCTTATTTATCCACACATCTTTGGGAAAAGCATCAAGTCTGTGATAGCCAAATAGTATCTCGCAGTTGGCAACCTTGACTCCAACGCCATAAAGACTAAGGAGTTTCTCCATAAGCCCTGCATCATCGAGGTTATCCCACTCATCAAGTTTAACTGCGCCGCTAGCCACGTCCATTGCAGCCTGCTTAACATACTTATCCCTGTAGCCAAGGCTACATGCTGACAGCTGCTCTATTGAAAGTGCTGAAAGTTCCTCTGGTGTAGGAAAAGAATAAACATCTTTCCCTTCCTTGTCCGTGGCAATCTTCCTGCCTGCTGCCCCACAGATTTTCTCAATGGAAGCCTTGATGGCTGGAATATTTTTTCTCTGGGAAATGATAAAAGAAATAAGCATCTCCCATGGATCCTGACGAAGGATTCTGATTCCTGTTCCATACTCAGATGCATAGTAAAGATACTCATCCTCTCTAGCATCTATCAATCCGCGAATTCCACGATAGTTTGTGTCAAGGTCAAAGTAGTTCTTCCAGAAGGTATTGAATTCCTCTTCAGCACAATCAAATTCATAAGTTTCGCCAGCTTTGCCGTCATCAGAAGTCACTTTTCTAACAAAAACATGCTTGTCACCGGCAACCACGCTGTAGCCGTCACCACATTCGTTGAACCTAAAGCACTGACCACTGTCTGCAATTTTCCTAAGATCAAAATCATCTTCTATTCTAACTATCATAGTTTTTATTCCCGAAATAGTATTCGTTAGCACTTCTCAATGCTAAAACTTGTGTCTGGCCTTAACATCCTCATCCGTCATGGCATCAACATATCCTCTGTCCCACAGCATTACATTCAGCTTCTGTGCCAGGTCAACTGCAGGCTGTGTGAAATACTGATTGGTCATGACTACACCGACCATGCGGTCGTAATACGCCTTTCCCGCATACACTTCCTGAACAGCCTTAACGCCAATTGGCTTGTCGTAGCACTTACACTGAACAGCATAGGTGACACCATCCTTTTCAGCCAGAATATCAGCGCCAAAATCTCCGCTTCCCTTGGTGACTTCCACATCCAAAAATCCATGGGCCTTTAAAATATCAGCACAGTAATACTCAAAATCATGGCCCTCCATTTCATCCATTGGAAGAGGACGATTTTTAATGTGCTTTATAATTGCCAGAATAGCCAATATCAGCAGGACAACTGCAACTATGGCTACCGTTACATATATCATTTTTTCACTACTTGCGCTCAAATTCATAAATATAAATTCCATTATTAAATAGATAACAGTAGATGTTTAGACCATTACTGGAGCTTTAAATCTCCCTCTTTTACCCATCCAAGCTTCTTGACTCCTTCATGGATTACCAGAGAAAGAACTGCTGGAAGAACAAAGGAAATAAGAATAAGTCCAACCCAGTCAAAGGCTGTGATTGCAGCCTTGCTTCCCTCTGCTATGTCATTAACCCAGCCTGTATAAACACCGATCTGTCCTACGAATCCACAGGTTCCCATTCCTGATGATACTGCAGGGCCATTCATACGAAGCTTGAACACGCAGGTTGCAAGAGGGCCTGTGATAGCAGAAGCAAGAGTTGGAGCTATCCACACCCTGGGATTCTTAATAATATTAGGCATCTGAAGCATTGATGTACCTACACCCTGTGATACAAGGCCGCCCCATTTATTCTCTTTGAAAGATATAACAGCAAATCCGATCATCTGCGCGCAGCATCCCGCAACAGCAGCGCCACCTGCTAGCCCTACAAGACCAAACGCACTGCATATAGCAGCAGATGAGATAGGAAGTGTAAGTGCCATACCAACAAGAACAGATACAGCAATACCCATAAGGAATGGCTGAAGCTCTGTAGCCCACATGATAACATTACCAATCCACATAGCTGCTGCTCCAAGTGGTGGCGCTATCAGCCATGAAAAGAACACGCCAACCGCGATAGTTACAAGTGGTGTGACCAGGATATCTACTTTTGTTTCCTTGGAAACTGCCTTACCAAACTCTGCAGCAATGATTGCTACAAATAAGACTGCCAGAGGGCCGCCTGCTCCGCCAAGTGCGTTAGCTGCAAATCCAACTGTGATCATTGAGAAAAGAACTAGTGGCGGACAGTGAAGTGCATAGCCAATTGCAAGTGCCATTGCTGGTCCGCTCATAGCGGTAGCAAGGCCGCCAACTGTATAGTCTACGCCAGCTACTGTTGCCACAGTCTTCATCAGAAACTGAATATTAAACTGCTTACCAATTGTGTTGATGATTGTTCCGATGAGCAATGAACAAAATAGTCCCTGCGCCATTGCTCCAAGAGCATCGATTCCGTATCTCTTTAACGAAATCTCAATGTCTTTTTTCTTTAAAAACCCCTTAAAACCTTTCATACTACTCCCTCTTTCTGTCAGCTCTTTTCCCCAATCTGCTGACCTTTAGGAAATAGAATATCATAAAAGTTTAAAAAGATATATCACAAAACACAAAATTGCAAATACAATTCAGGTCCTCCTCACTTTTAGAGACTTTAGATATGTCTTTTGCTCCTCTGTAATTCTACTACTCTCAACACATTTCTGAATAGCTTTGTTGTGCGTCCAATCATCGAGGCGTTTTCCTTCTATAAATGGTAATATGCTTTCGTACTGCTTGGCCAGTGCTGTTGCAAAGTACCACGCAATCATCATATTAACGTAATACTCTTTACTTCTAAGTTTGGCCACCATCTCTGGGTACTTTGGATCATAATCCTCATCCAAAAAGTGTTCCATCAGCATTCCAACTCCGAACCTCACAGAATAGGTCTTTCCGGAACTAATCCATTCTTTTACGTGTTTTAGCAGAATTTCTCTGTGTTTTTTAAAAATCTTTGGAGACATTTGGTCGCAAGTAGCCCAGTTATCCACATATGGCAAGAACTTCTCAAGCTCTTCCATACATACATCCATGTCCTTTATTCCAGAGATGATAAAAGCATGTAACTGATTTTCTTCAAAGTACTTGTGGGGAAGATTTCCAAGAAAAGCCATATAATCTCCGGCTTTAAGCATTTCTTTTGCCATAGTCTTAAGTTCAGGAGTCCTTACACCAATCACTGACTCCGGATCTATGTTAGGAATTATCTTTATCTGCATATCACGATACTTCAAATCCTGTAGTTCATATAACTTCTTGTGCAAATCTGTTATATTCATACTCTATCACTCCTTACACAACTGCTTCTTGTAAAAAAGCGGCAAGTCTATACTTACCGCTCCAACATTATTAGCCTTTTTTCTTTGCCACTATAAGGTATCTGTGAATAGTACCTTCTACATAACCATTCTTGTCAATTACTTCCTGCATTTCAAGTAATTTATCAAAGCATTTTTCAACAGAGAATCCCGGAAATTCCCATTCAATAATATGCGCGAACCATACAAATGCACCAACATCGTAGAACCTGATTGGTTTAAATACTTCTTCAGCTCTTATTATCTCAAAGCCTGCTTCTTCAAACTTCTTTCTCTGAATTGATAATTCAAGTTCCGGGAAAGGTGCAGGTACATCCGGTAGAACCATCTCAACAAGATCTCTGTCGTTCTTGCCTCCTACCTGCTGTGTAATAAAAAGTCCTTCTCTCTTAAGAAGTCTATGTGCTTCCACAGGATCAAAGCTTCCATGCCTGTTTATCATTATGTCAAAAGAGCTGTCAACAAAAGGGATATTAGACTCATCATCGCAAGGTCTGAAATCAATCCCCAAGGGTAAGAGAACCTCTTTACACAATTCAACATTAGGGGCATATCCTTCAGTAGCTGCAGTGTTCTTGTATGGGTGTTTCAAAGATAATAAAAACTCGCCACCACCTGTATCAAAATCCAACAGTTTCATATCAGGAAGAAGAAACTCTTCGATTATCTTTTTGTAGTCCCATGGGAGGTCATCCTCTTCTTCATATCTATCATGTATATGAGAAAAGTCCCAACCATGTATGTGTGCAACCTTCTCCTCTGCTTCCCACTCTTTTCTTAGTTCACTTATTCTATCTGTATTCATATCTGCTCCTTTTCAAATAAAAATCTGTTCTTCATTATTTGTTCGGTGCAGTATGTGACAGCAAATAACTCTTATTAACCTCGGTACAACCTGCTGTCAGCATTAAAACTGCACCGAGTAGTTATCTCGCATTCTCATGATTACCACCTATGCGACATCTGTTTACCCAGATTGTCACAACAAAGATATTATATACAATGCTATAAGCACGCGTAAATACTAATTTAGTTCTCCTGAAAATATATTTATTGGATACTATTCAATAATTCTAAATTAGCTTTTTCATATTCATTGAAAACATTATCTGAAAAATTTGCCGAATCAATTGATGGAGTATACCAATCCATTCCATTAAAGTAATTGCTCATATCTAAATCATTAAAAATGTAACCATGTCGAGCATATATTTCATTTTTTGCGACTCGTATAACTGATTTCGGTGCGTCCGCAAAATCCTCAGCAGTATAATATTCACTATCTGTATTAAAAAGTGGTTCACTAGTATTTGAGGTATCAGTACGTCCGTGAGCTTCTAAATAATCCATTATTTCAGGATAGAAAGAACAGTTATTTCTGTTATCTTTTTTGCTAGTTTTTGATAAAAGGAGTACATAGCTTCCACTAATTCCCCAGCCAGATCGATTGTCCTCAGACATAACGTAGTCGGTCACATTTATGTCTACTTCGTTGTTTGTAAAAGAAAAATTCAGAGTACCTTTGCCATCCCATCCATCATCAGTAAATGAATAAATTAATTGATTATCATGGATTTCTCCAGAAAAATCTATATTAGCAATACGGTCAGTTATTCCTTGTTGAGAAAAGAGAGAACCGGATGCTTGATTTCCGTTTGTAATATTAAGAGTTAGTTTTGTGCCACCACTTTCAAGTAATTCTTCATTGCTAATGCCATCTGTTGTCCAAACTCCAGAATATCTTGAATAATCATTTTCTTCTGTAGCTTCATCAGACTGTGATGATGCTGAATTAGCACTCTGGCCAACTATATTTTCAGTCTCACCGCCCGTATTGTCATTTGCATTCTCAGAAGCCTTTATATCCGGTTGTGCTTCAAATATAGAACTACTTTTGTTATCATCAGCATCACTTACACACCCTGTAATTACTATAGCCGCTGCTGTGATAGCAAGTCCACGTGTTATCAACTTTTTCATAATAGTATTACTCCTCATCAAAATTCATACTTACCAATGATATTTTAATCCCCGTTGCACGTCAATGCAGATTATTACCCAAAATGCACCGCAGGATTGCCCTGCGGTGCATATGCATACATAAAACGCCCTGCAAGTTTGAGGCTTGCAGGGCGGTACTTTGTTAGTTAAATCCTCCGCTATAGGTTGATAGGTTAGAGATATAATCGTCTTGGATTGCTGGAACATAATAGGCGCCATAAGTTTTTAGGCCATTGCTTTGCGTCATCTGCCATCCGTCTGCATCCTGCAACTCAACATAAAACCGATAGTACGGGAGTAATGTTTCTTCCATCGGCCCGGAACGATAGACCAGTTCCACCTTTGCAATGACAGATTACGGGTAATTCTGCCAAGAAAAGCGGACAGTATGTTTGGTCGCTGATCCGGCATGGCATTCCATGCATTTAGATATGTGTCGTTGACACATTCTTCGCTGTCTTCTTTACTATGTAGAATGTTATAGGCGATATAATAACAATAGTGCCCGTACTTGTTAGATGTTTCAGATATGGCTTTTTCAGAGCGCGCCCAGTACAAGTCTACAATCTGGTTATCTTTCATGCTCTGCTCCTTTCTCTAGTGATAAGGCCTTTCATATATATAGATCGGAAAACCGAGAGATTCGTCACATTGAAAATGCAGAATTATTATAGCACATGGTTAAATAGCCCTCGTCCGTTAAAGGCAAAAGGAATAGCCAAAAAAGGAAGCAACCATTCTGATTGCTTCCTCATAGATCTTAATTAACATATAATACCCATATTTACAGAAAAAATGCATACTCTCTCGTTTATCCTGGAAATCAAAAGTTTTTCTTCGGATATAACGCGCTAACACATTATCTCTACAAACTTGAATTTGTCGCTCTGACAAGCAGAAATTATTATATACCATTAATCACTCACAATACATACATATAGTTCCATTAGATAGCTTAAATCCATTCTTTTCATAAAAATTAGCTGCTGGCGCATACTCACTTGTATAAAGAACTATTCCGGCAAGTCCGTTATCTTTACTGTAATCTTTAACAGCATTTAATAATTGCTTGCCTATTCCATGGCCTTGCCGTTCAGGAAGTACAGCCATCTCATTAATATAAATCTCTTTCTTACTTCCCGAAATCTTACAAAGTGCGAATATGCAACCTAATACTCCACCATTTTCCTCATATACATATCCAACAAATCTTTTCTGTTCGAAAAAATCTTGAAGATAGTCTGTTGCATTTTCTGCCGTCCAATCTATGCCCCAATGTTCAATCGGAAATGCTTTTGCATAAATCACACCACATTGCGCTAAATCACTGTATTTCATAATTCTAATCATATTACTACCTCGCTAACAAATTCCGATTGGAAATGAACCATTCCCAAGGGTTTTATAACTCGTTACAATTTGTTATTTCATCATCCGCAAATCCTTGTAAAGACTAAATTTGCAGATGTTTTACTTTCCCTTATGGTTTCCCTTGTGTTATATCATCCCATAGCACTTTACGAGTGCTGGTAAGGGAAAAAACAAGGGAAAGATTCTACAGTAACACAATATAACACCTAACGGGCAATCGAACTGTTGAAATGCTTTTTTATGAATTGCACTTTATCACTTCTCATTTACCTGCCAGTATCCGGTCTTATTTGAGCCTATCCTCTCTATGTAACCATTTTTTCTTAAAAATGAAATATTATTATCAATTGCAGTAGTGCTTATCCCAAGTATCCTAGATAATTCTATCTTGGTAATATTCGGATTATTTCTCATCTCAGATATAATGCTTTGTCTGGTTTGATTTAATACATTTTGATTATTACCAACTTTATCACCAACATTATTACCAACTTGTCCTATTCTGTTAAAGGGAATAGTGACAACAATATCGTTTTCTTCAAATTTGAAGGCTTTTCGACCATAAATTTCAACGATCTTCGGGACGCCCCTTCCCGACTTTTCACTGATATGGAGTTGGATAAAAATCTCGGAGAGCTTTTTATTTACCGGAATTGAACGACCAAGGTAAAAACCTTCTAATGTTTGGTTTGGAGCAAGTGTACCTCTAGACAGAATCTCAATGCGATCTGAATAAACGGTAACCATAGGTTCGTTGCCCTCAACCCATGCATTATGCAGTATTGCATTTATTATCGCCTCACGAAATGCTTTATCATCAAATAACGGTACATCCTTTCTTTCAACAACTCTATTTCTTTCATCAGCTTGAATGATGTTAAGGACATCACCGTATCTAAGAAGCTCATCAAGCGTGTACAAAAGGCAATCGTTGCCAAACTCACGTACAGAGTATAGGTTTGAGCCTTTTGTCGGACCGGTAAAAATAGATACTCGGAGAGGCATATGTGAATTATCAGACAAAAGCTGAGCCATCAGATTATATTCGCCATCTCCGGTTCTCAGCCCCAAGTTGTCTTCGAACGTTTCTTCACGCAAAACTATTCCCTTGGAACCATAGTAGCCGAATAATTTACGAAATGTAAGTTTCTGATACTGTGCAGGTGTATTCTCGATTGTATCTATTCCCTGATCCAGTAGCCTAAATAGCTTTTTCTCACGTTCGGGATAATCTTTTAAGTTTGCCTTCGATGAGCCTATACGGATATAACGACTTTCATCAAATGCTGTAGGTACATTCTTTGCAGCGGGTATAACTAAAACAACAACCCTTTTCCCATCAATCTTTAACTCCTCGAATTCAAATCCGATACTTGGAGAAAGATTTCGTGCAAGGTAGTTTTGATACGGCTCTTTATTGTAATCACGATACTGGTTAAAGTTAGTACCTACAATTTCGTGTGTTACATCATTAACGCCCCAGATAAAATACGCTGTTTCTTCGCTGTGATAAGCGGCTGCATTTGATAATGCTGAGATATATTCACCAAGTTGAACAGGTTCAAACCAATTTTCTTTAAACTCAAACCACTCCTGCTCGTTATCTTTATCACACAAGTTTCTAACTATTTTTTCAAGTTTTTTCATCTATAGGCTCCTTACAATTTATTACCAACCAATACATTATATAACATTGGTGATAAGGTTGGCAATAAAGTTGGTAATAAAAATTCAAGCACGAAAGAGAGAGCCGATTTTCTCGGCTCCCTTTCCTTTTCAACCGCATTTTTATCATTCTGAAGATCTTTTAAAACTGACTCCTCGCATCCTGTTGATACAGCACCATGCGTCGATCGGTCTAATCTCAGTATAAAAGTTTTGTCCTTCTCCAATTACACAGAACTCGCCATTTGTTTCTTCATATCCAAGTGTACTCTTGGTATAGTAGTCAAGCTTACCTAGCAATTCATCAGAGTCTGCCTCTTTGTCTGTAAGAGTTTTCTTCATAACGCTCAGAAGGGTGTTTAACCGATCCGGTGTTGTAAGAACTGCTAAACTTGTTATATCGGCACTGTAATCATCCAAAACAATTTTCTTCTCATTTTCCGTGATAGCAGATCGAAAATATAAAAACTCCTGTGTTGTCTCTTTTGGAATTAATCTTCTCGAGTAATTCCATGCAGTCATTGCCTTCTCAGAACTCTTCGCTATTTCTAAGCCACCGACCAGTTCCGTAATATCCTTTGGTTCATAATCTTCCATAAGAATAACCGTGTTAGCATACGCCAAATACTCTGCGGATCCACCAATAACTAAAATCAAGGAAATTCCACATTTATTACTCAATTCCTCAATTCTGTCCGTAAAAGGAATAATGGGTTCGTCGGGAACAATCTTTCGCATGACCTTGTCGCGAATCATAAAGTTCGTGGCACTTTTGTCTTCATCAATCAGAAGTAGTTTAACTCCACAGCCTATAGCCTCAACTATGTTTGCGGCCTGGGATACGCTTCCGCTAGCATGTCTTGTACTAAAATGGCTCAAATCTTGATTGCTGCTCAGTCTGCGGAAAAAAGGTTTTAAATCCGCATCTTCCACAGGGCGTCCGTCCTCTGCGTTTGTCTTCAGTGCCGAATAATCCGAAAGAACATACTCTCTTCCGTCTCCCGGTATATGATCATAAATCCCGAGTTCAATTGCATCTAGCAACGTACTTTTGCCTGAATATCCGCCACCGGTTATTACAGTGATTCCCTCTTTAATCCCCATACCGGTTATGATCTCACCACTATCAGTCTTAATGCTTACTCTTAAGCTGTCCGGTGACTCAAAAGGTTTTGCGCCAGCCATAGGCTCATCTGTACCGTTGTGCCTAGGCAATATACTTCCGTCAGCCACAAAGGCACATAAATGATTGTCCTTCATATACTTTCGGAGACTTCTTTGATTAGTAAACGTTTTCTGCCAAAGAGCAAGCTCCTCATTGTCAATATTAGCAAGTGTGGCATCAACATGCTCGAGAATATCTTTCACAGCACGAAACGCCGACTTCGAGTTTACAGATGTACCATTCACCAGTGGCACATTAAAGCTCATCTGCAGCACCAACCTATCAAGCTCACTGTTGTAATAGCATCCACTTTTTTTCCCCATACACCCATCTGGCAATTGAATAGCAAACTTTGCCTTTTCTCTAGCATCTTTTTTGTCGTTCAGGTATTCCTCACTAAGTTCTGACATAACCGGATAAAGAAGATGTAAAATATATTCAGCAGTCGGTATTGCCAGCTCTTTTGAGCCTAATGCGATGTATTCTTTAGGAATACCAATACATAAAAACATCTTTTCCGGATTTCTAAACCCAGTCCCTCTAAACCAAAAGCTAATTTCTTTGTACGTAAAAACCTTTTCTTCATCATCATCGCATGCATGGGTGTTGTATAGCCAATGCAAACAAGACTTATTCTTTCCTTGACAACTCATAATTACTGACTTTAATTTGTTCAATCTATCATCCTTCTTTCTTTCTGAATTTGTAATCAAAAGCAGAAAGGACGACTCTATTAAACAAAAAACGCACCCGAACTTGTCGGATGCGCGTTAAATCACTTTATCAAAACTTTGGTGTGATTAACATGTCACGGACTATCTTCGGTAATAAAATCGTCTTATATGATTTTCTCATGTTAATCACCCCTTTCATTGGTATTTGCTATTCGATTACTCGGAAATAATATCTCTAATCCTCTAAGAAGTCAAGTATCATTATGCAAAATATCAAAATAAATGGTCTAACGACTTATACCTTTCTTCTTTGCAGTGGGCTTTCTTTCGGCATTCTGGTGTCTCGCTTCTTCCTGCGCTTCCTTGAGCATTGCCCTGACGGATACTCTTGCTTTACCCATCTGATCCTTAACCTTCTTCGTCAGTTCCCTGGCCTTTTCTATGGCTGCTATCACCTTGTTCATCACCTTTTTGATGATAGGAAGGGTTCTATCGGGATTTGGGATCTCCACGTAGGTTTTCCCATTCTTACTTTTGACAGGATTGTTTAGGGCTTCCGAAAATCTTTTGATGTCATCGTAGCCCTCCGGAGCAATCCCCATATCTTTAAGATCATCCCGCAAGCCCTGTACTATCGGTAGTTCCTTTTCTTCAAGTTCTTCGATCCACTTTTCCGTATCGGCTTCTGTTTCCTGCCGTACTTCCTGAATACTTTCTATATCTGCCTGTACCTGTTTCTCCTGTTCCT
>NZ_FMVS01000028.1 GCF_900102515.1 Butyrivibrio sp. INlla14
TGGATGCTCTTTCTCTAACGGCGTACCTTTTAGGGCCGTCACGTCCACTGTCATCTACAATAGTATTCACTGGTCTGGGAACTGCACGGATATCTGCTGGAACTGGCATAAGAAAGCCTCCTTTTTATATAGTCCTATTATACCATAGTCGGACTATATAATCAAGTTTTCTTTGTCCCATTTTACAAAAATCTGATGTCAAAGTGCAGTAAAAATCAGGGAAAATGATGCGGTTTACCAAGGATTTTTGCCTTTGGTGCACTCATTTTCTGACAATTGAAGTAACAAACCGCGGATTTAGGGGCTTAACCTATAGTCCGACGATTTGGGAAAGTTTTATTTCAGCCTGATTTTTAATAAAAATGTATGGACTGATGAAGTTTTTACATTTGACCTTCTTAGATATGATCTGAAAGGAATAGTTGAGAAGACAGCTGAGGATGTCCATCCACCTCTATATTACTTCTACGCTAAGATATTCGAATTAATAAGTCCCCAGAATATACAGATACAAAAGATTGCGGCCATCTTACCTATGGCTGCAATTTTGGTGTACATGGGAGTAGTTATAAAGAAAGAATTTGGTGAGGCACATGCCTTTCTATCCATATTATTTCTTTCATGCCTTCCATGCACTATGGAATTTGCCGTACAGATAAGGATGTACTCTCTTGCCTTGTTTTTTGTGACACTGGCTGGAATTGAGGCATACAGAGCATATATCCATGAAGATATAAAACACTGGATATATATGGGAATAGGAGTGCTGGGAGCTGCGTATACGCATTATTTTGCATTTGTAAGCGTATGCTTTGCCATGTTCTTTTTGTTAGTGGCAATTCTTATCAGCAAGAAAAAGCTGGTAAAAAAATGGCTTATATGCTCCCTCGTATTGCTAATAGGATATACTCCCTGGCTTCCAAGCTTTGTAAAACAATATACCAGTGTAAGGGAGAACTATTGGATACCACCGATAACAGGTGAAGTACTAAAAAGCTATTTAACTTGGACGTTTGGGCTTGAACTGGTGAAAGGTGCAGAGATTGCATATCTGATCCTTCTGACAATCGTGTTTGTTTGGGCATGTATGGGAATTAAGAAAAAAGGAATCAGATTTGCGATATTATGTATGCTTGTTCCTACAGCGACAACTGTTTCCGGAGTTTTGATCTCTCTTACAAAATCGCCTATTTACCGTGATCAGTATGTCTTACCGGCCTTGGGCCTGCTTGCAACATACGTCGGAATTGTATGTGCTGATAAACTGAAGAGTAAAGCAAAATATCTAGTTATTTTGTTTGTGCTGTTTATGCTTTTTAGCGGTGCTGTTCAGTACAAGGAATGCTTCAGACAGGAATACAAGAGCTCATATACCGACAAGACTATGGAGTTTTTTGAGGATAATCTCGGTGAGAATGATTATGTTATATACAATTATAGAGCTATGGGATTTGTGTATAAGTTTTATTTCCCGGAAGACAGGCTGATATATGTTGAAGACTTCGATCTATCAAGCGATTATGACAATGCATGGTTCTTATATACTTTAAACAATTGGCCGGTTACGGAAAATGATTGTATTAACTATAATCTGGGGATGGAATATCTCGGAGTCTATGGAATAGAGCATAATGATTTTGATCTGTATAGGATTTACCATAATTAAGCTTTGACTTGATATTCCCTTGTCGGCTTTCTAACTTAAAGTGTGATATAATAACTATATATGGCTCAAAAATTGTCATTTAGTTGTTTGCGTAAGCGTGTCAGAGGGTAAAATGTCAAAGAAAAAAAGCATATCTTTTAGTTTAATTACTTTTGTCATCACACTTATTATCACAACTGCCATTGCGGCTTTCTATCTGATCAGTACGTCCAATTCACGCAAGGAAAGGGCGTCTTTTATAGCGGACTCTATTGCGGACAGGATAGAAGCTGAAATTAACAACAGAGAATATATAACAAGAGTTTACGAAATCCAGATACAAGGAAGTAATGGAGAAATTACTGAGACCGAATTTAATACGATCTCAGAAGCTCTCTTCGATGATTATCTGGATATTGTGGATATCTCTCTTGCCAAGGACGGAATTGTAAGCAATGTTTTCCCAAGAGAATCAAGTCTTGATGTGGGAACTAATTTTTTTAATGATTCCAGATTTGGTGTCTATGCAGATTACAGTAAGATGAGCCAGGTGGCTGTTATCATAGCTCCTGCGACTTTGAATGATGGAAAAGAAAGTATTATCATCACCAGACCTGTCTTTTTAAGAGATGGTTCTTTCTGGGGATTTGCTACTGTTACTGTAGATCAGTCTCTTTTTATGTCAGATGTTAATCTCAAGGGCCTTGCAGAAGAAGGCTATGACTTTAAACTTGTGGGGAATAATACCATAACAGGCGAGAATAGGGTAATTGTAGAGCGTTCTGACAAAAATTTGGCTGCTCCTGTAGGCTCCATGATCAGTACCGTGGGCGGCGACTTTTGGACATTGGATATTGCCCCTATAAATTCCTGGATGAAGATTTACGAGGTTGTTATCGTCCTTCTGATTGCCCTTATTATCAGCGCTTTGTCAGCTCTTTTCATGTATGCTTATATGAACATGAAGGCCAATGCCAAGGAACTTGAGGTTTTATCCTACAGAGATGCCCTTACAAATCTTTATAACCCAAGAAGCTACCATGAGCATATGGAGGAACTGTCCAAGAAAAAGCTTCCTTACGGCATTATCTATATGGATCTTAATGATTTCAAGAAGGTCAACGATACCTACGGACATGAGACTGGAGATGGGCTCCTTAATATTACAGCCAAGAGACTCCAGAACAGCATAAGAGAGAAGGATAGAGCCTTCAGAATAGGCGGAGATGAGTTTGTAGTTGTTATTCACGGAACTCATGACAAGAAATTCTACGAGGGTGTGATTGCCCGTATGAGGCAGAATGTGGCTAGAGATGTGGTAATCGGAGATATCACTTTAAAGGTGTCCATCAGTGCAGGCTATGCAAGATGTCCTGAGGATGGCTCCAAGCTTGAGGATGTTGTTAAAAAGGCAGATGATGCCATGTACTATAACAAGAGGCTGTTAAAGGCAAGACGCGCGCAGGAGAGCGGGACGGGAAGCGTCACAGCCAAAGACATAATGGAATGATTTTGGGGGAATGACAAAAGAGGAGAGCTATGGCTGGAGGATCATACGATACTATTAACAGGATTTTTGACACCTTTGCGGTAACTTCCAGAAGCCGGTATGTGTTCGTTTATGACATGGAAAAGAATATTTCCAGATGGTCATTAAATGCTGTGGATTATTTTGGTCTTACTGGGGAGTATGTTTACAATGCGTCGACAGTGTGGGATAACCGCATCCATCCTGACGACAGGGAAAATTACAATGAATACCTGACGGCTGTATATGCCGGAAAAAAGGTTAACCCTAATATAGAGTACAGAGCCAAGAATAAGAATGGGGAGTACGTGGTGTGCTCCTGCAGAGGGGTTGTGATAAAAGACTATGCGGGTAAGCCGGTGTTTTATGCCTGCTCAATAATCAACAAGGGAATTGTGGATAACAACGACCCCATAACTCTTTTACCAAACCACTATGAGATGCTTAATCACATGAGGCAACTAAAGCTTCAGAAAAAGATATATGCCATCCTCATGATCACCTTCATAGATTTTGGTGATATCAACAGGCGTTATGGATATTCGATAGGTAACAATATATTAAGAGCTACTGCCAAAAAGCTCATAGCAGAATGTGCTGACAGAGGCAAGGTGTATAGAGGTGAAGGAACCACTCTGGCTGTTATCACGGACACCATGGACATAGATGAGATAAAAAAATTCTATGGGGTCATGAGAGCCTTTACGAGAGAGGCGCTTGCTATAAACGGCAAGAAGGTGGGAGCTGAGATTGGAGGCGGAGTTATTCTGGCCGCTGACTTTGAGGTAGACGAACATTCAATTTACACAAGTGCCAAGTATGCTCTTGAATTTTCAAAGACTCAAAGGCATGGAAACCTTATCATTTTCCACAATGATGAGCTTGATAACAAAAAGAGCAACATTGATCTTGTGGACGCAGTTAGAAACAGTGTTATTAACGGCATGGACGGTTTTTATCTGGAGTATCAGCCTATTGTTTCCTCTGTCGACGGCAGACTTGTGGGGATGGAAGTGTTTGTCAGATGGCAAAAAGAGCCATTTGGTGCGGTATCTCCCTCGGAGTTTGTGCCATGGCTTGAACAGGACCAGGTCTTTTACAATCTGGGAAACTGGATCCTTGAAAATGCCTTAAAAGACTGCCTTGAGATCAGAATGAATAAAAAAGATTTCTATTTGTGCGTTAATCTGGCCTTTATGCAACTTGAAAGGTCTGAGTTTAGAACGACGCTCATTGACATATTAAGGAAGACAGGGTACCCTGCTACAGGACTTTGTCTAGAATTAACTCAGAGTAGCAGACAGCTTAGCATGGAACATTTAAAGAGCCAGGTTGAGTTCCTTAAATCCTGTGGAGTCAGGATAGGACTTGATGTTACAGATTTTGCTTCACTTGATTATGTCAGGCACCTTCCTATAGATCTTGTGAACATTGTACCTGCGCTTACTGATGGTATAGACAAGAATATGACCAATAAATATGTTATTGAGACTATTACCTCATTTACGCATAGATTGCATATCAGAACCTGCTTTACAGGAATTGAGGACGAGGAAACGGCTCAAATAGCCAGACAGTATCCCGTTTCTGACCTTATGGGGTACTTCTACGGAAGGCCTTGCAGAATTGATGATTTCAAAAAGCTAGAGCTCTACCGTAAATAATTTTTGAAATTGGAGAAATAATGAGCAAAACCTTCAAGTACATCCAATATGATGACGCACTTAAGACCTTTAAAGAGTTTAGGGACACTATACTCTCTGAGAGGCCTGTTGTTATTGCGCGCCAGGGAGACTATTCTCTTTTGATGGAGAAGGCTGTGGATGGCAATATGGGACTTAAGATTCTCAATGATGCGAAGAAGTCTGTTGTAAGTGAGAGAACCTATGAGGTAGAGAATACTACAGATGACCTTGTTTCTAGAGGCGTAAGACATGCCTGCCAGAAGATGGCTGAACTTAGTGATGAGGATGTTAACAGTAAGAGATTTCAGATATGGAAGTGGTATCTCCTTGACTGGCAAAAGAACCATGAAGGTCAGAGTAGGGAGATGATGAATAAAGAGCTTGAATGGGACGAGGAGAGGATCAAGACAGAAACTGACCTTATGGACATGGAGAAGTTTCTTCACGGTGAATATCTCAATCTTGGAAATACCCTGATGCTGATAGATAAGTTCCTGACTGATCAGGCTCACAAGGAACTGTTTAGGAAATTCGCAGTAGCTGACATCATGGAGATGACTAGTGAAGATACCAAGGAGAAATCTCTTGAGGAAGCTGAGAGGAGAAGTCAGGAAGAAGAACTCAAGCTTCACACCTATCAGTTTACTGTAAGCGTTGAGGCCACTGACAAGGACCATGCCAGACAGGCTCTTCTTCGTTATCTTGCTGGTGATGACAGGATCAGCGTGCAGAAGTAATAGAGCCTCTGTTTAGCAATATTTTGTAAAAAAGCTCATGGATTCAGTGAAATCCATGAGCTTTTATCATCAATATTCAGTTGTAAAACTAGATTTATGCTCTGACCTTAACGAAAGCAACGGCCTTCTTGGTCTCAGTGTGCTCCTTCTTGCGAACGATGTTGTCCGTGTACACCTGGTACTCTGATTCGTAACCTTCGTCCTGCATGCTGCCGGCTCCTAACATGTCAAGAGCCTTGAACTTGCCATATGATAGGTTCTGCTCCTTTGCCTTGATTACGTCTGACATGATTTCGATGCAGCCCTGGCTCATGCCTCTTTTTGCCTTAGCGGAACTTCTCATTATTCTGTTTCCTCCATCTCATAAGAAATTATTAAATGAAACGACTAATAAAGATTAGTAATGGCCCCTCAACCGTTAATCTTTAGAACAAAATTTCATTTAATGCGTTTATTATATAACAACGATAGAAAAAGTAAACATACTTTGCCTTGATAAATCATTAAAATTTTATGAAAATTTATTTCAGCATAGTAAATATCAATATTCCGTAAATTGTTGTTCCCAAAAGCGGCATGAAAACTGCTCTATATATAATTTCGTTAATATAGTAAATATTTGCAACATTTCTATTATTTTATTGTATTCTTTTTAGATGGTTCCAAAAGCAAAAGATTGTGCAAAATGTGATGGATACTGTATTTGTGGTTGCATTTATCTTTTTGTTTTGGTAATCTAGCTTTTGTCGTTTTATTTTTGGGGTCATGGCTTTGTCACCAAAAAATAGAACAATATGTTTATGAAAAAGGAGAATATTATGAAGAAGAAAATCATTGTTGCTCTTATGGCAATGACAATCGCATTTTCAGCTGTAGCATGTACTTCCGCTAACACTGCAGATGCAACAACACAGGAGGCTTCTGTAGAAGCTACTGTAGAGGCTACAACAGAGGAGACTACAGAGAGCGCTGATGCAGCAAGCTCAGAGGATTCAGTTGAGGCTCAGGCTGATGAGGTAGTAGAGGACGCAGAGGCACTTGAGGCTGACCTTGAAGAAAACGCAATTCCAGCACTTGGTAAGGTAGACGGAACTAACTACACAAACGAGTACTTTGGACTTCAGATCGCTCTTGAGGACGGATATCAGTTCGCTGATGAAGAGATGCTTTCAACAGTTTACGGATATGCTACAGATGTTCTTTCAGAGACAGATAACAAGGCTGTTGCCAAGGCACTTGAGAGCGGAGATGCTCAGATCGTTGCTCTTGGTTACAACGAAACTGGTAACACTGTAAATGTAACTGTTCAGCAGAATGTAATGCTTGCTAATGCTTTCTTTGATGAGAAGGCAGTTATTACAATGAGCATGCCATCAGTTATTCAGGCGCTTGAGGGTCAGGGAATTGAAAATGTAAAGACTGAGATCACAGAGGAAGAAATCGCAGGAGAAAACCACACAGTTCTCAAGGTCACAGGTGAGGTTCAGGGCTTAGGCTATTTCTGCAAGATGGTTAACATCCAGAAGGGCAATTACATGATGGCTATCGGAACAACAAGCTTTATCGACGACCAGACAGATGCCATGTTCTCAATGCTTACACCAATCCAGTAATACTGGTTAGATAAATACCGCTCCGAGCCGCTTATTAAGCGGGAAGCGATATTCATGGAAGTTTTTTTCGTCTGTGCATAGGAGGAATTATTCATGAGGCTCCTGACAGTACATAAGAATTCTGCTTCGGTTCAACATGTTCGAGCGCCAAGGGGCAGCTTTTTACTCACGCCAGTTCCCGTAGTGCTCGTCACTGACAAATGCAGATTTTCTTAGATGTTTCCGCAGTTTTTCTTTCAATGCGCATGCTGCAGCGTAAACTTGCAGGACGGAAAAGAACATTACAATAGAAAATGCCATAGCCCGCAATGCGGGCGTATACAAGAAATGCGACATCAATCCTCTCAAGCGAGCTTGAAGAAGTTGATGTCGTATTTCTTTATGGCGCGATGCGCCAAATGGCATTTTCTTATTAAGATAACTAGCCCCGTCCTGCTTCAGACAACGCTTCGCACGCGCGGGAAAAACTGCTGTGGAAACATTAGAAAATTGCATTTGCCATCTAAGACTCGCATAGGAAACTGGACGCTTCGCAAGCGCTGCCCTGGGGCGAGTTCTGAACCGTAGAATTCTTATGCATCTGTCAGGAACCCATGAATATCCGAACTGGAGCCGACGAAAAAAACTTTCTGAATGAGTGCCACGCTTATTAAGCGGGGCGGAGCGGAGGCTTACAGGTGGAATACGTGTTTGTTGAGGAATTTGCCTACAAGGGTTATTACTGGGCCGAGGAAGAGGGCCATGAGTATCATGCCAATGTTGGGAATGCCACCGAAGATTATTCCGATTATGATTGCAGTAAAATCAAAGGCAATCCTTATAACTGCAAAGGGAACCTTCTTTAAGACCCTTTCTGAAATGATCTGTGGGATGGCATCGTAGGGTGCTACGCCCATGTTGGCGTTTATGTACAGAGAAACAGCAAAGATGAACATTGCCAGTGCTATTCCAAAGACAATAGCTCTTGAAGGAAATTCTTTGAATACATGTTCAGGAATAGTTTTTCCCCAGACCATACAGAAGAAGTCTGCGATGTATCCGATAAATACCATATTTGCAATGGTTCCAAAACCAATAAGCTTTCTTCCAAAGAGAATCACCAGGATGAAAAGACAGCTGTTTAAAAGAAGCTGCCAGTTTCCAAAGCTTAAGCCAAGGAATCGTGATAAGGTAAGGTTCATAAAGGTGCAGGGGTCAGTTCCAAGGTTCACCTCTATCAGAAATGACAGGAAAAAGCCCATAAGAAAAACGCCGATGTTCATGATGATAAGGCGTTTAACAAAATCTTTTTGTGAAAAATAGTCTTTAAAAAATTTCTTTATGCTGTTCATGTGAGTTCACTTTCTAGTTTCATTCTCTTGTTTTAATTTCTTTTATCCACTCTTTAACCACAAAGAGAATATATATGCAGATTGTCTTATTCCACAATGTGTAGAGCCCAGTACTGATTCTTGAAATTGATAAGTACTGGCGCGTTTATAAAGGCCTCATCTCCTATGTAGCAGCGGTCAGCTTCCTTGTCGAAGGTATATTTGCGGCCTTCTGCATCGTGTTCGTTTATGTACTCAAGTGCCTGATCCAGGGTTTCATCCCCTTTGCATAGATGTATATTCATAGTTATCTCCATTTGTTATAAAAACACTTAATTCTTTTATGTGCGCAACTCCGCCTATTTATAGAATTTTCAGATATATCCCAAGGGGAATTGGCTGGATTTATGATAAAATGATATTAAGTATGATTATGCATAAGACCAAATAACATTATACACATTTTTTACATTTTGAGGATGGCATGGAAGAAAAAGATATAGAAAAGTTACTACAGTCCGTCAGGGATGGAAATACAACAATACAGGATGCGGTTTTAGAACTTAAGAAGGCTCCCTTTGAGGATATGGGCTTTGCAAGACCAGATATCCACAGAGGATTAAGGCAGGGCACATCTGAAGTTATTTTTGGACAGGGTAAGACTCCTGAGCAGATTCTTAAGATTTCCGAGAAGCTTATTGATAATGGGCAAAAGAGTGTTTTGATAACCAGAATGTATCCTGAGGCAGCGGACTTCTTTTTAGCTAATAAAGCAGATGATCTTGAGTTTAGCTATGACAAGCTCTCAAGGATTGGAATAGCCGGGCAGCAGATAGAGCCAGGAACTGGAATTGGCAAGATAGTTGTTGCAACTGGTGGAACCAGCGATATTCCTGTGGCAGAAGAGGCTGCCAAAACAGCAGAAATACTGGGGAATAAGGTTGTAAGGCTCTATGATGTGGGGGTTTCAGGAATCCACAGACTTCTTGACAATAAGGCCATGGATGAGATCATGAGTGCCAATGCTATCATCGCCATTGCCGGAATGGAAGGGGCTCTTGCCAGCGTAGTTGGAGGTCTTGCGGACTGTCCTGTCATTGCAGTGCCTACAAGTGTGGGATATGGGGCAGCCTTTGGCGGATTGGCAGCTCTTTTGTCTATGCTTAATTCCTGTGCAAGTGGCGTGAGCGTGGTAAACATCGACAACGGATTTGGAGCGGGATACCTTGCAAACATGATAAACAAGGGATTTAGCCAGCACTTAGTGGATTGAAATCTCAGTACAGATAGACTAACGGGAGGAGAAATTATATATGAAAGAGTTATTGGAACTTGCGAGGGTTTACCGCATGCCAACTGGGAATATAATCAGATATATTTATATTCCAATGGCTTTTGAGAAGATCAGGAATATGTTCAGGTCTTAAATCCTGTGCATGAAGCAAAATGATACTTCTTGATCACGTGAATTACTTATTACAGGACATAATTTTGAAGAGGCAGGAAAAGAGTTTTGATAATCGAAATTAAAGATGTTTCCAAGAACTATGGGGAGAAGAAGGTTCTTGAGAACTTTAGCTTGAACATAGAAGATGAGCATTCCTATGTAATAACTGGGCCTGAGGGCAGCGGTAAGACGACTCTCATGCGTCTTATACTAAAACTTGAGCAGCCAGATGGCGGAAAGGTAGGTCTTTTAGGAGATTACAAGTATCCTTTCATAAATGCAGGAGTTGTTTTTCAGGAGGATAGACTGGTTGAAAGCCTTGATGCTGTCACCAATATAGCTATGGTCAGCAAGAAAATATTCAGGCAGACGGTGGCTGAGGAGCTTTCGCTGTTCCTTCCAGAGGACAGGTTATTTGTTCCAGCAAGAAATCTATATAAACAAGAACGCAGAATTGTAGCCATAATACGAGCTCTGGCCATACCAAGTGACGTTCTTATCATGGATGAGCCCTTTGAGGGAATAGAGAGGGATATGAAGCTAAGGCTCATTCCCCATATCAGGGACAAACAGGGCAAGGGGTCACTAACTATTTTTACAAGAGAGACCAAAGATCTTGATTTTGCCAGGATCATAACCTTATAAAGCAAAAGAGTAACTAAAATACCGAAGTCAAACGATATAGGGGGTATATATGGTAAACAACGACGAAAGTATTGTTAGCTTTAAACATAAGATAATGGAAGAGGTCTGTCGCCTTGAGTGGGAGGGACATAACGACCAGGAACACATAGAGCAGCTTGTTCTTAAGACAATCCCAGGTCCCAAGCCTGAGTACAGGTGCTGCATTTACAAGGAAAGAGAGATTGTAAGGCAGAGGATCAATCTGGCCATGGCCAAGAATCCTACCTACAATCCTGATTCAACCAATATTGTGCAGGTAATAGATCCGGCCTGTGATGAATGTCCAATCTCAGCTTATTCTGTTACTGATAACTGCAGATTCTGCATGGGTAAGGCTTGCCTTAATTCCTGCGAATTTGGCGCTATTACACCCGGTGATACCCATATGCACATTGATCCTGCCAAGTGCAAGGAATGTGGAAAGTGCGCTGCAGCCTGTCCATATACGGCAATCGTGCATCTCGAGAGACCTTGCAAAAAGGCTTGTCCGGTAGGTGCCATAACCTATGACCAGTACGGCTATTGCAAGATTGATGAAGATAAATGCATACAGTGTGGACATTGCATACACAGCTGCCCATTTGGAGCTATTGGTAGCAAGACCTTCCTGGTAGACATTATCAAAGAAATCAAAGCTGGCAAGGAAGTAATCGCCATGTGTGCACCTGCAACTGAGGGGCAGTTTGGAGAAGACATTTCTATGGCATCCATAAGAGAAGGCCTTAAAAAGCTCGGGTTTGCAGACATGATAGAAGTAGGACTTGGCGGAGATATGACCGCTGCCTACGAGGCTTTGGAGTGGGCTGAGGCTTACAATGAAGGCAAGAAGATGACAACTTCCTGCTGTCCTGCATTCATTGGAATGCTTAAAAAGCACTTCCCTGAGCAGTATGAGAACAACATGTCTTCAACTATTTCACCTATGTGTGCTATATCAAGGTATCTAAAGCTTACAAGACCAGGCTGTGTTACTGTTTTTGTAGGACCTTGCATAGCTAAAAAGGCCGAGGCTCAGGATAAATCGGTAAAAGACAATGCGGATTTCGTAGTGACCTACGGAGAACTAAGGGCTCTCATGAGATCTAAGGATGTGAAGTTTGAGCCTGTTCCAGACAATTACCAGGAATCTTCAATCTTTGGAAAGCGATTCGCTGGAAGCGGCGGTGTAGCCAAGGCAGTTATTGAGTGCATGCAGGAGAGGGGAATTGATACTGAGAACATCAAGCTCCTTGCGGCGCATGGAGGCCTTGAATGTAAGAAAGCCCTTACACTTCTTAAGTTTGGTAAGCTTCCAGAAGATTTTATAGAAGGAATGGTTTGCCCTGGAGGATGTGTCGGCGGACCTTCCAAACACAGGAGTATCAATGAGATCACCAAAGCCAGAGAACAGCTCTTGTCTAAGGCTGATGATAGAAAAATACTAGAAAATCTTGAAAACTATCCGATGGATAAGTTTTCTATGCATAGAGATGGTCACATGTAACTAAGTGTTGCAGGAATGCATTTTTTCTTGTCTTCTTATGAGGCACAATTAATGAACAATAAGAAAAAGTTTGGACATTTTGCATTTTTAGGAGCCTATGACGAGCCGCAGAGAATAGCTGTAAATACAGCTATCGTATCACTTACGGCAATTGCATCGATAATGTATAACTGGGGGATTGGCAGAATCCCCCATGAAGGCAACATGGTTGCCGGTCTTGTTTATGTACTTAAGTACATCCCTATCATCCTGTCAGCTGCCTTTGGTGGGGCAGTGCCAGGAATGATGGCTGTGCTTATAATCTTTTTTCATAGATCTTTTTCCTATAGCAGTTTCTCATATCTTACATTTATATATCTTGTAGTAGTCATTGTGACTGATGCTCTGGCCAGGAAGAAAGTTTTCCAAAAATGGTATACCACAGTTATGACTGCTGTTATTCTGCAGTTTTTGACAGGAGTATTCTGGAGTACGGTGCTCTGGCTGTTAGCAGGGAAAGGTTTTGATGCTATAAATCCCAAACTGATAACCTTCTGTTTTCTAAATGAGCTCCCGGGATGCTTTACATCCTGCTTTATAGCGCATTTTTACTATAAATATGCGCCTTCCAGCAATAAGAGACTTTTAAATAATGGCAAATATTATATACCAGAGGATCAGCTTACAGAAGACGAAAAATATGAACTTAACAGAAAGTCTAAGATTGAGCGAGTAATACTTAGGATAGTAGTGTTTGAAGCTATTGTCCTTGGTGTTTCAGCGGAAATAGCATCAAACACTTTAGTACCTACCATGAAGTATGCTGTAGATTCTGGAATGCAGATTCCTCCTGCGATAGAGGATTTTAGTCATGTTACAAATGCAGGAATCCTGGAGAGCAAGGTCAGCGTTAAGCTTGCAATAGAAGGTCAGCAGTCCATGGAAATGGAAAAGAAATACTCTGTGGATGTTGGCTTTAGAAACGCGCAGTTTAGTCTAAAGCTTGCCATGCTTATTTCTATTATTGTCATTCCACTGTCGGTATTTGTAAACCGCTATGCTCAACGGCGAATAGCGACGCCAATAAGGGATTTGTCCAAGGCAGTGTCTGATATTTATAATTCAGAAGATGATGACATAAATGCAAAAGTGGCAGAAGTACATGCCCTTGAAATAAATACCAATGATGAAATAGAAGATCTGTATCATGCCGTGGATCTGACCTTTTACAGGCTCATGGAATACATAGCCCTTGTTAAGACAAGGCAGAACATAGAGGATCAGCTTGAAATTGAGAAATCTGCTAATGAGGCTAAGTCAAGGTTCCTTTCAAATATTTCTCACGAGATCAGAACCCCTATAAATGCGGTTCTTGGCTTTGATGAGATGATCCTTAGAGAGAGTAAGGATGAATCAATCCTCGAATATGCAAGAGATATTCAGGGCTCCGGCAAAACTCTTTTGGCTCTGATAAATGATGTGCTTGATTTCTCCAAGATTGAAGCGGGCAAGATGGAGATCATTCCTGTTGAATATGAGCTTAGGTCGGTGATAAATGATCTTGTAAACATGGCATCTATGAGGGCTAAGGAAAAGAATCTTCAGCTCATCGTTAATGTGAATGACAATATTCCGCATGTCCTGTATGGAGATGAGGTCAGGATCAAGCAGTGTATACTTAACATCCTTACCAATGCTATTAAGTACACTGAAAAGGGAAGCGTTACCCTTGATGTTGACTACGAGAAAGTGCCTCATGATGAGAATAACTACGATGAGATTGACCTTGAAGATGATTATATTCTTTTGAAGATCAAGGTAACAGATACCGGCATTGGCATAAAAGAAGAGGATATGGACAAACTCTCAGAGGCCTTTGAGAGAATAGATGAAAAGAGAAACAGGACTATTGAGGGTACTGGCCTTGGAATCAATATTGTTAACAGCCTGCTTGGCATGATGGAAAGTAAGCTTCACGCTCAGAGTGAATATGGAAAGGGAAGCGTTTTCTCTTTTGACCTTAAGCAAAGAGTTGTGGATCCAGAGCCTATCGGCAATTTCAGCGACAGCTACAGAGATGCCATAAGAGATGCGGAGACCTACCATGAGAGTTTCCATGCTCCCAAAGCCAAGATTCTGGTGGTTGATGATACCAAGACTAATCTTACAGTGATAGAAGGCCTCCTTAAGAAGACCAAGATCCAGATAGATACTGCTATCAGCGGTTTTGATGCTATAGATATGGTAAAAGAAAATAAGTACGATATTATTTTCCTGGATCACAGAATGCCTGAAATGGATGGAATCCAGACTTTCCATGCCATGAAGGAGATGAGTGATAATGCAAGCATAGATACTCCTGTAATAGCTCTTACTGCCAATGCTATTTCAGGCTCCAGAGAAATGTACTATCAGGAAGGCTTTGATAACTACATGTCCAAGCCTGTGGATCCTAGTAAGTTAGAGGAGATGATCCTCATGTATCTGCCACAGGACAAGGTTATTAAACCTGGGGATAAGGACTTTGTCTCTGATGCTGATGATATAAATGAGACGGAAAAAGAGGCTATGCAGGAGCTTCTAAAGATAAATGGTGTTGACCTTGAGATGGCTGTTGAAAGATGCGGCTCTGCTGATGCGGCTAGAAATGTAATGAAGGATTTTAGAATGGCCATAAATGAGAGGGCAGGCCTTATTGAACGCTATGAAAAAGAGGGAGACATAAAGAATTACACTATATATGTTCATGGACTTAAGAGCTCAGCCAGGGCAATTGGTGCTGTGGACCTTGGAGACAAGGCAGAATACCTGGAAAAATGCGGCAATGATAACATGGTTGATGAGATCCATGATCTTACGCCGCAGCTTTTGGACCTGTATAGAAGTTATTTATCTAAGCTTGAAATTCTGGCAATGGAAGATGATTCGGGAAAAGAGGAAATTGACCCCGAAGAACTTGAAGGAGCCTATAGTTCAATGAAGGAATTTATCTCCGGATCATTTTTTGACAGCGCAGATGATATTATGAAAATGCTTGATGAATACAGGATCCCTGATCAGTATAAAGAAAAACATGCCGAGATCAAAAGGCTTCTTGCGGCTGTTGACAGAGATGGTCTTTTGAATGTACTTTAATAATAGCGCCATTATCAAAGGGGAAAACTATGGATAAGCGAGTATTACTGATAGGTAATCAGAAAAGCTTTATGATCACAGCTATAGCAAAGGGTCTTGAGAAGGAAGACTACCAGGTTGAGTGTGTGTCTCCCAGATCAGATCTTATAAAAGCAATAGAGAATCGTCCGTCTATTTATCTTTTATATCTTGGTGATATAACGATAGACGATGCTGATGTGCTCAAGTATCTCAATGAAGCTATCGATTCAGAGAGATTTCTTTTGTACCTTATTGGTAACAACGAGGAACTGAGCCTTGGTATTACCTATATTGCCAAAGAGAAGATTCAGGAGACTTATCTTAGACCGCTGGATGTTAAGATGCTGGCTGAGCAGCTGGATACTGTTGTTGATTATAGTGCGGTGGATGAGAACCTCAAAAAGAAGATTCTTATAATCGACGATGACGGAGCCATGCTCAGAATGATGAAGACCTGGCTTTCTGTCAAGTACAGAGTATATATGGCTAGTTCTGGCAAGATAGCGCTTTCGTTTCTTGCACAGAACACGGTTGATCTGATCCTTTTGGACTATGAGATGCCAGTAATGAGTGGCCCTGATGTGCTAAAAGAGATCAGGAATAATCAGGATCTTAAGCATTTACCCGTTATTTTCCTTACAGCCAAGGACGACAAGGAAAGTGTTATGAAGGTAGTTTCTCTTAAGCCTGAGAAGTACCTTTTAAAATCCATGTCCAAGGAAAAGCTAACTGGCGCGATAGATGATTTCTTCGTCGCAAGAGCAGGCAGAAATAAGTAGTAATACGTACAGGGAAGGGAAAAGTTTATGATATCCAAATTGGTAGACAAGATTGTTGACACTGGGGCACCTATTGTTGTGGGACTTGATCCCAAGCTTTCATTTATTCCTGACAGGATTTTAAATAAGAGCTTTGGTGAAAAAGGGGAGAATCTTGAAGGCGCAGCTGATGCCTTCTGGGAATTTAATAAAGAGATCATCGATAATATTTATGATATCGTTCCTGCTGTTAAGCCACAGATTGCTATGTATGAGGAACTTGGAATTCCAGGCCTTATCACATTTAAGAAGACTGTAGACTATGCCAGAGAAAAGGGACTTTACGTAATTGGAGATATAAAAAGAGGCGACATTGGCTCAACCTCTGAGTCCTATGCGGTAGGACATCTTGGCGGAGTAGAGATTGGAGGCAAGGTATTTAGAGGCTTTGAGGAAGATTTTGCCACAGTAAATCCATATCTTGGATCTGACGGAGTTAAGCCTTTTATTTCAGTTTGTAACAAAGAGGACAAGGGAATTTTTGTACTTGTTAAGACATCTAATCCATCAAGTGGAGAGTTTCAGGACAGACTAATAGATGGCAGACCACTTTACGAGCATGTAGGTGAGCAGGTTGAGAAATGGGGCCTTGAATCAATGGATGGTTCCTATAGTAATGTTGGTGCTGTTGTTGGCGCAACTTATCCTGAAATGGGCAAGATTTTAAGAGACATCATGCCACATGCATACATCCTGGTTCCTGGCTATGGAGCTCAGGGAGGCAAGGGCAAAGACCTTGTGAACTTCTTTAACAAGGACGGCCTTGGAGCAATCGTTAATTCTTCCCGCGGAATAATTGCAGCATGGAAGAGCGATAACTACAAGGAATTTGCTGACGGTAAGGTCGGTGAGGCTGCAAGGGCAGCAGCGCTTGATATGAAAAAAGATATTGCAGATGCGCTGAAGTAAAGATGCATTATAGCAGATAAATACTGATAAGAATAAATAAGACAATAAATAAGCCGGGATATTCACATTGATAGCGAATATTCCGGCCTTTCGATTACTTACTTGATAATTGTGATGTTTCCGTTTGTTGAGCCATAGGCTTCAGATGTGATCCTGCCGCCAAGTGTCTCTTTTACGTAATCCATAACAGCTTCATCAAGAGGAATACCTGTGTCGAACTGAGCACTTGCATTCTTGAATACGAAGTAAGTATCGCCACCAGCTGCGCAGAAGTTGTTAGTTACAACTGCATAGGTTGCAGTCTTGTCGAATGGCTGTCCGTTGATGGAATCAATAGAAACACGGTTTATAGAAGCTGGTTTGTAATAGGTTGAACCAGGATAAGCAGGACCCTGAGCAAAGGACTTTGTTGTGTTTACTGTGAATTTGATTCCTGATACCTGTGGGAAACCGCCGATTGCCTTAGGTGTGCAATAGGTTGAAGCTTCAAGAGCCTCAAGGAGTTCTTCACCAGTTACGTAAACAACAGCTACTGTGTTGCCAAAAGGAAGAACAGTATTAACATCCTTCATGGATACAGCACCTGCGTCAATTGAAGCTCTGATACCACCGCCGTTTGTGATGCTGATAACGTGGTCTTTGTCTACTGTAAGAGCACCAGGAGCTCTAAGTACGCTCCAGAGCATAGCATCTGTGATAAGATCACCAAGGTTTGTTTCCTCAGTTCTGTTTCCGGGATCACGATCACCATTGAGCTTAATGTCTGAGTTTGCAAATACAGCACCATAAGTATTGTCAACTTCTTTGAACATCTTGTTTGACTTGGCTGCTGTAGTTACTTCTTCCTGAAGACCTTCAAGATTTATAAGGTATCTGTCTTCGATCTTCTTGGTAGCGTTATCAATAAATACAAGACCGATTGTCTCAACCTTGGTACCAGTTGACTGAACAGGCTCGTTCTTGGGGCCCATAGTCATAACTGTGTGTGAATGGCCATCAAGCATAAGATCGATGCCCTTTGTCTTAGCGTATACATCAATACTTCTGTGTCCATCTGGTGCAGACTCATCATCTACTCCAAGGTGTGCAAGGCAGATAACGATATCTGCGCCCTGAGCTTTAAGGGTGTCTGCCTGAGCCTGAGCACATTTTGCAAGGTCATCCTTTTTAAGGAATGTAAGACCCTGGATAAGACCTGGATTTACCTTTGTAAGAGTCTCAGGAGTTTCCATTCCAAAGAAACCAATTTTGACACCTGACTTGGTTGTGTACATGTAGTTTGGATTGAAAACAGGATTGCCTGATGCATCAAGAATATCTGCACAGACTACCTTGAACTTGGCTGTAGAGAGATTAGAAACAAGCTTGTAATAGCCGAAGTCAAATTCGTGGTTACCAAGAGTTACAATATCGTAACCTGCTGCGTTCATCATAGTTACAGCATTGAGACCCTTGCTGGTACTAACATAAGGTGTTCCCTGGCTAAAGTCACCTGCGTCTGCAAGGATGACCTCAGCGCCTCTCTTTTGGAGATTCTGCTTAACAGATGCAATATAGGCATATTTGCTGATAGCACCATGGATATCATTGGTATGCATGATAACTGTCTTGCCTGTAAGATCTGCAGGCACATCATAAATGGTCTTGATTGTAGCAGAAACGCCTGCGGCCTTAACCATAGAGCCTGGAACGTTCAGCGTAAGAACCATCATCAGTGCCATGAGTAGTGAAACTACTCCTTTCAAAAACTTTTTCCTCTTCATACACTGCCTCCTATAAAATATTGTTTTACCTATAAAAAAATAGGCTATCCCACATGCTTAATTATATCCCAAAGGGACAGATAATTCATTAGATTTGTAAGCGTTTTAATAGTTTCA
The DNA here is from genome assembly GCF_900102515.1 of Butyrivibrio sp. INlla14. Lineage (GTDB taxonomy): Bacteria > Bacillota > Clostridia > Lachnospirales > Lachnospiraceae > Butyrivibrio. The sequence goes on from NZ_FMVS01000028.1 coordinate 18,875, forward strand.
TATTCAAATTGTATATGTCACTATGAGGTGTTATAATATGCGCATGTTGTAAATATTATGACAGGACAATTATGAGATATTAGCAATTCATTTAGTTCATTTTACAAAGGAGTCAGGGGTATGGAGAGGTACAAGGAAGAGTTTATCGAGTTTATGGTGGACAGCAATGTCCTTAAGTTTGGAGAATTCACACTCAAGAGTGGCAGAAAGTCTCCATTTTTTATGAACGCAGGAGCTTATGTGACAGGTTCACAGCTGCGTAAGCTTGGCGAATACTACGCAAGAGCAATCCATGATACATTTGGCCTTGAGTTCGATGTTTTATTTGGACCAGCATATAAGGGAATTCCCCTTTCAGTAATAACATGCGCTGCTATCAGCGAACTCTACGGAAGAGAGATCAGATACTGCTCTAACAGAAAAGAGATCAAGGACCACGGCGACAAGGGAATCCTTCTTGGAACAAAGCTTCGCGATGGAGACAGAGTTCTTATCATCGAGGATGTAACTACATCAGGTAAATCTATCGAGGAGACAGTGCCAATCATTCAGGAGCAGGCTGATTGCGATATCGTTGGCCTTATGGTTTCTCTTAACAGACAGGAGAAGGGCCTTGATTCAGATATGAGCGCCCTTGATGAGATCAAAGAGAAATACGGCTTCAGCGCAGCTTCTATCGTTACAATGGAAGATGTAGTTGAGCACCTCTACAACAGACCTATCGATGGAGAAGTTGTTATCAACAAAGAAATCAAGAAGGCAATCGACGAGTACTACGCAGAGTACGGAGCAAAATAAGAATGCAACGGCATTCATGCAGGTATTTTCTTTTAAAAATATAAATGAATGGAGTAAGAAATATGGACGAGCATACATATAAAGTATTAGGTGCAACAGGCGGTCTTAACATAGCATTTGGAGTAATCTCAATCGTAGCAGGCATCGCTACAGGAGTCCTCCTCATCATAAGTGGTGGCAAACTCCTCTCAGCAAGGAAAAAAGTAATCATCTAAGCATGGTAAATTTTTTTTATGTCAAAAAAGAAGTCTAAATTCAAACTTCACATTAAGCGTCTTGAACCTGTCAGAGACAGATTCATGTTTACAGATAACAGACACCCGGAGAAGGGCATTTTAAGTGCCGTCTTGGGGTGTATTTCTGTAACTACATATATACTGGCTGTGGTTTTTACATATAACAATGGAGGCCAGGCCCTTATGCAATATGCAGCAGCAGCTTTTGTTGCGGCTATTTTTTCTGTCGCAGGTCTGGTGCTTGGTATTATGTCCAGATTTGAGAAGGATATATTCAAACTCTTTCCTAATATAGGAATTATCTTGAATTCACTGGCAGTAATATTTGTAGTATTTCTGATCGTGCTGAACTTCCTGTAATTTTATTTTCGATAAAAACAAAACAACAATGTAACATAGTAACAAATAGATAAGGAAAATAATTGATGAGTAACAACGAAGAACTAATTTATGAATTTGAAACTGGAAATGAAGTTCTTGCAGAGAGATATGCTCTTTCTGTAGAGAGACTTGCAAGTATGGAGGATGAGCACTTTTCAAATGAGAAGTATGACAAGTACTTCCATTTTGTAAAAGACTTCCTTCTCATGGTAGATGAGAACTATAGATTCATAAAAGATGGATCTTTTGACAAGGCTACATTAGAAGAACTTAAGGATAGAAATAAAAAGCTTTACGAAGATATCCTTCCTGAGAACTATAAAAAGAGCTATGCAAATCCAAGCTTTGCAGTAGCTGAATTCGGTGAGGAGTTTGGAAAACTCCTGGCAGCTCTTTACTATGAGCTTAGAGGCCTTATAACAGCAGCTTACAAGGAGAATATCTTTAATCTTGCTGTGGCTACAGAACTCTTTTTAGAAGTATACGGAGTCTTTGCTTCTGCTGATCAGAACAAGGCGCTTCCTAAGTATGATGAAGTTCGTAAGATCTTGTACTGGTATGGAAGTGACTACGCTGAGGAATTCAGGCAGCATAATTTTGCAGAAATGGTGGATTCTGACAGGAATTTTGTAAGTGAGATAGTTCTTTCTGCTGACCTTACAGATATTAGATATCTGTACAGATTTGGTGAGTATATTACTGACAATGAGATTAAGACCGCAGAACACCTTAATTCTCTTTCACAGGAAGATATCGACAAGCTTGCAACAACCTATACAGAAGGCTATCGCATTGGCTTTGCCATGACTGGCAAGGATATATCTATCAAGAAGACAGCAGGACTTCACTACAATCTTGGATTTGAGAGAATGGTTAAAAAAGCTATCTCAAACCTTGAAGAGATTGGACTTAAGTCTACAATCGTGCTTGAGCCTGACAATATTTTCAAGATGACAAGTTCAACTGGAAGATCTGGCATGTATGGAGCAAATCCTAACAAGCAGCTTGAGTATGATCATAAGGAAGATGTAGCTCTTTTCCTTGATAATAATTTCGTGACAAGAAAGCTTGAGGCAGCCAAGGCAGCAGGTGAGATGTACAAGGATAAGGCTCGTCTCTTTGGCGGACCAGCAGTAATAGAAGTGTTTGGAGAGATTCCATTTTCTCCTGAGGCTAACGCAGATGCGGTACATCTGTCCAAGGCTCAGCAGAAGATGCTCAGCGAATACAGAGTGCAGAACAGCCTTATTATGAATAACTACATCATCATGAAGGAGAGAAGCTTTACTATCATTGCATTCCCGGTTCCTGACATTGGTGATAACTTCAAGGCAATCTTTGACGAAACAGTTAAGATAAACACACTTGATTACAAGCTCTATCAGACTATCCAGCAGAAGATCATCGACTGCCTGGATCAGGGCCAGTACGTAATCGTTAAGGGAATGGGTGACAACCATACCGATATGAAGGTTATGCTCCATGAACTTAAGGATAGCTCCAAGGAAACTAACTTTGAGAACTGCGTTGCAGATGTTAATATCCCTGTGGGTGAAGTATTCACATCACCAGTTCTTGCTGGAACTGAAGGCACACTTCATGTTACAGGTGTTTATCTTGATGGCCTTTTCTACAAGAATCTTGAGCTTAAGTTTGAAAACGGCTGCATTACAGAATACGGTTGTACTAACTTTGATGACCAGCAAGAGGGCAAGAAGTATATCAGCGACAATATCCTCTACAACCACAAGACTCTTCCTATTGGCGAGTTTGCTATTGGAACAAATACTACAGCATATGTGGTTGCAAGAAAGTACAACATTGCAGACAAGCTTCCTATCCTTATTGCAGAAAAGACAGGCCCTCACTTTGCAGTGGGTGATACCTGCTATTCCTATGAAGAGGATACTATGACCTACAATCCAGATGGTAAGGCAATCATAGCTAGGGATAACGAGATTTCCATAAAGAGAAAGACAGAGCCAGATAAGGCTTACTTTAGTTGCCACACTGACATTACAATTCCTTACGATGAACTTGGAGAGATTACTGTTGTGTCTAAGGATGGAAGCACAGCTACTATCATAAGAGATGGCCGATTTGTACTTCCTGGAACAGAAGAACTGAATAAACCAATGGATGAATGATCCATAACATTAGGCGGTAAGTGACTTTGGAAACTTACCGCCTGTTTCAGTTAAAAAAATAAGAAAATGATATAGAACTATATTTTGCTGTATGGTATGATACAAAAGATTTAGTTCTACAAGATAAAATGATATTTTGGAGGAGCAATATGGCACAAGTTGGAATTGTGATGGGGAGTGATTCAGATATGCCTGTTATGGCCAAGGCGGCAGGCATTCTTGATGAACTGGGCATTTCTTACGAGATGAGGATTATTTCTGCCCATAGAGAACCGGATGAATTTTTTGAGTACGCAAGGACCGCAGAAGATAAAGGCTTCAAGGTCATCATTGCAGGAGCAGGAATGGCTGCTCATCTGCCAGGAATGTGCGCCGCAATTTTCCCTATGCCAGTTATTGGCATTCCTATGCACACCACCTCTCTTGGTGGACGAGATTCCCTTTACAGTATAGTTCAGATGCCTACAGGTATTCCTGTGGCAACAGTAGCAATAAATGGCGGAGCCAACGCAGGTATCCTGGCAGCCAAGATTTTGGCAACAAGTGATGCAGCATTATTGCAGAAGTTAAAAGAGTATACCAAGTCCCTGAAGGACACTGTTGTAGAAAAAGATAAGCATCTTCAGGAAGTTGGTTATAAGAATTATTGATTGTTTGTGATTTGCGATAATAACATAGTTATGTAGCAATTCACTTATCAGCATATCATTAGGTTCATCATAAAAATTTATATATAAAGAAATGAGGAGTAATTATGGCACTGGATTACAAGAAGGCAGGCGTTGACATTGAGGCAGGCTACAAGTCTGTTGAGCTTATGAAGGAGTACGTTAAGGGTACCATGAGGCCAGAGGTTTTGGGCGGACTTGGCGGATTCTCCGGAGCTTTTTCTCTTAGCAAGATAAAGGAAATGGAAGATCCGGTTCTTTTATCTGGTACAGATGGAGTTGGAACCAAGATTAAGCTGGCGTTCCTTCTTGACAAGCATGACACTATCGGAATTGATGCAGTTGCAATGTGTGTTAACGATGTTGCCTGTGCTGGTGGCGAACCATTATTTTTCCTTGATTATATTGCCTGTGGCAAAAATATTCCTGAGAAGATTGCAGCAATCGTTAAGGGAGTTGCGGAGGGCTGCAAGCAGTCTGATGCAGCACTTATCGGTGGAGAAACTGCTGAGCACCCAGGACTTATGCCTGAGGATGAGTATGATGTAGCCGGATTTGCAGTAGGCGTAGTTGATCGTAAGGATATGATCGATGGCAGCAACATCAAGGACGGAGACGTCCTTATCGGCGTTGCATCAACAGGCGTCCACAGTAATGGATTTTCTCTTGTTCGTAAGGTCTTTGATATGACTAAAGAGAGCCTTGAGACATACTATGATGAGCTTGGCACAACGCTGGGAGAAGCTCTTTTAACACCTACAAGAATCTATGTAAAGATGATGAAATCCATCAAGAATTCCGGAGTTAAGGTTAAAGGCTGCAGCCATATCACTGGCGGTGGTTTCTATGAGAATATTCCCAGAATGCTTCCTGACGGAATCAAGGCTGTTGTTGAGAAAAACAGCTATGACATTCCTCCAATCTTTACTCTTATGCAAAAGAAGGGACAGATTGAGGAGCATATGATGTACAACACCTACAACATGGGACTTGGTATGGTTCTTGCTGTTGATCCAGCTGATGTTGACAAGACTCTTGAGGCTATCAAGGCTTCTGGCGACAAGGCATGGGTTGTTGGTAAGTGCGCCGCAGGAGAAAAGGGCGTAGAATTATTATAAAAAACAGCCCGAATCACTTGCTGATGAGGGCGTGAGAATATGATTCAGATGTGAGCATGCACTTTGACGAAGTCAAATTGGAATGTGCATGCGAATACATTTATGAGGGTACCGAATAAATGAAAATTGCAGTACTTGTGTCCGGAGGCGGCACTAACTTACAGGCAATAATTGATGGGATTGATCAGGGCAAGATAACAAATACTGAAATATGCCTGGTTTACAGTAATAACCCCAAGGCCTATGCCATAGAAAGAGCAAGGAAGGCAGGAATACCTACAGCTGTAAAAAGCCCTAAGGAGTTTGCAAATAGAGAAGAGTTCAATGAAGCTCTTTTGCAGATTCTTAAGGATGCTTCTCCTGACCTTGTAGTACTGGCGGGATGTCTTGTGGTGATCCCTGATATTGTAGTCAGGGAGTTTTCTAACAGGATCATCAATATTCATCCATCACTTATTCCGTCATTTTGCGGGACAGGTTTTTATGGGCTCAAGGTCCATGAAAAGGCTTTAGAGAGAGGCGTTCGTGTTTCCGGCGCTACAGTTCATTTTGTGGATGAAGGAACAGATACAGGCCCAATTATCTTACAGAAACCTGTGATGATACAGCCAGGGGATACTCCTGAGGTTCTTCAGAAGAGGATAATGGAGCAGGCTGAGTGGAAGATACTTCCTATGGCCATTGACCTTATTGCCAACGACAGAGTGAGCGTCGAAGGTGGAAAGGTAATGATAAAGGGGTATGAATCACTGGAATTATGATTGATTCCATGCGTGATGAATAGTCATATAGACAGATTGAATATAGTGAAGTGATAAATTTTGACATTACAATATAGAAAGTGCAGAAGGGAAGAGCGTATGAAGGTTTTGATAGTTGGCGGAGGCGGCCGTGAGCATGCAATTGCTGAGGCTGTATCCAGAAGTAAGCAGGTAGATAAGATTTATTGTGCTCCAGGAAACGGCGGAATTGCTGAGCTTTGCGAGTGTGTTCCTATCACACCAATGGAATTTGACAAGCTTGTCTCTTTTGCCAAGGAAAAAGAGATAGATCTGACAATAATTGGCATGGATGATCCACTTGTAGGCGGCATCGTTGATGCCTTTGAGGCAGCAGGGCTTAGAGTTTTCGGACCACGCAAGAATGCAGCTATTCTTGAAGGTAGTAAGGCTTTTTCCAAGGATCTTATGAAAAAATATGGCATTCCTACGGCTGCTTATGAGACTTTTGATGATCCTGCCAAGGCTCTTGAATACCTTGAAACAGCCAAGTTCCCTATAGTGCTAAAGGCTGACGGACTTGCTCTTGGTAAGGGCGTTCTAATCTGCCAGAATCTTGAGGAGGCCAAGGCTGGCGTTCGCGAGATCATGGAGGATAAGAAGTTTGGTGATGCTGGTAATCACATGGTTATCGAAGAATTCATGACAGGCAGAGAGGTTTCTGTTTTATCTTTTGTAGATGGTAAGACCTACAGGCTTATGTCATCAGCCCAGGACCACAAGAGAGCAGGAGATGGGGACACTGGACTTAATACTGGTGGCATGGGTAATTTTTCACCAAGTCCTTTCTACACAGAGGAAGTTGATAAATTCTGCAGAGAGCATATCTATGGCAAGACTGTAGAGGCTATGGCTGCAGAGGGTAGAGAGTTTAAGGGAGTTATTTTCTTTGGACTTATGCTGACTCCTGACGGACCTAAGGTTTTGGAGTATAATGCAAGATTTGGAGACCCTGAAGCTCAGGTAGTGCTTCCTAGACTCAAAACTGATATAATTGATGTGATGAATGCATGCATTGATGGCAGACTTGATAGCATCAATATTGAATTTGAGGACAAGGCAGCGGTTTGCGTTGTTCTCGCAAGTGATGGTTATCCTGTAAGCTATGAGAAGGGCAAGCTCATCACTGGCCTTGAGAACTTCAAGGGCAAGGACGGTTACTATTGCTTCCATGCAGGCACTAAGAGCACACCGGAAGGCATAGTGACAAATGGCGGACGAGTTCTTGGTATCACTGCCAAGGGCGATACGCTGGCCGAGGCCAGAGCCAAGGCATACGAAGCGACTGAGTGGGTCAGCTTCGAGAATAAGTACATGCGTCATGATATAGGAAAGGCTATCGATGACGCGAAGGAGGTATGAATATGAATAAGTTGGGAAAGAGAGTAGCAGGCATTATGCTTGCTGCAGGCGTTGCAGTATCTTTATTTGTTGCTACACCTGTTACATCCATGGCTTATACTACATCAGGTAAGGTTGTATCCGACAATGTCAAGGTTAGAGAATCTGCCAGCACAACTGCCAAGCAGGTTTCTTCTCTCAAGAACGGAGATGTTGTAGATATCGTAGATGAGGCAACAGATGCTTCAGGTTACGTATGGTATAAGATTTTCGTCAACAAGAGCGAATATGGATATGTTAGAAGCGACCTGGTTTCCAAGTCAGGCGGATCAAGCAGTTCTTCTAATACTACAACTACAAGTACCAGCACCAGCACAACAACTTCAACTGCTTCACTTCCTGAGACACAGGTTACAGCAACTGAGCAGAAGAGCGCTACAGTAACATCTGAGAGTGTTAACGTCCGTAAGGGTGCAGGCACAGCCTATGATTCAGTAGGCAAGGTAACTAAGGGACAGACAGTTACAATTACAGGTGAGGCATCTGGAACAGATGGCAAGACTTGGTATCAGATAACTTTTGGTGATGGCAAGACAGGCTTTGTCAGAAATGATCTTGTAGCTATTTCTGAGGGAGCACCTGCTGAGAACACAGAAACTACTGAGAATACAGAAGGCGGCGATAATGCCGGTGCTGAGAATGCAGAAACTCCTGCAGAGGGAGAGGCTTCTCAGGAGCAGAGTGAGAGTCAGCCTGCTACAACTACCAGCCAGACTCAGGGAGATGGCAAGTATTCTCTTGTTTATTCAGCAGAGGAAGATGGTTCAGGTATCTGGTATCTGTACGCATATGATGAAGGCGGACAGGGCGGATACAGAGTAAAGGTTGATGATCTTATCGCTGCAGCCCAGAGCGCAGATGCAGTCAACAATCTCCGCAAGCAGAGTGATAACTACAAGAAAATAGCTATTTTCCTGGGAGTTCTTGCAGCAATTCTTGTAGCAGTTATCGTATTCCTTATCATCAGGCTCAGAGATTCAGTCTACTATGAGGACGAGGAAGAAGAGGAAGAGTACGACCGCTACAGCACAAACCGCAAGCGCCCATCTAGAAATGAAGAGGAGAGACCTCTTAGAAGAGCTGACAGAGGTTCTGATGAGGACAGACGTCCTAGAAGCAGAAATGAAGAGCCAGAGAGAGCGTCCAGAAGACCTGAGAGAGAGGCTGAGGAGAGAACAGTAAGACCTACCAGAAGACCTCAGGGAGAGGCTGATGAGCGTCCTGTAAGAAGACCTGAGAGAAATGCGGAGCGTGATTATGTACGCCCATCAAAGAGAGTGGCAGATGATCGCGATGCTGAGCGTCCATCAAGACGTCCAGCCCAGGAAGATGACAGGCCAGTTCGCAGATCCACAGAGGAGCGCCGCGCAGCTGAGACAAAGGAAGAGGCACCAAAGCGCCGCGCCCGCAACTTCGTAGGGGATGATGACGACTTCGAGTTCGAATTCCTTGATCTTGATGATTAAAAACTTGCGCAGTTCTGCGTAATAAAAACACATAAAAGAAGGAAGACATACTGATTGTCTTCCTTCTTTTTTCTAAGATTGGGGATTTTTATATGATTCACAAAGACAAAACATTGCTCAAAATCCCACAAATGTGCAGTTCTCGGACGAGCAGCATGATTTGCAGGTTGAGAGAGCAGATGGAGGTCGACTGTTATGAACAACGCTGAAAGGAGACCTTCATCTGTGAACGAATCCAGGCAAATCAGCGCGCAGACGAAAACAAGCATTTGTGGGATTTTGTGCATATTTAGTAGTGATTAGCCACCCTTGAAATATCTGTAGCATCTGTTATACTAAAGTTATCACAGAAAAGGAGGCGCTTTATGATCATAGAAATAGATTTTAATAGTGATGAAGCTATCTATGTTCAGCTATGTAACCAGATCATATTGGGTATTGCCACGTCTCAGTTTCGTGAGGGTGAGCAGCTTCCTAGCGTAAGGCAGCTTGCGGAGACAATTGGTATCAATATGCACACTGTCAACAAGGCCTACTCTATCTTGCAGCAGGACGGCTTTGTCAAGATAGACAGAAGGCGTGGGGCTATCATAGCCATTGATATCAACAAGCTTCAGGCACTGCAGGAAGCCCAGTCTGAACTGGCAGTTGTACTTGCAAGAGCGATATGCAAGGGAATTGGCAGAGAGGATATTCATGGACTGGTGGACAAGCTCTACGATAACTATGAGCGTAACTCATGAATGGCAGAAAGATAGTGCAGTATAGATTGCACTTATGCTGCTGAGGAGATTTGTAGAAAGGAAATAACAAATGGATTCACAGTTTACCGTTATGGCGGCTGACGCTCTTAAACTTGCTAAGCGCACAGCCAGAAGCCTTAAACTTAACTATGTGGGTACTGAGCACATCCTGATGGGACTTATCCTTGAGGATGGAAGTGTCGCATCCAGAATTCTTATCGATAATGGAATCGATGAGAACAGGATGATGGATATGATAAGAGACCTTATCGTTCCAGACAGCAGCGTTCGTACCCTTGATAAAGACGGCTTTTCTCCAAGAGCTGAGAAGGTTCTTGAGGAGGCCCACAGGATGGCAGAGCGTTTTCACGCTGACAAGACAGGCACAGAGCATATTCTCCTTGCTCTTATCAAGGAAGGGGAGAACGTAGCTGTCAGACTTATCAGCACACTCAATGTTCCTGCTCAGAAGATTTATGCAGAGACTCTTGCTGCAATGGGAGAAGACCCCAATCTGGTGAAAGAGGACCTTGGCAGAAAGGCAGCTCCTAAGGCTGGCAAGAAGGCATCTATCCTGGCCCAGTACAGCCGTGATATGACAGCTCTTGCTCTTGAGAATAAGCTCGATCCTGTAATCGGAAGAGAGCGTGAGATCAAGCGTGTTATCCAGATTCTCTCAAGACGAACCAAGAATAACCCTTGCCTTATAGGTGAGCCCGGTGTAGGTAAGACTGCAGTAGTTGAGGGGCTTGCCCAGAGAATTGCTGCAGGCGATGTGCCGCTTACTGTTCAGAATAAGAGACTTGTAACTCTTGACCTGTCTGGAATGATCGCTGGTTCCAAGTACCGTGGAGAATTTGAGGAGAGAATCAAGAAGGTTATCAAGGAAGTATCTGAAGATGGCAATATTATTCTTTTTGTAGATGAGATGCATACCCTTATTGGTGCCGGTGGCGCTGAGGGTGCTATTGATGCCTCCAACATCCTTAAACCTTCTCTTGCAAGAGGCGAGATCCAGATGATTGGTGCCACAACCATCACTGAGTACCGCAAATATGTTGAGAAGGACGCAGCACTTGAGCGTAGATTCCAGCCTGTAAATGTAGATGAACCTACCAAGGAAGAGGCTACAGAGATTCTTAAGGGTATTGTTGGCAAATACGAGGAACACCACAAGGTTACAATTACTCCGGAAGCCATCAAGGCCGCTGTAGATCTTTCTGAGAGATATATCAATGACAGAAACCTTCCAGATAAGGCGATTGACCTTATCGATGAGGCTGCCAGTGCAGTAAGACTTCGCACTATGGGTGTATCACCCAAGGTTAAAGAGATAGAGGATAAGATCAGAAATCTCGATATTGAAATTGAGGATGCTCTTAAGAACAGTGATTTTGACAAGGCCGGACAGCTTAACAAGGAGCAGAATTCACTTCTTAGTAAGCTGGGCAGAGCCAAAAATGCTGAGAAAAAGAAGGAGCAGAGCCAGGGCTTTATAGTTAATGAAAATGACATTGCGGAAGTAGTGGCTGAATGGACCAGAATCCCTGTCAAGAAGATAGCTGAGAAGGAGACTGAAAAGCTTCTTAAACTTGAATCAGTGCTCCACAAGAGAGTAATTGGACAGGAAGATGCTGTAAAGGCCGTATCCAAGGCTATCAGAAGAGGACGAGTTGGACTTCAGGATCCTAACAGACCTATTGGTTCCTTCCTGTTTTTGGGACCTACTGGTGTAGGTAAGACAGAGCTTTCCAAGGCTCTTGCGGAGGCAATGTTCGGAGATGAGAATGCCCTTATAAGAGTTGATATGTCAGAATATATGGAAGGTCACTCCGTATCCAAGATGATTGGATCACCTCCAGGATATGTTGGTTTTGACGATGGCGGACAGCTTTCTGAGAAGGTCAGAAGACATCCTTATTCAGTAATTCTTTTTGATGAGATTGAGAAGGCTCATCCTGATATCTTTAACGTACTGTTGCAGGTGCTGGATGATGGCCATATCACAGACTCCAAGGGCAGAAAGGTCAGCTTCAAGAATACTATCCTTATCATGACTTCAAATGTTGGAGCCCAGAAGATTGTAGACCCCAAGAAACTTGGATTTGGCGCAGGCCAGGATGCCAAGAAGGATTACGAGGACATGAAGTCAGGAGTAATGGAAGAGGTTAAAAAGCTCTTTAAACCTGAATTCATCAACCGTATAGATGAGATCATGGTATTCCACACTCTCACAGAAAAAGAGATGATGGATATTGTTACACTTCTGTCTCAGAATCTTGCCAAGAGATGTAAGACTCAGATGGGCATTGATCTCACAATAACTCCAGCAGTTAAGAAGTTCCTTGTGACCAAGTATTCAGATGCCAAGATGGGTGCAAGACCTCTTAAGAGGGCTATACAGTCCACTATTGAGGATGCTATGGCGGAAGAACTTCTTAGGGGCAACATTAAGGCTAACAGCGATGTTACAGTATCGCTCAAGGACGAGAAGATTGTTTTTACAACAGGAGAAGGCAGAACCTCTGTCAAAAAGGCCAATGTAAAGACTACTAAGACTACTCGCAAGGTGAAGAGTAAGGCTGCGATTACTACCAAAAAGCCCGCTAAAAAATCAAAAAAAGTTTAAAAAGATTTAATTTTATATATAGGCCTTATGCTTTATAATGAAGGTGCAGAAATGCAGACAACATATTTTCGAAGTAGTCAGATTTCACTTAGGAGGTAATTTATGGCTGTCGTAGAGGAGCTTCTTCGAGCTGAGAAGGATGGAAGCATTAGCTTTGGTAATTACAAGCTTCCAGAGAAACAGAAAGTTGAGAATTTTGAGCACAACGGGGATTTGCTCAAGGTCAAGACTTTCAAGGACATCACAAAGCTTGAGAGCAACGAGAATTTCGTTTATGAATCTGTTCCGGGAACAGCGGTTCTTGGATTTAAGGAAACAGATAAGGGAGTAGAGTTTAGTGTAGAGGGCGACAGTGATGCCCAGATCACACTTGGACTTCTTGAAAACACAGAGTACAGCGTATTCGTAAATAATACCAGTATCGGTAAGATGAGCACAAACCTTGGGGGAAAGCTTAATCTCAGCGTTGAGCTTTCTGGAGGAAAGGCTCAGGTAAGAGTTGAGAAATAAGAATTAAGTTAGTTTAGGGCTTTCCGCTTATTGCGGAAAGTCCTTTTTAGTTTATTGGAGGGAAAATGGCAACTAAGATAAAGACAGTTTTCTTTTGCCAGAGCTGTGGCTATGAATCATCCAAATGGATGGGGCAGTGCCCAGGATGTAAAGAGTGGAATACCTTTGTTGAGGAAACAGTTAAGCCTGCGGCCAAGGCTGTGGCTAACAAATCAGCATCTGTAGTTTCTGGAGAATATACAGCACCTGTTTCTTTGTCCCAGATAGTCATGAAGGATGAAGACAGGGCGGATACTCATATTGGTGAACTTAACAGAGTACTGGGAGGAGGCCTTGTAAGAGGGTCTCTTATTCTGGTTGGCGGAGATCCGGGTATTGGTAAGTCTACACTTCTTTTGCAGGTGGCAGGCAATCTTTCTGGTGACAAAAAGGACATTCTATATATATCAGGAGAGGAGTCTCTTAGGCAGATCAAGCTTCGCGCCAATAGAATAGGGGATTTTTCTGAAAGTCTTAAGTTCATGTGCGAGACCAATCTTTCGAATGTAGAGGAGGCTATAACCCGCACTAAGCCTGAGGTTGTTATAATCGATTCTATCCAGACCATGTACAGTGAGGCTGTTTCATCAGCACCTGGCAGCGTGTCACAGGTTAGAGAGTCCACGTCAGTTCTTTTGCGCATTGCCAAGAGCATGAATGTTTCTATCTTCATAGTGGGCCATGTGACCAAGGAAGGGCAGGTAGCAGGCCCAAGAGTCTTAGAGCATATGGTTGATACGGTTCTTTATTTTGAGGGTGACAGGCATGCTTCCTACAGAATCTTGAGAGCGGTCAAGAACCGTTTTGGCTCCACTAACGAGATTGGAGTTTTCGAGATGCAGGAAAAGGGGCTTGTTGAGGTGACTAATCCTTCTGAGTTTATGTTAGATGGAAGACCAGAGGGGGCAAGTGGATCAATAGTTACCTGCTCTGTAGAGGGAACAAGGCCTATTCTTATAGAGGTTCAGGCCCTTGTATCTCACACTAATTTTGGCTTTCCAAGGAGACAGGCTAACGGCACAGATTATAACAGGGTTAATCTCCTTATGGCTGTATTGGAAAAGAGAATTGGCCTTCAGCTTGGGGATTTTGACGCCTATGTGAACCTTGCTGGTGGCATGAAGGTGGCAGAGCCGTCACTTGACCTTGGAATCTGCCTTGCAATCATCTCTAGCTTCAAGAACAGGCCAATAAGCGATGATGTGGTGGCCTTTGGAGAAGTCGGCCTATCTGGAGAGGTCAGATCAGTTAATATGGCTGAGAGCAGAGTTTCAGAGGCTCTTAAGCTTGGATTTAAGACTGTGATCGTTCCTAAGGCTCTGGAGAGTAAGCTTAAAAAGAGCTTTGAAGGCATCGAGATAATTGGAGTCTCTTCAGTTAGCGATGCCATGAAATATGTATCATAAAAATCTCAAACAAATCAAAAAATAGTTTGAATATGATTGAATCTATGATTTTTCTTTTGATATTATATTCGAGTATGTTGATTATAGATTTTGGTAATACGATTAGGGAGTTGTGAATTAGATGTCGAGGAGGAAATTTATATCGCTGGTGAGGGTTTTGTTATCACTTCTTGTGATAGCTGCAATGGGGAGCAGTAGGGTTATTTCTTTTGCCGGTGATTATGACCAGACCTTAATATCTGTGGAAGAACCAGAACAGGCCGTGTATGAGAAGGGGGATCTTGAAAGCTTAGATGATGAGAGTACTACAGAGATTTCTTTAGAGGAAAATCTGGAATCAGAACATGCTGATGAGGCTATTACAGATACATCTGATGAGGGGAATCAGATCGATATATCTGAGAGCAAGACTATCATAATTGAAATTGGTGAAAGCGAGGAATATTTCGCAGGTCCATATACAGAGGATGTATGTTTTTATATTCGAGGTGGTATAGATGCTGAGATTCCATATGAACCGGCACCACATTCTTCTGCTAATTATTCTGATGCTATGAGAGTTAATAATGCTGTGAAATATACTGGAACAGTATTAGGACAAGATCTTGAAAATAAAGAGGACAATCTGGATGAGGATGGCTACACTATAAAGAATGAAGTGACCACTTGTCTTTTGGCCAGGCCAACGCTTGAACAGATACAGGAGGTTGCGCCTGAGTTTGACCCGGCTAAGCACTACATAGTCTGGTATGTTATAAAGAGTACCACGACTGCTGCGCCAAATGCTGATGTTTGGGTACATGTGGACGGAGTTATCAGAAGCAGGGTTTATTCTCAGTATGGTGATAATCCCACAGAGCCTACAGAACCGGAACCTGGAGAGAATCCGATTGAAGAACCTGTAGAAGAGACAGTTTCGTCTGATTATAGTTTTAATATCTATACCAAGAACTTTGCAGAACCTTTTGAGTATGACGGGCAGGAGCATATTATTGGTGGATATGTCATAGAGGTTCTGGACAAGGAAACGGGAGAACTTCTGCAGGAATTTGACTATGGGCCTTACGGAAACAGGCTTGGGATGCGGATGTCATTTAGGACAGAAGGTGAAAGCGCCCTTTCTGGCACCGTTTTTTCTTTTGCTGGAGCAACTTATAAAGTAAATGTGGACAGTGCATATTTGTCTGTGACAGAGCCAGGATTGTATAGCATTCCATTTTTGAGCGGTGGGAAAGAGATTTCACTGGACGATATCAGAATTTGGGATGAGAGTGGCAAGCTTATAGATACTGGGATCAGCAAGAATCCCAAGGGCGGAAGTGACAAGACAGAGGTTTCAAAACGCAGTATTACTGTAACTGCTGGAAGTACAGTCCAGAACGATGACGGGCAGACTCTTACAAACGATAAGGTCAATATAACGTCCGGAAGCCTTATAGAGGGCCACAAATTGGTAACTACGATTGTGGGAAGCCAGACAGGTCCTGGAACATCCCTTAATGAGATCACAAGCTATGACATAGTTGATGAAAATGGCAATAGTGTCAAGAAGTTTTATAATGTCAGTCTTGTAAATGGCCAGCTTGTACTGGTTCCTGTATCAGGAGAAGATTCTAATGGAATCAACAGCACTGGATCAGCAGTTACAAGTATTCTTGTAAGGGACCAGGAGAAAACTACTGTAGATAATAAACCGATGGTTTTAGGTGCACAGAGGGATGGAGACGGAAACTCAGAGAGCATTGATGGGCAGAGAGCCCACGGGGTGCGAAGTTCAGAAACTTCAGATGAAGGAATTCCGTCTGGAGCAAGGCTTAGCCTTATCATCCTGTGTGTTATGATCATAATGGTCATAAATATTAAAAGAAATAAACAAAATTAGAGTTAAATAAATTTGAAAAAGTGTCGATAAGATTAATGTATGAAATCTTGTTGGCACTTTTTGTGTTGCGAAAAAACAAAATTTTCTTAGAACACAAGAACACTTCACCACAGGTATGGTGACGGAGGCTTTATTATGTCTGGTAGTTTTCTTAAAGGATCTTGTAAGGTTATCACCTGTTTTGTTTTGGCAGTGGCAGTTCTTTTGCACTCTCCTATAAGCTGCAGAGCCTATGATGATACGGTTTCTTTATCAGAGGATACCTATAATACGCTTATCAAGGGCACTACTGTGTATAATGGCGTGGATTACGGGGCAAAGTATGGATATAATCCGCTTTACTATTTCCTGAACTACAATGATCTTCGAATTGCATATGGGGCTAATCCAGCCAAGCT
This sequence comes from Butyrivibrio sp. INlla14, assembly GCF_900102515.1. Taxonomy (GTDB): domain Bacteria; phylum Bacillota; class Clostridia; order Lachnospirales; family Lachnospiraceae; genus Butyrivibrio. The sequence goes on from NZ_FMVS01000028.1 coordinate 35,476, forward strand.
GGTTGAGCATTATGCGATTTATGGTTTAAAAGAAAACAGAGTAGCTAACACGCAGATAACTAGGGGCGCTCACTCCTGGGGCAGTAGCAATGAGTACATTGTTCCTTCCTATCAGCTGACCAAGGATAAGAAAGATGGAATGGTAGTTATTCCGGAACAGCTCCATGGTAACGGAGGCATGAACAGACGCCAGGAGACAGAGGCAAGAAGCGTTGCCAAGCAGCTTGCGACCAATATTTACAACCAGGTAATGGCCGCTAACAGCAGTGACAATAATAAGAAGAGCAATAAGAAGGATGCAAATGCTTCTCCGGTAAATGAAATCCAGATGGTAGCCTATGCAACGGGAATAGTCCAGGCATACTGCAATGCGGGAAAAGAACTGACAAGGGAAGAAGTGCAGAGCACTAACAGCAAAGTATACAGGACTGCTTATGGAGTCTTTTGTGCACATGAGTTTACTAGCGCAGGGGCAACGAGAGCGCTGGGGCTTATCCTTGATTACCTTGATGCCATGATACAGCAGAATTATCCGGGGGCACCTCCGCTTAAATGGGTGCATATGAATGCAAATACCTGGGAGCAGCAATACTGCCAGATTGCCTGCGATAATCACGAGGCATACGCAGATGCAATCTATGGAATTGCCGGTTATGGCAAGCATCCTCTGCAGGGCGGCGTAGAGCAGGATATACAGAAATATGTAACTTATGCAACAATTTCCCAGATCATGAATACAAGGCCGCCATATGCTGATAATGGCAAGGCTAGTACTCAGGACCTTCCTAAAAATGCGAACCCTATGAAGGGCGTATCCAATGACTACTAATCTTTTTGCGGGGATATGATGATGAAAAGTATGTTTGCCAGAGTTATATCTTTGGCTATGGCGGTAGCTCTTTTAAGCGCCAACACAATTACATGCAGGGCTTTTGCAGGTGATGCCGGGGAAGTCATTGACTCTTCCACTTTCAAAAGCAACTATAAGATCACTACAATCCACATAGGAAGTGATGTGTATGAAATCACAGCAAATGCTTTTAGAAACCTGATCAACCTTCAGGCTATTACTGTAAGTGCAAATAATCCAATATATGCTTCTTACAGCGGGTGTTTATATGACAAGCAGATGACAGAACTTTTGTGCTTTCCACCGGCTCTTTCGGGGGCTTACATCCCTGACACGGTGGTTTCTATAGGCGAGTATGCTCTTCACGGTGTGCCACAGGATTTAAAAGACAGTATAGTTTCTGTGGTTGAAAGCCAGGCTCTTGAATATGGACCGGAAGTTGATGCTCCGGGAGCACATTTTGTACATGATGGTGGAACTGTTAAGTGGAAATGCGCTGATGGCACTATCATCGTGCCAAACACCAGCCTCATGGCTATGTCTGCAGCTCTTTTAAATGATTGTACAACAATGAATATGAGAAGAGTGGACAAGCTCCAGAGCACTTTTGATTATCTTACCGAGATATTATCTTATGAGCGTAGTACGGAGATACCTGCGGGCGACTGGGCTGAGGATTATGCAGAAAAAGCTCTTTCAACGGGTAAGGCTAATTGCTATGGATATGCTGCAGCTTTTGCTTATCTGGCCAGTGGCCTTGGCTATGAATCAAGAGTTTGCGTAGGAACAGTCACTTCAGCACTTGGAGGCAGGACCCTACACTCCTGGACAGAGGTAAGACTTGGAAACCGATGGTATGTCTTTGATCCGGAGATGCAGGATGCAAAGGGTGGGGGCTACTACAAGCAGACCTATGATAGCTACCCTGCAGGACCGCTTGAAAAGACTGGAAGCTTTTCGGTGAGCTTTGAATAATTATCATGGAGGATTTATGAGACGTTTAGCTTTTATTTCATTAACTATATCAGGATCGGTGCTTTTGCTGTTTTTGGTGAACCTGCTTCTCTTTAACTATGTTCCATCCTATCATGACGTGCTTGAGATGGCAGTTGCAGGAGACAGCCAGATTCCGATGGTTGTTATTGATGAAAATAACGAAGCTGTTGTGATCAGAAGAGATGAGATGACTTTTGGAAATAGCAAGACTTCAAAGGCACTTAGTGTGCTGGATACTACAGAAATTGGGATTGATGAGAGTGTTCCTCTTACCGGGACTATAGATTCTAGTGCTCAGGAGCTGGAGGATGAAATGGTTTCCGGGCAGCAGGCAGAAAAAGATGATGCAGATCAGAAGAAACAGTCAGGCACTGGAAAAGAAGATGCTAAGGCCCAGGAAAAATGTGAAAAGCGCGTAGTTGATAAGAAGTATTACGAGGACTGCGGTAGCGATAAAGGCTACTGGGTCATTACCTATGAGGATGGCACAACCAGCATTGAAAAATAAAGCACTGGGGGCTACATATGCATCAGGTGACAAATATTTCTTATGGAGAAGGTTCGGTAAATATAGTTCTTGATTCCTCCAGTCAGATGGAGGTTATAGCACCAGAGTTTCGCTTTGGTGACTATTCGAGTGTTGTAACATCCTGCTTTACTCAAAAAGAACTTGAAAGGATAAGTGAAGGTGAAAATGCGCTTCTCACCTTCTATTTTGTTGTGTCAGATGAGGTGGATGATGAGCAGCTTCTGGCTCAATATAGCGAGGCAATAGAGAAAAATGAAGAGCAGATAGGAAAGCTGACTGAAGGAATATATTTGGATGTCAAAGCAAGCAAGACAATATCTGATGATAAAGAGAATTCTTTAGTAACGCTTTCTTCTGATGTCGATGTACAGATGGATATTCCACTGTATCTTATAGGTGAGGGTAGGTCATATTTCTTTTTATCAAGCAATATGGGAAACTGTGAACTTATTGAAGACGCCTCTCCTGACGCGGATGTCCTTACCATCAGCACAGATATTATGTGTCCAGGGGTCGTGCTTTACCAGGATATTGGAGAAAGTCTTGTAGAAAGAGATGACAAGGTTTTTAGTATAAAGACAACGCATCTGGCAATTATAGGAATTGCTGCGCTGGTGATATTATGGGCTGTTCTCGACCACTTGCACAAAAATAGCAAGTGATGGTAAAAGGCTATTTGGAAAGTACAAAATAATTGCTGGAGTATGACTCAGACAGTGGGATACTAATGCTGATGAGAGCCGTACTAATGAGAATAGTCGGAAATTATCTTCTATATTTTCATAATCTGTGATAATATTAGATACGTTGCTAAAATTAGTTTTTTTAGCTTAAGCAGTGCGGGGCGTTTTGTAATGAAGAAAAAATTAGTTTGCTATATGGTTATGGCAGCCCTGGCTTTTTCCCTACTAGTGGGGTGTTCTAGTCAAGTAGTAGAAGAAAAGCCGCAGGAAGCTGTAACCCTTAGTTCATATAGTGGAACAAAGGTGGGAGTGTGTATTTATCAGATTTCTGATAATTTTATGACTCTGTTTAATAATGAACTCGTTAATTACCTTGTTTCTAAGGGATTTTCCAAGAATAATATAATAGTTTATGGCAGTGCTAACAGCGAATCTATCCAGCTATCACAAGTTGAGAAGCTGATAGACGAGGGAGTTGATGCGCTTATAATCAATCCTGTTAATTCCTCTGTAGCCCGAGCTATCACTGATAAAGCGGTATCTAACGGGATTCCACTTGTATATATCAACCGTGAGCCTAGTGGAGAAGAGGAACTCAGGTGGGAAAATTACGGTTTTGATGTTACTTATGTAGGGTGCGATGCCAGACAGTCAGGCATTTACCAGGGGGAACTTGTTCTGGACCTTGGATTGGATGAACTTGATAAAAATGGAGATGGAGTAATTCAGTATTTCATGATAGAGGGCGCTCCAGAGAATGTTGATGCTGGCTACAGAACTATGTATTCAGTCTCGACTATCAAGAATGCCGGTGTTGAGATGGAATGTCTTTTGGATGAGGTTGGAAACTGGGACAGGGTAACTTCCAAGCTTCTTGTAAGGGAGGGACTTTCTCAGGGACTTATCCCGGAACTTGTTATATGTAACAATGATGCCATGGCCCTTGGAGCAGTGGATGCAATTAAAAGTGGAAAACTTGTTCCAGGCAAGGATATCTATGTGGTTGGAGTTGATGCTCTTCCGGAAACTATTGCAGCTATTGAAGATGGTGACATTGCTGGTACAGTGTTTAATGACTATATCCTGCAGTCCCACAGGGCAGCAGATGCTGTGATGAATTACCTTCAGGGAAATGGTAATGAGCATTATGTCGGCTGCGACTACAAAAAGGTCAGCGCTAAAAATGTCCAGGTTATCATGAAGATGATCCTAAATAGTGGTAGCGGAGACGGGGGACAGGACAATTGACACCGATCTGGCTGCGCTAGATGTGATTAAGACTGCACTGGATGTAGCTGCGAATATATCGTAGATAGAAATGTGCAGTACAGTGCGTATTTCTTGTAGAACAGTGATGGGGATAGCAATGATGGGCAAGTTTTGAAAAATAAGGGTTGCTTTATTTTTGCTTGCGTTATATAATGAAAAACGTCGCTGATTCAAGTACACTTGTTACTTGGACTAGCAAGAATCGGGGTGTGGCTCAGTTGGTAGAGCACTATCTTAGGGAGGTAGGGGCCGCGTGTTCGAATCACGTCACTCCGATTGCCGGAAAGCCGCTTGTTTAGCGGCTTTTTCTTTGCCCTTTTTTAGAATTTGTTTGACCAAATGTTTGACCTGATCAGCCGAGAAGTTCCTCGAGACATTCTTTTGACAGTGTTCTGTTATTCTGCTTGTTATAATATCTGGTCATAGTACTGTCTGCATGTCCTGCGGTTACTCTTATCTGATCCTCAACCATTTGCATAGAATATGCTTCTTGAATTGCTCCGCGTCTCTGTGCATGAGTTGACATAGGCTCTATGCCAATATCACTGCAATACATCTTAATATGCTCATTAACGCGGTTAGTGCTGATAGGAAGATTACCTTTACTGTTAAAAACATATTTCTTTTGACCATTGATAAGATAAAGCTCTTTCAATATGTGAAGTGCCTTATCTGTCAGTGGAATTTCTCTAGCCACTTCATCGGCCTTTAAATGTTCATCATCAACTACTACAAGTTTTCCATCAACTTCTCTTTTAGATAATGAGTGCTTTATTGTTAGTGTCTCTTTTTCAAAATCAACATCATCCCAAGTGATTGCAAGCCACTCACCAACTCTTTGCATTGATGTAAGCCAGAACCTTATGGCAAGTGAGTAAACTGTCTGCTTTGGAAGTGCCTTCAGGTGATTTTCTAGGCTATAGCGCCAGTCCTTGGAAGTTGCCTTCTTCTTATCCATGCTCTTGGCTTTCTTAGGACACATGTTGTTTGGAAGAGAAATAACTGGATTGATTGTTATTATCTTCTGCCAGATAGCATAGTCAAAAGTTTGCTTAAGCACGCTCTTAGCCTGATCAATCTGTCTTGCGTTGTACTTCCTGCTTGCAGTAAGTCTTTTGAAGGCGTCAATGATATCCCCGGAAATCACAGTCTGTATGGGGAGAGTAGAAATCACATCCTCTGCCCAGTACTTGTTCCAATACTGGTCCTTGCGCCTTGCAGTGCTGGTTGGATAGGTAATAGCTCCATCATTATCAACTATTGGTGTGTGATTATGCTTTGAAAAGAGATTAAATACATCCTGTACAGAGACAGTACTGTTGTATGTATCTGCGACAGGGAGCATCCTACCAATGACCTTCTGATATAATGCTTCTACAGAAGTTGCTGATATCTGCTTTCTCTTGCCATCCTTTGTGATAGACACTAAATATAAAGTTATATTCGGCTTTTTGACAGTGGTTATCTTTTTCCCAAGCTCTTTTTCGATAGCCTGGATCTTGAGTTGTAAAATCTGTTTTTCCAAATCTTCGATAACAACACCGACTGAGTTTATAGTAGCATAGTCGGCATCGGTTTCCAATCGGAGCTTCTTGGAACTTAGTATTTTTATCTGCTCAAAGATATCACGCTGTGAAATTGGGTTTGCATCCTTTTCGGTTAGAATCATATATCAGGCTCCATAAGGCATTTTAAAGGCATATAAAAAGCCTATGTAACCCTTTTCCGTACTGGACTTAGGCACATAGGCACATGATTTGCAACTTGATTGAGATATTTTGTTGTGATTTATAAGGAGCAACTTCAAAAACCAATGCCTATATGCCTTATGCGCCTTTGAACTTCTCAAAAGGCACATTATCTACGATATGATTGGCATACAGGCCTTTGTATCCTCTGGCTGTCTTTCTATCTATGGATACGTTCTTGAGGTAGGTTATTCCAAGCTTAGAGGCACGTTGCTTGACTTCTCTGGAAAATGAGTTTTCAGATCTTGGCTTAACAAGGTTTTCGCTAGCCCAAAGCATATAGGCCTCATACAAGTCCTTTGTTGTACAGAGGGCTTCTTCCTTGAAAGATATATATCCTTCTGATTCAAAGAAATCCAGGATGCTATCCTCATCCTTACGAAGCTCTGTTTGATTCTGAACAGTACGCGCGCTTATTGTGAAATGAAATTCATTGGCAATCAGCCTCTTTAATCCTTCAAGACACCAGAGGACAATTCCCTCTGTCTCTGATGTGAGCTTTTCCGAAAGGTTTCTGTCATCAATCCTGTTTTCAGATTTTTCTTTTACCCGGAGAGTTATCTGTCTTCGGTAGAATCCATCTGACTTATCATAAAGAGAATTAAGAGAGCCATTACCAAAAGCCATTATCCTGACGTTTAGGTAGCCCTGGTAGCTCTGCTGACCCTTACGTTCAAGGTTCATCTTATCTTCCATGGTAACCACAGCTTTAATGATGCCGGTATCGGAAAGAGCCTCCATCTTCATATCATCATCAATCATAAGGAGCATGCCTTCCTGATCCGCCAAAGCAAATCTGTTGCTCGACAGTGTATTAACGCTGCATACAGTCATGTTATTTCCAAGAAGATTTCTGCAGACAAAACCGACTCTGGACTTGCCTTCACCACCGCTACCTACAAGAAGGAGCATTGCCTGGGCTTTGGTTGTGGGGATAAAAATGTATCCCATGAATTCTTGAAGAGTAGCAATATCTTCAGGGAAAAGAAGTTCATCAAGAAATTTAAGCCACCTTACAGGCTCTTTTGCATTTGGATTGTAATTTATAGGCAAGCGGTTTGAACAGAATTCTTTTTCAGGGATGAATCCACCATCAATAAAATAGGTTCCGTTCTTAAAATGAACCCTGTCTGTATGTTTTGGCATTGAATCGCAAAGGACCTCATAGCGTATGGCATCAAGAACCTGCTTAGCCTTTTTTACTATGTTGGTTTTTACGTAAGGTTTCAGAATATCAACTATTTCCTTTTTGAGTTTTTCCTCGCTGACAATTCCATCAATGTCATAAAAGATTCCACCAACATATTTAAGTGGATGTCTTCTGATGAACCATGAGCAGAACTCCACCTCATCAATTCTGTTTGCTTTTTGATCAAACCAGTTAACTTCATCACTGGCAGATTCCAATTGCCTTGCTACATTAAGCAGAGCCTTCTTTGTGTTTTCATCTAAGCTGTTCCATTCGTCTTTCAATATCTATTACCTTCCTTCCATAATTTGTAATTAAAAAAGCTCTGTCAGAAATATTTCCGTAGAGAATTGTATCCAGAAGATTCTCAATCAGATCTATTTCCTTCAGAGCTTCGCAAAAGTAAGGATGCCATTCATGGTTTTCATCCTTGGGAGCATATTCAGTTTTCCATTTTTCTAACAGATGCAGGTAATCACATAAAACAAGATAACAATGCTTTTCAATTTCTCTAAAAAGCTGCTCGTTTGATTTTGGAGGAGATGTATATTTTGGTGGAGCATGGTAATTTGTGCTTGCGTTCAAACCAAAGTCTTCACAAATTTTAAGTGCAGCATCTTTGGGACTAAGTCCAAAATGCTTTGAGACAAAATCTATGGCATCACCTTTTTCGCCGCAACCAAAACAGTAGAAGTTCTTATCAATCTTCATACTGGGAATCCTATCATTATGGAACGGACACCTGCACATACCATTACGATTAATCGCAATTCCATATCTTTCTGCTACCTGGCGAGTTGTAATATTCTCTTTTATGTCTTCGAAAATACTCATTTTTTGGTTGGTTGTCTTTTTCTTGATTATATATTCAAAACCTCCTTTAAACCCAGCAGTGGCGCCGCTTCTCAAGAATCCCTACGAGGGCTATAAAAAAGTGGCAAGCAGTGCATTTGTGGGACAAATGCCATTTTTTGCTTGTTGGGGCGTAACGCCCCAAACTCCATTACACCTCGAAAACTCGGAACGGCGCATTCGCTTGTTTTACATTTTTTACGTTACGCTTATTTGGCAAAAACAAATAAAAAAGCAACCAGGAAAAACTCCTGATTGCTCTGATTGAGACGCCTACATTTTATTCTTTTTCTTATACTATTTTAGCTCCTGTAGAATTGTTTTCAATGGACAAAGTTAGGACAAAGTCGGGACAAAACTGTGACAAAATTGGGACGTCCACAACAGTATTTTATAATAGAATGCATTAGAGCTAATACTCTACGCATTTTAAGTTTAAGCAATGTAATTTGAATTTAAAAGTGCCATTTGGTTGCCATTTGGGTTATTTTTGGGGACATTTGGGGACGCTTTTTTACAAATATTAACGTGCTAAAAATAAGAGCATTGTACTTAGAATAATAAAAAATGATAACAACTATTAACTATTAACGATTGTTATCCGATAAATAAGTTGTAAGGATAACTATACATATTTTTAGACACTTTATGGATAGAAGCATAATACACGGAGGTAGGCAAATGGCTTTATCAAATGTAATGACAAGATCACTCATATCTGCCAGCAGTTCCATGAAACAGGTTAAGGCTCAGCATGCAATAAAATCACAGATGGACGGAAAAGCCGGAGTACTGGAAGCAGAAATCAAGCTGGATTCCGGTAGAGGTGGAGACGTTACAAAAAAGAAAGAAGAACTGGAGCACATACAGAAAAAAGCTACTGAAATAGGTCAGCAGGAAATGTCACAGTTATCTGAGCTTAACAGCAACATGAACGAAGCAGCCAAAGCAGATACTGAGGAACAAAAGCAGAATGAACGTATTGAAAAGCAGCGCGAGAAGAAACGTGCTGAGAGAAGAGAGCAGGCCGAGCAGCTTCAGGAACAGATTGCTGAAAAGGCTTCCGGAAATGTTCAGATTCCTGGTGAAGGCGAAGAAAAACAGATTACTGTTGCCGGCGTAGAAGTTAAAACTAAGTCAGCATCAACTTATAATACCAGTGTTCCTCACATCGATGAGAGAGTAGCGCCCACAACTCCTTCAGAAGTATCTGCAAGCATTTCAGTTAATCACAGCTTGGATATAAAGACTTAAAATCTTAAATGTTTATTAATTTGCGTTTATAATTAATGTTTGTTATTTCATGTGTTATCCTATAAATAGAGAAATAATCTGATTAAGCACATGCGGGAGGTATATTATGCCAAGAGAAGAGATGCTTCCAAGTGAAAGCGAATGGATGATCATGGAGGTGCTTTGGAGATGCGGCCATGACCTTACATCTGCTGAGATAACAGACAGACTTCCGAAGTCTTCCAAGATGACACAGAGAATGGTAAGAGTCCTGATAAACAGACTTTGCAAAAAAGGAATGCTTACATATACCGTGGATCCGGATGATAGCAGGGTTTATCACTATACAGCTGCAAGAGGAAGAGAGGAGTGCCAAAAGGCAAAGAGCAGTGCTTTTGTTGAAAGCTATTTTGAAGGCAACAGGCTTTCAGCAGCATTTGCATTATTAGATAAAGAAAATCTATCTGAAGAACAGATAAGGGAACTGGAAAACCTAATAGCTAAGGCTAAGAAGAATAAATGAGTCTCACGGATGAGCGAAGGAGCAGTTATGCAGGGAATGCTGTTATTCTTTAATAAGCTATATGGATTTTTAGAATTTGTATGTGTCTATTTCGCGACCATACTTGGTTTTTGTGCAATCATATCGATTTTGGTTTTGGGAATCATTATGATTCTGCGAAGCACGCTGTTTTCTAAGAGCGTTTTTGGAAAGGCTGCTTTGTGGTGTCTATTGATTCCCGTTATTTTTTGTGGGAAGCTTCATATGTATTTTGAGACTAAGGCTGGTTTATATCTGATGCTTTGGTGGCATAGCCTATGTATAAGTCACAAATGGATTGGCATGGTTTATGTCATCGGTATATTAGCAATTGGCTTCAGGTTTTGGTGGAGAAGGAAAAAACTTTCAGATTCAGTAAATCGTCTTTATGATTCTGCAGAGTATAGATCAAAATATGTTATCAAGGTGTTCCCCGGTGAACTGGCATCTTTCTGCACTGGATGCATAAGACCTGTAATTGTTATCCCTGAAAGCATTTCATCAGATGAAGCCGGGGTTGTCATAAAGCATGAAGAGACGCACATTATGCTCGGACATCTTTGGATACTCCTTGCATATGATATTCTGCGAGTTATGCTGTGGCCTAATCTGTTCCTGCATCTTTGCGTAGGATATATGAAAAGAGACCTTGAGGACATCTGCGACACAGTTACAATCCAGAGAAGCGGAATTGATGCATGTGATTATGGCGAGACAATCTTAGGATGTGCCAGGAATATGATGCATACAAGGAAAAAGCTCGGTTGTGAGGGCGGAATGTCTTTTGCGTGGGATGACAGCTATAAGATTCTGAAAAAAAGATTGGAAAGGATCGTTGCCAGAAAAGCCTATAATCTAAAGATTCTATCTATTGGTGCAGTTGCATTAGTGATTCTGGTTGTAGCTTCAGTAGGAATCATTAAAGCCAATTCATATAATAGGACCAATGATTTGGGAATGATAAGTGGCATTTGTTATACAGGAAATGTACAGAAAATCTATACAGATGTGGAAAAATCAATCGTAGTAGATTTTGATGATGATTATATTTACGTGGATGGAAAGGCTCTGTTGGAGCAATATCCTGAGGCAAAAGGAACAGATGAATGGTTTCACATTTCATCAGGCGGCTATTATAAGATCCCCGGAATCGGCGGCGGTGGTGGATGGGCAGAGATTAATGCAAGCGAAATCCATGACGGACTAATCAAATTGCCAAAGCATACAGATATGGATATCTGGGAGCGCATTATCATGTGGCTGTAAGGAGGTGGTCATGTGAATGGCGGATGGGAAGTAAATGTAAGCGGAAATACAACGCATTACAGAAAAAAACTCTATGATGCCTACGGTAATCATGTTGGAACTATAGGAATCTGTAAACCGACAAAGCAGACCGGAAAAAAGAAAAAAGCAGCTCTATACAGTTTCAAGCAGGTCTCGTCGCAGGTGCTCGCTGCAAAGACATCAGGGAAAGCCGCACAGGTATCAACGAGCATAAGGATGAAGATAGGTCTTTTGCGTAAGCAGCTAAAGAACGGCGACTATGATGAAGAAGAAATCCTAAGGGCTATACTTCATGCGGAAATGGTCCAGCGTGCCTGTGACAAGAAAAAGAAGAATCTGAAGATGGAAGAACGGGCAGAAAGAGGCATTGAAAGTGAAGAAGAAATGCCGCTTGAGCCGGAAGAAACCATTGATGAAGAGGCTTCTGAGGAAGAAATTAAAGAGCTGGAACAGGAAGAGTTTGAAGCTCTTATGGAAAAGCTGGAGATGGCTGCTGAGGATATGATGGAGATGGCAGAAGAAACAGCTGAGCTTGATGAGGATCTGGATGAGATGGCAGAAGCTCTTTCAGGATCTATGACACCGGAAGATCTGGAGCAGCTTAAGGTGAAACACAGATCGGATGAAGCAAGGGACATTCTGAAAGCTGACCTAAAATATCTGAAAGCCTTGTTTGACAGATTACAATCGGAAAAGGAAAACGCTGGAAAAGCCTCATTAGCTGGAGGATATGACTGCGGAGTTTCGTTGTCACTTGGAGGAATGGATATGCCAGTAACCACCACATCATCGCAAAGTATGTCGGTGGAAACAGGTGGATCATTTGATGCCACAGTTTAAACTATTTTTTTACGGATACTGCTAACAAATGTTAATAAAAGGATGCTAGTCGCACTTAGCGAGCATTGCGAGCTTAGTAAGACTGTATCCGAAGTGAAACGGAGGTGGTATTACATTATGAGTATCGGAATCAACACAAACTATGGAAACTACAACTATGCAGGCGTTAATAATGCTGAGCCTAGCTGGGCAAAGAACGATGAGAAAGACGAAGAGAAGGAATCAGCGGTAAACCAGCAGGGCGCTGTATATGAGAAGACAGCCACAGAGAAGAATAGCAAAGAGGATGATTCCAAGGCAATCTATAAGAAATCAGCTACAGACAGAGCAGCTATTGTTCAGCAGATGAAAGCAGCAGAGGAACAACAGAGAAACCAGCTGATGGCTATAGTTCAGAAAACTCTGCAGGGACAGGTAGGTGCATATGGCAAGGCTACAGGAAACAGCATGTGGCAACAGCTTGCTGGTGGAAATATCAAGGTTGATGCGGCTACAAGAGCGCAGGCACAGAAAGATATTTCTGAAGACGGATACTACGGTGTAAAGCAGACATCCCAGAGACTGTTTGATTTTGCTGCAGCCCTTGCCGGAGATGATGTCGACAAGATGAAAGAGATGCAGAAAGCCATGGAAAAGGGATTCAAGCAGGCTACTAAGACCTGGGGACGTGAACTTCCGGCAATATGCAAAGAGACTATGAATGCAGCCAATAAGCTGTTTGAGGATTATTATCAGCAAGCTTCACTAAGCTCGTAAGAACCTCGCTAAGTGAACTTGCATGGCTCGCACTAAGCTCAAAAGAACTTCGCTAAGTGCTCTGCTCAACTCTAATGAACAGGTAGTTTGATAATAACGAAGGGGGCTGGTGGTTATGGCAGATGGTCTTAAAGCATTTTTTAGGGAACTATTAGATCCAAGTCCTATCAAAGAAAAGCACGTTGATCTCACGATGGAGCAGTTTGAAGAACTTCAGAGAATATTGGAGAACGCCTATGAATATAAACATGCAAGGGTTAAATCTTCTTAACAGACCTATGAGCAAAGCAACGCAGGATCGAATGGAAAGACAGGCTAAGCGTGATAATCAGATAGCCTTCTTTGAAAAGCAGAAGGAAAACCTAAAGAACATGAAAACCAATTCTCTTGAGGATATCCAGAGGAAGCTTGATATGTTCCAGCAGTATGATGACCAGATTGATGCAGCTAAAGCCTCGTATAACAACTCTCAGATGTTCCATATACTGGATGAGGCCAGAGAACGCGGTGAAAAGATTGCTGAGGAAGCTGAGAAGATGGCTCCAAAGACACCGGAAGAGCGTCGTGAGGAAATGATCGAGGAGGCAACTGGTATTGACAAGGATAAAGGTATTCTTTCTGAGGTCATGGATGAGCTTGAGGATCAGATTGAAGAGCTCGCAGAGATGGCAGAGGACATGGCTGAACTTAACGAGGAGAATCTTGAGGCGCTATCAGATGAATCACTTGCTGAAGCTGATGCCGCTGCAATAGCACAGGCGAAGGAATTAAATAACTTGCCACTTGATAAAGCGTTGCCTGAAAAATATAGGCATATTGATTACCACATATAAAGGGAATGGATTCCGGGAAACAGCAAAGGAGGGTGAATAGATGTCAACAATCAGAGGATATTCACAGAGTAACTATTATGACAGCGCTGATAACGATTATAGCGCGTATAACCAAAATGCCAGTTCATTCCTGGCTGGTTTAAGTATCAATTCAGGGAACAGCAATAATAATGGTATCATGGGTGGAATAAACCTCTCAGATTACGCCAGTATAAAGAATGGATCCTATGGGAAACTTGTTAAGGCCTATTATGCCAAGCAGAAGGCTGATGGTGCTTCATCAGGTAGGGATTCATCTGCAAAACTTACTTCCATGGGAAGTGCAGCAGGTACTCTGGCAAAGTCCGCAAGTGCTCTTATGAAGGACTCTCTTTGGGAAAAGAAACAGATCAAGACTAAAGATGAGAAGACGGGCGAAGAGACTACAAAAGAAGATTATGACTGGGATACAATTACCAAGGCTGTAAAGTCATTTGTTGATAATTACAACAAAACTATTGAGAGTGCCGGTAATTCAAACACCAAGGATGTTTTAAGAAATGCTGCATGGATGACCAAGACCACAAAGTCTACAGAAAGGCTTCTGGCGCGTGCTGGTATATCAGTAGGTGCTGATAATAAGCTTGAGCTTGATGAGGACGCCCTTAAAAAGGCGGATATCAGTACTTTGAAGAGTGTATTTACAGGTTATAACTCTTTTGCATCAAAGGTTTACGACAAGGCGCAGTCCATGACAAACGCCGCAGCAAGAGCTGGTGGCACGTATACGAGTACTGGAAATTATTCAGATGTGCTGTCATCAATTCTGCCGTCAAATATTGATAAAAAAGAGTGAGCTATTCAGGCTTTAATAAAGAATCATTTTTGCCGATATACATATAGATGAACATAATTATGCATGATACAAGATAGTATCAGTTTTGCCATAAGTGGAGGTGCTTTATGAGGATACAACAGAACACGGATGTTCAAATAAATCCTTTCCAAAATCAGAATAATGCCCAGTCGACTACTGGGGTAGGTAAAACTGCACATAAGAGCGGCAATTTGTCCTCAGTATCAGGTGCCAATCTGAAGGGTGAAAGCCTTGTCCAGCAGAGGCAGGGCCTAGCCAGAAAACAGGCACTCAAGGTGGTTTCCGATGCTTTTGGCGGCGAGAAGAAGCTGGATGCTCAGATGCAGGGCATTAAAGATGAGATAAAGCGTCTTCAGGATGTGATAAACGAAAAGACTGCTGATACGATGGAGAATGATGCCAGGCTAAAAGAGTTACAGGAACAATATGGAATTGATCTGGACAGCGAAGAGAATAATGAGCTTTCAAAACTTGCTTTTAAGATGAATAATTCCAAGGATGGTTTATCTGATGAAGAAAAAAGCAAAATGTCAGAGTATCAGCAGCAGGCTTTATACTATGTTGCGAAGAATCAGCAGAATTCACTTGATATAGACAGGGCAAAAGCTCAGCAGATGGGAAATGTTCAGGGCTTTGCAGATATGAAAAGAGAACGAGCTAAGTCACAGGATATGCTGAAAGCTCAGGATGAAGCTGAAGATATTATGGAAGCAGCGGGCGAAGAGGCTATAGCTCTTTTGACGCAGGAAGCGGTTGAGCATGTAGACGAAGAGCAGAAGGAACGCGAGGAAGAAGCCAAAGAAGCTGCCGAAAAGAAGAAAGAAGAGAAGAAGGAAGAAGCAAAGAAACTCGAAAAAGAAGCTATGCAGCAGGAAATGATAGAGAATATCAAGGAACACGCAGTAGAGAGCCAAAGAACCAGTGCTGATACCAAACGGGCTATTGCAAGAAGAGAACGTGCAGAAGCTGACAGCATGGGAGCAGAGGATGCCCAGAGAACTATTATTTCTGAGAGTGCATCTATGGAGGATACGCAGAATGCTGTTAATTCTGAAATTACGAATATCCTCAATAAGCTGAGCTTACTTTCAAATGATGTTAAGGGCAGCGCTGTTGACAGTCAGATATAAGAAGAACGCTATTCATGACATAGATGATGCTATTGGTGAAATTAGTATTATCTGATAAAGGATTGATGCCGAAAGGAAAAAGAGAAACCCTTGTGATATTCACAAATCATGTACAAGGAGGTAGATGATTATGACAGGAATCAATATTACTTCAGTGAACAGACAGGTAAAAGATATTAGTCAGGATATATATGCTGCAAAGTTGCAGCGTGACGAGATGCAGACAAAGTCTGTAAATAAGGATGAGAGCAGTGGCTTACAGAACGCGGTTGCCGAGAAACTAAGTGATAAATCTAAAATAAATACTGCTTTCTCAGATACGGCAGCTACCTTGTCTATTTCTGCTTTAGGTGCTGAAGAATTAGAAAAAGTGAGAGATTCCTGGAATAATCATCCTGTAAGCGCTTTATATGAAAAAGACATACCGGTAAGCAAAAATGCAGAAGGTGTTTATAAAATTGGCGGAGCTTCTTTTAATGATGAGGAGTTATCTGCTGCAAGAGATTTGATAACAGGTGTCGGAAGTCAGTTAAAGAATGGATATCTCAGTTACAGAGATTATGCAAAGATGGAAGTAGCGCAGAAGGTTGTTGATAACCGTGCTTACGAAGGCTTTAATGATGATCAGGCCAAAGCTATTAGCAAGGCTATGAAAGACTACAATAATAATCTGATCAGAACTCAGGAAAGGATGCTGGCAAATAAGAAAACTAAGACTAATGATGATCCTGAATCCGGAAAATATTTTGGCATTGAGGTTCATGTGCCAAATGAAGTAAGAAAATCAACTAATGAGTATGCAAGCACAGATATTGCAACAAACCGGGATCTTATTGCAAACATCCGTGACAACATCATAAATACAGATTTTTCAGACAAAGAGACGGTAAACAAATTAAAAGCCTCATATGATGAGTTGATGAGACCTGCTTATAATGCACAATATCCAGATGTGCTCAAGGCTAACGTGGATGATGTGATATCTAAAGATATAAGCGATTTTCTTAAGCTTATTGAATATGCAGATAAGTGGGGATAGATAAATGATATAATGAAGACAGAAATAGAGATGTTTCCGATGTAAGAGCATCGTAAAAAGTTGTGCTGTAGATGGAGCAGGGTAAGCTTTCCACCACATAAGATGCCATTTGCAGGTATCAAGCCCGGCAATGGGGATAAACGTTGTAGTCCAGGCAGGGGACTTAATTATTTCTGCACCTTTAAGGCATCTTAACTGGGTGCTAAGGCTGACAACCAGCAGAAAACTCTTTGACACAAGACGGCATTAATGCTATATTCAAGATACAAAAAGGTACTACCCGTACAGCAACGGCTAGTCCGAAATTATACGATTATTAAAATAACCGCTAGTTTTCGAGGCTGAGCGGTTATTTTAATGCTTGCTATTCCGACCTATGGAATAGCCGAGACCGAAGAATGTTGCGCAAAGCGCAAGTACTGCAATCAAGCCTTCCATGGTTATCATAGGGCAGGTTCCTCCTATAGGTATTCTCTTGCGAGTTTCTATATTAACAGGGCTTGTACTCCCTGATAGAGGACTAACCGCGACCGTTTAGGTAGCACCAATAGCATAATTATAGCAGTAATCATAGGCTTGTAAACTTAAATCGGTATCGAAGATATGGAGTTATACTATTTCGTATACTGTATCTGAGAAAGCAAAAAATTGTTTGACCTATTGTTTGACCAAGAGGTCAGTCGGTGTTGTCAAACCTCCTTTCCATGCGGGCTTTGAGAAATTTCAATCGTGTTCGAATCACGTCACTCCGATTGAAAATAACCGCATAAATATGCGGTTCTTTTTATGTATTAGCTTTTGTGTATTAGCTTGTATGTATTGAATTTTAATTTATTTGATGAAATAAAGCTGAGAATTACGTCTTGAATTCTGTTTTATTCAAAACTACAGTAGCTCATTTCCTGAGTTACTGCTAGATTTTCCAATTATTCATTTTTATAGTAAGCCAGAGAATTTTGGACTACGAAATTTTTTTAGTGTTTTGCATACTAGCCGTAAGCTTGCTTGATTCTTACCGCTGCGGAGAAAAATAGACAATTCAGGCAGTAAGACAATTGCATACAAATCCTTTTAATTTGCAGAGTCTTACTATAGTTTTGCTTGTTTTGATAATTGAGCAGTAATCAATTTTTGAGCATACTGCTTAGAAAAATGAAATGAAGAACTAGACGTAAAAATATATGTGGTGCAGAAAAGAAAATATCTATATATTGATAGGCACTGGTTATGCGGATATAAAAGGAAATTATACCAACACAACGCCAAGCATCAATTTCAAGAGAGCAAGCGCAACTTATTGCCAAGTATCAATTTCAAGAGAGCAAGCGCAACTTATTGCCAAGCATCAATTTCAAGAGAGCAAGCGCAACTTATTGCCAAGCATCAATTTCAAGAGAGCAAGCACAACTTATTGCCAAGTATCAATTTCAGGAGAATAAGCACAACAAAATGCCAAGCGCAATCTGAGAAAAGCAGTATGACATAACGACGAGCAACAATTTTAGAAAGGAAATATCAAATTAATGAGAGGCTTCTGGCATAAAGGTGGGTACTATGCCTAACCTCTGATGTACTTTTACAATTGAAAAACCATCTGTGTTTCTGTAATGTATTAGCGACTAAACTACAACATTCAGAGATACCGGAGGTACCCACAGATGGTTTCTGCTAATACACTATGTAAAAAACTGCTCAATGTCAACCATGCTGTCATAGAAGATGCAAATTTCTATGATGACCAGGATGGTGTATGCCACCTCAGGATACAGGCTAGGACTGATAAATGGCATCAGGATGATTGCCCGTTCTGCCATAGGCGGTGCTATCGTTATGATCAGAAGACCGAGCATCCTCGCACTTGGAGGAGT
>NZ_FMVS01000019.1 GCF_900102515.1 Butyrivibrio sp. INlla14
CCGTTTTTCGGCTTTTCTCAAGATTTTGTGTGCCGATTTTCTCGATTCGATAGTTAATTATCGAGGAAATTCACATTCTTGCTGTACGCAAGCTTTTTTGCCCAGAAAATGCCGATTTTACGCGGTTTTTACGAGTTTTCCTTCTCGAGTTTCACCTCACTTTTCATTGAGTGGAACTTTCTTCAGGAAGTTCACGCCGTTTTTCGGCTTTTCTCAAGATTTTGTGTGCCGATTTTCTCGATTCGATAGTTAATTATCGAGGAAATTCACAAAGAAAGAACATAACAAACAATGACTACTTGCAGACAAAAGCGTAAATCGCGCCTTCAAATCCAAAACCTGGGAGGAACTTAAAATGGTTGCACAGAATAATGAATGCATGTCTTCTGCTGTTGAATCACTATATCTCTCTAATACTGATGAGAACATCCGCAAAGTCGCCAGAGAACATGATGATTTTCTCCGCTATCAGGCAAAAAGAGAAGCCACGATAAAAGAGCTTACTGATGAAAATGCAACTCTTGCTGATGAAAATGCAACCCTTACTGATGAAAACGCAACCCTTGCTGATGAGATTACTCGCCTCCGTAAACTTCTAGAGGATAATGGTATTAAACCATAAAGCCCTATATAGCAATCCCTGCTCTTTCGAGCAGGGATTATTTTTTTACATACCCTCTATTTCACTAAACACAAAATCATAATTAAGAAATCTTACACTTCCTTCATAGTAGCAGGTAACCACCTACGATATCACTTATTCACATATCTTACGCTTATCCCCTAGCCATCTGCACAATACGACCACCCCGATTCCTACAAGAAATCCAAAGGCATCAAATATGATGTCTCTCACTTCAAACTCTCTGGTTGGAAGAAAGATTTTCAACGTTTCATCTGCCAATGCAATAAAACTGCAGATTCCCAGGGATACCCACACTTGGCGAAAAGAAAAAGCGGCTATAATCCCAAGCACAAAATACAACGGCAAATGAAGAAGTGACCTGAACCAGTGCATATCTGTAGTCCATCTACCTGAAGCATTTGGAATTATTCCCTTACACAAATCCTGCAATTCCCTCGAAACACTAATCGTCTCACTTGGAGACTGCGTAGTCAGCACCGCAATCACGATAAGCATGATTACAATTGGCAAAACCTGCCTTATCCTCTTTTCCAGCATATTCATTCATATAATCCCCACAATTGCTTTTGTCTATGTAATATTAGACAACCTGAAGGCAAAAAAATCAACATTAAGAAAATCTTAAGAAATTTCGATGGTAAATCTTAAAAATTTTGTGCTAGCATAGATTCTGGCTTAAACCTTCAGTCAACAGATCTGTTGACAAATAAGCCATCATACCTGGCAAATCGCCAGTACTTTCCTACAGCAGCTTGCAAGCATTGTAGAAAAAATAAAGAAAGGATTTACCAATGCAACAAGAATCAAAAATCATTAACGAATTTACCGGAACGGATTACCTAAATGCCACAGGCCCAGTCGAAGTCGGAATGACCAACGACTACATGTTCAGAATAGTCTTTCAGCAAAACAAATTTGCTCTCAAAGGCCTTCTCTCATCGGTACTTCACCTAGAACAGGATTCAATTACAGACATTGAGATAAAAAATGTTGTTGAACCCGGCGTAAGTATCGCCGACAAAGAATACCGTATGGATATCCTGCTGACTCTGAATAATGACACTATCATAAACATCGAGATGCAGCTCAATAATTATGGTAACTGGCAGTTCAGGTCAGTAGCCTACATCTGCCGTGAATACGATAACATCAACCGCGGAGATGATTACAAAAATGTTCTTCCTGTATACCATGTAGGCTTCCTTGACTTTACACTATTTGAAAATCATCCTGAATTTTATGCAACTTATCAGCTACGAAACGCCAAGGATAATTACCTTTATACTGACAGGCTCAATCTTATTGTGATAGAATTAATCCATGAAGAGCTCGCTACACAAGATGATATTGACTACGGCATAACAAAGTGGGTTCGCCTCTTCAAATCCAAAACCTGGGAGGAACTTAAAATGATTGCACAGAATAATGAATGCATGTCTTCTGCTGTTGAATCACTATATCTCTCTAACACTGATGAGAACATCCGCAAAATTGCCAGAGAACGTGATGATTTTCTCCGCTATCAGGCCAAAAGAGAAGCCACGATAAAAGAGCTTACTGATGAAAACGCAGCCCTTACTGATGAAAACGCAACCCTTGCTGATGAAAACGCCCGCCTCCGTAAACTTCTAGAGGATAATGGTATTAAGCCATAAAGCCCTATATAGCAATCCCTGCTCTTTCGAGCAGGGATTCTCAATTTCACTTAAAACTTATTCCATCAATCTCTCTTAAAGATATCTCTTGTGTAAACCTTATCCTGAACATCATCAAGAACTGAGTCATATCTGTTAGCAATGATGCTGTCTGACCCACTCTTGAACTTCTCAATATCATTAACAACAAGTGATCCAAAGAAAGTAGTTCCATCAGGAAGCGTTGGCTCATAGATAATTACAGTTGCGCCCTTGGCCTTAAGCCTCTTCATAACGCCCTGAATACTACTCTGTCTGAAGTTATCAGAATTGGACTTCATAGTAAGCCTATAAACACCTACTGTTATTGGTCTCTCCTTCTCAGCATTCCACATTGAAGACTCTGTGTAGTAGCCTGCCTTCTCCAAAACCATATTTGCAATATGATCCTTACGAGTGCGGTTACTCTCAACAATAGCCCTGATCAGATCCTCCGGCACATCCTGGAAGTTTGCAAGAAGCTGCTTGGTATCCTTTGGCAGGCAATATCCGCCATAACCAAAAGAAGGATTGTTGTAGTGTGTTCCAATTCTGGGATCAAGGCAAACACCCTCAATGATCTTCTGTGTATCAAGGCCCTTGAGCTCTGCGTATGTATCAAGTTCGTTGAAATAGCTGACTCTAAGTGCAAGATATGTATTAGCAAAAAGCTTAACAGCCTCTGCCTCTGTAAATCCCATGAAAAGAGTATCGATGTTCTCTTTCTCAGCGCCCTCTACCAGGAGATTTGCAAAAACTTCTGCCTTATCGCGGCTTGCATCATCACATCCAACAATAATTCTGCTAGGATAAAGATTGTCATGAAGAGCCTTGGACTCACGCAGAAACTCTGGTGAAAAGAGAATTCTATCTGTCTTAAACTGCTCTCTTACCTTCTTGGTATAACCTACAGGAATTGTAGACTTGATGATCATTGTAGCAGTCTTGCTGGACTTAAGAACCAGGTCAATTACCGCCTCAACCGCTGAACAGTCAAAAAAGTTCTTGGCAGGATCATAGTTTGTAGGCGCTGCAATAATAACATAATCAGCATCTGCATAAGCTAACGCACCATCTGTTGTGGCCTTAAAATTAAGTTTCCTCTCCTCGTGCTCCTTCAAAAACTTCTCAATATACTCATCCTGAATAGGTGATATCCAGTTATTTAACTTCTCAACCTTCTCCTCAAGGATATCAACCGCTGTCACCTCATTGTGCTGTGACAAAAGAACTGCCAGTGACAGTCCAACATATCCTGTTCCCGCTACTGCTATTTTCATTTTATTATCCTCCTCTAGCCATCAAAAAACTCCTAATGTCTGGCTTCTCCCCATGCATTAGGAGTTTCTACTTGGTTTACTTCCTACTATATATCCTCTATTCGCAAAAAATTACTTTTCAATCATTCTAGCAATCCTTCTAATTGTTTTAAAATGAATTAGTAATGTGCTTATTACATAAGCAACAAAATATTTTAGTAAAGAAAAAAAAGATAATTCTTTGCTAGAAAAATAAAAAGCAAATGACATAAGTATCATGTATATAAAATTACTTATCCACTTCACTTTATATTTTCTTATGAAATATGCCTGCCCCATCAAAAACCATATACCTAAAGTAATAATTGAAGCCCAAGATATCGCTGCAGGCGTCTTAAAAATATAATACGCCAATCCATTTAATAATGCAGAAACAACTAAAATGAATAAACAAATCCTAAAATATTTCAAGTGTCTATTCAAAACTTTATAATATGTAAAAATAATCGTAGTAATACAACTTGAAATTGCTAGCCCCGGAAAAACAATTCTTAAATACAATAGTGAATCCTCATAATTAGGTAAATACCACCGAATAAAAGAAGACAACGGATAATAGCCAATAAGCGCAAGAAATACTAAACCCGAAATGAGTGCAATGCTATCAGCAAAATCCCTAACTATGCTTTCTTCCGACTTTCTTTTTAAAGTAGGAAATAAAACCAATGAAATGGCACTAATAATAACAGTGGCCATAGAAACCAAACTATAAGCAAATGAATAAGTTCCATATACATTAGTATCAAATAGTAGTGATACAAATTGCCTATCTAATGAGAAAACTAAGTTTGATAACTGAAATGCAATTGTTACTATTATTCCACTTTTAAAGTACTCTATTATTCTTTCCTTTGCACTATTGTAATGCTCAGCATTCCCAAATGTTATTTCTCTATAGGTAAAGACATACCAAACCAACAATAATAAATCAATTAAAACTAAAGCTATAATGTAATAATAGCTACTTAATTCTAGCAATATCTTTTTTTTATATAGCACATAGCAAACGACCACTAATAATATCTTTAAAAATGACTGTAGAAATCTTCGTAATGATAATTCTCTAAAACGCATAGTACATTGAGAAATATATTGATAGTAAGAAGATATATTAGTAATTGAGATATCTACTCCAACCATAATAGCTATAAATTTATAAATGCCTCCAAGCACCAATAACGACATTATTACAATAATCAATGAAATACTAGTTTGCATAATGAAAAAAAATCTTGTATTAAATCGAAATTTCTCTCGATTCAATATATTATAATTTTCACCTCCATGCTTTAACAGAACTCCATCAACAAAGCCAATATGGAATAAAGGAGCATACCCCAAATACAAAGTAAAAATTTTATAATAACCATAATTATTCACACCTAAAAGTTTTGGAATAATCAGACCTGTAAATATATTGCTTATTAAAATTATCCCATTACTTAATAGGATAACCAAAAAATCCTTAATAAATTTGTTTTTATAATTCATTATATTTTCAAGCAAATTCCTCTCATCTGTCTAATAATATGTTTTTTGAGCATTTATTCATCTCATAGAATAATAAACATATAAACTTAGCTTTTAAACTAGAACTAGATATAAGAATATCCTTGGTGCCTATCTCTTGCTTTAATAAAAATCCTATCGCTTTTCCTATTTCTTCTCTTTTGTCTATCTCATCATCCATAAAATTTTTGAGATTAAGTATTCCAATAGCTGTTCTCTCTATCAATTCGGCATCCATAATCCTCTTATATTGTTTATTATTTCCAAATAAGGAATATTTTCGCTGTTCAACATGGGAAGTAATATCAATTAAATTTCTTCGTATTTTAGCTCTCCCGCCCTCATTACAACAATTGTATCCATATAAATATTCATTAATATAAAAACAAGTATTAGCATGATTCAAATATTCTAAATTAAATAAATAATCCTCTGCATAAGGCAAATTTACATCAAATCGAATAATATTATTCTTAATTATTTCCGTCTTAAAAAGTTTTCCCCAAGGGCTTCCTCCAGTTCGCGATCTCAAAAAATGTTTTTTAATATCTTCTACACAAACTTCAGAAGAAAAGGAATCACTAATTTTATGTTGAACAGTCAGCATTTCATTGCCTACACAATGATACTCATTCCAATTAAAAAAAATATAGTCTTCCTCATGTTCATATGATTCCATAAATATTTTGCTCAACGCACCCTTCTCAAGCCAGTCATCAGCATCCATAAACATTATATAATCATATCTTTCTTGTCTTTCACTGATAGCATTAATTGCCCTATTTCTAGCAGCACTCACGCCTGAATTAGGCTGCCATATATAGATAATCCTGCTATCATTATATGATTTAACAATACCTGCAGTAGAATCCGAACTTCCATCATCGACAAAAAAAATACTATAATTCTTAAATTCCTGGCATAATACACTATCTATACATTTTTTTACATAACAGCCACAATTATATCCAGGAATAACAATTGCCAATCTCATTAAATAAATACTCCTCAAAGAATGCTACATTCACATCACCATTACTATTGATTACTTTTATAATCAAAATACACTAAAAGCTTTATTTCTATCAGTTTAACCAAGGGTTTTAACAATAATAGTACAGCTCCATACACTAACGCGTCCCATGCAACAGAAGTGAAATACTGTCTAGTCCACCATAATAATAATGTTGAAATATATAACAGATAGCTTGACAAAAATGGATCCGAATCACTATCAAAACATGCCATCGAAAGCCACCCTAAAAAAATTCCGAAAAACGAAGCTATTACAATAGCAACCCAGCCAAAGTTAAACCATAACTCTCCAATAAACGAGCCTCCCATAGCTGCAGTTAATGAATTTATTAGAGGTCCCCTTTCTTCTTGCATTAAAAAGTTCGAAAAATCGGCATATTTCCAAATCTTATCTGTAATCCCTAGAATTTTAAAAGGTTTACCTATCACAGCAGCAAAATAAGTCAAGCCAAATCTAAACGAAGAAGTAGTCGGCACACTATACATAACCATTAGTCCGCTCCAAACATTCCCCCCATATTCAAAGACTGTTTCTCCCAATATGTTGCTATCCGAAAGCTTTGAAATAGCCTCATAAACATCCATTCCACCAAGAGACCTTGTCATTTCAATTGTTTTCAAAAACATCATCGCTATATATGTTAACCCAATCATCGGTATTATCTTTTTTCCCTTAATAGGATTTATATATTTATGTCGCATCAAAGCCCATACAAAAATAATCATGAGCCCCGTACTTCTATCCCCCGTCAAATACATACGGATCAAGTGATAACTCACAACAAAAAAGAAAAGCAAATCAAATGCCCGCTTTTGTTTTTGAAATGAAATCGCCAACATAATCAGTCCAATTGTCATCAAATTACTTAACAAGCCAATACCGTTTCCACTACTAATATATGGATTATCTACGTTTTGATAACCATATATTAGCGACCCAAGAATATAGTAATATTCTAAATATATATATGGCACAAATCCTAGAATTACAAGAATAATTCCTCCTAGATGAATATGTTTTAGTTTCTTTTCAAAATTGCTTCCATCATCATAACTATCAATATATCTATAATGAATACATTTATTATTCTTGTCATTCAAACAAAAGTATGTATATCCCAATTCTATAAATGAGATAATGCATATAGCATACACTATAAATCTGTTAAATATTTCACATCCCATACTATAAATACGTCTATCCATAAAACGTATCGCATCTTCTGTGTTTATCCATCCACACAATCTTGCGATAGGAAGCCCTAAATTCATAAGATAAAGAAAAACAATAAAAATGTTTCCTACAGTAAAGATATTCAATTTACTTCTTTTCAAAAAAATGCTGTATCCAATCAAGCTTACTATTGAAATAATCCCTAATTGCTTTTCTATAGTGATTTGTTGAAAATCCCACGAAATAATACAATAAGCAAATAGACAAACAAACATTTGAAATATTAAAAAAAACATATATCTTCTTTTAAGCATCACTACACCCTTACTCTCTTTATATCTCTCTTAGACAGGATTACTAATATATTGTAATGAGCCATTTAAAGACACCTTTTTTCCAGGAATACCAATATATACTGACTTGTCGCAAGCATTTTCAAGCAAAACAGCATTTGTTCCAATTGCAACATTATTCCCCACAACTACATTTCCAACTATTGCTGCTCCTGGCGCCAAATACAAATTATCTCCTATTACCGGATATTTCTTTTCTCCATCATAGATTCTCATTCCCACTGTCGTGTTTTGAGAAATTGTCAAATTCTTGCCAGCGCTCTTTGCTGAAAAGACAACCCCGCCAAAGTGATATATGCATAATCCTGGGCCAATCTCAGATTGATACGGAATATCATAACCATACTTATATTTGTAGTGTTTGTATACTAGTCTTGCAGCCATTAACATGGTATATTTTGTAAGCTTATTTCTATTTAATGAATGGCAAATCCTAAGCCATACAGAAAATCTGAACCCCTCATATCTCAAATATGTATGCAAAAAACTTCTATCTTTACCTACATATCTAAATTTATCTGCTTTAATCAAATCAATTGCGCCCATAACTAAATCAACCCATTCAAATAATCAATCACAAATTGTAGGAACTAAGCCTGCCATATAGAAAATCTGTATACAAATTAGCAGCCATTTTTCTTGTAAAACATTTTTTTTCTATCAAAGCTTTACGCTGCGCAATATCTGGAACATCCGTTTTAGACATTCTTATAATCTCGTCACACCACAGATCTACAGAAGAATCTAAAGATAAGCGCTTAACCAAACCAAGTCCCAAATCTGTTTCCTCAGAAATAGTATCTGCAATTACACATGGAACACCACTAGCTTGTGCCTCTATAGCAACGGTTGGCAATCCCTCAAAAAATGAAGGTAAAACAAAAACATCCATTATATTATATAAATTCCTAACGTCGTCTCTTCTCCCAAGGAACCTGATACAGTCAGATAATCCCATTTTTTCGGCCAATTGCTTATACTCATCAAAATTATATCCACTTCCTACAAAAACCCAAACAAAATTAACATTTCTTTCTATTAATTTTTTTGCCAATTCAAACATGAAAAGATGATTCTTTTGATAACCAAAAAAGCCAACATGT
The DNA here is from genome assembly GCF_900102515.1 of Butyrivibrio sp. INlla14. GTDB lineage: Bacteria > Bacillota > Clostridia > Lachnospirales > Lachnospiraceae > Butyrivibrio. Next base: position 8,813 of record NZ_FMVS01000019.1, read on the forward strand.
CCTATGACCAATGATCCAGCATCAATTTTTAACTTCTTTAAATACCGCTTATTTATAGATTCATCAACATCTATAAAATATTGTTTCTCATCTATACTATTAGGTATATGCATAACAAGATTACGGTTCACAATTTTATTACCAAATCTAAATGCCGACGCAATTTTACTACATGATGCATACTGAGTTGCAGCAAAACCAGTCAGCACTTGATCTAATCTGTTCTTGATTTTAAAACATATACTATCACTACCTTTTGCATCAGAAATATGTGCATGCACAATTATTCTCTTCATTCCACAAATACGCGCAAGTAATGAAAAATAACAAGCTTGCTTATCTGTTAAGTGCAAATGCATTGCATCATAGTTTCCATTTTTTACAATCTTACAGAACTCCTTTACACATCTAAATAAATTATGAAATCGAACATTCTGTAAAGTGTAAAGCCTACCATTTTTACTAATTACTTCATTTTCAAACTTAGCTGGATAGTCTGTAAAACCAGCTATATCTATTTGCACCAAACTATCATCTATGCCATTAACAAGATTTCTAACAAGAGAAGAAATGCCGCCTCCATAACCAGGAATAATATGTAATACTCGAAATGGTTGTTTAATATTATTTTTCATTTCAAATTACCTTCACCAAATAGTTTCTTTATAATTTCGTAATGAGCAAAAGCACATTTTTCTATAGTATACATTTTTGCAATACTTAATACTTCCTCATCATTATCTTTATTACGTTTGTTAACCCATGATAATATACTATCCGCCAATTCCTTTTCGTTATTGTTTTTTAAAATAGTGCCTACGTTTTCATTTTTTATCATTTCTATTCCAGCATTACATTTCGACGTAGTAATAACCGGAAGTCCAAAAGACATTGCCTCATTCACAACCAATCCCCAAACGTCTTCCCTCGTAGGGAGAACAAACACATCTGAAGCACGATAATAATCTGCTAGATTATTCTTATCTTTAAAGCCGATAAAATGTATATTAGTAATGTCAAATTGTTCAATTAACCTTTTATACTCCTCAGTAATACTTCCACCTACGAGATACACACCAATATCACTTAATCTTTTAGCTGACTTAATCAAAATATCAATGCCTTTTCTTGGTATAATCTGGCCCACAAATAAAACAGAATATTTCTCACTCATTCGGTTTTTTTCTTTAAATGCTTTTCGAACTTCAAAGCTATCAGGGCTACTTAATATCTCTGATTCTTTAACAGAAGAAAACGGATAAAGATAAATATTTTCTTTTCTAGCACCATAATGCATTAAATAAGTTGAACTACTTTCATTAGGACTAAGGTAATAAGTAGCCTTACTAATAAAAAATGTTTTGATCAAATACGCAATTCTTTTCTCTTTCTTCACAAAACCACCATCCGAGCTCAGCACGTACGGAATTTTATGAATCCAAAAATAAACTTGCGAAAGTAATTCTGATGGCGTTGAATACACTCCTACAATTATACAATCATAACGATTTTTTTTAATAAGTGATATTATATCCCAACTTATAATAGAGTCTTTAATTCTAATTCCCTTTAAAAAGTGAGCCTTAAAATTTTTAAAATCAGTTCTTAACCAGCTATCCTCCCTATATGACTCACTATTTTTTTCAAATACAACATCCAAATCACAATATGTTCCTAATATTTCCAGCATTTCCACTTTATATGGAGCTGGTGCTGTAGTAATATATATAACCTTCATCTAATCACCAAAATTGTTATTAAAATAGCTCTTTATACTTCTTAATATCTTGTTCAGAATTAATCCTATCACTAATAAATTTATTACTAATTCCAATCATTTTTTCAAAATGCACTTCATCCGCATGAATCAACCTAGTAATAATTTCAATAAAATGAATAGTATCCGACAACGAAGCCCCCAAATCTAATAAATCAATATATTCATCCCAAGGAGTAACGCCTTTACTCAAAATACATAAACAATTATTCATCATTGCCTCGACTATTACATGTCCATAATTCTCACCTAATGTAGGAAAGAAAAATGCATGGTAGTTTGAAAATACCTCTGAAACTTTATCATGGGCTACCTCACCGCAATAACTGACACTAATATTACTAGGCATATTTTTTATAATACCTAAACATTCCTCCCAATATACTTTATCCTCCATCGGCCCGTAAATATCAAAAACTATTTCTCCATCTGTTATTTGCTGCAATATCTCTAGAGCATACTTAATATTTTTTTTGGGAAATATACGTGATACAAAAACCAATCTTAATTTCCCAGGTTTTTTTTCAGTCATTATCTTTTTTGGCAAATACTTAGCTGGAAGATTTGGTATCATATAAGTTCTCGCATTCGGAAACAATCTTCTTATATCTCTTTCTTCTATATCACTTGTAGCATGCCAAAGTAAATTTCTATAGAGGCCTAATAACTTTACCGTAGCAATATATCCATATTTTTTTATCTTTTTATTCTCTAAGCCTCCCGTAAAATCCCCTCTAGGAGTAATTACGATTTTTGCTTGTTTATTTTTCAGCTTACCCAAACTTCTTAAAATAAGCGGCTTTATTGTGAAAATCGGAGAAAAAAAACCATTTAAGTATAAAGCATCATACTCTGTATCATTTAATATTTTCAAAAATCCACTTAAGCATTGCACATCCGGGCTCATATAATAGACATTTGCCTGACCTACCTTATTCCACGCATTAACTGTAATTCCATCATATTGTTTATCCGATTTATAATCCCGATCCGCACATAATACTTTAAATTTATAATCACTACCAAGATTTTCTATAATATTTACGCAAGACTGAATAGGACCTCCTCCTTTATACCCAGGAAGATACTGGCCATTTAATATCAAAACAGTTTTCACGCTTTCAATGCTCCTTGTTCCTTCATTTTATTTCCATTTTTGTCACACTCGAATAACTTTGCATCCACAAGAAAACGATACCAATATGCCTGTAAAAAATGAAAAATTTTTCCCTCTGGTCCATCCAAAAAACCCAGCTTTAGATAATAACGATATATAAAGTAAAGATGTGCCCTAAAAAATTTAGGCAACCTATAGTAACCACCATCTTTAAAGATTCTTTTCATCTTAGCCTGACTACTAGATCCACCAGCATCAACAAAAGCATCTCCAGCTAATCTCATTTGATGATCTAGTACCTCACGATTGCTATACCAATTATGTTTAGAAGTCCACCAGTCCAAATCTTTTTGATTATTATCTTTTAAATCATGTCTAAACTCAATTGTTGTTCCTTCAGAAAGAACCATATGCTCATCCATTATTTTCATTTCACACAAGGCCGTCCCAGTTCTAAATATTCTCAATAATAATTCTGGATATCTACCACCATGTTTAATCCATCGCCCCATAAAATACACTCGCCGCCTCAACACTATTCCATTTATAGGGGACTTCACAGTAGGAAGCCTTTTCTCTATTTCTTTAGCTAGATCTTCCATTAATTCCTCATCAGCATCCATTCTCATAGACCATTCTGTGCTGATTCCAGTATGCTGTAATCCCCAATTCAACTGATTAGCATATGATATCCATTCATTGTAATAGAAATCTAAAGAAGCTCCTATTCTACTTAATTCCAAGTTCAAATTATCACATAATTCTCTTGTGCCATCTGTAGAACCACTATCAACTATGACAAATCTCTTAGCAATTCCCCTAAAGGATTCTACACACTTTCTAAGATTTTTTTCTTCATTCTTCGTAAGAATGACAACTGTTAAGTCAACCATTTTGTTTACTCCTAAATCAATTAGTATCAAGTGTTCTGATTACTTTTGCTGGATTTCCCACAATTACACAATTGGGAGCAAATTCCCCAGCCACAACTGTTCCAGCGCCTACTACACAGCCATCTCCTAAAAATGTTCCTTTTAAAATAATAGAATTGCATCCAATAAAACAGTTCCTGCCAATATGAATCTCTTTGGCAGGAACCAAATCAGAATTACCACCATTTTTATCATTTAAAAGATTATTTCTCTCTTCCAATTCTATTGGATGGAAATCATTATCAAGTATCTTAACGTTTCCACCAATTGCTGTATTATCACCTATTGTTATTCCCTTACGGGCATAAATCGTAGCTCCAGATATACCTACATTATTACCTATCCTAATGTAAGCACCTGGCCTACGAGTTACAATAATAGTTCGACTGTATAATCCTACAAGGTTAGATAGAAATGAGGACTTGATGGTGCATCCATCACCAATTGCTATTTCTGCGCCTTTCTTATTAAATATTACTGGAATACCTTTAAGCAGTAATTCCTTCCCGTATTTCACTTTCTGTAACTTGAGCAGGAGTTTGAAGTAGTTGCTGTTCATAAGTCAACATCGCTTTCTTATATTTATTGATTGATAAACTTTTAGTCAAATGTCCCATGAGATATTCATGAGCTTTCCTTCCCATTTCAACTAGTTCTGAGCTGTCAGCATTTGATATAAACCAGTCAACAATCTCCTCAATAGTATCATAATCTCCAGGTTCTGCAAGCTTACCACAACCTATTTCCTCTATGAGCATTTCTATCTCTGCACCCTTTTCAAGAACACCAATTACTGGTTTTCCTACGCCTGCTATCCCATAAAACTTTGATGGGCAAGATACTCCCTTTATTCCCTTTGCGCTAACACACCAATGTACATCCGCCGCATTAAGAGAATATATAAGCTTATCTTTATCCTGATAGGGTATAAAGACCATATTCTTTAAAGAATGTTCTTCAGTATACTTCTTGAGCTTACCGAGCATTGCACCTGCCCCGACGAAAGCGAACACAACCTCTCTGCCATCAGGTGTCTTAGCTCCATCAAACTTAGCCATAACCTCAATAAGTCCATCAAGGTCATAGTACAGCCCAATATTTCCGGAATACATGATAACAAACTTATCTTTCAAGCCATAGGTCTCATTAAATTCTTCTACACCTTCACTATTAGCAGCAAGTGGATGTATTTCGTTTTCATCGACCCAGTTATTTATGATTGTATGCTTTGGTACTGCTTTATTACCAAATCTTCCAATCAATGTCTGCTCCAAATCTCTTCCAACAGTAACTACAAGATCAGACTTGACGCAGCTTCTATTATCCAGCCACTTAGCTATATCAAGAATAAACTTGAATTTTACATATCCAGTTGCTATTACCTGTTCCGGATTAAAATCCTGAATACAATATACAAAAAGAGGAGACTTCCCATCTGATGATTTAAGCACCTTCTTACCATATACGCCAAGCATTCCACCAAGAATTGGAGGCTGTGATATAGTAAAAATATAGTCCTGCTTACCAACAAGCTTTGTTGCCTTTTTAGCGCCAAAATAGTAAGCAAGAAGATTCTTAATTCGGGAAACTTTATTGGTTTTAGCGAATTCAGGAACAGCTATTCTGATTACCTTTACGCCATTTATTTTTTCTTTATAATATTTTTCACCCTTATATTCTGGCGCTATTTTTCCACCATAGGATGGCACAGTACAAATGACTGTTACATCAAATACATCAAGCATACCTTCTGCCATGTCCTGAAGCAATTGCCCTGTAGAAGCAACATCCGGTGCATAATAATGAGCATAAATTAGTAATTTCTGTTTCTTTTGCTTCCTCATAATTATCTCCTCCCATAATTCTGCTGTCGTTATTCCGTTTCTCTTTTTTACACCAGTTTTCCCTAAATACCCTTATTTTGAGTACAAAAAACACAGCGCACAAAAATGTGCGTAAAAACAAACACTTTTTTATTTGCAAATTAGGATAAATTCTTAAGAATAATCACCAATATCATTTTTCGCTGTGTCCATAGCCATAGCCATAACCATAGCCATAACCGTAACCGCGCTTATAATATCCATAACTCTTATTAGACTTATCTACTTTATTGAGAACTACCCCGAGAATTCTTGCTCCTGATGCCGCAAGCTTATCTCTCACTTTCTGCACAAGTCTGTAGTCAGCATTACCTACTTCAACTACAAGGATTGATCCATCAACTATCGCTCCCATAATTGCAGCATCTCCTACAGAAGCAAGAGGAGGAGTATCAATTATTACGATGTCATACTCATCACGTAGTTCCTTAAGAGTATTTTTGAATTTATCAGATGCAATGAGTTCTGTTGGGCTGTTACTAATAGGACCTGCAGGTATCAAATCAAAGTAAATAGCATCTTCCTTATCTTCGTTTCTATAAATAATATCTTCTAAATCACACTGGCCTGTAAGGAAGTGAGTAAGGCCAAACTTTGGCCTGCCCTCAAGAACTCTGCTGTTAAAGATTGATTTTCTAAGATCACAGTCAATATAAAGAGCTTTCTTACCAAGCTCTGCAAAGGATCTTACTGTCTCAAGAGCAATTGTGCTCTTTCCTTCATTTGGAGTGCAACTTGTAAACAGCAGTGTCTTTAAATTCTCACCACTGAAACTGATTCCTGTTCTGAGGTTTTTGATTTCCTCTGCCATAGCAAAGGGAAGTTCTTTTTTTTCAAGCTTAATTTTTAACATCTACAAATAACTCCTTACAATTGCCTACTTCATCACCATAGATTAGTGATACTGCCCTCTCTCTCATAAGATCATCAGCCGTGCTGATACCGTATTTCTTTTTTAAGAGTAAGTAACATTTCCTTACTTCAGGCAGACGGTCTCTCAGATTATGACAGTCTGATGAAACAATATCTGCCAGTTTATGTTTGACAAGTCCCTGAGCTGTCTGGCTCTCTTTGGAATCTGTCTTGGATAAAAGTGACTCGCAATTTACCTGAACTAAAGCTCCATGTTCTTTCATCCTGTAAACAATCGTAGGTCTATCCTGCACAGCAGGACAACGCTCAGCATGTGCTACTATAGGCGTTAGTCCTGCCTGCGAAGCTTTCTTGATAAATATTTCAAATTCACTATCCTGCATTCTGATAGAGGAAAACTCTAGTAAAATGCATTTATGTTTACCAAAAGGTCTAATTTCTTCCTTGGGGACAAGCTTTTCCCCATCAAAGATCACTTCATCACTGTCATTAGCATATCCATCTAGCAACATTTCAAATCTCTCATCGCAGTAATACTCACGACTAATAAAGAGTTCCATGTCATTCATATCTGTTTCAGAAAGCCAATTTTTTAACTTCTCAAAGTGCTTCTCTGCTTTACTGACAGGAGTATCAAACATTCCGTATCTAAGATGAACTGTCATTGCCAGCGTCCGAACTCCTTGAGAATACTCATCTTTGATAAGTTCATGTGCTTCCTCATAATCCTCAGCTCCATCATCTACAAATGGAACTATGTGACAGTGAATATCTGCAAGACCTATAACAGGCCTCCCAAAATCAATCATTGAAGTATTTCTTCTGAAGTGCTACTGCTGAAGCCGAAATAATACCTGCCCCTGCAATGATCAGAAGCCAGAAGTTATCACCTGTTCTAGGAGACTTTTTTCTAGTTGCACCAAGTACTGCGCCCTTTAAAGTGCTCTTATCAACAACGATAGCTACAGGAGAAAGGCTTGTAAACATACCAATAACCTTGCCATCAACTACTGTTGTAGGAACAATTTCCCATCCATTTGCGCCATAATGAAGAACCCACGCTCTTGTGTTCTCAGTAACTCCAGGAACGCTAAATGATACATATAAAGGATTTTCTGCAGAAACTTCTACTCCTGCATCAACCTTAAGCTCCATAGCATCTACTACAGAAATATCAGCAGCCTTAACTTCAGTAGTAGAAACATTTGAACCAGCTGTATTACTAGCCTGTCCTGCTGCAGTACCAGCTTCAGCCACTGCTTTTACATAATCATTTACAAGAGCTGCTACAATTTCTACGTTATTAACTGCACTTGCAGCCTCCTGATTAACAATTGTTGAAGCTGTTACACCAGTACTTGCTTCTGCACCTCTTCGCGCACCAAGGACCTGTCCATCACCAGCACCATCTGCTGTACGTGAAACTCCTGTGATTTCAACAGTTGTTGTTCTACTAACTGCCTGTGCGTCTACTGTAAAGAGCACATTGGCCATCATTACTACTGCAAGTGCAGCGCTTACTAAAACATTTTTCCTCATAACTTCTTCCTCTCCCTGTAAGTTAAATCTTGTTGTCTTTATATTTGATTGAAAGTTAAGCTGTGCTTAGGATCTGATATAGAAAAGATCTAGAATAAGCTGGGTTAACTTATCATCATCAAGGTAAAATTCATCGTGGATACCTGTCTCCACGTTTTCTCCAGGAAGTTTTAGCACCTCTCCTGAATACTCATAGTGAGTCAGATGATCAACACTGTCTGCATCGATATCCTCGTAGAGGTAATCTCCTGCTGCATCTTCCATGGTTTCTACTATAGAGCTACCCTGACTCTGTATAGTTTGAAACATCGCCAGCATAAACTGAGTCTGTCTGGTCATTCTGGAAATATTACTACCTCTGACTGTAACGTCTCTGTTATGAACGAAGGCCTTAGCTGCTGTACCATCAAGATGGATTGTTGCACCCTCTACATAAGAAGGGTTTAAATCTGTCTCATCTGACATGAGGTTCAACGTTACACCTCCGATAGAATCAACGATTGGCTCGATTCCATCCATGGTCAGTGAAATCACACTTCCTATTCTCTTTCTCCCCAGGAGATCAGAAACCTTCTCCCTGGTGAGGCTACTGGCCTTCTGTGGTGTGTTGCCATAGGCGTACTGCATTGTGAGCTGCTCAGTTCCCTTAGCTAGATAATTACCATCGTTATCGTAAATATCTACATCAACCATGGTGTCCCTGTTAATCTCAAGAGGTGTGATGAGTTTCTTGTCATTATCTATTACAAACAAGATGATGGTGTCACTTCTACCACCTTCTGTAATACCTATGCCCTCTCTCTCCTGATCACTACTATCAATTCCCAGGAAGAGAACAGTATCAATATGTGAGTTTGGTTCATACCTCACACCTTCGTAGGTAATGCTTCCATCAAAGCCGTCCTTAGTATAGGGCCTGCTAGCTCCGGCCACAGTTGCTTCTTCTGCAGAATCGCTATTCAATCTCTTTACACCGTCGGCCTTTAAATTATTGGAGTAGGCCTCTGCAGCCATTACTCCAAAGATAGCTAATACCACCAGTGACGCCGCAACTATTATCTTGGGTTTGTTGTTGTTCATCTGCTCTTAAACATCCACTCCATCGATTTTCTTTAAAACAGCAACCACTATAAATCTGTTATCACGCAACTTCCTATCGCAGGTACTGAGCGTGATTATATGATCATCAGCGCCGACCTTCTCATCATCAAGAATTATGCTCCTGGATGAGACGCAATCGGTACTAAGTGAATCCAAAAATGCCAATCTATCTGCCTCTACTAAGTCATCATAGTAGTAAGGTATATAAGTATCACTGTACATGACCGCAGCAAAAATCCTATAGGACATCTCGTGATCAGCAGTGCTGATGGTGATTTCTCTATGGCTCGCCAGGAAATCTTTATCTTCAAACTTATGAAGTCCTGCAAACATGGAGCCATCATTCATATTGTGTCCATAAACCACAGTGTTGAAGTCTTGTAAAGAAATGGAATCACAGCTTTCGATGAATGGACATCCATGTGAAGAGTTCATTCCCTCAGGTCCGTGACTTAGATAATAGGTATCATCCGTAGGATGCTGCACTATCGGATAATCTATAAGGGTTCCTGGAATATTGATCCAGGCGAAAATATCAGGATTAACACTCTGTAGACTGACTATGTCGATATTAGATGAATTGCTTGTTTGTTCTGATGTTTCCTCTATAGCAGCTTCTGATGTAGCTTCTGAAGCTGAAGTATAACTGTCATTAAGATTTATGTCTGATGACGCAGCTGCTGAGGAATTCTCCAGAGCATCATCGCTCTGTTCTAAGCTAGAGTAGGCCATGGATGAAAGTTCATTCATCTCCTGCCTGCTATTTCTGCTGTCAACGTATAGATATGTACCAATTCCAGCAATGACGATGAGTGAAATAAGTGCTAAACATAAATAGTATTTTTTCTTCCTACTCATCATTTTCTCTTCTTAGCTTTCTTCTTTTTAGAGGATCTTGATTCGTGTCCTGCAGAAATACTCTTCTCATATGGAACAGCTGCAAGTGTTCCAAGTCCCAGGTACTTTCTAACATCATCCTCACTTCTGATTGACATATCGCTGTAGTACATAACAAGAATCACAGCTATAGCTAGGAATATTCCTACCATTCCGCCTAACATAGTATTCTTACTCTTACTAGGGCTTATAGGTCTGGCTGCAACCACGGCCTCTTCAACAGAAGAAGGTTTGTCGGTTCCAGTAACCTCGGCTACCCTGGATGCAAGATTTCCAGCCAAGCTATTAGCAATATCACATGCAAGCTGTGGATCCTGATTCTTGACAGTTATCTTGATAATTCTTGAATCTGAAGGATTCTCAACAGTAACAATCCTGAGAAGTGACTCGTAATCTGTATCAAGCTCCAAGTCAGATATTACTCTTTCAAGTACTGGTCTACTCTTACCGAGAATCTCAAAATCTACAGTGAGCTGCTTACCAAGCTGAAGATCAATTGCAGATGTAAGAGTAGTTGTCTTAGAAAAGATGTAAATCATGGATGAAGACTGATATAATGGCTTGATTAGGAACATTGTGTATAAAAATGCAATTATTGCACCTATTAAACCACATGAAATAATAATCCAAATCTTCTGTCTGAGGACAAAGAAAAGCTCCGCAAAGTCAATCTCGTCATCATCCTCAATAGTGCTAATTGCATTTGTTTCAATCATAAAAATCTATCTCCAATACTAAATTTCATCAAACTAATGATAATATGAAATAATAATTTTTCAAGTAATATTTTATAGATTTTTTATATTTTGTTTATAGTTATTTCCTTTATACCGTATTTTTATTCGCGTTTAAGCATTATATATTACTGTATTTCGTTACTGTTTGTGATGCATCTTAGTATTTTTAGCATAATTATGTTATGTATTATTATGCAGTTTCGATTAATATTTCCCGTAACCATGCATATTTACAGTTTTTCATTGATTTTAAGCAACAAAAAAGCCATCAATCAGATTTGAATTAACTGATTGATGACTCTTTTATATATTGCTTTCTGAATATTCTAACAAATTTGTAATATTTTCGACGGTTTATCTTCTATAATTATATGATATAGGTGTCAAAAGTCAAAAATGTGTACATGCTTGCATGTTAAGCATTTTGACTTTATGACCCGAACAAATATGAGGAATTAGCAATTTACGTAGTAAATTAGCGGTTTCCGAATATTTGTAGAATTGCGAAAATGACGTTAGTCATGGAGCAATTCGTATATCATATGATGTAAAAATCTACTTTTGACATCTACACCTTTTTCTCAAGCTATAAGTGTAGCAACATCAAGAATTGATATCAGATCGTCGTCTTTTTTAGCCACGCCTCTTATAAAGGTTATTTCTTTCTTGAGAAATGGTGATGGCTCTTCAATCTCATTCTCATTAAAAGTCACTACTTCTCTTACATCATCTATGATCACACCCATGAGCTTGTTATCGCCCATATCAAGGATTATGACGCTTAACTTTGATGTAATCGTATCTTCAGAAGAATTAAATCTCCTGCCAAGGCTCATGATTGGGATAATCTCACCACGAAGATTTATGATTCCCTCAAAGTATGAAGGAGCTGCAGGAACTCTTGTAATAGCTGGCATCTGGATGATTGTATCTACGCAGGATACATCTATTCCGAATAATTCGTTGCCAACCATGAAGGTTATGTATATGTTTTCCTCCTGAATCTGAGGTTTTGCTACATTCTCACATATTGCTAATTCTGACATTTTAAACCTCCTTATGCCACAAATGATCCAACATTAAGGATCAGGGCAAGTTTATCTTCAAGGATAGAAGCGCCGCTAAAGAACTCACTATCGTCAAGAATTCCAAGTGGTTTACTTGCAATTTCCTGCTGTCCTTCAAGGCCATCCACAACAAAGCCAAAGTATGTTTCCTTATATCTGCATACTACAACGATGATATGGTCTTTATCAGTATCATCAGACTTGATTCCAAAGAGCTTATCAAGGTATACAAGAGGAATAACCATTCCTCTATGGTATATTACTGCTTCCTGGTCTACTGATGATATTTCGGCTATAACTATTTTTTCAATTGAAAGAATTGATGAAAGCGGAATTGCAAAGGTTTCTCCCCCAACGTGAGCTATTATGGCTTGAGAGTCTGTCTCAGGGGCCTTATCAATTGTCATAAGTTCGCACAGTTCCATTTCTTTTCTCGCTCCTTTATTGTTTCTTTTTCATTTATATTTAATACGGTATAATGTATATTGTATAAGGATTTAGCTATTTACATAGTAAATTAGCGGTTTCCGAATAGAGGAAAAAACATGATAAAATCCAAGTATTCCACCAAGCAAATCTGCCAGATTTTCAATATAACCAGAGAGACTCTGCGCCACTACGAGCGTGTTGGGCTCTTAGATCCATACATCAATCCGGATAATGGCTATAGGGAGTATAGCTATTGGGATGTGAGCACGCTTGTAGATATTCTGAAATACCGCTCACTTGGCTTTGCTCTTTCCGACACCAAGGACGCAATTTTCGATATGGATTTTCCAAAAATTGTTGATATGATGGAAAACCATACTGAGTATTACACAAACCTCATACAGCAGTATCAGCTTCTTCTTGATAAAGCAAAAAGGGATTTGCCCTATCTTAAAAGTGCCATGAACCATATTGGTGAAATTTCAGAGGCGGACATGGTGGATCTCTTTTTCATCCCCTACACAACTGACTCTGACAATGAATATTTCCCATCAATGCGGGCTGCTTTCGAGCATTCACAGTTCTTTTCCACAGCTCTTTACATAAATGGCCAGAATCATGATATGGACTGCTATGGCCTTATTACAGAAAAGACATATGCGGATTTCCTTAAGATCAAAAAGGGAACGCACATTAAAAAAGCTCACATTGTCTGCCAGATTGTGGATGTGATTGGTCGAACTCCTATTGACGAGACTATTGCCTCTGATTTTAAAAGATCCATAACCAGGATGTATTCAAAGGAGTTTGACACAATATACGCTATTTTGATTTCCAGGTTCTATGACAAGGAAAAGAGGTATCATCAATATTATTTCACTTTCTCAAGGCTTGAATGATACCTCTTTTGTCCCCTGATTACTTAAAGAACTGCATTTCCTCGTTGAGCTTCTCTGCTATATCCTTAAGATTTGTAGCTGATTCAGCAAGTGTGCTTACAGTAGCGGAAAGTTCCTCTACAGATGCGCCTGTTGTCTCTGTTGCAGCAGCATTTTCTTCTGAAATAGCTGAAAGAGATGCCATAGCGTTAGAAACGCTCTGGTTTGAGGTTACACATGTATCTGTCTCGCCTGAAATCTGTGTAACGCTTTCTACAGTCTTTTCAATGTCGCCTATCATGCCGTTTACAGCATCGATTGTATCTGCAAGGGCGATCTGCTGTGACTTATTCTCTTCAATAATCTCATGAGCAGCCTTAACAGCTGATGTAGACTCATCAAGAAGTGTCTCCATTACCTCATGGATCTCTTTTGCAAGCTTCTCTGAATCATCTGCAAGCTTTCTGATTTCTTCTGCAACTACAGCAAAGCCCTTACCGGCATCACCAGCTCTTGCAGCCTCGATAGAAGCATTAAGTGAAAGAAGGTTTGTCTGAGTAGCGATTCCTGAAATTCCCTCTACTCTTGCATTTATGTCAGCTACGGCATTCTGTGTAGCTGCGATTTTCTTGGCAATATCTTCGATCTTGCCAGTCATAACTTCGCTTGTCTCGTGGAAGTTTGACAAAGACTCGCTAGAAGTCTCTGATGCATTTCTCATACGGTCAGCAAGTGTGTTAAGGCTGTTTGCTGAACCCTGAACGTTTCCAATAGCCTCTGTGATCATGCCAGCATTCTCAACTGAGTTCTGTACCTCTTTTGCCTGCTCTGATGCACCTGAAGCGATGTCCTGAACTGCCTCTGCAACGCTCTCAGTTGTGGAAGCAATCTGGTTGGCCATCTCAGAAAGTTCCTCTGAAGATGTGTTTACAGTATTTGAAGACTCCTTGATGTGTCCAACAATGCTCTGAAGCTTGTCAATAACAGAGTTTGAATTGTTGACCATCTGGCCGAATTCATCGCTTCTCTTTGTGTATTTATCTATTTTCTTAAACTCACCATTTGCAAGTGATGAAAGAAGTTTGTTTACTTCCAGCATAGGATTTGTGTAGCTGCTTGCTATGAAAAGAGAAAGCACAAGTACGATAATTACCATGATCACGCCGATAATGATGATTCTGTTTGCTCCCTTTGCTGCTGCCGCTACAACGTCTGCTTCGCTTATAGCTGCACATACTGTAAATCCTGAAAGTGCGTTCTTGGCATAGCACAGATAAACTGGATATCCCTTGGCTGTACTAATGTAGAAGCCTGTCTCATCATTTGAAGACATGTATGGTGATGATGAGAAGTTCTGAGCTTCATCTGTTGCACTAATCTCAAAATCAGAATGAGCTACCATGTCGGCATTTTTATCAACAAGGAAAGCTTCGTCGGCCTCTGCTGAAAGAAGCTCATGAATGTCGTTAGGATTAAAAGTCTTATGAACTACACCAAGGACTTTCTTACTTTCAGTATCAACGACAGGCACTGCGATGCAGATGTTTCTTGAGTTTGTAACTGAACTTACAAATACGTTAGAAACAAATGGTGTTCCCTTGATTGCATTCTGGAAGTAGTCTCTTTCTGCGATACTCTTAAGTGCTCCGTCATCGCTTCTAAGGACCATCATTCCTGTAGTATCTGACATAACGATTGTGTTGTTATCTTCAAAAGCCTCATTTATAGCTACCATCTGCTGCTTAACTGCAGATGCGTCTGTAAGTTCTCCCTTAAGGAAAGATATTGTAAGTGGAGATGAAGCAAAGCTTGTAAGTGCTGTAAGAGAATTATTGAGCATCTTATCTACTTCAGACTCTATGAATTTAGCCTGCCACTCAATAGTTTCTTTTGCTGTTTCCTTGGCACTTGCTGTTGAGCTGCTATAGCTAACAACTACTGCAACAGTAAGTGGTATGATTGCTATCAATAACATAAGCGAAATTAACTTTGTCTTTACGCTGTTTGTGAACTTTGTCAGTTTCATGTTTCTTATTCCTCCGAAATTGTGTTTATGGTTATTATTATTTTCTTCAACGCATGCACGAATTTTTATAAACCCGGTTGTTACCACCATGTCAACATAAAATTTTAAAAAAAATATAAAATTGATAAATTTTATGCAATAGAAAAAGCCTCCGCGCTAGATAAAATCTAGTGTAGAGGCTTTTTTGATGATCTCTAGGGACAGGGTCACGGACCATTTTTTACTTTTTTGTCATGATCAGATATTTCTCATACTCTTTGAGTGCAGTAAGTTCACGCCTGTATAGGCCATAAATTGCTATATTTGTGGCGTGGTAGTCTTCGTATTTACCGAATAGTCATCATTTACAAGCTGCATCTGCACCGGAGAGGCATTTTCAAACTCTTTTATCTGATTAATGATTCTGTCAGGGACTTCCCTTACAAACTTTCGCATCATATCAGCTTTATAGTATTTGTGGGCAGATACGTCAATAGGATCCGGGAGATTGTACTGCACGTCTATGAGATGTCTTTTCATCTTCTTAATGCATTCAGCTTTCAGATAGTCTTCAAAATCTGTTTCATGCGAGTTTTCAAGAAGTTCCATGATCTCATCAGCGTCATCTATGTTCTGATAGAGCCACCTGTCTATTCTGGTTGATTCAGGGTAATAGACCTCTTTGAATTCGTCTATGGTCATTGGAGGAATCATCTCTTTTTGCAGGGTGCGCCAGATCGATAGATCATTCCAATAGTCTGTGAGGCAATGCACAACTATTCCGATATAGAAAGATCTTTTGACATTGTCTTTTTCTTTTACCACGTATTTGTTCCAAAAGGCTTTTATGTTCAATATCCAGTTATCGTAGTTCTGCGTATCTCCCCATGGTCCGCAATTTTCAAATAAATGGGAATGGATCTTCTTGCTCAGGTAATCCTCGTCAAAGTGCACCGAATCGGGCGCCACTGAGCCGAGGATGAACTCCTCTATATTCTCTGAAATTGCCAGTCTGTCTATTAGTTTGTAGGCAATTTCCATATGTGTGATCTGTCCTGCCATAATAAGTTCTCCTCTACTTTATACCGGTCAAAAATGAACCGCTGACTCCATCCCCTAGGGCCATAAAGCCAATCAACCTTTGATTGAACCAATAGTCAGCCCCTTTATAAAATATTTCTGAAAATACGGATATGCTATAATGACAGGCAAAATTACAGTGACCACAGTTGCCATTGTTGCAGAGTATTGAGGAATCCTTCCCTGCATTGCCGCAAGCGCAGACGAAGGTATATGCCTATTGGATAAAATTGCCTCTATACTCTTTTGTATATTGATAAGAAGAAGCTGCAAAGGTTTCTTTTTATCACTCTCCATGAAGAGCAGAGCATTCTGCCAGTCATTCCAGTACATTGTTGCTGTCATAAAACCAACAGCTGCGAGTGCCGGCTTAATGAGCGGGAATATCATTCTGAAAAAAATGGTATACTCTCCTGCACCGTCAATCCTGGCAGAGTCCATTATCTCTTTCGGTACACTGCTGATAATATATGTTCTGAAAATAATCACATACATCGTCTGTACGCTTTGAGGCAATATCAGTAAGAGAATATTATCTTTCATATGATAAAGTGAAGTGTATACGATATACATAGATAGCTGTCCGCCGCTAAAAAGCATAGGTATCAAAAGAAAGACTGTCAAAAACTTTCTTATGGGAAAATCCATCACAGTCAAAACATATCCGTACATGCTCATAACAAATAATCCCCATGCGGTTCCTGCAATTGTGATAAATATCGTTACCCCATAGGATATGAAGAGCTGCTTTTCATATTTTAAAACCGCTTTGAAGCCATTCAGCGACAGTTTTGATGGAAGAAGGCAAAATCCCTCTTTCAGCAAAACACTTTCATCGGTAAATGCAGCTACAATAACAAACAGAATCGGAATCGCAGTAGTTATAGTTATCAACAGCAATATCAAAAGAAGGACGATCTGTCCTACAGTTATCTTTTTATTATGTGTATTGTGTATTTTACCCATTCTTTTCTTTAACATTGGACCAGTGAGTTTATCAGAACAATGAATTGTCAGGATCAGTTTTTCGCACGAAAGTATTGGCAATGAGGATCAGTATAGTTCCTACAACGGATTGAAAAAAAGATGCTGCGGCTGTAAATCCATAATTGGAACTATGGAAAACCGCATTTAAAATATACGAATCAAGTACCTGTGTGGTTTCATACAGCGATCCACTGTTTCTTGTTACCTGATAAAATAAACCTGTATCCGAGTGAAGGATTCCTCCTGCTGATAAAAGGAGCATCACTGTAGCCATGGATTTAAGTGCAGGGAGTGTAATGTGCCATATCTGTTGCCACTTTCCTGCCCCATCGATTTGAGACGATTCATATAATTCCGGATCTATTCCCGCAAGAACCGACATGTACAGCACCGCCCCATAACCTGTGCCATTCCACATCTTTACAACAGTCAGTATTAACGGCCAGTGCTTTGCCTCAAGGTACCATCTCGTCGACAAGTTAAAAATGTTATTTACCAGTCCCATATCCGGATTCAGAAATGCATAAACTATAAACTGCACAGCTGTAAAAGAAATAAAAACCGGAGCAATAAGTATGCTCTGCATCACTTTGCTGATTCTTTTAAATATAAGCTGATCCATTGCTATAGCCAGACTGATTTCAAGGATCATCCCAACGACTGTAAAAATTAAATAATACATGATGGTGTTCCGCGTAATAGTAAAAAAAGTAGATTTGGATGCAATAAGATATTTGAAATTTGCCAATCCATTCCACGGGCTCTTCAGTATACCCAGTCTGTAATCAAAATTTTTAAAAGCTAAAACCAGACCACCCATCACAACATAATCAAAAAAGAAAAGGGTAAGAAATGCCGGAAGTGCCATTACTGTGAGTGCTCTGTTTCTCCTGTGTTTTTTCATGAAATCTGCGTACCTCACTTGAAAAAATATCGCTATTTGATTACTATAGTCAGGACATTGAGCCCAAACATATTCTGATATGTGAATTCATCTGCTATTTTTGATATCATACGTATCCCGATGTTTTTGGACATATCTTCAGAATTGAAGATTCTGCTTATTTCAACAGGATCAAAGGGTTTACAGTCATCTTTAATTCTGAGCATTATGCCGTTTTTCGTTGGGATAACCCGTACATCCAAACCGTGTTTTTTATTGTCGGCGTTGAAACCATGCCTAACAATATTGCCAGCCATCTCTTCCATGGCAAGTGCTGAAAAATAAGCTATCCGTCCTGAATATTTCTTATCTGTGACATATTTCTGTATTCTCTCGGAAGATCCTATAACGTCTTCCATACCGGTTATTTCAATACACAGCCTGTCATCATCCTTTACACCAAAATCATCCCTAAATAACAGCCATTCATCTTTATTCTTCGGGATATGTTTCCAATAGAAGACGGCATAAACAGGGTAAACCATTGCCGTTATCAGTCCACCAATAAAATCTGACCACCATATGCCTAAAATACCAATTATCGGAGCCAGTATAAGCGCAGGAATGACAGTCCCAAAATAACCGTCAACAATAGATGAGACCTGAACTGCAATGTTGTTTTTGGTTGCCTGCAGATAATTGGTCTGTACCTGAACCAGCAGGATCAGCGGCAAGGCAAGTGCATATATCAAATACTGTTGTTTCGTAAGGATATAAGTATCAGACGTATGATCCGGAAAGAATATGAGCGCCATTGGTCCGGAAAGCAGCATCATAATAAACATAATTGCAAACATCATAGCCATTACTTTAGTCAGTGCAAGCTTTATCAGATACTTAATTGAATCTCGATCCTCTTCACCCACATAAACACTGGAAAGCGTTCTTATGACTGTGCCGCATCCCATTCCCAAGGCGACAAAAAATCCCCCAAGCATATTCAGAGAAGCCCTCGCGGAAAGAGCCGGCTCTCCTCCATATCTCAGAATAATTCTGTTAATAGTAAGCCCATTTGCAGCTAAAAGAAACTCCAAAAGAGCCCCCGGACTTCCTATCTTGATCAGTTCAATTGTCTTTTTCCAAAGGATATTGCCGACACTGAATGTTAGTTGTGCTTTGTTTGAAAAATAGTATGAGGAAAGTATGAGAAAAAATATCCAATTACAGGCACTCGTTGCATATGCCAGTCCGATCACACCCATATCAAGCACAGTAATAAAGATAACATTCAGCGTTATGTTAAAGATTATTGTTACAACTACACCGATATAGTTTCGCTTGCTCTGATTCTCAATCTGAAGATAATGAGAAAGCGGTGCTGATAAGAACATCGGGATAAAGCCCAGAGAGTATCCTCTTGAATACTGTGCAACACTCTCTTTTAAGGACTCATCAGAGCCGCAAAAAATGGCAATTTGTTCGGGAAAACAGAAGCATACCGCCGTTGTTATTATGCCAAGCATAAGTGATAAGAAAATGCAAAGTGAGTAGACTCCATTGGCTTTTTCAATTTCTCCGGTTCCAATATAATTTCCACTTAGAACTGCAGCCCCGCCGAGTATTACAGAACTGATAGCCGATACTATTGTTACTATAACGAAAAACAGACCGATAACACCTACTGTCCTCTCATCGATATAACGTCCGGCAATAGTTCCATCAATGATGGAGTTTATGGATCCCATACCTATGAGCATAATTTGTACAGGCAACAGTTTAAAAAAAAGTTTCTTAATCACCACATTATCAGAAGCCACACTATACTTTCCTCTCCACGATATCATGAGAAATATAGATATCTCTTATTTTGAAGCTTTCCATGCATCATATTGCTTTATGGTTTCGGCAAGAACTTTTTGGTATCCGGCAGCATCAAGTTCTGATCTGTATTTTTCAAATATGTCCTCTACCTCTTTTTCAGCATATCCTCCTTGCTCCAGTACGTAGCCGTATTGATCGTATATGCTGTTGCATGCGACCCATTCGGCTTCTACAGTAGAAAAGTCAAATCTGAAGCCGTTAGCAAGTGCTTCCTCGGATTTTTTGTTAAACGTCTCATATAATTCCACTTTGTTTTCAGGCTCACCTGCCTCAAGAGGCACTGTTGCTATAGAGCCTGATTCCCAAGAGCTGTGATCATAGAGTCCGCCTTTTTTTACAACAAATCCGTTTTCAAGATCATAATCGGTTCCTTCTATCCCGAAGGTAAATAATCCCGCGAGCGTTGGATCAGTATACATAAGCTCCATAAAGTCTACACAAGCTTTTGCCTGTTCCTCAGTACTTGCAGATGATACACCAAAGCAGGAGCCCAATGTGCTGGAGGAGTTGAGGTAGTTCTTTGTCATATGGATCACATCGCATTCCTGTCCGTAGTTTAGGGAAGCCACCTCGTTGACAGGCACGTCCCACCAGAGCGCAAACCCCCAGTCAGTAGTACTAATTGTATTTTCAGGAATAGTTTTGGTAGCCTCTTCATCACTTATATAGTCCTTTTCGCCCCATCTGCTCATAAGATGCAAAAACTCCTTGTACTCAGGAAGAGTAAGACAATCTATCACCTCATTTGTATCACGATCAACAGCTATAAGCGTGCTTCCCAGGATGAATTCATATTCATCAAGGTAGAGTTTACTAAAGACTGGCATCATCTGCGTAAGGAGAGGGTATTTCACTCCATCCTGTTTCATCTGTTCAAGCATAGGCTCTATATCAGACAGTTTCCTCACTCCGGATAAATCCCATCCGTATTTTGACGCCTTTTCCACGGGATAAACCAGATCATATCCTTCAGGTGATTCCTTATAACAGGGGATAAAGTAATCTTTTCCGTCATATCGGGAAGAATCCCATACTTCCGTGGGTATAGAAGCCTGTAAATCTGTTCCGGCAATTAATTCGCTTAAATCATATACTGCTTTTCGTGAAACAAGATTATCGGTAGATAAGGCTTCCATCCAACTTGCGGTCCAGAAAAGATTAGCTTCACCGTTTGCTATGGCAAGGTTACATTTATCTTCATATTCACCCTGACCTAAATCCGTGAGCTTGATTTTTACGTCAATCTTGTCTGCAATGTAGTCATTTATTGCATTCTCAATTGCCTGAACTTCTGTACTGTCACAAGATGCGATATTAAAGGTGCAGTGATAAACTTCTATCTCGACTTTATCACTTTCCTGATTATCAGAGGAATCACTAATATCTTTACCTGCTGTACCTGACGATAAGTTTCCGCATCCTGAAAGCACAATTGCTATTACCGATAAAATAAGAAGAATAGATGTAAACTGATTTTTCATATAATGCTCCCAAGGTATTAAAAAAAGTGCATGTAAGAACTCTAAGAAGAGTTCACTTCCTTTTGTGATCAAATTTTAATGATCGTCGTATTCATTCCGTAAGTCCTGTAATAGCTTACATTCTTTACCGAATTCATAATTATCTTTATTCCGATTCCTGATTCCGAATTATCATCTCGTTCCATACGCTCAGCAAAATTCTTTAGATTGAATGCTCGACCGCCATCCCGCAAACGAATGATAACATCACCACCGTCAATGACCACCCGGATATCTGCAGTTTTGATTCCCTTACTGGTTTTAATTCCATGCTCTATTGAGTTCGTTGTCAATTCTTCAAAGCATACGCCGGCAAGGAAACATTTTCTGTCCTCGATCTTATGTCCCCGGCAAAACAATACGACTTGCTCACTGGCAAGGGCACAATCCTCAATAGACTCCAGAGGATAGGAAATCACATCGCCGGGTTTGGTGTAGAAGCTGTCGTCTAATTCAAGATAGTCAGCACCGGCAGGAAACGCTTTTCCTGATCGTTTTCTGTGAATGACCAAGCTGACAAGCAGCGTCAGTATCGGCGCAGTAGAAAATGCCATGAACACCCCTCGGACGCCGAACGGCACGACATACAACAATGCAGCTACAGTCAAAATGACCAGATTGGACGCAATCCCCATCCACTGTGCTTCACGGACATGTTCAATAGCCTGCAGATAACTGATTCTGGCTTGTACCAGAATGGAAAACGGCGTCCCTAAACATATTAAATATATGGCAAACCTCAACAGCTCTGCCGAAGCGTCGCTTTCCGTCAAAGCATATGACAACGGGCGAGCACATATCAACAGGACCGTAACAACACAAATGACTGCAACCAGGGTATATCGATGAGCCAGAACTCCATTTCCTTCCAGATCATCTCCGTTCTTTTCTCCCCAGCAGATCCCTGTCATAATTCCTACAGCACCGGCAATTCCTTTTGCTATGATCATAACCATATAAGCTATAGTACCGTTTATGGACAAAACGCAGGCTCCCACGACGCCTCCCGTTATGGACACGAGTGAAATAAAAAGGACAGACCGAAGCGTATCAGCCAATGAAAGAACAGCTTTTGGCGCAGAGGCAATAAAAACATCTTTTAATTCACTAAATTGCATCCTGACAAAGTGTAACTTTATAACATTCTCCTGACTTACAAAGTGCAGCATCGTTATGAGAAAATAGACAGCCGCTGCCGCAGAGGAGGCGACTCCAATACCAAATAGCCCCCATCCAAAGCGAACACTGAGAAGGTCGAGAACTATATCTGTAATGCATCCGCACGCCGAGGCAATGGACACAAGCCTCCCTCCATCGTCCAGTATTACCACCGGCGTCATGATACAAAATAACACATATGGAACGATTTCAAATGAAAGGCCATAAATGTATTGCTCAGCTAACGGTAAAAGAACAGCCGTATTCCCTCTTGCACCGAACATAACTGCCATCTGAGGTGTAAACAGAAAAGAAAGTACGGTCAATGCAAGCATCACAGCACCTATAAAGAAAAAGAGCTGGTTAAAAAGCCTGTTGACCTTGTCCACCTGACCTGCACCGATGTCTTTCGCACATACAGTCTGAATTCCCACAGCAAGACCTGCCGCGGGTATTTCCAATATGTAAAAAAAAGGTCCGGCAACAGTAACCGCCGCGATCTCTGTTTCTCCATAAAACGCACATACAATGATATTGTCGATCAGCACTGCGAGTGTTTGCGTGAAAGCGGCTATAAAGGCAGTTGCGAAAGACAGAAAAAACATACGTTGCTGTATTTTACTGATGTAAATCCGCTTGCTCATCACATTTATATCCTTCCCTGTATTTATTATACCATATCACGATTACTCGCAATCATCCCATGTGATCATCTGATGTTCATAAGGGCAAAAGCAATGGCACAAATCGTCCGGTGGACGATTGCTCTGTGCCGACCGGAGCGAAGCGTAGACAGAAAAAATCTATAACACAGTATATAACATGAAATGGCAATAGACTGTTGAAATACTCACAGAAAGCCTCGACACATACAAACACCACCCCGTATAATCAACTGCCACTATTGACAAAATTGCTCAGGTAGCAGAAATCAGACCATATGAAGTTAAACTTTGGAATATCAGCAGTAATCAGATAAGTAATTATCACTGCCTATCTTTAGAATGAAAGAATAGTAGCAGTCCGCCAGACAGGCGGACCGCACATATAATCATTAAATCGCAATTGGAACAGCTATCGCATGGACAGCATTAGCCTTCTGACGTCGTCCCTTTGGTCCTAGTCAAAAGGACCATCGTCTCGACATGCGGTACTACTGCATACAATTTAAACATCCTACGTAGATACTGGACCCAGGTATATTCACCCTTTTTTACATAGTTTGGGATGAAGGGGTTAAGAAATAGCGGACAACTATTTTCATTTTGGAAAAAGTTGCCCCTTTTAAACAAGGCTATGTATCTCTTTTTCAAGCTTATAAAGATACTCAATAATCGCATCAAAAGAAGGAACTGTGCCATAGATCATATTTTCCATAGCTTTATAGTCAGCTTTAACATCCGCCATTATATCTTCTCTTGGAATAAGCTGTACATTTGCTAATGTAGCTGTTTCATAATGAGCACCTTTGGAATAATAGAACTTCTGCTTAAAGGCAACATCCTTTTCCAATAGTTCTTTTCTTCCAAATGCAGACTCTTTAACCGCTGAGTTTCCCATAGAGTATACATCATAAAGGTGTCTTGCATACCTTGCAGGCAAAGGCTTACCTTCTGGGAAATTAGATAGTTTATGGAGAATCGTAATCTTCTCCCAGAAAGTACGCTCAATATCTATAGTTAATGCAGTTGTGGTTTTCTGCTCAAATACATCCGGATACTTTTCTGCCGCAAATGGTATAATCTCAGTATGGTGTGATGGCATCCACTCTGCCAGAGGTCCAATCTCCAGTCTTACCACAGGACGCAGATAATCAACATCAAATAGCTGTGGATAATAGAAATTAACAACCATCTCATCCTCAGTGTCCACAGCGATAACGCCTGTCTTTCCAAATTTATCCGACAGTTCTTTTTCCAATGTTGGTACCAGCACTTCTCTATAAAAAGAAGCTGCCTCAGAATTAAGTTCCTTATTATATTGATCCTGTTTGGTTTTGGATCTGTTATCCCATGGGTCAGCCTTTCCCTCAGTGACTTTCTCCAATCCAGAATTAAATCTATATCCTCAGAAAACCTTTCTATAGCATGGTAAGATTTCGATAAGCTTGTCCCACCTTTAAATACAAATATTTCCTTAAAACTGCTTTCATTAAAAAGATGATCTATCAGGAAACAAATCCAAAAGTCCTTTTCTATTGCATCTGCTCTTATTCCTACCTTTGCAGCAGTTGCTTCAAAAAGGTCCCTTCTATCCTGATTACTTGCTGTGGCTACCTTTCTCATATTAACAACAAACCTTCCTTATAGTTTCATGTATCCATTCCGCGCTGTCAGCCGATTCCATAAGGATCAACTCCTTATCCTCATGAGCAATCTTATTTCTAAGAGTTTTTATTATGCTCTCATCTACTCTTTCTTTTCCTAATGTCTTTAAGGCTTCAATAATCATCACGGTTAAGGTCGACATATTGCTGATATCTCTATTAGTCCTGTGTTTAAACGAAAGCTTCGCATTCTCTATTTCAAACTCCCTATATGGGCCATCACTAACAAAAACCCAAACAGAAGGAACCTGCGTAGAAAGCCCCAGCTTATTAAGCGCAACATCACCTGCAGGAGAAATATTCCAGTGATATCCCCTGGCTATAGCATAAGCAACTGCCTCTGGATTTGTAGGAAGTATTTCTTTTAAGAAAGAACTATAACGTGGCTTTTCATATACGCCATCCATAACCCTTTTGATATTGCCTTTTTCCGTTTGCCTTCCAAGGCACTTCCTAACCGTAGTATTACTTGCTAAGTCCGAAAAATCAGATGTAAGGAAAATAGCGCCATCTTCTGCTTCTAATATTCTATTGTTGATTTCATTAGAAATAGTCGTAGCCATTTTTACGCCTCCTGTCACGATTATTATACAATTATCGTGACACTTTTTCAATACGCAAACACCCTGTTTCGTCAGATAAATTGTGCAGTTTATCTGACGATCTGCTGCGGCTATTATGATGAGTGGTTGTTTCCAAAATGGAAATAACCACCTTCAGCATTTTTCTATTGGCATCAAACATATTTCAGTGCAATATGCCTATATTCCTCAGCAGAATAAACCTTCTTGTGCGCATTGAGAATTTCAATTTCTATATCACCACAATCATCAAAGGGCAAATAGTATCTCAAATTAACAGTAACATCTTCTCTACGTCCAATCTCAACAAGCCACTTGGCACAATTCTCTCCGCACTTTGTAGCGTTATACATAAGATCAGGCATCTTATAAATACAAATGAGTGTTTGTACTCCTTCTGAAAGCCTTTCTGGCGGAATAGGCCCCATCTCATCATTTATGATAAGCTGATTTCCCTTATAATACGACTTATCTACATCTGCCATTATTTCAGCTACAAGAGGATCCTCAAACCACTCCTCTTCGTAATTAAATCTGAACCATGATGGTACATGCATAGCTCCTTCTGTTTCACCAAAGATAATTCTTAGCATGTTTTATCGTCCTCATCCTTTTTAAACAGCTTTTCCATTCTTATGTAGTACTCCAAAAGCCTTACTACATAGTCCGGAGCATGGCGCATATCACGTTCCCATTCAGTGACAGTTCTATAAGGGATATCAAAATACTCACAAAACTCCTTGCGGTTCATGCCAGTACTTTCACGTAGTTCTTTTATTTTTTTAGCTTTATCATCCATAAGAATGCTCCTTCAACATCACCTGCAAGACCATGTGTCTTACAAAAATACCTGACATTCTCACGTGAAGTTCCTACTACAATACCTATTGATTTGTAACCAAGACCTTTCATTCTTAGCTGCGTTATCTGGCGCGCCATTGCTTCTGTCATTGTGATACCTCCTTATCTGAACATATAGTTTTTGTCCCAAGTAGTGGGCATACTATACGTCACTCTTAAGGAGGTATTAGTCAAGAACCTAATCCCTTTATGTCCCTGTGCATAATAATTCCACATAGGCATATTCTTATGATCCTGTGTTAGACATGCAATTCTAATATGCTGAGCAAATTCTTTATTAACCTCATCAAGCATATATTTAATTTGTTGAAAATTAATATGCTATAATATGCTGGTATTATTCGTATTAAACCTTATTTTCTTAAGAGTGGGGAACCTATGATCAGAAATAACGATTTTACTCTTGAATATATCGGCGACACTCCTTGTCTGCTAACGCATGGTCAAAGCGCAGCAGATAGGAAGAAAAGCTTATTTCTAAATGATACCGGTGTTTTTATCTGGAATTTACTCTCCAAAGATCTGACAATTGAAGAAATCTTTGATAGTTGCTATGAACACTTTGAGATAGACGAGGCAGATCGCCCTGACGCAAAGCGTTCCATTCAAAGCTTTATGGATTCCCTTTGTTATTCAGGAATGGTTATAGATACTGATTTTTATAAAAAACTTAAACTCAAGAAATATGTCAGCATGAATATTGCCGGTATCTGCGTAAATTTGTTCGGCAAGGAAGAACTGTTTGATGATAGCTTTATGACTTTTGCTGATGATGAATACACTTGCTCAGCTGATAAAACCCAGAATATTTATGTCTATCATATTGCACCTGTAATACATAAATCCGGTGAACTGATCATTCGTGATAAAGAGGTATCCGTCATAAAAACATGTGATAAATATATTCTCATTTTCCCGTTATGGGAGCATGTTGACGAGCTTCATATATCACCGGACGGACAGATGGTATCTGTTTTTGTTAAAGATACTGATAATGCCAAGGAAGAAGTATTCTGGGCTATTCGTCACGCTTTCCTTTATATGGCAAGAATCCATAACTTATTTGCCATACATTCGGTTTCCGTTGAGTATGATCACAAGGCTCTTCTCTTTTCTGCCGGATCCGGAATCGGCAAAAGTACACATGCAGCGCTTTGGAATAGATTGTACGGCGTAAGACAGATCAACGGCGATTTGAATCTATTGGGAAAAGGTGATGATGGCAAAATATATGCGTATGGCATGCCATGGTGTGGAACTTCAGGAATCTATGATGCTAAAGACTATGAGCTTAAAGGAATAGTACTGCTTCGTCAGGATCCCAAGAATTTTGTAAGTCATTTGCAGCCGGAAGCTAAAGCTCTGGCTATTATGAACCGAATCATCTCTCCGATGTGGAATAGTGAGATGTCCTTAAGCGTTATTCGCTTCGCGCAGGAAGTTAGCGCTGACTATCCAGTATGGAATTACAGCTGCAACACCTCAGATGATGCAGCTGCATTCATAAAGTTCCAAATCGATAGTACAACAGCTTAAGTATTCAGGCGATGCTTTCCATCTCGCTGATTTCCTCATCAGATAACTTACAACAGTTGCCGTTTCTGATAGCATATACTCTATCGCATTGTTTTAATACTGAAGGTCTATGTGTAGTAATAATAGTGGTCCTAGGATATTCATCTGCCATGATATTCTTAAGGACCTCTTTTTCTGTCCATACATCAAGAGCAGAGGTTGCTTCATCCAGAAGAAGTATAGGCGACTGTCTAAGGATTGCTCTGGCAATAGACAACCTCTGGGCCTGTCCCTCTGAAAAGCCACTGCCGTGCTCTCCCATCTCACTGTTTATGCCTTCAGGAAGTTTCTTGACAAAGTCCCACGCACAAGCCATTTTCAGGGCTTTGATGATCTCGTCATCCGTTGCATCCTTTTTTACATTTCTCATATTTTGAGCTATAGTTCCCGAGAACATTGTATTTCCTTGTGGAACATATGCAAAAAGACTTCTCGTTGCAGCTGTTGCATAGAGACTATCTTCAAGTTCCCCATCACCGGTCGTTATACGCACCTGTCCCTCACCGGGCCTTATTATAGCAAGAAGTAGTCTTAGCATAGTTGTCTTTCCTTCGCCTGAAGGTCCGACAAATGCAACTGTCTCATGAGGATTAGCATTAAATTCAGCCTTGGAAAAGACATTTTCTGCACCTTCGTAAGCAAATGACACGTTCCTGGCTTCTACTCCTATTCCCTTACCTGCATGCTCCTGCCCAAATCTTTCAACCTCTTCGGCATTGGAATAATCGTCTCTTGGAAGGTCCAGTATGCTTTTAACTCGGTCAGCTGAGTTAAACAAGCTAAGAGATGTTGGTACAAAACTGATAAGATTAGAAACTGAGCCTGTAAGAGAACTTGAAAGGCCTATAAACATGGTCATTGTTCCGTATGTGATAGCTCCGCTCCAGACCTTGTATACGCCCCATGCCTGTGCAGAGTAGGATACAAGCATAGATACAAATGTCAGTATAAAAGTATTGAGCATTGATATCTTCTGGTACTTAAGCGTAGCTTCTGTATATCCTTTTTGTATTTCTTTTAGCCTGTCTATGTGATATGACAGCATATCAAAAGCTTTTATTGTCTGAATATTCGAGAAGGTCTCCTGATGAAAACCGTTCATTCTAGCGGATGCTGACATAGTTCCCATTCCGCTCTTTCTCATCATCTTCATAGAATAGCGCGAACTGATCAGTGTTATCGGGATGCTGGCAAGCGCAAAAATAGCGAATGTCCAATCGTATATGCAAACCATATATAAAGCGGATGCAAATCTGAAAATATAGATTATAAGGTTTGGTACAAGTGTCAAAATTCCTGATGCAATATTGGAAGCGTCACTTCCGCATCTCATAACAAGGTCACCGGAATGATATTTAGACAGGGATTGCCAATCCGTTCTTAATATTCCTTCAAAGATCTGCGCCTTTATCTCATTATTAACCTTAAGACTGATTTTGGTGGAAAGGTAACTTGATATCTGCGAAACACAAGTATTCACTACTGTAAGTACAATCATGATTATAAATGTGCGCAAAAGTTCCCCTGTGCGATGTCCTGTGATTATATCTACCAGGTCTCGTGAATTAAGGCTTGTAAAAAGACCAAGTATTATGCCGGTCATGCCAAGTAAAGTGTATATTACAATAGCGGGTATATGGTTTATTGCATATCCATATATCCACTTGAATATCATTAGCTTGTCTTTTAGCTTTCCTTCTTTAATTCTGTTGAAATAATATCTTATCTTCCCCATATCGTAAAAAAGAAGCACCACGTTCATATGTGGTGCTCCAATAAAAATCTCTAATAATTAGTTAAGAGGCCGTACATCTCTTATTTTAAGTTCAGTCATTGTACCACTTGTACCTGATTCACGAATAGAGCCGCCTTCAACAATAACTTGGAATATGAAATCTGTCCATTCGTTAGCATTAAGATGTCTATTAACATCAATACGGAAAGATGTATCAGATTCTTTTGTTATTGTATACTCAGAACTTCCAAAGCTCTTAATTGGTACTATTGAATCAATATAGATACTGAATCTCTCCCAAACCTCATTTAATGGATTCTGGAAGTGTACTCTAACGTCTGTATGAGATCCGCCATTGTTGTTATCGTCATTAAGCCATGCGCAGGGTGGATTCGGAACAGGAGTTCCACTTCCGCCAAAAACACCTTCAGACGTAAATTCGAGGCCAAGTTCCATTAACTGTGGTACTTCAAAAGTCTTCATTATATCCCCCCAATAAAATGGATTTTATATCATCCATTTCCATTTTTTGATAGTGAAATTATAAAATGATTTAGAAAAAATAGCAATGAAATATCGATAATCTAACAAAATTGAAAGATTGTTATTCCTTAAGAAGAATGAAGGGGTTAAGAAATAGCGTACAACTATTTCTGTTTTGGAAAAAGATGCCCCCTTTTAAGCAAGGCTATGTATCTCTTAATGTTGACACTCTTCTTGAATCCGGTCACTTTTTGTAGCAATGCCAGAACTGGCTTCTTGCCTCAAGCACAAACTCACCGTCTTTTTCAATTTTATCGGCAAAATATGCAAGTAGCTTGTTCTCATATCCGGCAATAGCTTTCTCATGAGCCCTGTAGTAATCCTTCATCTTCTCCACGATTTCTTTTGCCTCTGTGTAATGCCAAAAATTAGGCAAAAGAACTGACTCCACCCTTGCAAAATATTTCTCCATCATGGATATATACTGATTTCTCTTCTCTGTCTGACCAGCTATTGTTTCATCTATGAATGATGAGTCTTCTCCTATAGCTTCAATAGCTTCTTTAAAGAGATTGTTCCAGTTTGCCACGTTAGCACCGTTGAAAGCAAACAGACCATCCTCTGCGACTACATTACCGGCATGTGCCACACCAGCTGATATTTCTTCTCCTCCATATTCTGAAGCTGAATTTCCAGCGCGCTCTTAATGTCACTGGCTTCACCACTCTTTAGATTATCTCTGATTTCTTCGAGGGAAAACCCTATCTGCTTAAGTGCCACAATCTTTTCCAAAATCTGCAGTGCTGCGTAATCGTAAAGCCGATAGTTACCTTCAGAGTATTCGGTGGGTTTAAGTAACCCTTTTTCATCATAAAGACGTATTGCCTTCTGTGATACTCCCGCTTTCTTTGCCATTTCTCCTGATGTCATTTTCTTTTCCATTTTCGGAACCTCCTTCTTGTTTCTAAATCCACCTTAAGGGGTTCCCTAAGGGAAGAGTCAACAGGCTTTTTGTTTTTTTCTTTAAGTATTATAGCAGGAAATTATCAATCATTCTCTTAATGGTTCTATCTGTCGTCAGATATATTCTTATTTTTTCAAGTGAAAAGACTTTGAGTCGCTGACTTACATTCCGACTCTCATATACGTATTCCTGAATAAGCGCGCTACTAGAGCAACTGCAACAATTGCCGCTATTATCTCTCCGATTGGGAATGCAAACCATATGGCAAAATCAGCATTTGAAAGTCTCGCAAACCAAATGGAAAGTCCAAGGGGAACCAGAAACAATCTAAGGACTGATATTATAAGGGAATTAACTCCTGCTTCCATTGCCTGAAATACTCCCTGGAGAGCAATATTTATTCCTGCAAATACAAATCCTATTGCTATTATTTTCATGGCCCTTACACAGAGGCTTTCGGTATAATCAGCAAGATTGAATATTGAAGCAAGGCCTTCGCCTCCAAACTCCATTAGGGCTACGCCAATCAGCATGACGATGGTTATATAAATAAGGCCATATTTTATAGCCTTTTTTACACGGCTTTCTGATCCCATACCATAGTTATAGGCCACTAGTGGTGTTATGGCATCTCGTATTCCAAATCCTGCAAAATATATGAACTGCTGTATTTTATAAAAAATTCCATAAGCTGTAACGGCTGATTCCGATACGCCTACATAGATCATATTTACTGCAAATGTCATAAAGCTCATGAGCGCCTGCATTATAATAGCCGGTAATCCAATACTGTAGATGTTACCAATTATCCTTGCATCGGGCTTCAGATATCTCCAGTCGAGGGCAATCTCTTTATTCTTGAAGATCTGCAAGTACAGTGCCATGAAAAATGAAACAAACTGTCCTATTACTGTAGCTATCGCTGCGCCTTTTATTCCCAGAGCAGGGAGCCCCGCAAGTCCATATATCAGGATGGGATCCAGCACTACATTGGTAAGTGCGCCAGTCACCTGAGCGATTGTTGAGAGCTGTGTCTTGCCTGTAGACTGGAGCATTTTTTCAAAGATTCCAAACATTATATTTCCAAGGCATAACAGGGTGCAGATTCTTAAGTAAGAGCCTGCCATCTGTATAACTGTCTCGTTGTTAGATTGAAGATTTAAGTATGCATCTATTCCAAATAGGCCAAACAAAAAGAATATTACATACATTGTTATTCCAAGGAAGATTCCATTGCCAGCTGTGTGGGCAGCTTCGTCTTTTTTTCCTGCTCCGAGAACTCGCGATAGGGCAGCTCCCATTCCTACTCCTGTACCTATTCCAAATGCCACAAATAGCATCTGGACGGGAAAAGCCAATGTAAGCGCATTTACAGCCATTTCACCTGCATTCACAATGCCATCATAGTCAGGCATATTGGCAACAAACATGCTATCCACTATGTTATATGCGGCCTGCAGCATCATGGAGAGGATAACGGGAATGCTCATCTTCAGAAGTATTTTTTCCACGGGCTCAGTCGCCATAGGATTTTTTGTTATCTGTTCTTTCATTTTTTCACCATCCATTTCAAGCAATAAAAAAGCACTATGGGTGGAAGTACGTTTCTCACGGGAGTATAGTCTTCCAACTCATAGTGCTATATTTATAGCGTTATTTTTTTGAACTCAATTAAAATATCATCTTTTTCTTTTGATGTCAAAGGGGCAGTTACGCTCTATATTACTTGACTCGCGACAGAAGAACTACCGTCTCGATTTGCGGTACTACTGCAGACAATTTAAACATACTGCGTAGATACTGGGCTTTGGTATGTTTACCCCTTTTTACATAGTTTGGGATGAAGGGGTTAAGAAATAGTTGCCCCCTTATAGAAAGGTCTCCCTTAGTCTCTGTGCAACTTCTTCGGTTGTAACACCATAATTAATCAATGTATTAACATCAAATGGATCAGTATCCAGCAATTCTATAAACCTACTAATATCGTCATACACAGTTTCAGGCAAAGAAAGTGGCCTTTCAACAACCAACTCAGTAATTATCCTTAGAACATCCTTTTTATGCTTTTTGTATTCTGAAGAATGAACCGTTTCACCTGCATCGCGCTTAGCTTTCAGATCCAGATATGCCTTGGCTTTAAATAAAATGAGATATTCCGGCCTAAGCACTGACAAATGTTCGACCACAGTTCTTCCTTCCAGAAGAATCTTATAATAGTCTTCATTTAAAAGGATACCTGACAAGCTTGATATTTCATCATCTATATGTATTGGTGTTAAAATATTCGGCTCTCTTATCGGAAATTCTGTTCTAGCAAATAGCTCAATCATCACCGGATATCCTGCGTTTTGCGGATCAGTAAATCTAAAAAACTGTGGTTTTCCCGAACTTGTAGCCTTGTGCTGATAATCGCCATCTATTATGAATTGCCAAAACTTTTCTCCAAAATCCGGAGTTAATGCTTCGACAATCAAAACCATATCCAGATCTCTTGTAGCTCTAAAAGCAATTTCATTATTTGAAAAGTTTATATCGCAAGCAGCACCTCCTATAAGGACGTATTTGTCCTCATCTCCTTCAAAATGCTGCTTAAATTTTTCTAACCCTGCTACCATACATACTCCTCTAACATTTCTTCTATCGACAATTCGACCCTTTCATCATTTTTCTCATCATCTAATGATAAACAAACGCTCAAAGGGTCTTGAATATTCTTTTTAACTGAATCTATATAATACCCTAATTCTAAGACAACGCATCCAATTTCATCATTTCTGCCTGCCTGTTTCATTGTCCTTATGCCACTTTTATTTATATCCTCTTTGGTAATAGCATATGTTGGATACGCGTTATCTGATAACATTGAATATTCGCAAAGGGCGGATATTCCTGCCATTTTGCTCAGCTTAACATTTTCAACCAAATTGAACTTTCGAATAACCGGGTTTCTGCAAAAAGGTTCTATTGCTCTCCATGCTGCTTTCTTATCAGGATTCACCGTAATAGCACGGTACCTCCCCTTGCTGTCCAAGACGTCTATACCAAGATACTCTATTTCATCAAAGCACTTACTTATTGCCATCTTGGAAACGCCTAGACGAGATGCAATATACGTAACAGTAGCCTTTTCATATCCTTCTATAATTCCCAAAATTAACATCTTTTGCGTCAGAAAAGAGATATCGTGTACAGGTTTCAGTTGTCTATCATTACCGGAAAGAAGCACACCTAAAAAAGGTAAATACACATCTCTATTCTCTAATACAAACGGTATCCCCTCTTCAACCATTTTTTCTTTTGAATAATATGTGGTTTGTTCTAAGAAAACTACGCAGTTAAGTTGCACTGTTTTTTCAAGCAAAGACCTATGCTTACGTATCTGTGATAAGCCCACACTGTTCTTGGGTTGCATTGCAATCCATTCAGCGCCATTAGTTTTTACTCGATAAAGAATATACATGCCTTTATAAAACAGTGGTAATCCTTTGTATAATGACTCATCTTCGTCCAAAGTTACATTCATATGAAGTGCTTTTTCAAGGTAATCTTTCATAATTATCTCGCTTTTTAAATTGTAAATCATTTTAGTTTACAATTTAAATATAGCACCATGAACTAAATAATTCAAATTAAAACAATTACCTCTTGCGTCAGATAAATTGCATAATTTATTTGACGAACTGCTGCTTCTACTATGATGAGTGGTTATTTCCAAAATGGAAATAACCACTTTCAGCAATTTGCTAGTGCCATCAAACATATTTCAGTGCAATATGCCTATATTCCTCAGCAGTATATACCTTCTTGCTCTCGTTGAGAATTTCAAGTTCTATATCACCACAATCATCAAAAGGTAAATAATATCTCAAATTAACAGTAACATCTTCTCTACGCCCGATCTCAACAAGCCACTTGGCACAATTCTCTCTGCACTTTGTGGCATTATACATAAGATCAGGCTTTTTATAGATACAGATGAGTGTTTGTACACCTTCTGAAAGCCTTTCTGGCGGAATAGGTCCAAGCTCTTCATTTACAATAAGCTGATTACCTTTATAATACGACTTATCTACATCAGCCATTATTTCAGCTACAAGAGGATCCTCAAACCACTCCTCTTCGAAATTAAATCTGAACCATGACGGTACATGCATTGCCCCTTCTGTTTCACCAAAGATAATTTTTAGCATGTTTTTGTATCTTCCTCACCCACTGTAACCGTACAAACTTTATATCCAAGTTTCCCCATAACTGGTATCTTTTCGTATATCCTAGTTTCAGTATCAATTATGATCATAGCTGATTCTCCAATCTGCCTTCCGTCACTATATGTTGAAAAAACATCTGTAGAAATGAAACCATTTTTCTCATATATATTCTTGACTGGAGTATGACCTACTACCTGAGTGAAGTCTTCTCTCCTAAAAGCTTCAACATCTTTATGCTGCGGTCTATACCAAAGCGGTGATTCATCATCCCACATGTATTTATCTGATGCGCTGTTCACCGCTTCCAAAACTTCTTCTATGTCTGCATCCAGTAATTCAGGATTTAATCTGCTGACATACTCCGCAGTCAGCCCACCATGCATAAATAATACATTATCAATCCTATGTATAAATGCAATCTGAGATTTGTCATGTAAGGAATCCTTTAGCTCATCAAGCTTTGAAATCACAGTTCTTTCAGCGTATGGCGAATAGCCTGTTTCAAGCTTGCCCCAAGGATAACTAACATCATGATTTCCATAACACCACAAAGTCTCAGAATACTCCTTGGCAAAAGAAATAGCCCTATCGAAAGTATCTCGGTATTGATTCACACTGAGTTCTTTTCCCCAATCATCAGGTATGTCCATAAGACACACTGCTATATCAGCCTTGCCTTCCCTAAGGATTTCTTCTGCCCTGTCAAATATCCAAGGTTTTAAGTGTATATCAGGAATTACAAGTACTTTCATTTATCAAATCCTTTCAAAAAATGTATTTAAAAATCATCTTTTTTATAATCCTGTCGTTAAGCACATTTCCCGAAGATTCAAAAGATACTATTAGATTATCCCCTGGGAAATAGCCATTTGCAATATACGAGTTGATCTTCCGTACTGCTTTTTCCGCATATGACGGGTCATCCATTCTACCATCATGTTCCCAGTAAACTTCTTTACCATCTCTTTTCCTAAGAATAGTGAAATCAGGGTAGACAGTTCCTACTCCCTTAAGATTCAATGGGCATTCGTATTTGTACTCAATGCCTAAATCATAGAATGTATCTGCAATTATCTTTTCGGATTTAGATCGGACACGTTCCCCTTTCTTAGTGTAGATTACTGGAATGTTCTCAGAAAACTCTTTTCCTACGTACGTAATATCTTTCCATTCAGCAAGACGCTTCTCCCATGGCTTCTCTACTGGAATGACAAGTTTCTGTCTTACTGGATGTAACCGGTCATATATATCCTCAATTTCATTGTCGTTATATTCATCACTAAGCTTATTGATTTGTTTAATGCGCCTTTCTACTAACCTTTGTACCTTTTGGTCGTACGACTTTTGAGCTAGTTTAAATGCCAGTTCTTGATTTTCCTTCTTTATGAATTGTCCATTTTTATCCTGCTCAGTGCAATGCATGTATTGTATTTGACTCTTTCTGGTTGATGTTATTCTTAATGCACCATCTGGAACATCCTTAAGCCTATTATCTACAACAAGTTTTACCGCCTGCAGTTTCTCCTCCTCATGTTTTAGTAATTCTTTTAAACCATTCATTTACTTGTTACTTCTCCTTCTATTTGTTATTTCTATTACAAGTTTTTCTTTTGTATGTTGCTTTTACTTGTGTGTCTTTATTTGTCTGCCTATCGTTATGTATTTGCGGTTTTGGCAGGCTGTTTATCAGCGTACTGTCTGCCTTTTCGCTAGAAATATTGCACTTAGGCAGACTATCCCGCGCCCTAATGTCTGCTGACAAATGCATAAATGCATATTTAGGCAGGCTATTTGAAGGCATTTGGTCTGCTTAAATACAGCACCCTCAAATTCAAGCAGACAAATTCAATTGTTCTAGCCTGCTGATATTCCCAAATATAGGCATCAAGCAGACAAACACCAATAAATATGTCTGTTCTATATAAAAAAATTGGATTTGCAGCAGACAAGCTTTGAATAAAACGTCTGCTAAGAATCAAAAGTTCAAGATTGCGGCAGACTAAAAGCTTAGTCAGCCGCAATTATTAGAATAACTTGTTAGAATTTGTGATCAGAAAACTGTTTAGTCGACTTGTTTCCTGGGGTATTGCCCTCAAACCCGCATGGTTATGCGGTTGTCTTGGTGAGTAAGACGACGGTTTCTACATGATTTGTCCAGGGGAATTGATCCACGGCAACGGCTCTGCTCATGACGTAGCCGTTTTCCTGGAGGATTTCAAGGTCTCTGGCAAGGCTTGTTGGCTTGCAGGAGACATAGATCATGTACTGAACGCCGTAGTCAATGATCTTGGAGAGGGCCTTAGGGTTGATGCCGTCACGCGGAGGGTCGAGGATGATCATGTCAGGCTTGTCCTGGATGTCATCAAGGACCTTGAGTACGTCGCCCGCGATAAATTCGCAGTTATCAAGGTGATTGAGCTTGGCATTTTCCTTGGCTGCCTCGACAGCTTCTTCTACAATTTCTACACCGATAACCTTGTTGGCAACAGGCGCAAGGAGCTGGGAAATCGTACCAGTTCCGGAATATAGATCGTAGATTACACCGTCTTTACTAATCTTCTTCTGGTCGTAGAGGCTCTTGATGTAGTCTCTTACAGTCTGATAGAGAACTTCAGCACTTAAGCTATTTGTCTGGAAGAAGGAAAATGGTGTAATCCTGAACTTAAGGCCTAATAGGTGCTCGTAAAAGAAATCCTGGCCATAGAGGATCTCTGTGCCTTCGTCTATGACTGCATCAGCAAGAGAGTCATTTTGGGTGTGGAGGATACCTGTAATCCTGCCATCAAGAGTCAGGGACAAAAGAGCATCCTTAAAACCAGTAAGATCATGCTGCTCCTGAGTAGTAGTTATAAGGTCAACTAAGATATCTCCTGTCCTTACAGCCTTTCTGACAAGGAGGTGACGAAGATATCCTGTCTGTTTCATCCTATGGTAAAAAGAGATTTCTCCATTTGCGTGCATAGGTGAAAAGTAATCAAGTGTCGCAGAAAGAATAGCTCTGTAATCATCATCTACTATTCTACAGCCGCTAACTGTAACTATATCGTAAAAGCTGCCTTTTTTGTGCATTCCAAGGCACAATGGGCCGCCCATAACTTCATCGCCAAAGGTGAATTCCATTTTATTTCTGTACGCAAACTTAACCGGACTAGTCTTGATTCCTTCCCAGTTAACGCGCTCAGACTGTCTGTCCATGGCAGGCTTAAGAAGGGCTCTGACCTGCTGCTCTTTAAGGCCCAATTCCTTGACATATGGCATAGTAAGATAACTACAGCCGCCACACTTGCCAAAGTGGATACAAGGGCTCTCAATAGCATCTGTAGGCTCCTCAAGTACCTCAACAAGCCTTCCCTCTGCCCTGTCCTTGCGGACCTTCTGAATTTGCACAGAAACCTTCTGATCTGGGAGAACGCCCTTTACAACGACCTTACCCTCAGCAGTTTCCACGATTCCTTTGTTGGGGAAATCAACCCTTTTTACAATTCCTTCAATAATCTCTTTCTTTTTCACGGTAAAAAATCTTTCTATCTTTCAAAAATAAATAATTTCGCATATCTCATCTACATATCTGCACTCAGCAAAAAATGTAGTGTTTCCAGTTTCACAGGAATAGCTATTCTGGAACAGTATAAGAGCCAAGCTGCGCCAAAGCATCCGGCACACTTGGCCCCAAATTTTATCTTTTTCCACGTCACTCTTTGATGAAGTCCTCATCATCGAAGTCGTCATCAAAATCATCAAAATCGTCGTCATAGTAATCATCTTCAAATGCTGGTGTCATATAGCGATAAACCAAAAATGAGATGATAGCTACAGCAGAAGCTGCACCAAGTACAGCCAATACCCAGAGGATCACATTGGAAGGCTTCTTGGCATTAGCCGCTTCTCTCTTGTCCAGTAACTCGTTGATTCTTGTCAATTCAATAATTTCATCAATCTTAGATTTTACTTCCATGGTAACCCCTTTCTCATAAAAAAATAATTCTGTAATAAGTATAACATAGATTCCTATTTTCATCAGAAAAAACAAGGAATCCCAAAATGAACCGTTGACTCCGTCCCAAGGTCCATTTCCGGCTCAGATTTTCTTGAGCTTGGCGAAGGCTGCGTACATGATCTTCTGGCCGCAGTCGTCAAATTCTACGGTAACTTTATAGTCTCTTGGACCTTCTTCAAGGCCAGTGACTACTCCTACGCCATACTTGATGTGTGATACCTTGTCGCCGACGCTGTATTCAGGCTTGCCCATAGTTGTAGGCATTCCCTTGGACAGGCCAGCAAGACTTCCCTTGGTGTGGGTCTTGGCTACGCTTGAGATGTATGGTTTATCCTTGGGCTGAGCACGCTTAAGTGGCGGCTTGTTTACAGGTGACGCCTTCAATTTGTATGTGTTAGCCAGTCCTGACCTTGCACCAGCACCAGAACCGCCATTTCCTGTTCCACCATATCCTGATTTAGAGCCTGCACCATCCACACTAGTACCGTATCCACTGCCCTTAGCAGCGGTTTCGTTGGCCTTTCTGATACCCTTGGCGTAGGCTGGCTTTATTCCCGAATAGCCCAGGTCGCTGTCTGGTATCTCATCAGAGTAGGTGTTGTATCTCTTGTTGTAGCCACGGCTATAAGCGGAATCATCTGAATATGTTGACTCGACTCCCTCGTACTCGTCGATTGAGTCGCCGTCATCAAAAAGAAATGCCGGCTTATTGCTTTCTCTTAGGCCTGACTTGTCAAGAAGTTCGTCCGGAATCTCGTAGACAAATCTGCTGGTCTGGTGGTACTCATTTCTGCCCCAAACCTTCCTCATTCTGGCAGCTGACAAAGTGAGGTGGCGCTTTGCACGGGTTATACCTACGTATGCAAGTCTTCGCTCCTCCTCTATGTCCTCAGGGTCCTCTTCTCCTCCGTCAAAAGAAACATGGCTTGGGAATACTCCCTCTTCCATTCCTGCAAGGTAAACATGCTCAAACTCAAGTCCCTTGGCGCTGTGAAGGGTCATAAGAAGAACCTTCTCATTATCTTCACCAATCTTATCTATATCAGCGATAAGAGCAACTTCCTCCAAAAAGCTTGAAAGAGAAGCCTCTTCCCCTGTTTCCTCTGCCTTTTCCTCGAAGGATGCAATCTTAGAAATAAGTTCGTCCACGTTCTGGGCTCTGTCGTTATCTCCGCTGTCATCCTCATCATCAATGGTCTTAAGATAATCCATATATCCAACTACATCAATGACATCCTTGAGGAGATCTTCCAGAGAATAGGTCTTCATCTTGGTCCTGAAAGCGCGGATCATTGTAACAAAGTCCATAAGCTTACCAGCACTTCTTGAAACTGCCATGATCTGGTCAGCTTCGCAGAGAGCTTCAAAGAAGCTTATTCTTCTCTCATCCGCGTAGTTCTGGACATAATCAAGGGTTGTGGCACCTATACCACGCTTTGGCACGTTGATGATTCTTTTTACAGCCACATCATCTGAGCCGTTATCAATGGTCTTGAGGTAAGCCAAAAGATCTTTTATCTCGCGTCTTGCATAGAAGTTCGTACCACCTACGATATCATAAGGGATACCCTCATGAACAAAGCGCTCTTCTATAAGTCGTGACTGAGCGTTGGTCCTATAGAGTACCGCGCACTCATCATAGGATAGCTTACCGTTTCTCTTTAACTTACCGATATCAGAAGCAATAAACTCTGCCTCATCATAGGCTGTATCAAACTGGCGCAAACGAACCTTGTCGCCATCTTTTTCATCAGTCCAAAGAGCTTTATCCTTACGGCCGAAATTATTCTGGATAACTGCATTTGCAGCATCCAGGATCTGCTGCGTTGATCTGTAGTTCTGCTCAAGCTTTATGACAGTGGCATTCTTGTAAACCTTCTCAAAGTCCAGGATGTTCCTGATATTGGCACCTCTGAATCTATAGATACTCTGGTCATCATCACCTACAACGCAAAGATTCTGGTACTTGTCCGCAAGAAGCCTTATAAGCTCAAACTGGGCATTGTTAGTGTCCTGATACTCATCAACCATGATGTACTTAAATCGCTCCTGATAGGAGTCAAGAACATCAGGATTTTTCTTAAAAAGCTCAACAGTCTTGACAATAAGGTCGTCAAAGTCCATGGCATTGTTCTTTTTAAGAGCTGCCTGATACTCAGTGTAGGCCTTGGAAATCTTGACCTTTATATGGTCATTCTGCGTAGCCAGAGCATATTCCTCTGGAGATACCAGATTGTCCTTGCACTTGGAAATACTGCTCATGATCTGACGAAGCTTAAGTGTTGTGGTCTCGAGCTGATATTTCTTGCAAATGTCCTTCATTACTGTCTTGGAGTCATCTGTATCATAAATTGTAAAATTATTGCCGTAGCCAAGCTTGTCCGCGTATCTTCTAAGAATGCGAACGCAACTGGAGTGGAAGGTTGAAACCCAGATACTCTCGGCTCCAAAGCCAACTATTTTATCTACCCTCTCACGCATCTCCCCGGCTGCCTTGTTGGTAAAGGTGATAGCCATGATGTTCCAGGGGTTAACATTGCATTCGTCTATAAGATAAGCCACTCTGTGGGTCAAAACCCTGGTCTTACCTGAACCTGCGCCAGCCAGAATAAGGACTGGTCCGTCTGTCTGAAGCACAGCCTTTTTCTGCTGCATATTAAGTGTATCGTAAATTCCCATCTATATCTTAATTCCTTTATATCCGTAATTCTCACTTCTTGTCTTTGCCCTTATCCTTAGACTTCTCCTTGGCTGCTGCCTTGGTCTCAGTCACATTATCAAGGATTTTCTCGATAAGAAGCTTTTTAACGTAAACATCATAGGACAACTCAATGATAAAAGAGATCATCTGCATCTTCTTTTTCTCTTCATCGCTGATATTCTCGTCCTTGAAGGTCTCAAGAGCCCTTGCATATTTCTTTTTAAGGTCCTCTATAACGGGCTCTAGAGCCTCACTCTGAAGTTCATAGGCGTTCTGATAGATCCTGCTAAGGTTCAGCTCGTCATCACTTCTGTGGAACCTGTCATTTAAAGGCCCTAAAAGAGTCTGAATGTCATTTATGGACAGGATGTTCTTGAGATAGTAAATAAAAATAAGCAAAATGACGTGGTCTCTTGAATACTTCTTCCTGACAGGAGGAGGCAGCAGATCATTCTTGGCATAGTTATTTATCATAGTCTTTGTAAGGATCTTGTCGGTCTCCGGATGACGTGTTGTCTTTTTAAGCCTCTCATCCATAAAGGTCGTGAGCTGATCCATATAAAGATCTATGTTCGGCATCTCATCAAGAGAAATCGTATCGATTCTTCCAAGAGATGCGATTATGCTGTTCATTAGATTGTCATTATCAATTGTCATTATTACTATCCTCGTAGCACACCCCAAAAACTTAACTTCTCTTACTCTCAAGAGCTTCATTTCTCATTTCCTGAGCATTTTGCACCACTGCATCAGTAATCTTGTCACCTCCAAGGAGTCTTGCAAGTTCTCCAATGGAAGCCTCTTCAGAAAGGGCGTAGATATTAGTCACAGTCCTTCCATCTGACAAGCTCTTTTCGATCATAAAGTGCTCATCTGCCATGGCTGCAATCTGCGGAAGATGCGTGATACAAATGATCTGGTGCTCCCTCGAAAGCTGCCCAAGCTTTTTGGAAACCTTCCATGCAGTCTTGCCACTAATTCCCGCATCTATCTCATCAAAGATAAGAGTACTAATGTCATCCTTGTCGGCAACTACAGTCTTGAGCGCCAGCATTATCCTTGAAAGCTCACCACCGCTTGCAATCTTTTCAAGAGGACGAAGATCCTCCCCTGGGTTTGTAGATATCATGAACTCTACGCTATCATACCCCTTGGAAGTAACGCTATTTTCATCGCTCTTTATAGAAATCTCAAATCGAACATCCAGGAAATTCAGATCAATAAGCGCCTCCGTAAGCTTTTTCTCAAGCCCCTTAGAAGCCTTCTTCCTGATATCTGAGATCTTTTTACACAGCAAAAGAACTTTCTCTTCCTGGGCCTTGAGCTCTGCCTGTAGCTTATTTCTGTGGGCATCAAGATCTGATAAGGTATCGAGCCTTTCCTGTTTCCTTGATAGTTCC
This sequence comes from Butyrivibrio sp. INlla14, assembly GCF_900102515.1. Taxonomy (GTDB): domain Bacteria; phylum Bacillota; class Clostridia; order Lachnospirales; family Lachnospiraceae; genus Butyrivibrio. The sequence goes on from NZ_FMVS01000019.1 coordinate 52,388, forward strand.
AAAAGAACTGCCTCTATACTGCCACCATACTTGTCCTTGAGGTGGTTGATCACATTTAGCCTGTCCTCAACCGTGTGAAATTCTTCATCATCAAACTCAAGGTCACTAATATAGCCAGACAGAGAGTGGTTGAAATCAGTCAAAAGATTTTCCACATCCGAAAGCTGGCTTAGAAGATCCTCAAGCTCGCTGTCGTAGGAAGAAACAGATGACAGTTCCCTCACAGCTCTTCCGATCATGTCAGATGCGCTCTCCTCGGACTCTCCAGAACCAGTCATAGAAAGAGCTACCCCTGCAGCTTCAGAAATCTTGCGACTATTTACCATTTTGTGGTATCTAGCTTCAAGCTGCTCATCTTCGCCGGCAACGAGTTCTGCATCAGAAATCTCAGAAACCTCAAATTCAAGAAGTTCCTGCTCTCTCATCCTGGAATTTTCATCCATGGAAGTTTCATCCAGTTTTTCTCTGATGTCCTCTAGAACACGCAGATTTTCTTTAAGCTGGGCCGGAAGATTTTTAAGATCATCCATACAATATTCATCAAGAATCTCCAGATGTTTGTTCTTGTGAAGGAGCTCCTGATGATCATTTTGTCCGTGGATATTTATCAGAATATTAGAAATGTCTTTTAACTGTCTTGCAGTGACGTTTTCCCCGCAAACCTTAGATACACTTCTACCCTGCATGAGCTTTCTCTGTATGACTACTGTTCCATCCTCATCAGGCTGGATATCCATAGCCTCCAGTAGCTTTCTCTGAGCTTCATTCTCAAGCCCAAAGACAAGCTCTACAAGAGCATATTCCTCCCCGGTTCTTATAAGGCCTGCATCGGCCTTTCCTCCCAGCGCCAGGTTCACAGAGCCAATGACTACTGATTTACCTGCACCAGTTTCTCCAGTAAGGATATTAAGTCCTTTGGAGAACTCAATCTCCTGCTCCTTAATTAGAGCAAGATTCTTAACGTGTAAACTGTATAACATATTTCCTCATCCTTTTTCGAAATGAGAACCCCGTCTTATTTATAGTAAAAAGAACTAACTCACTCCAGCATTTCACGGAATTTATCCATTACTTCCAGGGCTTCCTCGTTAGTCTTTATAGCTATCATAATAGTGTCATCTCCCGCTATGCATCCAACAATCTGCGGCATTTCAATAGCATCAATTGCTGCTGCAAGAGCCATTGCCATTCCTGAAACTGTCTTGATAACGAGAATATTCTGAGCCAGATCCATCTTAACAAATCCGGCCTTTAGTACGCTTACATACTTGTCCTGCATAGCTTCAGGATCTGCAGATGAATAAACATACTTCTGTCTGCCGTCCTCTGTTACCTGTTTGCTGAGCTTCATCTGCCTGATATCCCTTGAAACAGTGGCCTGAGTAACATCGTAGCCCTCATCCTTAAGAAGACTTGCCAGCTGTTCCTGAGTCTCGACTTCATATTTGGCTATAAGCTCAATTATCTTGTCATGTCTGTTTTTTTTCATACAAAAGTACCCCACTCACAATATCCAGTAAATCATTACATCATTTATTTATCAAATTTCTTACCAAGAGCCTGCAAAAAGCTTACCTTGTTAAGCTTGACTATCTTGGTTGTCTTATTAGCTCTTTCTATTTCAATCCTGCTGCCTGTCTGAAGTTCCAGCCTTCCGCTTCCGTCAAAATAAGCAATTGACTTCTGCACAGCTCCACCTCTGCCCTCTCTCATGACCACTGTTATCTTGGTCTTATCTGAAAGAACCATACTCCTTGAATTAATAGTATGTGGACAGATAGGAGTAATCAGGATCATATTGGCTGAAGGCTCAACGATAGGACCTCCCGCTGACAGGCTGTAACCTGTTGAACCTGTCGGAGTTGAAATTGCAATTCCATCTGCGTGATAATTGCAAAGAAACATATCGTTTACATATATGTCAAAGTTGATAATAGAAAACTCTCCAGCTCTGGTAATAATAATGTCATTGAGGGCGTAGTCGTGTTTGTCATCAACAACTCCATAGAGCATCATCCTGTCTTCTATATCATAGTCACCTGCAAGGAGCTGACGCAGAGCATCATCAACATTTCCAACCTCTACATCTGCAAGATATCCAAGTGTACCCAAGTTTACACCAATAAGCGGAACATCAAGGTAAGCTGCGCTTCTTGCTGCCTGCAGCATTGTTCCGTCTCCGCCCAGGACTATGCAGCATTCTGCCTCTTCTGGTATCACACTTAAAAAATCTCTAGATACTTTGTTATCTGATTCCTGCTTGTCTATGTTTTCTGCTATTACACATTTCTTGCCATGACTTTCAAGGTATTCCTTGATGTGCATAGTCATTTCAAGATTCTTGTCCTTGTCCTTGTTAGTAACTAAGCAAAAGCAATCCATAATTATTTATCTAAGCTCCCATGCGCTCTTGCAACAGTTTCTGCAATGAGCTTTTCCATTTCAGGGCTATGTGAAAAGCCATCGCCCTGCTCCTCCACAACTTTAAGTGTCTTCTCTCCCTCAGCCTCAGTCAGCTCTTTTACCCTGTCATTAGCTTCTGGGTTCTTGCTGATGTGGACCAGATACTCAATATTACCCTCCGGCCCCTTAATAGGCGAATAATCAAGATGAAGAACATCAAAACCGGCTATATCCACGAAATCAATGATCCTATGGACAACTTCCTCATGAACCTTGGGGTCTCTTACAACTCCCTTTTTACCGACTTTTTCTTTGCCAGCCTCAAACTGAGGCTTTATAAGGCATACCATCTCGCCTCTGTCTCTAAGAAGCCTTCTTGCTGGCAACAGAATCTTCGTAAGGGAGATAAAAGATACATCGCAGGAAGCAAAGTCCAGGTCGTCCTGAATGTCGTCCCTTACCATATACCTGAAATTGGTCTTCTCCATGCATACTACGCGGTCATCGCTTCTAAGCTTCCAGTCCAGCTGGCCATGGCCCACATCCACCGAATACACCTTGGATGCACCATTTTGAAGCATGCAGTCAGTAAATCCGCCTGTAGAAGCTCCAATATCCATACAAATCTTATTTTCAAGAGAAAAGTCAAAGTTATTGACAGCCTTTTCAAGCTTGAGCCCGCCTCGGCTCACGTAGGGAAGTGTATCTCCCCTGACTTCAAGGCTTGTTATCTTGGCTTCCTCAAAGGTTGTTCCAGGCTTGTCCTCTCTTTGTCCGTTGACAAAAACTTCTCCGGCCATTATAAGTGTCTTGGCCTTTTCTCTTGAAGGCGCAAGTCCTCTGTTTACAAGAAGAACATCCAGCCTCTCTTTTTCTTTTGCCATAATCTTTCCTTATTTCCTAATTTCTTCAAGTACACGGTTTGCAACAGACTCAGGGTCCATTGAAAGCTCCTTGTAGAGCTGGTCTACGCTTCCGTGTGTCACAAACTTATCTGGTATTGCAATTGATAAGACGGATGCATCAATCCTGTTCTCATCGATATACTTTCTGACTTTCTCTCCATAGCCGCCTGTAGCCACGTTTTCTTCCATTGTTACAAACAACTTGTGAGTCTTGCTGGCTGCGTGGATATAGTCAGTGTCAATAGGCTTTACAAATCTGGCATTAACAAGTGAACACTTAATGCCATTTTCCTTGAGGATTTCTCTTGTCTTTTCAGCGATCTTGACCATGCTGCCTACAGCCAAAAGACATACATCCTTCTCTTCATAAATAGGCTCGCACTTGCCCATGACAATAGGAGCTCTGAACTCCTGAAGCCCTGAATAAGCGTTGCCTCTTGGATATCTGACTGTGATAGGTCCGTCAAAATCCACCGCAAACTTTAGCATATCTGAAAGTTCCCATTTATTCTTTGGGGCCATGATATGCATGTTAGGCATAGTCGACATATAGGAAAGATCGAAGATTCCCTGATGGGTTTCTCCATCACTTCCCACAAGTCCTGCCCTGTCTATAGCAAACACAACTGGAAGATTCTGAAGGCAGACATCTTCTAATATCTGATCATATGCTCTTTGTAAAAAAGATGAATAAACCGCAAACACAGGCTTGTACCCGCCTATAGCCATGCCTGCCGCAAAGGTAACAGCGTGTTCCTCTGCTATTCCTGCATCCACAAATCTGTCAGGATACATGTTGCGGAATCTCTTAAGTCCCGTACCATCTGCCATAGCAGCTGTGATGGCAACCACCTTGTCATCCCTTGCCCCTAGCTTACACATTACAGTACTGAAAATATCCTGGTAATTAGCAGTAGTCCTGGGATTTCTGGGAAGCCCGTTCTCTATAAGGAAAGGCTCTGTTCCGTGGAATCTTGCAGGGTGCCTCTCTGCAGGCTCAAAGCCCTTGCCCTTCTTGGTCATAACGTGGATCATGACAGCTTTTTTGACCTTCTTGGCTTCCTTTATGGTTCTGACAAGAGCCTGGGTATCATGTCCATCAACAGGTCCCAGATAAGTAATTCCAAGGTTTTCAAAGACCATTCCTGGTATAAAGAGCTGCTTAAAGCTGTTCTTGGCACGTCTGATGCTGTCAACCATCTTGGGATTGGAATTACGAAGCTGTTCATAAACATCCCACTTAAGGTTAAGGTAGCCTTCTGCAGTACGGACAGAATCAAGGTATCTTCTCATTCCGCCAACGCTCTCAGAAATAGACATTTCATTGTCGTTGAGGATTATGATGTAGTTGGTCTCAAGCTTGGCTGCGTTGTTGAGAGCTTCATAAGCAAGGCCTCCAGTAAGAGAGCCATCTCCAATAACAGAAACAACTGTATAATCCTCTCCCTTAAGGTCTCTGGCCTTGACCATTCCAAGACCTGCAGAAATAGAGGTAGAGCTGTGTCCTGTATCAAAACAGTCGGTGTCTGACTCGCTTCTCTTAGGAAAGCCGCTCATGCCGCCAAACTGGCGCAGGTGGTCGAACTGATCCTTTCTGCCAGTTAAAAGCTTATGAGTGTAGCACTGATGTCCTACGTCCCAGATTATCTTATCCTCAGGAAGATCAAGTGCAACGTGGAGAGCCATAGTAAGCTCTACAGTTCCAAGATTAGATGCCAGGTGTCCACCTGTGACAGATAGCTTTTCTATTAAAAATTGTCTTATCTCCTGGGCAAGCTCAGGATATTTCGACTTGGGAATATCCTTGATGTCCCCGGTTTTATTTATCTGATCAAGAAGCATTTCTCCGCTCCCTTCATTTCGTATTACTTTTGTCTATAGATGAGGTAGTTAAAGAGCTGATCAAGAAAGCTTCCCTTAAATCCAAGCTCCTCTAAAATATTCATAGCCTCATCCGATAGCTCTTTTACCTTGGAAACAGCATTGTCCATTCCATAAAGGCTCACATAGGTGCTCTTGCCATTCTTCTCATCGGAGCCGATTGGCTTTCCAAGGACCTCTGCTGTGCTGGTGATATCAAGAATATCATCCTGGATCTGGAAGGCGATTCCAACGTTGCTGCCAGCCTTCTCAATCTGAGAAACCTGGGCAGAAGTCGCTCCACCAAGGATAGCCCCTATCATAAGACTTGATTCTATCAGGGCTCCAGTCTTGTTTTCATCTATGTAATGAAGAGTATCCTTCATCTCATCATCTGCTATATCCGTTGCATTCTCGGCGCAGATATCAGCGCACTGACCGCCAACCATGCCGTAGATTCCGGCTTTTTCAGTAAGCACCTTAAGTGCTGCCATATACCTGTTTGAAGTTTCGCCGTCAAAAAGAGATAGCTCTTTTCCCTTTATAGCACCTAATACCGCGGTTTCATAGGCAAGATTTAAAAGGCCATCCCCTGCAAGGGTAGCCATCCCAGCCCCATATACAGCGTGGGTTGTCTTCCTGCCTCTTCTGTACTCATCATTATCCATAGCCGGGAGATCATCGTGAACAAGAGAATATGTGTGGATCATCTCCATGGCCGCCATAAATGGCCTAATAACGTCCTCGCTTGCATTCTCTCCAGCAAAAAGTTTGTAAGCTTCAAGCATCATCATAGGCCTTAGCCTCTTGCCGCCTGCCATAAGACTGTAATTCATAGCCTCGATAACAGTTCTTGCGTAGCCTGACTCTTTTGGTAAAAAAGCTTTCAAAACCTCTTCTATACGAGATGCCTTATCCGATAGTCTGTTTTCAAAGTCGCTTCCCATAGTACTTATTCAAAGTCTGTAAGACTTCCATCCTCCGCAATTTTCTGAACTTTTTTCTCTACTTCCTCTATAGTCTCGTGGGCATATTTAAGAAGTTCCATGCCTTTCTGGTACTGCTTAAAAGAATCCTCAAGACTGATCTCATCGCTGTCCAGAGCCTGGATCTTTGCCTCTATTTCAGCAAAGGCCTCTTCTACAGAGAGCTTTTTATCCTGCTGTATTTCTTCTTCCTTTTTCCTTGGTGCCATATCTATCTCCTGTGTCCCTGCAACTAATTGCTCTGGTAGTTCATCTCGGTTGCCTCTGTAACCTGAGCCTTAATCTTACCATCTGTCACGTATAAAGAAATCTCGTCACCCTTTTTAACTTGGCTGATGCTGCGGATATTGCTGCCATCAGAGGCTGCCGCATAGGAGTAACCGCCCTTAAGCCTGTCAAGTGGCGATAAGCCTTTTAGTCTTTCAATATCAACCTCAAGCCTGTGCCTGTAACTTAAGACTTTCCTGTCCATCAGCCCCTGTAGCTGGTCCTGATACTGATCCATCCTAAGGAGTCTGTCCTTGATCTTACCCATAGGACTTAAAAGACGAAGTGACTCTTTATACCTTGTCTCCTGCATCTTCAGATCAGAAATCCGCCTGTCCATGGACCTATGAAGGGAATAAGCATAGTCCTGAAGATCCTGCAAGAATCTCTCGTATTCAAAAACAGCAATCTCTGCCGCCGCAGAAGGTGTAGGTGCTCTTCTGTCCGCAACATAGTCCGCTATTGTAGTATCCGTTTCGTGTCCAACTGCTGAAATAATTGGAATAGGGCAATCGAAAATGGCCTGAGCCACTATCTCTTCATTGAATGCCCATAAGTCTTCTATAGAACCTCCGCCTCGGCCCACAATGATAACGTCTACCTGTTTCTGTGTTAAGGCTTCTATGCCTCTTACTATACTCTCAGGAGCCTCATCACCCTGAACTATAGCGGGATAAAGAACTATCTGGATATGTGGATTTCTTCTGGTGGCAACGTTTATGATGTCACGCACCGCTGCTCCCGTAGGGGCTGTAACAACGCCGAGAGTATGTATATATCTGGGGATAGGCTGTTTGTACTCAGCAGCAAAAAGCCCCATTTCTGACAATCTCTTTTTAAGCTCTTCATAGCGCTCATAAAGAGCACCAGCTCCGTCCAATAAAATTTCCCTGGCATAGAGCTGATACTTGCCGTCTCTTTCATATACATCTATGGTCCCGGTGATCTTGACCTGCTGGCCTTCCTTCATCTGGAATTTCAGGCCGCCTCTTTCTCTGTCCCCCCGGAACATAACACAGGCAATAGCGCCTCCGGCATCCTTGAGTGTAAAATAGATATGACCGGAGGAATGATATTTGCAATTGCTCACTTCTCCCTTAACAGTAATGGACTTTAAAAGAAAGTCCTGAGTGAACATGTTCTTTATGTATGCATTAACCTGTGTGACTGTATATTCACTGCGCAAATTTAGCTAACACTCCATTTACAAATGCTGGTGAACCATCCTGTCCAAACTTCTTGGCAAGTTCAACAGCTTCATTGATAGCAACACCTGTAGGAACTGACTCATCGTACTGGATCTCGTATACAGCAAGTCTGATGATAGTAAGATCAACCTTGGCCATACGCTTAGTATCCCAGCCTGTTGCCTTCTCATTGATAGCCTTGTCGATGTCCTCGAGCTTCTCAGCTATCTTCTCATATTTGTCTCTGATGTAATCAGCGTCTGACTTGGAAAAATCAAGGTCGCCCTCTGTTGTAAAGAGTTCCTCCTGCTCAGACATTTCTTCCTTGGTGTTAAATTCAACACGAAAGAGCAGCTGGAAAATCTGCTCTCTAAGTTCTGTTCTATTCATATTTATTATCCATTCTAAAAAAGTAGTATATCAGTTACTCTTGCGGTTTCTCATCCGCGGCTCTGTGATATCAAGCCTTAGGCATTACGATTCCTGCGATCCTGATATTAACATCAGTAACCTCAAGGCCTGTCATGTTCTCTATAGTAGTCTTAACACGAGTCTGAGCCTGCTGGCAAGTTGCTGGAATGTTGTAGCCATAAGCCATCATAAGTGAAAGATCAACCTTGACATCAGATGAACCGATCATGACCTTGGCACCCTTGGATAAGTTCTTGCGGCTTACCTTCTCAAGAGTATCACTTACAAATCCTCCTGCCATTGCTGAAACGCCGTCAACCTCAAGAGCTGCCAAAGCAGCAATTCTTGCTACAACGTCATCCGCAATCTTAACTGATCCAATCTCTGCTAACTCTTTACCCATTTTATCTACTCCTCATTGTTGTGAAGTTTATTCTGAATTATTATACCATATATCAAGCCGTTTGGCATAAATACTGCATAGGCCGTAAATTCACCTGATCCAGAAGATCATTGTGTTGGTATCCACAAAGGTTGTGTAGGATACAGAGGAATTATCCCCCTGCATATAGTTAAACACCTGCCTCTGTGTTATAAGCTGCTCAAAAAGCTGGTCGTAAACATCTCTGTCAGCACACTTTATCACTACGCTTGAGCTTCCGTCCTGATATCTTCTGTTAAAAAGATCTCCCACCAGCACCAGTTCCGGAGTTGTAAAATACTCATCCTCCCTGACATAGTAGTTATCCTTCATACTAGCACAATCTGGCATATAAATGATATCTGAAACGGTGTGATTTTTTTCTATTTCATCTGTAGTGACATTAAGATAATCATAATTAACTGCCGGAAGCCTTGTGGAGTCAGCGTTTTCGCCATTACCAACCTGATAGGAGGAATCTCCCCAGGTAACATCCACATAGTAATAGACGTCATTGCACAAAACCAGATTCCAGGCATGTCTTACATCTTTAGCCTTCTTGGTATCCACAGTTCCTGTAACCAGAGTACTCTTTATACCAAGTTTTCCCAAAAGAAGCTGCATAGCCTTGGCATAGCCATTACATACGCTTCGTCCCTCGATGAAAACAGAGCAGATATTCTGATTATCAGGAGCCTCAAGGTCATACTCAACATTCTGTATCAGATATTCGTACAGATACTTGATCGCATAATAATCATCCTCAGAAGATGGCGCCCCGGCAAGGATCCGGTTGACTTCCTGGTTGATGAGAGTCTGTTTCTCTTTTACCTCATCCTCTGTATAGATGTAGTTGCCAGAGAAGCTGATCTTGGTTATAGCGCCGTCTATGGTGTAATTGGTATATCTGTAACCATCGACGTAAAAGAGCTCCGGGTGATCCGCGCAGACGTAGTCAAAAACCAGGTCTATGGCCTCATCACTTGTTGTAGAAACCGGCACATTCTCACTCATGGTCTGAATGATGGACAGAATCTCAACATAAAGAGTCTGACCAGAACCTGTTAGTCTGTCAAAGGCGTATAGGCCCTGCTGCTCACTCTTTAGCTTTTTAACATTATCAGGAGTAAGGCCTGCATTTTGCCTGGCTGCCTTCATCTGTTCGTTGAGCTCAGCCTCTGTAAGTTCCTTGTAGGAAGAGGAATAAGACTTATCCGCATCATAGCCGCCTTCATAGAAAGCCGTAGTAGTTCCAGAAGTCTCCCCATCGCTGGCAAAAGAAATCTCGCCTGTAGCCTCTATCTCATCTGCAGAGTACTCGTTATCGGCAGGCTGATAGGAAGGAGCCAGGTCAAAAGAGCTGCTGGTAGAATCCTCTGAAACTACAAGGGTCTCCTCTCTTGAGGCATAGTCATCCTCATAGGCAGGTTCCTTCATCCCCAGTATTTCCAGATACTCATCAAAGCTTGAATACTGGCATCCAGACAAAGTCAGTGCTGTAGTAAGCGCTGCAAGAAATAATGCTATTTTGTTTTTAGCACGTTTCTCCCTCAATATTTAAGCCTCCAAGAACTTTTTTCAACTAGCATCTCGCCCTTCTTAGTTCTTTTTAAACTCTGAAAGGACAAGTCCCTTATTACGATCCATTGTCATGCCGACACTCCACTCGTTGATAAAGAGAAGAAGTGGTCTGTCATGCATATCTTTTATCTTCTTCATATCAGAAGTTCCGACAAGTGTGGACATATCTACGTCCTCGTTGTCTACCCATCTGATGTACTCGTATGGAAGATTTTCAAGTATTATATCTACATTGTACTCACTCTGGAGTCTGAATTTCAATACGTCAAACTGAAGTACACCAACAACGCCTACAATAATTTCCTCAAGACCTGTGTTGTACTCCTGGAAGATCTGAATAGCACCTTCCTGGGCTATCTGAGTGATACCCTTGACGAACTGCTTACGCTTCATGGTATCTACCTGGCGAACCCTTGCAAAATGCTCAGGAGCGAAGGTTGGGATACCCTCGTAAACTATGTTGTCCTTGGGCATGCAGACTGTATCGCCGATTGAGAAAATACCTGGATCAAATACACCCATGATATCTCCTGCATAAGCCTCTGAGAGGATCTTACGCTCGTCAGCCATAAGCTGCTGTGGCTGTGAAAGTCTCATTACCTTGCCGCTCTGAACGTGCTTAACTTCCTTGTCTGCATCATATCTGCCTGAACAGATTCTCATGAAGGCGATTCTGTCTCTGTGAGCCTTGTTCATATTGGCCTGAATCTTGAATACAAATGCTGAGAAATCTCTCTCAAGTGGATCGATCTTCTCGCCATCTGATGAAGTTCTTCCTGTAGGTGGTGTTGCCATCTTGAGGAAGTGGTGGAGGAATAATTCTACACCGAAGTTCTGAAGAGCAGATCCAAAGAATACTGGTGTAAGCTCTCCTGCGCGAACCTTATCAAGGTCATATTCAGCACCAGCGCCGTCCAAAAGCTCAATCTCGCTAATAAGCTTGTCATAAGCGTCCTGGCCTACATTAGCATCAATTCCAGCCTTGTCATCAAGGTTTATAAATGTCTCTTTTCCCTCTTTGGTACCCTTCTGAGTCTCAGAGAAAGTAACGATATGGCCTTCTCTTCTGTCGTAGATACCCTTGAAGTTCTTACCTGATCCGATAGGCCAGTTCATAGGGCATGTAGCGATACCAAGGTTGTTCTCAATGTCATCAAGAAGATCGAAGGTATCCATTGCATCACGATCCAGCTTATTGATAAAGGTAAAAATCGGAATATGGCTCATGGCGCAGACTTTGAAAAGCTTTCTGGTCTGAGCCTCTACGCCCTTACTGGCATCGATTACCATGACAGCTGAGTCAGCAGCCATAAGTGTACGGTATGTATCTTCTGAGAAATCCTGGTGTCCAGGTGTATCAAGGATATTGATGCAGCAATCTTCATAGTTAAACTGAAGAACAGATGAAGTTACAGAGATACCTCTTTGTTTCTCAATCTCCATCCAGTCAGACACTGCATGTCTTGCTGTAGCCTTACCCTTAACGCTTCCCGCCATGTTGATAGCTCCGCCGTAGAGAAGGAACTTCTCAGTAAGAGTTGTCTTACCGGCATCAGGGTGAGAAATAATGGCAAAGGTGCGGCGCTTATTTATCTCATTTATAGTCTCTTTTGTATTACTCATTTTCGCATCCTTACATTTAATAATACTTGTATCTTTCGGTTTGAACTATAGATATATTTGGTATGACGTGCAATCTTTGTTCCTGTAAAGCTGAACATTCCGATGAGCCCAGAGAATCAATTTCTGCGTGCACTGGCACTTGAAATTGATTGGTCTCATCTCCATAGCTTTAAAAGTCACAAAGTATTGCGCATTCATACCTACATATATCTATAGCTCAAACCTTACGATTACGTTAACCGCATATTATATACGTGTCTGAAATTTACAAAATTTGTCTGATTATACTTAATTTGAGGCCGGTATGTGATAAACATGCCGGCCCCCATTTTTTCGTTCTATAATTCAATAGTCCAAGGAAGTTCTGCTCTCGTGCTACGCACTCGCCAGAACAAACTTCGCACTAGGATTCGGCTGCGCCTCATCAAGTGCTCAGTTTTGAGCAACATCCTTCATAGAGAAGCTGATTCTGCCCATCTTGTCCTTGCCAAGGCAAACAACTGTAACTGTGTCGCCAAGTGTAAGAACATCTTCAACGTGCTCGATTCTCTCCTTAGAGATCTTACTGATGTGTACCATACCCTCTTTGCCAGGTGCGAACTCAACGAATGCGCCGAATTCCTTGATGCTTACAACCTTACCTGTGAAGATCTGGCCTTTCTCAAACTCTGAAACAATGATGTTAACCATGTTTACAGCCTCAGCGATCTTGTCCTGATCCTCGCCGCATACTGAAACCTTACCATCATCTGTGATATCAATCTTAACACCTGTACGAGCGATGATCTCGTTGATTGTCTTACCTCTCTGACCAACAACATCACCAATCTTCTCAGGATCGATCTGGATAGAAACGATCTTAGGAGCGTACTTGGATACTTCCTTACGAGGCTCTGCAATAGCCTTGCTCATGCACTCATCCATGATGAATAATCTAGCCTCACGGCACTGTGCAATAGCTGTCTCAACGATAGGCTTTGTAAGGCCGTGGATCTTGATATCCATCTGAATAGCTGTGATACCGTCCTTAGTACCTGTTACCTTGAAGTCCATGTCTCCGAAGAAGTCCTCAAGACCCTGGATATCTGTAAGTACTACGAAATCGTCATCTGTATCGCCTGTTACAAGACCGCAGCTGATACCAGCAACCATCTTCTTGATAGGAACACCAGCAGCCATAAGTGACATACAAGATGCACATGTAGAAGCCATTGATGTTGATCCGTTAGACTCAAATGTCTCTGATACTGCACGGATTGCATATGGGAACTCTTCAACGCTAGGAAGAACAGGAAGAAGTGCTCTCTCAGCAAGAGCTCCGTGTCCAATCTCTCTACGTCCAGGTCCTCTTGAAACCTTTGTCTCACCTACTGAATAAGCAGGGAAGTTGTACTGATGTACATATCTCTTGTCTGCTGCAAAAGAGTCAAGTCCCTCAACCTTCTGAGCCTCTGAAAGAGGAGCAAGAGTTACAACGTCACAGATCTGTGTCTGTCCACGAGTGAACATAGCACTTCCGTGTACTCTAGGAATAAGATCAACCTCAGCTGAAAGAGGTCTGATCTGCTTGATCTCACGACCATCTGGTCTCTTGTGATCCTTGAGAATCATCTTACGTACTGTCTTCTTCTCGTACTGGTAGATTGCCTCGCCGAGGATAGCAAGCCACTCCTCGTTGTCAGCAAACTTCTCTGTAAGTCTATCTGTAATATCGGCAATATTAGCCTCTCTTGTCTGCTTGTCGTCTGTGAATACAGCCTTCTCCATCTCTTCTGGAGGAACAACTTCCTTGATTGCTGCAAAGAGCTCTTCAGGAACTGCGCAGCTTGTGTACTCGTGCTTGGGCTTACCAACCTCTGCTACGATACCCTTGAAGAATTCGATGATCTGAAGGTTAACATCGTGAGCCTTGTAGATAGCTTCCTTCATCTTCTCCTCAGGAATCTCGTTGGCACCAGCCTCGATCATGATAACCTTCTGACCTACAGATGCAACTGTAAGCTTGAGGTCACCTGTGTTCCACTGCTCCTGAGTAGGGTTAACAATAAGTTCTCCATCGATCATACCGATCTGTGTCATAGCACATGGGCCATCGAATGGGATATCTGAAATTGAAACTGAAACTGAAGCGCCCAGCATAGCTACAAGCTCAGGACGGCACTCAGGATCAACAGCCATAACCATAGTCTCGATAGTTACGTCATTTCTGTAATCCTTAGGGAAAAGAGGTCTCATAGGACGATCGATAACGCGGCTAGTAAGAATAGCGTTCTCAGAAGGCTTACCTTCTCTCTTGTTGTATCCACCTGGGAATTTACCTACTGCGTAGAACTTCTCGCCGTACTCTACTGAAAGAGGGAAGAAGTCGATTCCGTCTCTTGGCTTAGCGCTTGCTGTTGCTGTACAAAGAACTGTTGTGTCTCCGTACTGCATGAATGCGCAGCCATTTGCCTGTTTGCCTACCTTGCCGATCTCAACCTTAAGTGTACGACCAGCCAGTTCCATTGAATAAGTTTTTACCATTTTTTCTCCTTCCTGCTCATCCGTGATCCGTCATCTGGCAGGGGCAGAATTTGTGGCCCCCTCGCCACTTCAGGCACGTGTGCAGTTACACATATTATTAGTTCTGTATATTTATATGATATTAAGTTTTCAAGGTCATAATAAAAGTCACGCAATTCATGAGTTTTATTATAACTTTGAATACCAATATCATATAAATTCAAAATGCTTAGCATGCAAGCATGCACGCATTTTGGAATTTTGACACCTATATTATATAAAGAATCCTTGCATATATGATATACGAATTGCTCCATGACTTTCGTCATTCTCGCAATTCTACAATCATTCGGAAACCGCTAATTTACTTCGTAAATTGCTATTTCCTCATGCTTGTTCGGGTCATAAATTCAAAATGCTTAGCATGCACGCATGCACGCATTTTGGAATTTTGACACCTATATCATATAAATGCATAAAAGCGGAACAGGCTGATTCTCATCAGCCTAGTCCCGCCTTTAGTATCAAAATTACTTTCTAAGACCAAGATCAGCGATAAGCTTACGATAAGCCTCGATATCCTTCTTCTTAAGGTATCCAAGAAGGCTACGTCTCTGACCTACCATCTTAAGAAGACCTCTTCTTGAGTGGTGATCCTTAGGGTTCTTGTCAAGGTGAGCGTTGAGCTCCTTGATTCTCTCTGTAAGGATTGCAACCTGAACCTCAGGTGATCCTGTGTCGCCAGCCTTTCTAGCGAACTTCTCGATAACTTCTGTTTTCTTCTCTTTTGCTATCATCTTTTTCTCCTTTTAATTCTGGGCTGTTACCAGGCCCTCTTTGTAATGAATCCGCCTACTACACAGATATAGGTTGGAGTATCCAATATCCGAGCAAAGGTAGTTTCTGTAACAGTTACTGAAATTTTGTCAGCAACTAATGTATATTAGCATAAATAGTGGCTAATGTAAAGTCTAAATGATTTGATCAGTCTTTCTTAGATTTCTCTTTAGCCTTTTTAGAGCCTCTTCTTACAACTTCCTCAACAGAAATACCAAGTACTCCAAGGATTGCAACTACAATCCATGGGAAGTGCTTCTGACCTGCATTCTCTACAGAATCTGTAAGTGCAGTCTGCTCATCAGCAATTGTAACCTCTGCATTATCAACATTCTGACCATCAGTAGTCTTAACATCCTCTGAAGGAGTAACTACTGCCTCAGTTGTCTCTACAGCCTCTACTGTCTCAGCCTTCTCTTCTGCTGCAAGCTTTGTATCTTTCTTTTCCTCAGAAACCTTGTCTGTGCTCTTCTTAGTTGAAGTCTTTGTAGCCTTAGTAGCCTTCTTAGTTGTAGCTCTCTTTGCTCCAAGAACCTCTGCTGTCTCAAGAGTTGTAGCTGCAGTCTTCTTAGTAGTATTTGCTACAGTAGGAATTACTGTTGCATACTCGCTTGCTGAATCAGAAGACTGGCTTTGTCCATCATTTGAGTTATTCTCCTGATTTCTTCTAGCTTCTTCCTCAGCTCTTCTTCTGGCTTCTTCAGCCTTTCTAGCAGCTTCTTTAGCCTGTATAAATGACACATTTTTATTAGCATTTTCTACAGCTGTTGTTGCATTAGCTACAGCTTTGTCTGCAGCATTTTTCTTTGAAGTAGCTTCACTAAGTCTCTTCATCGCGATGTTAAGATTAGCACTAGCTTCAGCAAGTGTTACTACAGGAGTGTTCGCTTCCTTAAGTTTCTCAACCTTTTCCTGCGCATCTTTTACAGCCTTAACTGCATTATTATATGCCTCCTCAGCCGCTTTAGCTGCTTCAACAGCCGCATTCTGAAGAGCAACAGCATTCGCCTGTGCTTCAAGCTTAGCCTGTAAATCATTTTCAACAAAAGATCCTGCTGTAGTTGTAACAAGCTTTGTTCCATAAACGGCAGCCTGAGCCTGAACCTCATCTTTGGCTTCAACAGCATCCTGGTGCTCTGTGTGTACAGTATATGTATCTGCTGCATATCTCTTGCGAGAAACTTCTTTGGTTACAGTATTTGTCCCCACATTTGTTGATGTGTAGTCGATTTTATAATAGTACTTACCACGAGAATTCCAGTCGCTCTCGACACTAAATGAATTAACAGTAAATCCCTGGTCTCTCAGTTCTGATACTCTAGCTTCCATATCTCGTTTCGCGGATTTTTTATCTTTTGAAAGCCATCCATAATTACCAGATCTTTCATATACATTTGTCACTGTAGTAATAGTATACTCTTTAGTCACGACCTCACAAATAGCTTCTTCCTCATGAGTTTCTTTAGGACTATTTTTGTCTTCTACATCATAAGAGATATCCACTTTATAACCACTGCCAAACAAAACAGCATTGAGTTTGTCATACCATTTCAAATCATTAGGATATACATTATAGCTGATTGGCAAAAAGCCAGCGACTTGTACAGATACATTAACAGATACATTATCATTTCGCCCCTCTAAGTTTGATATCATGTTAAACAATTCTTCTTTAGTTTCAACTTTGCTAGAATCTGTAACCCTCTTAGTATTGTAACTATCTACAACTACATATGTATCTTTTACATATTCAGTTTTCTCTAATCCAGTTTCAACATATTTTGTTGTTTTAACTCCATTCTGAATATACTCAGTAATGGGGGCAGGTACAGATACTTTCTTATCATCCTCAGTTGAAACATCATTAAGATTCTCAGTATCTATAGCAATCAGTTCATTTTCATTTTCAGTTTCAATTTTTACAATTTTATCATTTGAAACTAAAAATGATTTTGAGCCATCTGCTGTTGACCAGCTCTCAAGTACTTCATCCTTGCCTTCTACTGCTGGAGAATACTCAACCGCTTCCTTGATGATCACATCTGTGTTATCAGTTTCGCTCACATTTATTTTAGAAACAGAAATCTCACCGTTTTCATCTACATTTACAATATAGCTTTCAACAACCTCTTCACCATCTGCGTTAGTATAAGTAACAGTATTATATGTCTGAGTTTCTTTCTTTACTTCGCCATTTTCATTAAGTCCTGCAGTATATTCCTTGTTTACTGTACCGAAAGCAACATCTTTTCCACCGTTAGCCTTAATATATGCGCCTATCAAGAGTTTCGCATGTTCTTCACTTGTTGTCTCATTCTTTGATAACTTTTCTAATGAATCTGCTATTTTCTGATAGTCATTGTTCTTAACAGTCTCTAAGTAGCCAGCAGCTGCTGCAGTCTGATTCTCAACTACCTCCTTCTTTTGAGAAAGCATTTTCATAGCTTCTTCAAGTTCTCTCTGAGCATCATTAATACTAATAAAGCTCTTTGAACCTTCCTCTGAAGCTTTTCTGTAATTCTCAAAGGCTTTATCATAAGCAGCCTTTGCATCAGCATATTCCTTTTCAGCATTAGCAAGCTTCTCCAAAGCCTCTTTGTGCTTTGCATTTGCTTCTTTTGCTTTACTTTCAGCATCAGCAAGAACAGTCTCTTCTGTAATAGAAGCACTTATCTCTTCAGCTTCTCCAGCAGCTGTAGTAGCATCATTAAAATCTGTTTTTGCTTTATCAATATTAGAACCATAGTTCTGATCAAGGTTATTGTTCATTTCCTCAATAGCCTTGTCTCTATTTGCAGAATGTTCCTTAGCATCTTCAATGTCATTCTTTGCGTCAATTACAGTTTCAACAGCGCTCTCAACTTCTCCAGTTACAGCCACAACTTCATCATCTGAATTGTCAAAAGTAAGTCCTGTTTCTTTCTCTGCATTCTCAATTTCTTCTTTAGCGTTTGAGATAGCTGCCTCGCTATTTTCAATTATTGTTTCTTCTGCAATAGTATTTTCAACCTCTAATACATGATCCCCTGTATTATCACTAGTCTCTGCATTAGTTTCCTCTGCTGCAAGTGCTGTTACAGGCTGAAGAGCCATACTTGCACTGATTCCTAATGAGATAGCTTTAATAAGCTGTTTGTTAAGTAAGTTCTTTTTCATAACACTTTTCTTCCCTTTTATTATATTTTTCTACATACATATATAACGATTTTTTCAACGGATATATTTATACAGGATTAGCAATCATAGAGTTAATCATATTTGATGATAATTTTGTTGTTTGTGATTTAAAATATGATTTTTCCAGACTCTGCTCATAAAAATCTCTACTAAAGAGAATTGCACGATTGCAATGCACCACAAGAAAAGAAGCAGGCCTTTGTGAACCTGCTTCTTTCCTTGTGTGTTCTCATGAGAGAGGTTTATTTGATTGGGATTATATCCTGGTCATCTATCAGCTGACAGATTAGTTTGACTTCTTATTGTTTCTTCTAATAACTTCCTCAGTTGTTATACCAAGTGCTGCGAGGATGAGAAGGAGAATATAAGGAAGGCGGCTCTGCTGCTCTACTGGGATAGCTGCGAGAGGAGTTTCCTGATCTGCGATATCAGTAATTGCACTAGTTACTGTCTCTTTTTCTGTCTTCTCTTCCTGGGCCTTTGCTACAACTACGCCACCCTCAGAATCTGCTGTGATGTCGCTATTTTCTGCATCTTCTGTCTTAAGAGCTGCGTTCGCGCCTGCTGCCTTGCTATTAGAAGTTACTGTTTTTGCTGCCTTTGCACTTGATGTTGCAAGGGCTCTGTTTGCTCCAAGAACTGCTGCGCCATCTGCTGCAGCTACTGTAGCTACTGGAGTCTGTGCTGTGCCTGCACCAGTAGTTGTACTTGTTGTACCCTGGTCTGTTCCTGCACCAGAAGCTGTATCTGTTGTACCCTGATCTATTCCTGCTCCTGTTGTGCCCTGCTGGCCATCATTTCCGTCTGTAGGCTGGTTTGCTGCTTCGTTATCAGCTATTTCTTTCTTCTTGTCTTCGAGCTTTTCTTTTGCATCTGCAAGATCTTCATCGGCTTTCTCTTTATCTTTTTCTGCCTGATCGAATTTATTCTTGGCTTCGATGTACTTTTTGTTAAGTTCATCGAGCTCTGCCTTCACATCGTCAGTGCTGATGCCTGTTCCAGCATATGTTGCCATCAGATCAGAAATGCTCTTCTTAAGAGTATCAAGTCTGTCTGCTGCATCCTGAAGCTTAGTATTAGCCTTTGATGCTGCCACGGAGAGCTTTTCATAGCTATCAAAAACTGCCTTGTATTCTTCTGCATACTTCTTGGCAAGTGTAAGAGCATCGTCTGCTGCCTGTTTTTCATTCTGAGCTGTTGTTGCTGCATTCTGAGCGTCCTGCAAAGAGTTCTGAGCCTCAGCTCCAGCATTTATGATAGCTGCATTATCTTCTGCCACCTTTGCTGCTGCGTCCTTGGCATCCTGTACGGCCTTCTGAGCATTTTCTCCTGCCTGAATAGTGGATTCGTTATTCTTTCTAGCATCCTTATACTCTTTTCTAGCATCCTGTACAGCTTTCTCAGCTGCATGATGGATTGACTGATATTCTTCAATATATCCCTGCTTGGTAATGATATAGCCGTTACCAATCTTTCGGCCAGTCTCCGCATTTCTCTCAAATACACTGATATTGTCATTCCAGAAGTCTGTATCAAAATCAAAGTATCTGTCCTGTCCATCTATAACAACCCTGAAATAATGCGGCAATGTGAAATATTCATGATCATTTGTAAATTCAATTGTTGATCCTGGATTATTATTCTTGACCCAATACTCAAGCATCTGCTCTGCAATTTCCTGATTTGCTGCTGTATCAAACCTTATTGAGGTAGTTTTAAGCACCTGTCTTGTATCTTTAACTGTTTTCTCATATGCAATTGCATCATCAAGCTTCTTCTGAGCATTCTGAACTGCCTGTGCTGCGTTCTGTCCAGCGCTTATAGCTGCTGCGTTATCTGTCTCTGCCTGGGTTGCAGCTGCATTTGCCTGATTTACTGCGCTCTGTGCCAGCTCTGCTGCAGAGATCTTTCCTGTGATTTCTGAAAGAGCCTGTGCTGTCTCTGTTACCTTGCTTGCTGCTTCCTGCGCTGCCTGCTCTTTTCCTTCTACATCGAGTTCTTTTGCTGCCTCTGCATTAGCCTTGGCTGTATTAAGAGCATCGGTTGCGTCCTTGAGCTCGTTATTTAATTTTGTAGCTTCAGCCTGAGCTGCCTTGAGGTTTTCCTCCGCTGTCTTAATGTCACCATCTGCGCTGTTTATAGCATCTGTGTATGCTTTCTGAGCATCGTTGGCCTTATTTAAAGCTGCCTCATAAGATGCCTTTTTGTCGTCGAACTCTTTCTTGGCTTCTTCATAATTCTTGTTAGCCTCTTCTACGACTACCTGAGCCTCTGCATAAGCTTCGTCAGCCTGCTCCTTGGTTGTAGCATTTTCAATCTTCTCGTTTGCCTAAGCTATCTTTTCTGATACGCCATCGTAGGCTGTATCTGCCTTCTGGGCTGCTGCATCAACAGAATCTGTATTCTCAAGCTCTTTTACGGCGTCATTTCTTGTATCCTGAGCATCAGATATGTTTTCAGCGTCTGTATTTAAATTTTCAACATCTTTCTTGATCTCTTCTACGTCCTTAGAAAGATTTTCAGCCGCCTCTTTTATCTGATCGTAATTATCATTGTAAACTTCCTGCAGATCATTGTTTGTGATTGTTGCAACTGTCTCTGCTTCTGTAGCGTTTTCTTTTCCGTTAAACTGCTGATCTATTGCCTGAACGTTTGCATTTACTTCTGCTATCGCTGCGGAAACGCTATTTGTTTCATTATTAACTTCTGTGTCAAAAGACTGTGCTGCCTGCTCTACTGTCTCTGTTGCAGTTGGCTCTTTGCTGACTTTCTGTTCGCCATTTGTCAGGGACTTGTTAAGTTCTTCGCCATCAGTTGCATATGCTGCAACAGGCTGCAATAACATACTAGCACTTATTCCGATTGTGATTGCCTTTACCAGTTTCTTGTTTACTAAATTCTTCATCATATCTTTTCCCTCTCTCAAATAAAAATCGCACACACTTTTTTGTTGTTTATCTTGTAAATGTTATACATCATAGAAAATCATAATTTTAATCATATTTGCGTCAGATTTTGTTTGTTATGATATTTAATATGATGTTTATAATTTACAAAAAAGTTAGCAACCATGCGTGTTTCAGAGTTTAGGAAAACTTTATACCTTTTTTCGTTTCCATTTTTTATGACAAAAATCATGAAACGCTGCATAAATGGGCAAAAGAAAAGACCACTATTTTGTAGTGATCTTTTCCCTGATAGTTTTGTATTTTCTTTATCGTATGTCTTCTATATCTTTTTTCATCTGAGCCTTGAGTTTTTCTACGCTTTCGAACTTCATCTCGGGACGTCTGAACTCGCAGAGCTTAACTTCAATGAACTTGCCATACACATCTTCGTCAAAATCATATATGTAGGTCTCAACGCCAACCTGATTGTTTGAGGACACGGTGGGCTTTCTGCCAATGTTGGTCATGCCCTTAAAGGTCCTGTCTCCAACCACAACTATGCTGCTATATACACCAAATGGTGGAAGGAGCTTGCCCACAGGAGGCAGCACGTTTACAGTAGGAACTCCAATAGTAGAACCAAGGTGATTGCCATGTTCCACGATACCGCTGATGCTGTAGTCGCTTCCAAGGAGCCTTTTGGCCATTGGAATATTTCCGTCTGCTACCTGGTTTCTCACCCTGGTTGAGCTGACTTCCTCTCCATCAAGCATAACCTTATCTATAAGGCAGAGCTCAAATCCCAGTTCCCTGCTCATGCTCTTTAGAAGGTGCTGGTCTCCTCTTCCCTTGTCGCCAAAAGAAACATCGCATCCCGCCGCAATATAATCGGCCTTTAAGTCTTCTACCAGAATGTTCTTAACAAAGTCCTCCGGAGGTGTTGCAGCTGTCTGGGCATTTAGCGGAAACTCTACCAGGATGTCTATTCCCATGGCCTCGAAGGCTTTTCTTTTCTCATTCCTGGTAAAGAGCTGCTTGACAGGGTGTCCCACAAAGAATTCCTCAGGGGATGGCTCAAAGGTAAAAGCAGTAGCTTTCAGGCCGTCCTGCTTCTGATCAAGGATGAGTTTAAGGAGCTTTTTGTGGCCTAAGTGGATCCCATCAAATTTGCCTATGGCTATGGCCGTCTTATCTGTTATATTCAGTTCATCAAGTCGTGTTATTATCTTCATTGTCTTGTTTCTTATTTTATCTCTGTTTTTTACTTCTTATTATTTCTTGTTTTTGGCTTCTTGTCAGTTTTTCTCAAAGAAGAACTTATCCACCTTGAACTGTTTAGTTCTGGCGTCATATTTGTATATACCAAAAAAGGTGTCATCTTCTGAATAAACTCTGAACATATCTCCGTCAGAAAACATCTCTTTTGCAAAGTCCTTGTCATTAACGCCCTCAGGATCTTCACTTACAAGGTTGTCTTTGCGGAAACTATTGCCGTTTTCAAGGATTACTCTGCAGTTGTCACTGACATGGATTGCATCAAGGTCCCTGAAAATGTACTCTGGAGATTTTATGATAGACTCCAGAGTTCCGTTATCCCGCATTTCTTCTACCTGTGAGAGCTTAACAGCGCTATCAAGGGCAAAGGCTCCAACTCTTGTTCTCATGAGGTTCTGCATGGCAGCACCGCACCCTAGTCGCTCGCCAATGTCATTGCAGAGAGTTCTGATATATGTACCCTTAGAGCACTTAATTTCCATGACAAAAGAGCTGTCTTTTTCAAGATTTGAATCATCAAGGATTGTTATAGCGCCAATGTGGATCTTTCTTGGCTTTCGCTCAACCTCGATACCTTCCCTTGCAAGTTCGTAGAGTTTTTTGCCGTTTTGCTTTATTGCAGAATACATAGGTGGAATCTGGTCGTAGTCGCCAACAAAGGCCTGAACGGCTTCGTGGAGCTCCTGTCTTGTCACGTGAACTTCAGATTCAGTAAGTACAGTGCCAGACATATCCTGAGTATCAGTTGTGACGCCCAGTTTGCAAACAGCGATATATTCTTTATCATGATCTGTCAGCGTCTCGACCAGCTTGGTTCCTGTCCCAAGGCAGACCACAAGCACGCCTGTGGCATCAGGATCAAGAGTACCGGTATGACCTATTTTCTTTTGATGAAGGATTCCGCGAAGTTTGGCTACCACATCATTGGAGGTAAAGCCCTGTTCCTTATAAATATTTATCAGTCCGTTGTATTTGTTCATGTAGAAAACTCTTTCTTATATTTTTCAGACTCAAATCTGTGAGGCATGCCTGCGAAGTGGGCGTAGCTAACAATAGCCGCAAGACACACAATCCTGCGGCTATGAATTATTTATTTCTTTTCATCGTACTGCTGCTGAATGAAATGAGTTATGCTGTTGATAACGTCGTGCTGTGTACCGTTCAAAGTACATCCTGACGCTCTTACATGGCCACCACCGCCAAGGAGCTTGGCAACTCTTGATACATCGATATTGCCGTTACTACGAAGGCTTACTCTATAGAGCATTGGCTCATCCTCATAGATGAAGATTGCAACATCGCAACCGATTGTGAACATCAGCTGGTTGACGATTCCGTCAAGGTCATTGCCCTTAACTCCATAGAAATCCATTGTTTCCTTGGACACTGCAGATGCTATTACCTTGCCATCCATAAGTGAAATGCTCTCAAGAAGGGCTCTTCCAAGGATCTGGTTCTGGAGATAGGTCTTTTCATAGAAAACATGGTCAATGAGCCATGTAAAATCAAATCCAAAAGCAGTAAGCTTACCAGCAATCTCGTAAGTTCTTGGAGATGTGCTGTTGTACTTGAATACGCCTGTATCTGTTACCATTCCAGTGTATAGAGCCTGCGCAATATCTACATCAAGCTTGTCCTTGTCCATTACTTCATAAGCAAGCTCGCAGGCTGAACTTGAAGTAGGTACAATAAAGGTAACATCACCAGTTCCGGTGTTGCTGATATGGTGATCGATATTGATGGTCTTCTTGGCTGCATCAAAGATTTTCTCGGCATCGCCGGTTCTGCCCTTTTCACAGTCTATACATATGAATAGATCATAGCTCTCAATATCAGTTGTAAAAGAATGATTTATCTTGTCAGCATCCTTAATGAAAAGAAATTCCTCTGGAATGTCCTCAAGAAAAACATCAACTCTTACCTCAGGATAGTTCTTTTTGAAATAAAGATATAATCCCATGCTAGAGCCTATGCAATCGCCATCTGGTCTTACGTGTCCTGCAATTGCAACTGTACTTACTCCGCTCATATGATCATCAATTCTCATTTATATCAACCTTTCTACTACAAACGCGCAGCCAATATCCTGTTATAGACTTAACTGCGCTGTTTCTTTTATCTTATATCTGTTTGATTTCTTATGACTCTTTAATGTCAGATTCCTGCATTCTATAGGATCATAATTCCTCTGGTTCGTCTAAACCTTCATCTTCAGAATCTTCGAAATCTTCTGATTCGTCTTCGATTTCTTCTCCACGAGCAGCTCTTGCCTCGTTATCCTTGGCAGCTACTTCGTCGATTATCTTGGACATGTTGATCGCGTACTCGATTGAGTCATCCATGATAAATCTTATCTCTGGAGTGTATCTCATATTCAGCTCTTTTGCCAAAGTACTGCGAACATAGCCTGCAGCGCTCTTAAGGCCCTCTGCTGTTCTGGCTCTGTCCTCGTCATTGCCCATTACAGTTACCCAAACCTTACATGTCTTAAGGTCTGGAGCAACTTCCACGTCCATAACTGAAGTCATAGGGCTGATCCTTGGATCTTTGCTATAACGGAGGGCTTCTGAAATAACTTTCATTACTTCTCCGTTGATTCTTTTATTCTTGTTACTATTCTTACGCATATTTTATCTTATCCTCCGCGATATGCGGATTGCTCCGCTTCGCTCTTGCAATCCTTCGTACAATTGGGAAAAAGATATACTGATTTTATTCGTATATCTTTTCCCATTTACGTCAGATTATTTCATAAATACAGTAAACTGTATTCACTCATTTCTTATATAGATCAAGTACGTGGTACCTCAACCATTTCGTAAGCTTCTACGAAGTCGCCTTCATGGATTGAATCAAAGCCGTCAAATACAAGACCGCACTCGAATCCTTCCTTAACTTCCTTGACGTCGTCCTTGAATCTCTTGAGGGAAGCAAGATCACCTTCGAAGATCTGCTCGCCATCTCTCTGGATACGAACCTTACACTCTTTCTTGATAACACCGTCCTTAACAAAGGCACCGGCAATGTTACCAACCTTGGAAGCCTTGAAGATCTGACGAACTTCTGCATGACCAGTAACTCTTTCCTCATAGATAGGAGCAAGCATACCCTTCATAGCATATTCGATTTCTTCAATAGCCTGGTAAATAACCTTGTAAAGCTTGATCTCTACGCCTTCGTGCTCAGCCATGCTCTTAGCTGTAGCATCAGGACGAACATCGAATCCGATGATGATAGCGTTTGATGCAGCAGCGAGTGTTACATCAGACTCATTGATTGCACCAACACCACCGTGAATGACCTTAACAACAACTTCATCATTAGAAAGCTTGAGAAGAGACTGCTTGAGGGCTTCTACGCTACCCTGAACGTCAGCCTTGATGATGATATCAAGTTCCTGAAGTCTGCCTTCCTCAATCTTGGAGTAAAGGTCATCAAGGGACATCTTGGCCTTAGTCTCTTCGATAAGGTCTTTCTTGTGCTGCTGAAGGTATGTATTAGCATACTGCTTGGCCTGTTTGTCTGTCTCATGTGCAAGGAATACCTCACCTGCATTTGGAACATCTGAAAGACCAAGAATCTCAACTGGCTGTGAAGGACGAGCTTCCTTGAGCTTGTTGCCCTTATCATCAACCATGGCTCTTACCTTACCTGAGCTTGCTCCAGCTGAAATGAAGTCACCAACATGAAGTGTACCCTTCTGAACAAGTACGTTTGCTACAGGACCACGGCCCTTATCAAGTCTTGCCTCAAGGACAAGTCCTCTAGCCTCTCTGTCAGGGTTAGCCTTAAGCTCAAGGATATCAGCTGTAAGGATGATTGTCTCAAGAAGGTCTTCAATACCTTCACCAGACTTAGCGGATACAGGAACGAACTCAGTTGTTCCGCCCCAATCTGTAGAGATAAGACCGTATTCAGTCATTTCCTGCTTAACTCTGTCTACGTTAGCGTTAGGCTTATCAATCTTGTTGACTGCTACGATGATCTCAACCTCTGCTGCCTTAGCATGGTTGATAGCTTCTACTGTCTGTGGCATTACACCATCATCTGCAGCTACTACAAGTACTGCGATATCTGTAGAGTTGGCACCACGCATACGCATAGCTGTAAATGCCTCATGACCAGGTGTATCAAGGAATGTGATCTTCTGATCATTAACTGATACTGTGTAAGCACCGATTCTCTGTGTGATACCACCGGCCTCTCTGTCTGTTACAGAGGTCTTACGGATAGCATCAAGAAGTGATGTCTTACCATGGTCAACGTGACCCATTACGCAGACAACTGGAGGACGCTTCTTAAGTGTCTCAGGTGCATCCTCTTCCTCTTTAAGAAGTTCCTCGATAACGTCTACAGGAACTTCCTTCTCGCAGAGGATCTCATATTCCATTGCGATATTCTCAGCTTCCTCATATGAAAGCTCTGTATTAACTGTTGAAATCTGACCAGCCATGAACAGCTTCTTGATGATAACTGATGGCTGCATTCTCATCTTCTCTGCAAGTTCCTTGATAGAAACCTTCTCAGGGATAGTGATAACCTTGATCTGCTCTTCAGGCTCTTCTACCTTCTTGACCTCAGGCTTAATGAATCTGCCAACTCTCTTACTTCTTGGCATCATCTCTTCCTGCTCATAAGCAAGATCCTTCTTGTTTCTCTTATCCTTCTCCTGACCCATACGGCGTCTTTCTTCGTCTCTGTGGCTACCACCCTCTTTTACTGGAGCTGCCTCAAAAGCACCGCCTCTGTCATTTCTGTCATTGCGCTTGCCGTCAAATTTGCCGCCGAACTTGTCGTTCTTGCCAGCGAACTTGCCGCCGCCCTGCTGAGCGTCCTTATTAAAGCCGCCTCTGTTGTCGCGGTTAAAGCCACCGCCCTGCTGGCCGTCTCTACGGAATCCGCCCTGGCCATTGTTTCTGTTCTGGCCATTTGAATTTCTGTCTCCGTTTCTATCGTTGTTTCTGTCGTTATTTCTATTGAAGCCGGAGTTTCTATCGTTTCTGTCGCCTCTATCATTTCTGTCGTTTCTATCGTTTCTGTCATTTCTAGAGGCCTGATTATCTCTGTTTCTATTGAACTGATTGTTATTATTGTTGCTGTTATTATCTGCAACTGGTGCTGCCTTTGGAGCTGTCTCAGCTACCTGTGGCTTCTCCTGAACCTTAGGCTGCTCCTGAGTCTGTGGCTGAGTCTGTGCTACAGGTGCTTCCTTCTTAGGAGCTGGAGCAGGAGTCTTCTTGATAGAAGAATTACCATAGCTCTCCATCTGTGAAGGTGCAGTTAAAGGCTTGATTGGATGATAAACATTCTGTGACTGTGCGAACTGTTTGCGCTGAGGCTGGTTGTTACCACCTCTGTTGTCACGGCGCTGATTATTTCCACCATTGCCGCCCTGGTTATTCTGGTTATTGAAGCCACCCATCTTAGAATTGCCAGCATTTGTAACCATGATGATCTTTTTCTTTTTCTTAGGAGCGTCTGAAGACTTATCTCCACCATCAGCTGGCCTTACCTGCTTCTGAGATGCATCATCTGCCTTGGCTGCCTTATGTGCTGGCTCTGCTGCCTTAGCTGCCTTTTCTACTGGCTTCTTGGCCTCTTCGTCCTTCTGTGATTCTTCTTTTTTGGAATTAGAACCACCGAAGTGCTTTCTAGCTACTTCAGCATCTGTCTCCTCTATGGAACTGTTCGAACGCTTCGCTTCAATGCCTTTTTCCTGCAAAAAGCTTATAAGCTCTTTTCCTTCGCATCCAAGCTCAAATGCAAGATCGGATATTTTTATTTTTGCCATTACATTTCCTCCGTACTTCTATTAGTAGAAAGTAAGTTCTTCCGAAGCGACTCTGCAAAGCCTTTGTCCAATATAGCCAGACTTGTTCGAACATCCTTACCAATTGCATGTCCCAGTTCACCCTTGTCTCCAAAGAGAACTATTGGAACATTATAATAATTACATTTATCATTAAACTGCTTTTTCGTGTTATCGGAAGCATCCTCACTTACGATAACAAGTTCTGCTGTATGCTTGCGGATTGCCTCTAGAACAGCGAATTCTCCGCTCTTTAGCTTTCCTGCCCGCATACACAGTCCTAATAACGAATAAATCTTATTAGAATCCAAATTTAGCTCAGCTCCTTTTGTAGCCTATCTGAAACTTCTGCTGGTATATGAGATTTGAGGGATCTCTCAAGGCCTCTGTTCTTGATGGCCTTTTTGAGGCATTCAGGATTGTTGCAGATATAGGCTCCTCTGCCGTTTGCTCTTCCTGTTGTGTCTAAGATGATCTCATCCTCAGGAGTTTTCAGAACTCTTATGAGCTCCTTTTTCTCCTTCATCTCATTACAGCCGACACATTTCCTCATGGGAATTTTCTTTTGCATGGATTACTCCTCAGTGTCCTGTGCATCCTCAGCTTCTTCGTACTCGCCTTCCTCGTACTCGCCCTCTTCATACTCATCGTAATCTTCGTCGTCGAGGTAGTCTTCCATACGGAATCCTGGAGCATCCTTAGCCTGAGTCTCACTCTTGATATCGATCTTGTAGCCTGTAAGTCTTGCTGCAAGTCTTGCATTCTGTCCTTCCTTACCAATAGCAAGTGAAAGCTGGTAATCAGGAACTACAACCTTGGCACTCTTCTCATCAGGATCAGCAAATACTGCTACAATCTTGGCTGGTGAAAGAGCGTTCTGTATAAGGTTACCTGGGTTCTCATCCCAGTTGATAACGTCAATCTTCTCGCCGCCCAACTCATCTACGATAAGGTTAACTCTTGCTCCGTTAACACCTACGCATGCACCAACAGCATCAACGTTAGGGTTGTTAGAATAAACAGCGATCTTAGTACGGCTTCCAGCCTCTCTTGCGATTGACTTGATTTCTACAGTTCCGTCCTGGATCTCAGCTACTTCCTGCTCGAAAAGTCTCTTTACAAGATCTGGATGTGTACGAGATACAAGGATTCTTGGTCCCTTTGAACCGTTCTTGACCTCGAGAACATATACTCTAAGTCTCTGAGTTGGTCTGTAAACCTCACCCTTAACCTGCTCGTTCTCATTGAGGATTGCATCTGCACGTCCAAGGTTGATAGAGATGTTCTTGCCGATGAATCTCTGTACTACACCTGTTACGATGTCATGCTCTTTCTCGAAATATTCATTGTAGATGGCGCCACGCTCTTCCTCACGGATTTTCTGAAGGATAACGTTCTTGGCGTTCTGTGTGGCAATACGTCCAAATTCCTTGGAATTAAGTGATACTGCTACGATATCGCCAACCTTGGCCTTCTTGCTGATCTTCTTGGCATCATCAAGACTGATCTCAATCTGAGGATCCATAACATCATCTTCAGTCTCAACAACTTCCTTGTCTGCATAGCACTTGAAGTCACAATTGTTTCTGTCAACCTCAACTCTAATGTTGTCAGCCTTGCCAAAATTATTCTTGCAAGCTGTGATAAGTGAATTCTCAATTGCATCAAACAGAGAATCCTTGCTGATGTTCTTCTCCTTCTCTAAAAGGTCAAGGGCATCCATTAATTCTTTACTCATCGTAATCTCCTTTTTCCGCTCATAATTTCTCAAAAATCAAGAGCAAGCTTAATCACTGATATCTCTTTTCTGATAAAAGTCTCATCTGTATCATTTATAGTAACGGTTACTGTTGTGTCATCAAAACTCTTAAGTGTTCCGGCAAATTCCTTGACTCCGTCTCTTGCCTTAAAAAGCTTGAGTTCCACATCCTGGCCGATGCTGTTTGCAAAATGTCTGTCTTTCTTGAGCTGTCTCCCTAATCCTGGGCTACTAACTTCCAGTGTATAGGCCTCTTCGATGAAATCATCAACATCAAGCGCATCTGATAATGCATGACTCACATCTACACATTCGTTAATATCAACGCCGCCATCCTTGTCAATGTAAGCTCTAAGGTACCACTCGCCTGCTTCCTTGACGTATTCTACATCATAAACTCTGACGCCATTGGCCTCTGCGATAGGTGTTAAGAGAGCTTCCGTTTTCTTCTCAATATCGTCTTTTTTGGACATATTGCGCTCCTTTACTTTGTATTGCACTTATTGCCTTGTTTTGCAATCTTGCAGTGTATTGCGCTTATTGCTATTTTTTGACATAAATAAAGTGGACTCGCGAAAGTCCACTTCAAACTAGCAATAATTAAATGTTTCCTATAGCATATTAGCACAGTAGCTGGGGTATGTCAAATTTTCGCTTATTTTTATGGAGTTTTTATGGAGTTCTTATGGAGTTTTCTGCAGGAAGTGATGCAGGACTTCTTGTTTTTTCTTCTTGCATCACTTGCGCCGCTAGTCGTGATGCATAGATCTTGTTTTCTTGTCTTTGGCATCACTTGAATTATAATCTGTGATGCCAAATTCTTGCTTTCCTTCTTCTTGCATCACTTGCACCTCTAGTCG
>NZ_FMVS01000037.1 GCF_900102515.1 Butyrivibrio sp. INlla14
AGCGGACGCCCTCAATCGTTGGCTCTGGTGGGCAAGTCACAGCAGGATTGGTGCTTTCAAGGAACTTTACCTCAAGATCAAACGTCACAGGGAGCACATACTGAATGCAATAAGGCTAGGCATGAGTAACGCTCGAATTGAAGCTACTAATAACAAAATCAAGCTGATTATCCGCAAGGCATATGGTTTTCGCAACATCCAAAACATGCTCGATATGGTCTATCTGGTATGCTCGGATTTGAGGGTTCCACTTCCTAACAGAAAACAAAAATGCACATGATCAGCATAAACACTGGGGTTGATGGCATTTTTTACCCACCATTACCCCTGAAGAGCCGATAATCTTTTTGATTAGTAATATAAAGAGAGGTAATAGAATGAGTAATCCAATTTATGAAAAACTTGAAAGCTGTGTAAAGGCAGTTAGGGAAAAGACTGATTTTGTGCCTGATGTGGCGCTGGTTCTTGGATCAGGTCTTGGAAATTATGCAGATAATATTAAGATTGAGACTGAGATTAGTTACAGTGATATTCCAGGATTTCCTGTATCAACAGTTCCGGGACATGCTGGCAAGTTCATCTTTGGTTATGTAGATAATGTTAAGGTTGTCTGCATGAAGGGACGTGTTCATTTCTATGAAGGTTATGATGTAACAGATGCTGTTCTCCCAGCACGACTTATGAAGATGCTTGGAGCCAAGATCCTGTTCCTTACAAACGCAGCAGGTGGTCTTGGAGAGGGCTTTAAGGCTGGAGACCTTATGCTTATCAACGATCATATTTCTATTTTTGCTCCAAATCCACTAATTGGACCAAATGTAGATGAACTTGGACCTAGATTTGCTGATATGTCTGAAGTATATGACAAGGACCTTCAGGAAGTTATCAGAAAGGCTGCTAAGGCAGAGGGTATTGACCTTAAGGAAGGTGTTTACTGCCAGCTTACAGGTCCATCATTTGAAAGCCCTGCTGAAATAAGACTTCTTGGTAAGCTTGGAGTTTCAGCTGTTGGTATGAGTACTGTTATCGAGGCTATTGCAGCAAATCATATGGGAATGCGTATCTGCGGTGTTTCCTGTATCAGTAATCTTGCAGCTGGTATCAGCGAGCAGCCTCTGTGCCATGAGGAAGTTCAGGAAGCTGCTGATAAGGTAGCCCCACTCTTTACTAAACTTGTTACAGAATCTATAAAAGCTTTTAATATCTGATAGAAATAAAGAAAATGCCTATATACCAGTTTATATAGGCATTTTCAGTATATACAGAGCGTTATTGGAGGATTGTATGAGAACTAGATTTTACAATGCCAGAGTTCTTACTATGGAGCCTGGCAGGGACATTTTTGTTGGTGAAGTTTGGGTAGTAGAAGATAGAATAATCTTTGTTGGAACAGAGGAAGAAGGCAGAGATTATTGCAATAAACACAAGGAAACTATTCTGGTTTGGGATAGAGAAATTGACTGTCAGGGCAATCTTCTTATGCCTGGTTTTAAAAATGCTCACACCCATTCTGCTATGACTCTTATGAGGTCCAAGGCAGATGACCTTCCTCTTCAGGACTGGCTTGGAACGCAGATTTTTCCTATAGAAGCCAAGATGACAGGAGAAGATATATATCATTTATCCAAGATAGCAATTCTAGAGTATCTTACAAGCGGTATAACATCAGTGTTTGAAATGTATCTGACTCCATTTACTGTGGCAGATGCTTTTAGAGACTGCGGAATGAGATGTGTTCAGACTAGTTGCGTCAATAATTTTAGCCAGTCTGTGGAACTATTAGAGCGCTACTACAATGAACTAAATGGAAGAGATCCTTACAATTCTTTCATTCTTGGAGTTCATGCTGAATACACCTGTTCAAAAGAGCTTTTGGAGAAGTGCTCAGAACTTACTCACAAGTATAAAGCACCTTTCTGGGCTCATATTCAGGAGACTGAGAAAGAGACTAAAGAATGTATTGAAAGATATGGAATGACACCTGTAGAGTTCTTTGATTCACTAGGACTTTTTGACTACGGCGGAGGCGGCTATCACCTTGTTTGGACCAATGATCATGACAGAGAAATCATGAAAAAGAGAGGCCTTGTAGCCGTAACAAATCCTGGTTCAAACACCAAGCTTGCAAGTGGTATCGCTCCTATTGAAGAGTATATTAAATGTGGTATTCCCGTTGCTATTGGAACTGATGGTCCTGCCAGCAATAACTGTCTTGATATGTTCAGGGAAATGTTCCTGGTAACAGGTCTTGCCAAGCTTCGCAGTATGAATGCAGCTTCTGTGGATGCAGCTGAGGTTCTTAAGATGGCAACAGTTAACGGTGCTTATGCCATGGGGCTTAATGACTGTGACTATTTAGCAGAGGGAAAGCTTGCTGATATCATTATGCTCGATCTACATCAGCCTAATATGCAGCCTATCAACAATATAGTCAAGAATATTGTATATAGTGGTAGTAAGAGCAATGTTCTTTTGACTATGATAGGTGGCATCATCCGCTATGAAAATGGTAAGTTCAATATCGGTGCAAGCCCTGAGGAAATATATCAGAAGGCAGATGAGATAAAGGCCAGATTATATAGTTAAAATGCAGCTTTTGTCAGACTTTATGTGAAAAGGAAAAAGTTTTATGGAGAGTATTATTTTACTTAGTATCTTAGCTGGAATATGTTTGATTGCTTACTTATTAGGGTTAAGGGATCAGAAAATTGCTGAAAAGGTGCTGATAAAGAAATTAAGGGATGGTTTTGGACAGGCGCCTATGAGGGAGTACAAGCAGGATGACTTGGATCATATTCCTGGTTACTATTCCAAACATAAAGAGAGTTTTCAGATTGATGATACAACCTGGAATGATCTTAACATGGATGGAGTATTTGCCAGAATGAACTATTGCCTTAGCGCGACAGGAGAAGAATATCTCTATCACTTGCTTAGAAGCCCCAGACAGGAGGATGATTTTACTGATCAGGAGTCACATGTTCTTTTCTTTCAGAAGAATGATGAGGCAAGGCTTAAGTGCCAGCTTATTTTTGCAAAGATTGGAAGAAGAATAAGATATTCTATTTACGATTATATTGATTATCTGGACAAAGCTCCTGATGTATCTAATGCAAGGCACTTTTTGATGTTAGGTCTTATGCTTGCTGCAATTATTGGCTGCTTTTTTAATTTTAAAGTATTTTTTATAGTATTTATTTCACTTGTTGCCTACAACATTTTCAAGTATTTTGGCATTAAAAATCAGATTGAGCCTTATCTTGCATCTTTTGCATATATTCTGAGAGTAATCTATGCAACGGAGTACTTTGAAAAACTTGACTACAAGGAACTTAAAGAGGATATAGACAAAATGAGCGCTGCCGCTAAAAAGCTACGCCCATTTACAAGAGGCTCTTTTATCCTTATGAATAATACAAAAGTTAATGCCAGCGGAAATCCTATCGAGATTCTGCTTGACTATGTCAAGATGGCCCTTCACCTTGATCTTATTAAATTCAACCAGATGTACAAGCAGATCATGGATAATAAGGACGTTCTTGATGAAATCATAACAATTACAGGTAAGCTTGAGGCGGAAATATCTGTTGCCTGCTTTAGAGAGTCAAATAGCGGTTTTTACTGCCTGCCAAGCTTTGAAGGGGATAGATATGATGGAAAAGATCTGATACATCCTCTTATTGCTGATTGTGTAACTAACAGCGTTGATACTAAAAAAGGCCTTCTTATTACTGGATCCAATGCTTCTGGTAAGTCAACTTTTCTTAAGACCTGTGCCATAAATGCGGTTCTTGCCCAGACAATTCATACAGTTCTGGGAAAAGAGTACAAGGCTCCGCTATTTAGAATTTACTCTTCAATGGCTCTTAAGGATGATATTTTTGGCGGTGATAGTTATTATATTGTTGAGATCAAATCTATAAAAAGAATTCTTGATTCAAACAATGAGAAAGGCTGCCCTGTTCTTTGCTTTGTAGATGAAGTACTTAGAGGAACAAACACAATTGAGAGAATAGCTGCTTCAACCCAGATTCTTAAGAGCTTTGCGGAATCTAAGGTTATGTGTTTTGCGGCAACCCATGATATAGAGTTAACTGCACTTCTAAAAGAAGACTTTGATATTTATCATTTTGAAGGAAATGTTTCAGACAATGACGTTCACTTTGATTACATGATAAAAGAAGGACCTGCTACTAACAGAAATGCAATAAAGCTTCTGGGAGTTCTGGGTTATGATA
This sequence comes from Butyrivibrio sp. INlla14, assembly GCF_900102515.1. Classification (GTDB taxonomy): domain Bacteria; phylum Bacillota; class Clostridia; order Lachnospirales; family Lachnospiraceae; genus Butyrivibrio. The sequence goes on from NZ_FMVS01000037.1 coordinate 4,239, forward strand.
AAAAAATAGTAGATGATGCTCAGACAATGGCTGAAAGTTTCCTTGAAACGGGCGTTTGGGCATAAACAGGAGTTAAAATATTATGCGAGTAGAAATATATTCTGATGGATCAGCAAGAGGAAATCCAGACGGACCAGGTGGGTATGGAACAATACTCAGATATGTAGATAGTAAGGGAGAAGTTCATGAAAAAGAGCTTTCTGCCGGCTATGACAAAACAACTAATAACAGGATGGAGCTTATGGGGGCTATAGTTGGACTGGAGGCTCTTAACAGGCCCTGCGATGTAGAAATGTTTTCAGATTCACAATATGTGATAAAGGCCTTTAATGAGCACTGGATAGATGGCTGGATTAGAAAAGGTTGGAAAACAGCTGGCAATAAGCCAGTTAAAAATGTGGAATTATGGAAGCGCCTTTTAAAGGCCTGCGAGCCACACGGTATACGCTGGAACTGGGTAAAGGGACACGCTGGCCATCCTGAAAATGAAAGGTGCGATGAGCTTGCTACTAAAGCTGCTGATCAGGAACCATCACAGCTATTGCACGATGATGGTGGGGATCTGAAATGATGTCTTTTTCTGACTAATAATGGACGAGTCAGCATTTAAGATTATCATTTAATTTGATCCACTCAGATAGAGTTAGAGGTGTGTAGTTCGAGCGCTTGCAGAAACAATTGATCATATTACATGGAATAGTGCTCTCATGTTCACTGCCGATAGGATAGTAGGGCGTTTCCTGTATGAGCTTTACTATTTGCTGCATGAGTACTTCATCTCGTGTTTCATGAACATGACCATATAGCATATAGTTTTTAGCGTCACCATTGTGACGCTTCCTGTATTGACCTTCGTAGAAAGGAATTGGATAGTGAGAGCAGATAACTTTTTTCTGTGAATCTGTTATCTCACGGTAGTTATCAATCCATTCAAATCTATCTGCATCAAAATCAGGCTTACCAACAAATTTATCATGATTACCAACTATGAGACAAAGCTTACCTTTCAGGCGATGTATAAGTTCATTTGTCTCCTCAACACTTCCAAGAGATAAGTCACCAAGAATGACCACAGTGTCTGTCTTGGTGACTTTATTATTCCATTTTTCTATCATGTATTCATTCATTTCTAATACGGAGCCAAAACCACGCTTATCCATCTTCGTATTAAGTGCTCCATGATAAAAATGACAATCTGCAATATAATATATCAAAATAAAAATCCTTTCCTGAAAGCGTTAAGATTATGAAAAGTCCGGAACGGTTTACAAAACGGCAAATACTCATTTTTTGCTCTTGTTAAACTAAGCGCTTCATCGAGCCCAGAACATAAATCTCTGCGTGCATAGGCACTTGAGATTTATTGGTCTCGACTCCGCAGTTTAAAAAATCGCAAAATAATGAGCATTCTTGCCTCTTTGTAAACCGCTCCGGACTTTGCACTACTTTTATTTACTTAGGATAGCATTTATGTGTTGGTATTTGCAATGTTTTGATATGTTGCGTGATGCAGACAATATAAAAATTTGTATTGTGCATGACTTGATATCTCCGGAATGATGCAAGATTATGTAAAAAACCTGTTATGTATCAATAGATTTAGGTATCGTAATGCAGACAATATAAAAATTTGTATTGTGCATGACTTGATGTTTCCAGAATGATGCAAGATTATGTAAAAAACTTGTTATGTATCAATAGATTTAGTTAACGTGATGCAGACAATATAAAAATTTGTATTATACATGACTTTATATCTCAGGAATGATGCAAGCAATAGAATAAATAGCATTTTGCATGACATATTCACTTGTTATTTTTAGGATGCAGGTTTCTTGCGGCTCGCACCAAGAATTATGTGGCAAGGCGGATTTTTACTCGCGAGTGAGAAAAAACGCCGCCACAGGAATTCTTGGAAGAGCCGCCCTCAAATCAATATATTCTGTAGTTTCCGGAAAGCGCAAGTAACGCGAACATGTAGAGGCAGTTGTCGTAATAGCGGCGAACGCCCTTTCTAAGAGGCTGATTCCAGAACCATAAAACCCACTTCTTTGCAAGTTCAATTTCTTCTGGAGTAGTTGCTACCAGGGCTCCCTGAGCAATTGTAGATAAGAGTCCAAGAGGGTGGAGAACAGGTCTTTCTGTAGGAGTGCCATCTACCTTGTATGCGCACCTTACAGCTTCTAGACTTGTTCCAAAAAATTTCATCATACGAAGTGGAACTTCTCGCTGGCCCTTATCTTCTGAAAACCATACGCTGTCAAGGCCGATATTTGCTGCTGTTCTGTAGGCATCACTAAAGAAATCTCCAAAGTATCCCCATGGAAGTTCCTTGTCCATTGGAGTGCCATCGAAATTACCATATTCAGGACTAAGCCCTTTTTCAGGATGGCAAGCTTTTACAAGATATTCTCTGCTGGCAGCTGCTGCCTCCTTAAAGAATTTCTTGTCTTCCTCATTGGCCCACAGAGCAAATAGCTCATAAAAGTGTGGGAGATGATAGGATGGATCTGTAAAACCAATTCCTGGAACAAAGAGAATCTGATGATTGTCATGATTCCACATAGGTGAACCTTTTCGCCCATTTTCACCTTTATGTATGCAGGCGCTTAAAATTTCGCGAGCTTCTCTACTATATTCAAAGATTCCTTCTCCATCGCCCCATCTATGGGAAGCAAAGAAAAGAGCCATTGCATAAAACTCTTCACCATCTGGAGCAGGGCCGTCTGCATTTTTTTTGCCATCTGTCTGACATGACCAGGCAAAATATCCTTCATTTTCACCTTCTGTCATGAACATATAGGTCTTGGACCATTTCCAGATGCGGTCAAATTCTTCCTTCATATCAAGCTGGACACACATCATCATTCCATAGCTCATGCCTTCAGTTCTGGCATCGTTATTACCTGTATCGCACAGATAACCCATGTCAGATCCAGCTTCGTGGTATATGCGTTCATTTTCATCATAAAAGAAGGTATGAACAGCTTCTTTTATCCTGGCCTGAATGTCATTTTCCGGAATCCCAATCTCCCTTAAAAAGTTTCTGTAATTGCCTGTTTTAAATGCTCCCATTGTAAATCTCCTAAATTTAAGCTGTTTTGTCTTTTTTCTGGTCTTTATTATTTTGAACCAGTTTGTTTATTTTTATATCAAATAGAGGCTGAGCCTTCTTTTTTCCAAGTATCACATCGTGCAAGCTCTTGAGAAGGATAGCAGATGGAAGACCAAGTGCAAATACTACAAGAACATAAACAATCACATATTTGATGTGGTGCGGGCTCTTTACGCCGCCGTCAAACTGCCAGCCAAAGAGCTCTACATAAAGACCATGGATAAGATAGAATTCAAGAGTGATCTTGCCCATGAAATCAAGGAACTTATTGCCGATCTTAAACTTCATACCAAGAAGTAAAAGACACATTACAAACCAGGTGCAGAGAACTGACTGGGCAAGCACTGTAATTTCTCTGTTCTTTACAATGATTTCCTGTGGAAGCCAGCCTTCACCATAGTAGCCAAACATATTACCTACAATGCCTGTTCCTACGCGGATAGGGTAGTAAGCAAGAAGGAAAAGAGCCAGGTATGCCCAGTAAAACTTTTGAACATGAGGAATTATCTTATTCTCAAACTTAGCAAATATGATTCCTACAGGGAAAAGAAATACGCAGTTATACCACCACTCACCTCTTATCCAATAGTCGTTATGATTGATCCTTGTTCCAAGGAGCATATAAAGAACTACTAGCAGAGTAGTAGAAGCTACAGCAAGTCCATCCTTCTTAAAGAGTTTAAAGGAAATGTAGAAAAATAGATAAAAGAAAGGAAGGACAATTACGTACCATGTATTTGGATTACATAGATCCAAACTTGTAAGATACAAAAGAATCTGCCTTCCATCCATCTTTTCCCCAATAAGAAGCCTTACAACAAAGAAGATAAATGTAGTTGAGTAAAGAGCAAGAACTACAGGCAGGATACGCTTTTTAAAGTAGCCCTTAAGATAGTTTTCCTTGGAGTGGAAGCTCTTGTAAACTCCATATCCATTAAAGAATAAAAACACTGAAACTAAAAGAAATCCCATATCTACGAAAATATCAAGACCATGTACAATTCTTGACTGTGGCTGGATCCAGGATGCACAGGTTTTCTGCGCAATGTGATGCAGCATTATGCAGATTGCAAGAAAACCTTGAAAAGCCTTGGTCTGCCTTAAAGATAGGAATTCTTCGTTAAACTTTTTGGGGCCAGTAAATTTGGCTCCCCATAACAAAATAACTGGTAAGATTACGTAGACTGAATAGATTGCTTGTTTCATACCAATACCTCCATAAAAAATTTAGTCTAAAGACTAGTAACCCCACATAAATACTAGCTTTTTGAAGTATTTTTTTCTACGCATTTGTTTCTAAACAGTTGTCAGTTATTGCGAAATAATGAATTCAAATTATTGATCATTAAAGGTTACAAAAATAAGGAACAAAAAAGAGTGACAGAAATTATAAATCTGTCACTCCATAAAGCTTGTTATAAAGTTTGGTAAACGTCAATTATATCAAGCGCTTACTAAACAATTATTCTCCAAATACTGCAAGGTAGTCCTTCTGGAACTTCTCGATACCAGCATCTGTAAGTGGATGATGAACCATCTGCTCAATAACCTTGAAAGGAACTGTAGCGATGTCAGCACCTGCAAGAGCACAGTCTGTAACGTGCATAGGATGACGAATAGAAGCTGCGATGATCTCTGTCTCGATTCCGTGGATGCTGAAGATTTCAGCAACTTCAGAAATAAGATCTGTTCCGCGAACGCTGATGTCATCAAGTCTTCCAAGGAATGGGCTAACAAATGCAGCGCCAGCTCTTGCACAAAGAAGTGCCTGGTTAGCTGTGAAGATAAGTGTCATGTTAACCTTGATGCCTTCGCCTGAAAGAACTTTACAAGCCTTAAGACCTTCCTCAGTCATAGGAATCTTAACAACCATGTTAGGGTGAAGCTTTGCAATTTCACGGCCCTCTTTGATCATGCCTTCTGCATCAACAGTAGTAGCCTTAACTTCTCCGGAAATAGGTCCATCAACGATTGAAGCAATCTCTTTAACTACTTCATAAACGTCTCTGCCTTCCTTAGCAATAAGAGATGGGTTAGTTGTAACACCACAGATAACCCCCATGTCATTAGCTCTTCTGATTTCGTCAATATTGGCTGTGTCCACAAATAATTTCATTGTTTATACTCCTCCTAAAGATAAGTTTATTACCAACCTTAACTATAATATCACTTAAATGCACCGATTTATAATCTATTCTTGCTAGAACCTTATTATTTTATGCTTTTAAAAGTAATTGACTTAAATGATTTAAAGCGTTAAAGTAATAAATAAAAAGTATATTGTTTGGGAGGCGTCTATGGTCATCAAAATTCTTCTGCTGTTTGTTTTCTTTGCAACTATGCTCACCATTGGCTTTATCTGCCGGAAAAATTCAACTGATGTAAATGGTTTTGTTCTTGGAGGAAGGTCTGTAGGACCATGGGTTACAGCTTTTGCTTATGGAACCTCTTATTTTTCTGCAGTAATATTCGTGGGCTATGCAGGGCAATTTGGATGGAAATATGGAATAGCTGCAACCTGGGTGGGAATAGGAAATGCTCTTATTGGATCACTTCTAGCATGGAGAATACTAGGTAGAAGAACCAGGATCATGACTCAGCACCTGGATTCTGCAACTATGCCTCAGTTTTTTGCAGCAAGATTTGGCGGAAACTCTCTTAAGATTGCGGCTTCGGTCATAACCTTCATTTTCCTGATACCATATACAGCATCCCTTTATAATGGCTTATCAAGGCTATTTGGAATGGCCTTTAACATTGATTATTCTATTTGCGTTATCGTAATGGCTGTACTTACTGGAATCTACGTTATTGCTGGTGGCTACATGGCTACAGCTATAAATGATTTCATTCAGGGTATTATCATGCTCATAGGAATTAGCGCAGTTGTTTTGTCTGTTCTTAGCTCAAAAGGCGGATTTATTGCTTCCCTTGATGGGCTTGCCAGAATTTCAGATGAGGCAGTATCAAGCACACCAGGCGTTTTTGCATCTTTCTTTGGACCAGATCCTTTAAACCTTCTGGGGGTTGTTATTCTTACATCACTTGGAACATGGGGACTTCCTCAGATGGTTCAGAAATTCTATGCAATAAAAAGCGAGAAGGCTATTTCAAAGGGAACAATAGTATCAACTATGTTTGCCTTTGTGGTAGCCGGTGGATGTTATTTTCTTGGAGGCTTTGGAAGACTCTTTTCCGACAGAATAGATATAGCAGCAGGTGGCTATGACAGCATTATTCCGGCTATGTTATCAGGACTTCCAGATCTTCTTATTGCTGTTGTAGTAGTACTTGTCTTATCAGCTTCTATGTCGACGCTTTCATCCCTTGTTCTTACAAGTAGTTCCACCCTTACCTTAGATCTTTTAAAGGGCCATGTGGTAAAGAATATGAATGAAAAGAAGCAGCTCTTTATTATGAGAGCTTTGGTTGTTGTATTTGTAGCTATTTCAGTTGTGATTGCTATTGTTCAGTATAGGCAGAATGTCACATTTATAGCACAGCTCATGGGAGTATCCTGGGGAGCCCTTGCAGGAGCATTTTTGGCACCTTTCCTGTTTGGCCTCTACTACAAGGGCACAACTAAAGCTTCTGTCTGGTGCAGCTTTATCTTTTCAACTGTTGTAATGCTACTTAATATGTTTGTCAGAAGCAGCTTCCCTAAGCTTTTACAGTCTCCCATCAACGCAGGAGCCTTCTGCATGCTTGCAGGCCTTGTAATTGTACCTGTAGTTTCTTTGTTTACAAAAAAGCCTGATAAGGATTTGGTTGACAGTGCTTTTGCGTGCTATGATAAAGAAGTTATGGTACATCAGAGCCTTTCATTATCTGATGATGAGGGCGTAGCATAAAAATCTCAACTGTAATGATGCAGGCGGCTGGAAATAAATGACTTCGGGGGAGAATATGAATATTAGACGCGCACAAAACAAAGATGCTGAAAAGATTATAGAACTTTTAAATCAGGTGCTAGAGCTCCATGCACACATAAGACCAGATATATTTGTATCCGGAACTACCAAATATTCAAGAAAAGAACTTCTTGAAATAATATCTGATGACAATAGGCCGATTTTCGTTGCAACAGATGAAAAAGATGATGTGATGGGCTATTGCTTTTGTGTTTTAATGGAGCAGCCAAAGAAAGAATATATGGTCCAGTTTAAGACTATTTATATTGATGATCTTTGTGTAGATAAGGCTTACAGAGGAAGGCAGGTTGGAACTGCATTATTTGATTTTGTAAAAAAGTATGCCAAAAATCTAGGCTGTTATGATATTACACTTAATGTCTGGGAGGGCAATGAATGTGCCCAGAGATTCTACAATAAACTGGGAATGAGAGTTAAGGAAACTAATATGGAGTTTATATTATGATTTCCATCCGGCTTTTGTAGCCAGTACGAATATGTGATAAAATAAATGTTAAATGTAGTTATTATTTTTGAGGGGGAGTAGCATGGATAATAACGAATTTAACGGCGGAAATTCTCTGATGCTCAAGATCTGCGCTTTTATCGTAGATAAAAGAAATCTTTTCTTTCTGATATATGCAATTTTGTGTATATTCTCTGCAATTTCCAGAAACTGGGTCAGTGTTGAAAACCAATTGGCTGAGTATCTGCCGGAATCTTCTGAAACCTGGCAGGGTCTTAAACTTATGGAAAAAGAGTTTACGACCTATGGTTCAGTTAAAGTCATGGTAGCAAATATTGATATTGACCAGGCGTTTCTTATCAAAGACGACATTGAAAATATTGACGGTGTCTTTTCATGTGAAGTAGATGATTCAGAGGATCATTATAATGATGGTTGCGCGCTTTTTAGCATAACCTTTGATTACGATGAAAAAGAAGCAATATGCCTTGATCTTTTAGAGCAGGTAAAAAAATATTTTGATAGATATGACTATTACCTATCAACAACCCTTGGTGACACTCAATCTGAGCTTATAGACAAAGAGATGAGTGTTATTTCTATTATCGTCGTTATTGTTGTAGTTGCAGTTTTGCTTTTGACGTCCCAGGCCTATGCAGAAGTTCCGGTTCTACTTCTTACCTTTGGAAGTGCAGCTCTTGTACAGATGGGAACAAATTTCCTTCTAGGAACCATTTCTTTTGTCTCAGATTCAGTAACTATCGTTCTTCAGCTAGCACTTTCGGTGGACTATGCTGTCATATTCCTAAACAGATATAAAGAGGAACATGAGAGCCTTCCTTATAGAGAGGCCTGCATCATGGCCCTTTCCAAGTCAATTCCTGAAATCTGCGGAAGTTCTCTAACAACAATCGGCGGTCTTGTTGCTATGCTATTTATGCAGTTTGGAATTGGCAGAGACATGGGCATCGTTCTAATAAAGGCTATATTACTTAGCCTTTTGTCTGTATTTCTTTTGATGCCTGGTATCATCATGATCTTTGCCGGACTCATGGAAAAGACCCAGCATAAAAACTTTATTCCTAAGATTCCCTTTGTTGGGAAATTCGCTTATGCCACAAGGTACATTATTGCTCCCGCTTTTATTGTGACAATTATTGTTGCAAGTAGAATTTCAGCGGGAACTCCTTATGTTTATGGCTATTCACAGATTACACCACCCCTTATAAATGAGGTTCAAAAGGCCCAAAATATGCAGGATGAGAACTTTAATTCTGACAATATGGTTGCTCTTGTTTTCCCAAGTGGTGATTATGACAAGGAAAAAAAGCTTATCGAAGATCTTCTTGCTCAGGACCTCGTAACTAAAGTTACAGGTCTTGCTAATACAGAGGCTCTAAATGGCTATACGCTTACAGATAAGCTTACTCCCAGGCAGTTTTCGGAACTACTTAATATTGATTATGAGATAGCAGAGCTTGTTTATACAGCTTATGCCGTCAATGATGAAGATTACGCCAAGGTTGTAAATGGTCTTGCAGGCTACAAGGTTCCTCTTATAGATATGTTCATGTTCGTATATAAAGAAGTTGATGAAGGATATGTTACTTTATCTGACGAACTTATGGATAAGCTTGAAAATGCTAATACAATGATGAACTTTGCAAAAAAGCAGCTGCAGGGAGAGGAGTATTCAAGAATTCTGGTATTCCTTAGCCTTCCGCAGGAATCTGATGAGACTTTTGCGTTTCTTGAAAAAATGCATACTATGGCAGAAAAATATTACGACGAAGATAAAATCTATGTAGTAGGTGAATCTGTCAGTCAGTATGATCTTAAAAAGTGTTTTGGCAGAGATAATAAGGTGACTGGTATTATTTCAATACTGGCGGTTTTGGTGGTACTTCTTTTTACCTTCAAATCTGCTGGAATGCCGGTTCTTCTTATTGCCGTTATTCAGGGGTGCATCTGGATCAACTTCTCAATCCCTGCAATTGAGCACGACAATCTCTTTTTCCTGGGATATCTGATTGTAAGTTCTATTCAGATGGGCGCTAACATCGACTATGCAATTGTTATTGCAGGGCGTTATACAGAGCTAAGAGCAGGCATGGGCAAAAAAGAGGCTATCATAAATACCATGAATCTGTCATTTCCAACTATCATAACTTCAGGAACTATGCTGGCTGTAGCTGGAACCTTAATTGGTAAGATGACGTCTGACTGTGCTATCTATGGTATTGGAAAATGTCTCGGCCGTGGAACAATCATATCTATTTTGATCACAATGTTTGTGCTGCCACAGATACTTCTGGTGGGAGATAAGATAATCGAGCTTACAGCCTTTGTTATGAACATGCCTATGCAGGCGGAAGCAAGAGCAGGGTCTATGAGAATTGATGGCCTTATCAGGGGCCACGTAGACGGCAATTTATATGGAACCTTCCATGGTATCGTTAAGGGCAAGATAAATGCTTTTATCGATAATAATGATGTAAAAGAGCTTGATGAGAGCAATGAGCTTTCAAATGATGCGACAACAAAGGAGGGCTGATATGAAAAAGAGATTATTTGCATTATTATTTGCCTTCATGCTTTTTGTTCATCCCGCTATGCTGGTATATGCTGAGAACTCTGAAAGTGAAAGCCTACTTCCTTCTGCTGACGACTTTAGGGATAAGAATCGTGTGGGCCTTTCTGAAAGCGGAGAAGTAGGTACAGGAACTCAGGAAGGAGTCAGAGAAAATGAGATAGATGTTGATGAGGACATCAAAGATGAAGTTAATGCGCAGATTCCTCTTGAAATTGAAGAAATTACTATAAGCTCTACTGAAGATTTTTTGAAATTTGCAGAAAACTGCAGGCTTGACACCTGGTCAGTTAATAAAAAGGTATCTTTAAATAGCGATATTTCCCTTATCGGCACAGAATTTACAAGAATTCCTCAATTTGGCGGATTCTTTGATGGTGGCGGACACACCATAAGCGGACTTAACATTGGAACAGGTATTTCTAACTGCGGACTTTTTTCTAACATTCAAAAAAGTGGAGTAGTAATAAATTTAAATGTAAAGGGTACGATAATCCCATCTGGTGAGCAGGTTATGGTGGGAGGAATTTGCGCAGAAAATAGCGGAGTTATCAGTAAGTGCAGTTATACAGGTGTAATATCTGGCAATGACTACGTTGGCGGAATTGCCGGTATAAACCAGCTCTCTGGCGTTATAGATGACTGCTCCTGTACTGGATATATTCACGGGGTTCATTTTACAGGAGGTATCTGCGGCGAAAACATAGGCAATATTACTGACTGCGTAAATAACGCTTCTGTTAATACTACAAATACTGATACGAAGATTACTATTGATGCCATGAGTACTCTTAATAAGGTTATTTCCCTTGTTAAAAATATTGATGGAACAAGCACGGAAGCAAATTCCGATGTTACAGTATCTGATGCAGGCGGTATTTCAGGTCTTTCTATAGGTATTATCTCAAGGTGCGTAAATACTGGTGATGTCGGGTATGAGCACGTTGGTTATAATATAGGCGGAATTGCAGGAAGGCAGTCTGGCTTTGTTTATAAATGTACAAATAGCGGCTTGATCCTTGGAAGAAAGGATGTGGGAGGCATTGTAGGTCAGGCTGAACCCTATATTACAGTTGATCTTAGCACAGACGTTGCCTATCAGCTCTCTGAAGCTATAGGTAAGCTTCATGACATTGTAACCAAGACCCTTAATGAAACCAAGAATCAGTCCAATGTAATTTCTGGAAGGCTTTCAGTTATCCAGAATTTTACTTCGGGTGCTTTAAATGATGTTAAGTATATTGCTAATGGAACAATAGATTATGCCAACGGAATCTCCGGTGCGACTTCTGAAGCTTTTTCAAGGGTTGAATATGTTCTTGATGAGACTACCAAACAGGGCGGTGTTTTGGATCATACCGAAAGCGCAGCCGGCTATGGAAGTGATACGGCAAAAGAGCTAAAGGAGGCAGCTGATAATCTTGATGTCGACAAGTATCTGACAGGAGATGAGAAGCAGCAGTATGAGGAAGCATCTTCTTTACTTGAAACTGGTAGTGTTCAGTACGGAGAGCTGTATGATAGAGCCTACAGGCCTTTTTATAACTATTATGTTTACAATGGAGCTGGAGGTATAGATGGAGTAAAAAACAGGATTACTTCCAAGAAAGTAGATTTTATCAGGTCAGATGGAAGCGCTGAGACGGATTATACAGGCTGGGAGTTGTCTTATTCTAATTCTGATTTTACAGGTGTTCATGACGGATCTTCTGAACATCCAAATGGGGGAACTCCTGATGAAAAGACAATCTTTAGCTATATCTTAAATAAGCAGAAATTTGCCCAGGATGGAAGCTATAAATATAGTGACGGAACTAGTTTTCCTAATACCTCCGATGCAACCGACACCGCTCTTTCCGAAGCTGCAAGAAATGCTGCAAAGTTAGCTGCAGAAAAGTATGCAAGATATTACTGGCAAAATCCTAATCCCGGTATGGAAAGCCATATTGGCTACTACAATTCAGGTGCCAATAACTATATTAGCTATTACGATGATGATATGACCGCAGCTAGAGATGTTGTAACAACAGTAATAACAAAGCATAGGCAGGATATACTTGTTGCTTTTGATAACGCAGGTGAAGATGCAGCTGTTGCCATGAATTCTTTTGAAAAGGCAATGGATGAGCTAAAGACTGCTGGAAGCGGCACCAAGGATATCTTAAAGAACATTGCTGGAAGAGATAATATCTCTTTTCCTCAGTTTAGTGATGAATATAAGGCCCGCACAACATCTTTTGTAAGCAATATGCAAGGGATGAATGATAATTTTGGCCTTCTTAATACTGAGATGAATAATGCTACTGGTGTAATAGTAGATGATCTTCAGGAAATGTCAGATCAGTTTAATGTGATCATGAACCTATTTGCTGACGCGGTAGATGGTGTCCTTGAGAAGGACTATACACAGAATTTTGAAGATGTTTCTTTTGACGAAGCAAGAGAGTGCACTGATGCCACTATCGATATGTGCGTAAACTATGGACAGGTTGAGGGAGATATTGATACAGCCGGAATTGCAGGTACCATGGCCATTGAATATGACTACGACATGGAAAGTGATATTACAGGAATAAAGGATAGCAAGCTAAATACCTCCTATATCACAAAATGTGTTATTAGAAATAGCGAGAACTATAACAGTATAACCTCTGAAAAGAACTATGTAGGCGGAATCTGTGGCCTTCAGGAGATGGGAACTGTCATAGGATGCGCAAACATGGGAAATCCAAAATCCAGCTCTGGTGAGTATGCAGGCGGCGTCTGCGGCAGATCTTTATCCTATGTTACAGAGTCTACCTCCAGTGGGATTCTTGATGGAACATCATACATAGGCGGTATCTGCGGAGACGGCATGCATATTTCTGACTGTATGTCACTTGTTAAGATATGTAATGCAACAAGCTATTTTGGCGCTATTGCAGGGCATGTATCTGATGAGGGAGTTGTAAGAAACAATACTTTTATAAGTGATGAACTTGCTGGTGTTGATATTAAAAGCTTTGCGTCCAAGGCTTATCCTGTTGAATATGATGCAAGGTCTGTACCTTATGATTTTAAGAGCCTTACAATTAGTTTCGTTTTGAAGGATGACGAACTAGATAAGGGAAAAAAGATCATAAAAAAAGCCAATAAAAAGTATGGCGATAGCCTTGAATTTTCTGAGTATCCCCGAGTTGACGAAAGGGAAGGATACTACGTTGACTGGGATATAGAAAATATAGACGAGATTACAAACGACGAGATCGTTACTGCCAGATACGTTAAGTATAAAACTACTATAGGGGAAGTATTTACATCGGGACAGGATGATCTTTATCAGGGTGAAATCCTTGTTGATGGTAGCTTTAAAGCAGATGATAAGCTCGAAGTTGATAGAAAAGCAAACTATACAGTAGACACTATATCTGAAAGGATAGAAAGCCTTTCTCAATTTAGTGATTATGAGACAATAACAGTTAAAGTGCCAGAAGATGGCAATAAGGTTCACCGGATTAGATTTAAGCCAGAACTTGGACCCCACGTATTGTTTCCTGAGTACAGCCTTTATCTTGTAGATGAAAATGGAAATAAAGTTGATCTTGCAAGTATTGGCGAAAAAGGGAAATACAGGTTATACGAAGTTGAAGGTGATGATTTTACCATTGGCGTAAGGTTTGAATCTACTAAGAAAAGAATTTATATGTTTATTGGATTAGTCATTGGCATTATTCTTGCTGTAATTATCGTAATAATAATTGTAATTGTAGTATTATCACGCAAGAAAAATAAAATTTCTGATGCTATCAATGTTATTGCAAATAAAGTAACTGAAAAGATTGAAAGTAAAGAACAGCTATTTTATGATGATAGTAAGGAAGAGAATAACGTTAAAAAGAATGAAGATAAAGAAAATAATGATATGAATAGTTCTGATAACACTGAAACTGATGCTGATGAAAACAAGTAATATCAGGAGCATTTATGGAAATTGACCTACAGGCTAATTTAAGAAAATACTATACAAATATAAGGCTAAGTGGCGGTTTTATCATAGTGTACATATTCTGGCAGATTTTAAAGATGCTTATGTTAATGTTCTTTGGCTATGAAAATGTGTATGATTTTTTTGAAGTAAGCAAGGAAGATTATGAAAGCTTAAAATACATTTTGATAATTAGCACAGTGCTAATATATTTTGTTTTCTTTTCATTCCATTTTTATGTTGGAATTGGCGCTTTTAGATTTAGAAGCGGACGAAAGATTAAGAAACGTTTTATTGTAGCCACAGTAATACTTCTTGTTATGTCTGTATGGAGTGCATTTCAGAATTTTTACACAGATAATATAGATGATACTGTTATAGCCTCATTTATTCTGGATGCTACGCTTTGCTTTATTTTATCAGATCTTCTGATAACTCTTTTTAAGATAAAAAAGTCCCAAAAACTAGTAGAGGGGTAACTTATGCAGGAAGACTTCCACTATTATGCTACATATTGTGCTGCTTTTCTTGCGGGCTTTAGCCATGATGAGAGCCTTGATATCTGTTATAGCGCCCAGTTTGTTGATCTGTGCTCTAAGACTCTTTTACTAAAACTAAAGGCTCCTCTGATTGCAGCTACGACGCAGCTTCAGCTTGAAATGATGGATTCAAGGACAGATATCCTTGCTCTTTTAGACATAACGAGGATATGGGCTTCTTTTCATTTCCTTCCAAGAGACCTTTATGCCAAAAAGAAGTGGGCGACAAAAAGGTATTTAAATAAGTATCGCCTGATATGTGGCCCTAATGGTGAGCTGGTAAAAGAGACAGTTGAGCTTGCCAAGGGTAAGTCACTTCAGGCAATTGGCCTAGCTATGCATGTTCTTGCGGATACTTGGGCTCATATGTATTTTGCGGGGACACCATCACTTTGTATCAATAATATCACTGGTGATTTTTATGAGAATTATGAAGATGGGGAGCGGAAGATACGATTTAAACATAACCCGACTTCTCCTGATGACGTAGAAAAAGGAGCATATACAAACAGTCTTTTTCAAAGTAATGAAAATTCTATTATGAACCTTGGGCATGGAAGAGCAGGGCATTTCCCAGACTATTCTTTTGCCAGATACAGGTATGTGCCTGCCTGGGGAGACTATAGCCTTATCTATAAGGACAATCCATCTGATTATTTGAAGGCTTTTGCCCAGATGGTCTATGCTCTTAAATATCTAAATGGAAGATTTTTTTCTTTTGACATAGAGCGTTATGACTATGAAGCAATAGAGCCCTATCGGGAAAAAATTGTGAAAATCCTGAAAAAACGGCAGTTAAATGCCTGCGAAGAATGGAAAGCCTTTGGAGAGGAGCTTTCAGGGGAGAGTATTCCAGATTTTGATATAGAAAGGTATCAATATGAATATATAAAGGCTGATAGAAGATACAAAAATAAAACCTTTTTAGCCAGGTTTTTTACTGCAGCCATAGCACAGAAAGCCATGGTCACCAATGAAATTTTTAAGTCCGGTAATATTCTTGCGGGATTTACAAAAGAGATCAAGTACCAGGAAAAAGAAGATGATGATGACAAAATTAGAGAGTGGCTAAATAGCAAGATCAGGCAATGACAGGAGCATTTCTATGACAAATATCCAAAAGATAAATAATGTTGTACTCGGAATTATATCAATAGCAGTAGCCATCTATATGATAATTGATCCTCAAGATGGCTACCTGCTCATGCTCTTTATTTTGTCTTTTAGTCTCGCTTTTAGAGGGCTAAAAGAGCTTTTTTACTTTTTTACCATGGGAAGACACATGGTGGGTGGAAGGTTCTCCCTATATAAGGGAGTCTTTCTTTTGGACATCGGCTTTTTTACTGGCTCACTTATTGATATACCCAAAACGTACGTGATGATCTATCTTGTTATCATAAATGCATTTGCTGGTCTTGTTGAAATCTTAAGGGTTATGGAAACAAGGCGCTATGGCTCTAAATCCTGGAAGCTTAAATTTTCTCATGGAATTATAAATATACTTCTGGCTGTTTTTTGTATTGTGTTTATAAAACACCAAAGAACGGTGATCCTGGTTTATGCGCTTGGACTTATTTATTCAGCTCTTATAAGGATCGTTTCAGCATTTAGAAAGACTGCATTTATTTTTATACAATAGATATCATTAAATGTTTGCGATATCTTCCTGTGAAAGGAGCTTAAGACCTGTATTTGCAAGTTTGGCCTCTGCTGCCTTGGTATCTGCAACTCTAAAGATCATGTATGCCTGAGAAGCGGCACTGCGGCTTGGGAAGGCGTACATATACTCTATATTTACATCAGCCTCAGCAAAGTAATCAAGAAGCTTATCAAGTCCGCCAGCTTCGTCAGGGATTTCCACACCAAGGACAGAAGTAAGACTTGCTACAAAATCATTCTCTTTTAATGTATTTACTGCTTCGTAGGCGTCGTCCACAATGATCCTTGCAATACCAAAGTCCTTAGTCTCTGCAAGAGAAGTGGCACGCATATCTATATTGTTCTTGGCAAGTACACTTGTTAGCTTTTTTAAGGTGCCTGGCCTGTTTTCAAGAAAAACTGATATTTGTTTAATACTCATAAAATCCTCCGAACGATTTCTTTAAACTGCGTTATCTTTTTTTGATATACGAAAAACACCATGAACTAACGTCATTTTCGAAGTTCTATATCACTATGATATCATATTTTACGCTTATCAATAACTCTTACAGCCTTACCTTCACTTCGTTCTATAGTCTTTGGAGCAACAAGAGAAATCTTAACCTTGATTCCAAGCATAGCGTGCATGTCTGCTACAAGTTTCTTTTGTCTTTCCTCAATTTCACCAACATTATCTGTGAACATTTCTGGTGTCATTTCAACATTTACATCAAGGGAGTCAGTGTTGTTTTCTCTGTCTACTATAATCTGATAGTTAGCAGCATAACCGTTGTTTAAAAGAACTGTCTCTATCTGGCTTGGGAATACGTTTACACCGCGTACAATAAGCATATCATCGCTTCTTCCCATTGGCTTTGCCATCTTTATAAAGGTTCTACCGCAGGAACATTTGCCTCTTGTGAGCTTACAGATATCTCTTGTTCTGTACCTGATCATAGGGAAGGCTTCCTTGTCTACTGCTGTAAAAACAAGCTCGCCCTGACTTCCTTCTGGAAGAACTTCTTCTGTGTCTGGGTCAATGATTTCAGCTATAAAGTGGTCTTCGTTGATATGCATTCCATCCTGAGCAGAACATTCAAAGGCAACTCCAGGGCCTGATAGCTCAGTCAGGCCATAAATATCATATGCCTTAATGCCAAGATTTTTCTCGATGTCCTGACGCATTTCTTCGCTCCAGGCTTCCGCTCCAAAAATCCCGGCCTTAAGAGGAATATCCTCAGGGCCGTAGCCTTCTTCCTTAAATCTCTCAGAAAGATATGCTGCGTAGCTTGGAGTACAGCAGAGGATAGTGGCTTTTAAATCCTGTATGAACATTATCTGCCTGTCTGTGTTTCCAGAGCTTATGGGAACTGTAAGACATCCTACCTTGTGAGAGCCTCCGTTAAGTCCGGCGCCGCCTGTAAAAAGTCCAAAACCGTATGCAACCTGGCACACATCATCTTTAGTTCCACCTGCTGCCACAATAGCTCTTGCACAGCAGTCCTCCCACAGATCAACATCATGCTGGGTGTAGAAAGCTACAACACGTTTTCCAGTTGTTCCTGAAGTTGAATGGATTCTTACGCATTCAGACTGAGGAACACCAAGAAGACCAGTAGGATAAGCATCTCTTAAATCTTTTTTAGATAAAAATGGAAGTTTATACAGGTCATCAACTGACTTGATATCATCGGGAGTTACGCCTTTTTCTTCCATCTTTTTGCGGTAATAGGGGACGTTTTCGTAAACTCTTTTTACCTGCTTTACTAGTTTTTCGCTCTGCAATTTTTTTAGCTCTTCTGCAGGAGCTGTCTCAATTTCTTTTTGAAAATATTGTTCCATTTTTTTATCCCCCAACAGTTAAGAATGATTTTTGCCAAGTTCAAAGGCTTTTTTGTTCATTTCAAGAAACTTTTCCGGAACATTGGCTTCAAGACTCTTTATCCAGGCATCTTCTGGCAGATTATAATAGTGAGAAAGTCTTCCAAGAAGCACAATATTTACAGCCTTTGATGAGCCGGCCTTGGTAGCAAGAGATAAGCAGTCAAGGGCATCAACTTTGGCTCCTGTAGCCTTTAATTTTTCTATTATGTTTTCTGGATACTCACATGCACCTGTAATAACTGGCATTGGATCTATCTGCTGTGTATTTGTCACAATCTGTCCGTCCTTTTTAAGGTACGGAAGCCACCTTGCAGCTTCTAAGGCTTCAAAAGAAACAATGAAGTCAGCCTGGCCCTTGTCTATGACAGGAGAGTAGACTTTATCGCCATATCTTACATAAGTTACAACGCTTCCGCCTCTCTGGCTCATGCCGTGAACTTCTGAAACCTTAACATCATATCCCTGAGATAAGAGAAGGTGCCCAAGGAGTTTACTTGCAAGAAGTGACCCTTGACCTCCGACACCTACGATCATTATATTTTTTGTCTCCATTTATTTTTCCTCCGAATTAAAAATGAACCCTAAACTTTTGTCCCCAAGTTCCATTTGCTCTAGGCAAGGGCTGAAACAGGGCAGAGCTGACTGCAGACATTGCAGCCTACGCAAAGAGTTGTGTCGATGTGAGCCTTACCATTTTTCATTGATATAGCTGGGCAACCGATTCTCATGCAGGACTTACATCCAACACATTTTTCTGTGTTGACAGAAAGCGGAGGATTATGTTTGACGTATTTTAGAAGTGCGCAGGGCCTTCTTGAAATAATGACAGAAGGAGCATCAACTGAGAGCTCTTCTTTTAAAACCTTGTCACATTCTTCAAGGTTATAGGGGTCAACTACGCGAACTCTTTCAAATCCCATTGCTCTGCAGAGAGCTTCAAGATCAATCTTTCCTGCAGGATCCCCTTTTATGTTGTAGCCAGTTGTAGGATTCTGCTGATGACCAGTCATTCCAGTTATAGAGTTATCAACGATAACTATTGTTGAATTTGACTGGTTGTAAGCAACATTTGCAAGGCCTGTCATACCAGAGTGCATAAAGGTTGAATCTCCGATTACAGCAACGGTCTTGTGCTCACTTTCTGCTCCTCTTACCTTGTTAAAACCGTGAAGAGCGCCGATTGAAGCACCCATGCAAAGGGTCATTTCAATTGCTCCAAGAGGAGGAACAGCGCCAAGAGTGTAGCATCCAATATCACCTAAAACTGTACAGTTATTTTTCTTAAGAGTGTAGAACAAGCCTCTGTGAGGGCAGCCTGCGCACATTACAGGAGGCCTGTTTGGAATTTCAAAGTCCGTGGTAAAAGAACTGTCTACGTCTTTGCCAAAAGCCTTTGCTATAAGATTTTGTGAAAACTCATCAACTATTGGAAGTGTATCTTTTCCAAATACAGAAAGTCCCAGGGCCTTTACATGATTTTCAATGATAGGATCAAGTTCTTCCACAACATAGAGTTTATCTACTTTTGAAGCAAAATCTTTTATAAGCTTTTCTGGAAGAGGATTAGTCATACCAAGTTTAAGTACAGATACAGTATCTCCAAATACCTCTTTTACATACTGATATGAAGTTGAACATGTGATAATTCCAATTTCAGAGCCTTTTACCTCTTCAACTCGGTTTAAAGGGCAGTTTTCTGCATATGCTATAAGGTCTTTTGTACGCTGTTCTACGATTGGATGACGCTTTTTGGCATTTCCGGGCATCATAACGTATTTTGCTATATTTTTTTCATAGGGCTTATCTGGAACAAATCTCTCGCCAACAGATACAAGGGACTGAGAGTGTGCAACTCTTGTGCACATTTTAAGAAGGACAGGAGTATCAAACTTTTCTGACATTTCAAAAGCAAGCTTTGTAAATTCTAAGGCTTCTTCTGAGTCAGAAGGCTCAATCATTGGAACCTTGGCTGCAATTGCATGGTGTCTTGAATCCTGTTCATTCTGAGATGAATGCATACCTGCATCATCAGAAACATCAATTACAAGTCCTGCGTTAACCCCAGTGTAGGACATAGTATAGAGCGGGTCTGCTGCCACGTTAAGACCAACATGCTTCTGGGCGCAGAAAGCTCTTTTGCCGGCAAGGGACGCGCCAAAGGCGGCTTCCATAGCTACCTTCTCATTGGGAGCCCACTCACAGTAGATTTCATCATATTTGGCAGCCTCTTCAGTTACTTCTGTACTGGGAGTACCAGGATAACTTGAAATAAAACAGACGCCAGCTTCATATAATCCACGGGCAACAGCCTTATTGCCCAATAGTAGCTGTTTTTTAGTGCTAGAACTCATTAAAAATACCTCCTACCAATACTTTTTTAGGTCAACTTTCACATGCTTGTGATTTAAAGTGGTAAAGTGAACCTATATAACAGAATAATAAAAAATAGATACAAAATCAAGCTAAATCTTGATATAGGGAGATTTATAGTTTATAATTTACTTTAGTGCTTTAAAGCACGCAAGAAGGGGATTACATTTATGCCAATTACAGATTTACTTGAACGAAATAGTAAACTTTACGGGGATGAGGCTGCTCTGGTTGAGATAAATCCTGAAATCAGAGAGGAGCAGAGAGTTACCTGGAGAGAGTACGAGCTGATACAGCCAACCTCCACAGCTTATTACAGAAGACAGATTACCTGGTCTGTGTTTGATGAGAAGGCAAATCGTGTTGCAAATATGCTTATGGAAAGAGGTATAAAGAAGGGGCAGAAATGCGCTATTCTTTTGATGAACTGCCTTGAGTGGCTTCCTATATATTTTGGAATCCTGAAATCCGGGGCTGTGGCTGTACCTTTAAATTTTAGATTTGATTCTGAGGAAATTGATTATTGCCTTAAGGCATCTGATTCTGATGTCTTATTCTATGGTCCTGAATTTATAGGAAGAATTGAGGATATTGCTCAAAAGCTTAAAAAAGAAATGCTTCTTTACTATGTTGGAGATCAGTGCCCATCATATGCAGAGGATTATTTCAGGCAGGTTTCCAACGCTTCTTCTGTAGCACCTAAGGTTTTACTTGAAGATAGTGATGATGCAGCTATTTATTTTTCATCTGGTACTACAGGATTTCCAAAGGCTATTTTGCATATTCATACAGCTCTTATGCAGTCAGCCAAAATGGAGGCTATGCATCACGAAACAAATCATGAAGACTGCTTTTTATGCATTCCGCCTCTTTATCATACAGGGGCCAAGATGCACTGGTTTGGATCACTATTTACAGGTAGCAGAGCAGTTCTTTTAAAAGGAAATTCCCCAGAATCAATATTCAGGGCTGTTTCTGAGGAGCATTGCACTATAGTTTGGCTTCTTGTGCCTTGGGCTCAGGATATACTGGCAGCTCTTGACAGCGGAAAACTTAAGCTTGAGGATTATAAGCTTTCCCAGTGGCGACTTATGCATATTGGTGCCCAACCAATTCCGCCTTCACTAGTAAGGCACTGGCTTGAGTATTTTCCTCATCACAAATATGACACCAATTATGGACTTTCTGAATCAACTGGACCTGGCTGTGTTCATCTTGGAATGGATCATGTTGATAAGGTTGGAGCAATCGGAGTTCCCGGCTATGGCTGGAAAACAAAGATTGTTGATGAAGAAGGAAAGCCTGTAGAAAAGGGAGAAATTGGAGAGCTTTGTGTTAAGGGGCCTGGAGTTATGGTATGCTATTACAAAAATCCTGAGGCTACAGCAGAGATACTCAAGGATGGATGGCTCTTTACAGGTGATATGGCTCGTCAGGACGAAGATGGCTTTATCTTCCTTGTTGACCGTAAAAAGGACGTCATCATATCAGGCGGTGAGAACCTTTATCCTGTGCAGATTGAGAATTTCCTTATGAAGAATGATAAAATACATGATGCCGCAGTAATTGGTCTTTCTGATCCGCGACTTGGTGAGATTGCAGCTGCCATCATTCAGGTAAAAGAGGGAATGACTCTCTCGGAAGATGAAGTTGAAGCTTTCTGCGTGGACCTTCCCCGTTACAAGAGACCAAGAAAGATAATTTTTGATACTGTTCTTCGTAATCCTACAGGCAAGATAGATAAACCAAAGCTTCGCTTAAAGTATTGCGGAGACCACCTTGTAGAGAAGCAAAATAGGGCTTAAAACCTATCATATATTTTTTGTAAAAGAAGCTGCTAAGTCAGCTTCTTTTTTCTTTTTGAAACAATTTGCAAAATCTGATTGTTAGAATATTTAGAACAATCATGATATACATTTAGCCTAAATGTATTTATAATAAATTCTATTTGAGAAAAGTCAAAATAATGAAAAAAGTTGAGGGAATAATATATGAGGACTAAGAAATTACAGGATTTATTAAATTCAGCAAGGCTTCTTTTTGCCTATCTGATGTTATCACACGCTATTCCAATTACTAGTGGTATTTACTTTGCCTACAGGGTTATTCCTGATTTCAAAGGGCAGTTTCTTCCGTGGTTATTAATATCCTTACTTGCAAGTGTTTTGAACTTTATTCTTTACATTGTTTCAGTTGTTGGCATTATAAGAAATTCGACTCAGGTAGGAATTGTAACCAAGACAGTTGTGTATTTCTGGGGATGGATATGGCCTTTTGATCTGTACATCTTGCCTAAGATCATTAAAACTGCCAAAGAAGAAGCTAGGTTTGAAAACAGTAAGATCATAACAAATGAAAAGAGAGCACCATATAGGATATGTCAGACTAAATATCCAATTCTAATGGTTCATGGAGTTTTCTTTAGGGATTTTAAGCCTGCTTTTTTAAATTATTGGGGAAGAATTGCACCGGAACTTCAGCAAAATGGTGCAACAATTTATTTTGGTAATCAGCAGTCCGCTGCATCTGTAGAAGAGTGCGGAAGAGAAATAGCTATCAGGATAAAGCAGATTGTAGAGCAAACAGGCTGTGAAAAGGTTAATGTAATTGCACACTCAAAGGGAGGTCTTGATACAAGAGCAGCAATAGCAAGGTATGGAGCTGATGAGTATGTCGCAAGCCTCACAACAATCAATACACCTCACAGAGGTTGTGAGTTTGCAGATTTTCTTTTGGATAAGATAGGACAGGGATTTAAAGATAAAGTGGCTAATACTTATAATTCAGCCCTTAAAAGGATTGGAGATCCAAATCCTAACTTTATAGAAGCTGTAACTGATCTAACCCACAGTGCCTGTGCAGAATTTAATAATAGAACTCC
The DNA here is from genome assembly GCF_900102515.1 of Butyrivibrio sp. INlla14. Taxonomy (GTDB): domain Bacteria; phylum Bacillota; class Clostridia; order Lachnospirales; family Lachnospiraceae; genus Butyrivibrio. Next base: position 27,600 of record NZ_FMVS01000037.1, read on the forward strand.
AGATTCTCCAAAGGTTTATTACCAGAGCGTTGGAAGCTATATGGGAAAGGCTTCTGGCGGAAGATTTCCTCTTAATTTTTCCTACCACCTTGTTAAGTACTTTGATGGCAGAAATGATGGCCTTGTTGGGGAGAAGTCTTTTAGCTGGGGATCGAATTTTACTTTTCTGAATCCGCCTTGTAATAGAGGTATATCCCACGGCGACATGATCGACCTAAACAGAGAAAACATACCTGGATTTGATGTCAGGGAGTTTTATGTTCAGCTTGTAAGTAATTTAAAGCAGCTTGGTTTTTAATCTTTTAAGGTCTTATCAATTACAAGTGCTAAAAGAGCACCAAAAAATGCCATAAAGAATGAATCAAAATTAGATATCAGATATTGTAGAAAACCTTCTGTGACATCAATGCCCTCGAGCCTTGCTACGGAAGGTTTTCCGTTTATTATAAGGTCTGCAGTATCAGCACCATAAATATACGTGGACTTTAATTTTTTTCCTGCTACTTGCAGATCCTGGTTTCCGCAAAAGAAACTGCTCTGAGAAGCACCGGATGTGTAATAAAGATCAGCATTTTCATTTTCGAGATAACCTAAGGCCTTCGTTATTGTTCCATTTAAATAAAAATCATCATTAGAATCAGAGAGAGTCATTTGTAAACATTTTGGTGCATCAAAAGTAAAAGTGCAGCTTTCTTTCAAAGCAAGTTGTCCGCCGTTTTCGCTAATAACTTCTCCCTTTAATTTGATAACAGTATTAGAATCTGCAAATAATGGAAATTCATTCCATATGTGCAAATAATCAGAAGATGAAAAGCCTGACATATAAATCTCTGTATTATTTATAACTGTTTTCTGGCTTGTGCTGGCTTCATCAGTATAACCTTCAGTTAACCGATCACCTTTTTTTATTCTGATGGCATCAGCAAAGACCGAGATAGATTCAGAATCGGAGGGTGTAAAATGCATTTGAGGGCTTGAAATACTGCCGGAAATGTTCTGCCCATAGTCAGAAACAACATTTTTGAATTCAATAACAAGGTCATGAGGCTGTGCGTTATAGGTCCTTTCATCCAAGGAAAAAGAAATTGCGTTTTCGTTTGTTATAAAGCCGCCTTCAGCACTTACTGTAACGGCAACGAAATCAAGATTACCTTCAAAGTCCTCAAGAACAATGTTTTTAGGATCACCCTGGATTATTATGGATGAATTATTTCGTTTTATAAGATACAAAATGCTGATAAATAAAAAAACGACAATAAAGATTCCAAGAAGAATAAAATAGATAAGATTTTTCTTTTTGCTAGTCATTATTATTTCCCCCGAAACACGTATTCTCATGGATAGAAGATAACTAGTGTCGTGGCAAGTTCAGAATTAATTTAATCTCCAAGCCTGAGATTTACTCAAGCTTGGGGTATAAGGAAAGCAGCTTTATCCTTGCTTTATCATTAGTGAATTGCCACTTAACCTTTGCCTGCTTTGCGTTACGTTCTGACTCCCATGCAGAGAGTTCAGACTTAAGTTTGTCAATGCTTTCAATTCTCCTTGATAGGCATTGTTTTGTCATTACATTTAATTCAATCTCAGCAATGTCCAGCCAGCTTCCGTGCTTTGGCGTGTAATGAATTTCAAGCCGTTTCCTTAGGCGGAATGCTTCTTCTGG
>NZ_FMVS01000016.1 GCF_900102515.1 Butyrivibrio sp. INlla14
CTTACACGAAAATAACTGAAAGGCGTAGATTCATATAAACAAGTCAAGAGAGTAGAACTAGAGGCCTTACACGAAAAATAAGCGTAGCCGTAATTTCATGCATCCAGCCTTCTCCAGCCTGCCACAGAACAGTTGATGGCTGCGGGCGTGGCGGGCAGTATTGCGGTGTAGCTGGAGCGTTTGTGAATCCGCGACCGGGCTTCAAAAGAGTAAGCTGAGCTGCAAAAATGCTAAAGCTGCGAGACATTCGCACGGAGGAGATAATGCATGAGGCTTTGAAACGAAGACTAGTTTTCTGCTTATGGTTCACTAGGATTTGAACCATAGAAAACTAGTCAGAGGAGCAAAGCCCATGCATTACGACGAAGGTGAAGCGAGCAGATTTAGCATTTGCAGCTCAGCGCTCACTTACAGCACAAAAACAGCGGATGCGCAAACACCCTGCGGCACCAAATACTGCGGGTTGACAATTCTTTGACGAAGTTTTATAGTGCTTATGTGGCGTCCGAGGAGTACGCCGCGGTCGTAGACTCCACTTCAGGGAGCTACAATTCAATTAAATAGGAGGAAGATTTTAACATGATGAGAAAAAGACTTAATGGAAGGGCAGCAAGCTATCTTCTATCTGTCGTGTTAACAACGCTGACTGTTGCATTGAGCGGATGCTCAAGTGACAAGGCAGGAGATTCCCAGAATCAGAGCGAGAACACAGGGGCAGGCACTGAAACAGTGACCAGCACAGAGACACCAGCTGCTGAGACTACGGATGATCTTTCCAAGCTTACTGTAGGAATACCTCAGGACATTGATGGTCTTGACCCACACAACGCAACAGGGGCAGGAACAAGAGAAGTATTCTATAACATTTTTGAAGGCCTTGTTAAGGCTGATGAAAACGGTAATCTTAACCCTGCTGTAGCCAGCGACTACCAGATTTCAGAGGACAGTACAACATACACTTTCACTCTTAGAGATGGCATCAAGTTCCACGACGGATCAAACGTTACAGTAGAGGATATCAAATATTCCCTTGAACGTAACATGGGCGTAGATGGCAGCGAGCCACTTATCAAGGCCTATAGCAAGATTGACAGTGTAAATGTAATTGATGACAGCCACGTAGAGGTTGTCCTTAAGGAAGCTGATTCAGATTTCCTGACACAGCTCACAGTTGCTATTATTCCAGCATCTAACGAGCATCCTGAGACAACACCTATCGGAACTGGCCCATATATGTATGTTTCAAACTCACCACAGGAGAATTTCGTTGTTACAAGATTCGACGATTATTGGGGAGAGAAGGCATATATCAAGGACGTTGTTTTCAAGATCGAAGCTAATATGGACGCTATCGTAATGGATCTTGAGGGCGGCTCTATTGATATGATGGCTCGTGTTACACCAACACAGGTTGCACAGCTTTCAGACAAATTTGAGGTTTATGAGGGAACAATGAACCTTGTTCAGGCTCTTTACCTCAACAATGCAGTTAAGCCTTTTGATGATGTAAGAGTTCGTCAGGCTCTTTGCTATGCTGTAGATCCACAGGGCATCATGGACTTTGTATCAGATGGTGCAGGAACAGAGGTTGGTTCAGCTATGTTCCCTTCATTTAGCAAATACTACATGCCTGAACTTAACGACACCTACAACCTTGATACAACCAAGGCAAAAGAGCTTCTTACAGAGGCAGGATACCCAGATGGATTTGAGTTTACTATCACAGTTCCATCTAACTATGGTCAGCACGTAGATACAGCCCAGGTAATAGCTGAGCAGCTTAAAGAGATTGGCGTAACAGCAAACATCCAGGAAATTGAGTGGAATTCATGGGTTTCTGATGTATACAGTGGCAGACAGTACGAGGCTACAGTAGTAGGTATCGATGCTTCTACACTTTCAGCATCAGCACTTCTTTCAAGATATGTATCTGACAATGGCAAAAACTTCGTAAACTTTAATAGTGAAGCCTATGATACAGCTTATGCAAATGCTTCTGCAGCAACTGATGATGATACTAAGACTCAGTACTACAAAGAGTGCGAGACAATCCTTTCACAGGAAGCAGCAAGCGTTTATATTCAGGACCTTCCTGAATATGTAGTCCTTAACAAGAAGTTTACAGGATATGTTTTCTATCCTCTCTATGTTCAGGATATTGCTAAGATCAGACCAGCGCAGTAAAAGATTTAGAAATACACGTTTATCATTGGACATATAGCCCTGTAAACATGTACAATAAAATACAAGTGGAATCTTGCATTATGCAGGATTCATGAGAAAAATGTTTGGCGGGGAATACGATATGAAATACACATTAAAAAAGTTTATCTCAACAGTAGTTACTTTGGTTGTGGTTTCATTATGCGTATTCCTCGCTTTTAATGTTCTTCCAGGGGACCCGGCCGTCAGAATGCTGGGACTTGAGGCATCCCCTGAACTTATTGAGCAGACAAGAGAGCGTATGGGCCTTAACGACCCGCTACTTGTCAGATATTTTAGATGGTTCTTTGCTTTTCTTCAGGGAGACTTTGGCACAAGCTATAGCTATAGCGTTTCCGTGGCAAGTCTCGTAGTCAAAAAGATCCCAATTACGCTTACACTGGGGCTTTTGGCATTTCTTTTCACAGTACTGATTTCTATTCCCCTTGGAATACTTACAGCTAAATATGAAAACGGAATCCTGGACAGGACAATTACCGTTATAAATCAGGTCATCATGGCCATTCCGCCTTTCTTTTCCGGAATCCTGATCACATTTGTGTTTGGCATGATATTTAAGCTGTTTACTCCAGGCGGATTTATTTCATATACAGATGATTTTGGCGGATTTCTTAAGTATCTCTTTTTCCCATCCCTGGCGATAGCCCTTCCTAAGGTGGCTATGACCGTCAAGATGCTGAGGGGCAACCTTATCGATGAATCGGGAAAAGATTATGCGAGAACCGCATATAGCAGAGGAAATAACACCAATGGTGTTCTATATAGACATGTTCTTAAAAACGCTATGATACCAGTCATTACCTTCCTGGGCATGGCTCTTGCAGACATGGTGGCTGGAAGTATCGTAATAGAACAGGTTTTCAATATTCCAGGTATCAGCAGAATTCTCCTTAGCAGCATCAGTAACAGGGATTACCCAGTGGTTGAGGCAATTATCATGGGAATCGCTACAATCGTTATTGTGATCAACTTTCTTGTGGACGTGATCTACAGGATCATCGACCCTAGAATCAGCATAGAAGATTGATACAAAAGCTAACATTATAGGGGAAAAGAAAGTTAGCAGGATAAAATGTATAATATTGGACTTTGTAAAATTTGTAAGCAAGGCTTGCTTGAGATAGTCAAAGACGAAAAGACAAATAAAATATATATTTGTTGTGATGAGTGCGAGGCGGAGAAATAAATAGACTAAACTGGGATGTGGATATTTTTGAACATCACAACTAAACCTCCCATAGGCAGGTTTTAATAAGTGTTATATGAGCAGTCGAAAATATCGGAATAAATAAGCAATGAAAAATAAAATGATAAGAAAATTTTTAAAAAATCCATACCTTGTTATTGGCAGCATTATCATGGGAGTGATCCTCCTTATGATAATTGTGGGCTTTTTCTGGATGCCTTACGAACCTACCAAGATGAGTGCCTCTGAGAAGCTTCAGGGGATTTCTTTTAAGCATCTCTTTGGAACTGACAATATGGGACGTGATGTCTTTAGCAGAGTTATGTACGGTAGCAGAGTGACTCTTATGATCGCCATTGGCACCATCATAATCGGCGCGGGAGTTGGCACTGTGATAGGGGCTGTGACAGGTTACTACGGCGGAATGGTGGACGAGGTTACCATGAGGGTTATCGATGCTCTTTTTGCCTTCCCTAGTATTCTCCTGGCTCTTGTAATTGTCAGCGTATTTGGCGTTGGCTGGCCGCAGCTTGTGGCATCTCTTGGAATTGCTTTTGTCCCCAGTTTTGCCAGAATTGTAAGAGGAGAAGTCCTCAGGGTAAAAAATATGGATTATATCGAAAATGCAAGGCTTCAGGGAGTATCTGATGTCAGGATGATATTCCTGCACATACTGCCTAACATTAAGGGAGTCTTTGCATCTTCTATACTTATTGGCTTTAATAACGCAGTTCTTGCAGAGGCAGGACTTAGCTATTTAGGCGTTGGCTCTCAGCCGCCCTACGCAAGTCTTGGCCGAATGCTCTCAGATGCCCAGCAGTACATGTTTACAAGGCCTAGCTACGTGTTGTGCCCAGGTATTGTAATAGTTCTTATAGTTCTTGGCTTTGCATTTTTAGGGGAGGGTATTAAGAGATGGGAATAATCCTCGATGTTACGGATCTTCACATAGAATTCCATGATTCCTCCACACCTGAAACTGCAGTTGAGGACTTTGACCTGATGCTAGGAAAGGGCGAAATTGTAGGAATCGTGGGAGAATCTGGCTCAGGCAAGAGTATGAGTGCCCTTGCGATTGCAGGTCTTTTAAACAGGCATGCCATCAGGAAGACAGGCAGAATCATGTTCAGAGGTCAGGACCTTCTAACCTGCGACAGGGCAGTTCTGCGTTCTTTTCAGGGAGATGAGATATCAATCATCTTCCAGGAACCCATGACAAGTCTTAATCCTGTCAAAAGAATTGGCTGGCAGGTGGAGGAACCGCTTAGGATCCACCACCCTGAGATAAAAAAGAAAGAGCGCAAGGAGCGGGCAATTGCAATGCTGGGGGACGTGGGACTTGAGCATGCCGAGGAAGTTTACTACATGTATCCTCACGAATTGTCTGGCGGTATGAGGCAGAGAGTTATGATCGCTGCAGCCATGATAGGCAATCCTCAGATTCTTATTGCAGATGAGCCCACAACAGCCCTTGATGTCACAGTGCAGGCACAGATTGTGGATCTTTTAAAGAAACTCAACAGGGAAAAGGGAACATCGATCATCTTCATTTCTCATGATCTTAGCCTTGTAAGCCAGCTCTGCGAAAGAGTTATCGTAATGCAGAAGGGCAATATCGTTGAGACTGGGGATACAGAAGCTATTTTCACAAGGCCCCGCCACAACTACACAAAAAAGCTTATTGCCGCAATTCCCAAGATTGATCTGGGGGAGTGATGAGGGCTGATCATTGTCAAAAATGGAAAATAGATATTATGGAAAAAGAAAAAGTTCTAAGAGTAAGTAACCTGAACGTCTTTTACAAGAACAGGAAGCACAAGCTCTTTTCAAAAACAGACAAAAAAATACAGGCTCTTTTCGATGTTTCTTTTGACATGGAAGAGGGAGAAGTGCTGGCAATAGCAGGGGAGTCGGGTTGCGGTAAATCAACCCTTGCAAGGGCTATTGTTGGCATCAACAAGGACTATCAGGGAAAGATTTGGCAGAAATACAACAGACCCCAGATGGTCTTTCAGGACCCTTACAATTCCCTGAACCCTGCCAAGAAAATCGGCTGGCTTTTGGAGGAACCCCTTAAGGTTGATAAAGAGAGAAAGTGGACCAAAGAGGAGCGGAAAAAGAGAGTAGAAGAGATCATGGAGGAGATTGAGCTGCCACTTAGTATGCTGGATAGATTCCCTTCTCAGCTGTCAGGAGGCCAGAGGCAGAGAGTCTGCATAGGAATGGCTCTTATGCGGGAGCCCAAGCTTCTTATAGCTGATGAGCCGGTTTCTGCGCTGGATGTAACTATTCAGGCACAGATCATGGAGCTACTTCAGAACCTTCATAAGAAGCACGGAATCTCAATTATCTTTATCTCCCATGACCTTAGAGTCGTCTACCAGATCAGTGACCATGTTATGGTCATGAAAAATGGCCGTGTTGTGGAGTACGGAGAGACCAAACAGCTCTACAAAAAGCCTCAGGCTGAGTATACAAGACAGCTCCTATCTGCCGCAGGTATCAGGAAGGATAAAGCAGCTGAAAATGCCTGAAAATCTCTTCGAAATAGTACAGAACTGAATTATAAAAAGTATATTAAAAGTCTTAAAATCCCATTAAACATGCCGGATTTTAGGGCTTTTTTTGTATACTTATATTAAGTATTATTGTGTTTTTTCCGATATATCCTTTGAAAAACATGGATGTGATCAGAAAGGACGAGGAGTATGGCATTAGATAAACTTGGTGGTTATCTTAATAACTATAATGCTTACAATATACCTCCGGCAGTAGATAACAACGTTAAGGTAGGCGATTTAGAAAAGGTTCAGGTTCAGCCAAATGAGCAGCCAAAGAAGGAACTACAGCAGGAAGAACCTAAAAAGGGCCTTGACCTTACCGTTGAAGAAATACCAGTCAGAGAGAATGCTTCAATTGAGAATATTGCTATTTCATTTGGACAGTATGACAGCTCCTCAATTGATCTTTTTGGCGAGAAGGGACTTGCATCAGAGGATATGAAGCAGGCTATCTCTGGAATGCAGAAGGACAAGATCCTCCACGAGTATCAGTACTTTGTTGGCGGAAAGGATATGACTGGCAAGCAGAGCAACATTATCACTGGAACAGAAGATGGTTTAGTTATCAAGCTGTAACATTTTTTATAATATGATTATTTCGGGAGACATCAAAAGGTGTCTCTTTTTCTTTTGTCCTTTCTTATTTGATTTTGCCGTGGTATAAAGCGTTAGGATTTAGTATAATTAGGACAATGTGACAGAAAGTTTAGATACCCTTACATCTGCACAAGAAGGAGGCTTCTATGGGGAACTATACTGATGGAAACACCAGGGTTTGCGGTCTTATTGGCAATCCTGTAAGACATACACTTTCACCGCTTATTCACAATATGCTGGCGGAGATTACGGGAATCAACATGGTGTATGTGCCATTTGAAGTTGAGACTGTAAATGTTGGAGACGCCATAAAGGGGGCTCTTGCTCTTGATATAAAGGGGATGAACGTGACAATCCCTCATAAAAGCGAGGTTATTCCTTATCTTGAGGACATAGACCCTCTTGCCAAGGGAATTGGAGCAGTTAATGCCCTGGTTAGAACACCAAATGGCGGCTTCAAGGGCTATAATACGGATATGACAGGCCTTTACCGCGCCATGCTAGATGAAGGCGTTGAAATAGCCGGACAAACTGTGGTTATCCTGGGAGCTGGTGGCGTAGCAAGGCCAGCAGCTTTCCTCTGTGGCAGCAAGGGAGCCAAAAGGGTTTATATCCTTAACAGAACTTTTGACAGGGCTTTAGATGTGGCAGATGAAGTTAACAGGGCTCTTTTTGATATGAAAAGAGATGACCATATTACCGCAGATGGGATAAATGCCGCAGGAGAGGCCATGGACTTTCCTGAGATAGTTCAGCCAATGCGCCTTGAGGACTACAAGGATCTATATCAGGAAAAAGAAAAATTCATAGCCCTCCAGTGCACTTCAGTAGGTCTTTTCCCGGATGTGAATAGCGCAGTTATTGAGGATATTGAGTTTTATCAGCATGTAAGTGCTGCTCTTGATATGGTCTACAGGCCAATTGATACCAAGTTTATGAAGCTTGCAAGGCAGGCTGGGGCTGTAGCTTACTCAGGCCTTAAGATGCTTCTGTATCAGGGAATTGATGCTTATGAACTCTGGTTTTCTGATGAACTTACTGATGAAAATGGAAATCCTGTGCGCATTACCAAAGAGCAGGCAGATGATATCTACAAATCTCTTATCCTTGAAGTTACAGGAGCTCGCAACATAATCCTTGAAGGCTTTATGGGAAGCGGCAAGACTACAGTTTCCCAGATACTTGCAGATAAGCTTAGCCTTGAAATGCTGGATACAGATGCCGCTATCGTGGAGGCTGAGGGCCGCAGCATCAACAAAATCTTTGCAGACGATGGCGAGGAAATATTCAGAGATATGGAGACAGCTCTTTTGGCTACTGCAGTTTCTGAGCATTTCAGGGAGATGGTGATTTCCCTGGGAGGAGGTCTGGTCCTTCGCGAAGAGAACAGAGAAATGTTAAAAGAACTTGGCAAGGTTATCTACCTTAGAACCAGCCCAGAGACAGTTTACGAGCGCGTCAAATCTGACGATTCAAGACCACTTTTAAAGGGCGAAGATCCTCTCGGCAAGATCAAAAAGCTGCAGGCTGACAGGGGACCGGTTTATGAGTCTTGTGCGGACATCATAATCGATACCGACGATTTGACGCCAGAGGAAGTTGCTAGTAAAGTCTGCGAAATGGTACTTGGAGACGGAGCTATAGGTCCATTTTGAGAAAGAAATATGAGTACAAATAAGAGAAATTATTCAAAAGAACTTGAAAAGAAAATAGAAGAATTTGGAAAAGAAAATGCGCATCCAAGGCTTCTTTTACACGCCTGTTGTGCGCCTTGCTCTTCCTACTGCCTTGAGTATTTAAGGGAATACTTTGATGTGACAGTTTTTTTCTATAATCCCAACATTACAGAAGAGGCTGAGTACAGGAAAAGAGTTGAGGAAGAAAAAAGACTGATTTCAGAGTACAATAGGCAGGTGGACGAGGGCTCTTTTGACGGGATGAATTCAGATGAAAGGGCCAGAAAGATTGAGATTCTGGAGGGAGACTACATTCCTAAGGATTTTCTTGATGCCGCAAAGGGGTATGAAGACTGCCCTGAGGGCGGTGACAGATGCAGGAAATGCTTTGAACTAAGACTTGATGAAACGGCCCGGATTGCCTGGGAGAAGGGATATGAGTATTTCACAACCACCCTAACGATCAGCCCGCTTAAAAACGCTGATGTTTTAAATGAAGTGGGCGAGGAGGCAGCAAGGAAAATCAACTTAGAGAAAACTGCGCAAGTTTCAGGGCAAGAGAGTTTTAGAGTGGAGTTTTTGCCTTCGGATTTTAAAAAGAAAAATGGCTATAAGCGTTCAATTGAACTATCCCATAAGTTTGGCCTATATAGGCAGGACTTTTGCGGCTGCGGATTTTCCAAGGCTCAGAGGGAGAGGGAAAAGAAAGAGCGTAGTGAATAAGTTTTGATGGCTATAGAAAAGGGGAATTAAAATGGGGAATGATATTAAATATGATCCGGTGACAGGTCAGCCGGTTTCAGAAGGTTTGGATGGCGGCCAGGGCCTTGATCCGAATATGCTTGCAGGTTTTGATCCTGCTACAGGTCAGCCGATACAGGCGCAGCCAGTGCCACCTATGCAGCCAATGCAGATGCAACAGTCTATGCAACAACCAATGCAAGGAAATCCACAGTATACAGTGAATGTAGATTCAGCAACCGGACAGCCAATACAGATGCAGCAACCACAGATGCAGCAACCAGTGCAACCAGGGTATTATGTTCCACCAGTAAATCAGCAGCCAAGGTATGTTGCACCAATTCCTCAGGTTCAGCATCCGGATGATACAGATCCCAAAGCTAAAAAGCTGGTTCTGGCTTCTGCTATATGCCTTGCACTTGGGCATATTATGCCGGGGATTTCTTCATATGTAAGTGCCCTTAGCAACTCTTTTTATGATGACGATATATCTTATATTCTTGGTGGTGGCGGATTTTTCCTGTATATTGCAGCGCTGATACTAATGATAGTTCTAAGAGTCAAGTATCCTAAGAATAAGGGCGGCAAGATCATTATGATCGTAATGATAGCTGAGATTGCCCTTACTCTTTTTGCAGTAATCATGCTTTTTGCAACTTGCTGGATTTTCCTTGATACTTTTGGATGTACTTGAAAATTTTGAAGTTATGTATAGATTGATGATTTTTCTATCCCTGCTTTTGGGAATTGGATTTGCAGTATTGAGGAGCAAAAGAAAAGGAGTGCCCGGAAACATTATCGGCTATACGGTGATGTTGTCAGTAGTACTTCTTTTGAGCCTTTCAATTGGTGTGACCTTTATAACTTCTGCCGGAGAGGCAATTGGTCTTAACGGTACCGGAGCTGCAGTAGGAATAGGTCTTGGAATTTTTACCATGGCTATGATATCCCCGCAGTATAAAAGGAAACTTGCAGGATCATTTTTTATGGCTCTTCCACTTATGTACGGAATTGGGAAAATAGGTTGCTCTTTTGCCGGGTGCTGCGCAGGGCTCCCATATCACGGGGCTTTTTCTGTGTCTGGAAGAGAAGGAGTAGAAGTCTTTCCCATACAGGCTCTTGAGGCGGCGGTATTTCTTTTGCTATTTCTAGGATCAGCAGTCCTGGATATCAGAGGGCATTTTAAGCCTGTAATTGCAGCTATAGTCTATGCCTGCGCCAAGATTATGCTTGATTTTCTAAGAGATACGCATGTGGAGCATATCTTTTCACAAAATCAGATCATGTGCCTTGTGATCGTGATTGTTCTGTGCACCATGCATATAATAAGTGCTATAAACAATAAAGACAGGCTGCAAGTCAGACAGTAATACGGATAAAATATAGACTTCACATAATTGGAAAACTCTGTTAAAATCGATTAAGTTATCTTCTTATAACAGTAAAAGAAAAGTTGAAGTTTAGTTATAAATCATAAGAAAGAAGGTTTAATTTTGGAAAAAGTACTTGAACTAATTTCTAAAGAAGTAGGAGATGCCTTTGAGGCAGCTGGATATGACAGGGACCTTGGAAGAGTAACAATCTCTAACCGTCCTGACCTTTGCGAATATCAGTGCAATGGCGCTATGGCTGGTGCCAAGAAATATGGCAAGGCTCCATTTATTATTGCTGATGAGGTTGCAGCAAAGCTCCAGAACAATGAAATGTTTGATAAGGTTGATTCTGTTAAGCCAGGATTCCTTAACATCACAGTAAGTGGAGATTTTGCAAGGGGATACATTGTCAAGATGCTCCATGAGAAGCACTTTGGAGTTGATAGACCTGCCCACGAGCCTACATACATCATCGACTACGGCGGACCAAACGTTGCCAAGTCTCTTCATGTAGGACATCTCCGTAGCGCAGTTATTGGTGAGAGTATCAAGAGAATCCTTAAATATACAGGTAATAAGGTAATTGGAGATGCACATCTTGGTGACTGGGGCCTTCAGATGGGCCTTGTTATTTCTGAACTTGAAGTCAGAAAGCCTGACCTGTGCTATTTTGATCCAAATTACGAGGGAGCATATCCCAAGGAAGCTCCTTTTACAGTAGAAGAGCTGGGAGAAATCTATCCTGCAGCCAGCGCCAAGTCCAAGGAGGATGAGGCTTTCAAGGCCAAGGCTATGGATGCTACCAAGAAGCTCCAGGATGGCTACAAGCCTTATAGAGCTCTTTGGCACCATATCATGAATGTTTCTCTTGCAGACCTTAAAAAGAACTACAAGAACCTTAACGTAGATTTCGATCTCTGGAAGGGTGAGTCCGACGCTGATCCAGTTATTCCTGGAATGGTTGAGTACATGAAGTCTCATGGATATGCACATGAGAGCCAGGGAGCCCTTGTTGTAGACGTTGCTGAAGAAACAGATACCAAGGAAGTTCCACCTTGCATGATCCTTAAGTCAGATGGAGCATCTCTTTACAATACAACAGACCTTGCTACAATCAAGCAGCGTATGGATGAGAACCACCCACAGGGCATCATTTATGTAGTTGATAAGAGACAGGAGCTTTACTTTACACAGGTATTTAGATGCGCTCGCAAGACTAAGCTCGTTATGCCTGAGACAGAGCTTCACTTTGTGGGCTTTGGTACTATGAATGGCAAGGATGGCAAGCCTTTCAAGACAAGAGCAGGCGGAGTTATGCCACTTGGTGATCTTATAGCTGAGATCGATGATAAGATGTACAACAGAATCAAGGAAGGCAATCCTGATATGCCAGAAGAAGAGGCAAAAGACACATCTCATAAGATTGCTCTTTCTGCCCTTAAGTATGGCGATCTTTCAAACCAGCCATCCAAGGATTACATCTTCGATATTGAGAAATTCACTTCCTTTGAGGGAGATACAGGCCCATACATTCTCTACACAATGGTTCGTATCAAGTCAATCCTCAAGAAGTATGAAGCAGAGGGCGCAAGCGTCAAGGATGCCAAGCTCGGCAATCCTGACAGCCCTGCAATGAAGGAACTCATGCTTCAGCTTACAAGATTTGCAGATGCTATCGAAGGCGCAGCCAAGGACTTTGCTCCTAACAGAATCTGTGCTTACATCTACGATCTTAGTAACGCTTTTAACAGCTTCTACCACGGAACCAAGATCCTTGCAGAAGCTGACGCAACCAAGAAAGAGAGCTACATTGCCCTCATCGCAACAACATTGAAGGTATTAGAAACAGGTATAGATCTTCTCGGATTTTCAGCTCCTGAGAGGATGTAAGCGATATGAGGACTGAGTAAATGCAATTTCGTGCTTGCACGAAAAATTGCATTTATGAAAGGACTTAACGGACATGAGGAAAAAAGACATACGAACGAAGTGAGTATGTCGATTTCCGAATGGACGTAGCATGGCGAGAGCGAAGCGGAGCCATGCGTGATATCGCGAACGAAGTGGTTCTAAAGGTATTTATATGAAAGACACACAGCACATGTTCAGCAACAGGAAGCTACTCCTGTTGCTGATTCCAATTATAGCGGAACAGTTTCTGAACTCCCTGATGGGAATGGCAGACTCCATGATGGTCAGCAACGTAGGAGCTGCGGCTCTCTCCGGAGTATCTCTTGTAGATTCCATCAATAACCTTGTGGTCCAGGCCTTTAATGCCATGGCTACAGGCGGAGTTATCATCTGCTCCACATATGTAGGACAAAAAGATATGAAAAGGGCTCAGGATGCCGCAAGACAGGTCATCCTCGTTTCAGCCTTCATATCTTTTGTTTTGATGCTCATATGTCTCATATTTAGAAACCAGCTCCTTGGAATGATCTTTGGCCAGATAGAGCCAGATGTATATAAGGCAGCCAGCATATATTTTCTTTTAACTATTCTTTCTTATCCGGGAATATCCCTTGCCGCTGCGGGAAGTGCCATCTTTAGGGCTCAGTCCAACACAAGACTTCCAATGAACGTGGCAATAGTGTCCAACATCCTAAATGTGGCCGGTAATGCAGTTCTTATCTGGGGATTTGGCCTTGGAGTTTATGGAGCTGCTATAGCAACACTCCTTTCAAGAGTCTTTTCAGCGGTAGTACTGCTAACTCTTTTACGTAGGAAGAATCAGGAAATATCCGTCAGAGATTACCTTAAGATCCGACCTGATTTTCCAAAAATCCATCGTATCCTGGCCATGGGAATTCCAAATGGAATCGAGAACTCCATGTTCCAGTTTGGTAAGCTGGCAATACAGTCATCAGTATCAACCCTTGGGACTATGGCCATTGCAGCTCAGTCTATGACTAACATTTTTGAGAACGTCAACGGAGTTGCCGGAATTGGCGTTGGAATTGGACTTATGACCATAACAGGCCAGTGTCTTGGCGCAGGGCGCAAGGATGAAGCTATTTATTACACCAAGAAGATGATCGGCTGGGGATATATAGCCATTCTTGTTAGCTGTCTCTTTACCTACGCTATTGCAAGGCCTGTCACATTCCTGGCAGGCATGGAACCAGAGAGCGCAGGGCTCTGCATCTATATGCTGGGCTGGATTACAATTGCCAAGCCACTTTTGTGGGCGCCTTCCTTTGTAACTCCTTATGCCATGAGGGCTGCAGGCGATGTGAAATTCTCAATGATAATCGCAACCCTAACCATGTGGCTGTGCAGAGTTACTCTGGCTACATACCTCATCAGAGTTGTGGGAATGGGAGCTATGGGAGTATGGATCGGTATGTTTGCTGATTGGGCAATAAGAGGTATTATATTTACCTTTAGATTCCGTTCTGGAAAGTGGATACACAGGGTTGTTGAGTAAAAGTTATTAGTGTTTTAATGGTTTTTTAATTAAATATCAAACTAATCTAAAATATAATTAAGGTGTAGTAATTTACGTCTATTTTGCAATGGTAAAACGTATGAATAAAGACAGGAAAAAGCTTCTTTTTTATGTGCGCTACACCTTAAGTGTGATTGGTGTTTTATTACTATTATCTTCAATATTTGAGCTCATCAGAATATCACGTTCCGACGAGCTTTCTAGTTCTGTCCAGAGCCCTACTTTGGTCAGTCATAGAGTACTTTTCCTGTGCTCATATAATTCGCTTTATTTTACTTATAATGATCAGATCGAAGGCCTCAAGGAGACCTTGTATCCAAACGGAATAGAGTTTGACGTTATTTACATGGATACAAAAAAATATGGATCTGAACACGACATTGATATGTTTTATACCTTCTTAAAGGACAGGTTAAAAAAGGATAACGGTTATGAAGCTGTACTTCTTGGAGATGATGATGCAGTTAAGTTTGCCTTAAAGTACCAGGATGAGCTTTTTAAGGATCTTCCTATGGTGTTTTTTGGAGTAAATGACGAAAACTTTGCCGAGGAAGCTGCCAAGAACCCCATGATGACAGGCTTCTATGAGATGGACTATCTTAGCGACTGTATCGATCTTGCAGTAGCTCTTTTCCCAGAGAGAAAAGAACTGGTTGCTCTTCACGACAATTCCGCAGCAGGTATAGCGGATGAAGAGATATTCTATTCTCTTGACTTAGAATACCCTGGATACAAATTTACAGATATAAACAGCGCTCTTCTTACGCAGGATGAGCTTGTTGAAGCATTGCAAGGAATTTCAAGTGACGATGCAGTGCTCCTTTATATGACCTGCTACAGCGACTGTGAGGGCAAGACCTATTCAGTTCTAGATAGGACTAATACGGTTGTAAAGTATGCAGATGTACCAATTATCAGGAATTACTCCGGAGGAAGAGAGCAGGGAGTTTTGGGCGGCGTTTACATGGACTTTAGGCATCAGTGCAGGGATGCAGCCCTTATCATTGTTGACATTCTGGAAAATGGAGCAGACATTTCTGACTATGCACTTGACCTTGATACACCTAGTAAAAGCGTGTTCAGCTATCCGCTAATGCAGAAATATGGCATTAGTAAAAAACAGCTTCCTATTTCTACGGAGTATATAGGGGAGCCGGAAAATCTTTTTACCTACTACAGTAAAGTGCTACCTGCTGCTGTCATGATAGTTACGGCGCTGCTAATCCTGATCGTTACTTCTAACATGGCTGTATCCCAGCAGAGAATAGATAATGAGCAGCTAAAGCGTTCAAAAGAGGATTTGGAAAAATCAAGGAACAGGCTAAAATACCAGGCGGACCACGATGAACTTTCAGATCTTCTAAATAGAAGAGCTATAGTTGATACTTTAGCAAGAAAAGTTAAGAGCGGTGATAAATATGCAATCGTCATGGTTGATATCGATGGCTTTAAGGACGTGAACGAGAACTATGGACATAGCATGGCGGATTATATTATCAAATATCTGTCAAAAGAGCTAAAGGAAATGTCCGAAAGGGGCAACTGGCTAACCGGAAGATACGGCGGTGATGAGTTTATCATCATGATTCCTAATGTGAATCTTGATACTGATTCTGAAGAAGTAATACAGATCCTGGAGGCCTTTAGAAAGCCTATAGTTGTGGGCGAAGAGACGATACTTCTATCTGCCAGCATAGGAGTTTCAAATTCGAATTTTGAGAACCTTCCGGAGCAGCATATCATAAATGCTGAAATTGCCATGTATGAGGCCAAGAATATGGGCAGAAATACTGTATTTATCTATGCTGACGAGATGCAACTTAGGCTGAGGGAAGAAAGCAGGCTAAAGAATCTTGTGATTGAAGCCTTTGACAGAGACCAGTTCTACATTTTGTACCAGCCAAAGGTAGAGACTCTAACTGGCAAGGTGGTTGGTTTTGAGGCACTGGTAAGAGCTGAATTTATACAGGAAGGCCCGGGAGTATTCATACCTATAGTAGAGAAGAACGGCTGGGTCACAAGGCTGGGGCGTATTGTGACTGAGAAGGTCATTAAGCAGCTTGCAGTATGGAAGGCTCAGGGAAAAGAACTACTTCCGGTATCCATTAATTTCTCTTCTAAGCAGGTTAATGACCTGGGTTATGTTTCTTTTCTCAGTGACCTGTTAAAAGAGTACGATATACCCGCTAAATATATAGAGATTGAGATAACAGAGAGTCTTTTGCTGGAAAAGAGTATTCAGTCGGATAGGCTTTTTGCAGAGCTTAAGGGGCTTGGCATCAGGATTCTGATGGATGATTTTGGAACAGGTTATTCATCCCTTGGATATCTTATTTATGTCCCTGTGGATGAGATAAAGCTTGATAAGTCCCTTGTAGATAATTACCTTGTTCCGGAAAAGGATGGTTTTATAGGCGATGTTATTAAGCTTGTTCATGACATAAATAAAACTATTATCATTGAAGGCGTAGAGGAAGAATGGCAGTTCAAAAGACTTTGCGATTTTCAGGCTGATGCTGTTCAGGGCTATTACTTTAGTAAACCTCTTGACCCTAGTTCAGCTATCGATTTTCAGGTAGAAATAGATTGAAAGGAAGTGGACTTATGAATATGAGAAAAGTGCTTGTAAGGAGCTGCCTGGCTGCGGCGATGTTTATCTTTTTACTGGGAGCAGGCTTTAAAAAGGCCAAAGCCAGTGATTTTGACCCGGGTTTTTATGCTTCCTATTATCCAGATGTAGCGGCGGCCTATGGGACAGACCCCAATGCTCTTTACAGCCACTATCTTACCTTTGGAATTAATGAAGGAAGATTTAAAAATGCCCAGGAGGCGGCAACAGGGCAGAGAGATGATACTTTGGATACGCCTACTACTTATGTGGATGTGGATCTTACAAATCAGCAGATGATCTATTATGTTGACGGAACACCAGTAATAACGTCTTCAATTGTTTCAGGAAATACCAGCAATGGCAATGGAACGCCAACAGGAGTATTTTTTATAAACGCCAAAGTCCCCGGAAAATACCTGGTGGGACCTACCTGGAATGTGTGGGTCAATAGATGGATGAGATTTACCGGAGCTGTGGGACTTCACGATGCCAGCTGGAGAAGTGAGTTCGGAGGTGAGATCTACAAGAAAAATGGGTCTCATGGATGCGTGAATCTGCCAAGTGATGTGGCTAATTCTCTTTATGATATGGTAAACATTGGCACCATGGTCATAGTTCATTGACCACTTATACTATATATAGATATTTTTCTTTTTCATAATTCGTTTGTATAAATAATTAGGCAGAGGATGTAGGATCATGTTATCAATGATTATCAAAATGTCAGCAATATCGGCACTTTACGTTGCCTTAACAATCGTTTTGTGGCGCTTTTTCAGGGTAAAGAAATTAAGCAAGGCTTCAATACTTATAATAGGACTTATCTATGGCATGTGTTCAGTTTTGTCTACTCACTTTGGGGTGGACTATGGAGACATGCTTTTAAATCTGCGTGATGTGGCGCCTCTTGCTGCGGGACTTTACTTCCACCCGGCAGCTGGCGTTATAGCGGGCCTTATAGGCGGCATAGAAAGATATATAGCTGGAACTTACTTTGGAATTGGATCCTACACCAGAATTGCCTGTAGTGTGTCTACATGCCTTGCGGGTTTTGTAGCTCTTTTGATGAATAAAAAGGTATTTAAGGGCAAGAAGCCATCGCCTATGTTTGCTTTCTTTATGGGAGCAGTCATGGAAGTTTTCCATATGTATGTGGTATTTATCACCCACAGGGATGACATGAGGATGGCTTTTGTGGTTGTAAGGGCCTGCGCTATACCGATGATCATATTTACTGGAATTGCCCTTTCTGTTATGGCAATCATAATGCAAATCCAGGCGGGGGAATGGAAAAATCCATTCAGGACTGTTTCTGATGAGAAAGTATCGGTATCTCAGACCTTCCAGAAGTGGCTATTTATTGTTACATTGTCAGTAATTGCCGTAAACTTTGCTTTTTCGTTTTTGGTTCAGACTCGGTCTGCCTATCAGGATGGCCGAAACAGGATAATCGATCAGGTTGAAGATGTGAAACTTAGATTTTCAGCGGGTCTTAAGTACGTTGTTCCTGAGTCCTCTGAATATTTTGAAATCATAAGGCCTGACGGGACTATAATCGCCGGCAAGCATATAAACGATAAGGTCCCAATAAACGCCCTGGCCAGCATCCAGGACCATCAGGGCAAGGAAATGTACAGGGCAGAATATTTTGAGGAAATGGCCTTTAACAAGGTTGATGCGCTTTCTTCTGATCTGCTACTTCTTACGTATATTCCTGAAAGTGAGATGTACTGGTACAGAAACGCTCAGGCTTATGAAACAGGCTTTGCGGATATTCTGCTATTTACGGTTATATATGTGCTGATTGCCTTTTTGGTAAGGCAGATTGTGGTAAATAACATTGACCTTATTAATACCTCTCTTGATAAGATCACTAATGGTGACCTTAATGAGGTTGTGACGGTAAGGAACTCCTCTGAGTTTGCGTCCCTTTCTGATGATATCAATCAGACTGTTGATACTCTAAAGGGCTATATAGATGCTGCGGAAAAGAGAATTGAGCAGGAACTCTTTTTTGCAAGGACCATTCAGGAGTCATCCCTTCCGAGGGTTTTTGATTTCCCGGGTAGAGATGAGTTTGAGATTTTTGCATCTATGAAGGCGGCAAAAGAGGTAGGTGGAGACTTCTACGATTTCTTTTTCGTAGACAACAAAAGGTTTGCCCTTGTTATAGCGGATGTTTCCGGTAAGGGAATTCCGGCATCTTTATTCATGATGAGAAGTAAGACAGCTATCAGAAGTTTTGCTGAGACAGGTGAAACTCCTGGAGAAATCCTGTCAAAGGCCAACAATGCCCTTTGCGAGGGCAATGATGCTGAGATGTTTGTCACTGTCTGGCTGGGAATCATAGATCTTTCAACTGGAGTCATGAAGTGCGCCAATGCAGGTCATGAGTACCCGCTTATAATGCGCGCAGGCGGCAATTTTGAAATCTTCAAGGATAAGCACAGCCTTGCGCTTGCTGCCATGGAGGGATTAAAGACCAAGGAATATGAGATTGAGCTTAAACCTGGAGATAAGCTATTTGTCTACACAGATGGTATTCCAGAGGCTATAAATGAAGAGGTTGAGCAATACGGCACTGACAGGCTCACAAATGAGATCAATACTGTAAAAGATAAGTCTTTTACCAAGATACTTCCATTTTTGTCCGATTCAGTGGCCAAGTTCAGGGGCAGTGCTGAGCAGTTTGATGACATTACTATGCTGGGATTTAATTTCTTTGATTATTTGAAGTTATAAGGCGCTTGAGCATGCAACAGATGATTCCGCTATTTTGTTTTTTATTTTAAAGAGCCTTCCGTTTTTGGTATAATATGCAAGGCTTAAAAATATAAAGAAACATGATAACGGGAGAAAAGTTTTGAAAGCGGAGTTTTTATTTACTACTGATATAGTCGAAAAGAGACAGAGTCAGTGGCCTTTTGATGAGAAAACTAATGAGATGGCCTATGTTTCAGGTGGCGCCAGATCTTATATCACGGTCACTGAGAATGGAATAAATGAAGTAATAAGGGGCTATGATGGCCTTTTTAAAGATGTTACCTGCAACTTTAGTGAGATAGAAAAAGTTAAGTGGACTGAGGATTATCTTTTCCTAAAGACTAGCAGACATACTTTTGGAATAAAGCTTGATACGGTTTATGAGGGAAGTCTTGATGAGATCACTTCTAAGGTCAAGGCTGCAAGGAAAGGCCGCATCAAGTCTTTATTTGCAAATTCCAAAAAGGAAGATGGTATTTCCAAGGAGGCTAGGGATTTCTTTAGGGCAAACAGCTCTTTAGATGCTAAGAGAAGTAAACTCCCTCTTTCTGCAAGATTCAGGCCAAATATGATTGGTATGATCTTGTTTGTTGCCTATGAGCTCGTTAACCAGTTGGATTCGGCTTTGTTTGACGGAGTTGGTTTTTATAGCCCACTTCCAATTGTGCTTAGTGTTCTTTTAGCTGCGGTGCGTGGCTTTGCTGCAGGCTATATCTATACATTTTTTGTCACCTGGTTTTTCCAGCAGAAGGAAAGCGTAAGAGTGGCATCCATAGTTCTTTTCCCTGTTACATTTGTAGCTTTTGGTTTAATGGCTGTTGTAGGGGCAATTCCTTATACAATCTATTTGCTGATAAAGGGCAGGACTACGGCGACTTTTGACAGGATTGTCAACGTCAGTGCTGTATTTTTTGGCGTGGCTGCAGTGGCTGTCGTGACTTATTTTGCAACGATATTTCTGGTATGAAAAAGGAACGAAAGACAATGAGTTATGCAAGACCAAATAGTGCCAAAAAAGAATCGGCGGGTTGCCTGTTTGGGTTACTGACTTTTATTCTCGAGATGCTGGGACTAATTCCGGGAATATATATTGTGAAGTTTGTTGACGACACTTTTAATAATAGCATCCTGACTCAAATTGCAGTCTTTATTTTTCCATTTCTTGGCATGGTTATAGTTGTATTATTGATGGCTTGCCTGGAAGAAAGGATAGTAGCTGCAAGGCATCCAGAGGTTTCTCCAATGGATGAAGCTGAGAAATACTTGCCAAAAGAGCCATTTGAAAGGGTACCTCATTTTGGAAAGCTCTTTGGAGATGATCAGGTAGATGAGTTGATTGGCAGTTATAGCTTTAGTCCCTATATAGATAAAAAAGGAAATTCGTCTAAATTCATAAATTTAAGCGAAGATAAAAAGTGGATGCAGCTACTGGGAAGTTACCTGCCACTTGATCTTTTATGCGGTTATAACGAGAATACAAACTTTCTCTATACAATTGACGGTGCAATTATTCAGCTTCCTAAAAGGGCCAAGAAAACTGATGTAAAGGATCAGATCAGAGAATTCCTGGATGCGCGCGGGATGTACTATAAGTTTTTGCCATCTTCTTCTGAAAAAGTGTTTAATGAAATTAGTAAAAAATATGGAACTTTGTCTAGGGCTGACTGGAGCAGGATGCGCTATGAATGGGAAAAGAATATACTTAGTAATAAAAAGGTATTTAGAGAATTAGGATTTCAAAAGTATACCCCACATTCCGCTAGAGTTAAGGAAAATCAGTACTTTTTTGAAAGAGTTCTTACAGCCAATGAACTTGAAAATACTGCGTTGGCAGTAAGAAGAAAAGAAATACCGCTTTCTGATTATCTTGTTTTTGAGAAGTATAAGAATGAATATAGCGTCTGCAATGGTATTGAACTTATAAAGCTTGTAAATGATTCTCAAAAGAAAGAGAGCTTGGATTTCCTTTTTGACTGCCTAAGAGATGTAGATGAAGCTTATTTCATGCCTGCTGCAGAACTTTTAAAGGACCTACCTGCTGACCTTGTATTTAAAAAGATGGAAAAGAATGCAAGGAGAGCCTACGAAAACAGAGATGCGAACAGACTTGCTGGAATCCTCTATTTATCTAAACTGATGGGCCACGAGACGGAATATATCAGGAAGAAAAAGGAAGAAATAAGGAAGGGCAAAGAAGAGGAACTTCAAAAAACTATTGAATCAGTTTATGATACAAGGAAGTATGTAAGGTATATGATGGAGGAATGATTGACATATACTAATAAGGATATATAAAGACGGTAATATACAATTTCCAGTTGAATATTTTGACAGGCATAATTATTATGATAGGTACAGCATAAAGTGCCGGGATGGAGAAAAATGGAACAGGGAAATTATAAGAATACTAAGAGAAGAGTATTGATATTGTTTATTTTGAGGGTTTGCCTATGGATTGTGGCGCTTGGCTCAACAGCTTATTGGATTTACTATTCGGTGCGCCTTCACATGGATGGCATATTTGCACCAGAACAGTATTCACCAATGCTGAGGCCAGTTTTGTATACTTGCCTGATAATTGCGATTGTAGCTATTTGTATGAGTTTTGTGCTACATGCAATTTCGAATAAGATAAAAAGATAATATTTAGTTGCTGTTTTTTGTTCTAACACTAAAGCTGTAGTTGTATCCGTAGCTCTTAGCAAATTTCTTTATTGACAAAACTTCTGATACGCTATCAACGGCTATTGTAAGTACGCTACCAGTGAGCTCAGCTTCGTAGCCGTTATTATTTAATATTTCCAAGAATTCTTCTTTTCTCATATTCAATATCTCCTACATTTTCTATTTCGATAATGAGGTTCGCTACAACGCGCAAACCTTGTATAAAATATCACTAACATAAATTTTATGCAATGCAAATTCTGTGAAAATTGTGTGTCCTAGGTGAGCTGGAATTTTGTGGGGGCTTCCTGGTCTACACGAAAGTGCCGGTTAGAGCCAAATGCATATAAGCAAGATTAAAAACAAACAAAGAAGTATAGCTAGAATTTTTTGACGTGAGCAACAATATGAATAAAATAGTAATTGGCCTATTATTAGCATACGAAAGGCATGAAGAAGAACAATGTTCATTGTGAAGAGTCATATAGAAAATCCCGTTTTGGACCGGAGAATTATCTAGTCTACTGGGGAAGAACTGTAAACTTTGAAATCGGTGCTAAATGTAGCTATATCAATGGTGGCTGGAAGATTGAATTTTGTTAGGAAATATTAATGGTAGAATAATAGTATGAATAACTATAATTCTGCCATTTCTTTTTTTATTAATATAATTATATTTTTTGTAACGCTGATATTTACTGCACAGCTATTCTTTAAAGACAGAAAGTGGTGTCCACAAAGGGCAAAAGAAGCTTTCAGGTTCTTTACGGTTCAGAGTAATGTGTTGTGCGCTATATCTGCTCTTTTTATGTTGCTTTTTCCTGCATTAGAGTGGGCGTACTATCTAAAGATTATTGGTACTTCTGCTGTAACTGTGACCATGATGACAGTTTTATTATTCCTTGGACCTGTTTTTGGATATCAGTACATGTTTAAGGGATCTGACCTGTTTATGCATTTGCTGACGCCGCTTATGGCGCTAGTATCATTGTGCGTATTTGAGAGAAGAGGAGTAAGTTTTGCTCAGGCGTTTATTGGAATAATCCCGGTAGCATTATATGGCCCACTATATCTGTATAAGATAAAATTTGCGCCTGAAGGAAAAAGATGGGATGATTTTTACGGTTTTAACCGAGGAGGCAAATGGAGAATATCATATGTTTTGATGCACATTGGCACGGCAGTGCTCTGTATTATCTTGTATCTGTTGCTTAATATATGATCTCTTTCTCCCCAATAACTTTATAGCAATCTGATTTGATGATGGCATTGTGATTTGGAGCATATTATGTATTCAAAAATAATTATTTGTCTTGACGGGAATGAGGATGAAATACTTACGAAGCAAGTTGCTATGCTGAGTGAGAGACATCATGCTGCTATTGAAAAAGTAGATTCTGAGAGGGCTGCAAGAATTATAGCAGATGGTGATACTGATATTCTGTTCATTTGTGATAATGAGGGACTATTGTCGAGGGCAAAGGGCAGAGGAATAATAACGAATACTCCAGCTAAAATGAAAGAATCTTATGCTAAAGCGATGGAGATGTTGAAAGCTTTAGGCAAATGAGAAACTCAAGTTGACTAGATTCTGATATGCTGATAGACTTAAGATATACCAAATAAAGGAGAAAGCGAGGTAAATTTGATGCGTGTAGTTAGAACAGAGATTGTAACTAAATACAGTATGATGACCTCGGTTTGTGCCTTATAATACTTGCTTTATTTTATGATGCTTATTTAACCGTGGCTAGTGAGCTGCGGTTTTTCTTTGCCTATTTCTGGGCATTTTCCAAATTCGAGGTCTCCATAGATTCTTGAACGCATTTATATTATTGTGATCAAGAAGTCACTCTAGATGAAAAATGATGTTGTAAAAACTCATACAAGGAGATCAAACTGAAATGAATAATATAGTTATCAGAAAAGAAACTAAGGACGATTTTTACTCTACTGAACTTATGACAATGCGAGCATTTTGGAACCTTCATGGACCGGGATGTAATGAGCATTATCTGGTACATAGGCTTAGAGAAGCCAGGGAATATTTGCCCAAGCTAAGTCGCGTGGCAGAAATTGATGGGAAGATTGTAGGAGCTATTTTTTATTCAAAAGCCAGAGTTGTAGATGGGGATAAAGAGCATGAGGTTCTGTGCTTTGGTCCGTTGGCAGTTGAGCCCATCTATTGCAATATGGGAATAGGCGGAAGATTATTGGAAGAGACTATAGCACTTGCCAGAGAGGCTGGATATAAGGGAATTGTAATATGCGGTGAACCGCAGTATTATCCAAGACATGGGTTTAAGACCTGCGATCATTTTGGAATAATTCATCCTGCCTTTGGAAATAGTGACGCTTTTATGGCATATCCTCTGAGCGATGAATTTGAAAAGGTTCACGGATATTTCTATGAAGCGCCTGTTTTTGAAGAGGGTGAAGACGAAAGAAGTGTACAGGAATTTACAAAGGGCTTTCCTTACTATAAGCCTCTTAAACTTTCATGCCAGTGGCTTCATATTGAAAAACTTGGCCGAATATCGGAAGTTGGCAGGAATAGTTATAAAATAAGATTTTGGGAACAGGAGATTTCTGCAAGGCTCAAAGGAAATTTTTTTGAAAAGAATCCTGATATTGTCCCAGTTGTAGGAGATTATGTGACATTTCTTTATAACAGAAGAGGAGATAGTATAATAGTTTCTGTATGTGAGAGAAGCACTTTTTTGCAGAGGCCTGACCAGGCCAAAACCGGCGTGATGCAGAATATGGTCTCTAACGTGGACTACTGTTTTATAGTTACTTCTCTTAATGAAGACTATAGCTATAACCGCATTGCCAGATATGTGAGTATTGCTCTGCAGGGCGGGGCAATTCCGGTTGTTGTTCTTACCAAGACAGATCTGTGCAATAATGTTGGGCGTTACATAAGAGAGGTTGAGAGCATTTCAGATAAAGCGGAAGTTCATGCAATCTCAGCCCTGTACAATATTGGTCTTGATGAGCTGGATAAATATTTTAAGCCTGGCAAAACGATCTGTCTGATGGGATCCTCAGGAGCTGGGAAATCGACCCTGATAAATGCCATTACAGGGGAAGAAACCATGAAAACCTCTGAGATAAGGGAAGATGATGACAAGGGAAGGCACACCACAACGCATCGACAGATGATTTGCCTTGAAAATGGTGTATCCATAATCGACACTCCGGGCATGAGAGAAATTGGAATGGCCAATACACAGGATGGAATAGATGATACTTTTTCTGATATTCTGGAACTTGAGAGCCAGTGCAGATTTAGCGATTGCAGGCATGACACAGAGCCTGGCTGCGCTATTAAGGCAGCCATCGAAAGTGGCGAGCTTTCTTTAGAAAGATATGAGCTATACAAGAATCTTGGGGCTGAAAACACACGCAACTATGCTAAAAAGAAGATGATCTCAAAGTGGCAGAAAGAATATAAAAAATATGGAAAGATAAGATAATCGCCGTTCTAATGTTATACTTATATATACTTGATTTAAATCACCGATGATTTCATTGGAGGAGAATAGGGACCTGATGAGAAAAGACACATTTAAGAAACGTAGGAAAAAATCTATGAGCAACTGGTTTGAGGAGATGGTTGAGCGCCTTGGTGGAAGAGCGATAGCCATCGCCTCATTGTCCATGCTTGTGATTATAATTGCAATCATTGTGCTCATTGTGATCAAAATAAGTTCAATGGACAAAGATTTGGATGATGGCTACAGTGATGCTCAGGTTGCTGGTGAGGAAATGACTGCTGGCGGAGACTCAAATCTGGCTGAGGGAGATATGCCTGTTGTCGAGACCGCAACTGAAGGGACGAAGACTGAATCAACTTCAGATACGACTGTGCTTGCCAAAAAAGAAGGGGCAAAGGAAGGATATCTTAACAGGTGTGTATTCCTTGGCGACTCCAGGACAGTTGCCATGGTCAACTATGGCTTTTTTAACGATGATGCCGCACTGGCCCAGATTGGTATATCACATCCGGCATTTGCATCCAATAAGTTCATTAACAATGCAGGAAAAGAATATACTTTAAAAACCTATCTGAAGTCTCATCAGGCTCCGGTTATTTATATTCTTTTGGGAGTAAACGGGATAAATGATCCCAGTGAGAAACATTATCGGAATACGTTTATTTCTCTTATCGACAGTGTGGCCGAGATGGCGCCTAATTCCAATATTGTACTTGTGGCAATAGGCCCTGTTGATGACAACGGAATATACAAAAATAATGTCCAGAACGCAATGATAGACAAATATAATAAGTTTCTTCTGGAAACTGCCAAGGAGAAGCATATCTTTTACCTTAATATCGCGGAAATCCTCAAAGGGCCTGATGGACAGGTCAAGTCTGAGTATAACGGCGGCGATGGGCTTCATTATTCCGGAAAAGGGTGTGAGGCCATATTCAAGTACATAGTAGAACATCCTGTGCCCCAGATATCTGATGAGGGCGAATATGTTGTTAAATATATCAAGCCTGATCCTAACAGAATCAAGGTTACCATGGGTAAAGACTCTGGAATTGATGAAGATAAGATTGATGATCTTATGAAAATGATGACTGGAACTGCAGAAAACCAGACTTCTTCTGATGCCAGCACACAAAGCAGTACAGAAACTGAAGAGGAACTGCGTAAGAAGGCAGAGGAAGAAGAGAAAAAGAAGGCGGAAGAGGAAAAGAAGAAAGAGGAAGAGGAAAAAAAGAAGGCTGAGGAAGAGAAGAAGAAACTAGAAGAGGAAAAGGAAGAGGAAAAGGAAGAGGAAAAGGAAGAGGAAGAGAAAAAGAGGCTGGAAGAGGAAGAAAAAGAAAAAAAGAGACTGGAAGAGGAAGAGCGTAAGAGAGCCGAAGAAGAGAAGGAGAAAGAGAAAAAGGAAGCTGAGGAAGGAAGTAAAGAAGCGTCCAAAGACGAGGAAGAAAATGAGGGAAGCGGAAAGGCTAGCACCGCTGCCAGCTCAGCTGCCAGCTCAAAAGACGAAGTACAAGACCAGTCTGAAACACCGTCAGATCAGTCAGAAGCAGAAGCTGGGAACGAGCCGTAAGAAAACGAACCACAAACTCTCCCTCGTCCCTAGGGACCATTATCATCAACATTTGTTTCATGACAGTTTTTTCAATGTGTTATCAAACATTTCTACGCATATATCAGCCATGCGCTGTTCGCTTTCCTGCATCCCTTCTCTGAACCAGCTGATAAGTATCTGGAAAAAAGCTGCTTCTGAAGCAAGCTTGATGTATTTGATCTCTGTATCTGTTGTAGGATACAGAAGTTCTGATATGGACCTGCCGGAAAAGAGCTCACGTTTCAATATACCTGCCTGATCAAACAGGGCGATGGTTTCTTTATCCTCGCGGATGGTACGGAAAACATCTTCAAACCACTGATGAGGA
This sequence comes from Butyrivibrio sp. INlla14, assembly GCF_900102515.1. Taxonomy (GTDB): domain Bacteria; phylum Bacillota; class Clostridia; order Lachnospirales; family Lachnospiraceae; genus Butyrivibrio. The sequence continues at coordinate 27,263 of NZ_FMVS01000016.1, forward strand.
TTCTCATGCATTTCTGGTTTTTCACAAATTTCTGCTATGCTTTTTATCAGTCTGTTACCGAGTTCATGCAAAATATCTTCCTTGTCAGTATAGTTGCGGTAGAAGGCAGTACGTGAAACTCCAGCACGACGCACGATCTCACTGACAGTGATCTTTTCATACGGGTGTTCGCCCATTAGGTGCATAAGCGCAAGCTGAAGGCATTCTCTGGTCAGCTGGTTAGACTCTTTGTTATTCATTCGCAGAACTTCTTTTTTCTGCATTTCTGTCAAAGGCTCTTTAGTGGCTTTCATATTTCTTTTCCCCTGTTGTTACAAAATAAGTGATTATGTCACGTCGCGCCAATTGACACTTCTACTGTCATGTCCGAGAGTAGAGCTGTTGTATTGCATCTCCTGCGGCGTTACACTTGTAACATCAAAACGATTGTAACACTTAAAGGGGAGGAATAACAAGTATGGAATTAGTAGAAAACTTATCTCACAAAGTGCAGAAACAGGCATTTAGCCTATTGATCGATAGATTTCTTGCAAATCTCGACAAAGCTGAGAACAGAAACGTATTTAAAACTCGTAGATCAGGCAGAGAAATTCTGGGGGAAAGATGGAGCAAGAAAGGACAAGCTTGATCAGGTAAGAGCAGCTTTCAAGGACCCTGACAATAGATGGGTCAAGTTTATAAATAAAGTAGTTGATGAGACAGATCCTCACGTTGCCAAGATGACAATGCTAAACCTTGGTTATGAGGCCTTTTTCAGAGGTACCAAGATGATCAGGGCAAACAGGGAAAAGTACGGATGCAATATCCCATGGCTTATTCTCTTTGATCCTACAAGTGCCTGCAACATGCATTGCCAGGGCTGTTGGTCCGGTACTTATGGCCCTAAGCACGACCTGTCTTTTGAAGACATGGATAAGATCGTTACCCAGGGAAAAGAGCTTGGCGTTTACCTATACATGATGACAGGCGGGGAGCCTCTTGTAAGAAAAAAGGATGTACTGCGTCTTGCTGAAAAGCACAATGATGTTGAGTTCTCTATTTTTGACAACTCCACTTTAATTGATGAGGACTTCTGTAAGGAAGTTGTAAGACTTGGAAATATTACGTTCCAGCTTTCTATCGAGGGTACTCCTGATACAAATGATGCGAGACGTGGAATTGGTCATTATGACGCTGTAATGAAAGCCATGGACCTGTTTAAGAAATACGGAATTGTCTATGGAACTTCCATCTGCTATACAAGAAATAATATCGAGGCAGTAACTGACCCTAAGTTTATCGAGTTCATAGCTGAAAAAGGTGCAAGATTCGGATTCTTTTTCCACTATATGCCAGTAGGAAATAATGCGGTACCAGAGCTTATGCCTACTGTAGAGCAGAGAAGAAAGATGGTAGATCAAATCAGATACCTTAGAAGTGACAAGTGCGATATAGGGTTCTTCCCTATGGATTTCCAGAATGATGGAGAGGCAGTTGGTGGCTGTATCGCTGGCGGAAGAAACTACTTCCACATCAATTCAAGTGGAGATGCAGAGCCCTGCGTATTTATCCACTTCTCCAACACTAATATTCATACTCATTCAATACTTGAGATGCTTCAGAGCCCTCTTTTCATGGAATATCACAAGGGACAGCCTTTCAATAAGAACCATTTAAGACCATGCCCAATGCTTGAAAATCCTGAGCTTCTTCGTGAGATGGTGGCAAGATCTGGAGCCCATGGTACCAATGAAGAATCAGAGGAAAGCGTTGAACACCTCTGCTCAAAGTGCGATAATTATTCAAAAGAGTGGGGACCTGTAGCAGATGATATCTGGGCTCGCCAGAAGCACTATAGAAAAGCATACGAAAACTATGCAAAAGAAAATATAGAAAGCGCCGAGAAATTGGAATTTCCTGAGACTATGGAAATCAAGAAAGAAGAGAACAGAGGTGCTTGATAGCAACGCCAGAAGACACAAAAAAAGGAAGCGATAAACGCTTCCTTTTTTAGTAGCGAGAGGGGGACTCGAACCCTCGACACCGCGGGTATGAACCGCGTGCTCTAGCCAGCTGAGCTACCTCGCCATATGAGATTGTTTGTTGCTGTCGGTCGCAACCGACTTGTATAATATACCGCGTGGAGAGAGCATTGTCAACAAATAATTTTCAATTTTTTTCAAAAAATATATACTCGTTTTATATTTATCAATAAAACGTTTCGAAATCCTACATGCCAATTATGATAAAATATAAGGAAGTAGACAAATAATGAAGAAATCAGAGGAGTAGGTTAGGTATGGACGCAGTTGTGGGGAACTCTTTTTATTTTGACTTTGAAGTGAGGCTTATGGAAGCTTTGCAGGGGATACTTGGCGAAAAGGGAGCAGTACTATTATCACAGCTATCAGCGCTGGGAGAGACATTGATTTTCATAATGATCCTGGGATTCTTGTACTGGGGTGTTGATAAAAAGGCTGGAATTAAGGTAGGAACTGAGCTTATGTTTGCTCTTTGCCTAAACCCAATGGTCAAGAATATAGCTAACAGAAGAAGGCCGTATTTTGATAATACTAACGTAAAGTGCATAAGGCCTGTAGAAAAAGACGCGGATATTTATGATATTGCAGCTCAGGGCTTTTCTTTTCCCAGCGGACATTCAACCAATTCAGTTGTGGTCTATGGGGGCATTGCAAGGTGTTACAAGAATAAGCTTATAAGGGCACTTGGGGTGGTATTGCCTGTTCTTGTTGGATTATCCAGGATAATTGCAGGAGTTCACTATCCAACGGATGTGTTGTGCGGATGGGCCTTGGGCCTTGTTGTGATCCTTATAGTGCCAGTAATATTTGACAAAGTTGGAGATGAAAAGAGATGGCTTGTCTTTTTGATACTATCAGTAATCAGCCTTCTTGGGGGGTTCTACTGCAAGACAGATGACTATTTTACAGGACTTGGGATGATGCTTGGTTTTTCTGTTGCAGTTGAAATAGAAGAGAGATTTATAAAGTTTGAGAGTACCAACAGACCTTTAGAGATAGGGCTCAGACTAGTTTTGGGAGCAGCAATTTTTAGCGCTATCACAAGCCTTTTAAAGCTTCCGTTTCCAGCAGAAGTATTAAACAGGGGCGATTTTCTTGCGCATCTTATAAGAGTTTTAAGGTATTTTATTGCATCTGTAGTCAGCATGGGGTTATACCCAGCTTGCTTTAAGAAAATGTCAGGTCTTTTCAATAAATAAGATCATCAAAAATCAGGAGGTATCTGCTATGTGGGCTTATGAGACTTCTTTTTATCAGATCTATCCATTGGGATTTTGTGGTGCGCCCTTCGAAAATGATGGAAAGCTAGAACACAGGATTTTAAAGGTCATAGACTGGATCCCGCATTTTAAAAAGCTTGGCATAGGCGCTGTCTTGTTCAATCCTGTATTTGAGTCTGATACTCATGGCTATAATACCAGGGATTATAAAAAGATAGATGTTCGCCTTGGTACTAATGCTGATTTTAAGAAGGTTTGTGACAAGCTCCACAAGGAAGGCATCAGGGTTGTGCTTGATGGAGTGTTCAACCACGCAGGCAGAGGCTTTTTTGGATTTACTGATGTTTTGGAAAAAAAGTGGGATTCTTCCTATAAGGACTGGTTTAACATAAGCTTTGACGGAAACAATGGCTACAATGATGGTTTGTGGTATGAGGGATGGGAAGGCAATTATGATCTGGTCAAACTCAATCTGAAAAATCCGGCAGTCACTGATTATCTTTTGGAAAGCGCCAAATTCTGGGTTGATGAGTTTGGAATTGATGGACTTCGCCTCGATGTAGCCTATTGCCTTGATCAGGACTTTATCAGAAGGCTTAGAAGAGAGAGTAGCGGCTGGAAGGAAGATTTTTTCCTCATGGGCGAGATGATAGGCGGAGATTACAACCGCATTATGGGAGATGACCTGTGCCACAGTGCCACTAATTATGAGTGTTACAAGGGCATGCATTCCTCATTTAACAGCATGAATATGTTTGAAATAGTCCATTCCCTTTTGCGTCAGTTTGGGCCGGAGAACTGGACTTTGTATAGAGGAAGGCACCTTTTATCTTTTGTTGATAATCATGATGTCAGTAGGATTGCCAGTGTCCTTCAAAGGCCTGAGCATCTTAAGCTTATTTATACCCTTATGTTTGGAATGCCTGGAATTCCTACAATCTACTATGGTAGTGAATGGGGAGAAAAGGCGGATAAATCCCAGGGAGATCCTGCACTTAGGCCTTGCTTTGATGAGCCTATGTGGACGGAGCTTACTGATACGATTGCCGCGCTCTGCCATGGAAGAGAAGGCTCCAAGGCTTTATCCTACGGAGATTTTAAGTCTCTTTTACTAACTAACAGACAGTGCATCTTTGAAAGAGAAGCAGAAGGTGACAGAGTGATTGTTGTCATAAATGCTGATGAAAATCAGTTCCATGCTGATTTTGATGCAAGAGCAGGAAGAGCTACAGATATTATAACTGGAAAAGAGATAGATTTTGGAGGAGGACTTAATATTCCGGGATATACTTCATATTTACTGCAGATTTGATGAATGAATGTTGCAAATAAGTTGTTGCTATAGGAGTTTTATATTATAATTTATATATGGAAATTCGTACACCTATAATTGCAATATTGGTATCAAGCATACTTCTTGTTATTTATCTTAGAAGGAACCTGCCGCAGCTTATTTCTGCGAAGGTTTTCTTTGTTTTCTTAATTTCGGTCTTTTTTAACAACCTGTGTGAGATCTTTGAATGTGCGGTATTCTGGTATGCTGATGAGTCTTTAGTAAATTTAAGGCACGTTGCACAGGTCCTATATATGGGATCTCTTTTGGTTCCGGCCTTTATCATGTGTATTTATGTGTATTTCAGGACCTCGAGAACGCGGGCTATATCCAATACTGTAGTGGTGATGATCGGCATTCCTATGCTGCTTGCGATAGCTAATGCTATAGCTCGTGGTATTTTTTATGGAATTAGTGATAACGGTAAGTATTTTAACTATGGCACTGCTGTTGATACTTGCTATATTGTGGGATTTCTTTATATCTTTTTATCTCTTGCGAGAGTTATATATTTCAGGGGGAGACTTCCGAGGGATGGCTTTATTGCTGTTCTGGCAGGTCTTGTAAACTGGGCGGGATGCGCTTTGTTTCAGTACTTCAACAGGGACATTCAGGTTTCAGCCATTGCAATGATGGTGATGGTGCTGATTCTTTTCCTGTCTATGGAAAATCCCAAGGAGTTTTTCGAAAGATCAATTCAGGGCGTTCTTAACCGCGATGCCTTTAACGTAGCACTATTAGAAGCGGCAGGCTTTAGCAAGAACTTTTTTATTGTATCAGTTATTTTTACTGGCAAGACCAATGTTATGTCAATCTCTGAGAGAAAAGAGCTGACGGAGCTTATGAGGGCAGTTGGCAGGTTTACGGAGAGTTACATTGGGGTGCCGTCATATCTTTTTAACTGGAATACCTTGTGCTCTATAGTCAGAACTCCTGAGAATGTTGAGAGCTATATGACTTATGTCGGTAGTCTCAAGGACAATGAAAGCAAGAACTACAGGCTGACGTTTAGTGTTCTGGAGTGCCCTAAATATGCAAGTTCAGCTGATGACGTAATCAAAATTCTGGGCTATGTTTCTGAGGAATATGTATACACCCAGTCCTCGCCGAATCTTGTGATAGACCATAACGTTGTAGACAAGATGGTTTACAGAAATTCTATAGAGGACATTGTTAGAACAGCGGTAAAAGAGAAGTCTTTTGACGTTTATTACCAGCCTATCCTGACAGTTGAAGATGGCAGCTTTTCATCGGCTGAAGCTCTGGTAAGACTGAGAAGACCCAAGACAGAGAACTATATTTCTCCTGAGGATTTTATTCCAATTGCTGAAAAGTGCGGATTTATCCAGGAGATAGATGACATTGTATTTGAGAAGGTTTGTTCCTTCATAGCTCGCAGCAATTTACAGGGATATGGGATCAAGATGATCGAGGTCAACCTCTCTGGCAACGAAGTTGTGGATGAACAGACCCATGCCAGACTTATAAATAAGATGGAGAAATATCATATTCCTCCTAAGTTTATCAATTTTGAGATTACGGAGACTTCCTATATCAGTGATGATCAGGCTTTCAAGGAAAATGTAAAACTATTAAAGGCCCACGGAAGCACGTTTTCAATGGATGATTTCGGGGCTGGGTATTCAAATCTTTTGGAGATACTTAAAATGGATTATGCCCTGGTCAAGCTGGACAAAGAGTTTGTCTGGAACTGTTTGGATCAGGATAAACCTGAGAATCTCAGGATGTTGGAGTATACAATCAACTTCTTAAAGGACTATGGACTTCATATTTTGGCTGAAGGTGTTGAGACGCTTGATCAGGCCAAGATGCTGATAGATAAAGGTGTTGAGTTCTTGCAGGGCTTCTATTATTCAAGACCAATACCGGAAGATGAGTATTTGGAGTTTTTGAAATCGCAGAAGGGTTTATTTTCCAAAGACAATGGATAATGGCTTGAGGGAAAGGAGATTCATATGAACGAAGAGCTTTACAATGCTGTTTTTGGCTATGGTGAGAACAAGGTGGATCCATTTGAACTGTGTGCTGTTGATTTTGACAGGATCATTGGTGACATGAAGCTTGTTGGTTACGAGATCAACTCTCTCAATATTGTTCAGCAGATCATGCTGGAACAGTGCGACAATCTTCTTAAGACCAAGAACAAGATCATAGAGCTGGTAATGGATATGGACAACCAGGATGATTTTTGCAGAGAAAAGTACGGACTTTCTTTTAAGGATATCATGGCGCTTGACCCGCAGCACGATATTGAGTGGGACATAAAGAGTGGTAAGGTCATTTATTTCCTATCCCACGAAGCTATGCACAAGGAAGAGGCGTATTTTACCCTGTTCAAAAAATCTATGGATGCCTTTACTGCCAAGACTGGCTTCCAGTATATGAGTCTTTGATATGGGATACGTATTAGAAACTGAAAGACTGATCCTTAGGGGCTGGAAAGATGAAGATGCATCCAGCCTCTTTAAATATGCAAGCGATGAGCGTATAGGGCCGGCTGCAGGCTGGCTTCCCCATAGGGATGAAGACTATTCCAGGGCCGTTATACGGACCATTTTTGCTAAGGACGAGGTTTATGCAATTTGCCTTAAAGGCCAGGGGAGAGCTCCTGTTGGAAGTATAGGGCTTACACTGAAAGGTAGTCCTGAGAGGCCTCTTAAAGAGAAAGAAGCAGAACTTGGATACTGGATCGGCTTTCCTTTCTGGGGCAGGGGCCTTGTTACTGAGGCGGCCAGAGAGCTTATCCGGCATGGCTTTGAAGATACTGGACTAAACAGGATCTTTTGCGGATACTTTCAGGGAAATACAAGGTCTCAGAAGGTTCAGGAAAAATGTGGATTTAAGCATTTATATACCAATGAAACTTCGAAAATACCTATGCTTGGAGAGACTCGTATTGAGAACATCAGTGTAATTACCAGAGAAGATTATATGGCGGGAAAAGGCAGATAAAATGAATGCTTTGTCCATATGATACACAAATTTTTTTGAGTTTTTTGCGCGCAAAAGTGTTACAAAAAAAGTAATATTATGTTATAATTACAACATGCGAGTAAGGACATGGTAATGGGGAACCAAGGATTCTACCCACACCATGTCTTTTTAATCCTCAGCTGTGAAAGCGCTTTCAAGTTAGCAGATGGTTTTGTTTCAGATCAAGGAGGAACACAATGTTAAATATTGGAGAGTGCGTTATTTACGGTAGTCATGGTTTATGCAAGGTTCGAGAAATTCTCGTGCCATCGTTTCTTGAGAGGGGAAAAGAGAAACAGTATTACATGATGATTTCCGCTGTGGATGCCGGAAGTGTCCTCTATGTTCCAGTAGAGGGTGCCGAGGACAAGATACGTGAAGTCATTAGCGCTGACTATGCTGAAGGATTAATAGATGATATTGAGGGAACTCCGGAAATTGAGCTTCCTGAGGGTAAGAAGGCTGAGCCCGCAATACTTGATATCATTAAGAGAAATGTAGCCGAAGAGATGATGGGCCTTGTGAAGGCTCTTCGCAGGATCAAGGCTACCCGCGAGGCGGAGGGCAAGAAATTTGCCATGCTTAATGAGAAATACCTGAATATGGCTGAAAAGCTTCTTTACACTGAGCTTGCATTTTCTCTTGAGACAGAAAAAGATGTTGTCAAGAGAAGAGTATTAGAAGAACTCTCAGATCTTCCACTAGAGACTGCATGATGCAGTCTCTTTTTTTGAAATTTCTCCGAAATTCCTATGGTCAAGTGAAGCAAAATAAGAGAAAAAATCAAAATTTTGCATGACAGGCCAGGGTTCAAGTGATGCAAAAAGAGAACAAATCAAAATTTTGCATGACTTTGTGCCGAGGCAGTGATGCAAGAAAAGTGAAATGTGGGATTTTGCATGACTTTGTGCCGAGGCAGTGATGCAAAAAGAGAACAAATCAAAATTATGCATGACTTTGTGCCGAGGCAGTGATGCAAGAAAAGTGAAATATGAGATTTTGCATGACTTTGTGCCGAGGCAGTGATGCAAGAAAAGTGAAATATGAGATTTTGCATGACTTTGCGTTGAAGTAGTGATGCAAAAAAAGAAAAAATCAAAATTATGCATGACAAGTCTGGGTTCAAGTGATGCAAAAAAAGAACAAATCAAAATTATGCATGACAAGCTGGGGCTCAAGTGATGCAAAAAAAGAGAAAAACAAAATTATGCATGACAAGCCGGGGTTCAAGTGATGCAAAAAAAGAGAAAATCAAAATTATGCATGACAGGCCAGGGTTCAAGTGATGCAAAAGAAGAACAAATCAAAATTATGCATGACATGCTGGGGTTCAAGTGATGCAAAAAGAGAACAAATCTAAATTATGCATGACAAGAGTGAATCAGACTGGCTTAAAATGAAACTTTAAGTTCAATAACTAGTTATGGTAGAATATTGCAATAATGTTGATCAGACAAGAAAATACATGCTTGTCATATATCATTAAATTGTGCTACATAGAAAGATTAGTCAGTATGCAGGATGGCAGCATGTGGGATGGAGATAGATATGACAGAAGAATTGTATTATACAAGTGCGTATATTAGTGAGTTTGTGGCCAAGGTTGTAGACTGTAGGAAATGCGAGATTAATCCAAGTAAGGCACAAGCGAGCGAGATGCAGGCAAGTAAAGAACAAGCAAGTAAAGAACAAGCAAGTAAAGAACAAGCAAGTAAAGAACAAGCAAGTAAAGAACAAGCAAGTAAAGAACAAGCAAGTAAAGAACAGGCAAGTAAAGAACAAGCCAGTAAGGCACAAGCAAGTGGGAATGCAGAAACTAGCAAGATTACAGAAGCTAGCAATTCACAGGATATGTATGAAATAATCCTGGATAAGACAGCTTTTTTCCCGGAGCAGGGGGGACAGGGAAGTGATGGCGGCGTTCTGGAGTTTGAGGATGGAGCTAAGAGAGCTCAGGTCCTACATGTGAGCATCAGTGAACAGGAATGTGATGGCAAGATGAATGAAGGCGATAATTTGGACGGGAATGCAGGAAATAAACCGGACAAGCATTTTGCGATGATCAGACATCTTGTTGACAGGGAAATCCCTGTGGGAACCACAGTTCACGGTGTGATTGACTTTAGTCACAGGTTCTCAAATATGCAGCAGCACACAGGAGAGCACATTTTCTCAGGGCTTGTCTGCAGCAGGTTTGGCTATGATAATGTGGGCTTTCATCTAAGTGATTCGGAAGTTACCATGGATTACAATGGGCCTATAACTCAGGAGGAGATCAAGGAGATTGAAGCAAAGGCCAATGAAGTTATATGGCAGAATCTTGAGGTTTTATGTGAGTTTCCGGAAGAAAGCAGACTAGAGAATATTCCATATCGCAGCAAGAAGGAACTTACAGGGGATGTGAGAATTGTGACTATTCCAGGCGTTGATATTTGTGCCTGCTGCGCACCACACGTACTTAGAACCGGAGAGATAGGACTTTTGAAGGTTGTTGGCCTTCAGAACTACAAGGGCGGCGTGCGCGTGTACATTTTGTGTGGCAAAAGAGCTATGGACTATCTTAACAAGGAACATGAGATAGTGTCTGAGCTTTCAGGCATGTTCACAACTGCTTCTGAAAATGTAATTACTGCTGTGAAGAAGTTATCTAACGCTAATTCTGAGCTCAAACAGGAGCTTTCTGAGGCAACCAGCGCCCTTATAGAGGCAGAGGTAAAAGAGATAGACAAGACCCTTGAAAATGTAGTACTTATCAAAAAGAATCTTGATAGCAATGCAATGAGGAAACTTGTGAATCTCCTGACCGCAGATCACAGCGGCTTTTGCGGCGTCTTTGCAGGCAGCACGGCAGAAGGCTACAGATTTATAGTTGGAACTTCTAATAAGGACAAGGATTGCAGGGAAATTGCCAACATGCTGAGAACACAGTTTGGGGCAAAGGGCGGCGGCTCAGCCCAGATGGTTCAGGGGAGCCTTAAGACAGATGATATTGAGGCAGTAGTGGATGCTATAAAATGATGTAGAATTGCGAAAAAGACGTAAGTCGTGGAGCAATTCGTATAACATAATATAGTTCGGATAGAAATGCCTGATATGCTGCCAGTTACTGCATTGGATAATTTTACCACCTTGATTGAATCTCAATAAAAATATATATTATGATATAGGTGTCAAAATTCAAAATGCTTACATGCTCGCATGCTAAGCATTTTGAATTTATGACCCGAACAAATATGAGGAATAAGCAATTTACGAAGTAAATTAGCGATTTACGAATATTTGTAGAATTGCGTGAGTTTCGAAGAAACAAAGCAATTCGTATATCATATAGGTGTCAAAAGCTGGCAACACAGTAATTAAATGACATATGAGGATGTTGGGAGATTATGAAAAAAGGTACGTTTAGGGATTTTCTTTTGGGATGCCAGAGCGCAATACCGATTTGCCTTGGCTATATAGCAGTATCTTTTGCCTTTGGAATAGAGAGTTCCAAGATTGGAATGACTCCATTTCAGGCAGCTATGACTTCTCTTTTGAATGTGACCAGTGCAGGTCAGTTCTCAGCTCTGGAAGTTATAGCTAGAAATGGAAGTTTTGTGGAACTGGCAATACTGCAGTTTATAATAAATCTGCGATATATGCTGATGTCTACAGCTCTTTCTCAGAAGCTTGGAGCCGATGTGAATACTCTTCATAGGATGGGAATTTCCTATGGCGTTACGGATGAGATATTTGCTGTGAGCATTTTTAAAAAGGGGCCGCTCTATCCGCTGTTTTCATACGGCCTTATTATCACATCTGTATTTGGCTGGGTTCTTGGAACAATCCTTGGTTCAGTTGCAGGCCAGATCCTGCCACAGATATTTATTAGTAGCCTTGGACTTGCAATTTACGGCATGTTTATTGCAATCATCATTCCAGAGACTAGGGTGAGCAAGGCTATTGCGGCAGTTGTCATTTCATCTATGGCCATGAGCTGTGTATTTACCTATGCTCCATACCTTAAAATGATTTCTGCAGGTTTTAGGATTATAATAGTAACAGTAGTTGTTGCGGCAGTAGCAGCAATAGTAGCACCAGTCAGGGAGGAGAAGGCATGAGTAGAGTTTATCTTTATATCCTCCTTATGGCGGCTGTAACTTACCTTATCAGGATGCTGCCACTTACTCTTATCAGGAAAGAGATAAAGAGCACTTTTGTCAAATCTTTTTTGCATTATGTGCCCTATGCAACGCTGGCAGCTATGACGTTTCCTGCTATTTTATCTGCTACGGATCACATTTATTCTTCCGTTGCAGGTTTTGCTATGGCGCTTATACTGGCCTTTAACAAAAAGAGCCTTCTAACAGTTGCAGGTATTTCCTGCTTTACTGCATTTATTGTTGAGTTGTTTTTTTTATGACCTAACAAATATGAGGAATAAGCAATTTACCTGGTAAACTTGCGGCTTCCGAATTTTAGTAGAATTGCGAAAGTACGAGGAATTTGACATGAGAGTTGGAATGGGATATGATGTGCACCGGCTTGTGGAAGGGAGAGACCTTATCATAGGTGGTGTTAAGATTCCATATGAAAAGGGATTACTTGGACATTCGGATGCGGATGTTCTTTTACATGCTATAATGGATGCACTTTTGGGAGCAGCAGCTCTTGGAGATATAGGTAAACACTTCCCTGACACAGATGAAAGATATAAGGGAGCTGATTCCAGAGCTCTTCTTCGCGAAGTGGCCAGGATGCTTGAAGAGGAGAATTACCTTGTTGAGAACATTGATGCAACCATAATTGCTCAGGCTCCCAAGATGAGACCGCACATTGATACTATGAGGCAGAATATTGCTGATGATCTTGGAATCGAGATTTCACAGGTCAATGTCAAGGCAACTACAGAGGAAGGCCTTGGATTTACAGGAGCGGGAGAGGGCATATCTTCTCAGGCAATATGTAGCCTTACCTCTATGTTTGACAGAGGTGCCACAGTTTTTGACAGCGAAAGCGCTGACCAATGTAGCAGCTGCCCGGGCTGTCAGAGGCAGTAATTGTTAGAACAAGGCGATAACACGTATCAGTATATATGCAGAAAATAGAGAAGCAAGACATCTAAAATAGCTGCTTGCAGATACAGAAAAATAGATATACATAGCTATTTAATTTAGCTGGAAGATAGAATAATAAATCAGGAGAAATAGATAAAAATGGCACACAAATTTTCTTTTTATAATACGCTAGATAGAAGGGTAGAGGAGTTTACCCCAAGGGAGGAAGGCAAGGTTTCAATGTACACCTGCGGACCTACCGTTTACCACTATGCTCACATTGGAAATATCAGAACCTACATTATGCAGGACGTACTTATCAAGGCCCTTGCATATGCAGGCTATGATGTGAAAAGAGTCATGAACATCACTGATGTTGGACATCTTTCATCTGATGCTGACACAGGCGAAGATAAGATGCTTGCTGGCGCAAAGAGAGAGCACAAGACTGTTATGGAAATTGCCAAGTACTACACTGATGCTTTCTTTGCTGATTTTGATGCAGTTGGCAATAAGCGCCCTGATGTTATAGAGCCTGCTACAAACTGCATTCCAGAGTTCATCAACATGGTAGAGACACTTCTTAAGAAGGGCTATGCTTATGTTGCTGGTGGAAACGTATACTTTGACACATCCAAGCTCAAGGATTACTACGTTTTCTCATCTGAGGTAGAAAAAGAGGCACTTCAGGTGGGCGTTCGTGACGATGTACAGGAAGATGCCAACAAGAAGAACAAGACAGACTTTGTTCTCTGGTTTACAAAGTCTAAATTTGAAGACCAGGCACTTAAGTGGGATAGCCCATGGGGTGTTGGTTATCCAGGATGGCATATTGAGTGCTCATGCATTTCTATGAAGCATTTAGGAGAGTATATCGATATTCACTGCGGTGGTGTTGACAATATTTTCCCTCATCACACCAATGAGATTGCACAGTCAGAGAGCTACCTTGGACATGAGTGGTGCAAATACTGGTTCCATTCAAATCATCTTAATGACAAGTCAGGCAAGATGAGTAAATCAAAGGGTGCAATCCTTACTGTATCTCTTTTAAAGGAAAAGGGCTATGATCCTCTTGTATACAGGTTCTTCTGTCTTCAGTCACATTATAGAAAGCCTTTGGAATTCTCATATGAGGCCCTTGATCAGGCTGTAGCTGCTTATAACAAGCTTGTTAAGAGAGCTTCTGAGCTCAAGGAAGATGGCGCAGTTGATGAGAAGGTTAAAAAAGAGTTTGAGGAGAAGTTCGCAGATGCTGTATGCGGCGACCTTAATACTTCAATGGCTACAACTGTTCTTTATGATGCGCTTAAGGCTGATACAAACGATGCAACTAAGCTTGCTCTTGTAGAGAGTTTTGATAAAGTTCTTTCTCTTGATCTGATCGGACATGCCAAGGCACTTTCACAGGACGCAGATGTTGATCCTGAGCTTGAGAAGTTCATTCTTGATGCTATTGAGAGACGCGCTCAGGCCAAGAAGAACAAGGATTTTGCAACTGCTGATGCCATAAGAGCAGAGCTTCTTGAAAAGGGTGTAGAGATCAAGGACACCAGAGAGGGCGTTAAATGGCAGCTGATTTAAATGAATATTTAAATAGCAAATTTGGTATAGAGTCTCAGGATATCAGAACTTATTCTCCTCTGACTCTTGCTTATATAGGTGATGCAATCTTTGATGTGATCATTCGATCAATCCTGGTTAATAAGGGTAATACTGCTGTTAACAACCTGCACAAGAGGGCCAGCAGTATTGTTAAAGCCAAGACTCAGTCTGATATGGTCAAGGCTATCATGGATGAACTTACCGAAGAAGAGCAGGATTACTATAGAAGAGGTCGCAATTCCAAGCCTCACACCAAGGCCAAGAATGCATCAACAATTGAGTATCTTGATGCCACAGGCTTTGAGGCTGTTATGGGCTTTTTATATCTTACAGATAACATGGACAGAGCCTGTGAGTTAGTAAAACTGGGAATTGAGAAACTTGGTCTAGATATTCTGGATTGAACATGGGATTGAAAATTATAGTCGTTTTGATAACTGTAGGTACAAAGGTTTAGCAGGCATGCGTGTATAGGTGTCTGGAACAGCGGATTTTAGTAATATATAAGGATTATGAAATATGGAAGAAAATTTTGAGAGCAGGATAATAGAGGGCAGGAATGCGGTTTTGGAGGCTTTCAGGTCAGGTAAGACCATAGACAGACTCTTTATTTTGGATGGTTGCAAGGATGGACCTGTGCAGACTATTTTAAGAGAGGCAAAAAAGCACAAGGATACCGTTATTTCTTTTGCCAAAAAAGAGCGACTTGACCAGATTTCTGAAACTGGCAAGCATCAGGGAGTTATAGCCTACGGCGCATCCTACAACTATGCTGAGGTTGATGATATTCTTGCAAGGGCAAAAGAAAAAGGTGAAGACCCGTTTATTATCATTCTTGATAATATCGAGGATCCTCACAACCTTGGAGCTATTATCAGAACAGCGAATCTGGCTGGGGCTCACGGAGTTATAATTCCCAAGCACAGAGCAGCATCTCTTACAGCAACTGTAGCCAAGGCATCAGCTGGAGCAATCAATTACACACCAGTTGCCAAGGTGACCAATATTGCCAATACTATCGAAGACCTCAAGGATAAGGGGCTTTGGTTTGCCTGCGCTGATATGGGCGGAACCACAATGTATCAGCTTAACTTAAAAGGACCTATTGGCCTTGTTATTGGAAATGAGGGAAGCGGAGTAAGCCGTCTTGTCCGCGAAAAGTGTGACATGATTGCCTCAATCCCTATGAAGGGAGATATTGATTCCCTTAATGCTTCGGTAGCATGCGGAGTTCTTGCGTTTGAAGTTGTAAGACAGAGGATGGGATGAGCGATAGCAAATACAAAGATAAAACTGATGAGGAAATAATTCTTTCTATACATGATGACGAAGATTCAGGCGCGATAGACTACATCATGAACAAGTACAAGAATCTGGTCAGGAAAAAAGCTACTTCCATGTTTATCCTGGGAGCAGACAAGGATGACCTTATTCAGGAGGGCATGATTGGTCTATTTAAGGCTGTGAGAGACTACGACTACGGTAGAGATGCAAGTTTTGCCACCTTTGCGGATCTTTGTATCTCAAGGCAGATCTATTCTGCTATAAAGTCTCTTAACAGGAAGAAACATGCGCCCCTCAACAGTTATATTTCTATTTATGCCAAAAGAGAAGATGGGAGCGAGGATATATCACCATCTCTTGAGGAGGTTCTGGAATCGGATTCAAGCTTTATTCCGGAGCAGCATATCATTGACCAGGAAAACCTTAAGGCTCTGGAAGAGGCTATAGAAAGAGAGCTTAGTCCCTTGGAGAGCCAGGTGCTGGATCTTTATATCACAGGCATGAGCATAAAGCAGATTTCGGCAGTCCTTTCAAGGGATGAGAAATCTACAGATAATGCTATGCAGAGAATCAGAAATAAACTCAAAAAATATCTTAATAAATAATTAAAGATATGTTTATTGAAAGAGATTTCTTTTAACTGTAAAATCCTAGTAAAGAGATAGGATTTTGACATATGCGGATTTATCATGTACAATACGTTTAAACAAATGCAATTATATTGCGCAAAACGATATGAGGAGACATGATTATGAAACTTTTCGAGAGTAAAAGATTTTTAGGAATAACTGTTGCTACAACAATGCTTGCTGGATTACTTGCAGGCTGCGGCAATTCAAATGAGACAACTTCTAATCCATCTAATGGAGCTGCAGAAAACAGTGTAGCTGCTCAGACACTGGCAGATACAGCTGCAGATCAGCTTGCTGCTATCAAGGAAAAGGGCAAGATCATCATTGCAATGGAAGGCCAGTGGGCTCCATGGACTTATCATGATGAGTCTGGAGAACTTGTTGGATTTGACACAGAGGTTGGTAAAGAGATAGCAAAGCGCCTTGGTGTAGAAGCTGAGTTTGTAGAAGGCGAGTGGGACGGACTTTTTGCTGGCCTTGATGGCGGAAGATACGACTGCATCATAAATGGTGTTGAAATCACAGATCTTAGAAAAGAGAAATATGATTTCACTACTCCATATGCTTATATCAGAACTGCACTTGTAGTTAAGAATGATAACACTGAGATTACAACCTTTGATGACCTTAAAGGCAAGAAGACAAGTAATTCTCTTGGTTCAACCTATGCAGATATGGCTGCAGATCTTGGCGCAGATGTTCAGAATATAGACACACTTTCAGAGACTATCGATATGGTATTATCAGGAAGAGTAGATGCAACACTCAATGCTGAGGTTTCTTTCTATGATTACCTTGGCGAGCACCCAGATGCTCCTATTAAGATAGTTGCTCTTACTGATGAAGCTTCTGAGGTTTCAATACCTCTTCGAAAGGGCGATGAATCAGCTTCTCTACGAGCTGCCATAGATGAGGCAATACAGGAAATGGCTGCTGATGGCACACTTTCAGAGCTTTCCACTAAATACTTTGGCCAGGATATAACCAAGTAAGATATAATGAGATGGTGCCATGGTGCACCTTCTTTTTTTCTCGGAATATAAGGGAAATGCTAATATTCCAGCTATTGCTAGTAACAATGATATTGATATAAAGAAAAATGACATGAAAGAGATTTACTGATGGACGATAGATTAGTTGAAATTATCACAAGTTCCTTTTTCAAGATTCTGATACCAGGTATAAAGATCACAATACCCTTGACTTTGTTATCATTTGCATTGAGCCTTGCTATAGGTCTTTTACTGGCCCTTGTTCAGGTAGCCAATATCAAGGTGCTGCGTCAGATTGCCAGATTTTATATCTGGGTATTTCGTGGAACACCTTTGATAGTGCAGCTCTTTATTATTTTCTTTGGACTTCCAAATGTTGGAATTATTCTTGACGCATTTCCTGCTGCTGTGCTGGCTTTTGGACTTAACCTTGGTGCCTATAATGCTGAAGTTTTCAGGTCAGCTATTTTGGCAATTCCAAAGGGGCAGCTTGAGGCAGCCTACATGATAGGCCTTGACTATCCTCAGGCTATGGTAAGGGTTATTTTGCCCCAGTCCTTCCCTGTGGCTTTTCCAAATCTTTTTAACAACCTGATAAGCCTTCTTAAGGATACTGCGTTGGCATCTAGCATTACAGTCATAGATCTTTTTACAACTGCTCAGCAGATTGCGGCCAGAACCTATGAGCCTTTTGCCCTATATCTGGAGGCAGCTTTTATTTATCTGATTTTTTCAACTCTTTTGACCTGGCTTCAGAGATATCTTGAAAAGAAGCTGGTATGGAAAAGTGATGGTAAGGATAAGGTGACAAAATATGCTTGAAATACATAATTTACATAAGTCTTTTTCTGGAACCGGAGTCCTTGCGGGAATGGACTTTAAAGTGGACAAGGGCGAAGTGGTGGCCATAATAGGCCAGTCCGGATCTGGTAAGACAACTCTTCTAAGGTGTATGAGCTTTTTAGAGACATCTGATATTGGCGAGATAACCTTTGATGATTATCACGGAGATATGGCCCACATTTCAAAGGCAGATATCAGGAAGCTTAGAATGGAAATGGGCTTTGTCTTCCAGAGCTTTAACCTTTTTAATAATATGACTGCTCTTGAGAACGTCATGGAGGGCCTTGTAACAGCCCGCAAGATGAACAAGGACAAGGCAAAAGAGATAGCACTTGAGCATCTTGCTAAGGTAGGGATGCTTGACAGAGCGGGATACTACCCTGGTGAATTGTCAGGTGGCCAGCAGCAGAGAGTTGCGATTGCAAGAGCAATTGCCCCTGAGCCTAAGGTGATTCTTTTTGATGAGCCTACAAGTGCTCTTGATCCAGAACTTACAGGAGAGGTTTTAGAGGTTATGAAAAAACTTGCCCTGGAAGGAACTACTATGGTTGTTGTGACTCACGAAATGTCGTTTGCTCAGGAGGTTGCATCAAGAGTAGTATTTATGGACGGTGGAAGAGTGGTAGAACAGGGAACGCCTTCAGAGATATTCGGAAATCCCCAGCAGGAGAGGACAAGACAGTTTCTTAACAGAGCACTTCACAAAATCGAAAAAGTGTGATAAACTAGGCGAAGTTTTTCGGGATGGAGTTTTTGGAAAAAGGAGAGTTTGATCATGAAATGTAACAATTGTGGTGCAGAGAACGCTGACGGATCTAAGTTCTGTACTAATTGTGGAGCTGCACTTGACAATAATGCGGTTGATGCTGGTGCACAGCAGTACGCACAGAATTCACAGTACGCACAGAATTCACAGTATGCACAGAACGTGCAGTATGAGCAGAATCCTCAGAACATGCAGTATGCACAGAACAATCAGTATGCACAGCCTATGCAGGGCGCTCCTATGTTTAATGGCCAGAATGCTCAGTATATGCAGTACAACCAGTATAATCAGGCTGGACAGTATCAGCAGCTGACCAAGGAAGAGTTTATCAATCTTCCTGCTATGGAGAAACAGAAAAAGAATGCTAATGCATGTGCTATAATCTGCTATGTATGCGCAGCAATCACACTTATTGCGCAGCTTGTTGGCGGTGGTTTCCCAATTGACGCGGTTATTCTTGGAGTGCTTGGTGGTATAATTCATTGGAAGAAGAGCTTTATAGCTTCTGTTATACTGCTTGCATACAGTATCTTTAATTTTGTGATCTGTATATTTGTTCTTCATACTGGCGGCGGCTGGCTTATTATTGTAGCTGGTGTATATGCTGTTGTTACAACATATAAGATGAACAAGGCCTACAAGAACTACACTTCTACAGGCGTTGTTCCTACAGAAAATGTAGCATAATAATAAATCGTTATAAAAAGTACTTGCGAATATAGCATAAGTATGTTATATTTATATAGCTGTTGTGGACAGCGGTAACTATAGTTAATTAGAAGATTTTTTGTATATAGAGAGGTGAGAAGAGATGAGACAGGACATTCAGCCAGAATTCCATCAGGCCACTGTTACTTGCAACTGCGGTAACACATTCACAGTTGGATCAACAAAGAGCGAGATTCACGTAGAAATTTGCTCAAAGTGCCATCCATTCTATACTGGCCAGCAGAAGGCTACAAGTGCTCGTGGACGTATTGATAAGTTCAACAAGAAATACGGCATGAACAACCAGTGATTGAGCTATTAGAATTTAAGAGGTTGAGGCATTAGCCTCGGCCTCTTTTCTTTTTACAAAATAAAGTATTTTAGCTTGAGGTAGTGTATGAAGAGACGTAAGGTTAAGCATTATTCAGGAATAGGCGGACAGGCAGTACTTGAAGGCGTTATGATGAAGAACAAGGATATGTACGCTGTTGCTGTCAGAAAGCCCAATGGAGAAATAGCTGTAGAGATAGATGAATATCATGGTCTTGCTTATGGGAGTAAGCTCCTTAGCATTCCTTTTGTAAGAGGAATATTTGTCTTTATAGATTCACTTATTTTGGGACTTAAGTCACTTAATTTTTCTTCTTCCTTTTATGAGGAGGCTCCAGAGAAGCCATCCAAGCTGGATGAAGAACTTGATGTGGTTTCCGGAGGACATGAGGATACCTTCCTTATGGTTGTGACTACTATCGTATCCTTCCTTTTTGCTATAGGTCTTTTTATGGTCCTTCCATATGCTCTTTCTGAGGTGCTTGGTAAATATATCAGAAATGAGTCTGTGATTGCTATCATTGAGGGCGTGCTTAGAATAGTAATTTTTATTCTCTATATTCTTCTTATTTCCTGTATGAAGGATATTAGAAGACTGTTCCAGTATCATGGCGCGGAACACAAGTGTATTAACTGCATTGAAAAAGGTAGACCTCTCACCGTTAAAAATGTCAAGAAGAGTTCAAGACTCCACAAGAGATGCGGAAGTAGCTTTATTCTCTTTGTTATGGTGATCAGTATTATTCTCTTTTTCTTTATTAGAGTAGACTCTTATGCACTTAGAGTACTGATCAGAATTCTTCTTATTCCTGTTATTTCAGGAATCTCTTACGAGATTATAAGACTTGCGGGCAGAACAGAGTTCTTCCTTGTAAGGCTGATCTCAGCACCAGGACTTTGGCTTCAGAAGCTGACTACCAAGGAGCCTGATGATGATATGATAGAGGTTGCTATCAGATCAGTAGAGGCTGTTTTTGACTGGAAGGAATTCCTAAAGGACTCCTTTGGCTACGAAATAGACGACAGTTGGTTAAAAGACGACGAAGAGACAGATGAGTAATTACAAAGATTTATATATAAATGGAATAGAGAAATTAGAAAGAGCCGGGATTGCAGAAGCTAAGCTTGATGCCCGGCTCCTTTTGGAATATGTGTGTGGAACAGATCACAGCACCCTTTTGGCACATCCTGATTTGGAGGTTTCAGGCGCAGACACTGAGAAGTATCTGGGCTTTATTGACAGAAGGGCTGAGCGTGAGCCTGTTGCATATATAATTGGCTCCTGGAGCTTCATGGGGCTTGATTTTTGTGTTAACAAAAACGTGCTTATTCCTGAGCAGGATACAGAAATTTTAGTGGAAGAGGCTATGAGATATCTTGAGGATGGAATGAGATTTATGGATCTCTGCACAGGCTCAGGCTGCATAGCACTAAGTCTTTTAAATTATACAAATAATACAAGCGCTGTGTGCACTGACATTTCTGAAGGAGCACTTGAGGTTGCAAGGGAGAATGCGGATAAACTTGGGCTTTCCAATAGAGCAACCTTTATAAAGACAGATCTTTTCCCTACAGAAGGGATGGGCAAGTTTGATATTATTGTCTCAAATCCTCCATATATTGCCAGCGAGGTAATTAAGGAGCTGGCTCCAGAAGTAAGAGATTATGAGCCCAGGCTTGCTCTTGATGGAGATGAAGATGGCCTTGTGTTCTACAGGAGAATCGTAGACAAGGCATCTGAGTATTTGAATTCCAGCGGATATTTACTGATGGAAATAGGCTATGACCAGAGGGAAGCTCTTGTATCAATGCTAGAGGCCAATGGCAGATTTCATGATATCCAGGTGATAAAGGATCTTGGCGGTAACGACAGGGTTGTAAGCGCCTGCTTCTATTAGCGTTATTGGGATGATTATGTTTATGCCTGTAAGAAGTGACTAATAGAGGATAAGGATATGTTTGATAGAATAGAAGATATAATACGAAAATATGAAGATATTAGTATGGAACTTAATGAACCGTCTGTGATCTCTGATCAGGACAGATTCAGAAAGCTTATGAAAGAGCAAAAGAGCTTAGAGCCGCTTGTAGAGTGCTATAACCAGTACAAAAAATGCAAGGAAACCATGGAAGAGAGCCTTATGATGCTGGATGAAGAGAGTGACCCAGATATGAAGGAAATGCTCAAGGAAGAACTTGCAAATGCCAAGGACATGATTCCTGAGCTTGAGAACCGCCTTAAGATTCTTCTTTTGCCCAAGGATCCTAATGATGACAAGAACGTAATAGTTGAGATAAGAGCGGGCGTTGGCGGCGACGAGGCAGCTTTGTTTGCAGCAGATATGTACAGGCTTTATACAAGATATGCAGAGCGTCAGAACTGGCGTGTGGAGACCATGAGCGTTGAAGATATCGGTATTGGCGGCATCAAGACTGTGAGCTTTATGATAAAGGGAAATGGAGCTTATTCAAGGCTTAAATTTGAAAGTGGAGTTCATAGAGTTCAGAGAATTCCTGCTACAGAGTCAGGTGGTAGAATCCATACCTCTGCAATCACAGTTGCAATCATGCCTGAGGTTGAGGATGTGGAAGTTGAGATAGATATGAATGACTGCAAGTTTGATGTTTTCAGAGCATCTGGTAACGGCGGACAGTGCGTTAATACCACAGACTCTGCAGTAAGACTTACTCATTTTCCTACTGGAATAGTAATTTCCTGTCAGGATGAAAAGAGCCAGCAGCAGAATAAGGCTAAGGCACTTAGAGTGCTTAGAGCCAAGCTCTATGAACTTGAGCAGGAAAAGAAGCACAACAATGAGGCTCAGCTTCGTAAGAGTCAGGTAGGAAGTGGAGACAGATCAGAGAAGATCAGAACCTACAATTTCCATCAGGGAAGAGTTACAGACCACAGGATTGGCCTTACTCTTTATAAGATTGATCAGATCATGGATGGAGATATAGATGAGATCATAGACAGCCTCATAGCAGCTGATCAGGCGGAGAAACTAAGTTCTATAGAATAAGCATGTAGGCGTTTTGACTTTTGACACCTATATGATATACAATTACTATATGAGTTCGAATTTGTACTTTTTTTCGTGAAAGGTATGGTTTGATTATGGATGCTGCTTTTAAAGCCGAACTGATAGAGTGGGGTGTAGACTGGGACGAAATCCTGGACAGATTTATGGGTAATGAGGACCTCATTGCCAAGTTTATGTTCAAGTTTTTGAATGACCAGAGCATGAATGATCTGACCAGATTTTTAGAAGAAGGGAATGTCACAGAAGCCTTTAAGGCAGTACACACTTTGAAGGGCGTAGGCGCTAACCTGGGACTTAAAGGGTTCCTTACACCAGTCCGTGATCTTACTGAAATCTTAAGGGCCGGCTCAATGGATGGCTATAAGGAAAAGTATGATGAGATAAAACCTAAATATGATGAGCTTATTGCTATCTTACAGAAGTATCAGGCATAGCTGATGAGTTGTTTTATTCATATTCTTTTGTATTAATATTAGATTTTTCAAGAAAGCTTGGGATGAATTCATCCCAGGCTTTTTCTATTGTTTTATCTAGTGAAAAGACCCTAAAGGCGCAGCCTGTTGTAAGTATGATATTGCCGTTTGAAAAACGTATATTAAGACCTAAGAGAACGTCTTCAGGGTTTATGTTAAGCCCAGCCTTTTCTAATACTTCATTTTTCATTGCCTGTCCCGGATGAAAAGTGAATTTAAAAGAAAGAGGAGTTCTTTTACCCTTTATAAGGTCAAAGCAGATTCCCTTTAGATCGCTCCATTTTGAATAATCTAAAAGTGGCATGTCATCTGAAAGTTCGCCGTCATTTTTGTAGAAATCTTTATGGATATTACCGTCAATATGGAAGGTGTTGAAGGTATCTATTGTGGCTTCTTCTACCAGAAAGTTATCGAATATATCTGATGTAAGAAGTTTTGTCATGAATTCTTTTTTATTTGAAGCTAGTACTGCGATCATTGTGTTCCTTTGTTCCTTTTTATTTATTGTATTTAAGTATACCATGAAAAGAATGAGAAATTATGTATTTTGCAATATGTAATAATGAATAAAATAAAATGGTCCTTTTTGCATAATATTGGATAAATTAATTAGTGCATTGCAACTTAAAATTAGTTTATACTATTATTATCGTAATAAAGGAGAAAAAGTATGTCAAAAACAGTTAGACTTAAAGATATTGCAGACAGAATAGGTGTTAGCACAGTTACAGTATCCAAGGCTCTTTCTGGACAGAAGGGTATGAGTGAAGATCTTAGGGAAAAGATTCATGCTCTTGCTGATGAAATGGGCTATGTTCCTTCTGTTTCAAGAAAACAGGATTTCTCCAATAAAAGTTATACCATTGGTGTTCTTATTTCTGAAAATTTCATGAGCGAGTATAGCTCTTTTTATACCAGAATGCATCAGCAGGTATCACAGATAGCCATGGATAGGGGCTGTTTTACTATGCTTGAAGTTATTTCTGCTGATAATGAGAAAAATAAGGTAATCCCTCGCCTTGTTGAGGATAAAAAGATAGAGGGGATTGTTGTAGTTGGAAGGCTTGATCAGGAGTACCTTTCTGCAATCAAGGAGCAGAGCGGAATTCCTATGGTTTTTCTTGATTTCTGCAATCACTCTGGTGATGAGGACGCGGTTGTATCTGATAGCTATAATGGAGCATATTGCCTGACAAATTATCTCTTTGACATGGGGCACAAGGATATTGCCTTTGTTGGAACAATATTGGCTTCAGGAGTTATTACAGACAGATATCTTGGATATACCAAGTCTCTTATGGAACATGGGCAGCCCTACAGGGGTGACTGGATCATTTATGACAGGGATCTGGAAACTGGAGTGATGGACTATAATAAGTTCTTTAAACTCCCAAAAAAGATGCCTACAGCCTTTTTCTGTAACTGTGATATGGCTGCAAGCATGCTTATTAGAAAACTAAATGAAAGTGGTTATAGAGTGCCTGAGGACATATCCGTTGTAGGATATGATAATTATCTTTTCCCTGGGTTATGCGACATAAAGCTTACCACCTATGGAGTTGATACCTATGAGATGGGTAGAAATGCAATCCTGAACCTTATCCGTAAGATAAGCGGAGAGAGGTACAGACAGGGAATCATGATCCTCGAGGGCCATATGATAGAAGGCGAAAGCGTCAAAAGAATCAGCAGGTAACTACGATTCCTCCATCGCCTGCGTAGGTTGTGGCTACGCCTGCTGCATCTACTATAAGTGCCTTTCTAAAGGGAATCTTTTTAAGAAGGAGATCCTTAACAACTGCAGCTCTTTCGTAGCAGTTTACGTGGGTTATCATAAGGGTCTTTTCTTCCGGGTTTAATATTTCTCCAGCAACAAGCTCTGTCATTTTGATAAGAGCTTTTCTTATGCCTATTCCCTGGCTCTTCTGGGCTATTTCCCCCTTAACACCGCAACATACAGGCTTGATATTGAGCGTAGTAGCTACAAGGGCCTTGACGCCTGTAAGACGGCCGTTTTTGCGAAGTGTTTCCAGTGAGTCAAGAACAAAATAAGTAAGCATCTCGTCTCTGAATTTCTCAAGAGCTTCAACTACTTTGTCAAAAGACATGCCGCTATCAGCCAGTTCCATGGCTTTTAGAGCAATCTGAGCTTCGCCGCAGCATGCTGAAAGAGAATCAACAATATGGATATTCTTGTGTCCGTATTCTTCCAGATATAAGTCTTTGCCTAGAAGGGCGCTGTTGTAGCTGCCGCTAAGCTTGGAAGAGAGGGTAACAACGTAAATATCCTCAGCATCACTTACAAAGGACTTCATATAAAGCTCAGGTGAAGGGCAGGCTGTTCGGGCACAGCTGTCAGAAGCTGCTACCTTGGCCAGATAATCTGCCTGATCAAAGGTTTCGTCATCAATAATAGTATGCTCATCTATCTGTAAGATAAGTGGAATAATCTGAAATCTTGGGTCTTTTCTGTATTCTGATGGAAGGTCGCAACAACTATCAACTACAATTTTATAACTCATAAAGCCTCCATTTGGTAAAAAATCTTTTTAGATAATAACATTTACTGACCCATTAGTAAATGCATTGATTACAATTTAACTATCGCTTTTATTGCTAAGATTCTTGACTATTTCTCTAGCTTCGGAAATGGCATTTCTATAGGAAAGAGAGATCCTAAAGCTCTCGTCATCATCCATAGTAACCTTGCCAAAACCGACCTTTTTGATGTGATTTATATTGATTATGGCATTGTCGTTTATAGGGCAGATTTGCGGGAAGATAACGCACTGGTCGTAGAAGTTGTAAATATCATCAATAAGAGTTATGGTTCTGCCGTCTGCAATCTGTACTATGACTTCGGCGCCTTTTCTTTTGGCGTAAACTATATCGTCGTTTTTGGCGTAAAAAGCACCTTCCTTACCTCTAAGTTCCAGTGTTGGAATAGGGTCGCCCTTAATTTTGCGAATCTCGTCCATGGTGCTTGTAAGCTCTGCAACTCTTATAGGCTTGTCGATGAACATCAGGTTTGGTATATCAAGACCTGATTCTTCATACTCCTTACGGTAATCAATAGTTGATACGCACAGTATTATTGGACGAACTACCCCTGCGTCCAGTAAGAGTTTAACTATTTCAAACCCGGTAGGAGTGCTTGTTGTCATATCGATAAACAGGCCATCGTACATCTGTGGATAGCGCAAAAAGGCTTCAACATTACCATAAGAGTCTATATAAAGACGTTCGCCAGATTCCTTGAAAAACCTGTCAGACTGCCTCCCCAAAAGCCTCTCTGTTTGCTTTCTGTCTGCTATGTTGTCATCGCATACCGCAATATGCATTTTCCTATCCTCCCCAAAAATATTTAAATAAAGCTAAAAGATATTGGAAGCCAGAACAAAAGAGCTACAAGACCAATCTGGATAAGTAGTATCAAAGGCATTCCAACAAGGAAATACCAGTGTTTGGTCTTGTGTCTAAAAAGGAACATTCCAATAATAGATCCGATGCTGCCCCCAACTATGGCAACTGAAAATAGGGTTGCCTCAGGAATGCGGAAGGCATTTTTCCTGGCCCTCCGCTTGTCTATTCCCATTAAGGCAAACCCTAGAAAGTTTGTGATTACCAAATATATGATTATAAGAAACAAAGAATTCATTTAGTTATTGTTTGATTCTACTTCCTGCATCTTCATGGCACGAACCTTAGAAGAAAGGCCAAAGAGATTGATAAAGCCTTCTGCGTCGTGATGATCATAGAGATCACCAGTCTTGAAAGATGCAATGCTCTCATTGTAGAGAGAGTAAGGTGACTTGGTGCCAGCCTTAATGATATTACCCTTGTAGAGCTTAAAGGTAACTTCACCTGTTACATACTTCTGTGTTGACTGAATAAAAGCCTGCTCAGCTTCTCTTAGAGGAGTGAACCATTTCCCTTCATAAACTATATCGGCAAATTTGTTGCCCATATCTTTCTTCATTGTATAGGTATCACGGTCTAAAATCAACTCTTCAAGCTGCTGATGAGCCTCATATAAAATTGTTCCGCCTGGAGTTTCATAAACGCCGCGGGACTTCATTCCAACAACGCGGTTCTCAACGATATCAACGATACCAATTCCATTCTCTCCGCCAAGCTTGTTGAGAGTGCGGATAATATCGGAAACCTTCATCTCTTTTCCATTGACGGACTTAGGAACACCGCCCTCAAAGGTCATAGTGACAGTTGTAGGAACGTCTGGAGCCTCTTCTGGAGTCTTGCCCAGAACTAAGAGATGCTTGTAATTGGGCTCAAGTGAAGGATCTTCAAGCTCAAGGCCTTCATGTGAAATATGCCAGAGGTTACGGTCTCTGCTGTAGCTTGAGTCTGCAGAAAATGGAAGATTGATTCCATGTGCCTTGCAGTATTCAATCTCTGATTCACGAGAATCCATGGTCCACTTGTCATTTCTCCAGGCTGCGATGATCTTGATATCAGGCGCTAGAGCCTTTATGCCAAGCTCAAAACGGATCTGATCATTGCCTTTTCCTGTAGCTCCGTGGCAGATTGCAACAGCGTCTTCCTTTCTGGCAACTTCTACAAGTTTCTTGGCAATGAGTGGACGTGCCATGGATGTGCCGAGAAGGTACTTGTTCTCATATACAGCATGAGCCTGAACGCAAGGAACAATGTATTCATCACAGAATTCATCTACAACATCAAGAATGTATAGCTTACTGGCACCACAGCTAAGAGCTCTTTCATTGAGACCGTCAAGTTCTTCTTCCTGGCCGCAATCAATGCAGACACAGACTACTTCGTAATCAAAATTCTCCTTGAGCCATGGAATGATAGCTGTAGTATCGAGACCACCAGAGTATGCAAGAATAACTTTTTCTTTTGCCATTATCGTAACCTCATCTTTCTTCTTATTATTTAATCGTTTATTATTATATATGTACGACTTCCCCAACTATTAAAATGTAAGCTAAAAACGTTCACTAAATAGTTGCTTCCAAATCAATATAAAACAAAAATGTATAAAATGCAATATAAAATGCATAAATATTTAAAAAATACATAAAGTGATGCATAAATATTAAATTTTCTATTGCATAATACAATTTGTGGTCGTATACTGAAAAATATTATTCTTAGTTCCAAATACTATATGTGAGAGGATGCAAGAGATGATAAAGGTTGGAATTATTGGTGCAACAGGTTATGCAGGGGCAGAAATTGCCAGGATCCTTTTAGGTCACCCTGAGGCAGAAGTTGTATGGTATGGCTCCAAAAGCTATGTGGGAGAAGAGTTCTCTAATGTTTTTGGAAGTCTTTTTTCTATAATAGATGACAAGTGCCTTGATGATAATATGGAAGAACTTGCAGATAAGGTGGATGTGATCTTTACAGCAACCCCCCAGAGGTTATGTGCTTCTCTTATAAATGAGGAGATTCTTAATAAGGTTAAAGTCATTGACCTCTCAGCTGATTTCAGACTAAAGGATGTGAAGGTGTATGAGGAATGGTACAAGATAGAGCACAAGGCACCAGAGTTTATTGATGAGGCTGTCTATGGACTCTGCGAGATTAATAGAGATAAGATTAAGGGCGCAAGACTTGTGGCTAATCCAGGCTGCTATACAACCTGCTCAATTCTTACTGCTTACCCTCTTATAAAGGAAGGACTGATTGATCCTGACACACTTATTGTTGATGCTTTAAGTGGCGTGACAGGGGCAGGAAGAGGCGCCAAGGTCGCAAATCTCTTTTGCGAGGTCAATGAGAGCTGCAAGCCGTATGGGGTTGCGAGCCACAGACATACACCTGAAATAGAAGAACAGCTTGGATACGCTGCCGGAAGAAAAATGGTGATAAATTTCACTCCTCACTTGGTTCCTATGAATAGAGGCATTCTTGCTACAGAATATGCATCACTTGTAAAAAAGGATGGTAAACTTCCAGATTCTTCGGATATTAGAAGGGCCTACGAGAAGTATTATGGGGATGAGATTTTTATCAGATTGTTGAAGGATGGCGTTTACCCAGAGACCAGATGGGTGCAGAGCAGCAACTTTGTTGATATAGGCTTTGAGATTGACGCAAGAACCGGCAGGATCATCATGATGGGTGCAATTGACAATCTGGTAAAGGGCGCAGCAGGTCAGGCAGTTCAGAATATGAATATTATGTTTGGATTAAACGAGACAGCAGGGCTTAAACTTGTTCCAAAATGTCCATAAGGGGAGAGACATAAATGGTACGTATAATGACAATTGAAGATTATGACCAGGTCTATGCCCTGTGGAATTCAATCCATGGATTTGGGCTTAGGACTTTAGATGATTCCAGAGAATCAATTGATATCTTTTTAAAAAGAAATCCTACTACCAGCGCAGTAGATGTGGAGGACGGAAAAATAGTGGGCGCTATTTTATGCGGCCACGACGGGAGAAGAGCCTGTTTTTACCATGTTTGCGTGAGCGAGCAGTACAGAATGCACGGTATAGGCAAAAAAATGGTGAACTTTTGCTGCATGCAGCTTAAAAAGGAGAAGATAAACAAGGTTTGCCTTAATGCGTTTGTGACAAATGAGGTTGGTAATAAGTTTTGGAAAAAAATGAACTGGACTCTCAGGGATGATATGAATTATTACGACTTTGTTCTAAATGATGAGAATAAGACTGTATTTGTTCCCTAGCTGATTTCAGAAAAAAGGATGGGTGATGAAATGAAGGTTATAGAAGGCGGAGTTACAGCTGCGACAGGGTTTGAAGCTACAAGCGCTATGGCGCAGATAAAATATAAGGATAGGACAGATATGGCTCTTGTTTATTCCAAGGAGCCTTGTGTATGCGCAGGAACCTTTACTTCAAACGTTGTTAAGGCAGCCTGCGTAATGTGGGATAAAAAGATTGTTGAATCTGGGGATCCAATGCAGGCAGTTGTTGTAAATTCTGGCATAGCCAATGCCTGCACAGGAAAAGAGGGATTCGATGCTTGCGAGGCCACAGCCAGGGCTTGTGAGGAATATCTTGATGTTCCTTATAATACTGTTGCTGTTGCTTCTACTGGAGTAATAGGAATGCAGCTTCCAGTAGACAAGCTGGTAGCGGGAGTTGAGGCAATGAGTAAGACCTTGGATGGCAGCATTAAGGCTGGCACTGATGCTTCCAAGGCAATAATGACAACTGATACAGTTAATAAAGAGGTTGCTGTATCTTTTGAAATAGATGGCAAGACAGTTACACTTGGAGGAATGAGCAAGGGATCAGGAATGATCCATCCTAATATGTGCACTATGCTGGCCTTCCTTACTACAGACCTTGCGATCAGCAAAGCTCTTTTGCAGGAGGCTGTAAGTGACGTTGTAAAGGATACCTTTAATATGATCACTGTAGATGGAGACACATCTACAAATGACACTCTTTTATGCATGGCTAATGGCCTTGCTGGAAACAAAGAGATAACTGAAAAGGCAGATGACTACAACACATTTAAGGAAGCTCTTTTATTTGTATGTGAGTATCTTGCCAAGAAAATGGCTGCAGATGGAGAAGGTGCAAGTAAGCTTTTTGAGGCCAAGGTCGTAAATGCAAGGGATAAGCAGGATGCAAGGATATTATCAAGAGCCATAGTTGGTTCTAATCTGTCAAAGGCCGCTATTTACGGCTGTGATGCTAACTTTGGAAGATTTTTATGTGCCATGGGCTATTCTGGAGCAGAATTCGACCAGAATGATGTGGAGCTTTATTTTGAAAGTGAGTATGGAAAGCTCAAGGTTTTTGATAAAGGAACACCTATCGTTTTTGATGAGGACAAGGCTCTTGAGATTATGAAGGCTGACGCTGTTACAGTATTTGTGGATATGAATGAGGGAAATGCATCTGCTACTGCATGGGGATGCGATCTTACCTATGATTACGTCAAGATAAATGCAGATTACAGAAGCTGACAGGGAAAAATAACCTGTGCTATCAGATTATATTGTAGGAGGAGTGCTATGGATAAGGATATGCAGGAAGTACTAAAAAAGGCAGAGGTGCTTGTGGAGGCCCTTCCTTATATACAGAAGTTTAATAAAAAGGTCATAGTTGTTAAATATGGTGGAAGCGCCATGAGCAATCCGGAACTTCAAAAAAGTGTAATAACGGATGTTACTCTTTTGAAACTTGTTGGATTTAAGCCTATTATAGTTCATGGTGGCGGCAAGGCGATCAGTAACTGGGTTTCTAAGGTTGGCAAAGAGGCAGAGTTTGTAAATGGACTTCGTGTAACTGATGCGGAAACCATGGAAATAGCGGAAATGGTCCTTGGAAGAGTTAACAAGCAGCTTGTGACTATGGTTCAGGAGTTGGGAGTTAAGTCAATAGGTATAAGCGGTAAGGATTCAGGTCTTTTACATGTTACCAAAAAGCTCTCTGATGGGAAGGATATAGGCTTTGTAGGGGAGGTTGATAAGGTTGATCCCAAGGTTTTATTTGACCTTCTTGATAATGATTACCTGCCAATTGTAGCTCCAGTTGGCTTTGACGATAATTTTGATACCTACAATATAAATGCTGATGATGCTGCCTGCGCGATTGCCAAGGCTGTTGGGGCAGACAAGCTGGCTTTTTTGACAGATATCGAGGGTGTGTACAAGGATATCAAAGATCCGTCTACCTTTATTTCAAGGCTTACCTGTTCAGAAGCAGATGCTCTTATTGCAAGCGGAAACATTGGCGGTGGAATGCTTCCCAAGCTTAATAACTGCACAAATGCCATAAGAGAAGGCGTTAATAAGGTGCATATCCTGGATGGGCGAATTCCACATTGCCTTCTTCTTGAAATCTTTACAAACAAGGGAGTTGGAACAATGTTTATGTCTGATAATGAGCTTGCAAAAGAGGCCTGATAGTGCGGACTCCATGATCATGATTAGAGTAAGGAGATGACAAAATGAGCGAGACAATGCAGAAATATATTGATGAGGCAGAAAAGGCACTTCTTCATACCTACAACAGGTATCAGATTGTACTAGACAGGGGAGATGGAGCTTATTTATATGACACAGATGGCAAAAAGTATCTTGATTTTGTTTCGGGAATAGCTGTTTTTGCCCTTGGATACAATAATAAAGAGTATAATGATGCCCTTAAAGCCCAGATTGACAAGCTTCTTCATACATCAAACTATTATTATAACGTACCTGCAATAGAAGCTGCCAAAAAGATAAAAGATGTATCGAAAATGGACAGAGTCTTTTTTACAAACAGTGGAGCTGAGGCAGTAGAAGGCGCTTTAAAGGCTGCCAGAAAGTACTATTATAATAAAACAGGCAAAAATGACGGGGAGATCATTGCTATGAACCATTCCTTCCATGGAAGGACCTTCGGTGCATTATCTGTTACAGGAAATCCCCATTACAGAGAAGCCTTTGAACCAATGATCGGGAATATTAAGTTTGCTGATCTAAATGACCTTGGTAGCGTTTATAAAAATGTTACTGATAGAACATGCGCTATTATCCTTGAGACAGTTCAGGGAGAAGGCGGCATTCACCCTGCTACAGAGGAGTTTTTGTCAGGACTTAGGAAATTGTGCGATGAAAAAGATATTCTCCTGATCCTTGATGAGATACAATGCGGAATGGGGAGAACAGGCTACATGTTTGCCTGGCAGAAATATGGAATAAGGCCTGATATCATGACCACAGCCAAGGCACTTGGATGTGGAGTTCCTGTTGGAGCATTTCTTATGACTGAGAAAGTAGGGGCAAATTCTCTAGCCGCCGGTGATCATGGAACCACCTATGGAGGAAACCCTTTTGCTTGTACAGCTGTCAGTAAAGTACTTGATTTATTTAAACAGGACAATATAATAGAGAATGTGAAAGAAGTTGCTCCTTATTTAGAAAAGCGCTTAGATGAGCTTAGGGATCAGTATGATTTCATAGTTGACCGAAGAGGTGCGGGTCTGATGCAGGGTCTTGTTTTTGACAGGCCTGTTTCGGAGGTGATTGGAAGGGCTCTTAACAGGGGACTGATCCTGATAAATGCCGGTTCTAATATAATCAGATTTGTTCCACCTCTTATTATTACGAAAGAGGATGTGGATGACATGATCGGCATTTTGAGATCTTGTCTGGAGTCTGTATGAAATTAAGAATCAGAATTTTTTCTATTATACTAATAGCATGTACCCTTGCGGGCACCATGGTGTATGCCCGCTCGGGACAGAGCATTTTTGAAAATCGTTCGCTATTTCCAGGGAATAAGACAACAGTTAGATTATGGTATACGGATGACTCGCTTACCAGCTACCTTCAGAGTAGAGCGGTAGCCTATTCAGAGAGTAATAAAAGTGTTCGTATAGAGCCTGTTCTTGTTTCCGGTCTGGAATATCTTGAAGAAATCAATAAGGCTTCTCTTACAGATGATAATTACCCTGATCTTTTTATAATAACAAATGATTCATTGGAAAAGGCCTATCTGGCTGGACTTGCTATGGAGATTACAGACGGGGAGGATTACCTTTCTGAGGAAATGTTTCCAAATGCAGCTATCAGCTCAGTAATCTATGACAACAGATATATAGCCTATCCTTTGTATTTTGAAACAAGTTCTCTTGTATACAACAAGACTTATCTGGAAGAAATGGCTGTTGAGAATATGCAGTCAGAGATAGATGCTGCTGACGGAGAGGCTGCTCAGAACGCCATAGACAGTTCATCAGAAGGCGCATCAGAAGGTGCATCAGATGAGAGCACAACTGAGACCAGTACAGAGATAACACAGGTTATGATTGATGAAGAGGTTGAAAAGAGCCTTCCTCTTACAATATCTGATATTTTGAAGTTTTCACAAAGCTATAACGCCCCTGAGCAGGTTGAAGCGGTGTTTAAGTGGGATGTAACAGATATTTTCTACAACTACTTTTTTGTAGGGAATTATATGAATGTTGGCGGAAGAGCTGGTGATGATGTCAGCAAGATTGACATATATAATACAGATACGATCAGCTGCATGAAAATTTATCAGCAGCTTAACCAGTTCTTTGCTATAGATGCAGATGATATTGACTATGACAAGGTAGTTAGTGATTTCATAGACGGCAAGATAGTATTTACCGTTGCAACTACTGATATTCTCGCCAAGATCAAGGAAGCACAGG
The DNA here is from genome assembly GCF_900102515.1 of Butyrivibrio sp. INlla14. Lineage (GTDB taxonomy): Bacteria > Bacillota > Clostridia > Lachnospirales > Lachnospiraceae > Butyrivibrio. The sequence goes on from NZ_FMVS01000016.1 coordinate 61,677, forward strand.
ATGCGGGAGAATGTCCTTATGAGTTTGCTGTTGCAGATATGCCAGGGCTTACAAGTGACTTCGGCACGAGGACAATGTCAGTTACTAACTGCATTGTAGTAAATGGATATACGGAGCACATTACAGAAGCCAATGCAGTAGCCAGATTTCTGTGCAATGATAATTCAGGCGATATTTATACCAACAGTGGCAAGATTGCTGCTCATTATGGAGTAAGATACAACGACAGTAACATTTCAACATTCTTAAATGTTTACAATGATTCAGTTCCTATGCCCAAGACTATTGAAACCAGCAATCTATGGATGGAACTTGAAATAGCTTTTACCAAGATATGGAATGGAGAGGATTGTAATTCAACTCTCAAACAGGTATCTGAAAGCATCATGACTCAGGCTACAGGTGAGAGCTATGTGGAAGAGACTATTCCTGATCCTGATGATGAGGCTATCACAGCGGGGCTTACAGAGGATAGTGACTGAGATAGCACAAAGCGACATAATTTCTAATGGAGTTGCTTTATTTTCTTTAATAAAATAAAATAGATAATGCATGGCGGGGTCCTCTGATGGAGGAAACATGCGTAATATTTTAATAACAGTATTAGTACTGATGATGGTACTTACAGGATGTAGACGGGCAGATTCATCAGAGGTTATTTTAACTGATGACAGTTTAGAAAGTGCCAGTATACAGATAACGGATGATGATAATGAGGCTTTAGCGAGTCAAAATGAATCTGATGCGAGTGAAACTAGTGATGGTGGAACTTCTGACAAGGAACTTGTAATATTTGTCTGTGGGGCAGTTAACGAACCTGGAGTCTATTACCTTAAGGAAGGGCATAGGGCTGTTGATGCTATAGAGGCTGCTGGTGGTTTTTCGGAAGATGCTGATAAGACCATTGTTAATCTGGCAGCTCCTTTATCAGATGGTATCAAGTTGCAGATTCCAACTAAGGAAGAGGCGGCAGGAGCTTTGGCTGATGGCAGGCCTTTTGACAGTGCTATTGATGGAAGTCTTGGAAATTGTTCTTCTCAGGTAAGTGATGGTAGTCTTGTTAATATAAATAGGGCTACAATTGACGAACTCAAGACTTTGCCGGGTATAGGCGATGGGATTGCCGGCAAGATTGTAGATTATCGCTCGGAAAATGGCAATTTTACTTGTATAGAAGATATCATGAAGGTATCAGGCATCAAAGATAAGCTGTTTTCTAAGATCAAGGATCATATAACAGTATAGAAATGGTGGAGAAATGGGTAAAAAGGCGCTAGTAGTAGATGATGAGAAAATAATAGTTAAGGGCATTAAGTTTAGTCTTGAGCAGGATGATATTGAAGTTGACTGTGCTTATGACGGACAGGAAGCTCTCGATAAGGCGAGAACTAGTAACTATGACATCATTCTTCTGGATGTTATGCTTCCAGTTATGTCTGGCTTTGAAGTATGCCAGCAGATCAGAGAATTTTCAAATGTTCCAATCATTATGCTGACAGCCAAGGGCGATGACATGGACAAGATACTTGGCCTTGAATACGGAGCGGATGATTATATTACCAAGCCTTTTAACATTCTTGAGGTTAAGGCCAGGATCAAGGCTATCATGCGTAGAGCCAATAAGAGCTCAGAGAATAAGGGTGTTATTACTTACGGTGATCTTAAGCTCCATGAAGAGTACAGAAGAGTATTTGTGGGAACCAGAGAAATCAATGTAACAAGCCGTGAGTATGAGCTTTTAGAACTTCTTGCATCAAACCCTGGCAAGATTTATTCAAGAGAAGAGCTTTTGACCACTATCTGGGGAAACGATTATCCTGGAGATGTAAGAACTGTAGATGTTCACATCAGAAGACTTCGTGAGAAATTAGAGCCAAACCCAAGCGAGCCAAGATATGTTCGCACTAAATGGGGAAGTGGCTATTATTTCCAGGCTTGATAAGTTGACCTTATGAAAAATATAGTAAATAGCATTATAACAATCTTTAAACAATTAAAAATCAAGAACATTCTAAATAGTCTTAGAGTGCGATTCTTTATAGTAGTAGCTATCACAGGTTTACTATCTTGTGTTTTCATGCACAAGATAATCCTGGCTAGCTATGAAGATCGTGCTGTCAGTGTCAAATCTACCGAGGTTCAGACTCAGCTTAAGATCTTGGCTAATCACCTTATTGTTTACAATTACTTGCAGGATCCATCCTCTGAAGTGATAAATGCAGAGCTAGATATGCTGGCTAATCTTTATGATGGACGTGTGATGGTCATAAATGACGACCTTAAGGTTGTTAAGGACACCTATAGCATCAGCCAGGGTAAGACCATTATTTCAGAAGAAGTTGTAAAATGCTTGAAGACTGGTTCAAAGGGAACTATGTCCAGCTACGATCAAGGAAATGGCTATATAGAGTTGATCACACCTATTATTGAAACTCAGCTTATAGAAGAACAGGATGTATCTGAAAAAGGTGATAGTAGTGAGGTTGTAAGAGGTGTTCTTCTTACAAGTGTTTCTACTGACACAATTGCTACAACATTGGAAATCCTGGACAGAAGAGCGACTACAATTGAAATTCTGATTGTTGTGGTGATCATAGCTTATGCGGCTATAGTTTCATATGCCTTGTACAAGCCCTTTGACAGAATTACAGCTGCTATCAATGATATCAAGGAAGGCTATACAGATAAGCCTATTGTTGGACCAAACTATCTGGAGACAGAGCAGATCATCAAGGCCTTTAATGCACTTCTTCGCAGGATGAAGGTGCTAGATGACTCCAGGCAGGAATTTGTATCAAACGTATCCCATGAGCTCAAGACCCCTATCACATCAGTCAAGATTCTGGCGGATTCTCTTTTGGCTCAGGAAGATGTTCCCAATGAGGTCTATAGGGAATTTATGAAGGATATAGGCCATGAGATAGACAGAGAGGATAAGATAATCAACGATCTGCTAGCTCTTGTAAGAATGGACAAGACTTCAGCTGGCCTTGTTATAACAGAGGTTGATGTAGTTGATCTAACAGAGGGTGTATTAAAGAGAATGAGGCCTATTGCCAGGAAACATAATGTTGAACTTGTTCTTGACAGTAAGAGGGCTATTACAGCTGAAATCGATGAGGTAAAGATATCTCTTGTTATCATGAACCTTGTTGAGAATGCTATTAAGTATAACAAGAAAAATGGATTTGTAAGAGTTGAACTTGATGCAGATCATCAGTATTTTTATATGGATGTTATTGATTCAGGAGTGGGAATTCCTGAGCAGGCTCTTGATCATATCTATGAGAGATTTTACCGGGTAGACAAGTCAAGGTCCAGAGAGATTGGTGGCACAGGTCTTGGCCTTGCAATTGCGCGAAATGCCGTATTGATGCACAGAGGGTCAATTGATGTAAAGAGCACTTTGGGTGAGGGCACAACCTTTACTATCAAGATTCCGCTATTTAATTCAGGGAAGAAGCAATGACAGGAAGAATAAATGTTAAAAACTTAATACTTCGTTTTGGATTTATCCCTGCGCTTTTAATGGTTTTGTTTATGGGGGCAGGCTGCGGGAAAAATACGGCAACTTCAGACAAGACCATAAAGGTTTACTATGTCAATGCGAGCGAGACAGGGATTATTTCTCAGGACTATGAGCTGACCTCTTCTATGGATGATTCTGATGCTGCAATTACTGAACTTATCAGTGTATTAAAAGAGATGCCTGACAGAATGCAGTATGAAGCTCCTATTTCCGGAGGAATAGAGCTTATAGGGTATTCACTTCACGATAAACTTTTGACTTTAAATTTTAACCCCAATTATCTGGAACTTGGAAGAACCATAGAAATTCTGGATAGGGCAGCAATAGTAAGAACCTTTACTCAGCTTGACAGTATCGAATATGTGTCTTTTCAGATTGAGGGTACTCCTATAACTGACCATTATGGCAATGTTATCGGTAACATGTCTGCTGATACTTTCATTTATAATGCTGGTAATGAGATCAATACCTATGAAAAGGTTGAACTAAAGCTCTTTTTTGCAAGCAGCGACGGAACAAAGCTTGTTCCGGTTTATAGATCTGTTGTATATAACAGTAATATCTCAATGGAGAAGCTTGCTGTAGAGCAGGTTATAAGTGGACCTAACACGGATATTGCCTTTCCAACGCTTTCCAAAGATGCCAAGGTTAAGAGTATCAACGTTAAAGACGGAGTCTGCTATATTGATTTTGACAGCGCATTTTTATATCAGCCCAATTCGGTTTCTGCTGAAGTGGCTATTTATTCTGTAGTAAATACACTTACAGAGCTTCCAAATATAAATAAGGTTGTTTTCTCGGTAAATGGTGAATCAGCCTTTACTTATATGGACTATCTTATAAATGGATCCTATGAGAGAAATTTGGATCTCATCGACTAAATAAGGAAAACTAATAATATGAAACGACCGTTATGCTTTTTATCATTAGTAATAACGGCGATTGTCTATTTATATCTTGAATTCTTTTTATCTGATCACCTTTTTGATCATTCAAAGGAAGATGGTAATAAAATACAAATAGTTGGCATGGTTGACCGCAAGGAATACCGTGTCGATTATTTGGGAGAATTATCACCTGTACTCTATATCATTCCACAAGAGAGAAAGATAAGCCTTTGCAATAAATACATTCAATGTTATATGTCTAAAGAGGATTATAAGGAACCTAAGGTAGGTGAATACGTAATGGTGTCTGGCCTTGTTAAATCCTTTTCTGCCGGGAGAAATCCTGGTGAATTTGACTCTCGCCTTTATTATTCAACACTTAAAATTGAATATAGGATAAAAGATGCTCGGATAATTAAAAGAGCAGGAAATGAGAATAAAGTATATGAGACACTTTATCAGATAAAGTATAGCCTGGAAAAGGTACTTGATGAAAATCTTGATAGTAAAGATTCATCTGTTATGAAAGCGATACTTCTAGGAGATAAGGCCTTTATGGATGAGAATACCAAAAGACTCTACAAGGACGCTGGAATAATACATATTCTGGCTGTAAGTGGCCTTCATATTTCTATTCTGGGCATGGGCCTTTACAGGCTACTAAAAAGACTAAGGCTACCCATGATCCCTAGGGCGCTTATGCCAGTTATATTAATGTATTTCTATGGACAAATGTGTGGGATGAGCTCGTCCGCAGCAAGAGCAATTGTTATGTTTGCTTTAAGCCTTCTGGCTAAGGTGATTGGAAGAACCTATGATCTTTTATCTGCCCTTTCTCTGGTGGAGCTACTACTTCTTATTGAGCAGCCCTTGTATTTGTGTAACAGCGGTTTTCTTTTCTCCTTTGGGGCAATAGTTGGAATTGGATATATCATGCCAGCTGTAATTAAACTGCTTCCAAAAGAAAAATGTAGTCGCCTAAAGTTTGCAGATGACAAAAAAGAGGGGCTATTCAAAAAAACACAAAACTATGTAAAGAGTAGTCTGATCGCAGGCTTGTCAATTTTTCTTGCTACAGTTCCTGTGTATATGTGCTTTTATTATGTTTATCCAATACAGTCGGTATTTTTAAATCTTTTTATACTGCCTCTGATGGCGCCCCTTATGATCCTGGGAATAATACTTATGGTCTTAGGACTTGTATTAAACACCAGAATTGCCATTGTGAGTGCTATGATACATTTGATCCTTAAATGGTATGAAGCCTTGAGCGTGCTTTCAGCAAGACTTCCTGTTGGTAAACTGTATCTTGGTCATGCCAGCAAGCTGCAGATTCTTATTTATGTCTTGGGACTGCTTGCTTTTGTGACCATGATAGAGAGAACGCGAAATAGAGAAAACTACAAGTGGGGAGTTCTAATACTTGGAGTTTCTCTGACTTTTCTTTTGCTTGATCCAAAACCGGAGCTCCAGATATCAATGCTAGATGTAGGACAGGGTGATGGCATAGTTATAAGGACCAGAAGAGAAAATTATTTGATAGATGGAGGAAGCACTGATAAAAAGGATATAGGCAAGTATACTATAATTCCTTATCTGTATTATGAAGGAATAGGAACTCTTGACGCAGTTTTTATAACGCATGAGGATGAGGACCATATATCTGGTGTTTTTGAAATAATGGATGATATGGAAAATGGTGGGATCAGGATTAAAAATCTTGTAATGCCTGATATTTCTGAAGCTTCAAAGGGTGAGAACTATAAAAGGCTGATAGATAGGGCAAAAGATCTTAATATTCCTGTAAGCTATATCAGCTGCAAAGATAGGATCAATTCTGCTGTTGAAATAAGGTGCCTTAATCCTGTGAGCAAGATGAATGTAGAAGGAGCTAATGCTTATTCTTCAGTTCTGTATCTGAAGTATAAAGATTTCTCCGCACTGTTTACCGGTGATGTGGAGGGGGAAGGAGAAAGGCATTTATTAGATGATATAAAAGGTAATCAGGAAATGCTTCAGAAAATAACGCTCCTAAAGGTGGCTCATCATGGTTCTAAGAATAGTACAAGCAAGGAAATGCTTGATTATCTGAATCCAAGGATTGCGCTAATAAGCTGCGGCATAGATAATAGATACGGTCATCCTCACAAAGAACTTCTGGAGCGCTTTGATGGAGGTAGTACAAGAATATATAGGACTGACAGGTCAGGAGCAATTACTGTGACTGTGTCAGGGCAGAAAGTGATGATAAGGGAATTTCTATAATAACGAACGCTATGACGATAATAATGTGAATTTTACGCGCTCTGTGTTAACATATTAATTGGAGTGTAAAAAATGGCGGCTAAGACATCAGATTTTCCAGTAAAACAAAGACAAATAAATGAAGATATAAAAAATGCCACTTTTAAGCAGTGCTATCTGATATATGGGGAGGAAGCCTACCTTAGAAATCAGAACAGGGATAAGCTTGTTAAGGCACTTTCAGGAGATATGGCATCAATGAATTTTTCCAGGTATGAAGGAAATGATCTTAATCCTGGAGAGATTATTGATATGGCTGAGACAATGCCTTTTTTGTCAGATAAGAGAGTTATCCTTATAGAAAATAGTGGCTTTTTCAAAAACGGATGCCCTGAACTGGCAGATTATCTGAAGGCTCCAGCTGAAACTACCTTTTTTATCTTTGCAGAAAAGGAAGTAGACAAGCGTAAAGATATCTACAAGACTGTATCCAAGACTGGCTTTGAGATGTGTTGTGATGAGCAGGATGAGGGCATTTTAAAGACCTGGATTGCAGGTAAGGTCAAGAGCGAGGGCAAGAGCATTTCTCCAAGGGCACTTGCCTTTATGATAGACAGAGTAGGCACTGATATGTCCAACATTAGCACGGAGCTTGAAAAGCTAATTTGCTATTGCATGGATAAAAGCGAGATTACAGAAGAGGATATAGAAGCTGTCTGTGCAAACTGGCTTACAAACCGCATCTTTGCCATGACAGATGCCATAGTAGAGAGAAATCAAAAAAGAGCCATTGACCTATACTATGACCTTCTTGCCCTTAAGGAACCGCCTGCTAAGATACTGGCCCTTATTACAAGGCAGTTTAACCTGATGCTTCAGGTAAAAGAAATGAGCGATAACAGAAGGGACAATGGTTCTATAGCAAGTGCTGTAAAACTGGCACCATTTCTTGTTGGCAAGTATATAAACTGGGCAAAGGGATATTCCAGAGAAGAACTTGTCGAAACTCTGGAGCTTTGTGCTGGCAATGATGAAGCTGTTAAGACTGGTAAACTCGATTATGTTATCAGCGTAGAAATGGTGATCATCAAGTGCACAGCGGGTAAATAAAGGCTTTTTACCACTTTAAACGTTTTGGGGATTTGAAATAATGAAGGTATGGGATTATACTAGGAAAAGGTTGCGTGGGTATTTTGCAACTATATCTTGTATATAACTGTATATTTAGTATGGAGGATAGTTGTGAACAGACCAAGACCAGTACCGCAGGAATTATATAGACATTTCAAGAACAAACTGTATCAGATAATTTCTATTGCCATTCATTCTGAAACGAGAGAGGAAATGGTAGTTTACCAGGCTCTTTATGGGGACTATAAGGTTTATGTGAGGCCTTTAGATATGTTTATGTCTGAGGTTGATCATGTTAAATATCCTGATGTTACTCAGAAGTATCGCTTTGAAAAGGTAGAACCAGGAGCAGTATCTCTTGACAAACCTGTAGAGGTAGCAAAAGACAAGACTGATATAGTAAACAGGCCACAAGATGATGAAAATATTGTGAAGCCGCAGCAAGATATTTCAGTAGGTCCTGTGACAGAAACTACAGAGAAGTTACATATTGCTACAGAGAGAGAAAAGTTCAGGAAAGAGCCCTACAAGCATTCACAGGTAATGGATAAGAGCGTGGATGAAGAGGCTCAGGAACTTAATCTTGATCCACTCGTTATCGAGTTTATGGATGCTGATCTTGCAGCTGACAAGAATGACATCTTATCCAAACTCAGACCTACGATCACCAATGAGATGATTGATATTATGGCTTTATCTCTTGGAGTGGTTGTCAATGAAGGCGATGTATACGACAGATACAATGATCTTCGTACATGTCTTAACACTATGGAGAAATTTGAGAGCACAAGGCTCAGATAATATATAGATTTAAGGAGTTTATTTAGAAATGAAATTACTTTCAATTGCTGTACCATGCTACAATTCTGAAAGCTATATGGAGAAGTGCATTGATTCACTTCTTGTTGGTGGTGAGGATGTAGAAATCCTGATTGTAGATGATGGTTCCAAGGATAAAACTGCAGAGATAGCAGATGCATATGCTGCTAAGTATCCTACAATCTGCAAAGCTATCCATAAGCCCAATGGCGGACACGGCAGTGCAGTTAATGCAGGTATAGAAAATGCTACAGGTCTATATTTCAAGGTCGTTGATTCAGATGACTGGGTAAAAGAGATTGCGTATCGCAAAATTTTATCAACTCTTTCAGAACTTGCTGGAGGAGAGACAACGCTTGATCTTCTTATCAGTAACTTTGTTTATAACAAGGTTGGAGAGAAGAGACACAAGGTAATGAGATACAACACAATGTTCCCTATTGAGCAGCTCTTTACCTGGAAAGATATTAAGAGAACACCTAAGGGACATTACCTTTTAATGCACTCTGTTATCTTTAGAACAAAACTCTTACAGCAATGCGGACTTAAGCTCCCTGAGCATACCTTCTATGTAGATAATATTTATGTATTTAATCCACTTCCTTTTGTTAAGACAATGTACTATCTGGATGTTAATTTCTACTATTATTACATTGGTCGTGAGGATCAGTCAGTTAATCAGAAGATTATGCTCTCTAGAATTGATCAGCAGCTTCGTGTTAACAAGCTCATGGTTGACTATTATGTAGAGAATTATGGTATGATCCGCTCCCAGAAAGAGCGTCATAAATACATGTTCAATTACCTTGAGATCATTACCGCTATTTCATCAGTTCTTTTGATTACTGAGGATACCAAAGAGAATCTTGCCAAGAGAAAAGAACTTTTGGAATACATCAAGGAAAAGAACTACCTCCTGTATCTTAAGATCAGATACAGCATAGAAGGAACATATATCTACCTTCCAGGTAAGGGAGGAAGAAAGATTACTCTTGCTGGCTACAAATTGTTACAGAAGATTTTCCACTTTAATTAATTGAATTATTGTGGTAGAGTAATCGAAGGTTTTATTTCATTGTTTTTAGGCATTTGGCTGCCAGATGCCTGTGAGGGATTATTATGAAAAAATTATATGAGGAATGGACGGGAAGGAGTATGAACAAAGAGACCTTTCGTGATCTTTTAAAGCTTGCGACTCCGATCTTTATATATGCGCCCATTTATCTTTATTGGTTTATTCTTATTGAGAAACACAAGTTTTCGCATTATGCGGTGATACATACAGTGGTGGATGACCATATTCCTTTTGTAGAGGCCTTCATTATCCCATATTTTATGTGGTTTGCGTATGTGGCGCTTACACTACTGTTTTTTATGTTGTCTTTTGATGTTGAGGATTATTACAAGAATTTCTTTTTCCTGGCAACAGGAATGACAATATTCCTTATAATATCAACGCTGTTTCCTAACATGCATAACCTAAGACCTGCCATTATGCCAAGGGATAACGTGTTTACTCATTTGGTTCAGTTTATTTATAGCACCGATACGCCAACAAACCTTTGGCCCAGTATCCATGTTTATAATTCAATTGGAACCATGATAGCTGTTCATCACAGTAAGAGATTTAATAAAGTCGGTGTTATTATCATGGATATAATAGGATCACTTATTATTTTATCTACTCTTTTTGTGAAACAGCATTCTTTCTACGATGTAATAACAGCATTTATCATGGCAATCATTTTTTACATTGTCTTTTATCACAGCTCCTTTATGGAGAGCTTCTGTGTCAGGCAAGAAGAAAAGGTTGCAGTCAGATATAACTAATAATAGATTAAGCCTGTCATCGCTTTATAAAAATATCGATGACAGGCTTTTTTCTTTATATATTCATCTTAATTCATCATATTTAGCTTTTTCTCAAGGCATTCCCAGGTGATATTATCAGATTTTACGGACACTTCGCCGTCTGTGTGAACCCACATTGGCTTATCTGTTTTGACGTTTACCTTTTTTACTACGTGGTGACCTATTCCCTTTATCCAGAAATAGTGGCCTGTAAAGGAAAAGGGCAAAGCGTAGAACATTCTATAAACAGGCATATTGCCTGCATAGACCAGGTCAAACTTGCCATCAGACAGATCAGCCTTTGGAGCAAAATTAAATCCGCCGCCTTCGCAGTGGTGTATCATGGCAGCAATAAAGATAAAGCGCTTTAAATGGATCACTTCTGTATCATTCAGAGTTATATCACAGGGAACCTTCTCTACACCAAGGAGCTGTCTGACCGCGATAGAGCCGTAGGTCAATTTTCCAAGTCCTATCTTGTTTAAAAAATTCTTGGTGCCAGATGAGAGGGCCTGCTCGCAGACTGCGGCATCAAAACCTATCCCTGAGCTTACGTCAAACATTCTTGTAACAGAAATTCTGTCATCGTGAAGTCTGGAGGTCTCTCTTGACATGGAATTATAGGTGAGCCTTCCAAGGTCTAAAGTGCGAGTCTTTTTACCAGCTATTATCTGGTCTATCAGGTCATCAACCTTTTTTGGATAAGAGAGATCTCTTGCAAAATCATTGCTGGATCCTATAGGAATATAGCCCACAAGAGTATTTTCAAAGTCCTGTATTCCATTTATTACTTCGTTTAAAGTACCGTCGCCGCCTAAAACAACTATTCTTATAGGTGTTGGCTCAGGCTCCTTGGTAGTAAGACTTTTTGCAAGCTTTGTTGCATGCCCCGGACCTTTAGTAAAAACAGCCTGGTATTTTAAGCCCTTTTCTGTAAATTTAGCCTCTAGTTTTTCCCAGATTTCCTTGCCCTTGCCAGATCTGGCTGAAGGGTTAACAATGCAGTAATACATATTTTCATACCTTCCCCGAAAAAAGTCAGGACATATAGCCCTGACATTTTGTTAAATAATAAATTATTGTAATTATTATAGCATTTTTTTTCTTGGTATGTTACGATATGCAAGATGTTGCTTTAACACATTACATCGCAAAAGAAAAAGTGTTGTTAATAGGAGGAGTTCGTTATGTATTCATTGGAAGAATTAAGAGCAGTTGACCCAGAAATTGCATCTCTTATTGAGAAAGAGGTGGATAGACAGAATGATCATATTGAATTGATAGCTTCTGAGAACTGGACCAGCAAGGCGGTTATGGCGGCTATGGGAAGCCCATTGACTAACAAATATGCAGAAGGACTCCCTGGAAAAAGATATTATGGCGGCTGTTATGTTGTAGATGAAGTTGAAAAGCTTGCTATCGAGAGAGCAAAAGAGCTTTTCCATTGCGACTATGCTAATGTTCAGCCTCATTCAGGCGCGCAGGCTAACCTTGCTGTACAGTTTGCTCTTCTGCAGCCTGGGGATACTATCATGGGAATGAACCTCAATCAGGGCGGACATCTTACCCACGGTAGCAGTGCTAATATTTCTGGAACTTATTACAAGGTTGTTCCTTATGGTGTAGACGAGAATGGTGTTCTGGACTACGAGGAGATGTACAGACTTGCAGTAGAGCATAAGCCCAAGCTCATCATTGCTGGCGCATCAGCTTACTGCAGAACTATAGACTTCAAAAAGTTTAGAGAAGCAGCAGATGCCTGCGGAGCTGTGCTTATGGTTGATATGGCACATATTGCAGGACTTGTAGCAGCAGGAGTTCACCCAAGCCCATTCCCATATGCTGACGTTGTTACAACCACAACACACAAGACTCTTAGAGGACCTAGAGGAGGACTTATTCTTTGGAATCAGGCAGCTCAGGACAAGTACAAGTTTAACAAGGCAGTATTTCCTGGAATCCAGGGCGGCCCACTTGAGCATGTAGTTGCAGCCAAGGCTGTATGCTTCAAGGAAGCTCTTTCCCCTGAGTTTACAGAATATGGTCAGAATATAGTCAAGAATGCCAAGGCACTCTGTAAGGGCCTTATGGATAGAGGAATCCAGATTGTTTCTGGAGGAACTGACAACCACCTTATGCTCATTGACCTTACAAACTTTGGCCTTACAGGAAAAGAAGTTGAGGCATGGCTTGATGATGCTCATATAACAGCCAATAAGAATACAATCCCTAATGAGCAGCAGTCTCCATTTGTTACAAGCGGTATCCGCCTTGGAACACCTGCTGTAACAACAAGAGGCATGAACGAGGCAGATATGGATGATATTGCCGAGGCAATATCTATTGTTATAAAAAATAAGGGTGAAAAGAATGATGAGGCAAGAGCTATTATTGCAAAGCTCACATCCAAGTATCCACTCAAATAATAAAATTATGTAGATGTCAAAAGTAAATTATGACACCATATGATACTTGTAGAATAATGATCATATGAAGAAGCGGCCCAAAGACCTAGTGTACTGACACTAGTACAGATCTTTGAGTCGTTTTTCTTTTGCTTTAAGCTATGTATGTAACTGTCTACTGAAAACATTTATTGCTGGTCCGAAAACAAAAGTTTCAGACAATTTATGTGTGCTTGAAGGTGCGCTTTCAAAAACACAAAACGGAAAATCGACAATTGGTAAATATCAATTTAAAAACAAATTTCTGAGCTTTACAGTAAAATCTACATTTCTACAGATGGGCGTGAAGAGCAAAAATGAATATTTTAAATTGTATATATTGAATATACAATTATAATAATTGAGAGATAATTAAACAATTACAACGCAATTATCAAATTAATCAAAAGATATTTTGAAAATGTATTGACAACTTAAAAGGGGTTGCATATAATAAAAGCATCTAAAGAAACAAAATACTTCTCCAAAGATAATCAGATCAATTGGAGAAAGAAAGGCAGGTACACTCCAAAGGGATAGTTAGTTAAAATATTCAGAGAAAGGATGGTACGGACCACCAAACTAAGAAGTTAGTAGTATAAAAGATTTTAAGTTTTGTTAGATCGGTTTTAAAAGAAATTAGAAGTAAGAATTAGAAGTAAGAATTAGAATTAAGAAAACAGCTATCGAGTACATGAAGAGTGGTAAGTGTAATATAAGTATCTTACAGCCACAGCATATGAATGCAAAAGTTAATGGAAAGAATAAGCTGAGAACTTGGAGGATCAGTCCATTGGACGAAATATTTGAAGTTAATATGTACTCGGCATAGGGCAGAAGCAGGTTATATCGATGAAGCTTCTGCCCTTGGTTTTTGTTCATTTTTATTTTTTTTGTTTTCTGTTTGTTATTGGAAACTGTCTGCTGGGCAATCAATCAAAAATCCCAAGAAATTGCATGTCTGGTTTGAACACTACACAATATATATGATAAAATTATGTTGGTGTCAAAAGAAATTATCGACACCTTAAGATAAGAAAAATACTGTAGGATCACAGGATTTATATAAGGCAAATGCCTTTATAAATATTGATGCCAGGATGCATCGGGGGAGAGTATGGGAAGATTAGAAGAACAGGATTTTGATGAAAAGAGGCTGGCTCGCAGACAGCGTAGGAAAAAGAGCCAGCTCATTGCATTTATATCATTATTTACATTTTTTGCTATAATCGTTATCTTAGTTTGTTTTGGAATAGGTGCAATTAAAAAGGTTATCGGAGAAAAGAAGGCTTTGCAGGAGCAAGCAGCTCTCGAAGCTTCTATAGAAAATGAAAATGTTGTGATAGAGACACCATCTGATGTGGAAGAGGAACCTGTAGAGATGTCAGAAAGCGATGTCCTTGAGGAAATAGTAAATGGATGTCTTAATGAACTGACATTGGAGGATAAGGTTGCAGGTTTATTTATGGTCACTCCTGAACAGCTTACAGGTGTAGAAACTGTAGTCAAGGCAGGGTCCAGTACTCAGGATGCGCTTTCTAAGTATTCTGTCTGCGGACTTGTATATTCACCTAAGAATCTGAAGTCACAGGAACAGGTATCTGAGATGATAAAGAGTACAAGGGATATGAGTAAATATCCTATTTTTGTAGCTCTAAAAGAGGATGGATCTTCAGAGGGAACTATTTCTGCATCTCTGGGCGGATTGGATATTCCTGAGATCAACAATTCTGATACCGCATATAGCGCTGGAACAAATATTGCAGCTGCTATGTTCAAATATGGCTTTAATTTTGATCTGGCTCCGAGTGTTGATGTTTCTGAGAACGGAAAATATGGAACTGATGCGGCATTGGTTTCAGATGTGACAGTTTCGTTTACCAATGCTTTAAGCGACAGTGGCATATTTGCCTGTCTGTACGATTTCCCGGCAAGTACTTCTGACAGCGAAATTACCAAAGATGAGCTGTCAGCAGGAAATTATAGTGTATATCAGAAGGCGATTGGAGATGGAAGTGTAAGCGCAGTAATGATGAGCAATGGCTCTTTTCCGGGACTTGTTTCTGTTGATACACCTGCTTCACTTTCTTATGAGATCATAGGGGGCGAACTCAGGAACAGCGTTGGATTTGATGGAGTTGTCATAACGGGTCCTCTTGATCAGGAGGCTATAACAAGTAAGTATTCATCTGCAGAGGCCGCAGTAAGTGCTATTGCTGCCGGAGCTGACATTATCTATCTTCCAGAGAATTTTGAAGAGGCATATCAGGGAGTTCTAGATGCTGTATCAAATGGGAAGATAACTGAGGAGAGAATAGACGAATCTCTTAAGAGAATTTATAGACTTAAGTATGCTGACAAGGTTGGCCAGACAAATTGAATAAATAATGTATAGAGCTTTATATTTTATGTATAAAGCTCTTCCTTATGTGATAAGTTCGTGATAGAATGAGATTTGCTTTTTCGCTTTGAGGCGAAAAAGTGTTGCATATTTATTAAGTATAGTGGGGAATTAGTAGTATGTCAGAGAGACAAAAAAAGATCGTATTTACTCTTAAAAAGGATCTCATACGTTTGATAGTTGTGCTGCTTGCGGCATTCCTTATGGCCATGAATATCCAGACCTTTATTAACGCAGGGGGACTTTATCCAGGTGGAGCGCAGGGGCTTACGATTATCATCATAAGAGTGGCGTCTAAGTTTTTTGGTATCAATATTCCATATACTCCGGTTAGTTTGATCCTGAATGCTATTCCTATCTATATAGGTTTTAGATTTATTGGAACCAAGTTTACTTTGTTTTCTCTTGTGATGGTTCTGGCAAACGGTGTGTTTGTCGATATGCTTCCTATTTATTCTGTTACACATGATCCGCTTCTGATTGCTGTATTTGGCGGTATTGTCAATGCAGTTGCTATTACAATGTGTCTGGACGTAGATGCGACCAGTGGTGGAACGGATTTCATTTCTATCTTTTTATCTCAGAAAAAGGGGATTGACGCGTTCCCAATAATCCTTGCGGGAAATGTAGTCCTTTTGACGATAGCGGGCCTTTTGTTTGGATGGGACAAGGCTCTTTATTCAATGATTTTCCAGTATGTATCAACTCAGACACTGCATGTTCTATACAGAACCTATCAGCAGAGAACTTTATTTATCATCACGGAGTATCCTGATGAAGTCTGCAAGCTTATATATGCCCAGTCTAGTCATGGTGCGACCTTGATAGATGGTGAGGGCTCCTACGGCCACAACAATAAGAAGATTGTTTACTCAATCGTAAGCGCAGCTGATACCAGAAAGCTAATCCCTCTGATAAAAGAGATCGATCCAAAGGCTTTCGTAAACTCCATCCGCACAGAAGAAGTCATGGGCAACTTCTACATGAAACCCCGCGACTAAGACTGCTTTGCCACCATTTTCAGTACATTAATATCCCCCTCCCCTCCGAGTAATTGTGTACGCTCATTCAGAAAGTTTTTTTCGTCGGTTTCAGTTCGGATATTCATGGACTTCTGGAAGGGGCATAAGAATTCTACGGTTCAAAACTCGCGCCAGGGCAGCGCTTGCGAGTCGTCCAGTTTCCTATGCGAGTCTTATCTGGCAAATGCAATTTTCTAATGTTTCCACAGCAGTTTTTCCCGCGCGTGCGAAGCGTTGTCTGAAGCAGGACGGAAAATACTTAACTTCATATGAAAATGCCATTTGGCGCACCGCGCCATAAAGAAATGAGGAATCAATTTCTCCAAGCTAGCTTGAGAAAATTGATTCCCCATTTCTTATAACGCCCGCTCTGCGGGCTATGGCATTTTCTGTTGTAATATTACTTTCCGTCCTGCAAGTTTACGCTGCAGCATGCGCATTGAAAGAAAAACTGCGGAAACATCTAAGAAAATCTGCATTTGTCAGTGACGAGCACTACGGGAACTGGCGTGAGTAAAAAGCTGCCACTTGGCGCTCAGACATGTTGAACCGAAGCAGAATTCTTATGCCCCTCCAGAAGTCTCATGAATCCCTCCTCCTTACGCAGACGAAAAAAACTTCCATGAATATCGCTCCCCACTTACTCGGAGTGGAGGGGACAGTTATGCACCGGCTGAAAATGGTGTGCGACAGCTTATTGATTGCTGATGCGGAAGTCGCGGGGGCTGCAGTCGTATTTGCGCCTGAAGAGGCGGTGGAAGAAGCTTGTGTTGTCATAACCTATGAGCACCGATATATCTGCAATAGATATGTCGGTGTTTTTTAGTAGCTCGCAGGCCTTGTTCAGGCGCTTGTTCTGGAGAAGCTCTTTGAAGGTGCTGCCGGTGGCTTTCTTGATGATGCGGCTAAGGGTGTATTCGTCTTCACCGATATCTTTTGCAAAAGAGCCAAGGCTTGCATCTTTGTACTCATCATCGATGTAGCGCAAAATCCGGAACATGACCTCCTGCTCGTAGGAGCGCCTTGATACGCGGATTGTATCAGTGTGCTGCAACAGGTTTAAGAAAAGAAGCCCCATCGTCACCTGATTTATCATCTTGTAATCACTGCCCCTGGAACTCTTTTCGTCTATCATATTGCAGATTAGATTCTCCATAAGGTTCTGAATCTGTGTGATTCCGGAAACATTAAAGTACAAAAAATTGCCTCCGATGTCTTTTTTAGTCAGGCAGCTTACAAGGAAATCCTTGAGAGCACTATCTTCGTGCTCTAGCATGGAAAATGGAGTCCCAAAAAAATCAGGAAGGATCATGAAGTTTACAGCTATATCATTTTCTCCTGCAGGGAGGATTTCCTGTCTGGCGTGCTGATTCATGAATAGAAGATCGCCCTTTTTGAGTGTAATGCGCTGTCCGTCAATTATGTGAACTGTTTCTCCCTGACACATATAGATAAATTCTACATAGTTGTGGGTGTGGAGAGGAAAGTGGACGAAACGCACATGGGGACGCATGTCTATCAGCTTGCCATCTGCAAGGACTCTGGCTGAGTCAATCTCATCGCCAGAGCCATCTTTCTTTTGACCACTGTAATAGAGCTCACGGTTGATATAGGGCTCTCCGCTTAATATGGCTTTTTCTTCATCTGTAATTGTACTTAGGATGTCTAGGATTTTCTGATTCATGTCTTGCTATTTTCCTACGTCTATAGTATGTACTTAGTTGTCTAATATATTCTCAATCTACTGTAATCTTGTAGGAGATGGTTCTGGATGAGCACGCTTCAAGGCGCTGAACACCATATTTTTCAGGAAGCTCACCTCTAAAGCCTTTGTTGTCACAACGGCCAATCCAAGGCTCAAGACATACGTAATGAGCTTCGGAAGAAGGCTTGGACCAAAGCCCAAAGGATGGAAATTCTTCACAATTCATGGTTATATAGGGCTTTCCATCTGGCGTGCACAGGCTCACTTCTCTTACTTGATTGTCGTCAAAGATAAGTGCATCCTTGTCAAAAATGTGTTCTGTAATATCAAGGTAACCGTCATTAAGAGGAAGAACAGTAGGATTTTCATGATCAACTTCTCTTGTTTCCTGGATAATAAGGACGTAGCTTAGTTCATTTTTATCCTTGAACTTAACCTTATAGTCAGTTCTTTTCTCGTTATCATTAATTGGGCATCTAAAGGCAGGGTGACCTCCTATTGAATAGAACATAGGCTCGTTTTCAGAACAGTTTTTAACTTCCCAAATAACGCTTATGCTGTTTGCTATGAGCTTGTGAGTTACTACAAGTTCAAAATCAAAGGGATACTTTTCAAGCGTCTGGCTAGTTGCCTTTAATTTGAAACTGATGCTGTCAGAAGTCTTACCTGCAAATTCAAAGTCCATGTCTCTTGCAAAGCCGTGAGAGGACATGTGGTAGGTCTTGCCATTGTATCTATATTCGTCGTTATAAACATTTCCTACAAATGGGAATAGAATTGGCGCATGCCTGTTCCAAAATGCTGGATCTGCCTGCCATAAAAGCTCTTTTTCTCTCTTTTTGTCATATATGCTGCTAAGCTCAGCACCGTGGTCAGAAACTGCAATTTTCAAAAATTCATTTTCAATGTATTCCATTTTATTAGCTCCTTTTTATGCAAACATCTGTGCCTCTCTATGATAATTGTATTCTTATGGCATTGCAAGAAAGGACGTAAAATTTGTTTTTTTTCGACCTTATCAGTATAAGGGCAGGAGTGTAAGGTAAATATATAAGCAAAATACTGGTTGTAAATATTTTTAAACGGCTATGTGTACGCGGTATCGTCTTCATAGCCATCATGAAAGGGGAAAACAATGACAGTAACAGAAAGATACGAAGATGCGAAAGCGCGCTATGCGAAAATTGGAGTTGATACAGACAAGGCACTTGATGCACTTTCCAAGATCAAGCTTTCAATGCACTGCTGGCAGGGGGATGATGTAATTGGTTTCGATCAGAAGGGACCTCTTACAGGCGGAATTCAGACAACAGGAAACTATCCATACAAGGCTACAACTCCAGAGGAGCTTATGGCTGATATGGACAAGACTTTTTCATATGTACCAGGTAAGCACAAGATAAATCTTCATGCTTCCTATGCAATTTTTGAAGATGGACAGTGGGCTGACAGAGATGAGCTTAAGCCTGAGCACTTTAAGAGATGGGCTGAGTATGCCAAGGAAAGAGGACTTGGCATTGACTTTAACCCTACATACTTTAGCCATCCCAAGTCAGAGGTGGCAACACTTTCATCAGCAGACGAGGAAATCAGACAGTTCTGGATCAGACATGGACAGGCCTGCATCAGAATTTCTGAGTATCTTGCAGAACAGACAGGCCAGACTTGTATGATGAATATCTGGATTCCTGATGGACTTAAGGATATTCCTGGTGACAGAAAGGCTCCAAGAGCAAGACTCAAGGACTCTCTTGATCAGATTCTTTCTATTGACTATGACAAGAGCAAGGTTGCGGTTGCTGTTGAGTCCAAGGTATTTGGTATCGGTGAAGAATCCTACACAGTAGGAAGCCATGAGTTTTATATGAACTATGCAGCACAGAAAGGAATTATGTGCCTTATCGATACAGGCCACTTCCATCCAACAGAGAACGTTGCAGATAAGTTATCTTCAATGCTTCTTTTCAATGACAAGATGGCTCTCCACGTATCACGTCCAGTTCGCTGGGATTCAGACCATGTTGTGATCTTCAATGATGATGCAAGAGATCTTGCACAGGAAATCGTAAGAAACGGCGCTGACAGATTCTACATCGGTATGGATTACTTTGATGCCAGCATCAATAGAATCTCTGCATGGACAAACGGAATGAGAAATTTCCTTAAGGCTCTCATGTATGCTGAACTCCAGCCAATGGATAAGCTTACACAGCTTCAGGATTCATGCAACTTCACAGAGCTTATGTCACTTAACGAGCAGCTCAAGATGATGCCTTTTGGGGATGTATGGGATTACTACTGTGAAAAGAACGGTGTAGCACTTGAAGGCGACTGGTTTGCTGATTGCGCTCAGTATGAGAAGGATGTTCTGTCAAAGCGTGGCTAATAGTACCATAAAAGGACAGACCAAAAAAAACAATAGAATTAATTAGCAAAAAGATAAGTGATGGCAAGAAATGCCACATTTATAGATGTAAGGAGAAATAGGAAATGAAAGTATTAGATGCTAAATTTGCAAAGGGATTCTGCCGCCTCTGTGTTGACGGCTTTTATCAGGGATGGCACGAGAGAAACGGCGGAAACTTAAGCTATAGAATCAAGGATGAAGAAATTTCATCTGTACAGGATGACCTTGATGAGTCAGGTGAGTGGAAGGAGATTGGTACAACAGTCACAGATCTTGCCGGCGAATATTTCATGGTTACAGGCTCTGGCAAATATTTTAGAAATGTAGAGATAGATCCAGCAGCCAATGTTTGTATTATCAAGGTTGATGATAAGGGTGAGAACTACAAAATCGTTTGGGGCCTTGTAGAGGGCGGAAGACCAACA
This sequence comes from Butyrivibrio sp. INlla14, assembly GCF_900102515.1. Lineage (GTDB taxonomy): Bacteria > Bacillota > Clostridia > Lachnospirales > Lachnospiraceae > Butyrivibrio. The sequence continues at coordinate 82,542 of NZ_FMVS01000016.1, forward strand.
TCTGAGCTTCCTTCACACCTTATGAACCTCGAAGTTTGCAAAAAGCGTGATCCTCAGATCCGCGTCGTATATCACTGTCACCCGGCTAACACAATTGCTCTTACCTTTGTGCTTCCTCTTGATGGCAAGGTGTTTACAAGAGAAATCTGGGAGATGGCTACAGAGTGTCCAATCGTATTTCCAGAGGGAATCGGCATTGTGCCTTGGATGGTCCCAGGAGGAAAAGAGATTGCTGTTGCCACATCAGAGATCATGAAGAGACAGGATGTTGCTATCTGGGCTCATCACGGAATGTTTGCCTGCGGAACAGACTTTGACATCACATTTGGTCTTATGCATACAGTAGAAAAGGCTGCAGAGATCCTTGTTAAGGTAATGTCCATGACAGATAAAAAGAGACAGACAATACAGCCAGATGATTTCCGTGCCCTCAATGCACCATTTGGTGTAAACATCTCAGAGGAATTCCTGTATGATAAAAAATCCGATATCATCGGGGAATATTGATTGTAAACTGGGGGAAGAAAAATGAAATATTACCTAGCAGTTGATATAGGCGCTTCTTCCGGCCGACATATCCTTGCACATATGGAGGATGGCAAGATAGTTCTTGAAGAGGTGTACCGTTTTTACAATGGAATGGACCAAAAGGATGGACACCAGGTATGGGATACAGACAGACTCTTTTCTGAAATCCTTGAGGGAATGAAGAAGTGTAAAGAACTTGGAAAGATACCTGCTACCATGGGAATTGATACCTGGGGTGTTGACTATGTTCTACTTGATAAGGATGACCAGAAGATCGGTGATTGCATTGCCTATAGAGATGGCAGAACAGAGGGTATGGATAACGAGGTATATAAGATTATTTCTGAGGAAGATCTTTATTCAAGGACTGGTATTCAGAAGGCTATCTTTAATACTATCTATCAGCTCATGTCAACCAAGGCAAGAAACCCTGAAAAGCTTGAGAAAGCAAGGACATTTTTGATGGTTCCTGACTATTTCCATTTTCTTTTGACAGGTGTTCGCAAGCAGGAGTACACAAACGCTTCTACGACTCAGCTTTTAAATGCCAAGACCTGCGACTGGGATCACGAACTTATAAATAAACTGGGGTATCCTGATGAGCTCTTTGGAGAACTTTCTATGCCTGGAACAGTAGTAGGACCTATAAAAAAAGAAATTGAGGCCAAGGTGGGATATAGCTGCAATGTGGTCCTTCCTGCAACTCACGACACAGGCTCAGCTGTAATGAGTGTTCCGGCTACAGGAGATAATACACTGTATATTTCATCAGGAACCTGGTCACTTATGGGATGCGAGCTGGAAGAGGCTAATTGCACTCAGGAAGCAAGAAAGGCCAACTTTACTAATGAAGGTGGCTACCAGCACAGATACAGATTCCTTAAAAATATCATGGGCCTTTGGATGATCCAGTCAGTTAAAAAGGAATTTGAAGAAGGCTATGATTTTGATGGAAAGACCGGGGATGAAGATTTCTCTTTTGCAAGTCTCTGCGACAGAGCATCTCTCGAGACAATAGATTCTGTTGTTCCTGCTAATGATGGAAGATTCCTTAATCCTGATTCAATGGTAAAAGAGGTCCAGAAAGCCTGCCAGGAATCAGGCCAGCAGGTGCCACAAACTCCTTGGGAGCTTGCACGAGTAATCTATAGAAGTCTTGCCGTGTGCTACAAAGAGGCTACTGAGGAAATAGAAAAAATAACAGGCAAGCACTTTGATAGCATCAACATTGTTGGTGGCGGGTCAAATGCTGTTTACCTCAATGAATTAACTGCTGCAGAAACAAAGAGGCGCGTTTATGCAGGACCAGGCGAAGCTACAGCAATTGGTAACATCGGAGCACAAATGCTTGCTGATGGAGTATTTTTTGACCTGAATGATTTCAGGAAGTGTGTCTTTGACTCTTTTGGTGTGGTAGAATATAAATGATATAGGTGGCAAGGCCTAAGATAGAGAAGGTTATGGGCAATGCATATATCAATCTTATGATACTGGGAGGTAGCACATATGTGTCTTTCAACAGCAGTAAGAGCGGACAATCCGGATGAGATTTTGATGGAGTATGTTCAATCACTTTCTATAGATGGGGAATTGATAACGCTTGTTGATCTCATGGGTGAAAAGAAGGTTGTAAGAGGGAATCTGACCTTTGCAGACCTTACAGGCGCAGTCCTTAAGATTGACTGCAAATGATGTAAAATAAAAGATCCTGAAGTAGAGCAGATAAAAAGCTATACTTCAGGATCTTTTTTATTACAGTTATTTAAGCAGAGCGCGTCCTGCAAAGATTACAATGCAAGAACCGATAACGCCAACAATAAGGTTTCCGATAATGCCGCTTCCGTGGATGCCTACAAGTCCAAGAACGAGGTTTCCTACGAAACCACCGATGACACCAAGAATGATGTTCTTTAAAAGACCACCTTTATTGTTCATGAATTTTCCTGCAAGCCATCCTGCAAGAGCACCGATTATAAGTCCTGTTATAAGGCCCATTCCATTTATCATTTTGCTTACCCCTTTCTTTTTTCATAGAAATGAGTATATCATAATACTCAGATGATGTAATCCAAATACTTATTTTTATCCGGTAAAAATCGCTATGTTTTCCTTGATTTTTTTTACAAAAAATGTAACAAAAAATTAAATAAAATTTGGGTTAAAGTTTTGGGGCTTTTGTGCTATTATTATGAATGTGTAAGGCAGAAACAATAATACACGATCTAATATTCTAATAATAAATGGGGGGAGAATTTCATATGAAAGATCTCGTGCACATTTTTGAGCTCGAGGACTTACTACAGGAAGCAAATAATGCGCTTATTCGCCAGGCTAAGGCTGACGGTAAGCGTGTTTTAGGCTATACATGTTATTTCATGCCAGAAGTTTTACTGGATTTGCCTGGCTGCGTTTCCTGTCGTCTTCGTGCACCTCGCAGCACTTCACCAGACATGGCAACATATTATATGTCTAACCGTACTTGTATGTACGGAAGATGTCTTTTGGAAAGAGCCTTAGAAGGAGGCTTTAATTTCCTTGACGCTGAAATGGCTACTGAAACCTGCACTGTTACGTGCCGTTTCCAGGAGCATTTACAGATGATGGATATCATTCAGAATCCTGATTTCTTCTGTGAATTCACAGATGTTCCATTCAAGAAAAATGACAATTCAATAGACCACTTTGAGACTCAGCTTAAGGCTCATGTCCTTGATAAACTCAAGGAACACTTTGGAATTGATACTAGTGATGCAGCTCTTTTAAAGGCCATAGAAGAGCACAATGAAATCTGCAGACTTATAACTGAGATCGGTAGCTACAGAAAGCTTGATGAGCCTACTATTACAGGCACAGAGTTCTCTATAATCATGCTTGCAACTCTGGTTTGCCCTAAATACCTGATAATTGACAAACTCCGCGATATTGCTGAAGAGCTCAAGACCAGAAAGCCAGATGCCAAGAAGAACTACAGATGTAAGGTAGTTCTTGCAGGGTCAGAGGAAGATGATCCTAATTTCGTCAAGCTCATCGAAGAGTGCGGAGCTCTGGTTGTGGCTGACAGACACTGCTACGGATCACTTCCTGGAAGAGAGGAGATTGTTGTAAGAGAAGGCGAGACACCACTTCGTGCAATTGCCCGTCACTACCTTGAGACCAGCCAGTGCCCAAGATTTATGGATCAGCACGTGATGAGAGAGCGCAAGCAGCATCTTGCAGATATTGTAAAAGAGTATAAGGCAGACGGAATCGTTATTTCACAGATGAAGTTCTGCGAGTACTGGAGCTATGAGCGTACTATCGACACCCTTATCTTCCCAAGAGATTTTGGTATTCCAGTATGTTCTATAGAAAAAGAGTACGTCAACAATGCCGTTGGACAGCTTCGTACCAGATTCCAGGCCTTTGTTGAGAGTATAGAGCTTAAGCACATTCAGAATGCGCAGAAGGGAGTAACAGCATGAAGCTTAATATGAAAGATATTAAGGCCAAGTACAGAGAGCTTTTTGTTGTAGAGAAGGCTCCTGAAGATAAGAATAAGCCTAAAGATATCAAGAAAATGGCCAGAGATTTCTGGTATGGTAAGCCTCACGAAGAGAGAAGACTTGGTGATCTCTATGTAGGAGATACAGGTCTTTACAAACACCGTGAGTGGCGTGGACTTCCAGATACCATGTACTATTTTAACATGGTATGGCTTTATAACTACGCTCACATGGTAACAGACATCATCAAATACGGCGATGGCCCAATGGGACTTATTGACTTTGCCAAGGGAACCATGAGATATCGCTGGATGGGACAGACATATCTTACTGTTATGCACTGGTTTGACAGAGGCATGGAGGGTATGCGTGGAGAGGCTATGAAGGCCTCTGCCTGGCATTATCGCGGAATGGTAAGTGAGACCATCCGTCAGTTCCAGGAAATGTTTATTGCAGACAAGAAGATGCATGGTGGCAAAGAAGGCAAGCACTATGACAAGAATATTGCCCACAACGAGACTGTTGGAGGAAGCTTCTTTTATCCATTCAGAGGACAGCTTGAGGACATCCCTCTTGAGATGATCCCATACTTTGTATCAGTTCACGTTAATAGCCATACAGTTCTTAACTATATTGATGCAGCTCAGTCCATAGGACTTCCTTCAGATCCATGTCCTATGTGCCAGGCTGAATATGGACTTTTTGTTCATGACGATTATCCTGATTTTGCGCCTGCAATGGTTACTACCAATGAGGCTTGCGATGGATCAGTTGCTACTAGTGTTTTACAGGACTGGTTCCTTGATCGTCCTCTTTATGCACTTCCTCAGCCTATGAGATATGATGATCCTCTTGTTCAGAAGAATCATCAGAAAGAGATTGAGCAGTGCTGGAAGTTCATAGAAGACCAGTACGGCGTTAAATTTGACTGGGATACTTATGTCAAGACTGCGCAGTCCTTTAACAAGCTTACAGAGTTTGAATGGGAAAAATGGGACGTTGCAGCCAATACTCCATATTATCCTATTAGTGGCGTAGCACAGGCTCTGTACCGTATCTACTATTCACAGGACGGTGACAGACCAATCTGGCACGAGATGGATGAGCACGTCAGGAAAATCATGAACAAGACAGTCAAGAACAAGATTGAGACCTTCCCTAAGACAAGACACCGTGCCATCGCATGGAGCTGCGCACCACTTTATTATTCACACTGGTGCACATGGGCTTACAACTGCTGGGGTATCAACTGCGTCATCAACATGGATTCACTTATGTTTGACCAGTATCTTAGAACTGATACTTATGAGAATGCTCTTGAGGATCTGTCCTGGATGAATGAGAAGGCTCCTATGAGAGCAATGGCTGTAGGCGGACAAGAGCATATTCTTTCACTGTTTGACTATATGGAACGCTTTAACTGCGATATGGTAATCATGTATGACCAGCTTCAGTGTAAGGGAATGCAGGGAATCCACGGTGTATTCGAGGATGAGTTCAGAAAGCGTAATATTCATGCTATCTGGGTTCCACATGCTCTTCCTGATAAGAGAACAGTATCGAGAAAAGAAATCAGAAAGATCATAAGCGACTACATGACAACAGTTATGCATGAGGAGCCACTTGATCCAACACTGGTTGAATTCGACGACGACAAGAGCTGGTAATAGGTTTTACTGCCAGCAGTTACGTATTATTAGGTAATTAGGAATATATACAGGAAAGGATATAAGATGAAAGGATTTTTAAGATTCTTAAAGAAGCTTTTTGGAATCTGTGCAGTAATATACGGCATTCTCTTTGTTGTTTTTTACTGGGATCTTGATGGCAAGTTCATGTATTACATCTGGGAGCCATTCATGGTAAAGAGATTCGACAATATGAAACGCGAAGACAACACAAAGATTCCATACATGAAAAAAGATATTCTTGAGCCAAGAGAGTATACAGAGATTTATTAAAATCTATTTTTTTAGAGAGGCTGAAATGTCAGAACATACACATACATACACACATACTCATGAACATGATGGCCATGAGCATGAACACGAGCATAGTTATACCCACGATCACGAATGCGAGGGTAAGCACGACCACGAGCATCATGATCATCACCATGACCACGGCGCCATAGATTCTCCTGAGAAATTAAAGGCTCTTTTAGATCACATGCATCAGCACAATGTGCATCACACAGAGGAACTACACGGAGTGGCACATGCTCTTTCTGATCAGGGTAAGGCTGAGCTTTCAGAAAAGATCCATGAAGCTATGCGTTTTTATGATCAGGGCAACGACCTTCTTGCAGAGGTCTTAAAAAGTCTCTGATAAAAAGGAAACAATTATAAGGTATTAGGTTTAATAAATGGGAAAAGATACAAAGATCATAGCGCTTACAGGTAAGGGCGGAGTAGGTAAGACTTCTCTTTCTGCCTCTATCGTGCGCATACTTACGGAAGAACATCCGGATAAAAAGATTCTGGCAATTGACGCAGACCCTGCTGTGGGACTGTCAGTTGCTCTTGGAGTTAAACCTGAGCTTACACTTGATGAGATCAGGAAAAAGGTTGCAGAGGATGTAACTGGCAAGTTAAAAGACACACAGGACATCCTGGCAGAAGCTAAATTCCAGCTCTACGACACAATGGTTGAGAAAAACGGATTTGCCTTCCTTGCAATTGGAAGACCTGAATCAGCTGGATGTTACTGCGCGATCAATACTTATCTGCGCAAAGTTATTGAAATGCTTGTTGATGATTTTGATTATGTAGTAATTGACGGCGAGGCAGGAATTGAGCAGATCAACAGAAGAGTTCTTGAAAAAGTAACTCATCTTATCTGCGTGTCGGATCAGAGCCGTAAGGGGCTTCAGATCATTGAGACCATTAAAAATGTTGCGGATGAACTTGTTATGTATGACAAGATTGGTCTTATTGTAAACAGAGCACCACTTCCAGAAAAGATCGAGGGTGAGGAAATTGGAGGTGTTCCAGTGATCTCAGTCATAAAGCAGGACGATGCAATGACAGAAAATGACATTGAAGGAAACAGCGTCTTTGAACTTCCTTCTGATACCATCATCCTAAAGGGTGCCAAAGAGGCCCTTAAGAAGCTGGAAGTTATTTAAGAGAAATACATAAGTAAAAATATTAAGAAAGGAAGGTATTACAAGTGCAAGATTTAAAGCACATGATCACCTTTGAAAAGTGGCTTGAGGATGCGTCCAATCCACTTATTAAGGAAGCACAGGATGAAGGTAAGTACGCAATTGGCTATACCTGCTATCACATGCCTGAAGTTCTCCTTAATCTGGACAACTGCTTTTCTGTAAGGATGAGAGCTCCAAGAGTAGGTTCCATCGATATTTCAACTTACTACATGTCAAACTACACTTGCGAGTTTGCAAGATCTCTTTTGGAAAACGGTATTGAGGGTGGATACGGTTTCCTTGACGGAATTGCCGGAGTTGATGCCTGCTCAGCAATGAACAGATGCTATGAGCACCTGGAAATCCTTAAATGTAATGAGAAGCCACATTTTTTTGTCACTCACACTGACGTGCCATACAAGGTTGAAGAATACAATTTTGATCAGGTGGCAATTCAGATGAGAGAGAGACTCCTTGCTGTGATGCATGAGAAACTGGGTACTGATGTCTCAGATGAGGCTATCAGAAAGGCTGTTGAGCTTCACAATGAAATGTGCCGTGTAATTACAGAAATTGGAAACTTCAGAAAGGAAGAAAATCCAAGGATAACAGGTTATGAGTTCCATGTTATCTGCCTTGCAAGTTATTGCTGTCCAACAGCCAAGATCCTTCCATATCTGAAAGAGACTCTTGAAGAAATAAAAACAAGAAAGCCTGATGACAAGAACAAGTTCAGAGCAAGAGTTCTTGTAGTTGGGTCAGAGATTGATGACCTTAACTTCTCAAGACTCCTTGAGGAGAGCGGAGCAATGATAGTAGCAGACAGATTCTGCTATGGATCATTCCCTGGAAGAGAAGAGATAAAGCTAAATGACCATGAAGATATAGTAAGACAGATTGCAAGACACTATATGCTCACCTCTGAATGCCCCAGATATATGGCAGAAGAGAAGGTTCTTCAGAGAAAGGAAACTGTAGATAAGCTGGCAAAAGAGTTTAAGGCAGACGGTATCATCTACGAACAGATGAAGTACTGTGACTTCTGGGCCTTTGAAAGACCTCTTGCAAGCCATATCATGACTGAAGAGTATGGCTGGCCTACCCTTTCAATCGACAGATCCTATAATGTTCATAATTCAGGTCAGCTGCGTACCAGATTCCAGGCCTTTGTAGAGGCTTTGGAGATCAAGAAAATCAGAAGTAAAAGGGAGGTAATGTGATGAAATACATTGATCCCAAGAATTTTAGATTAAAGGACAATATCGACTGGAAGGCCCAGGCAGCCAATTTAAAGGAAATAGCTGGCATTGTAGGAGATATTGTAAAAGAGACAGACTGGAGCGAAGTAGCAAAGTCAGCTAAAAAGGATGCTAAGGGTATTCAGAAGAGACTCTCTCATGAACTTGATCTATTAAAGAAGATGAGCCCTGATGAAGTCAAGGACCTTGTTCTCAATGGTGAAAAGCAGCTTGGTAAGCTCTATGCCAACGGCAAGATGGCAACTGTCAGAAGAGAGTGGAGAGGTGTCAAGGACACTGGAGTAGACTTCTATGAATGGGGCAAGATGTGGGCAATGCTTCTTGCAACCTTTAGTAAGGACCTTGTTCCAGCCCTTATGGGGACTGTTCATTACAGATGGATGGTTTCATATTTTTGCTGTCACTCCTTTATGGACAAGAACACAATGGGACTTCGCGGCAGAGCTCTTAAGATGCACCACGAACTCATCTATGCAATATTCAGATATGTTGCAGAGAACCTTGTACTTCTTATGAAGTCAGATGAGAAGGTTGGTAATTCCAAGGAACTTTCCAAGAAGATAGTTCTTTTTGATGAGATGACAATGTCACAGATCATGGCTGGTTTTCCTGATCTTATTGGTATTCCTTATCAGCTGATGCCGGTATTTCTTTTGTCAGAAATCGATCAGCTGGCATGTATGCCATATATTGACGCAGTTGAGTCCTATGGACTTCCGTCAGACACCTGCCCTGTTCCATCATCTGAGTGTGGCGCAGCAGTCATAGATGCTCTTCCCCATATGGGCGCCTGCTTTATTTCTAGCTCAATGCCCTGCGATGGCTCAGTAATGGCTTCTTCCTATACAGGACGAAGGTTCAAGGATCTTCCTACATATCATCTGGCATTCCCTGTAAGATATGAGGACGAGTCCATAATGGATGCAGCGGTAAAAGATATCAAGGGCTGCATCAAGTTTATCGAAGACAACACAGGTGCTAAGTGGAACTGGGATGCATATTTTGCAGCCATGAAGCGCTTTAACACCGAGACTAAATACGAGCTTGAAAAGTGGGAGATCAACCAGACAGATCATCCTCAGCTCATTGGTCCATGTTACGAGCTCTTTAGAAAATGGAACTATGAGATGGATGGAGGACTTGACCCAAGAATCATCAAGACCTTCTACAATGTAGATAAGCTCATGAAAAAAGCTTACGAGTGCAAGGATGAACCTTGGCGCGGCAAGATGAAGTACAGAGCAATTGTTTGGTCTATACCAGCTCACTACTATGCAAACTTCTCTAACTGGATGGCTAACTGCTGGGGCGTAGATATCCTGGTAGAAATGGAGTCACTTAACTTCACAAAGCCACTGGAAACAGAGAATAAAGAAGAGGCACTTAAGGACCTTGCAAGACTTTATGAGCGAATGGTCATGAGAAGACATACAAACGGTGGTTATGACCACGTTGTAACAGAGCTCTGGAGACAGTGCGAAGCCTGGAACGTAGATTTTGTTCTTATGTATCAGCACGTATCCTGCAAGAACATGGCAACAGTTCAGGGACTTTTTGAAGATCAGGCAAGAGAGCGTGGCATCAAGCTCTTGTGGTGCAGCCACGACCTTATGGATCCAAGAACAGTTTCAAGAAAAGATATGCGTGCTTCTGTAAATGAATTTATGAGAACAGTTATGAAGGCAGAGCCTGTAGATCCATCACTGGTGGATTTTGAGGATGACACGTCGTGGTGAGCAGAGCACTTGGCGAGGTATTTACGAGCCTAGTGAGAATCCCACAGCAGAGTAAGATAAAAGAATATTATTCATAAGAGAGGAATATAAAAAATGAAGTATTTTGGTGGATGTGATGTAGGATCAACCTACACAAAGGCAGTAATTATTGACGAGACTGGCAAGATGGTTGCCAATACAACTCTTAAGAGCAAAATCATTGCTCAGGAGTCAGCAGAAATGGCTATGAAGGAAGTATGCAGCCAGGTTCCTGATCTTAACAGTTCAAAGGACCTTACATACCTTATTGGTACAGGTTATGGACGTAACAAGGTTCCTTTTGCTGATGAGAATATTTCTGAGATTTCTTGCCACGCTATGGGTGTACATGTAACAAATCCTAGCGTAAAGGCTATCATCGATATCGGTGGACAGGACGTTAAGGGTATTGCTATTGATACAGATGGAACAGTTAAGAACTTTGCCATGAACGATAAGTGTGCTGCTGGAACAGGTAGATTCTTTGAAGCTATGGCAAGATCATTTGAAATGAGTCTAGAGGACTTCTCAAAGCTTTCTCTTAAGGCCAAAAACGTTATTCCTATCACAGCTCAGTGTACTGTATTTGCTGAGTCTGAGGTCATCACACTTGTTGGTGAAGGCAAGCCTATGGATGAGATTGCAGCTGGTATCGAAATGGCTGTAGCTAAGAGATGTTTTGTAATGTCCAAGAAGGCTGGAGCAACAGATTCTATCACACTTACAGGTGGATGTGCCAAGAATGAAGGTCTTAAGGCTGCTATCGAGCAGGTACTTAAGCTTAAAGTTGTAAATCTTTCAACAGATCCTCAGCTTATGGGAGCTCTTGGCGCAGCAGAGTATGCAAGACAGAAAGGTCTTGCTAAGTAATTAGTTTAAAGAGAAAGGATAAATGCATGGACAAGGCGCTTAGAATAATCGGAAAAATAATAAAGGTGCTGACAATTGTCACAGGCGTTTTATTTGTTATCTATTTCTGGAATCTTGATCAGAAGCTTATGGCCTGGTTCTACACTTTCGTAAATAAGATTTTCGATCGCAAGAAACAGGACCTTAAATTCTGATGTAATAGGAAGTAGAAGTTTAGATAACAAGGATGTAGAAGTATGAAACTATATGACAATATAATATCAGATACCATGAACGCACTTGCTGCTGGTGGTGAGAGTATAAAACGATACTCATATACTGGATCATTCTGGAAGGATAATGGTAGCAGTGAGTTTATTATGCAGAGAGATGCAGCCAAGGAGCTGGGCTCTGAGGGAAATCCTTCTGTTAATTACACACTGGTTACGACTTCAGGTATTGTTACTGAGGATGAAGTACTGGTATATGGATCTGATATTAGTGAAATTAAGGGCAGCTGTGGTTTTGCCAGAATAGTTATTCTGGAAACAGAGGACCTTCAGGAAGATAAGGACACTGAAAAAGCTTTTGCTTCTATCAGAAATCTTGAGTTTGTGAGATATCATGTTTTTCCTAAGGGCTACATGGTGAGAGTATCAGCTAGTAGTAACCAGGAACAGATAAGGATCAGCCAGGGGGCTTTGGCAGGAGGAATCTCTTTTGCCAAGGTTGGTTCCCTATATATAAAGAAGTACAAGGAACTTCCTGAGGTTAAGCATGTTCGCGTAATATTTATTACTGACAAAGAAATGGTTAAGAGTCTTGTTCCAAACGCAGAAAAGGCTTCTACCATTACAAAGACACTCACACATATTCTGGACGGAATGCCCACAGACTGCGGGCACTGCTCTATGAAGGCTGTGTGTGATGAAGTAGATGGCATGAAAGAACTGCATCTGGGGAAGAAAAATAAGTAAAAAGGGGGTTATATTTTGAAACAGGAATATGAAGCATTATTTACACCCTGGAAGGTAGGCAATCTTGAAATCAAGAACAGGATTGTGCTGGCTCCTATGGGTGGAACCTGTATCTTTGGCTGGATGGAGCCAGGGGGAAGCCACTTTGATAAAGAAGCAGCCAGGCTCCTTCTCAAGATTGCCAAGCACGATTGCGGTCTTGTAATACCTGGAATTGCTCCGGTAAAAGATATGCTGGGAGGAAAGTGGTTATATCAGAACCCAGGCAAGTTTAAGCAGCTTGCGGGATTTATGGATCAGGTACATGCGACAGGTGCCAAGATGTTCGTGCAGCTTACTGCCGGATTTGGAAGGTCTTTTGCTCTGACTGAGCCACTTAAAATGCTTATTCAGAATAAGAAGCTTGGAGCGGTAGCAAAGCCCTACATTGACCCTGAGTATCTTACAGCAGCACCATCAGTTCTACCTAACAGATGGGCTGACGATGTAATGACAAGGCCACTGACTGTAGATGAAATCCATGATATCATCTATGCTTTTGGCGAGACTGCAAGACTTTGCAAGGAAGCTGGAGTTGATGGTATAGAGGTTCACGCTGTTCATGAAGGATATCTTCTTGATCAGTTTACACTTGGCTATACAAATCACAGAACTGACGAATACGGCGGTTCTTTTGAGAACAGATACCGTTTTGCGGTAGAAATCGTTCAGGAGATAAAGAAAAAGTGTGGCAAGGATTTCCCTGTTTCTCTGCGTTATTCAGTTCGTTCCATGACAAAGGCCTTCCAGTACGGCGCTATGCCTGGTGAGGACTTTGAAGAAATCGGACGTGATATGGAAGAGTCAGAGAAGGCTGCCAAATACCTTCAGGATGCTGGCTATGACATGCTCAACTGCGATAACGGAACCTATGACGCATGGTACTGGGCACATCCACCACAGTACATGCCTCAGAACTGTAACCTTGAGGATGTTAGCCATATCAAGAAGTTTGTAGATATACCTGTAGTATGTGCAGGTAAGATGGAGCCTACAGTTGGCGCAGCAGCCATAAAGAAGGGCGATATTGATGCTATGGCTGTTGGCAGACAGTTCCTTGCTGATCCTAAGTGGGTTGCCAAGATTGAGAGAGGCAGAGAAGACGACATTCGTCCTTGTATCTGCTGTCATACAGCTTGCTTTAACCTGACTAAACATGGTAATAGTGCCAACGATCAGGACCTTTCTGAGTCTGCCGGAATGTGCAAATGCGCAGTTAACCCTCGCAGCATGCAGAGTAAGAAATATAAGGTTGTTCCTACCAAGGAGCCAAAGAGAGTTGCTATCATCGGTGGTGGTATCGGTGGAATGGAGGCAGCAAGAATCCTTGCCCTTCGCGGACACGAGCCAGTTCTTTATGAGAAGACATCCGAGCTTGGTGGTGTATTTATTGCAGCCGCTGCTCCTGAGTTCAAGGAAAAAGATAAAGAGCTCATCGAATGGCAGAAGAAACAGCTTAAAAAGCTTGGCGTTGAGGTTCACATGAACACTGAGATCAAGGCTGACAGCCTTCCTCAGGCAGATGAATACATCATTGCAACAGGTGCTGAGGCTAACCATATCCCGATTCCTGGTGCAGCTGAGTATGCTATGGATGCCACAGATTACCTGCTTGAGAAGAAAGAAGTTGGTAAAAATGTTGTAATCATCGGCGGCGGCCTTACAGGCTGCGAGATTGCTCTTGACCTCTTTAGAAAGGGCAAGAACCCTCAGATTGTTGAGATGAAGGATGATCTTATTTCAGTCAAGAACATGTGCCTTGCTAATACAAGTTACCTTCGCGACTGCTTTAAGACCAATAAAGTGCCAGTTTACCTTAAGGCTGGCGTAGTCAAGATTACAGAAGACAGCGTAGTTATTAATGCTGGAGATGGAAGAAGCGTAACACTTCCTGCAGATTCTATTATCATGTCCGTTGGCTACCATGCAACACCTCTTATCCAGCCTGCCAAGAACGTTCACCTCCTTGGTGACTGCAAGAAGGTCGGCAATGTAAGAAGTGCAGTTTGGGGCGCATGGGACATTGCAATGAAGATTTGATAATATGTAATCAGATAGAAGACGCCTAGTCTTTCTATCCTGTAATAAAAAAGATACCTGGAGATTTCCAAGTATCTTTTTTATTTTATATTAAGTGCCATAAGTCTAAGTAAATAGTTGATAACTCGTTTGTCTCGGCTATTAATCTGATGATAGTAATAGAGCATTTCCAAATCTTCCATGGAAGTCCATTTCTTGAGCTGAGGTGCTGACATATCAGCGCATTCAGAAAGGAAGTCCTGATATAGTCCATCAAAATCAGCCTGAAGGTCAGATTCTGTATCAAGTACGACTTGTGCATCTAATGTCTGATTCTCGCCTTTTGAACTTGCGATAGAAAGTTTGATCAGCTTGTTTAACGGAATTTTGTAGAATATTGAAAGCTTGTATAGCGCTTCTGTTGGAGGCATCAGTCTCGAGGTTTCATAATGGGAATAAGTTGCTCTTGTTATTCCAAGATACTTGGCAACATCGTCTTGTTTGTAGTCGTATTTATCCCTTAATAGCCTTAAATACTGGGCTAGAGGTGAATCTGCCATGAAAAATCTCCTTTTTTATAAAAAGTTTATATATCATTATACTTTAAGTGAAAATGCGGTTTCGGAGCCTTACAAGTATATTCCGAGTATCGTAACACACTTGAAAGATATTCGTAATATCGTATAATGGATTTATAACGACGTCAGATAGCTCTAACTATGAGCTATCCATAAAAAAGACTTTTTTATGAAGGGAGATGTTTAAACAATGAACATGAAACTGATCAAGAGGATTCTTACAGTTACACTTGCAGGGATGCTTGTAGTAATGCCTATCACAGCAGCTGCAGAGACAGATTCTTCTTCTCCGGCAGCTACAACAACAGAGACTGCAGCAGAGCCAGCTTCTGTTGCTATTCCTGAAGCTACCCAAGTTGTAACAGGCGGCAAGGTTATCAAGTCAGCAGTTGCTGGTGCGAGCACAGTTACATCATTTAAGGGTGTTGCTGTAAAGGCAAACGATTCAGCTATCGTTGCTGCTGGAGCAGCAATCGCAAAAGGCGAGAGAGCTTATGTTAAGTCTTATGACGTAACAGCTAAGACAAGCCCAGCCGTATATGCAAGCTTTAATGGCTGTGCAAAAGCTCTCGGCGGCACAGTTATTTCAGCTATGAATGTAGATTTTGGTAAGATGGCAGGCAAGAAGTATTCACAACTTGATCCTAACGTTCAGGTTCCTGTAACAGTAGGTATTCCTGGAAAGGTTCAGGCAGGCAAGACATATGCTATGATTAAGGTTCTTCCTGGTGGAGCAACAGAAGTTCTTGCAGATCAGGATACTGATCCTAACACAGTTACATTTAACATTCAGGGTGGACTCGCATCTTATGCGCTCGTTGTATACTAATCCTTATGTGAATTGTACAAAACGTAATGCTAAGCAGCCTGTAAAGGGCTGCTTAGCTTATGTAAAAGAAAACGCATTTTTGCTACTTGGAATCCTTGTGGCAATATGCTTTTGCCTTTATGGCCTTATGGGCATATATGGGTTTACCGCATATCCTGATGAATTTGGATACTGGGCTCCAGCAGCCAGAATTTTGGGATATGACTGGTCCCAAATAACAGCTCTTGGATCCTTTTATTCTTATGGTTATAGCATATTACTGGTGCCATTTCTGTATTTTTTTGATAGCTCTATCCTGGCTTATAGGGCAGCTGTTATATTAAATCTTGTTTTTCAATGTTCTTCATTTCCACTTATTTATTTCATAATAAAAAAACTCTTTCCCGAGACTTTAAATAATGAAAGAGCGATAATAACTTCTGTATCTGTACTGTATCCTGCTTGGATTTTTTATACTCAGACAACAATGACTGAGAGCATCCTTAATTTTCTAGTGGTTTTATCGATATTCCTATTCATGAGATTTACGGAAAAACCATCTGCAATTAGAGGATTATTATTTGGAATTACTCTTCTATATTCATATTTTGTCCATATGCGCTGTCTTGGGATGATAGCCGCAGGCTTTATAACTCTATTTATATGGGCATTTGGAAAAAGAAAACACGCTTTCAGCAAAAAGTATATTCTAGTAATCATACTTATTCCGATCATGTTTGCTGCAAGCTTTATTATAAAAGATAAAGTTGTTGAAGTTCTATACCAAGGAACTTCTAAAGAAGTATTAGCCTGGAACGATTATTCAGGCATACTATACAGACTTTCAAAGTTTTTAAGCATAAATGGAATTCTGAACTTTTTAAAGGATCTATGCGGCAAGCTTTTATATCTGGGCTTTTCAACTATGGGGATAGGGTATTTTGGCCTGGCCTTACTTACAAAGAAAAGTCTGAAATTTATTGGTAAGTATAAAAAGAAAAATGCAGGGGAAAGAGATTATCTTTTTTTCTTCATTTTCCTGGTTGTACTAATGCAGTTTATGGTAGCTCTTTTGTACCTGAATGGAGCTTCAGCAATAGATAGCGACAGACTTGATAACTTCCTGCATGGAAGATATATAGATATAATTCTTCCACTGCTGTTTGCTGTGGGAATACCTGAAATGCTTGCCTGCAAGCACCTTTTTAAGAAGTTTGTGATATTTACAGGCCTTGAGCTGACTTTGGATGCGGTTGCATTTTGCGTGATTGCAGATAATCTGACACATATGAATGATGTACATGCATTTACCATGGTAGGCATGAGTTATTTTGTAACAACTCCTTTGACAAACACAATGGCCTATTTGATAAAAGAAAGCATGTTGCACTTTGCTATTTGCATTTTTGTGTTTGTCGTAGTCTATTTGTACAGAAGATACAGTATGCAAACAATCCTTATTTTTCTCATAGTAGTTCAGGTGATTCTCGGGTTTAAGGCCTGCGAGCATTTTATTTTTGACAACCAGTCCTATATCTACGGAGATGTAGTGCTGGGGCAAAAGCTTGAAGAAATCAGGGATAGATACCCGGACAGGAGAATCATTCACGTATATGAGAAGGGCGTTCCATATATAGGGATTATCCAGCTGGAAAATAAGGATGCCAGTATTTGTGCAATAAATGCAGAGTTTCAAGATATAGACCTTGGGCAATATCTTGATGAGGATGTAATTCTTATTCTGGATACCGGTGGCAAATATATGAAAGAAGCAGACGCGTTTTATAATGATGACTGGATACTTGCCCATTTAGCTTTATTTTATCAGGAGGAATGATGAGAAAAAGAGTATTGTTTTTATGTGCTTTGATGGCATTAATAGTTCTTTTGACAAGCCCCTTTGCCTGTGCCAGGTCTAATGCACAGGATTCTAATGCAGTGAGCTATAAAGGGCAGGTGATGGTTCTTGATAATGATGCTGTAGCTTTTTTGCAAAAAGATGAGTCCTCAGAGCAGAAGGCTTCATTTAAGGCTGGAGAGAGCGTCTTTGTTACAAACCAGGATGATCAGTGGTTTGAAATTTTCTATAAAGGAGATGTTCTCTATATAAAAAGAGAAGCCATAAGTGCCGAAACCTACGCATCAAATGAAGCATCAAACATCAGAATGGCTCAGGCTGCAGAAGAGGAACTAAAAAGCAAAGAAAAGACAGATACAGTAGTTATAGAATCCTATGGAGTGGAAGAGGAGAGAAATGTAAGTTCCGTGGTCTGGAAGGGGGCAATTATTGTCCTTGTGGTTCTTATAATCATTCTTTCAGTAGTAATAGGAATCAGTAATAGCAAGAAGGATAAAGATATAGAAGAGGCGCAGGAAGAAAAGTAACGAGGGGTAAAAATGAAGCTCATCATACAGATTCCGTGCTTTAACGAAGAAGGCACTCTTAGAGCTACATTAGACGATCTGCCAAGGAGTATCAAAGGGGTAGACCAAATTGAATATCTTATAGTAAATGACGGTAGCAGCGATGAAACTACAAGGGTTGCAAGGCAGTGGGGCGTTAACTATATTGTTAACTTCACCCAGAACAAGGGACTTGCCAAGGGCTTCATGGCAGGTATCGATGTTGCTCTGGAAAATGGAGCGGACATTATTGTAAATACTGATGCTGATAATCAGTACTGCGGAGCTGATATAGAAAAGCTGATAAAGCCAATCCTGGAGCAGAAGGCAGATATTGTAATTGGAGAAAGGCCAATACTTGAAATTGATGACTTTTCTCCTATCAAAAAGAGATTGCAGAGGATTGGAAGCTGGGCTGTAAGACAGGCATCCAAGACTGACATACCTGATGCACCAAGTGGATTCAGGGCTTTCTCTAGAGAAGCAGCCCTTAGGCTTAATGTGGTGAATGACTATACCTACACTTTGGAAACCATTGTTCAGGCAGGACGAGAGAAGATCCCAATCATTAGCGTTCCTATTAGCACTAATCCTGCAGTCAGGCCCTCGAGACTTGCCAAAACTATGCTGGGATATGTCAGAACCTCAATGCTAACAATACTCAGGGCTTATCTGATTTATAAACCTTTGAAGGCATTTCTTTTCCTATCTCTGTTTCCAACACTGCCGGGAATTGCCATATGGATAAGATTTTTGTATTTCTTTTTCAAGTTTGGCGGAGCTGGACACATCCAGTCCCTAATATTTGCCTGCACCATGATTATCATCGGCTTTGTCTGCATGATGATCGGAATCCTGGGAGATACAATAAGCGCCAATAGAAAAATCCTGCAGGATGTTCAGTACCACACGAGGAAACAGTACTATGACGGAGTCAAGATTCAAAAGCCTGATAAAGGCGAAGAATGTCGTATATATTACCGTTAAGAATAAGGACTACATCAGGACCAGGCAACTCGAGAGGATACTTTCAGAAAATGCCGCAAGCGTCCGCGTCTATTCTTCTGAAAAGAAAACGCCACTTAAAAGGGCACTGAATATCAGGCGGAGACTTGGAAAGATATCTTTTGAGGGAGTTGATGTTATAGTTGTTGGATTCTTGCCTCAGCTCATCCTTGATAAGGTCATAGACATAGCCTTTGGAGACAGGGCAGTTGATATTGCAGCTGGTAAAAGAGATAGCTTTAAGCTGCAGGTTGTAGCAGATATGTTCTTATCCCTCTATGACACCGTGGTCTGGGATAGAAAGCTTGTAAGGCCTGGTGGGCTTTTGGCAAGGTTTTGTAAGGAGCTTGATAGAAGGACAGTAGAAGAGGCTGATCTTGTACTTACAGACACCAGGGCAGATGCAGACTATTTTGCAAAAGAGTTTGAGGGAGAGCGGGAGAAGTTTGAGGTTCTGTATCTGGAGGCGGAAATTGATTGTTATGATAAAAAAGAGGCTGAGAGTACTGAGGTTAAAAGAGTGCTGTACTTTGGAACTGGGCTTCCACTCCAAGGTACAGATATAGTGGCTGATGCATTTAGAATTCTTATTTCCGAAAATAACTCTGTAAATGTTGTGCATATCAGTGATTATCTATCTGAGAATAAGAAGGATATTTGCTGCGAAATAAAATGCATATTTATTGGCAGTACAAAATATATGAGTAAGGAACAACAATCATTTATAACAAGTGGCCAGGTGGAATACCATGAATGGCTCACAGAGCCAGAACTCATAGAGCAGATTGAAAAAGCAGACATTTGCCTTGCAGGACATTTCAAAGCCGAGATAGATAAGGCTGACAGAACAATTCCAGGAAAAGCCTTTATATATGAGGCACTCGGCAAGAAAATGATCCTGGCAGACACAACTGCCAATCGTGAAATCTTTAAACCAGATGACAGACATATCTTTGTAAGACGAGGAAGTGGGGAGGCCCTCTCTGAATGCATAAGAAAATCTCTTGTATAGTTCCTGTTTATAATGTTTCAAAATATCTCAGAAGATGCCTTGACAGCCTTATAAACCAGACTATACCCACAACAGATTATGAAATAATACTTGTAGATGACGGTTCAACTGATGATTCGGGCTCTATCTGTGATGAGTATTCTTATGAGTACGATTTTATCTCCGTTATCCATCAGAAGAATAAAGGCCCCGCAGCCGCTAGAAACGCAGGGCTACAGGCAGCCTGCGGAGACTATATTTCTTTTGCCGATCCAGATGACTACGTATCTGAGAGATTCTTCGAAATTCCCTACGCTCATGCAATGCAGTATGGGGCTGACATTGTTATTTTTGATGCCTATAAGGATATGATCAGGGATAGAAATGGAAGAGAAGCTGTAAAGACTCAAATGAACCCTCATGCCAAGTACGGCTTTTGTACAGAAGAAGCAGACGACATACAGTCTATGCGCTGCCAGATTCTGTATCCTTACATGGCTGCCTCGGTTTATGATTTTAAATTCTACAAAAATGTCCCTCTGGCTGCCCCCTGGGACAAACTCTATAGAGCAGAATTCCTCCGGTCTAATAATCTCAAATTCCCGGAAAACTTAAGAGTCCTTGATGACATGTGCTTTAACTTTGAAGCCTTTGGCAAGGCAAAGGTCGTAAGCTACGTGCCATCATTTCTGTATCACTATCAGGTAGTAAACTCATCAATCACCAATAGCTACAGGCCAGACAGACCCCAGCAGGATATCAAGGCCTTCTGGCATCTGTATGAGATGATAAATGAGAAATCAGAAGTACAGGAGAATCGGCAAATCAAGAGACAAAATCTCCAGAATCAAGAAATATCAGCTGATGAAGAGAAAAAAGAAGCCCAGATGACCGCCCTCTATGCCCGTGTCATAAAGAGCTTTGCCATCTGCTGCAGACTGTGCTTTTTCAACAAGGAAAAGAAAGAAAGTAGAAAAGAACAGCTCTCCACTGCCTGTAGATATATGGAACTTGAACCCTACAAGACAGCCTTTGAGAAGATCAGCTTAAGAGATTTGGAGTGGAAGCTAAAGATAGTAGCTGTTGTAGGTAGACTCAAGAAGCCCTGGATGCTATATCTGCTTCATAAATTGCAGAATGGATAAAAAATAGGGGAAAAAGATAAGAAATAGTACATTTTCTATCTAAAATGGCATTTTTTATGGCGAAAAAGATAAAAAATGATGTATTTTCTATCTAATGATGTTGGGGTCAAAAGCCCCTTGAATCTAAAACTATAGTTGCTAATCCCTAATGGGATTTACATATATCTGTCCCTTGAAAAGTTAATAC
>NZ_FMVS01000015.1 GCF_900102515.1 Butyrivibrio sp. INlla14
TGGATGCTCTTTCTCTAACGGCGTACCTTTTAGGGCCGTCACGTCCACTGTCATCTACAATAGTATTCACTGGTCTGGGAACTGCACGGATATCTGCTGGAACTGGCATAAGAAAGCCTCCTTTTTATATAGTCCTATTATACCATAGTCGGACTATATAATCAAGTTTTCTTTGTCCCATTTTACAAAAATCTGATGTCAAAGTGCAGTAAAAATCAGGGAAAATGATGCGGTTTACCAAGGATTTTTGCCTTTGGTGCACTCATTTTCTGACAATTGAAGTAACAAACCGCGGATTTAGGGGCTTAACCTATAGTCCGACGATTTGGGAAAGTTTTATTTAATTGCACTTAGCTATTGGGGCATATATAATAAAGTGTGAAATATTTTATATTCTCATAAACAACCACTATTTGCCTGTCATAGCAAGGCAAATCTGGCAAAATCACATCGAGGTATAGACATGCTGCACATCAAGAATCTTGACGAAGGTCTTGAGCTTTTTAAGGCTCTTGGATCAGAAATACGAATTGAAATCATTAACATTCTCCTTAAAGAAGGCGGAATGAATATGAATGAGCTGGCTGGAAGGCTGAAGATCACTAATGGTGCCCTGACTGCGCATATCCGCAAGCTTGAGGAAAGTGGAATTGTGGTAGTTTCTGCAGAGGGAACAGGACATGGCAATCAGAAGCGCTGCTCAGTCAATCTGGACAAGATTCTTATTGATATACAGGAGCCACCTCGCGAATCCAATGTCTACACTGCAGATATCAAGGTTGGGCATTTTAGCGATTTTGAAGTTTATCCAACCTGCGGTCTTGCTTCATCCGACAAGCTGATTGGGGAAGTTGACGATACAAGGTACTTTGCCCACCAGGAGAGATTTGATGCCGATATTCTGTGGTTTACCAGAGGATTTGTGGATTATTCTCTCCCAAACTTTGTTCCTGCCGGCCAGAAGATTGATGAGATCAGCATTTGTGCAGAGCTTAGCTCTGAAGCCCCTGGTGTCAATAACGTATGGCCCTCAGATATATATTTTTACCTAAATGATATACTGCTCGGTACCTGGATCTCTCCCGGAGATTTCGGGGATGTTAAGGGAATCTTTACTCCTGATTGGTGGTTTCCTAACTGGAACCAATATGGTATGCTCAAGATGCTGGTTATTAACCACAAGGGCACCTTCATCGATGGTCTGAAGATTTCGGATGTGACTATAGATAGCTTATCTCTCACCTCCAAGAGCAGCATCAAATTAAAGCTGGAAGTTCCAGAAAATGCCGAGCATGTTGGTGGCCTTACTATTTTCGGAAAAGGATTTGGCAATTACAATCAGGACATCAATGTCAAGATTGCCTACAGCCCAATAGAGTAAGCATATTCATGAAAAGAAATATCACAATCGGAATTCTGGCCCACGTTGATGCCGGAAAGACTACCCTTTCGGAGGCACTTCTGTACACATCCGGAGCAATCAGAAAACTTGGCCGTGTGGATCACAAGGATGCATTCCTCGATAGCTACGAGCTAGAGAGATCCCGCGGCATCACTATATTCTCCAAGCAGGCGATGTTCCAACATGGTGACACAACCTTCACCCTTTTGGACACTCCTGGTCACGCAGATTTTTCTCCTGAAATGGAGAGAACACTCCAGATCCTTGATATGGCGGTACTTATCATCAGCGCTGCTGACGGTATAACCAGCCAGTTAAGGCTTCTTTGGAAGCTTCTTGATCACTACAAGGTTCCAACAATACTTTTTGTAAATAAGATGGATCAGCCAGGCGCTGACAGAAAGGCAGTTTTGGACGAGGTAAAAGAAAAATTTGGAAACTGCTGTGTTTCTTTTATGCCTGATTCCGGATTAGCATCTGGGAGTAATAAATCCATGTCTTTAGACCTTCAGGAAGAGCTTGCTGTCTGCGACGATGATCTTCTTGCGGCCTTTCTTGAGGGCAAAGAGATAACATCTGCTGATATCAAAAACCTTATAAATAGTCGCAAGTGCTTTCCTGTACTTTTTGGCTCAGTTCTCAAACTTGATGGGGTAAAAGAGCTACTGGATATACTTGATGAGTACGCCATGGTCCATACTGACATATCAAGCGCCAAGTGTGCACCAAAAGCTAACAGTAATCTTGCAGCAAGCTCTGCTTCTATACCCTTTGCGGCCAGAGTTTATAAGATAAACCGCGATGCAACAGGAAACCGCCTGACACATATCAAGATTCTCTCCGGTTCTATAAAAGTCCGCGATGTGATTCGAGGGGAAAAGATAGACCAGATAAGGCTTTACTCAGGAGATAAGTTTGAAGCGCTTCCTGAAGCGACAGCAGGCATGGTTGTTGCAATAAGCGGCCTTTCCACCACAAGAGCAGGTGAAGGCCTTGGAAGCCTGGAAGGCCAGGCCCAGGCCGAGGTCATTCAGCCAATCCTCTCCTGCTCGCTGATTCTTCCAGAAGAAGTTGACGCAATCTCCTTTTATAAGAAAATCAAGGTTCTGGAGGAGGAAGAGCCCATGCTCCTTCTGTCCATCCACGAAACTACAGGCGAGATCATGGTTCAGGTCATGGGGGATGTGCAAAAAGAAATCCTGCATCACCTTATCCTTACCCGCTTTGGAATCGAAGTAGGCTTTGGCCCCGGCCAGATTGTATATAAAGAAACTATTGCAGGCCCCGTAGAGGGTGTAGGCCACTTTGAACCTTTAAGGCACTACGCAGAGGTTCATCTTCTGTTAGAACCAACAGAACCTGGAAGCGGTATTTCTTTTGACAACAAATGCAGCACTGACGAGCTTAATCTCAATTGGCAAAGGCTTATCCTGACTCATCTCCAGGAAAAGAAACATGTCGGAGTACTGACTGGATCTGAGATTACAGATATGAGGATTACTCTTTTAACTGGACGTGCCCATGAAAAGCATACTGAAGGCGGCGACTTCAGACAGGCTACCTACAGAGCTGTAAGACAGGGGCTCATGGAGGCTCAGTCCGTGCTACTTGAGCCTGTCTTTGACTTCAGGATTGAGGTTCCACAGGAAAATGTTGGAAGAGTGTTGTCCGACATTCAGAAGATGAATGGCACTGTAGGACTTCCGGAGCTTGAAAATGGCAAATCAATTGTGACTGGAACAGTTCCTGCAGCCTGCATTTATGATTATGCCCAGGAACTTAAAAGTTTTACAAAGGGCGAGGGGGTGATATCCACAAGCCTTAGTGGATATATGCCTTGCCACAATACTCAGGAGGTTCTTGAAGAAAAGAACTACTACCCCGAGCTTGATACTGCCAATCCTGCATCTTCTGTATTTTGTTCCCACGGAGCTGGAACAATTGTGCCCTGGGACCAAGTGCGCTCCCATATGCATCTTGATACAGGTTGGACTGCGGAAGGCGGAGTTGGTGCAAGGACTGACCTTGTGGATAACATTGATATGGAAGCCCTTAGGAAATTGCAGGCAAAGAGCACCAAAAAGACTACTGATGAGCGTAGTTTTGAGGAGATCGAACGTGATCTTCGCTTTACGGAAAATGAGCTCAAGGATATATTTGAAAAAACTTACGGAACAATAAAACCAAGGTATGTTGAAACCGAGGAAGACAGACGCCGCTACGCAGCTCAGGACGCTCAGAGGGCGCGAGAAGCAGCAATTGCAGCTGGACTACTTGACCCTGACGAGGGTGCGCCAGAAGTTTCTCTTTCTGCCAAGAAGCAAAACAGCAAAAAGGAGCAGCGCCTTGCAGAGCGCCAGAAGGAATATCTTCTGGTTGACGGCTACAATGTTATCTATGCCTCAGATGAATTAAAGGCGCTTGCAGCCCAGGATCTGAAGGCTGCAAGAGACTCTCTTGTTGATATACTTATAAACTTTCAGGGTTACAGAAAAGAGAATGTAATTCTTGTTTTTGATGCCTACAGAGTAAGAGGCGGTACAGAGCACATGGAGGATCATGCTGGGCTGACCGTAATCTACACCAAGGAAGCTGAAACTGCGGATCAGTACATAGAAAAAGCCGCTCACGAAATTGGCAAAAAGTACCGGGTAACCGTAGCCACATCCGATGCCATCGAGCAGGTCATCGTCATGAGTGGTGGAGCCATCCGCCTCTCCGCCCGCGATTTCTGGGAAGAAATAAAGCGCACCTCCGCCATGATCAGGGAACACCTCTAACGCTCTGGAGCCCGTATTTTCACCCCTCGCCCTCCGGAGTAAAGATATTCACTCATTCAGAAAGCTTTTTTCGTCGGCTTCAGTTCGGATATTCATACGCTCTTGAAAGGTGCATAAGAATTCTACGGTTCAAAACTCGCACCAGGGCAGCGCTTGCGAGGCGCCCAGTTTCCTATGCGAGTCTTAGATGGCAAATGCGATTTTCTAATGTTTCCATGGCAGTTTTTCCTGCGCATGCGAAGCGTTGTCTGAAGCAGGACGGCTAATTATCTTATCTAAGAAAATGCCATGTGGTGCTTGCGCCTAAAAGAAATACGACATCAATCTTCCAAGCTCGCTTGAAGAAGTTGATGTCGTATTTCTTTTATAGGCCCGTATCACGGGCGATGGCATTTTCTATTGTAATATTACTTCCCGTCCTGCAAGTTTTAGCTGCAGCATGCGCATTAAAAGAAAAACTGCGGAAACATCTAAGAAAATCTGCATTTGTCAGTGACGAGCACTACGGGAACTGGCGTGAGTAAAAAGCTGCCTTCTGGTGCTCGGACATGTTGAACCGAATCAGAATTCTTATGTCCTTTCAAGAGCCTCATGAATAGTTCCTCCTTACACAGACGAAAAAAGCTTTCATGAATATCGTTTTCTCCTTACTCCGGAGGGCGAGGGGTGTTGTTAGCGGATGCGAGTGGTTATGAAGTTATCGTAGGATGGAAAGAGTGTTGACATGAGGTTTTTGTGGAAAAAGGTCATGGGCTCATGGTTTGGGAATACGTAGATCATTCTCCAAATGTAGATTGCGATTGTGGCAAGAGCCGTTAAGATTAAGAGTGGGCGAAGGGAAACTAGGCTCTTTCCCTGGATATAACGCCTAAAGGCCACACTGATCAGTGTAATGAGCCAGAGGGGATATACAGGATTATAGAAAAAGGCCCTTATGGGATGGAGGGTAAAAAAGCTAAAGAAAGCCCTCGTCATTCCGCAGCCAGGGCATGGAAATCCACAAAATAAGACAACTGGACAAAAACGGTGGAAAACTATGGTCATTATTGTCCAAACACCAAAGATAAGAGAAAGTGGCACTATGTTTTTCTTTATATCTTCATATATTCTATTTATTGTGTTTCGCATAGTTCTTCCCATTTATCCACATATATTCTCTGTATAGTATTATCCTTATGTTTATATTTATTTCTATAAATATACATTTCCCGAGTATGTCATATCAATAGTAAAATCCCAGAGTGTAACAGTTCACTCACATTTAGCTTATTTTAGTAATCGAACGCACATCTATTATAAAGCTGTAAAGCCTTGAAAAATCACCACTTAAACGTTTACAAAAAATATCATGTTTCCGTATAATAGTCTATGTGGTATTTTTACTAACACATTATTTCTTTGAGGAGGGAATTTAATGGACACTAACAACATGAACCAGAACCAGAATCAGCAGCCTGTTTACACACAGCCTGTAGGTCAGCCCGAGGTTGAGACTCCAGTATCTGTAGGGGATTGGGTACTCACAATTTTACTCATGTGTATTCCATGTGTAAACATCATCATGCTCTTTGTATGGGCATTTGGAAGCAGCGCTCCCAAATCTAAATCCAACTGGGCTAAAGCTCAGCTCATCTGGGTACTTATTGGTGTAGTAATTACAATCATTATCTATGTTGTATTTGGTGCTGCGCTTCTTGCTCAGTATGGTGGATACTAATTCTAGCATTTGTAAATTAAGGCAAAAATAAGCTGTTACCCCTTTTTGAGATATTAGGGGTAACAGCTTTGTTATTATGCGTTGTGCTCAGCAAGATACTCGTTCAGGGCATCAATGATCTCTTCGCTGTCGATACCGTGAACAGCACATGCCTCAGCAAGTGACTCCATCTGAGATGCCGGGCAATGGATACATCCCATTCCGCACTCCATAAGGAACTGTGCTGCAAGTGGATGCTTAACAATAATATCGCCAACAAGCATATCTGAAGTAACAAGCTCTCCTGAAGCAGCCTGGTCCTTAACTTCTTCGCTCATATTACTATCCTCTCTTTCCTCTTCACTTCCAAAGAATAAATCTTTTAATGTTCCCATTCTCTTTCCCTATTCAACTATATGAGTATGAACTACTCTTTAAAGCAATTCAATATTAGATTGCGCAAAATCTATTCTACTATCATGTATTGGATAAATCAAGAGGCTATAACAATAAATCTTGCATAAAGTAACAATGATCAGCTAATTAAGCCTACATTTGCTATAAACCACTTATACATTTCCTCAAGCCTTAAGAGTACTGCCCTCAAATGTATAAAGTCTTGAATCTCCAGTCCTCATGATCCTGATATCCTGATCATAGCCAGTTCCTGCAAAACTAGGATTAAGGGCAAAACCGTGGCTAATAAGTGAGGCACCTGTTGCGCATGCCTTCTGCTCTTCGCCATTCATAGGAACCATCTTGTCCATCACATTGTGGATAATTCCATCCTGCTTGACATGAACTGGAGCAACTGCATTAACAAGGCTTCCAAAGTCCTTGAGTCTAAGTGGAACCACGCGGTTTGTAATATTGTAGATCTCATCTGCATCCAGACCAACACACTTGATCTTCCTATAATCGTTATTGGGCCTACTGCCCTTTTCAACAGCAAAAGCCACTGCCTGTGACTTATCCTTACTAACGATCATATAGCCATAATCTGGAAGTCTGTAATAATCTCCAAACTGGAAGACCTTTCTCCACTTCTTATAGAATTCTACCTGGTCAGATATAACTTTTTTATCTGAATCTGACATCTCGCAGAGATTCAGCTCGTAGCCAAAGCAGCCTGGACAGGCAACTTCAAACCTTGTCTCAAGAGGAAGACTGTTAAGTGTCTGATGGTTAGGAGTTGCAGAAACATGTGCCCCTACTGTGCTTGCAGGATAGCCATAGCTGTATCCTCTCTGAATATCAAGTCTGCAGAAAGCATCTGTATCATCGCTGCCCCAAATCTGTGGGAAGTAAGACAAGATACCAAGGTCAAACCTGTTGCCACCAGCTGAGCATCCCTCAAAGAGTATTTCAGGGAAGCTCTCTGTAAGTTCCTTCATAATACGATAAAGTCCAAGATAGTATCTATGCTGGAATTCTCCCTGTCGGTCTGCAGAAAGGCCCTTAGAGAACCTGTCTGAAAAGATCCTGTTCATGTCCCACTTTACATAGGACACGTTTCCTGCGGAAAAGACCTTCTTCATAGCATCTATTACATAATCCTGAACCTCAGTCCTTGAAAGATCAAGATTCATCTGATTACGTCCAGTAGAATGTGGCTTACCAGGCACTGTCACAGCCCAGTCAGGATGCGCTCTATAAAGGTCACTATCCGCATTGACCATCTCAGGCTCAACCCAGATACCAAACATCATACCAAGTTTATTTATCTTATCAGCAAGTTCCTTGATACCACCAGGAAGCTTTTTCTTGTTCTCGTACCAGTCTCCAAGGGATCTCTTGTCGTCATCACGCTGACCAAACCAGCCATCATCCATTACAAAGAGCTCAATTCCGCATTTCTTAGCCTCTTTGGCCAAGGATAAAAGAGAACTCTGCGTAAAGTTAAAATATGCTGCCTCCCAGCTATTTATAAGGATTGGTCTCTCCTTATCTCTCCAGGAGCCTCTTACAATGTGCTTTCTCACAAAGTCCTGCATTCTGATGCTCATGCCGCGGTAGCCTTCATCAGAGAAAGCCATAACTGCCTCTGGAGCCTCAAATTTACTGCCAGGAGTAAGAAGCCAGTTAAAACCTACTGGCTGAATTCCAGCCACAAATCTGCTCATATTCTTGCTGTTAGAAGAAAGAGCTTCGTAGTGGTTGCCACTATATACAAGGTTGAAACCAATACATTCGCCATGGTCTTCGCCGGCATCAACATCACTAACAATAACAAAAGGATTAGATCTTGAACCGGACTCTCCGGCAGCAAGCTCCTCACACACAACCTTGCCGCCCGTGCAAATTGAAGTGTGCATGCCCATTTCATCTGCCCATCTGCCATGGAAAGAAGTAAGTTTAAGGGCTGGAGTATCAAAATCAATCTGTGTGCTAAGAAGTCTCTCAACCCTGACATCTGCGTCGCTATCATTATAAAGAGTAGCACTTCTTGTTATGACATCACTGTCAGCAAAGACAGTATAGATAAGTTCAAGCCTTGTACCATATCCAGAATCCTTGAGAGTTACAATAAGCTCCTGAGTCTTATCAGTACTAGTGCTACTTTCTGAGCCTGAAACAGCTAAAGCCCCCGAATCATCATAGGATGACGGAAGTGTCTCAAGTGCCTCTCTACCATCAATAACCCTAAAGCTATCATATAAAAAATCAGAGGTTGTATTTCCATCTGCGTAGGTAAGCTCTATAAGCGGTTCTCTGATATCTCCTTTTCCAAAAGAAGACATCTCAAGGCCCAGCACTTCAAGAAAAACTTCAGGATGCTCGGCAGAGTAATTATTCATATTACCGCCGCCAAATTTATGGCTTGGCCCTATAGCGTTTGTGATGCTAAGAAGCCCATCCTTGCCAAGCTTAAACGCCTCCTCAAGGTTGCCACTTTCAAGAGCTCTTTCATAAGCCTTTTCTGAAATTATAGATTTTCCAAAATGAATATGTTCAAGATGTCCTGAACCTGTTTTTCTAAAAAGATATGATGTATGCCTTGTCTGCAGCAAAAAGAGATTTCCATCTGCATAGATCATTTACAAAATCCTCCAATAACTTTAAACTCTTGTATCACGCCTTAATCCCATTGATAAGTACATTTATCATCATATTAAGTGACTCTTCGTAGCTATACTGAGAGTTTGCCAATTCTTCTGAACTTAGGAATTTCTCAATAGCTCCCTCTACCATAAGCTTTATAAGCTCTACAGGAACTCTTTTTATAAGTCCCTGATCCATGGCCTGATTAATTAGTTTTACAGTTTCTCCCCAGTCACTTTCAACCTTCTCAGCTATCTTCATGTATACTTTAGGATATTTTTCTTTTAACTGATAAACTCTTCTAAAGTCAATGTTCTTGTAGTTATCAGGAAGGCAGACAATGAGCTTGGAAATTTTTTCTATAAGTCCCAAAGACTCATCTGCCAGAATCTCAGCCTCTTTCTTTTTGATAGCAGAGAATCCATAATCAACAGTTGCAAAGAAAAGTTCATCCTTGTCATCAAATTCTCTGTAAATGGTTTTCTTGCTGATATGAAGCTCCTTGGATATGTCATCCATCGTAAACTTCATTCCCTTCTGGTTGAACTGGTCAATAACCGCGTCCATTATGATTTGTCTTGTCTCTTCCATGTAAGCCCTCCTGTAGCTATTGCTATATCTGTATACTTCATAAATCTTACGCAAGTACAGCCTTCAAATATTCCCAAACATTAGAAGCAGACTTAACTGATAGCTTCTCAGATGCTGAATGAATATCCTGCATATCAGGTCCAATTGAGATGCAATCAAGATCGTCTATCTTCTCACTTAAGATTCCGCACTCAAGTCCTGCGTGAATTGCCTGAAGAAGTGGCTTCTTGCCATACATCTTCTCATATACAGAAACCATGTGGTCACGAAGTTCTGAATGCTGTCTGTACTTCCAGCCTGGATACTGGCCGCTAACGGTAACTTCAGCTCCAAAGAGTTCTCCAATTGTAAGGAGTTTACCTATAAGTACATTCTTGGAACTCTCAACGCTGCTACGAACAGACTGTTCAAGTGTTACGAGATTTCCCTCTGTCTTGATGATGCCAAGGTTAAGGGATGTCTCTACAAGTCCCTCTACCATAGCGCTCATAGCCTGCACTCCATCTGGCATGATACTGATCATCTTGGCAAGAGATTCTGTTGATGCAGCTGAAAATGCATCTACAGCCTCGTTTTCTGAAATCTTGTCAAAAGAAATATTGATGTTATCATCCTTGCCCTCAAGCTCGCCCTTAAGCTCTGCAAGAGTATTATTTACTATATTTCCGGCTTCATCCACTTTGTCATTAGCTACAACAAACTCAAGGCTTGCTGTTCCTGGAATTGCGTTATCTGCTACTCCCCCTCCAATGCTAACAAGATTAACTATTATAGCCTTGGAAAGGTTCTTAAGAAGCCTTCCAGCGATAATATTGGCATTTCCTCTGCCGTACTTTATCATCTCACCTGAATGGCCGCCAAGAAGCCCTGAAATGCTGACCTTGCATAAAGCACCAGCCACTGACTCTTTTGCCATTGTAACCTTGGAGTAAACTCTTGCTCCACCAGCACAGCTTGTGATGAATACACCTTCCTCTTCGTTATCAATGTTGATCATCTTCTTACCTTTGAGGCCTGATAGGTCGATAGCAGCTGCGCCATACATTCCTGTCTCTTCATTGGTAGTGATGACAACCTCAAGTGGTGGATGAGGAATATCCTTGGAATCAAGAAGTGCCAGGCAATATGCTACTGCGATACCGTCATCTCCGCCAAGGCTGGTGCCCTCTGCCCATACATATTCGCCATCTGTTGTAACTCTAAGGCCCTCGGTCTTCATATCTATATCGCAGTCGTCATTCTTGACAGCTACCATATCCATGTGTCCCTGAAGGATAACTGGCTCTTTATCCTCGTAGCCTGCTGTTCCAGGTGCCTTGATGATGACGTTGAGCTCGCTGTCCTGAGTAACCTCTAATCCTCTCTCTCTTGCAAAAGAAACAATGTGGTCGCTAATCTGCTGAAGATTGCCAGAGCCATGTGGTATATTGCAAAGCTCCTCAAATCTTGTAAATACTTCCCTAGGTTGTAAATTCTCAAGTGCCATGATCTCGCCTCCAAATATGTTCTACATTCTATCAAAACTAAAAATATTAATACTAGTTGATCTCGATAATAAATAATGTCAAAAGGGGTATCAAATACTCGATACCCCTACATTTTATCCTATAAAAACTATTAATACAATAAAAGTTTCCAGAATAAATATCATTCTGGAAACTTTTTATATTCTTGTGAAAATCTATTAAGCGATCTTCTCTTTTGCAAGCTCTGCAAGTGTCTTGAATCCGTCTGGATCGTTAACTGCAAGCTCAGCGAGCATCTTTCTGTTGATGTCTACGCCAGCAAGCTTAAGACCATGCATCATGTTGCTGTATGAAAGGCCATTGATTCTAGCTGCAGCGTTGATACGTGTGATCCAAAGAGATCTCATATCTCTCTTCTTCTGCTTACGTCCAGCGAATGCTGATGTAAGTGCTCTCATAACTGACTGCTTAGCTACTCTGTACTGCTTTGATCTTGCTCCTCTGTAGCCCTTTGCAAGCTTTAATACTCTATTGTGCTTCTTCTTGGCATTTAATGCGCCTTTAACTCTTGCCATCTTAATATCCTCCTAAAATAATCAAATAATACTGGTACTTCTAAAACTAAAACGCGAACTAACTGACTACCTACGATTAAGCGTAAGGAAGAATGCTCTTCATAGCCTTTACATTAGTAGCGTCAACGAGTCCAGCATGTCTAAGATTTCTCTTTCTCTTTGTGGACTTCTTTGTTAAGATGTGGCGCTTATACGCTTTGTTTCTCATGAGCTTGCCTGTGCCTGTAACCTTGAATCTCTTGGCAGCAGCTCTCTTTGTCTTCATCTTTAACTGCATAACTGAATCCTCCTGTGAATCTAAATAATTTTCTCTGCTATATAGACCAGATTGCTCCAAACACTAAATGCAATCCATAAATAGCATATCTATTTCCAACCAATAAATTGGTGAAAATCAATTCTTCTTCTCTGTAAGGAACATTGTCATACTACGTCCCTCAACCTTAGGCTGCTTCTCAATAGAAGCTACATCGTTAAGTGCCTCAGCAAAGTCTGTAAGGATGTGAACGCTGGCACCCATATGAGCCATCTCACGACCGCGGAAACGAAGTGTAACCTTAACGCGGTTTCCCTTCTCAAGGAACTTTCTGGCAGCATTGACCTTAGTATTCAGATCGTTAGTATCAATGTTAGGTGAAAGTCTGATCTCTTTGATCTCAACAGTCTTCTGTTTCTTCTTGGCTTCCTTCTCCTTGCGAAGCTGCTCATACTTGAACTTGCCATAATCAACAACTCTGCAAACAGGTGGCTTAGCTGTAGGAGCGATCATAACAAGATCTACACCCTCATCATCTGCAACCTTTCTAGCATCCTGGATAGACATTACTCCGAGCTGCTCTCCGTCGATACCGATAACCCTTACCTCTTTGGCTCTGATCTGATCGTTAATAAATAATTCGCTAATGGCCTTATACCTCCAATAATACGTATGCACTCAGTGCATAAAAAAAGTGGACACATTGCAATGTATCCACCTGAAATCAAATCAAACACAAATAAAAATTTGTATCTAAAAGATATTAACGCCTGCTAGCTAAGCCGCAGGGTGAGAGCGGATACTCTGCTTTGTTTTCAAATACTGACATAATATAACACAATTACAAGTATAATGTCAACACTTATTTCTTTTTCCTGTAAAATAATCAAGCAAATAGCGCGGACCAAGGCTCATAAGTCCTGAAGTCTCATCATGAAAATAGAATATTCGTCATTCTGATAATCAAGATCAGGTGAATTCTCTCCGCCACCGTTAGTGCTGCGCTTTATCTCAGCGTAGAACTCCTCCCCCTGATTAACTATATCCATCACGGTCATAGGAAGCCCCTTGTCAGTAGCTATCTTGCAAAAATCTGCTATAGGATTGTCTGATTCTCTGGTTCTAAGAAGAGCCTCCTTAAGCTTTGGGTTCTCTTTTGCCATATCAAGAAGTTTATCCAGCTTATCTGTTATCATCATAGCACGCCCCCTATGTATTCTTCTTTACCACAAATTCTTACTGACAGCAAGAGTCTCTTATTTCTTACAACTCTTCTACATACGAAGCCACTGCTTTATATTTAAAAACAAAACTATCTGTTTCTAATGTTTGACAATGGCCTGAAAATGGTCATCCTACCTGTCCAGCCTACTATTCTGGTGAGTATTACTCCTAAAAGGACACCACAGCTGTCAATCACCACATCTCTCTTCTGAGGGCTGCGTCCTACGGTAAAAGATTGATGGAATTCATCAAGGCCTGCAAAGGCGACGCAGAAACCTCCTGCAAAGAAAACAAGCCAAAGTCCTCTTACGCCAAATACGTAAAGAGGAAAAGCTACTGAAACTGCCAGCAAAAAGTACTCTGTAAAGTGAGCCGTCTTCCTGATGTAAAACTGGGATTTTTCAGACAGCTGACTTATTCTCTCGCTGCTCCAGCCCTTGTCAAAAACTTCATTGGCTACAGTAAATGCCTTGACGCCTACCTGATAGCTGAGCTGTGAGCTGGTAGCTCCGTCCTGCTCTGAAAATGAGAATATCAGGATCATCATTATGATTGCGGGCACAAATGACAGTGGCTTTAACACAAACCGCAATGTTTGCTTTATATACATCCAAAAATATTTCATATCTCTATTTCTTTTTTCCAGTTTTGTTTCTAGATTTATTCTTCTTGGCAACACTGTAGCCGAACTTTCCAAGCTTCTCGCCCAGCATAAAGTATTCGCCGTGGGAATAGGCTATAAGTTTGGCCTTGCCAAGGTTGAGTCTTCCCTTGTCGTCAAGAAGCTTATCATCCACAGAGACAGAAACCACTTCAGCTATAAACATGTCGTGGGTTCCCAGCTCTACAACCCGCTTAACCTTGCACTCTATGTTAACAGGGGACTCTTCGATCCCAGGAGCTGAGATTTTCTGAGACTTAAGTGGAGTCAGTTTCATCTCTTTAAACTTGTCACAGTCGCGGCCAGACCTTACTCCGCACCAGTCCGCTGCATAGGCAAGTTTCTTGCTGGTAAGGTTCACCACAAACTCACCTGTATCCCTGATGATATCGTGAGAAAATCTCTCCTTGCGGACAGATATAGAAAGCATGGCAGGATCACTACAAATAGTGCCTGCCCATGCTACAGTTATTATGTTTGGAGTCTCGCCCTCTCTGCCGCAGCTCACCATTACTGGTGGAACCGGATAGAGCATATTGCCAGGGCGCCATACCTCTTTTGCCATATCTGATAAAACCTCTTATTAAAGCTCTTTTACAGCCTCTTCCATCTCAGAAATTGCCTCGCCAAATACAGCAAGCGCAGAATCAATAGGAGCCTTTGTTGTAAGATCAACGCCTGCAATCTTAAGAAGGCTTACAGGATCCTGTGTGCATCCGCTTGATAAGAACTTCTTGTACTGTTCAACTGCAGGAGCACCCTCTTTAAGAATTCTGTCTGCAATAGCAACAGCAGCTGCAAAGCTCGTAGCGTACTGATATACATAGAAGTTGTAGTAGAAGTGAGGAATTCTGCACCACTCCCAGCCAATCTGAGGGTCAGAAATCATATCTTTTCCGAAGTAATCCTTGTTAAGGTTAAGATATACATCGTAAAGAGCCTCTGCTGTAAGTGGAGTTCCAGCCTCAGCCATCTCGCAGGTCTTTCTCTCAAACTCTTCGAACATAGTCTGGCGGAACATTGTTCCCTTGAAGCTGTCAAGGAAGTGGTTGATGATAAATGCCTTCTCCTTGGCATCCTGTGCGTGATCCTTCATGTAGTGATAAAGAAGGACCTCATTAGTTGTGGATGCAACCTCAGCTACGAAGATCTTGTAATTTGCATCAAGAATGTTCTGTGTCTTGTTAGAATACCAGGTGTGCATTGAATGTCCCATCTCGTGAACAAGAGTGAACACATCATCAAGAGTATCGTTATAGTTAAGGAGCATGTAAGGGTGTACATCGTAGGTACCGCCTGAATATGCGCCGCCTCTCTTACCTTCGTTCTCAACAACGTCGATCCATCTGTTGTCATAAGCCTCTTTTACCACCTTGAGATAGTCATCGCCAAGAGGTGCTAGTGCCTTTAAAGAGAGCTCTTTAGCCTCCTCATAGGAAACCTTCATATCAAAGTCAGGGAGCATTCCAACGTAAACGTCGTACATGTGGAGCTCGTCAACACCCAGAAGCTTCTTACGAAGTGTTACGTATCTGTGCATCTTGTCCATGTTGTCGTGGATTGACTCAAATAAGCTGTCGCAAACAGCAGGAGAAACGTCATTGCCATCAACCGCTGCTTCGAAAGCTGAATTGTACTTACGAGCCTTGGACTCGAAGATACGGCCCTTAACTTCTCCATCGTACATAGCAGCCCATGTGTTACTGAATTCCTGGTATCTGCCGTAGAAAGCCTCGAAGGCATTCTTTCTAAGTTCTCTGTCCTTGGACATCTGAACTGGTACGAATCTTCCGTTTGAAAGAGATACCTCTTCGCCCTTTGAATCCTTGACTGAAGGGAACTTAAGGTCAGCGTTTGAAAGCATTCCGTAAGCCTTCTGTGAAGCGCCCTGAACCTCAGATGCGCTGGCAAGAAGCTCTTCCATCTCGCCTGAGAGCATGTGATCCTTAAGTCTTCTGATCTCTTTTATCACTCTCTTATACTTGGCAAGGCCCTCGCACTCAGCGTAGAACTTATCAAGCTGATCATCTGTAAGCTGAAGAATCTCAGGATTGATGTAAGCTGTCTTCTCAGAAGCGCCCACAATTGCAGACATTGCACGCTGCTGAAGTGACTGATACTTGGAATTAGCTGTATCCTGGTCCTCTCTCATATGAGCATAGCCGTAAACATTGTCTGTTACGTGCTCAAGTTCCTCATAAAGAACGAACATGTCAAAAAGAGTCTGTGCGCTCTCTGAAAGTTTTCCTTTATATGAAGCAATCTTATCTGAAATCTCTGATATTCTGTTAAAATCAGCCTCCCACTTGGACTCATCGGCATAGATGTCCTCAAGTCTCCAGGTAAGCTCAACAGCAACTTCGTCACGTTTTGGTAATCTGTCCTGCATAAATAAACCTCTCTTATATGTTATTTGCCATTTACCGCCAGGATTTAGCCTTTTCGTCCCATCAGGGCAAAATCCGGCGGATATCTCCATCTCCTACAATAACCGGCATAAGCCTTGAGCCTTTTACTCCAAGCTCAGAAAGCTCATTTTCGATTTTCTTTTCAGAAAAGTCGTAGGTGTTTAAAAAGACGCTGTCCATGCCATTTTTAAAGGCTACACCCACGTCGCTGAAAATATCATTTCCTATCATAACACACTTCTCATAAGATAGGCTGTTTTTTGTTAGAAGACGCTGTAAAAATTCTTTCTGTGGCTTTTTTATGCCCTGATCTGAGGATATGAATATATCATCGAAATAGTCTGTAAGCCCCGAATCCGATAGTTCTTTTTCCGTGAAGACTCTCTGGGCATTGGACAAAAGATATATGCCCTTACCTATTTTCTTTAATTTATCAAGAGTTTCTGTGACACCCTCGTATACCACAAGCTTATCTCTAGAGGCTTCTCTGAAAAAGATACAGAGGGCACGGATTTCATCGGACGTTTCCAGAATATCTTTTTGTACGAGCCTTGCCCAGACCTTCTCAATCTTAATTTCTGGGAATTCAGCGCCGCTTTCTTTTGCCAAGTTCTGCTCTTCCTCAGCACAGATTTCAAGATATCTCTGCCTAAGGGCCTTAGGGGTATATTCTGCGGAAAAGTTCTCCTTCAGGTACTCCGTCATCTTCTCCCAAAGGGCAGGATCCTCCTCATCGGTGTGGATATCGATGAGGGTTCCATATAAATCAAAAATGTAAGTTTCGTATTCTTTCATAATGTTTCTCCTCTATCCCAACTACTTAATTTCATTTGATTACGACTATGCCATAGGATGGGATTGAAAGCTGAGTTCCGCTCAGAGAGCTAGTCTCCTCGCTGACATTTAGCTGGTAGGCAAGCTCTGGATTTGTTCCTGTGCCGCTCCACTTGGAGAGGTCGATGGTCTTGGTCTCGTCAGAGTTATTTATGAGGATCAAAAGAGCTGCCTCTCCATACAATGGATCTTTTGCCCCAAGTACTGTATGCACGCTTCCATCTATTCCTATGTTCTCGCCGCTTTCATTGAATACAATATAATCATTTGAATCGGAGGAGAGGCCGGAATTTCTATATCGCACAAAGGCTCCAACATTATCCTCCGCCAAAACGTCAATTGGCTGAGTCTTGCCTCTTGCGATAACTGGGAATGTGTTGCGAAGGCGGATTGCCTTTTTGTAATAGTTGTAAACCGAGTCCTTATCTGCCATCTGGGCATCAAGACCAGGACAGGTAATTTCAAACTTGTCCATATCTTTTGGACCCTGGCACATACCGGCAGGATCGACTTTTGTCTTTTCTTTTTCAGATAAAGAGCTGACATCAAACTCTTTTGACTTCTCATTTGTCCACTGCATGGGCGCGCGCTTGTTCTCGTCCTTGCCAGAGCCGTTCATGCCAAGCTCCTCGCCATAATATATAAAGGCATTGCCGCCCATAAGGAGATTTAGCGCTCCCGCCATCTTTATTTTTTCCTTGGAGCCTCTTCCAACATAGTAACCAGCAGACCTTGCCATATCATGATTTGTATAAAATGGCGCATCGATGTAGTTTTCGTTGTTCTGAGCAAAAGAACTCTCGGCATCAGCCATGGCCTGTATAAAGCTCTGGGGAGACTTCTTGCCTCTTGCCACAGATGCGATCAGGCCTTCACTTCCAGAAAAATTAAAGTCAAAAAAGCTGTCTATTCCGCTCTTGTAATATTCAGAATAGGTAGAAATATTGGTCCAGGCCTCAGCAACTATATATGCGTCCGCATTCTGAGCCTTTATGGTATCGTTGAGCCAGGTCATGAACTCGATATTCTTGGTGTCGTTATCCGTGTAATAGGAAGTAACAGCATCAAGCCTGAAGCCGTCCACTCCCTTATTAAGCCAATAGTCTGTGATCTTGGCAATTTCCTCTTTTACCATATCGTTGTCAAGGTTAAGATCAGGCATTCCAGACCAGAAGCGGGCTTCATAGTACCAATTTGTTCCAGCAAGCTTCTCAAAGCCTGTCTGCTGCTCGTTGGTGAAATTGTAATAATATAAATATGGGCATTTTTCCTGGACTTCCGGCACTGGCGCCATAGTCTCTCTGTCTGTGTAAATTGTCTGAAGGTCAGGATTATCCCTCAGAAACTGCGCTGCTTCCTTGAA
This sequence comes from Butyrivibrio sp. INlla14, assembly GCF_900102515.1. Lineage (GTDB taxonomy): Bacteria > Bacillota > Clostridia > Lachnospirales > Lachnospiraceae > Butyrivibrio. The sequence continues at coordinate 18,299 of NZ_FMVS01000015.1, forward strand.
CCATGGATGCTGGTTGGAAGTGTGATTTAAGACCATGTCGATTATGACCTTAATGCCTCTTTCATGACACTTCGCCAAAAGGGCTTCAAAGTCCTCCATTGTCCCATATTCAGGGTCAATTGCCATGTAATCTGTGACATCATATTTATGGTAAGTTGGTGAAGGTGAAATTGGCATAAGCCAGATTTCATTGCAGCCAAGATCAGCATCTGTGCTGTCATCCCCATCGTTAATATAATCAAGTTTGTCCACTACGCCCTTGAGGTCTCCTATTCCATCCCCGTCACTATCGTAGAAGGAATACACGAATATTTCGTAGGCGGTGCGATACTTGTCATCAAGGATATTGACGGGAGGAAGGGGCTCTGAGTTATTTAAACTTGCCTGATTTCCTTCACCATCTGTGGTGGTTGTGGACTCTGACTGGTCTGTAGGCTCTACAGTGTTTTCATCAGTTATTGATGTTTGAACCGCTGATTCATCAGACACTACCTTCTGCCCGCAGGCTGTCATTGTCATCGTAAGCGCTGTTACTAAAGCTGCTGTCTTTATAGTTTTATTCCAAAAATTCTTCCTGATCATACTTCCTCCACGTATCAAAGAAAACTTCGATATTACTAGTTTGCTTATCTTGTTCTTCCTGCATATTAGCAGTCTTTCTGTAACTGTCATTAAGCAATTTCAGTGTAGCACATCGCCTCAAAAAAGAAAACGTTTTCCAACGTTCACAGCTCTGCTCTTGTTCCCGAAGCACGATTAATCAATCATTAAAATACTATAAAATATTCCTTTACAACCCCATATCACTATGCTATACTAACATTCGTCGGTGCATGAGGCCGATGTTAACAGAATAAAGGGGAATCATACAATGGCTAGTATGCCGGTCTCCAAAACCGCTCATGCGGGTTCGAATCCTGCTTCCCCTGTTAATCAAAAACCTCGTAACCATTATGGTTACGGGGTTTTTTCTTGCTTTAGTGTGTCATATATGTTGTGTTTAATCCCAATTCAAAAGTGCTATTTATGCGTTTTTTCGTCACTCGCCGTTTTAAAGTATGACACGAAATTAGAAAAAAGTATGACACGAAAATAGGGCTAGCCATTTCTGACTAGCCTCTTTCAGATTCTGATTAATCTTTGGTGTCTAGCAACTTTGATGAAAACATACAGAAATTCTACACACTATTCATTTCTGCTTATTTTTTGGTCTACAATTTTCTTAAAGACTAAGCCTGTAATAAATGCATCATATGCTGCTCTATGCGCTAAAGAATCATCTCCTATACCGTAATACTCTGCTAAAGTAGACAATTTATAGTTTTCAACATCATATTCTTCTACTGGAACTGTATATCCAAGCTCTGGATTGAAAACTTTACTACGTGGCGAAGTAAGTATTTTTTTAGCAAGATCTATTGTGTCATAGTATTTGGTTTTGAAACCTCTATACTCAGCACCAGCATAATGAAGAAACTCCAAATCAAAGTTCAAATTCTGACCTACTATACTATAACCTTTTATAAAGTCTGAGAAGCTCTTTATTACTTCTTCTATAGAGGGTGAATTTTGTACCATGTCATCGTAAATGTTATTTTTTGAGCTAGCTGCCTTAGGAATCTTGATTCTCGGGTTAACAAGCGTTTCAAATTTCTCAACCGCTTCCCATTTTTCAAATCTAATTGCCGCCAATTCAACTATCTTGTCATTTTTTCCATTTAGGCCAGTCGTCTCTGTATCAATCACTACAAAATTACCAAGTTTATCATAATTTGTTCTAACGGTAACATTTGTATAATGAACTTTTTCAAATTGTTCTACATTATTTATTGTTTTTTTCTCCAAGACAATCTCACTTGGTGGAATACTATTAAATGCCTCTACATCAAAAGTAACTTTTTTATTTGGAGATTCCTTGCACCTAGGCTTATGACTTTCATTATTAGTTCCAATATTCCTATTAAAAGGAGCATTAGAAATATTCTGAGAATCATAATCCAATGCATTTAAATAACTCTTTTTATAAGCCTTTATTACCTTATTGTGTTTAATATCTATAACAACCATATAAATAACTATGGCAAAAGTAATTAGTGTCAATGGAACATTATCAATCCCCACCATTATTATTTCCACTATCACCCAAAACCACGCCTGCAAATAAAAAGGATATTTAGTTGGTTTTCCGCAATTGATGCAATAATGCGTAAGCAACTTATTATTATATCCACAGTCCTTACATTTCATATAAATGTTCCTCATCAAAACTAACTCCAATAATTCTTTATTATGTTGTTACATTATATCATATATATATAATCGAAATATAATCTTGCTATTAACTTATCGGTAATTATGTATGGTATAATCAATGATAGTAGTTGATTTTTCAGTTACAATACATATATTCTTTGGAATTGACTCTACATGACAATTGTAGTAACATGATTATGCGGAAACGCATTAAAAGTGATTAAAAGTTGTATTGGCAAAGCGAAACCCTCGATGTGGCGACATCGAGGGTTTCTTGCTCTTTAGAGCGAGCTGCACTCAGGCTAGTGCCGTGTTAATTATCTCTGTCCAGCCATTTGCAAATATAGTTGGCGACTATACTTGCCATTACAGAGATAGCAAAAGTGATTAAAAGCTGCATTGACTGCCTCACCTCCTTTCTGCTGGAGGGACACGGCTTTTCTACCATAACACAGTCAAAGAAGTAAAACAATCACGAATTGCTTGCTACAATAAATAGAGTCAATGGTTGATAATACTTGTATTTTTTGACTTTAGATAAAGAATCTGTTTTCAATCCTATGACACGGAAATATGTAAGACGTGCTACATATGAAAAGCCCCGGAAAATCTTTATGACTCTCCAGGGCTTTCAACTATGATATGAACAAGAAATATCACTGTGTTATTTCAGTATATCCAAATGTATTAGCAAGTGCAGTAAATCCAACAAATCCGTTTATGGCAATTCAATTTCCACTACTTCAGCGTTTTCGTAGTCGCTGGTTCTTATGAAGAGAGATCTGATTTCTGAAGTATCTATGATTCTCTGGAAGCAGGATGATGATGCACCTTTTTTCATTGAATCATCTGTAAAATATGATGAACCTCCATTTGATAGATACATGTAATTGGAGCCATCCTTAAGGCCAAGTCCTGAAAACATAGGAATTCCGTTACAATCTTCAATCTGCTGAAGGCTTCCATCTATTTTGTAATTAACAATAATTGAGATAGGTGTCACTTCAATGGTTTCAATGGTGCACTCTGTTCCAGGAACAGCCTTGTTAACCTCAATTGTCTTGGCGTTGCTGACTGTAGGAAGATTCAGATCAAAGTTCCATTTGCCCTCCACGGAAGGAACAAACTCACATTTATCTGCATATATTCCAAGCTCCTGAAACTCTACATGAAGAGTCTTTCCAAGCAAAGTGTCTGATGCATCCGCTGTAGAGATCATTAGATTATACTCAAGGTTGCCATTCTCATCCACATAACGGAGCTTTAGCTCTCCATTTTCTGTAAATTCCATAGGTGAGCCATCTTCATATACTGCCATGCCCTCTTCATTTGGATAAGTTCCATCAAAAAAGCTGCTTGTGCCATTTATATAATAGGACTCTGCACCAGAAGCATCTGTTAAATTATAAGTGAGCTCTGCACCGGGTTCTTCCATTTCGTTTACATTAAGGCCTTGAACCTTAAATGAAATAAATGCGTAGTGAGAATCAGCAATTACAGTCTCAGGAGCAATTGAAACACCCTGATCTGTGACCTGATAGGAAGAATAATCTGTTTTTTCTGGGTAGACAACCGCCTGCCCCTGTTCAGTCAGAGTCTGTTGCTGCTGGCTTGTAGATCTGACAATTCCATTCATTCCTCGTCCCCAGAAATGGCGGATTGCCGCTGCGGCAGTAACTGTGGCTGCCGCAAACAAGGCAATGCCTATGCATGCTGCCAGTGGAAAGCTCTTTTTGATATGAACAATAGTTCCGCTATTAGAACTATTATATGTATTTGCTATTATCTTATCGTCAATGCCGTTCATTGCCTGTAATAAGTCTTCTGCTCTCATGATGCTAAATACCCCTCCTTTTCCAATCTGCTCTGCAATTTCTTACGAAGCCTGCTAAGTGTAACGGTGACATTATGCCTGGTCATTCCATATTTTCTTGCGATACTAGAAATATCTTCAGCATAGAAATATCTGCTTGTAAAAATATATGCATCCCTTTGCCCAAGTTCATTTACAAATGTCCTGATTATATTGGATAATTCGTTTCGCAGCACGGAATGCTCAACGTCGTTGTTATCAGGAATGCATTCATCAAGTTCTTCTAATATTTCATTAACAACTCCGCCGCCCCGCCTTACTCTTTTACTTGCGTAGAACATATTTAGTGCCAAATCTCTGGCAATCTTCCCAATAAATGCCCTTAGGATCAATGGTTTTGCTGGAGGAATTCTTTTCCACATTTTCATATATGTGTCGTCAAGGCATTCCTCAATGTCCTGAGCATTTTGCAATATGTTCTTAACTATTGTTTTGCAGTATTTCCCGTATTTTAAGTCTGTTTCCTCTATAGCTCTTTCATCCCGCATAAAATACAGGTTTATTATGTCTTCGTCTTTCATACGTGCTCCCTTCTTGGTTTTTGTAAGCGCCTTACACCTATATAGCCAAGAAATAATTAAAAAAGTCACATCATAAATGCAATTTTTTATTATACTGCTAAAATGGAATCGAAAAAGACTCCACCAAGATGTTTCAAGCATCCTGATGGAGTCCTTTTATTCTTTCCGTGAATTCTTTTTACTTATTTATCCCACTTTGTGTGAGCGCCCTTTACTTCTGGGAGCTGTTCAAGGTTTGAGCAGATAGTCTCAAGCTGCTCGTATGAGCCGTCCTCAACTGTGAATATGAAGAAGCCTTCGTAAGGGCGTGCCTTATAGCTTGCGTCTGAAACGCTCTCTACTGAAGCTACAGCGCTGCTGATATCAACATTCTCATCGTTAAATTCAACAACGAATTCATTCTCTGTCTCAAGCTCGATCTGTGACTCAACAAAGTTAGTTCCGCAACCTGTAAGCAAAAAGCTTCCCATAAATACTGATGCAACAAGAAGTTTAATGTTTTTCATAAATATTATCTCCGTCTAAACAAATTCTAAAAAATTTATTAACTGTTTCTGATGAGGGACAATATATCAAATACTTTTTTACTTGTAAATAGATAATTCAAAAAAACAAAAATTCACTTATGGCAGGAAAAAATGAAACAAAAAGCCTTCCAGGATTCATGGGATTAGGGAGCAATTTACCAAGAAGAAATGTGTACTACGGAAACTAAAATTTTTCAGGCAGTTTACAAGTATGCAGATACCTTTATCTTTAAGAAAACAAATTTTACGCGATTATCTTTCATAAAATCCTTGACATTTTGTTAGTCGTATGCAACAATCCTTGTTAGCTTTTGCTAACAAGTTAATAAAGGAGGAATGACATGAAAAGACAAATTTTATCAGTACTTACAGCGCTTGTAATGACAGCAAGCGTTACAGCATGTGGAGCATCTTCCACAGTAGAAAACATAGATGAAAAAGCAATCACTTCTGAGAGCCCATCGGCTGAAGCTACAAATGGCGATGCCAGCGATGTTTCTTTTCCCTTAACTATAGAGCATGCTCTTGGCTCAGTAACTATCGAGGAGAAGCCTGAAAACGTGGTTGCAATTGCCTGGGGAAATCCTGATGTTCCTCTTGCTCTTGGAATTGTTCCAGTTGGCGTATCAGAGGCAAACTTTGGACCAGTTGATGAGAATGGACTTCTTGCGTGGACAGCCAAGGGCTTTGCTGATCTTGGAGTAGAAAGTCCTAATGTATTTGATGATACAGATGGATGGGACTACGAAGCTATCGCAGATTGCAATCCTGATGTTATCCTTGCAGCTTATTCAGGACTTAGCAAAGAAGATTACGACAGACTTTCTGAGATTGCCCCTGTAGTTACATATCCTAGCGTTGCCTGGGCTACAACATGGCAGGAAGAAACAGTTAACGACGCAGCTGCCCTTGGCCTTGAGGCAGAAGGAAAAGCTCTTGTTGAAAATACAGAAAAGCTCATTCAGGAAAAGCTAAGCGCTTACCCAGATCTTGCTGGCAAGAAGGTTGGATTCTTCTGGCTTAGCGAGGATGACCTTGGTTCTTTCTATATTTATACAAACAATGATCCAAGAGCTGCTTTCCTTGGAGATCTTGGTCTTGAAACACCTGAAAGCGTACTTAATCTCATAGAGGATGAGGATGCTTTCTATGTAACAGTAAGTGCAGAGAACGCAGACCTTTTAGATGATGTGGATATCATCATTACATATGGCGAGGAGTCACTTATAACTGCAATGCAGAATGATGGAAGATTCTCAAAGATTCCTGCAGTTAACAACGGGGCCTTCGTATTACTTGATTCAAATGAAGTTCTTGCAGCAGCAAGCACACCAACTATTCTTTCCATACCTTATTGCATTGATGATTATCTGAAAGCGTTAAATGATGCAGCAGAAAAGATACAGTAAATCAAAAATCTTAATATTTTTAGTCGCAGAAATTATCATTGTGGCCCTGAGCGTTCTATTCTCTATTGCTTATGGCAGTAAGAATATTCCGCTAAAAGATGTGGCACACTACCTTCTAACCATTGGAAAAAGCAGTGACTCTTTTGAGGCTGCAGTTATATACGCCAGGATACCAAGAACTGTCTTTGGCATTCTGGCAGGTTCTGCCCTTGGAATATCAGGAGCACTTATGCAGGCTATCACTAGAAATCCTGTTGCTGATCCAAGTATTCTTGGCGTAAACACAGGTGCTTCTCTTATGGTGGTTATTGGAATTGCCTACCTTAATATTTCATCAGGACTTGGCCTTATTGGTCTTTCTTTTGCAGGAGCCATACTGACTGCGCTGTTTGTATATGGGATAGCTTCCTACGGATTTGGAGGCGCAAGTTCTCTTAAGCTTGCCTTATCGGGAGCTGCAGTCAGCACTGCTCTTGGAGCCCTGGTCAATACAATAATGCTCCCAGACTCACAGGTCATGAAGGAATTTCGTTTTTGGCAGGTTGGAAGTATCGGCGGTGCTACCTGGAGTGACATAAAGCTTGTGGTGCCATTTGTCATTGTGGGAATAGGTATGTCTTTTATCATGGCATCTCCCCTAAATGCAATGGCTCTTGGAGATGAAATGGCTGTATCCCTTGGTGTCAAGGTTGGTCTTGTCAGAGCCTTCTCTGCTCTGGCCGGAGTTATGCTCTGCGCTGTGATCACAGCAATTGCAGGTCCTATCGGCTTTGTGGGCCTTATGCTTCCGCACCTTATAAGGCAGCTCCTTGATAACGACATGCGGCTCATAATCCCCTTTTCAGCCCTTGGCGGTGCAGGGCTGCTTGTCATTTCTGACGTTTTGGGAAGAGTCCTTGGACGGCCGGGAGAACTGGAAGTTGGAATAATAACCGCCATTTTGGGCGCACCAGTATTTATCTGGATCGTGTGGAAAAGTAAAGCAAAGAGTATGTGAGAAATACTATCAAATGAACAATACAGAAAGATATATCAAGAAAATATATAAGAAATCTTACTACCAGAACCTTTTTTGTGCAGGAGTTCTGCTACTTGTCATAGTAGTTCTAGGAATCCTTATGATGACTCTTGGAAACACAAACTACTCCCTCTTAGAGGTGATAAGGGTTCTTGGCAGTAAGGGAACATCTGGAGCGGCCTACACCATAAAGACCTTAAGGCTACCCAAGCTGATAGTTGGAGGCCTTGCCGGTTTTTCTTTTGGAATTGCAGGTCATACCTTTCAGAGCCTTCTTAGGAACCCTCTGGCAAGTCCAGACATTATAGGAATTACATCAGGTTCCTCTGCGGCTGCTGTCTTTTGCATTCTGATCCTGGGGATCAGCGGGCCTTTCGTATCAGTCTTTTCAATAGCGGCAGGTCTTTTGATCACAGCGCTGATATTTGTGCTCTCAGGTAGAGGTAATGCCTTTGGAACCAAGATGATTCTCATAGGTATAGGAATGCAGGCTGCTTTAAATGCACTTATTTCCTGGATGCTGCTTGTTGGCTCAGAATATGATGTTGGAACAGCACTCAGATGGCTAAGAGGAAGTCTTAACTCTGTTACAGTTTCAGACATCCCAATGATCCTTGTGACTACCATTATCTGCGGAGGGCTTCTTATTATCTGTAACAGATACCTCAGGATCATGCAGCTTGGGGATGAATATGCTACAGCTCTTGGCGCTCCTTTAAATCTTGTCAGGATCTGCTGCATGGTATGTTCTCTTTTCCTAACCGCTGTCGCAACTGCAGCAACAGGACCTATCGCGTCCATAGCTTTTTTGTCTGGCCCAATTGCAGTAAGGCTTACCAGAAATGGCAAGAATGCACTGATAGTTGCAGGTTTTATTGGAACAATCCTTGTATATGCCGCAGAGCTTGCATCCAAGAACCTATTTACAACCAAGTACCCGGTAGGCGTTGTCACAGGAATCCTCGGAGCTCCGTATTTACTGCTGCTCCTGCTGCGCCTTAACAAGAAGGGAGAAAAGATATAATGAATTTTTCTGCAGAAAATATATCTGTCGGTTACGAAGACAGAACAATAATAAATGATCTTGATATCACGATTCCTGAGGGAAAGTTTAGCGTTATCATAGGCCCCAACGGATGTGGAAAGTCAACTCTTTTAAAGAGCTTTGCAAGACTCCTAAAGCCCCAGAAGGGAAACATTATGCTGGATGGCAAGTCAATTTATGAGATTCCAACTCTCTGCCTTGCCCGTCAGATCGGTCTTCTCCCTCAGTCACCACTTGTTCCAGGCAGCATTACTGTGGCTGACCTTGTTTCAAGAGGGCGCTTTCCATATCAGAACTTTTTAGGCCAGCTTACAAAAGCTGACTACAGTGCCATATCAGCGGCCATGGAAGCCATGGGCATTTTAGATCTTGCAGATAAGCCTGTTGAATCTCTTTCAGGAGGGCAACGCCAGAGAGTGTGGATTGCACTGGTCCTTGCTCAGGATACAGATATACTGCTTCTTGATGAGCCTACAACTTATCTTGATATTGCTTATCAGGTGGAAATTCTTGATTGTCTTGAAAGACTTAATCAGGTAAAGAAAACGACTATAGTTGCTATCCTGCATGATATCAACCTGTCTATCAGATATGCAGATCACATTTTTGCCATGAAGGACGGAAAACTCATAGCAGAAGGTGCTCCAAGGGATATCATCACTCAGGATCTCATGAAAAAGATATACGGTCTTGATTGCTCTATAATCACAGACCCTGAGACTTTGGAACCTTATATTATCCCCAGGAGCAGCGTTATAAAAATTGCCTGCTGATCAAACCTTTTCAGGTTCTGGATAAGAAACACCAAAGGTTTCTACAGTAACTGTTTTCATAACCTGATCATTTACAGGACGGTCACTCCAGTCAGTGTCTGTCTCTGCAATCTTGTTTACAACTTCCATACCCTCTATAACTTTACCAAAGGCTGCGTAATCTCCATCGAGATGAGGAGCCTTTTTGTGCATGATAAAGAACTGAGAGCCTGCTGAATCAGGGATGTTAGTTCTAGCCATAGAAAGAACTCCCTCAGTGTGCTTGAGGTCATTCTTGAAGCCATTTGATGAAAACTCACCCTTGATCTCGTAGCCTGGGCCGCCCATTCCTGTGCCTTCTGGATCTCCGCCCTGGAGCATAAAACCTCTGATAACTCTGTGGAAAATAAGTCCATCATAGAAATTCTTGTTGATAAGTGAAATAAAGTTATTAACTGTGTTTGGCGCGATTTCTGGATAAAGCTCAGCCTTTATAACATCGCCGTTTTCCATTGTAAATGTAACTACTGGGTTCTGTGCCATTATAATTCCTCCTTAGAAAAGACCGTTTTTGAAGTCAGTTCATTATAGCATATCTTGGAAGTCATTATTTTAGTTTTATTTAATATCATTCATGCTTCTATTCTATCTGATCTCCGAATACGAACTGAAGCCGGCGAAAAGCGTGCCGCTATTGATGTGACTGATGCACAAATCAATAATTCCAGTTCTTTGCATCACTTAAACTTGACCTAATAATGCAAAACAAGTTAAATCACCACTCTTGCATCATTCTCTAGCGCTTGAGTAATGCACAGATCAATAATTCTAGTTCTTTGCATCACTTAAACTTGGCATAATAATGCAAAACAAGTTAAATCACCACTCTTGCATCATTCTCTAACGCTCGAGTAATGCACAAATCAATAATTCCAGTTCTTTGCATCACTTAACTTGGCATAATAATGCAAAACAAACCTTAATAGTGCCTCCTTACCAGATGAGAACAAAGTGTCGCTTGCGACATTCTCTCGCGAGGTGCACTCATAAAAAGAACCGGCGCAGAATTACTGCACCGGTTCCCATTATTTAGTCTGTAATTACTGTCTGCAAACTGATTAGTTTAAAGTGTAGTCAAAAGAGCTTCCAACCTGGCCAACGCCAATAGAACCAAATTCTACGCTTGATCCGTTTGCGATATGAGCATTCCAGTCAACTGGTGTGATCACATAGTAGTCACCATCAGTCTTAACATTTACGTTCCATGAAGAATCGATGTTGATCTGATTCTTGTTGACCTTAAGTGTCCAGCTGTTAACATCACTTCCTGTGCTGTTAACGATCTTGTAGGTTACCTGATATCCTGAACCCCAGCTGTTGATAGAGTATTCAAGCTCAAGTCCTGAAGCAACAGGAGTTGGTTCTGGCTGTGGCTCTGGATCTGTCTGACCCTGATTTGGATCTTCCTGCTGGCCCTGGCCACCTTCTGATGAGCCGCCGCCCTGCTGTGATCCAGCTTCAGTCTTTTCAAACTGCCACTGCTGGTTAGCACCACCATTGTATGTCCACTGTACTACATTTGTGCCATCAGCTGTCTTCTTCTCATAGATATCAAGATACTTGCTGGCATTTGAGCACTTTGTACCAATAGTGTATACACCGCTTGTTGAAGTTGTCTTAACGATGAACTGCTGAGCATCTCCGCCATATCCCTGATATGTTCCGATATTAGCTTCGTCAACATCTTCGCCATTAGCAACATCAAGCATGATATTTCCAAGAGCACTTGTAAGTGTGATGTAACCATCACCCTTATTTGTCACATACCACTTCTGACCATCAACACCTGTTCCTGTGCTGATAACTACGCTGTTCCATCCATCTGCCTTGTTGCCTTCAACTGTAAGGTACTTCTGTGACATAGGATTCTTAATGTAGTACCAGCCATCTGCAATATTTGCAGTAGCATTCTCATTTACAACTGGTGAAGGTGTTGGATCTGGATTTGGGTTAATCTCAGGTGTTGTTGATCCGCCACCTGCTGTAGGCTGTCCAAAGGTTTCTGTATAAGCCTGGATTACCTTATTGTAAGCCTGCTTTGGACTTCCTGGTCTTGAGAAGAGAAGTGGAGCTGAGTTGTCAATCCATGTTGTCTGATCTGAAAGTCCCCACCAGGTAATACTTGTGATCTTACCGCCACTCTTCTTTACATTGTTAATGTTCTTAAAGAGATTATATGCATAGTTAGCCATATCGGAATCACCCTTGTTGGTGATATCCATCTCTGTGATCTGTACTTCAAATCCTGCATTTACAAATGACTTAAGTGCTGTTGTGTAGTAATCAACTGAAGGGAATCCGGTTCCAAGGTGAGACTGCATACCAACACCTGCACAAACCTTCTTACCCTGGTTAATGTAGTTAACAAGCTTGATTACGTTGTTAACTTCCATGTATGTGTTGTAATCGTTGTAGAAGAGCTTAACTGAATCTGTGAGCTTAAAGTACTCAAGAGTCTCATAAGCGTAGTTAAATGCCTTCTTTACATAAGGAGCATTTGTTCTGTTGTTGCCATAAACTGCTTCCCAGCCAGAGTTGTTAGCGTGGATAACTTCGTTGGCAACATCCCATGCATATACAACTGATCCATACTGGCTGTTGTATACATGGTTCATAACCGTCTTTACATACATCTCAAGACGCTTGTCCATTGTTGACTGATTTACAAATCCGCCATTTCCTGAATAGCCATTTCTAAAGAACCATGATGGAGTCTGTGAATGCCATACAAGTGTGTGAGCTCTCATCTTAAGGCCGTTCTGATAGCAGATCTTCATAACTTCATCAACTGTATTGAAGTTGATCTGAGGAACGTACTGCTCGCTATATCCATCTGGAATGTAGTAGCCTCTGCTCTTAGCATCGTTTACAGAGATAAGCTTTGCAGAGCCGCCAAGAAGAGCATCTGGCTTCATCTCATTCTCAAGTGTGATTGAGTTGTAATGTGTCTTAAGGAATGCAAGCTGGCTTGCATCTCTAAGCTGATAAAGATTGATACATGTTCCTGAATAGCCATACTGAGCGCCATAGGTGTTGCGAAGGTTAGCTTCTACAACCTGTCCCTGATTTCCTGTGTTGCCCTGGTTGCCGCCCTGATTTCCGCCCTGGTTTCCACCCTGGTTGCCACTCTCAGATGAGCCTGATCCCTGGCCCCATGAAAGGTAATCAAGATATGCATCCCATGTTCCATCATCAGATGTAATTGTAAGTTCTACGTTCTGAACTCCTGTGCCATGAGTTACTCCCTTAAGAGTAAACTCTGCAGGATACTCATCGCCATAATAGAAGGTTCCCTTCTCTTCTCCGCCAATCTTAAGAACAACCTTGGCCATTGTGCTGTTATTAGAGCAAGCACGAAGAGTTACGTCATGTGTTCCATAAGCAAAGTACTGATCAAAGCTTACAGTATCGCCGTTAGCATAAAGAGCTACACCATCAAATGGGCTGCTGATAAGACCTGCATACTCGCCAGATCTTGTCATTGATTCGCACTCAACCTTGCTAACGTTCTGAGAAGCTTCGTTTCCACCCTGGTTGTCACCCTGATTGCCTTCGTTGCCGCCTGCAGCTTCACCAGTTGCAGATGCTTTCCAGTAATCGAACTCAAAGTTTCCATTGAATACGAAGCAGATGTTCTTGACACCTGATACATTCTTCATTGTGCCAGTAAAGTCTGCGTTCTTGCCATTTGTGTTTGAAAGGTTGATTGTTCCAAGAAGGTTTCCTGAAGGGCTATTTTCTCTAACCTGAACAGTACCTGATCCTCTGCTGTTTACGTTAACAGTGATAGAGCCAAGTCCCTTAGAGAAGTTAACTCCCTTAACCTTTGTGTAATCGCCATTTGAAATACTTCCAACCCATGCTACTCCATCGCCATTACCAGAAACAGTAATGCCGCTCTGAGTGAACATTGTCTCAGCCTGCACTGCCTCATATGGGTTAACGTATGAAAGCTGTGATACACCAGACATTGTAGGTGTAAGTGCGCTGATCTTGCCGCCTGATACATTGATCTTATCAATCTGAGTTGTTCTGTAGCCAAGGCTCTTTCCGATAACCTTAGACTCTACAGATCTTGTATGATAAGCCATGTAGTAGCTGCCCTTGAACTCAAAGATCATGTGATGGTTATTACCTGTTGAACCTGAGAAGAATACTCCAGGGTTCTTCATGATCTCGCCCTGATATGTGAAAGGTCCCATAGGGCTTGAGCTTGTCATGTACTCGATTGCTGCGTTATTGAAACCATTTGCGCAGTTCCAGTTAGAGCAATATGAGTAATAATATGTATTTCCAATCTTATTGATTCCTGAATCTTCGAAAAGATAAGGAGCATCAATTGTTACAGCAGAGCCTGAAACAGAAGTCATGTTGCTTCCAAGCTTTATAACTCTTGCTGTCTTTGGATGTGCAGCCTGTCCATTTGGAACGCCACCACCAAAGTAAAGATATCCAGTTCCATCTGAATCTACCAGTACAGCAGGGTCAAACATCCAAACAACTCCGCTTGCTCCTGGTGTTCTTCCATCTACAAGTGCTCTTCCGTTAGGATCTGACCAAGGTCCTGTAGGTGAATCAGCTGTCAAAACGCCGATGCCGCCACCGCTGTTTGCAAAATAAAGGAAGAACTTGTCTTTTCCATTAATCTTTTTGGTTGCAAGACATGGAGCCCATGAATTTGAAGCCCATTTAGCTGCTCCGCTGCTGCCTGCAATCTTGAAGCTGCCATGGTCTGTCCAGTTGACCATATCTTTGGATGAATAGCAGTTCAATGTGTTGATCTTACCGTAAGTGTTCTCGTTGTTGCCTGCAAATTCCTGAGTATCATTAGTGGTATAAACGTAAACTGTATCGTTATACACAAGTACACCAGGATCTGCGCCATAATTCTGTGTTACAAGCGGGTTATTCTCGTTGTCAGCCTTAACATAGCTGCCATTTACGACAGAGGCCGCCTGTACATCCACACTATTTCCGATAACTGCTCCCCCAAACAGCATGAGACATAGTGCCAATGCTATACGCTTTTTCATACTTGACCCCTTTCCATATACAATTTGTGCAACTGCTCGAGCACCCTCATTCTAACAATTCTACATAGGATAGACTTCTCATTAATTGCGCCTTTATTAACTATTATTGCGAATTTTGTAACATTTTGCTTAATATTTTCTCCGTTTCCATAAAACGATACACATTTTCGTAATTTTACCTCAAAAATTCATCATAGTTTCCACAACTTTTATGCACTAATTCTATTTTTAAAAAAGCAAAAGCCGCAAAAGATACTAATTATTTCTTTCTCTTGCGGCTTATAATAATATTTGTTTGAATTCTATGTTCAATTGGCAAAAATTACATTTTTATTACAAAATCAGATTACATTCAGAGGAATCACTTCAGCCAGCCCAAAGGAATATATAAGTACCTCTTTTACCTTCATATTAGTTGTCCTCTCAAGAGCCTGCTTATAAAGATCAAGCTGAATGCTGTATCTGCTCACAAGTTCTCCAGCTTCTTTTACCCTGTCTGTCTTATAGTCCAAAAGAACTATCTCTCCATTTTCCACAAACCAGGCGTCGATAATTCCCTGAATAAGCACCATCTCATCCTCAGGATACTTCTCGTTTAGATCTCTTGCGGAAATCCCCATCATGAAAGGTTTCTCTCTGTATAGATCACCCCTTCTATAGGCTTCTCCCATGCGCTTCCCAAGGTCGGTCCTTAAAAAAGCTTCGATATCAGGGCTGTATACGCAGGATAGGTAGTCTTCTGGAATCATGCCTTTTTTTACCTGCTGACCCATCCAGGCGTAGATGCGCTTGGCAACTGGAGTTACTTTTTGTCCGCCCTCTGCGTCAGTTCTTGCACGTTCCATGAAATCTTCATCCCCGTAGATTTCCTTATCAAGAATCTCCATAACTCTGTGGTAGGCGGTACCTCTGTCAGCGCCGGTGAGCTTTTTCTCTTTTTCCTTCGATAGCTCTTTGGCTGCGATCTCAGAATCTTTCTCTGTCCTATCTGCATCTCTTGAATTTACTGAAACTTCAGCATCTTCTGATAATTCTGTGTCTCTCGAGTGTTCAATAAATTCAACCTCTTCTGCCTCAGTCACAAAGGTTGCTACATTTGCAAAGGCCTCACCCATCTCCTCCAGCTTATGCTTTTTAAGCTCCGTAACTGTAGTCTTTGTAAAAAGGCCCTTCAGATTCTCAAAGGCATATTTAGATTCAAATTTCACTTTTAGCCTGTCAGCTATTTCCTCATCAAAGCTAAGGATATTATCCTCCAGCTCTTTTTGCCTGTTAATGCCAAGCATATCACTTGTCAGGATGTCCGCTATGATATCCTCATCATTTAAGAAAATAAAGTTAAAGGCTGTGTCTGCACTGGTTTTATCTATGTATTCAGAAAACTGCTGCGGAGCAAAGCCAAGCCTCTGCGCTGCATCAGCAAAGGAAGGATGCCTTACAAGTGCTGATAATATTAGGTCAAAATAGCTGCCTGCTCCCGCCCTTACAGAATAAGGAAGAAGTCTGTCATCTCCAGCAAGCACAGGAAGTTTCTTGACTACTCCTCCAATCTTATCAAAAAGATTTTTAACAGAAGCCGTTAGGATCAGCTTGTCCTTGGCTCTTGTCAGGGCAACATATAAAACCCTAAGTTCCTCTCCAAGGCTATCTAAGGTCATCTTGTCTGCGATTATGAGTCTCTTAAGAGTGTCGTACTTTACTCTTAAATCCGGATCAATGCATTTAACGCCAATTCCAAGATCCATATCAGCAATAAGATCCCCCTTAGTATCCATGCGGTTAAAACTCTTGGTAAGGCCCGATACGAAAACTACCGGGAACTCCAGGCCCTTACTCTTATGAATACTCATAATGCGGACTACGTCAGCGTTTTCATCTATTATTCCGGCTTCGCCATAGTCTACCTGCACGAAACGCATGTGCTCAATGTATCTTACAAAGTGAAAGAGTCCCTTAAAGCTTGTCTTTTCAAAAGAAAAGGCTCTTGCAAGAAGCTGATCGATATTAGCCTTTCTCTGGTTGCCACAGGGCATGGCAAGGCAGTAATTGTCAAAGCCTGTCTTTTCAATGATATACTCAAGAAGCTCATGAACAGGAGTGTATACGGATAATGTTCTTAAATCTTCAATAAAATCAATAAAGTCTTCCGCTTTATCAAGCACTTCTTCGCTTCCTGCAAGTGTCTCCCTGTTCTCTCCATCTCCGGCTTCCACTATCTCTTTTATCCCATAGTAAAAAGAATCCTCTAAGCAGGCTCTTTCGTCGGAATCTGCAAGCACACGAAGCCTTGCAAGTTCCTGATCATCAAAGCCTCCGATAGGGCTGTGCATTACACTAACTAATGGGATATCAAGGCTTGGGTTATCCACAATTGCAAGAAGATCCAGTAGAACTGAAACCTCGTAGGCATCAAAGTAGCCGCTCTTTGACTCAATATAAGCAGGTATTCCCTGCTCTTCCAAGACTTTCTTAAAGGTATCATCCCATCCAGACACAGATCTTAAGAGTATGACGATGTCCTTGAATCTTATAGAAGAATCCTCTTTCATCAGCTTATGTATGCGCTCTGCTATAACAAGGGCTTCTTTTTCCTTGGGATCATAATCTGCAAGAAGGTCATTGTCACTGGCGCTGTCAAACATTATAAGCTCAGGAGTTATATCAAATCCGGCCTCTTCGCATTTGGCGCCTGGAACAAGTCTTGCATCCTTGTCGTAATCTACGCTTCCAAGGTCAGTGCCCATGATCTTCTCAAAGATATAGTTGGTGGCAAAAAGGACTTCTTTCCTACTTCTAAAGTTCATGTGAAGGTCAATTCGTCTGTCTTTTGCCCCAGCATCCTTACTATAGGTAGAGAGCTTTTCCATGAAGATCTCAGGCCTTGCAAGACGGAACTTGTAAATACTCTGCTTGACATCGCCAACCATGAATCGCTCAGACTTATCAGGGGTCTCGCCTGAAATAGATTTTAGGATAAGCTCCTGAACGTTGTTACTATCCTGATACTCATCGATCAACACTTCTTTGTAGTAATCCCTGTACTCAAGAGCTACTGCAGAAGCTGTGCACATGTCTATTATTTCCTGGCAGGACTTGCCCTTAGTTTCTTCCTCTGCCGGATGGTCCACCAGTATCTGCAGAGCAAAGTGCTCCATATCTGAAAAATCTATGAGCTGACGTTCTCTCTTTTTCTCGTCAAAGAGCTGTTTGTACCTGATAGTCAGACGGCATAGCTCTTTAACCGCTCTGTCGCAGAGTTTCATCTGGTCAAGTATTGTTTCTGAAGGAAGAGCAAAATAGGTCTCTACCAGCTTACCCAGGTCATCCTTGACACTGCTACGAAGGTCCTTGACGTACTCTCTTTTATCCGGATTTACACTATCATCCTTCTTGGAAGGAAGCCTTCCGAAGCTGTTTCTGGCAATGCGAAGCCCGTCAAATAGCTGGTCGTAGGTATCATACTTCAAAACCGCTTCAACACTGGCTTTTTCCCCATCAAGCATATCTCCGTACATGTATGGTCCATCGCTCTCACAGCAGATTTTCTCTGCAGCATCGAGGTTTTCCACCATTTCTTTTACCTTGGTTCTGGTCATGTCTATGCAGTCGATAACCCAGTCAAGCTCATCAAAACAGGCTCCATCAAGCTGATAATCTCTAGCTCTTTCGCTGATCCAGTCCTCTGGCCAGGGCATACTCATGGAAAATCTATAGAGAGATGAGATGTAGCTTTCCACCTTTTTGTCGTTGCTGCCTGTACTAAAGTAGTCCATGCAAAAGAGAAAGTCGCTGCCTTCTCCTTCCTCTTTTGCCCTTGCATACTCCTCTTCCAGCATTTCCTGCATCACATCTTCCTGCAAGAGCCTTAGTTCTCCGTCATCTCCAACTCTAAAGGAAGGATCGACCCCTATTGCATTGAAGTTATTTCTAAGAACATATTGGCAAAAAGAGTCAATTGTTGTTATCTGGGCATTGTGGATAAGAGTTTCCTGTTTCTGAAGGTGCTTATTATCTGGCTCTTCCATGAGCTTTTTCTGTATAGCCGCTGTTATCTTTTCCTTCATCTGGGACGCTGCTGCCTTGGTAAAGGTAACTACCAGAAGGTGGTCGATATCGCACCCTTCAAGCACCATCTGGATTATGCGCTCTACCAAAACAGCGGTCTTGCCTGAACCCGCTGCTGCCGATACCAATATGTTACAGTCTCTTGCATCTATGACTGATTGTTGTTCATCTGTAAAACTTATCCCCATTGTGGTAAATCCGCCTTAATTATTTCATTCTGCACTGTCACTTGTTTTTTCCTCAAAAAGCTCTCTGATATTCTCAAGAGCCCTGACTCCAGCCTTCTCAGACAAATCAAGCTTCCTTGTCTTGTACCCTGAAAGCCTCTCGTCATAGCCGCATATTCCCTTGTACTCGCAGAAAGTACAAGAGTTTCTATCCCCAGATTCGTATGGGTTTACTGCGATATCTCCATTTAAGATCCGGCGCCCAAACTCTTTTATCTTGGTATTTACGTACCTTGAAACCAGCTGGTAATCTCCACTTGATATAGTGGAGGAATTAGCGGTAAGTCCCCCGCTCTTGGTGTAAGCAACAGGAATTATGTCAGACTTTGAGGAAAGTCCCTCATCAAGCCTCTGGATAACATCATCGCTGTCAGAAACAAGTCCTGTCATCTTAAGTTCGTTCTTGATGGCCTCGTTGATTTCCTCAGGGCCCATGCCCTCTTTTCCATCAACCATAGGGTCATCTACATGGTAATAAAGAACTGCTGCCGGAATGACCTCTTTTCCACCAGATAACTTTTTCTGGGCTGCCACAGCAACGTCCATATACATAACAAGCTGAAGCTGAAGGCCATGGAAAAGAGCTGCCACATTGAATTTCTTTTTGCCTGACTTAAAATCTATTACCTTGACGTAAACATGGTCCTCATCCCTGCAAAGATCTATCCTGTCGATCCTGCCGTGGAGATTCATCTGCTCTCTTATGTGATTCTCCTCATCCTCAGAAAGAGTAATATTGATCTCATCGAGACTTCCGGCTTCTCTAAAGTCCATTTCCACGAAGGCCGGATTAAATCTGCCCTTGCTGATCTGGTACTTGAGAACGCTAACAGTCCTAAGAAGTATTCTGCGGATTCTTTCTATCATGAACTGATTGCGTATATTGCTAAAAAGAATGGTATCTCCATAGTTTTCCACACATTCTGCAAGCGCTTTATCTAGGATTTCCTCTGATTCCTGGCTATTAATACTTCTCCAGTCAAGGTCCTTCTCCATGATCTTAGCGGTATATTTCTCCAAAACTTCATGGAATACATTGCCAAGGTCTGAAACGTCAAAGTCGTACTCCTGCCTCTCCTCCAGCCTTAGGCCATACTTGATAAAATGTGCATAACAGCAGGAGGCAAAAAGCTCAAGTCTGCTGACACTGTTCTCAAGATTTGCACCATAAAGCGTAAGAGCGAGGGCTTTGGATAATGGCTTATTCTCGTAGTGCCTAAAGGCTGCCTCCATAAGCTTTTCAATGTAGGCGTTCTTAGTGGCATCTACATCTCTTAAAACATGCATTAGAGCGTAAAGATTTTTCTTTTCCTCATCAGGAAGAACTCCCAAAGCGTACTGTCTTAGCATGTCTGAGGCGTTTATAAGACTGTCCCCAGCTGCCACGTTCTGTTTTTCAAAAGAGCCCTCCTCCGGCCTTTGGATTTTCAGCTCCGGAAACATATAGGACACCTTAGGAATCAAGTAGGCTGGCCTGTGGGATTTTCCGTCGCTTCCAAGCTCAGAGTATGACAAAAAGAGCTTATCTGTGGGCTTGGTCATGTTCATATAAAGGTAGAGCCTCTGGATGTACATCTGCTGCCTTGGAGTTGGGGCAAGTTCAACGCCTGTTCCAAGGTCCACCAGAAACTGCCTGTCTATGTCAGAGATTATTCCGCCGCCTCCTACATTTGAGGGAATTGCGCCATCCACAACTCCCAGGAAGAACAAAAGCTTTATCTCTTTAAGCCTTGTTCTCTCCATGTCTCCAACTATGATCCTGTCAACATCCTGAGGGATTGTGCCCACCTCAATGTCACCAAAACCAACGTTTAAGATGTCTCTATACTCGGAAAGTGTAATCTCATCTGAGCCAATAAGGTCGCCTATCTGCTCTATGAGCCTTACAACCTTGTCGTAAACCTGTTCAAATTCCTTGGCCTTTCTGGTATCTCCCTTTTCAAGGAACATATCTCTATAGGCAAGGAGTTTTTCGCTGCAGGCATTCTCAGAGATAACAGTTAAAAGAGCTTCCGAAATCTCTTTTGCTGTTGCCTTCCTAACCTTGGTAAGTGGCTGAAGCTGGGTGCTGATGTGGCTTCTCATATCTTCAAGTTTTGCCATTATGGCCACATCGCGTTCTGCCTCAGGGCTTCCCTCTTTTACTTTCTTTTTAAAGCGGGCGGGCATGCGCCTTGAGAATCTGTCGTCCCACTGTTTCTGTCCCTTTATGCCAAGTGCTCTTACGTAATTGTCCAAAAGGTCAGTGTCCTGCCTTGTAAATGAGGTCATACCACTTCTCATATAGTGGAAAACGTCCTCATATTTGTAGCCTGAGATCACGATTCCCAGGGCACTTGTGATGTATTCTATAAATGGATTCAGCATAAGAGCTGTGTTCTGATCTATATACACAGGTATCCCGAATCTGTCAGAAGACTTGGCCAGGAGTTCGCTATATTCCTCAAGGGAGCCGCATACAATGGCGATATCTCTATAGGCATATTTGCCGCTTCTGATGGCGTCAGAGATTTTGATCATGGTCTGGCGCACTTCCGTCTCAGGTGTCTGGGCTTCGTATATTTCAAGGCCTTCCGGCTCTTTGTCATATTTTTTGGCATTATATCTAAATATATTCTCCTCAAGAAAAGATAATGACGGGTTGCCTTCAAGTCTTTTTACATGCTGATCTTTTATTATGATATCCAAAGACCTGTCCCTTAAAGTTCTCCAGGTGTTAAAATCAGGCAGGCTTCCAACGTTCTTCATTTCCTCCTGCTGGATCTTGTACTCCAATCTTTCAAGGTCCATTACTGTCTTTTTGCTCAGCATAAAGAGTTCCTGCTCTTCAAAGGCTGAATCGTAAGGTTTCTCCTTTGGATCAATTGTAACTGTGACAATTATCTCTTTTGCCTGCAGAAGAAGCTTTTCAATAACTCTATACTGAATTGGGGTAAAGCCTGTAAAGCCGTCAAAGACGATGACGCTGCCCTTTAAAAGCTCTGACTTTGGGATTGAGTTGCAGAGTATATCAAGGGTTTCCTCTGTAGTTATATATTTTCCGGAGATATAATTGTGGAATTCTCTGTAGAGAAGGCGCAGGTCCTTTATTTTGCTGTTAAGTGCGCCTCTTGTAGAGCTTTTTTCCTCAAGGACAGAAAGTTCTTTGTCTGTGATTCCATACTGCATAAACTCTGAAATTGTGGACTTAACTTCATCTATGTAGCCCGGTTTGTGCATGTTAGGGCCGATGACCGGGAGTTTGTCCCCAAGAATATCTGATACTCTGCGGAGGATAAGGCTCTTTCCCACATCATCAAGCACAGAAAAAGAGCTAAGGCCTACTTCCTCAAATATTCTGTGAGAAAGTCTGCCAAAGCTCAGTACATCGATGTTCATGATGGCGTGAGAAGGGTGCATTCTGACTACATCCTTCTGCGTCTGCATTGTAAACTGGTCAGGAACTATGATGATAAAATCTCTGTCTTTTTCCTGAAAGCTTCTATCTATGATCTCCCCAAATACTGTGGTGCTCTTGCCTGCACCAGATGCCCCAAAACAAAACCTTAACATTTCTCTAGTCTTTCTTTTGCAAAATTTGCTGCTTGAACTCGTCGTTAATCTCGTCAGCATATCTGCAGCAGGAGATATACTTCCATCTGTCATTATAATAGAAAGGAAGTATCATGTACATCTGCATTCTTCCCTCATCTCCCGGAATTGCCGAATGGAAGTATTCTACAAGATAATCCCGTTTACACTTATCTACCCGGTCTCTCACCGTTGTCATATCATAGAAGTCCTTGAATTTCTGGCGTTCTTCCGGATATAGATACAGATCCGCGTACATACTGACAGCTTTGATAGCATTCCGCTCAACGTCAGCAACAGGAAGCTGGGCTCCATTTAAAAAAATGTTATCTACAGTTCCATCCTCGTCATAAAGATCAACTCTAAAATACTGTTCCAGAACATGGGCCATGGCCACGTGAATGTTGTCAGCAAGTCGCTGTTCATTTTCTGAAACAGAAAGATTTCGCGGCACTACAACAAAGGCTGCCTTATCTCCTTCTCTTACAATAAATTTAACTTTTGCTATCACTACGTTGCCATTGATTATGACGTCTACATCGCTGATGTGATTTGGATTACTTTCCGCTTTCGCAAAAGCTTTGCGCATTGTTCTTGTCTCAGCAAGTTCGACGCCTGTAGTTCTTTTATTGGCTTCTTCAAATCCATTTATAGAAACAGAATGAAGGAACTCTATATAGGCCTCATTTGCATATATAAACTTCATCTCTTCGCCGTTAAGCTCCATTAAGGCAATCGGCACATCATTACGCACTTCCATATCCTTGGCTTTTAGAGGTGCACTTCCCAGCAAATTCAACTCGCCAATTTCGTGATAGTACTTTTTGTATCTGATATCTTCACATTTTTCAAAAGTAAAATCATCGGGCTTAACAAAATCTTCCAAAGGGGTAGGCTTGCCAAAGAGGTAGCCCTGCATCTTTTCGCAGCCTATTTTCTTAAGAAAGTCATACTGTTCCTGAGTTTCTACGCCTTCTGCCAGAGTGTGCATCCCAAGTTCCTTGGCCATGTTGACTATTGTTGCCAGGATAACCTTTGACTTCTTGTTGTTTTCAAAGGACCTTAAGAAGTTCATATCTATCTTAAGGACATCAAAATCGTATACCTTAAGGTTGTTTAAAGAGCTATAGCCTGCACCAAAGTCATCCATCCAGACCTGGTAGCCGTCATCTCTGAATTTCTTTATCTGCTGTCCCAGGAAATCTTCTCCAGAAGCGATGGCGCTCTCAGTGATTTCTATGTTTAGAAGGTAATTTGGAATATCATACTTTTCCCTGCATTTGTCTATCTCTGATTTTATGTCACATATCTCAAAATCAAGTCTTGAAAGATTGACAGATACAGGCACTACAGCCATGTCATACTCTATATCTTTTTTCAGGTCACGGCATACCTCCTCTATGATGTACATATCAAGCTTGTGGACAAGATGAACTTCTTCCAATACTTCCACAAATATTGCAGGAGATATCATTCCATACTTCGGATCTATCCATCTTGCCAGAGCCTCGTATCCACATACCTTTCCTGTGAGGGCGCGGACTTCCTTTTGGTAATAAACCTTGAAATACTTCTGTTTAAAAGCGTTTTCGAAGTTATCTATTACATATTGTCTTAGTTCATTTCTCTTTTTCAGGTTGTCATCATAAAAATTAATGTCTTTGTCGTATAACCTGATAATGTCATCACAGGCTATCTTGGCCCTGTCTACCATAACAACCGGGTCAGACTCGTCTCCTGTTGAAAGATATATGCCTGCTTTTATGCGCATCTTAAGGCCCTTCTCATGAATGTGAGAAGCTTCCTGTATTAGCTTTATCTTTTTTAGTAAGGATTCTTCCTCCATGGAATGGGCGAGGATGATAAACTGGTCACCGCCAGCTCTTGCGATCAGATCATTATCAAAAACCTTCTGGATTTCCTGGGCGATACCCTTTAGAAATTCATTTCCTCCAGCAAAGCCGTATTGCTGGTTAAAGGCTTTGAAGTTCATGACGTTTAAATAGATGATAACGGAGTAGGTTTTGCCGCTTATATTTTTGTGCTCAGTAAGAAGGCGCAGGATTCCCTTGAGGTTTAGGAGCCCTGTGAGCTCATCAAATCCATCATTTAATCTGTTAGAAACCTGATTTAGCTCTTCCATTAGTTTACCTATAACTTCGTTATGACCTTTGACCCTATATTCACATATGTATATGATATACGAATTGCTCCATAACTTCGTTATTCTCGCAATTCTACAAATATCACTCTGTGGGAGTAGTACTAAACTCGTGCCTCGTTAAGTACTACTGGCCTCGGAAACCGCTAATTTACTTCGTAAATTGCTTTTTCCTCATATTTGTTCGGGTCGTAAAGTCATACTGCTTTACATGCAAGCATGTACGCATTATGACCTTCGACCCTATATCATATACATTATAGCATGAAGTGAACTTTTATACGTCGAGTAGAGAATTGTTTATCGTAATTTAACAAATGATTTGAGTCGATTGCGGCGGATTTTCAGATACTTCACCTGTGTTGACATATCTTTGGAATATGCTAACGTAAATATTGAAATAAACACGGGTTTTGGCATATCTTTTGCCAAATATATATCCTGGGAGGAGAAATAATGGACTTTTCTGAAATAACTGCCCAGAGCAAGCAGGCCGTAACTGAAATATTAGAAGCTGCCGGTCTTAAAAAGGGCTCTATTTTTGTAGTTGGATGTTCATCCAGCGAAATATTAGGGGATCAGATTGGAACAGCAACAAATCTTGATTCTGCAAATGCTGTTTATGACGGAATAATTCCTGTTATGAAGGACAAGGGCATCTTTGTGGCAGCTCAGTGCTGCGAACACTTAAACCGCGCTCTTGTAGTAGAACGCGCATGCATGGAAAAATATGGATTTGAGCAGGTAAATGCTATTCCTCAGCCAAACCACGCAGGTGGCGCCTTTGCAACTGTATGCTATGAGAGATTTGATGATCCTGTGCTTGTAGAGGACATCAGACAGAAGGCTGATGCAGGAATTGATATCGGCGGAACTATGATTGGTATGCATATGCACAGTGTTGTGGTGCCCCTTAGAATCTCTCTTCGCAAGATTGGCGCCGCTCCTATCATCTGCGCCCGTCACCGCCCTAAGTACGTAGGCGGCCAGAGAGCTATCTATGACGAGAAGCTGATGTGAGGAAGATAGTGCATGAAAAAGCCTGTTTAGGCATTTTCGTGTAAGGTTTCTTTATAACTCAGTCTTGAAGCAATTACATGCAAATGCTATTTTCAAGCTTTTGCATATAACAAGTTTTAAAAGCCTGTCTTCCGAGCATTAAATGAAATACTAAAATTATTAGATTTGCATATAAAGAAGTAGCCTAATGCATGCCTATGCTTACTATACGAAAATTACATTAAGGCCATTTTCATATAAACACGGGAGTCTGACAGCATTATCATATAGATAGAATCTTGCAATAAGTCACGTTTATTGCATTCTTGTACTTGCATCATTTAGTGGTTGATTTTTTATGAAACATATTGTATGTTTTAAGTGTCTGTACAACTGGCGGAAGTGGATAACCACATGGGAGTACGGATAATAATATTGAATGTCGACCGCCTGGGCAACCGCTTTTAGAGGTATGCTCAGGCGGTTTTTGCGTGTGAAGCAGAGTCATGCAGATACAATTGTTTTCATGCTTGCATGAATAAACAATTGTATCTATATGATGAGCAACACGAACGAGAAAACATGAAATGTTTTCGAGTTTGTGTCTGCTTAACACGCAGATCTTAAAGAAAAAGGAGACATATGCAGAATTTAGCAGCAGAAATTAGCAGCACCACTTACCCAGGAAGAGGAATTGTAATTGGCACTACCCCAGATGGCAAATATGCAGCATGTGCATATTTCATCATGGGAAGAAGCGAGAATTCCCGCAACAGAGTATTTGTAGAGGATGGCGAAGGAATCCGCACACAAGCTTTTGATCCATCCAAGATGGAGGATCCAAGCCTTATCATCTACGCTCCAGTAAGAGTTCTTGGAAACTCAACTATCGTTACAAACGGCGATCAGACAGACACAATCTATGATCTTATGTCAGAGGGACAGACCTTTGAACAGTCACTTAGAACAAGAGAGTTTGAACCAGATGCTCCTAACTACACTCCTAGAATTTCAGGAATCATGAACGTTCAGGATGGCAAATATGACTTTGCCATGTCAATCTTAAAGAGCAATCACGGTGATCCATCATCCTGCCAGCGATTCACATACACTTACGAAAATCCAAAGGCTGGAGAAGGATATTTCATCCACACATACATGAAGGATGGAAACCCACTTCCAAGCTATGAAGGAGAACCTACACTTGTAAATATCGAGGGTGACCTTGACAGCTTCACAAACACTGTATGGAATGCCTTAAATGCTGATAATAAGGTATCTCTTTTCACAAGATATATCGAGATTACAACAGGCAAATACGAGAGCAGGATCATCAACAAGAACGCATAAGGAGTAAAAACAATGAATGAGATTCAGTTAAAATATGGATGTAACCCTAATCAGAAGCCATCAAGAGTATACATGGAAAACGGCGCAGATCTTCCTATCGAGGTTCTCAACGGAAGACCTGGATATATCAATCTTCTTGACGCATTAAATGGCTGGCAGCTTGTGTCAGAGCTCAAGAAGGCAACCGGACTTCCAGCCGCTACCTCTTTTAAACACGTATCACCAGCAGGCGCTGCTGTAGGTCTTCCTCTTACAGAGATTGAGAAAAAGATCTACTGGGTTGAGGATCTTGGTGAACTTAGCCCACTTGCAAATGCATATGCAAGGGCCCGCGGCGCAGACAGAATGTCATCTTTTGGTGATTTCATCTCCCTTTCTGATGTCTGCGATGCTGATACAGCAAGACTTGTAAAAAGAGAAGTCTCAGACGGAATCATAGCTCCAGGCTACACCGATGAAGCTCTTGAAATCCTCAAGGCTAAAAAGAACGGCAACTACGCTGTAATCAAGATTGATGAAAACTATGTTCCAGATGCTATTGAAAAGAAACAGGTATTTGGAATCACATTTGAACAGGGCCATAACTTCATTGAGATTGGTGATGAAATGTTTGAGAACATTGTTACTGACAACAAGGACCTTCCAGAGTCAGCAATCATCGACCTTAAGATAGCTCTTATCACTCTCAAGTACACACAGTCAAACTCTGTTTGCTACGTTAAGGGCGGACAGGCAATCGGTATCGGAGCTGGCCAGCAGAGCCGTATCCACTGCACAAGACTTGCTGGTTCAAAGGCTGACAACTGGTTCCTTCGTCAGGCTCCACAGGTTCTGAACCTTCCATTCCTTGATAGTATCAAGAGACCAGACAGAGACAACGCTATAGACCTTTACATCGGTGCTGATTACATGGATGTTCTTGCTGATGGTAAGTGGGAACACATCTTCAAGGAGAAGCCTGCAGTATTTACAGAGGCCGAAAAGAGAGCATGGCTTGACAAGAACACTGATGTTGCCCTTGGCTCAGATGCTTTCTTCCCATTCGGAGACAACATCGAGCGCGCTTACAAGAGCGGTGTTAAGTATGTTGCTCAGCCTGGCGGATCAGTTCGTGACGACAATGTTATCGAAGCAGCAAACAGCCATGACATGGTAATGGCCTTTACCGGACTTAGATTATTCCACCACTAAAACTCAAACAGCAGCAAATGCCTCATTTCGACCTTGCTCAGAGAAATCGGCATTTGCTGCTTTTTTTCGTTCTGAAAATCATCATCCTCGGTCCGAGAACTAAAAATATCTCTGCCCAAAGACAAGCTAATATGCTATAATGGAAACGTTTCCGGAACTTATTTTTTGCACCGCTACTATCCATCATACAGATATGCTTGTATTACTTACATTACTTGCATTATTGTTATCAGAAATTATAAGGCTTACAATTATTTATATAGGCTTAGGTATGTAGCAATAAGTGACTTCTTGTGGGCAAAAGCGGAATATGCCCATAAGAAGTCTGCAGGATATGTTCCGAGGTTTCTCAAATTTATACGGAGGATGATATTATGCCAGCATGGTTAAAAGATGCAGTATTCTATGAAATTTACCCACAGTCATTTAAGGATACAAATAACGATGGTATCGGTGACATAAACGGTATCATTGAAAAGCTTGATTATGTTAAGGAGCTGGGCTGTAATGCCCTTTGGATCAATCCTATCTATGACTCTCCTTTTAAGGACGGAGGCTATGATGTAAGGGATTATAAGAAGGTTGCACCTAGATATGGCACCAATGAAGATCTCTACAGACTTTTTGGAGAGGCGCACAAAAAGGGGATTCATGTTCTTCTTGATCTTGTTCCAGGCCATACATCAGAGGAGCATCCATGGTTTTTAGAAAGTAAAAAAGCTGAACGCAATGAGTATTCTGACAGATATGTGTGGACAAACTGCTGGTTTTATGGAATAAACGGCCACCCTTATGTCGGAGGGGAAGCAGACAGAGATGGCACCTACATGCTCAATTTCTTTAAGTGCCAGCCTGCTCTTAACTATGGTTTCCTCAACAAGACTCAGGACTGGCAGCTTTCTCCAGATGATCCGGCATGTATAGCCACAAGAGAAGCTATGAAGGATGTTATGCGTTTCTGGCTAGATCACGGATGCGATGGTTTCCGCGTAGATATGGCGGATTCTCTGGTAAAAGATGACGATGAGAACAAGTCAGCTACTGGCAAGATCTGGAAGAATATCAGAGAGATGCTAGATAAGGAATATCCAGAGGCAGCAATTGTTTCTGAGTGGTGCAATCCTCAGCAGGCCCTTAAAAGCGGCTTCCATGCTGACTTTTACCTTGATCACCAGGGAAATGGCTATAATACTCTTCTTCGCGATTACGAAACTCCAGGTGGAGATCACTCTTTCCTTAAAAAAGATGGAAATGGCGATATTATGCGTTTTCTTTTGGATTATCTTCCAAAGTATGATGCAACCAGGGAAGATGGCTACATTAGCTTTATCACCTGCAACCATGACACCCCAAGAGCCCGCAGAACTTTGGAATTAGATGAACTTAAACTTGCATGGGCGCTTTTCCTGACACTTCCAGGTGTACCATTTATCTACTATGGCGACGAGATCGGTATGCGCTATTTCGAGCTTCCAACCAAGGAAGGCGGCTACACAAGAACAGGAACAAGAACTCCAATGCAGTGGACAAATGGCAAGAACAAGGGCTTTTCAGAAGCTTCAAGCGATATGCTCTACCTTCCTGTTGATGAGTCAGAGGATGCACCAACCGTAGAAAACCAGGCTCAGGATTCTTCTTCTCTTTACAATACAGTTAAGGCTCTTACTGCCCTGCGCCACAAATATGCTGATCTTCAGGCCGATGGTTCCTTTGAAGTCATCTACGCAGAAAAAGAGCAGTTTCCCTTTGTGTACAGGCGCGGAAACCTGCTCATTGCCATAAATCCGTCAGGAAATAAGGCAAACGCAACTCTCTCAGATAAAGCCTTTGTAAAAGAAAAAGATTCTTCCGGCAGTCACTGCGCGTTTAATGAAGTATACTCCATAGGTGGTTGCCAGATTAGTGGAAATTCCCTTACAATTAATCCACAGGCATTTGCAGTGTTTGAACTTAAATAAAATTGGTCAATACGCGAGTTGGGGAGTAGCCATATGTTCAGAATAAAGAAATTTAGAGTTATCATAGGTTTTCTATTATCCATAATTCTGTTTTTCTCGATGCCTCAATTTTTTGAGGCTGTTTCTGAACATGGCTACTCTCTTTTTATTGCATCAAAGGTATCTGCCGCTTCAGGCAAAAAGACAGAAACTCAGCTGACCGCCAGCTCTTTTGCTAAATCTATGAATGTTGGCTGGAATCTTGGAAATTCCCTGGACTCTCACTATCAGGAACCCACAGGGGATGCGAACCTTGGTCAGGAGACGATCTGGGGGCAGCCCAAGATCACCAAAGAGCAGATCGGCTATGTAAAGAGCCTTGGCTTTGACACCATAAGGGTTCCTGTGTCCTGGTACTATCACACCTATACTGATGCAAACGGAAATCTTCGCGTTCACCCGGACTGGCTTAAGAGGGTAAAAGAGGTAGTGGGCTACTGTTTATCCAATGACATGTATGTCATTTTAGATTCTCACCATGATGGGAAGATTTTCCACGCAGGGGTCAGTGCCTCTGAGTTTGACAAAATAAAAGCTGATGTCACTTCTATATGGAGCGACATTTCAATGTACTTTGCAGATACTGACACAAGAGTCATGTTTGAAGCCTTTAATGAGCCTGACAACTACGAGAAATACTGGCAATTTGGTAAAAAGGCTGCATCTCAGATAAATGAGCTCAATCAGCTCTTTGTAAATGTAGTAAGAAGTACAGGAGGCTATAACAGTGAGAGAATCCTTGTTCTTCCGACACTCCTTGATGGAAATGGAGAAAAATTTCTTGATGCCTTTGTGCTTCCCAAGGACACAGTACCTGACAGGCTTATGGCCACAGTGCACTTCTATCCTCAGTTTTTTGACCAGGGAGTTGAGCCTGTCTTTGCAAGACTTGAGAGTTTTTCAAAAAGAATTGGCGCTCCTGTGATAATAGGCGAATGGGGCACCAAAACAGGCTACAAACCTTCTTCCCTTAGAAGTGTTCACGCAGGAAATTATGTAGCAAGAGCCAAGGCCCACGGACTTAATTGCATTTATTGGGATAATGGCAGCGATTTTGCCATCATAGACAGAAAGAAACTGACCTGCAGCCAGGCAATGATAGATGCCATAATGCATCCTGCTGCCTTTACTTCAAGCGAAGGAGAAACTTTCTCTGAGTGGAAGGATTTTCTTTTTATGACTGTCGATCAAAGTAGCGGCGCACTCAAGGAAGACCCCAACTGGGGCACGCTGGTATGTAGCCGAGATGGTACAGGTCTTGTGTCTATTCCGGAGGGCGCAAGCACAATGTCCCTGCAGCTATTGTGCTATGGTGACATGAATACGCATGCCTTCCACTATGTTTATTTCTTTGACAAAAACAAAGGACTTGTTGGAAATAAGAACAGTTGGGACGGTTTTACAGATAGCATGATAGATATTCCTGAGGGAGCTGTAAGTGTCAGGATCGGCATAAATAGTTCCACTAGAAAGACCAAGAAAAAAGAGTACCAGGAGGCTATAAAGAAAAAGACTCTGGTACCCATTGTGAAGTTCTACTAAAGTCCAATAAATAATAATCTATACATTCCCAGGGTAAACGTAGTTTAGCTTCTCCCTGGCAACATCCACCAGTTCATAGATAAGGCGAACTGAAGTGGCATCTCTGTCCATCATTTTAAAGCGGGGGAAGAACCTTGAAATGTGAAGGGGGATGTTCTGCCCTATTGTCTGTCCGTCTTTGTCTGTTAGCCCTGCAATCCAGCTGCTAAGCTCTCTCATCTCCTTGGGAGTATCATTTTCTCCAGGAACTATCAGAGTTGTAAGCTCAACATGGCAGTGCCTTACAGCTTCTTTTATAAAATCCATCACCATATACCTGTTGCCACCAAGGATATCCCGGTAGTAGGTATCTGTAAATCCCTTTAGATCTATGTTCATGGCATCGATATAGGGGATTATCTCATCTAAAACTTCAAGACTTGCCATTCCATTAGAAACAAGCACGTTGACCATGCCCTTTTCATGAACCAGTTTTGCGCAGTCACGGACAAATTCATAGCACACGAGAGGCTCATTGTAGGTGTAGGCAACTCCGATATTTCCTTCTTTTTTATGGCTAAAAGCAATCTGAGCAATATCTTCCGGCGTATATTCGTCAGCTCTTTTTCCAAAGGCGTAAGCCTCTTCTGACCAGGAAATCTCATAGTTCTGGCAGAATGGACAGCGCAGATTGCAGCCAAAGCTTCCGATTGAAAGGATTCTGCTGCCTGGCATGAATCTGGAAAGAGGCTTTTTCTCTATGGGGTCCATGGCCATGCTGGTAATTTTCCCATAATTAATAGGGGTTACCTTGCCATCTTTGGTTTGTCTGACGCCGCAGAACCCAAATTTACCTTCCGCTATTTCGCATCTTCTGTAACACACTCTGCAACTTGCCATGGCTGCATCTCCAAATAGTCTTAATATAAGCGCTTGTCATCGCCTCTTCAGCAAATCTACCCCATCAAGAATTGCCTCGATAAGATTATCCTCAGTATCATATACAAGTTTCAGGGAAAAGAACTTATGGCTCTCGGAGAGCTTACGTAAAAAGATCTTGTCGCCTTCCCAGAGGTTTAAGTCATATATTTTATCCTTGGGCACCCACTCTAGCTTGCCCTCATCGCACTCTTTTGGTTCTCCATCTGGTGCTGTAGCTGTAAAAAGAGACATGAGCTCATAGTCACCTTTTCGTGACACGAATGTCACAAGCGCCCTGAATTCAAGATCAGAAAGAGGAATATCATATCCTGTCTCTTCAAAGATTTCTCTTTTTATGCACTCCTCAGGGCATTCCTCGTCCTCAAGATGGCCTCCAACGCCAATCCACTTGTCTTTATTTATGTCGTTCTTTTTGCTGACTCTGTGGAGCATGAGATAATTATTGTCACGCTCCAGGTAGCATAGTGTTGTCAG
The DNA here is from genome assembly GCF_900102515.1 of Butyrivibrio sp. INlla14. GTDB lineage: Bacteria > Bacillota > Clostridia > Lachnospirales > Lachnospiraceae > Butyrivibrio. Next base: position 51,287 of record NZ_FMVS01000015.1, read on the forward strand.
GCCTTGTCTTCTCATTATGTCATTCCTTCCGCGAACTTCTACTGATCTTTAAAATGTCTGTAAGTATATCCTTGGTGATCTCCATGTCATTTTCGCAGTCTCTGCTGATCTCAATGCTGGACTGGGCAGATGCTGCAACCTCTTCAGAAGTCGCTGAAAGATTGCTGATAGCATCCATTACCTGAGTGTTGGCATCTACGCAGGATTCAACGTTATCAGAAATCTTGCCTGCTCTGGAAGTAAGGTCAGATACTTTGCTTAGGATTTCCTCAAATTTTTCTCCTGTCTCTGCAATGATTTCGCCCTGCTCATTTGCAGAGTCTACACTCTTTTGCATATTAGCAGATGCTGTGTTTACCTTACCTATAAGGTCATCTATGGTAGATGCTATCTGCTCTGCGGATTCCTTGGTATGTTCTGAAAGAGCTCTTATCTCATCGGCAACAACTGCAAAGCCTTTGCCGGCATCGCCAGCTCTTGCGGCTTCTATAGAAGCGTTAAGGGCAAGAAGGTTTGTCTGGCCGGAAATACTAAGGATTGTATCCACTATCTCTTTTACCGTGCCAGCTGACTGCTGAAGGTTAGAAGTCATATCCGCTGTCTCAGCATTGATTTCAGAGGATTCATGGGACTTCTTCGTAAGGTCTTTTACCAGATTGTTACCTTCCGTTATGTTCTCTGTAACTTCATCTGCGTTTCGGCGCATAGCCCTGGACTGGTGGGCAATATCCTCAAGTGACTTGGTGATATTGGAATTCATCTCAGTCTGGGTTTGGATAGCCTCTGCAGTATGGGTGATAGCCTTGGATATCTCCTGTGAAGACTCCGCGCTTGATATGACTTTCTCAGAAAGGGATTCCATGGCATCGTTGGCTTCTTCAAGCTTCTCACCAATCTGAATGCCAATGTTCTTTATGACTTCTGCATCCTTCTCCTGCTGAACCGCATGTTCTTCAATTTCATCAACTACTTCTTTATTCTGCTTCTTGCTAAGTCTGGCGTAAAAGATTGCCATAAGTGAGAGCAAAACTGCAAAGATAGCATCTGTCAGCACCGCGATATGCCTGTCTGCAACTTCAACTGAGTATGCGTAAAAGAGAGGAATATACAGAATATTGACAGCCACCACAAAAACTGATGTTGCCAAAGTCAAAACCGGATCTGCATAGAGAAGAACCAGGATCAAAAGAGATGGTCCAAAGGCCCACATATAGGTAATGTGCACAGATCCCAGCATTACTACCAGATAGCTCCCTGCAAGGCACCCCATTAGCAGGTACTTGCCCCTTGTACGCTTACTGTACATTACAAAGCTCACGATGGAAGCAATAAAGATCAGCACCTGCAAAACAGACATTGAGACTGTATTCATAAATCCCACTCTCTGGGACTGATAGGCGACTGTTGCTATCAGCTCAAAGACCTGAATTATACAGGCAAATTTAAAGGCCAGAAGGTTACTCTCATAAATTTGTTTCTCCTGTAGACTCATAGTATCCCTCCATTATGATAAAAAAAAGTAAATCAAGTACAATATAATTATTTATCATATTTTAAGGATATTCTAATAAACATTGTATAAAATTGATAAAATAACTAAAAAGCGATAATCAACTTCTCTTTCTAAATAATTTCAAGAAATATTTTGAAATTAACATGCATAGCAAAACGGTAATTGCTGTGTTGATAATATATGGTCTTGGCAGGTGAAGGCTCTTTTCCGCAAGGATCAGCACTGTCATAAAGGGCATAGGTGGATAATGCAGCAGCATTATGTCAAAGCTGCGCCTGCCTATGGGCTCAAATACTATCGCCCACTCGAATTCAGCAACGATAAGGCTGATCATCAGAACCATCAGTGTTCCTACGGTTCCTGTCAAAAGAAATAGCGGCGCATTAGGCACATCCAAGGTGTGAAAATTAAACTTCGCATGGAAAAAAAATTCCGACGCTGCAAGAATAATTCCGCACATGATAGCTATAGCAAGCCTTCCCGCATTTTTCAGGTTTTTAAAAAAGGCCCAGTTTCTGCCGATGCACTCTCCCTCTATCAAGAAGAAGACCGTAAGAGGGATCCTGAAAAGAGTTATCAAAAGATATCTGTAGGCAGTATTTTCAGCGCCTGGCAGCATTGCAGATAGCTTTTTAAAAATGACAATAGAAACTAGCGAAATTGCGCCAAAGGCTAGTAGTACCAATACTCTGCTTTTTCTTTTGTCAAAAGAGATTGCTCTTCTGATAAGGTCATAGACAGTGCGGCCTAAAAAAAGCGCCAGCAAAAACCATATGGGTGCTATTCCCCTTCCTGTAATAAAGGCCAGAAAACGCTCAGAAAGTATGCCTGGCAGTTTGTCCATTTTCCCAGGAATCACGCCTCTTACAAGAATTATTGCAAGAAGATATATGAAACTCCAGATGATATAGGGGATAAAGAGCTTTTTTAGGTCGCTTTTAAAGTGGGAAGCAGCTCTTTTACCATATATTCCGTTTGTAAGGCCTGTCAGAGCAAAGAATAGGGGCATGTGGAAAAGATATATCACTCTTGCCACTGCAAATTCCGGCGCAGATTTGCTTGTAAATTCAATATAAAAATGTCCATAAACCACCAGGATGATGCCAATTGCCTTGGCAATATCCAGCTCTTTTAAGTAAGATGCTGATGACCTGGCGGCAGAGTTAACGGTTGTTTCCATAGGCTATTTCCAGCTTTGCAATAAAATCCTCAAGAATATATCTGGAATCAACGTCAGTATAAATCCTGATCCTTGGGTTGTCTTCTTTGACTGCGGAGGAGGTGTCATCAAGAACAAGGGGCGCCACAGCCTCATGATAATGGCCACAGCCCGGATTTATGGCAATTGCGATAGCCGGTGAATCTCCAAGAGACCAGCTCTCGCCCTGAGTCCAGCCAGCTCCCTCTGAATTGTTATAATCTACCATGTTATTAAAGAGATGCTGCCCAATCCTGCCACAGGGAGATATGCGACGCTGGATCTCGGAAAGTCCGATGTTGACTGTGATGTAGACATGGGAGGGTACAAGCCATATATTGGCTCCGCTCTGGAGCACGAAGTTGGCTGCCTCTATATCATTTACTGAGTTAAATTCTGTGAAAGGCGCTGTGCATGGGGCCTCGCCATGGGTTCCAATCCAGATGACGGTTATCTTGTCCTTTATCTGAGGCTCAACCTGCAGAGCCTTGGCCACATTGGTTATTGCTCCCTGACACAGGATAAAAAGTGGCTTGTCGTCTTCTCTTTTTGCTTCGTCAATGATAAAGCTAACTGCCTCAGACACTTCCGTATCCTGGCCAAGAGGGCCCTTCTGGCCATGATAAACAGGAACTTCTAAATCCATGGCATCAAGAATAGTCATTATTTCGTCATAGCTCTTTTCCATAGAGCCCGGAACCTTGAAATGTTCAGCAATTATGCCCTTTACAATTAGCTTGGGGCTAAGGAGCGCATGGGCTATAGCAAAGGGGTCATCTGCCTCGCAGGCTGCATCCGTATCCACAATAACTCTTATTTTCTTGTAATCCGGTACATCAAATTCAAATGCCATCTCTTTTCCCTCCAACTAGTGTTTCCAAATACTATCCTATAGCAAAATGGCTAATCCTGACAATCCAGAATTAGCCATTTATAGTTATTTAGCCAGTGCTGAGCATAAAATAAACTACGTAGGAACTAAGTTACAGACATGCCTTGATCTTGTCGATCATCTCACTGTATTCCTCGTCTGTAAGGAATTTCTTCTGAGGATTCATCTCGAATACTCCGCCCCACTCAAACTCGTCCTTGTACTTGGGAACAAGATGCATGTGAAGATGGCAACCTGTATCGCCATATGCGCCATAGTTGACCTTGTCAGGATTAAAGGCCTTGTGAATAGCCTTGGCAGCTCTGTTTACATCTGCAAAAAAAGCATTTCTCTCTTCATCAGAAATATCCACGATCTCACTAACGTGATCCTTGTAAGCTACGATGCATCTGCCAGGATGGCTCTGCTCCTTAAAAAGAATAAGCTGGCTAACCTCAAGATCACAGATCTTAATACCAAACTTAGCAAGTGGCTCTCCGCCAACACAATATCCGCAATTGTTATCTTTTACCATGATTCCTCCTAAATATAACCTGGCTGGATTCACTTGAATTATCGTACTGACACGTGCAAAATAGCCGGGTTCTTTTGTTCATTGTAACATGTTTTTTAGGCCTATGTGCTATCTGAAAGCAGATGTGCAACCATTTCCATATTTCTGATTATTTTCGCTTAGCCGGATTCCTCTATGATTTCCAGCTCGTCCGCTGTCACTCTGCACAGATAGAATACCACTTCAACTCCTGCTGCCCTGGCCTCAATAAAGGCCTTGGTAAACTCAGGATCTGTCTCCGTGTTGGGTCTGACCTCTCTGATGCCCTCTCCCTGGATTACAAAGGCAATCCTGGCATGGTACCCTTCTCTTTTGGCATCTATTAGTTCTCTTAGGTGCTTGGCTCCGCGCTCTGTTGGTGCATCAGGAAAATAGCCTACGCCATCCCTGAACAAAGTGCAGCCCTTGACTTCCATGAGGTATTTCTCGGATTTTTTTTCCATATAAAAGTCTACTCTTGATTTGCCATACTTATACTCAGGTTTAATGTATGAGTATTGTTTCTGACTCATAAGAAACTCTTTTACCACCTGGTTAGGTGCCTGGGAATCAATGTTGATTATCCGGCCGTCCTTCTCAACTGCCACCAGGTCATAGGGAGTCTTCCTCTCTGGATTTGCAGCCTTTTCAAGATACACCGTGCAGCCCGGGATCAGAAGTTCCTTGCACCTTCCTGTGTTCTTGACATGGACAACAAGTTCATCACCCAAAACTTCAACGTGAGCAATGAACCTATTTGGCCTTTTTATGAACTTTGCCTTAGTAATATTCTTATATTTCATATTCAGTGTATTATAGGCGCGACAACTTAGCTATCAGTTGCATAATAGCATGGCAGAAAAATACTGACAAGTTACTTTATTTGACGTGCGTCAAATAAAATTATATAATTACTGTAGATTATTTGACGAACGTCAAATATTTTATCATTTATATCAAGTTGGAATTAGGGTGATCACATGGCAACTATAATAAAAGAAAAACAGGACCTAACCTATCTTAATTGGTCACACATACGCTCATCCAGTGGAACAGCCGGCACTTTTTTAAAGTCCACATCTACCCTTGGAGGAGTGAAAAAATACTATAAGCTCTCAAATTATGATCCAGCCAGAGGTATTATTGGACATGAATGCATTAATGAAATAATAGTAGACAGGCTTCTTACAATTCTAGGCGTTGACCATTTGAGATATGAGCTTATTAATGCTGAGATAGAAATTGAAAACAGAAAATATACCACCTATCTATGCGCTTCGCAGGATTTCAAAAAACGCGGTGAGAGCAAGATTGCCTTAGATGACTACTATAGGGAAAATTGCATTCCTTTAGAATCTCATTATGATTTTTGTAAGCGCATGGGCTGGCAGACTTATATCGATCAGATGATAGTAATTGATTACCTCATTCTTAATAGAGACAGACATGGAGCAAATATAGAAATACTCAGAAACTCCCGAGCTCATACCTTGCGTATTGCTCCCCTGTTTGACCATGGCATATCTTTGTTATATTCGTGTGACTCAGATGATAGTGCTACCTCTTTTGATATTTTAGCTGATAAAAAATGCAATAACTTCATCGGCAGCTTCTCATGCATGGATAATTTAGCTCTTTTACCAAAAAACAAGTTATTTGCTGGTAAACTTAAAGCTCAGCATAAAGAGGAAATATTTGACGGATTAGAGACTATTCTCTCTCAAGTTTTCATAGACAGAATCTGGGAAATGATATACGAAAGGTACATGATTTATGAGAATTTATGATATTTATGATGAAGAAAATGGAATGTCTGTAGGTACTCTTCTGTATTATGACAAGGAGAAGGCCTTCCTTATTGAACTCCCAGAATATCTGGACGAATGGTCCGCTCCACTTCTATTCACAAATCTTGTCAAAAGAAATATCTTTTCCATTTCAAGACAGCTGAGCCTAACCTGGGTAAGAGAAAGGATCATTCCGAGTGGCCGCCAGAATATCGGCAGTATTCTTTCAACGCACAAATTGAAATCCTATGATGAGATGAAGTTCCTGGAATTATCTGATGGTCGCTGCTCACAGGATTCTTACTGCATCAGGAAAATTGATGAATTACCAATATATGTTGAAGAACGCATGAAGCATAATCTGGTTGATTGCCTTCCATTGGACGGCCACAGTATACTGTGCTTTTTTGCAGATGATTCCACAAAAAAAGTATCCCTAAACAAGTTAAAAGATATTGCTGGTGTGGATAAGATTCTCAAAAATGATGTTCTCTTCGCATCCTGTTCTCTAGGCACTGACGGTTTCTATATCACTTTCGACGACGCTTACGATATTCCCGCTTGGGCATTATACCAAAAAGGGCGCTCCATCCCGCTAAAATACCAGGATTTCACGTCCTTTGCCAGATACAATATCTTAGACACCACAGACAGTTGTAATATACTGGAATGCTCCAGGCAAAATCTGTCTTACATAGCTTCAAAAAACCAGCTTGAACCAATAAAGAAAAACGCCAATGGAAACCTTTATCTAAAAAGAGATATCCTAAAAAGCAAGTGGTAATAGGCATTTTCGAGAATTAGTGCTAAGCATGCGAATTCAGACACGAGCGATTTGGTCAATTATGAACGAGTCGCCCGGTGCTCTCTGTCAGCCCAGATAAGCGGCACAAGCGTCATCAGCACGATCATAACTCCCGCAAGGAAAAGAGTATTCGTAGGAAGATATTCTGTGAAGCCGTATTCATCCACAAACTCGCCGCTGTTCTTGATGATAGGGTTTGAAATAAGTGGCGCTACTACCATCGGGATCAGCACATAGAACACAATCCTGATTCCCTCAAAGCTGCCTCTTGCATCCTCAGGATACAGGCGCTTTGACCACACCGTGATGGTCTGCAGAAACAGAATGTAGCCTATTCCCACAAAAAGAACTCCAGCAAGAAGATGAGGATTCCATATGGTAGCAGTGTTCACATTCTCAGGTGATACGAAAAGCCCGATGATCAGAAGTCCTATGCTATTAAGTATTATTGCAATTAGGATTATCAGTGATGACCTGTCTGCCCTGATCAGCCTTATTGCTGGAATTGTGGAGAACATGGCTATCAAAAGCCCCACTCCCTCTATAAGTCCCATGGTATCTGCAGTAAATCCCAGATAATAGATCATGAAATTTCCCAGATGTGAGAAATATACGTTAAAAGAAACAAAGTAAACCGCCAGCATGAGATTAACCCACACAAGTTCTCTGTGCTGCATGTACTCTTTTACATCAAATATGGAAAAGAACTGCTGAGTAAAGGTTCCCTTTTTAGAAGGCTTAAGTCCTGCTACATCCCGCATTCCAAATAGGGACACTATTCCAAGCAGGATAACAAGGCCGCCCATTACAGCAAAGAGCCTCATGTAGTTATCATCTGCCCCCACAAGAAGTCCGCCCAGCACAGTTCCTGCTATTGTTCCAATAACAGGCTGAACAGCCAGCGACGCTCCCAGTCCCCCAGCGTTGTCTTTTGTCATATGATCGTTGATCCAGGCATTGTAGCCAATGTCGTTACCCATGGATCCAAAAAAGCTCATGATGGCATCCGCAGCAACAACTGCCAGCGCAATCCCGGTAAGGGCTGTCTCATCGCTGTTCCCATGCTTTAAAAACTGCGTCGTTCCAAAGAGAATCGTAAACACGCCCCAGAGGATATATCCAATCGACACCAGACTCCGCCTGTTGCCCATTCTGTCAGAGACGCAGCCAAACAGAAATGTCGAAATTGTGGTTGCCAGCGCCGATATTGCCAGCATCCAGGATATTATGGTCGGATCCTTGGCTATCTTGGCATACACAAAGGTATTAAACCACTGATTTTCCATGTTCCAGCAAAGCTGCCCCGCAAGGCCAAGAAGCCAAACCATGGACCAGAAGGTTAGAGTGCTGGGTTTTGATGTATTGGATTTCATCATTGGATTCCCCCATTTTGAATAATTGTTATCCCTCAAATTCCATTAGATGCGAGCACAGAACATGGCTGGTCATAAGTAATCTCCTGTCCATCAACCGTAGTAACTCTGCCACCTGCCTCTTTTACCAAAAGAGCCCCAGCTGCAAAGTCCCATGGAGATAGCCTGAGTTCAAAATATAGCTCTGCCCTTCCTGCAGCTATGCTGCACAGATCAAGGGCCGCTGAACCACTACGTCTGATATCAAGAGCTTTCTTAAAATATTCAAAAGCCTTCTTGAAAGATTCCTCATTGAGTTCCTCATAATATGGCGACGTCCCGAAAAGAACAATTCCGTTTTCCAAAGGCTGCCTGGAAACCCTGATTTCTTTTCCATTGCAGAATGCCCCCTGCCCCTTCTGAGCCGTGAACATCTCATCAGAATATGGATTGTAAACCACGCCTATGCTGGCCTCTCCGTCCTCTATAAGTGCTACGGAAATGCAGCTTTGCTTATAGTCTTTGATGAAATTAGTGGTTCCGTCTATTGGATCAACGATAAAAAATCTGCCCTTATCAGAAAATAAAGCCTGCTCGCCCTCTTCCCCGATAAATCCTGCATCCGGCAAAAGAGAAAGCAACTCTTCCCTTAAGATCTTCTCTATCTTCTTGTCATATTCTGTGACAAAATTGGCAGGTCCTACCTTTTCATCTATTCCAAGGCTCCTCCTGTCCGCGCCAAGCATGATAGCTCCGCAGTTTTTTACTATTTGTGTTATGGATTCTAAGGTTGACATTTTTTTCCTTCTTACTTGTATAACTGAAAATATGTGCTATTATAAGCGTATAAAAAGTGCTACCGATAGACGGTTAGCTCTGGTTAATAGTTACGAATCAAAAGAGATCGCATCCTACATTGCCAAATGAAATAGCGGTCTTTTTTGATGCTTGGACATAATAAAATACTTATTTCTTTGAATTCTTGCAAATTACTAATTATAATAACGATAATACTGATAATCGTCACCACAATACTCACAAGAGTCACCACAATCTCAATCATCAAGATAGCTCTAGCTTCAGATTTCCCATATAGTATCCCTCCTATAACACATGAGAGTTCTCAGGAATTCCTGGCTAGGAGCCAACCGCCCACCGAAAATGGTAGCACCATTGGTTATTATAGCAAACATTTGTTTGATTTGCTATGATTCTTATTTTGCGCTATCATTTTAAGTGCTATCATTTTAATAATCAGGATTATCTATATTGTATTAATCTACATTTATTATTAGCGGCATATACGCTGCTTGCGTCTCAGCACATTACATATACTACTGTAAGGTTTGAATATATAATCTCTTATCCCATAATGCTTAATAGTTTTCACTAGCGCCGCAATTAAAACCAAAGTAATAGTAACATTCAAGAAAAGGCTAATTATTCCGTTACTGCATATTCTAGAAAGTAATAGTCTAAGCAATGTTATCAAATACTGGTGCAAAAGATATATTTCCAGACTAATAAGACCAAGTTTTCTAAACACTCCCACATTTCCGATACTATACCACTTGCAAAAATATATAATTCCCAACGATAATCCAACTGCCATAATAACATGAATAAATCTCTGATTATCAGGCCGTTCTGTTTGAGCCATTGCAAAATATAACGTTATAACTGAGGCAATAAAATATAAATATATAAGAGACTTTCTTAATAGAAAATGCTCTGGTTCTTCTTTCATCACTATACCAATATAAAAATACAGCTCATATTTCATTATTCGTGCCAATAACGAAGCTATCATCGTATCGCGAGGAACAAAATCTGAGAACATGCAAAGCAGCACAAATGCAACTATAAAAACAGTGCTTTTATAAACATTTGTCAGCTTAACCAAATAAATATTTATAAAATAAAGGACAATCAAAACATGTAGATACCAGAGATGCCCTATGGGTTTTATGAAAATATACAGAATGCTATCGAAAGATATCGGTTCCAAAACATCATTTGAAAATATAATTTTTGAAAAGAAAGCCAGAAAGCTCATTAGAAAATATAATATGCCCAAATCCAATACATGATTTTTCAATTTTACTTCACGAACTCTTTTTTCACTAAAAAAAACATAGCAATACACATACCCAGAGATCATCATTAGTAATGGCATATGAAACGCATACGTTATCTTGTAAACAAGTTCATACAAAGAATAATACTCTGGATAACTATCAAATTTCATGTATCGCTCTGCTATATGCGCAAAAACAACCAGGAATATCGCGATACCTCTAACGCAATCAATATAATCCAATCTAGCTAGTTTTTTCTCATTTTTTTCCATAGTCTTTGTATATTCCATTTTTATCTTTAGATTACAATTGTCGATAACTTCTGCTTCTCCAAAACCTAACTACTCCAACTACCAAAGCGGCTGAAATGATTAAATATAGCAAAACAGCTTCCCAATAATATCCATTCATATATAGGAACATTTGCATTACCATTCCAAATAAAACCGTCAGCAGTTCCACCCAATTAATCCTTATCTTTATGAAAGCCCTAGTATCAAATATTCTAAATACTCCCTGCGCAAAAAAACAAATAATACTCGATATACATGCTCCGAGAATTCCCAATTGCGGCACCAAAATCACACACATAAAAACATTAACTATAGCCCCTATCAAAACACTAATAATAATCCTTTTTGTTCTTTTAAATACTGAATACAAGACCTTAAAATAGCAAAAAAAGCAATCAACAATAGCACCTAATATAATTACAGGCAAGAAAACTACAGCAGAATAGAAATCACCGTGAAGTGTTATCCTTGCTATAACTTTGTACAGCATCATAACAGCACCGCCAAAAATAAAAACTACAGCCAGATATATTGTTAATATATCGTCAAAATACTCATTACTGCCTTTTTGATCATATTGTTTTGCTCCATTTAATTGAAATGCCATAAAAAAAGCTTGTTGTATCATATTGATAATCGTCGCAATCTTCATCGCAGCCAAGTATATTCCGGCATTTCCAACTCCCGAAAAAATAGAAATCGCGTATCTACCGGACATGTTTGTAATCCAATATCCTGTATTATAAATGATCAAAGGAGTGCTATATTTGAGCATCTTTCTATATATCTCTTTATCAATTGGCCGGATTGTTATAACCATCTTCTCTTCGATGCCAAATAACAAGAAGATTGATGTAACCATATATGCCAATGCTATAGATGCCAAGTATCCCCTCGCTTCAAAACCTAATAGTACCAAAAAAACACTACTAAATAAGAATAGTGAAAATGCATTAATCACCCCGCTTAATGCATAATAAACGCTTTTCCCTTTTCCTCTAATGTAATAGGCCAAGATCATTTTTAGCGAATATAAATAAACTATCACAAACAAGTAAACTATAGCCCAATCTTTGCTTATCAGCCAAAAAGCAATTACTGCGACTCCACATATTATCGCACTCCTCATCAATAGACTAATTGCCGAATTAAGGAAAGCAGAATTATTCTCATTAACAGAGAATCTAAAAACAGAATCATAAATACATAAAGTAGCAAACGGTAATAATAATTCGGAAAAATTATTAATTAATTCTCCACTTCCATATGCATCTGTAGACATATAAGCAGTGAACAATGGTAATAAAAAAAATTGAACTGCCTTAGCTAACACATTCCCAATTAAAAAAACTAAGACATCAAATGTAATTCCCTTGCTCTTACTAAAATTCTTATCCATTTTTCTTTCTCTTAAGATATCTTTCAACCCGCTCCCAGCTTTCTTTTGGTTTACCCAAGATGCCACCTATAGCGTAGTAGTAATAGAGAATATTCTTTATTTTTTTGCTAACTAAACTATACTGTTCGTTACAATCATACAATTTTGTGCAGAAAAACTCCTTGCATTCGCCAACAATCCACTCACTTCCATCTGAGCATTTTTTATTTCTAATCTCGTTGTAATATGGTGTCTTTTTCTCTGGAATAATTCCCCAGGCCATATGGGCATGAGCATTTACACAATAAGGCAATTTGCAATGTCCTCCGATAGGAATACTCTTAAGTTTTTCTTCTGGATTTTCATATATATTTTGAATAACAGGCTGCCAATAACACCCTTGAACGTCACCAGAATACAAGTTAACAAAATAGCTCCAATCGCCAGCATAACAAAAACTTCGATTCTTTTTCCCTAAGATATCCATCTTAAAATCAAACATTTTTGATTCAAAGCCCCCCCATATACATCTATATTCTGCTTCAGGGTGCTTTGATAATAAAGGTTTAGAATTTATACTATCATTTCTACCTACCGTTAGATGGCAGTACGCTCCTACCTGTTCTATACAGATCTTTTTAATACTGTCTATTTCATTTTCCAGATCATCATTCGGCATAAGTTCTATAGTAAATGACGATCCAGAACTTTTTATTTTTTTAACATTATTCCAAAACACTTCCAAAAGGTTCTTGTTTACTAGTTCTGTATAATGAAATGAAATCTTAAAAAACAGATGAGCAAGATTATCGCAATTCTTATCTAGTATTCTATCAATAGCATTTGTAAGCACTCCATTAGTTACTATCTCCACAAAGTGGCCTTCATCCAAAAAAGCCTTTACTAGCAGTTCCACATCGGGATGTAGCAATGTTTCACCATTCGCAGTAAGGTTTATAAGGCATGTTCCCTCCAATCTTTCTCTTGAAAAACACTTTCTAATATAGTCATAAGAATATTCAAGCTTTTTCGGTTTTTCCCATCTATCACTTTGCGTAATATAACAATATGAACAACGTAAGTTACAAGTATTATTTGGTAAATAACATAAAATTAGCTTCTTAATTACTTGACTCATACTATTTGCCTCATATCGTCAAATCTTGAACGCAATAAATCTAAGTCAAAAGAATCCGGTATTTTAAGCGTATTTATCATATTCTCAATATCCATTTCTGATACCTTGTTCTTTTCAACAAAACAAATCCACTTAAAGTTTCCCAACCATTCGTCGTATATCCCCCTTACCTTATGAGTTTTATTATCAATGGCTATGCACGGAATACCGAGAATTGCAGAAAGAATCATTGCATGTAACCTATCAGTAATAACACAATTACATTTTAAAAAATCCCTAACAACCTTGCTAATCGCTTGTTTTCTATCTGCCAAGTGAACTCTATGTGGGTAAATGGTGTTTACTTTACGTATTTCATAATTATGTTGTTTTAACTGATCACTTATATTACAGTCCACATCTTTCTCTCTGTCATTTCTCAGACAAACCCCTACAACATTGCTGTTTTTCTTTCTTTCCAACATATCATCAAAATTTTCAAAAAAAGCAATGTCTGGGAACAAATATACATTTACGCCGACATAATTATTCTTAGCATAGTCATATGTTGTTCGTTCTCTTGCGCAGAAATACAAGTCACTCTTATTTGACAAAACTTCTTTTTCACGTTTTTTCAATGTGCTCTCTAAGCTGTCATCATAATAAACAGTTTGTGGAAACACAACTATTCGCTTGTTTTCAAACACTTTGATCATATTCAAAAAGTTGTTTTCATCTTCTGGCCATAAATTCCCAAGCCATCCACCTCCACTTATATACACTGTCCCTATATAATCAATTTTGTTTTGAATTCTCCCCTTAAAATACACAAAAGCTTCCATCGGAATTTCTATTACTTCTTTTTGACATCTAAGTAAAAATTGTTTTTCAGCTTCCGCAATAATATGATCCCCAATATTCTGATGCAAAGGTGTTCCAACTAAAACATCAACAACACCGCTTTGTCCAATATTATTTATTCTATTTTTTAAAGTCCAAAAATCTTTCCCCATTTTAAGAAAAGCCTGGCATCTTTTTGGCAGTATCTTTTTTAGATTACTTTTAATTATCTTTATCATTCCATCCCCTTAGTATGCTTATCACTTGCCTGGCAAGATAATCCATTCCATCGTCATTAGGATGTCTATCATCAGCAAGTAGCTTTCGTCTCTCATCGATAGAACTACTACCCGCATTTATGTAAAATAATGCTTTATCACCCATTTCTCTTCCGTATCCAATTGTTCTTTTTATTATTTCTTCTCGTCTCCGTGCTTCAGATTCAGAAACTGATATTCCATACGACAGCCTTGAAATAATAATAATAGGTGTCTCTGGATTCTCTTTTCTGATTGTTTTATAAAACTCCAAATGCCTTTCAGTTAACTCTTTTTCATCAGAATTATGATCATATTCGATTACATAGTAGTCTGCATGTTTTAAAGCCAAGAATTCAGCTAATTCACGTTCGCCCCTAGCGCCCTCAGAAAACCCAAAATTCAAAACATTCAAATCCATGGCTATGGCTATTTTTGAAACATAACTACTACTCGTCGCACTAGCTGCACAGCCTTGAGTTATACTCGATCCATAAAACAATATGTTCTTTCTATGGATAGATACCTTTTTTATTTCTTTTGGTGCCACTAATGATATCCTGTCTATTTTCGCGTACGAAGGTAAAAAAATAGCTATTTCATTGGGATCAGCGCTATCTATTGGTACCCTCTTTTGTATAAATAGTCCATGCGGATTCTTAGGTGCTATTTCCGCGAGTTTCTCATACTTTCCCTTATCTACTCTAAATATGCTCAACGCACTTGTAGCCTTAGGTGACATATTTTTAATAAAACATCTTTTACTATATATAACTGCAATATCAAAATAATTACCCTCAAATATAAATCGCAATATTTTGCCTGCAGGATACTGCTTATTCTTAGAAATCTTCTTATTAGCATTCGGAGTATAATCTCCTAATTCTCGTTCATACGAATTTTCTAGTGCAAGATATTTTTTTCCATTATCATAAATATCGAAATACAGTAGCCTAATCTTTATTTTTTCTAAATTCTGTATCACTCTATTTAGAATAACCCTTATATTCATATGTATTATCCCTATTACCACAACTGGTAGAACGTATAATTCAATACATCCGAATAATTACCCTTTAATTGCAGATACATAAAAACAAATAATGGTGCAAACAGTACTATGGCGATATATTTACCCAATTTGCCAAAATTATCGATTGCATTAGAAAGCAGTACCAGAATATAAATAAATAGCGTATATGTAAGCCTTGTAAAAAGAATAACTGTTGGGTGAAAACCATTTATAACCACCACAATTACCAATAAAGCCATCAATTCGTACATAAATGCTATACTATCCTTGTTTAGAACTCTTTTTCCACATATTCTCCTATCTCCGATTGTAAATACAAATCGTCCTTCACTTACAGCCATCCAATACAAAGATAAAACTATAGCTGTAACACAATAAAGGGCCAGTAAAACAGAAGTACGTCCATTTGATGACCACTCGTATAAGAAGGATGTTTTAACCATCCATTTGTATCTCGGAAAAACAAAGAGAAAAAGTCTCAAAAAGAATCCTATAGACAAGCTTGCAGCAGTCGCGCATGCGGAATAACTAATGAACAATGCCATATTCCACTCTATCATATGAATAATGTAATATGCTCCGAATATAATAGTTGAACTGTGCATCAATACAGCAAATAAATAGAACACAAGCGAAAGCAATAGCTTTTTTTCGCGTAGCAAAATAAAAGCGACAATGCTTAATGAAATGGCAAAAAACTGTCTTCCTGCGTTCATAGAAAAGAAGTATAAATAAAAGCCCAAATATAGATAAATGCTATAGAAGTAATTTTTTGAATATTTCTTTATCAGGAGAAATACAGCACTAATCGTTGGAATTGATGTTGTAATCATATATCCATTTCTGCCAGGAAAAAATATAGAAACAAAAGAAAAATATCTATGCATCAGAGATGATTTTGGTATTGTTACGCTTCCACCAAAAATATTTTTTGAAATTCGCAGGTAGTCGCTAGAATATCTAAATGTATCTGTACCAATCCTAATTCCTCTAAGGGCCGCCAAAGAGCATAAATGTATGAAGGAAATCCATAAATATATTTCCTTTTTATTAAACTTATTCAGAATCAGTGAATATGCAAAAAATATAGCTGCATTAACTCCCCAAAACTGCATCATTCAAATCTCCATTCATTTTTGAATATGGTAATACCCATATTTCAGGCGTTCAAACAATCCAACTGTAAACCTAAAGAATAGTGGTCCTAGGAAAGAAGAAAATGCCAATAGTCTTTCATACGTTTTTGCTTCTTTATCAAGCATAACTTCCTTTCTATAAGTAGTAATTTGCTCCCAAATTTGGCTTCTAATCATATGATAAGGCACCTTTGAAAAAGCCACCCTGTTAATTCGGAAACATGCGTTTGCTGCCGCATTTTGATAAAGAGGATCATTTCCCAAGTGCTCTTGCAATATTTGAGCCACACGGACACTACTCATATTCCTTCCACCAAATTTACTACTTATAATTGATTGTTTCCTTTTTCTGTATCCGTATAATTTTTTATTCAAAACAACAATTTGGTTAGCATTCATAAACAACCTGAAAGTAACTGCCAAATCTTCGTAAATAATACCTTCCGGAAAAAATATATCCTTGAAAACTTGTCTTCTATACACTTTATATGGAATCTCAGTTATCCTTATTTTTTCATATAAATTATCCTTTATCGCTCTTTCCTTAGTGTAAATTGTTCCATTGACATCATTTATTCCAAATTCCGACCAGCATTTTCGTGCCTTATTTGATCCATCTTCAATAAACTTTACACTCTCACAACAAGAGATATCACAATCATACAATTGGATAGAACTAACCATGGCTTCAACAAAAAAAGGTGCAACTATATCATCACTATCTACGAATACCAGATACTCTCCGTTAGCCTTTCGTATACCAGCATTTCTTGCACTGGACAGTCCTCCATTTTCTTTGTTAATAACACACACCCTTGAATCGCGTTCTTCATACAATGAACAAATCAAAGAAGAGTTATCAGTCGAACCATCATTAACTAATATAACTTCCAAATTTTTATATGTCTGCTCAAGTATAGAATCTAAGCACTCTTCTAAATACTCTTCAGTGTTATAAACAGGAACAATCACGCTAACCAACTCGTTCATAAATAATGTCCTATCGTTTTTTTACAATATTCACAATCAACCAACTAGCTGGAATCCATATTTTTTTCTTTATGGCGCTTTGAACATTACAAATAGACCAACAATTTAACTTGCAATTCCTACATTTGCTATTAATTGTTTCTGCTATCTCACTTGAAATAATTTCTTCCCATGTCTGCATTTTTAGATTTCCCATTACCCATGGCATAGGAGTCATATTACACGGAAGTACATTTCCATCGCACTCAATGGTGAACGAACTCACTCCGGCATCACATTTTACAGGCATAGGTTTTCCATCTATATAGTTAATACTCATATCATTAAAATATGCCCTTGCCCAATCTTTCTTTCTTGTGGATTTCAGTTGTAGATCAACAAGAGATTTCAAAGCATTCTTTAATGAGTCTTCACTTTTTATAGCATTATCGGATTTATTAAAATAATAAGAGTTATGAATAACGCTAACGCCGAAATCCACTTCCTTTTTTAAGGCAAACCTATACATATCAATCAGCTGATTAGCATTTTTTTCCTGAAGTGTAAAGCTAATTCCCAAATCCGTCACTCCTAGCTTTTTTACTTCTTCAAGACTATTCACTGCTCTGTCATAAATATCAATACCTCTAATTTCATTATGAATTTCTCTATTTCCATCGATAGATATTCTTATTGCCAGCTTAGGATACTTGCGACAAATACGCACCAATTCATCCGTGAAATAGCCATTGGTATTAATCATTAATCGCTTTGTTTTTGGATATAATATATCCACTATCTCTTCCAGGTCAGTTCGCAAAAATGGCTCACCACCAGTAATCTGAACAAACTTGGAATTAGGAATTTTGTTTATATCATCCAAGTCTATTTCTTCCCGGGCACATAATGCGTTTTCATATGAATTACACATTTTGCATCTGGCATTACATCTATGTGTAACTACCAACGTAATGTCATAATTTTCAAATTTTTTACCCATAAACTTTCTCGTACTTTTCACACATTTTTACTAAAGTATAATTATCAACAATTCTCTGTTTAGCATTAACACCAAAAGATTTCTTTTCATCTGTTAATGCCTTAAACGCTTCATCTAATGATCTAAATAGCCTTCCGGACTTACCATCAATAATCAGCTCATTATTACCTTCGATATCCGTAACTACGCATTCTTTCTCCATATACATAGCCTCCATGAGAGCAATTGGTAACCCCTCCCATAGGCTTGTGGATATATAACAATCGAAATTTACAGCTTTTTTAATTACTTCTCTCCTATCTAATACCCCCGTCACTTCTATATTTTTGCTTTTAAGCAATGCCCTATCTTCTCCGTCACCTATCCATACAAACTTGTAGTCAATCATTTTTTCTGCAATAGCGTTAAATACCTTAGGATTTTTTTGCGGTCCAATCCTTCCAGCCGTATAAATGGTGTACTGATGCTCATATTCGTCTTCTTCATCAAGAATATCATCCATATAATCTGTGTCTAAGCCATTCTCTACAAGCAAGGCTTTTGAAGTAATTCTCTTTGCTTCTTCATATTCATACTTGCCACAAGCAATTATCCCATCGCACAATCTCGCAAGTACTATTTCCATTGTTCTTAAAACAAAACGCTTCAACCCCAGTTGATCTTTTCGTAAAAAGCAAAACCCGTGAGGAGTATAATATTTAACTGCCTCACACCCCAATAATCCGATTCGTGCATCTATACCAGCTTTAGTTGAATGAATATGGATTATATCCGGACTTTCTTCTTTTACAATCTTCTTTATCGCTCTAATAGCGCTTAGATCTCCTCTAAGAGACAATTTCAATTTCAAATCTGGTATAGGAATAAGTTTAACTCTAGAATCAAAATGATCAGAAAGATTATCAGGCATATCCGGCCTTATTCCATATGCGACAACAAAATTATACTTATCACATAAGCCATTACATATACCTGATACCACAGGAAGGACCCCACCTGACAGCACTTCTGTCACATGCAATATAGTTTTCATCTCAACACCCAACTTTTCATTAGCTGTACTTATACACAATAATTATAAACTATATATAGTTTTTTGTCATAGAAAAAAGCGTAGATTTTGTACAATCTACGCTTCCCATATCTCCATCATTAAAGTATGTTGCTGCCTTCTTTAACTATTGACTTTGCTTTTCTCGATTTTATCTGCAATCTGTCTTCTCTTCATGTCATATTCCTGTTCTGTTTCCTTCCAGGCTTTTACAAACTCCCTATCCTGCATTTCTTCCGTTAACAAAATATCGATTTCTCCCATTCTTTTAGCTCTATGTCAAATTCTTACTGATTTATTTTCTTCTGCAACTGTAGACATAAGCTCATCTATTTCCATGTCATCATAGCCCCATTCTCTAAGCCTATTCCTAGTAACTTCTGCAGAAATGCCATTTTCCCTATCAAACTTTATATCTTTTAGAGCAATATTGTTTCTCTCATCCATCTTATAATGACGTATTTCATCAAACCATCTCATATATTTTGTGGTTACCTCCTTCTTATTTTTGACTTTGGTAACAACATTATCAACCGCATCTATATCAGAATCAGATGTAGCTGGCTTCTTCCCTGACACAATATATTCTAGCATTTCTTGAAGCTTTTTACTATGCGATTTTGATTTGATGAGGCCTGCATCAATAATCTCATTAAAATTTGGTCGCCCCTTACAATAAAAATATAGGTGCATAACTCCATCATCGTAAGGAATATGCAAATGAGAAGTCAAGACTGTTGTAGCTACATAGCACATATCATTAGCGTCAAAGGGATCATAAGACGATATGGTTATAGATACATAATTAGGTAGCTTTCCATATGGGGTGCTTGTTTCAAGACTTTTAGAATCATCAAGTGATTCATAGTATCTATGACGTCGTGGCAGCTCCTTTTTATCCTCTGCTCTATTCTCCATTTCAACATCAATAATAGACGCATCAAGATATTCATCCAATTCATTCTGTGTTATACGAGCATCTAGACGTATTCCATGGCAATCTGTTTCGAGTCCATTTAACTGTTTTTGGCATTCTATTCTAATATTCTTAAACTCTTTGCCATAAATAGATTTTAGTATCTTGCCTATTACTATTTGCGCATCATCTTTGTCTTCAATTGAACTATCAAACATAAAATTCTCAATCAGGTTCATTTCCTGAATAGCCTTTTTAGCCTGATTATAAGTTATACCGTGTGTTGTATTTCCTATGTTGTTTCTATTCAAATACATTTCTCCTTTAAGTTGCATTTTTCATTTACCGATTATTTGTGCACATACTCGGGATTGCCTGACGAATGTCAGATTGATAAAGCATTTTGCTTTATAAAGTGCTCAGAAACAAGCACAGATATTAGTTTAGCATCAAATTCTTAAGATTTCCCATCGAAATTTATTAATGTTTTATGTATATCGAATATAAGTATTTACCACATCAAAAAAGCGTAGACTTCCAATCAAGAAAATCTACGCTCTGCATTATTTCTTTTACCCGAGAATTAGTAAGCTCCGTCCTTGCCGAAGACTGCTGGGAAGGTTCTAAAGATAAGTTCGATGTCCTTAAGAAGGCTCATGTCCTCGATGTACTGAAGGTCGAGTTGAACCCAGCGATCCCATTTGATCTTGGCTCTGCCGCATACCTGCCAATAGCAGGTAAGGCCTGGTTTTGCGATGAGGCGCTGCTTCTCATAGGCGTTGCACTCTTCCATCTGATTATAGAGAATAGGCCTTGGACCTACTATGCTCATATCGCCTTTAATAATATTTAGAAGCTGAGGGAGTTCGTCGATTGAATATCTTCTGATGAACTTGCCTACGTGTGTTACGCGAGGGTCGTTCTTAATCTTGAAAGCATGGCCAGTCTGCTCATTCTGGGCCTGCATGCGTTCGAACATGGCTTCTGCATTTTTGTACATGCTGCGGAATTTATAGATTTTGAAGGGTTTCATGTTCTGGCCTGCACGAATCTGTGTAAAGAACACAGGGCCGCCGTCTTCCAGTTCAATTGCAAGGGCTGTCAAAAGAAATATCGGAGAAAACAGTATCAATGCGATACTTGCAGCCACAATATCGAAGGCTCTTTTTGTCCATTTGTAGATATTGGGCTTGTGGTCAAAGATTTCCTGATAATTTAGCTCAATTATCTTTCGTCCAACGACCGCATTGCTTAAAGATTCTGCCCTTAATGTTGCTGTTTTTGCCATATCATAACCCCCTCATAGGTTGTGAATGAGTCTCTAACAAATATATCGGCATATTGTATGAAAATTTAACAGTCAAAACTAAATTTGTTTGATTTTTTCTGACTTTCAGCAATTTTCAGGAAGTCAGTTGCATAAAAAACTGCGCAATGTTCCATTTACATTTTATCAATAATGCGATTATTCCACTAGTTAAATAATTATTAAATGAATATTTACGCATTATAAAAGCGTAGACTCTTTTGGAATCTACGCTTTTGCTAGTTTTATTATTCTGAAAATTATTTAACCTTCCTATTTCCCGCAAGCACTTCTCTATAGTCCTCAAGATTTTTCTTGAGGAGGTTAGGAATATCCAGCTCGTACGGACACTTTGAGAGGCATGCGCCGCAGTGGATGCAGTCATCAATTTTGTTCATCTCTGCCTGCCAGTAATCATTTAACCAGGAGTCGCTTGGAGCGCGGCGGAGCATGAGGATCATGCGGTTACACTGATTGATCTGGATGCCAACACTGCAAGGCATGCAGTAGCCGCAGCCGCGGCAGAAATCGCCCATAAGGTCAGCACGCTCTGATTCGATAAATGCGCGGATTTCGTCATCCATAACCGGTGTGTTATCCATGTAGGAAAGCCACTCATCAAGTTCAGACTCTCTCTGGATTCCCCAGATTGGCACAAGTCCATCAAACTGAGAAGCAAAGGCCATAGCTGCCTTGGAGTTTGTGATAAGTCCGCCTGCAAGTCCTTTCATGCAGATAAAGCCTACGTTGTTCTTGTTACAAAGGTGGATAAGGTCTATTTCTTTTTCCGTAGCAAGGTAGCTCATAGGATACTGAACAGTTTCGTAGAGGCCAGACTCAGCAAGTTCAATGGCAACGCCGAGCTTATGCGCAGTTCCACCGATATGTCTTATCTTGCCCTGCTCCTTTGCCTGCTGCATACATTCGTACATGCCTGAGCCGTCGCCTGGTTTCCAGCACTGTCCCATAAGATGGAACTGATAGATATCAATATAATCTGTTTTCAGCTTTGCAAGTGAAGTTTCAAGATGCTGCCAGAATTCTTCTGGTGTCTTTGCACCAGTTTTGGTAGCGATTATTATGTCTTCTCTTTTTACATAGCCATCTCCGAAGGCTGCACCCAGCTTTTCTTCGCTGTCGCTATACGCTCTTGCAGTGTCAAAAAATCTCATGCCCCCATCGTAAGCTTTTCTAAGTATCTTAACTGATTCCTCAAGGGAATCTCTCTGGATTGGAAGGGCTCCAAAACCGTTCTGGGGAACGCATATGCCGGTACGTCCAAGTGTGACATTTTTCATGATGAAATCTCCTATGTTTATGAAAGCTCCTAAAATGGTTATTGGTGACAAATCGGTATCTCTTTTTTCATTGTAATGCATAGCGAGCAAATGTGGTAGTCCTGCATCATTATGATCATTTCTGTGATGCAGGGCGTACGACAATTCCAATTTTGCATCACTTGACGCTGGGATTGTCATGCAAAAACTTGATTATTATTATTCTGCATCACTTGTCGCCGGACTTATCATGCAGAGTATAAAATTATTCTTATTCTGCATCACTTGTCGCTGAGATTGTCATGCAAAAACTTGATTATTATTATTTTGCATCACTTGACGCCGGACTTGTCATGCAAAAAACTTGATTATTTTTATTTTGCATCACTTGACGCTGAGATTGTCATGCATAATATCAAATTATTCTTATTCTGCATCACTTGACGCTGAGATTGTCATGCAAAAACTTGATTATTATTATTCTGCATCACCTGCCGCCGGACTTATCATGCAAATCACTTGATTATTCTTATTTTGCATCACTTGACACCGGACTTATCATGCAAATCACTTGATTATTCTTATTTTGCATCACTTGACACCGGACTTATCATGCAGAACACTTGATTATTCTTAATTTGCATCACCGGAAACAAGGCAAATGCCAGCCTGGAAACATCTCTTTTTACATGGCCCTATTCTGAAAGGTCTGCTGAGTTCTAAGCTGGTTAACATATGTCTGATTCTGTGGTGTATAGCCAAGAAGTACCTCAGGGTTTCTTGCGCTTATAGCAGCAAAAATCTGATTCAGTACTTCCTCCTTGCCTCTTGCAGCTCCTGGCATATCAGCAATAGATACTGTTGAAAAATCTTTTTTCATAACCTTCATGTTTGTCAGGGTTGGCACCATATTTGTTCTCTGATCATATCTGTATGCCCACAAGATATTGTTGTAAGGAACTATCTCCAGTCTGTTCCCAAGGCTCACTATGCAAGTAGAAGTCAGGAATACTCTACATTTCTTGATATATACAGTCTGTGGGCTATAAAGCTCATTGGTAATATACTGAGCCTGATACTCGCTAAGTCCATTTAAAGCTCTGTTGTAATGATAAAGTTCTAATCCTGCAGCTATTAGTAGTATCAAAGCAAAGATACCCACAAAGACTCCGCCGAGATATAGATTGCTGCTGACCTCTGTGCCTCCATTAGGATTAATGACAACACCTGCAAAATAGGTATCAAAGTCTTCTCTGGTAATGATCTTATCAGGATCTGTTTCATCTTCATTATAGGTTTCTATAGCAAATATAATAACATCCTCATCATCTATCTTCTCCATAGTACCTATAAGAAGATAATAGCCGTCGCTATCGATGCCAGCGACTATTTCTTCATAGTCACTTTCAAAGGCTTTCATGATATAAATTTCATCACCGTCAGAAATGTAATAATAGCTGGGGCCATCATCATAATATGCAAATTCATAAGGCTCTGTGCTGACTTCTACATATACATAAATGTCATCTTCAAGTCGCTGTTCGTTGTAAGCCTGTCCAAAGGGAATCGCCTCATACATCTTAGTTTGATTCCAGTAATAGCCTCCCACAAACATTGCAAGAGCAACAGCCGTCAATATTGCACCGATGATCACTCCGGCAAGTTTCCCATTATAAGCCTTTTTAAAGGCTGGATGATCAATTTTATTCATTTTAGTTCCTCCTCAAAAAATCATTTCCAAACTATTTTCGTCTTGATCAAAAAAACATCATTTCTTTGACTGCAATTTTTCATCGATGACACATACTAAAATCATAATTCCGGCGAATATCAGTACTCCCCCTCGCATGGTGGCATAATATATTGGTTTTATTGATGTTTCAGCTGTTAATATTGCGATTATTCCAAGTATAATTGCCATTACAGCAAATACTACGTATAACCAATTGTTTTTCTTGTTTCCCTTTTTCATAATAAAATCCTCCAATCGCACAAACGTTAAAAATATATCACGTTTCATCCATCATATCAACAATGCGCATCCGTTTTATGTTGCATTCTTAGACAATAAACAATCCCATGGCTTAACATTTGACCAAGTAGAAGACGGCTAGTCTTCCTACTCGTCTGCGAGCCGCTGGTCAGCTTAGCTGACATATTTCATATCAGCGGCTCTGCAAAATAAGCCATGGGATCTTTTCATATTTCCTTATGTTTGATTAGCCAACGTATTTTTCAAGAGTCTTTCTAACTGCGCCATTTCCTGCGATGAGTTCTACAAAGTAGCTGACGACTCTGTCTGCAAGGCCTACTTTTTCAAGGTCAACTCCAAAGATTGTTGCATCCTTAAGAAGCGGAAGAACCATAGCTTTGACTTTTGCCTCATCAGTTTCGCCAAGCTTTATATCTTTTACGAAGGCCTGAGCCTTTTCAAGAAGTGGATCTGGGCTAGGGTCAAAAGAGTTTCCGTTGTCGTCAATGCCCATAAGGTAGCGGAGCCAACCGGCGAAAACAAGCGGAATAAGCTTAAGATCCTGCACATCAAGCTTATCTGATGCAGCATAAGCCTTAATTGTCTCGCCAAATCTGATTGGAAGCTTCTGTGAAGTGTCGCAAGCGATACGCTGTGGTGTATCTGGCATGAACACGTTAGGAATACGCACATTTACTACTGTATCAATGAATTCCTGTGGTTTAATAACGCCAGGATCAGTAACAACAGGAAGTCCCTCTACGTAGCCGATTGTCTTTACGAGTTTCACAAGTGTCTCGTCCTTCATTTCGTCAGAGATCTTGGTAAATCCAAGGATACATCCGTATACAGCAAGTGCTGTGTGAAGAGGATTAAGGCAGGTGCAAACCTTCATGCGCTCAACCTTATCCACAGTTTCTTTATCTGTAAAGATCACGCCGACCTTCTCAAGAGCTGGTCTTCCATTTGGGAACTTGTCCTCAATTACCAGATATTCACTCTCCTCAGCGTTTACAAAAGGGGCAACCCAGGTCTTCATTGAGGTTACAACTGGCTCAAGTTCCTCAACACCGTCGTTTTTGAGGATTTCGTTAACGCTTTCGTCTGGTCTAGGTGTAATCTTGTCTATCATTGACCACGGGAAGGAAACTAAAGACTCGTCCTCTATATATGACAGGAAGCCTCCATCTGCCTTGCCGTTTTCAGTCCATGCCTTGGCAAAAGAACTTACGGCAGCAAATAACTTATCCCCATTGTGGGAGCAGTTATCTGTGCTGACCATGGCAATTTTCTTTTTACCTGCAAGATATCTTGCATACAAAAGAGCTGAAACCTTACCGATGTAGCTCTGGGGCCTCTCCGGGCCATTCACAAAATCCGCTGCAACAGTTGGAAGTGTTTCCCCTGCGCCGTTTACAAGGCTGTAACCTTTCTCAGTGATTGTGAAGGTTGCAAGCTTTAGAGAATCTGCGGAAAAGATATCCTTAAGACGGGCAAACTCTTTTTCATTGTTAGAATCCAAAATGCATGACTCAGCTATGCTCTCTATAACAGACTTTTCAACGTTTCCATCAGCCTTTAATGTAACAAGGATAGACAGATCGTCGTGTGGTCTGTACATCTTTTCAATGATTTCATAGTCAAAGCCCTCAACTACTGTAAGGCCCTTGTCTGTAAGGCCCTGCTCCAACATTCTCTGTGAGAGATTTGCCTGAAATGCTCTAAAGATGTTGCCGGCGCCAAAGTGCACCCACTCTGGATTTGCCTTGGTTTCTTCTATCATTTTATCTCTGTCAAAAGAAGGAACAAAATAGCCCTTCTCTTTCCAGGAATTATTGTTTTTTAAACTTTCATAATTGAGTTTCATTTTACAATATCCTCTTTTCGTTATTGAACTTATTCTCAGCGTTTCCCGCTTTTGCAGCATACAAAGTAGGCGGCGTTAATTGGCTGTTTTCCACCAGAATACACTGGTTTGTTCTTCTATCACACTCCGCGCTGATGTGATTTTTCAATAGCTTCCCAAAGTCCGTTGATGTAGGTTGCGCCCAGGGCTCTGTCATAGAGGCCATAGCCTGGCATAGCAATTTCTCCCCAGATCATTCTGCCGTGGTCAGGACGGATAGGGCCGTCAAAGCCTGTCTCATACAGTGCCTTAACTATCTCGTACATATCGAAGGTTCCATCGGATGAAAGATGTGCTGACTCCTCGAAGTTTGTAGGAGAGATAAATCTAAGGTTTCTTACATGTGCAAAGTGGATTCTGCCTTCAAGAGCTCTGATCATGTGTGGAAGGTCGTTCTCAAGGCTTGTTCCATAGGATCCTGAGCAGAAAGTAACACCGTTGTGCACATCATCAACTGCCTTCATGAGCTTTAGGATATTTTTTTCATTGTTGATGATTCTTGGAAGGCCGAATACTGACCATGCAGGATCATCTGGATGAATAGCCATCTTGATATCATATTTATTACAAACTGGCATGATTGCCTTGAGGAAATAAACGATGTTTTCAAAGAGCTTGTCCTCGTCGATTCCTTTATAGATTTCAAAAAGCTCTTTTACATGAGCCATTCTCTCTGGCTCCCAACCTGGCATTACTGTTCCGTTTGTATCTCCTGAAAGAGATTCAAACATCTTGGCTGGGTCTATAGCATCAACTGCTTCCTGTGTGTAGGCAAGAACTGTTGAGCCGTCAGCTCTTTTCCTTGCAAGCTCTGTTCTGGTCCAGTCAAATACTGGCATGAAATTGTAGCACACCATGTGGATGTCTTCTTTACCAAGGTTTTCCAGTGTGTCGATGTAGTTCTGGATGTGCTCATCTCTGTCTGCTGTTGCAGCCTTGATGGCATCAGATACGTTCACTGACTCAATTCCTGCAATGTGCATATCTTCTGCAGCCACATCTGCCTTGAGAGCTTTGATCTCGTCCTGAGTCCAGAGCTCGCCTGCCTGTTTATTATAAAGAGTTGTAATAACTCCCTTTACTCCTGGGATTTGTCTGATCTGCCATAGTTTTACTGTGTCGTACTCTTTGCCGTACCAGCGAAGTGTCATTTCCATGTGATTGTTCTCCTTTTGTGCATACCTGCTATTGTCCCCCACAGGCCTATTTCTTTTTCAATAACACTTTACTTTTTTAGGGAGGGATTTGGAATTGACGGTCTTGTTTCTTATATTGCAAAAGTTGCGGTGCATAGATATAATTATGGCTGTAGTTTTCCTGCAGGGCACCTATAAAAACTTGGGTTTCTGCGATTTTATATGCTTTTAAGGCTTTGACTACAAATGTTACTCCAACTAGTCCACAACCAGAAGGATCACAAGATATGAAAAACAAGCTTCGTTCTTCTTTTAACTCCAGACAGTACATGCTTTCTTCTGACTTTGAAGTGTACTACTACTCTGACAAGAATTTCCGAACCCTTCAGCCACATGCCCACGATTACTATGAATGCTACCTCTTTCTTGAAGGGGATGTGACCATGGAAATATATGAAAATCGCAATTCATCAAAAGTCCAGCAATACAAAATGACCCCGGGGGATCTGATGATAGTTCCTCCAGGGGTTTCACACCATGCTATTATGCACGAATCGGATGAATACTATAGACGATTTGTCTTTTGGATCAGCAAGGATTGCTGTAATAGTCTTATAAAAGAATCTGTGGATTACATGTACCTTATGCAGAGAGCAGAAGCCTTCAAGAAATACATCTATCACTTGGCTCCTGCTCAGTTTCATCAGGTGGAATCTAAGTTTCTGCGCCTCTTAGAAGAGACAAGTCAGGACCGTTATGCCAGTGATGCATTTCGTCATATCTGTCTTTGTGACCTGATCCTGACTATCAATCGCATAATCTACGATGAAGATCACAATAATGCTGGCAGCGATGAGCTTACTCTTTTCCAGAACATCCTAAGTTACGTAGAAAATAACCTTGAAGAGAGCCTTAGCCTCGATGATGTAGCTGGGCAGTTTTTTGTCAGCAAGTATTATGTTGCACACCTGTTCAAAGATACTCTGGGCATCTCGCTTCATCAGTACATAATAAAAAAGAGGCTTTCAGAGTGCCGTGATGCCATAATAAGTGGAAAAGGCATCACCAGCACCTATGAGCGCTTTGGTTTCCGCGACTACTCTAGCTTTTTCAAAGCCTTCAAAAAAGTATACGGTATGTCTCCCAAAGAATACCAAAACATTTACATGAACAAACATTTCTAATCAAATATCCACGTGTGAAAGGCCGAGCGTCACATTCAGCCCTGAAGGCCATTGGACTGTCTGATCATGTCTTCTACAACGATGTCGTAGATTTCGCCCACTGTATTGCAGTATTCAAGCACCTTCCAAGGTTCGTTGGTATGGAAGTGGATCTTAACAAGATCCTCATCTCCTGCTGCAATAAGTGAATTTCCTTCGAAGTTTTCTGTGATGTAATCTGAAATCTCGTCCTCATCAAGATCCTTGTCTCTACGATCTATGAGAAGCTGAGTATCATAGCGATACGCAAACTGATCGTCCTCTGCATCAATACTGTTTACTGCCATTGTTTTGTCCTCCATTCTTTTCAATTAGCAAGTTATAAAGAGTCTGCTCTGTGTGGAATTCCTTCATAAGGCTTTCCACTTCATCAAGGGCCTTTTGTCTTGCTCCCTTGGCGCCCATTGGCTTCTTGACGGCCCTTATCAGGATATTCTTGGGAGTATGGGCGAAGTCTACAAACTCAAGAAGCTGCGTTCTATACCCCATATACTCCAGAAGATTTCCCCTTATGGCATCTGTAGCCAGGGCTGCAAATCTTTCTTTTATTATTCCATACCTGGTCAAAAGAGCTAGATCATCGCTTTCTATCTGCTTGTTAAGCTCATGCTGACAGCAGGGCACGGAAAAGATCATTCTGGCATTCCACTGCACTGCGTTGTACAGGGCGTAATCGGTGGCTGTATCGCAGGCGTGAAGCGTAATTACCATATCCACATCAAATGGTGCCTTATAACCATTGATATCCCCAAGCTCAAAATGCAGGTTCTCATAGCCGTACTTCAAAGCAGCCTGATTGCACTTTTTTATCACATCTGCCTTAAGGTCAAGACCTATAATGTTAGCTGTAATGCCCTTTATCTCAGTCAGATAATAGTACACCACAAAAGTAAGGTATGACTTGCCGCAGCCAAAGTCTATGACGTTTAAATGCTGAAGCTTTCCGCTGTCTATCTCATCATCAAGAATTTCCAGAAAGCGGTTTATCTGCCTAAACTTGTCATACATGGACTTTACAACCTTGCCATCTTTGGTAAAGACGCCCATATCGACAAGTGGAGGGACATCTGAGCCCTCACTGATGATATAGTTCTTTTGCCTGTTGTGAGAGGTGCTGGTCTGGACCTTCTCCTCTGCTTTCAGGGCTCTGCGCTTGGTGCTAAGTTCGCCCTTTTTAGACAAAAGAAATATGTATTCATAATTATCAGTCCAAAGGCTCATCTGCCTCATCTCAAGGTCAGTTATGATCTCTTCGATCCGACCTGCAAGGTCTGATGCGCTTACATTCTCGTGAAAAACCTGCTTCTGAGTATATTTTGAAATCTGATAACTGCAGTTTTCGACAGCCTTTCCACTGCAACAGGAAGCATCGTCATTTCCTGATGTGCCAGCCTTGGTTTTTTTTGAATTACTGCTGTCCTTGCCCGCAATCAACTGGATATCAATTTTCCTGTATTCAGACGTTTTTAACTTGGGCTTACTGATTATTCCCCTTAGAATAACCTCTTCTTCAATTATCTTTTCTATTTTTTCTCTTATCACTACTTACAATCCTATTCCTTAAATCAAGACAGGGTCTCTATCTCGTCAATGATGCCTCCGATGTAGTCGATGGTATCTAGAAGAGCTGCATCAGTTGTTACATCAACGCCTGCCATTTTCGCAAACTCAACAGGAGTTACGCTTCCGCCAGCTTTAAGGGTCTTTTTCCAGTCATCTACTGCGCTCTGGCCTTCACGCCTGATTCTCTTCATGACCTGAGTTGCAATTGTAAGGCTTGCGCTGTAGCTGTAAGAATAAAGTCCCATGTAGTAATGTGGCTGGCGCATCCAGGTAAGTTCACAGCCTTCTGTAAGCTCAACTTCATCGCCCCAGAATTTCTGCAGAACACCCTTAAAGATCTCATTTAAAGTTTCAGCAGGAACTGACTCGCCCTTATCAACACGCTTGTAAACTTCTCTCTGATAAGCAGCCTCTAAAAGGTGGGTTACAAAGTTGTGGTAGTAGGTATTTGAAATCTGAGAAGCAAGTACCCATCTGCGGAAGCGCTTATCCTCTGTATTCTTGTCCTTGAGATACTCAGCCATGAGAAGCTCATTTATTGTAGAAGGAGCCTCAACCACGTACTGTGAGCATTCGTTGTCAAAATAGCTCTGATGCTGCTGGCAGTTGTAGAAATGTCCAGCGTGACCCAGCTCGTGAGCAAGGGTAAAGACATCACTCATTCTCTCATTCCAGGATAAAAGAATATATGACCCCTTCTGGTATGGGCTTGCACAGAAACCACCTGTTGATTTGCCAACGTTCTGGGCAAAATCAATCCATCTCTCGTCGTAAGCTCTTTTAAGCATTTCCTGATACTCTGGGCCCATTATAGAGAGTCCGTCAAGAATATACTCCTTGGATTTCTCAATAGTAACATTTGGGTTGTACTCTGGATCAAGAGGAAGCTTAAGGTCTGCATAGGTCATCTTATCAAGGCCGTGAGCCTTCTTGATAAGTCTTGCATATTTCCTCATGTGTGGAGCAAGCTTTTCCATGATAAGGTCAATCTGACGATCGTACATTTCCCTTGTAACCTTCTGGGAAAAGAGAAGGTGATCAAATACACTGTCAAAGTGTCTTATCTCAGAAAGTATCTTCTCAGAACGAACTCTTGCCCCGTACTGAGCTGCTGTAGTGTACATATAGTCTCTTAACTTCTCAGAGAAAGCCTTAAATGCAGCTCTTCTGACATCAGTGTTCTCTTCATACTCATAGTCATCCTCAAAAAGAGAATAGCCAAGCGGATACTTTTTCCCATTAACTTCAAAGTCAGGGAATTTCATGTCTGCAAGCTTGGTCTGCTCGTACATCTGATAAGGAGCGCTTGTTACCTCCTGCATTGAAACCAGGGTAGCCTCTGTCTCTGCGCTCAGCATATGTGGTTTAAATCTAAGGACATCCTCAAGGTAGTTCTTTGAGATAGTAGCGGTATCAATTGCCTCTTTTATCACATTTTCAGGAGCCTGGGCTATTTCACTGTCGATAAAAGAAAGCCTTGCAAGCTCCTTCATATACTCGCCAGTTACAAAGGCATCTGTCCTGGCGTTTTCTGCGTCTGTGTAATCCACTGAAAGGTTGAGGTTTGCATAATTTGATACATGATCAACCATGATCAGGAAATCATTGTACCTTACAAGGCACTCATTTATTGTCTTCCCGTCAGTCAGCTTTCCTTTGTAGTTTTTCTCAATCTCTGCGCTAAGGCTCTTTAGAGCTTCAAGCCCCGCATTCATATCTTCTTTTGTCTTATAAATTCTGGAAGTATCCCACTTTAAATTCTCTGGTACTTCGCTTCTTTTCTTTAATGTCTCTGCCATCTGGTCTCTCCATTCGTCTCATGTTCTATTATCAAAAGTATTGACTCCTGCAGCATACACTGTATGAGCATTGTTCAGCACTCATATCTTTTTGCGTCGCAATATCATCCCAGCGCAGCCCTGTAGATCTTCTCTACCGCTGCCGCATCAAGCGGTCTGATACGGGATAATTTTACAGTATCATTCATTGTAGCATCAAGCGAAAGAGCCTTCAAATCCTCATCACTAGGGTTAACACCCAGCTCTTTGATGCTTGTTGGCATTCCAATTGATCTAAAGAAATCAACAGTCTTCTCAATACCTTCAAGAGCAGCCTTTGTATCATCTTCCTCTGTTACATTCCACACCTTACGTGCAAATCTTGCAAATCGGTCTATAGCGTCCATGTATAGCTCTTTTGCCCAGGATCCCCATACTGCTGAAAGAGAGTCTCCATGAGTAAAATCATAGCGGGCTGACAGCGCATGTCCCAGCTTGTGAACAGAAAAGTCCTTGCCGCGGCCAACCTCAGTAAGGTTGTTGTGGGAAAGGCTTGAAGCCCAGAATACTTCGCACATTGCATCATAGTCTGAAGGGTTTTCCACAATGATCTTTCCATTCTTTATCACAGTGCGAAGAAGTCCTTCTGCAATCTCATCTGTCATATCGCACTTGATTCCCGGAATAAAGTACCTCTCCATAGTGTGCATGCAGATATCTGTAACGCCAGCTGATAACTGATTCTTGGGAAGTGTCATTCCAAGCTCAGGATTTACAATTGCAAATCTGCAGCGGTTAAAATCAGTGTTGATGCCGGCTTTTTTACCTATGGCTTCGTTGGTGAGAACTGCAGAATCGCTCATCTCGCTTCCCGCAGCGGCAATTGTAAGAACAGCGCCCACTGGAAGCGACTTTGTAAGAGGAACCTTTCTAGTCCAAAGGTCCCACAGGTTCTGGTCCTTGTTGGCTGTTCCGTGGGCAATTGCTTTGGCAGTATCTATGGCGCTTCCGCCGCCAATACCAATTATCATATCTGCTCCAAACAAAAGAGCTTCCTTTATTCCTTCCTCAGCATGAGCAAGAGTTGGATTTGGCTTGGCTCCGCCAAATTCCTTGTATTCAAGGCCTGCTGCCGCAAGAGATTTCTCTACTCTTTCAAGAAGTCCGCTTTTTATTACACTGCCTTTTCCAAAAACAAGAAGCGCTTTCCTGCCATATTTAGCTGCAGTTTCTCCGGTGTTTTCCTCAACGCCTCGTCCGAAGACCACTTCTGTTGGTGTATAAAGTTTGAAATTTTCCATCTCCTGTTCCTTTCCTTTATTACTTTGCTTATTTGCAGTTCCACATCATGCTAATTTCACACGATAAACTTCCGCCGCTGTAACCATCTTTTACAACTTATATTTCACATAAAATTCCATCATTCCGAAGAACTCTCTGACGCAGTAGTGTATACCCACTGGAAAAAGAGTTCGTGCAGGAACTGAGTACACATTCTTGTAGCCGACCTCTCTGGCAATTGACATAGCGCGAAGCTCATGAAAACCATTAGTCACAATTCCTACAGATGCATCAGCATCGCCTATTATCTCAAGGCTGAACTTGAGATTCTGCTCTGTGTCAGCTGACTGGTCCTCCAAGATAATGCGGCTCTCATCAATACCATACAGGTCCGACAACCTGCGCTTTGCAGCCTCCGCTTCACTGATAGCCTCGTGTCTTCCCTGTCCGCCAGAAGCCACAGCCTGTGTGCCTTCATTTTCATTAAGGTACTCTGCTGCCTTCTCAATTCTTGCTTTAAAAGGATTTGAAGGCTCCGTTCCACGAAGTCCCGCTCCAAGAACAATGATATAATCCAGATTTTCCTGCGGTTTTGCCGTCATGGCACCAATTATCCTTACCTCAGTAACAATGAATATTCCAAGGCACAGTGCAAATACTAACCTGTATATCCATTTAAGTGCCGCAGGAATCTTTATCTTTTCCCGGCCCTGGAGCCTAGCCTTTATCATCCCTACTCTTGCAAAAGAAAAAGCGGCTATAAGGATCCAAATCCAGACCCAGGAGAGCTTAGGGCCTCCGCCATAGGCAAGGCAGGTAAAGAAATAAAGAACTGACCACACTCCCAAAATGAAGTATATGTACAGGCAGATTTTGGAAAATGCGATAGCTGCCTTACTCATATGCCTTGCAGTGGAATCAGCATCATCACTACCTGCAACTTCCAGTGGCCTTGTCAGCTTCCCAAGTCCAGCGTACCTGCTGACCTTATCTTTATATGTCCTGTAGTCCTCTCCGTAAACCTCCTCAAGGAATTTTTCCTCCTGAAGGATCTGCAGATGAAGCATCAATATAGCCCAGGCAGTTACTACGCACAGTAGCGGGTTACCAAACATAAGTAGTATCCCAAGGTATACCAGATCAAAACCCAGGAATGCCGGATTTCTTGAATACTTGTAAATGCCTGCGGTAATGAGATCTCTTTTGCCTGTATCCGTCTTGGCAACTCCCGCTCTCCAGCTGTCCTTCATGGTCCAGACAGCCATCAGGAACACAAGGTCCCCAAGGAATGCCAAATGCATGCCAATCACCCTGAACATGATGGTGAACATGCTCCTGCCATAGGCTATTGAGATAACCTCTGTAATAGGTGCTGCGATTGTGGCAAGCTTCATCACGGCTTCAATATAAAAGCCCCTGTCGTGGACCTTACTTTTGGCAATCTGGTCAGTTACTATGCCCTTTTGCCTCTGCAAAAGCATCTTGGCGAAGTAAATAAAATAAAAAACAGCAAGAAAAAATAAAGCAATCAAGCGATAAGTCATTCTAGTACAATTCTCCCGTCTTTTTCATACCATTACTGGCTTGTGATCATGCGATAGGAAGCGTCAGCTCCGCATGGGGCTCAGCTCACTATGTCTGCGAAAGTAGCCCTTATAAGAGAAACAATATCACCTGGTGCTACTTCTATCTGATAACCAACCTTGCCGCCGCTGACAAAAATTTTCTCAAATCCCGCGGCAGTTTCATGGACAAAAGTTGGAAACTGCTTTTTCATGCCGATTGGAGAGCATCCGCCGTGTACATAGCCTGTAAGGGGCAGTAGTTCTTTTTGCTTTATCATGCTGACAGCCTTCTCTCCTGCTGCCTTGGCAGCTTTCTTAAGATCAAGCTCTGCCTGCACCGGAACTACGAATACATAGTAGGCCCCGCTCTTGCCCTGGGTTACAAGGGTCTTGAAAACTTTCTTAGCATCCTCTCCTAGTATCCCTGCTATTTCTTCACCAGTAAGTGTTGCGTCCTGCTGGTATGTATGGCTTTCATACTGTATTTTCTTGCCATCAAGGACACGCATCACATTCGTTTTTTCTTCTTTCTTCATCTCTTTTGCTCCAATTTCTCTGTATCTTACTGTCTTAGAGTATCACGTTTTGGGAAAAGAAAAAAGAAAAAGCCAGACAGTGCGAACTATCTCCGCAATGTCTGACTAAAGATGAACCGTTGACTCCGTCCCCTAGTACAATTTTGGCTTAGAACGTATATGTTGCTACATACTCGGTCTGCTCTGGAAGTGCAAGACCAGGGTCTTCTACCAAACAAACGGGCTTTCTTCCTTCTTCTAGCATCTGACTCTCGAAGTGGAAAAGAGCTATTCCGATATCTATCTTCTGAAGGTCATAGTCAGGTGTCTGAAATCCCTTGTCCTTCTTTTCAAAGAAGTGCGCCTTGTTTCCATCAATGACGATTCTCCAGGGCTGCTTGTTAACTGCAGATGGTGCAAGTCTTACTACCTCAAGATCATCAAAAAGTCCATGGCTCTTAGCATAGCTTTCTGTCATAGGAGTATTGAAGTCTCCAACATAAAAGAGCTCTTCAAATTTGTATCTTGAATCAGCCTTAACTCCTTTTCTCATAAGAGTCTCTTTTACAGACATCTTTTTTGCCGGAGTTCCAAGAGGGCTCATGCATGGCATGATCTCGCCATCTGTAAGGCCTGAAGCCTGCTCAAACTTATCTCTTGGCATTGTTCCGCCAATCCATACATTGCCAAGTCCCAGCTCCTGAGCCTTCATAAGAAGCTTTTCAAAGCTGTAGCCATAGGCCTCTTCTGCGTGTTCTTTCTTGGTTGTAATGGCGCTGACATAGCATTTTTCACCAGAAAGAACAGGGCTTGAAAGCTTGTTCTTATCTGCATCAAGAAATACAAATCTAACGTCAACACCATAGGGGTTTGTTATGTCCTTGGCATAGCTTACCAGTGCCTCAAGGTCTTCTTTTTTAGGAGCTGAGCCATCAAAAGTTCTGACGCTTCTACGCTCTTTTACAAGGTTTAAAAAGTTACTCATTGTTTTTCCTCCACTTAGTCAAATCCCACAAGGATTATTATTCACACTTCTTCGCATATATAAATATTCTTATTCCTTAGCCATGAAAGTGCTTCTTTCTCATCAGTAAAATCAGTGCCTGCTGCCTTGTTAAAGGCGTCAAGGTCTGTAATTTTGGCCATGATCACAGGATTATCAGGGAGAACTTCTCCACTACCTAGCTTTCTTAGTTCATCCTCTCTTTTCATCCTGCGAAGGTAGGCCTCATCTCTTATACAGTAAACGTCGTATTGAGACATTATCCTGTTATAGTCTGTTTCTTTTTCCTCCGAAAAATCGCATATCTTTTCAAATCCCAGCCAGGAATATATAGACTCATCCACAGGCAAAAGAAATACAAAAGGAATATGTTCATTTTGTAAAAGCTCAAATGTCTTTTCAAAAATTCTTCTCATGTGGCCTTTGTGGCGCTCATTTTCAGTGGTAGCCACGGCGACAATGTAGTAACTTTGTACAACACTCCTACACATGTTCATCTTATAGGGATTAAGATGCAGCATAGATACTATTTCGCCGTCCTCAAGGCTGACGATAATCCTGTTATCAAGGCATTTTTCTTCATAGTAGTAATCAACAAATACCTTGGGATCGTCAAAGGCTTCTTCGTAGAGGGATCTCGTTTTTTCTTTATCCGTAAGTTCTATTATCATAAGATAACCGCCTATTTATATCTGACATAGGCTAGTAAAAATCTATTACGTAGCCATCTGTTCCAAAATCCTATATTTTCTGGCATAACCTATGGGGTTATAGCTCTCTTTAGCGTGTCTTAGCCCTTCCAGACCCATGTCGTCTTCTCTGTTGACAATCTTGGCATCTTCATAGGAATTTAAAAGAAACTGCTGATTGATCATCTGATATATTCCAGGTATTTCAGAATTGGCTTTTTCAATGCTGATAACTGCCATCTGCTCCCTGCTGTTGTAGGAGCCAATGGTGAAGGCTTCCAGCATCTCATCTATGAAAAGGCCGCCAACTCTGAAGGTTACCTTGTCACAGTTTCTTAGGATGTCTATTACTCCATCCTTCTCTATTATGAGCGTATCCTTACTGTCCACACCCTCTGAAAGTCTTATTTCAACCCATTTTTCCATGAACTTTTCAAGGAAGTATTCGTCCATGCAGCACAGGGTTTTATATTCCCATCTGCCTTCATATTCCTTCATGAATTTATTCACAAGGTTTCTCTTTTTCTGGAATTTCTTGCCTGCAAGGGTTCTAAGTTCCTGTGCATCGTAGAGGTAGTCCTTGTAATCAGTTTCCTCTTCTATTACAAAATCCGGATTATCCATAAGCCCCAATGCATTCAGGGCATCTTCATCAGCAAGGTCTATCCTTAGCGGTGCCTTTAATTCTTCATTGAAGTAACTTCTAAGGAGTTTGAAATACTTAGGAAGATCTTCCGCACTACAATAGGGCATTGCTGCAAAATACCCTTTTTCGTCTTTCATAAGGATAAGAGCTGCCTCTTCCTCAAGATAAACCTTTGTATCATACAGGTCTTTCCAAATATATGTATCTAAAACCGTGCTATCGCAGGTCTTATTGTCCCTAAGAGCATAAATTCTTGATAGCTCTGCGGCTTCTTCAAATACTGGTTTGTGGAAAACAAGTTTTTTATCCATAATCTTCTCCAACTTATCTGTCAGTAAAAGAAAAACTTTCTTCTACTAGTTCGCTGAATCGTTACCTGTTCCCCAATCCCAGAAGTGCTTCCACTTCATGTCTTTTTTCATACAGTACACATCCTCCGGCGTGGTCATCAAGGAGTGTACCTTCGGTCTGAAGAGCTTTGAAAAGCTTGGAATTCATAGCCTCTCGAAGAGATGTCTCTTTTACGTTGATATCTGAATATGGCGAAAAAGGACATGGCTCTGCGCTGCCGTGAGAGTTGATATGGAAGAATCCTCTTCCTGCCGCGATGCAGCCTCCTGAACTCTTCTCATCTCCAGGGAAAGAAACAAATACCATCTCGGGATGCTCTTTTCTGAGCCTTGCAATCTCGCTCTTTAGATATTCTCTTTCTTCATCCCCAGGTGCAAGGCTAGCTGCATCATCTGTAACCGGAACAAACTCAACAAAAATAACTGCTTTGCACCCCTTTGCTGAGAGCTTGCCGATAAAGTCCTCGGATGAAACATCTTTTAAATTTTCTGTGGTGACAGTTACTGAAGCTCCATAGATAAGGCCGCGGCTGTTAAGCTCATCCATGTTTGAAATAAGCTTGTCGTAAACGCCTTCGCCGCGCCTATTGTCTGTTGCCTCTTTTTCACCTTCGATACTCATGATTGGTACAAGGTTTCTGTTCTTGTCAAAGAGATCAAAATACTTGTCTGCCATATATGTTCCGTTTGTAAATATAGGGAAAAGAATGTCCTGCCTCTGTCCTGCTGCCTCGATGACGCCCTTTCTAAGAAGTGGCTCACCACCTGCAAGAAGGATAAAGCTAACACCCAGGTCACTGGCCTCATCGAATACCTTGAGCCACTCTTCATCTGTAAGCTGGCTTACAGGCTCTGTATCCTGTGTCGCGTTGTTGCATCTTGAGTAACAGCCTGCACAATGGAGGTTACAGCTACTTGTAATGCTGGCGATGAGAAATGGTGGAATATGTTCCCCTTCTGCCTCTAATTTAGCTCTTTTCCTGGAGGCTGCCTTGGTGGCAAGGGCAAACTTGGCCATATAGGCACTTTCCCTTGGGTTCTTAAGAGTTGCCTTTATGGCGTCAGATACTACTCTCTCAACCCCATGTGTCATATATTCCTGAATATCGAATTCTTTATCCATGGTATGTTCCTTTCATATCACCGTTATAACTTCTTGTGAACTTAATCAGATATGTCCACAAGAATCTATGCCGAGCAAACATGATGAATTGCTCTTATATTGATGCGTTTTTACGATTCTATGGATAAGATTATACCACATTTTTAATTTATTGCAATTGGATTGTTTGCAACTTGTTAATCTATTAGTGGAAGGAAACAACCTTGTCGTAGTCGTAGCCCCTGTCTGGAGTGAAGCTTCTCTTAGTAAGTGTAAAATACACAACGCCATTCTTTCTAACAAGAACCTTTACAAGTGCCACGCTATCATCAGCCTTCACTACGCTGCTCTCAACAAGTGGCCAGGCTGCGCTCTTTATAAGCTCAGTCTCTTCTCTTGTTGGATATGCTGGCTCGCCAAGGTCATGCCAGAGTTTCAGTGGGTTACAGCAAGTTTCATCAACAGTCTTGGTCACGAGAGTATATTCTTCTGCATCCTGCCCTGACTTGTTTTGCTTTTCTCCAAAGGCAAACGAAATCTCTTTTACCTGATCTTCCTCATCAATATTCCAGAGAATTCCGGCGTAGCCTCTATCACTCTTAACAATTACAGCATTATCATCTCTATATACGCAGTCCTGGCTAAAGAGCTTAAGCTGCTTGAAAAAATAAAAGGTCCAGAAGGTGGGCTTGGGAATATTACCTGCTGCCACCATACCAAAACCGCCGTGGAATAGTGAGTTTTGAACTCCCTGCTCTTCAAAGACATCGCCGAATGTCCAGTAAGAATAAGCTTCGTTCACATCTCCAAGGCCTGACAACTGTCTTGCAAGATAAGCTGCATTGAGGTTAGTGTCATGAATGACTCCTCTTGGTGTGTAGGAGGTGCTAAACTCTGTAAGATGTATAGGAAGGTCCTTAAACTCTTCATAGGAATCAACAATATCTCTTGTAGACTTTAAGTTTTCAAAGCGCATTTTGGAATCTTCAAGCTTGGAGTAATCGTAATGACCGATTCTCTCTGGAAACTCTACTGTGTAGTGGTGTCTTGTGATCCTGTCTGGGCAAATTCCCTCTTTTTTGCAAAAGTCCAAAAAGCCCTTTATCCACTCAGCATCCCTGACGCCGCAGATTGCGGGACCGCCGACCTTAAAGCGGCTGTCATAGGTCTTGATTGCAAGAAAAGTTTCCTTGAATAATTTGAAGTATTCCTCCATGTCTGCTTTGTACCAAAAGCCTGGAAGATTAGGCTCATTCCAGACTTCTATAGGCCAGGATGTAACTTCCTGTCCGTAGCGGTTTTTCAGGTGCTCAAGCAGGGCGATGACCATATTTGTCCACTTCTTGTAATCCTTGGGCGGAGTGGTATTTCCTTTCCAATAAAAGATAGTCTGGGTGCCACTTGCAAGCTTTTCTGGCATAAAGCCAAGCTCAAGATATGGGCGGATTCCCAGCTCAAGAAATCTGTCAAAAATTCTATCAATGTAGGTGTAGTTGTACTCTACCTTGATCTGGCCATCTTCCTCGTACTCCTGATAAATAGCCACATCATCTGAAAATAGCCCATGACCTCT
Source organism: Butyrivibrio sp. INlla14 (assembly GCF_900102515.1). Taxonomy (GTDB): domain Bacteria; phylum Bacillota; class Clostridia; order Lachnospirales; family Lachnospiraceae; genus Butyrivibrio. Next base: position 92,319 of record NZ_FMVS01000015.1, read on the forward strand.
GATATAAGAAAAGCCGATCATGTCCTGAACAAATTTAAGTTCTTTTAGATATTCCTCTGTAAGAGCAAGGCCAAGTCGGCCTGTTCCTACGCAGTAGTCAACATTGTTATTGAAAGTAGTTTGATTGTTTGAGTTTACAATAATTTTCCCCACTAGTTTCTCCTCTTATCCTGTTTTATCAAGAATATCTTATCATTTTCTGTCACATAAGCATGGCAGATATTGCTCTTGTTAATGTACTTGTTGCTGTCTTTTATATACCATGCTGTCGCCATAGATAGTAGTAGATGATAAGTGCTTATAAGTGTCTTTTTTCTGCTGTCGCCATAGATAGTAGTAGATGATAAGTGCTTATAAGTGTCTTTTTTTTCTGCTGTTTTCATGTCGGAGATATTTTATCTATATTGCGTGCAGTTTTTACTATTGTTTTCGGTTTTTTAAAAAAACAGCAGTAAGGCAAATTTTGCACTACTGCTGAATAACCATTTCTCAAGTTTTTTAGTAATGCTACGAGTGTAATTGTTATAGATTTTCGTACATTTTCTTGAAAAATCTGTCAATTATTATCTAATTTGATGGATAAAACAAATATAAGAGGTAAATTCTTTAGATACATCCGCTTATAATACTGCTCAGCACCCATGATGTTACTATAAAAACTCCTTTTTTCTGATTCTAGCAGTAGTGAAAAAAATGGGCTACTGCTAAATTTCCGGTATACAAAATACAGCAGTAAAAAATGTGCGTAATATTGACACATTATTATCGCCGCCTTTCTTGCTGTCCTTATCACCATCCTTATTGCAGTCCTTATCACCGTCCTTTTTGCTGTCCTTACCGCCGTCCCTAGTCCACCACTTTAGACATAGAATACTGCAGCCAAAGTCATACCCTATTCCATTTCCTATACTCGTTCTCATCCAGATAGCAAATGTATAAGTCAGGCTCGCCCTCACCGCCAAAGAGCTTGTATAGCATATCCCTTACTATGCGCCAGTCACCTCCGGCAAGGCCGCATCCTATTAGGCCAGGTACACCGACAGAGAGCATGGGATCACTTCTCTTTGCATAGTTTCGCACCTTTGCGATGCTGTGCATAAGTGCATCATAATCAGTATCCTTGCCCTTTCCGGTAGGAATATTTTCTCCAAAACAGTTAGCAATAATACGCCCGTCAGGTGCCTCGAGAAGCTGTGTCTTTCCCATAAGGTCAGAGCCCTGTTCCTTGCATATTGACTTATATTTCTCATAGGCATCAGAAGTAAGCAGCTGCTTTTTTATTGCTAGTGCCACTCCCGCTCCCATGTTGCCCATGCAATTCGTCTGGTGGGCTACAATATCCACAGGTTGTCTTAAAAGATCTCCTACTATTTCCTTTACCATATGTCCGTCCCTCTTTTCTTATTTATTCACAAAATCATCTTAGTATCTCATCGATGGTGGATACTGTGCTAAAGCTTCCTGAATGTGTGGAGATAATATCCTTCATAAGTGGAAGCTCAAAAAAGCTTATGTAACAGATAAGAGTGTTGTTCTCTCCGGCAATTGCACCGCGGGAGTCCATTATCGTGCAGGTTTTGTTTAGCTTTTCTTTTATGTCGCGAATTATTCCATCGGGGTCCTGGGTAATGATGGTTACCTGCTTGATAGCTTCAAAGTGGTCGGTGTAGTGGTCGATAACTGCTGTTGCCACCACATAAACAAGAAGGCTAAGAAGCGCTGCTGTTGAGTCTATAACTACAAAACAGGTGATGTACACCAGGGCGTTAAAGATCAGCAGGATAGGTGTCAGGCTATAGTTACGCCCAGTCTTGTCAGAGAGCCTTTTGACCACGATATTTGCCAGTATTTCTGAGCCATCTATGCATCCGCCATTTCTAAGTATCAGGGCAAGACCTGCCCCCAGGATAGCCCCTCCAAAGGCCACTGCCAGAAAGTGCTCTGTATTTAACTCAAATGGAATATTCTCAAAGATTTCCAGTCCCAGCATGTAAATTACAGAGCCAAGGGCGGCTTTTATAGTAAATTTCTTACCAAGGAAAAGAAATCCTGCAACCGCAAAGGGTAAAAAGACAAAGAGAACGCAGAGGGATAACTGGAACCCCGTGAGTTTACTGATTATGATGGCAACGCCTGCTGTTCCGTAATCTATGGCATCGTTAGGCAAGAGAATCAGGGCAACAGAAAAGCTTGCCATGATTGCTCCCAGAATAATAAGTGCGTAAGATAGTATTCCCTGCTTTCTCTTCATCATTTGTCTTCCTTAACTATCACATTTTTCTGTCCAGACATTCCGCAAAAGCAGATGCAGCCAAGTAAACCCTGGTCCATCCGGACCTATTTTGATCTATAGCTGGGCTTATGGTGTCAGAAAAGTTAGTGTTATCCTGCGTTTTAAGAAAATAGCTCATTTAGATACCCCATAAACATTAAGCAACACTTTGTTTCATCGCACTCCTATACATTCCATTTTACACGCAAATACGTTTCTATGTCGATTGGATAATGTTTTTAACCAAAAAGAAGCCTCCAGTGAGGGCTGGAGGCTTCCTAAACTTTATTTTCGCAATTATGCGAATATCTTTATGCCATAAGCATGCGGAACATTTCAATTACCTGCTCTTTGGTTGCTTCTCTTGGGTTTCCAGGATAGCAAGCATCGTTAAGAGCATCGGTTGCAAGAACGTCAAGGTCTTCCTCTTTGATCTTATCAAGAGTCTTAGGAATACCAACGTCCTCAGAGAGTTTTTTAACTGCGGCGATAGCTGCATCTCTGTACTCATCCTGAGTCATGTTGTCAACACCTTCTACGCCCATAGCTCTTGCTACTTCTCTAAGTCTTTCACCTGTGTACTCACGGTTGAACTCCATAGAAATTGGAAGGAACATAGCGCAAGCTACTCCGTGAGGTGTGTCATAGTGAGCTGAAAGTGTGTGTGCCATAGCATGGTCAATTCCAAGACCAACGTTAGAGAATCCCATACCAGCGATGTACTGGCCAAGAGCCATTCCTTCACGGCCTTCCTTGGTGTTCTCAACTGCGCCTCTAAGGTTCTTTGAAATAAGTCTGATAGCTTCGAGATGGAACATATCTGTCATCTCCCAGGCAGCTCTTGTTGTATAGCCTTCAATAGCATGTGTAAGTGCATCCATACCAGTTGCAGCTGTAAGTCCCTTAGGCATTGATGACATCATCTCAGGGTCTACAATAGCTACAATTGGCATATCGTGAGTATCTACGCAGACAAACTTTCTCTCTTTTTCCACATCTGTGATAACGTAGTTGATTGTAACCTCTGCTGCTGTTCCTGCAGTTGTAGGTACTGCAATGATAGGAACGCAAGGATTCTTGGTAGGAGCAACACCCTCAAGTGAGCGAACATCAGCAAACTCAGGGTTTGTGATGATGATACCGATAGCCTTGGATGTGTCCATTGAAGATCCGCCGCCAATAGCGATGATGCAGTCAGCATCTGACTTTTTAAAAGCTTCAACACCATTTTTTACGTTCTCGATTGTAGGGTTTGGCTTGATATCTGAGTAGATTTCGTAAGGAATCTGTGCCTTGTCTAAAAGATCTGTAACCTTGGCAGTTACTCCAAATTTGATAAGATCAGGGTCAGATGCTACAAAAGCCTTTTTAAAGCCATGGTTATTAAACTCGTTAACAACCTCACTAATAGCACCTGCTCCATGATAAGATGTTCCGTTTAAAGAAATTCTGTTAGCCATAATACTAGTCCTCCACAAAACTTTTGTTTACGTTACACGGATTAACAAAATCCATAAAAAGCATAGCATTATGGCTATTTTATTGTAAGTTACACTTTGCCTGATTTGTTCCAAATAAGACTTAGAATATCACAAAATGTTCATAGTCCTGAATAGTTCATCGAGCCTTGCTGGCATGGCCTCGATCATAAGGTCGGCCAGTTCCTCTTCAGACTCTTTTAGCCCCTTTAAAACCCACTGAACAGTCATATAAATAGAGGACTGACAGTACATCTCCAGAAGCTTTCTTATCTTTTTATCGGGGAGATTTCCTGTCTTTTCCCTGATAAGCCGGCAGTAGAACTCGAAGATCATGATAAAATCATGTTCCTTTAAATTATTCTGATCATCCACCTTAAAAGCGGCCTGAAAAAAAACTTTTTCTTCCCTTATGTACTTAAACTTCCTGATGAGTCCTTCCCTTAAGGCTTCCCTGCTGCCCATCTCTTTAAAGGACACCTCAAGAAGTCTGTCAAAGTACCAGTTGATCAGGTCATATTTGTCTATAAAGTTGCGGTAAAAAGTCTGCCTTGAAACTCCGCACTTTTCCACAATCTGTTTGACCGTTATATTCTCAACAGTTGTAGTCTTCATGCAGCTTTTCATAGCCTCAGCAAGTCTGTATTTACTGTCCATTGGTCACCCCTTAAAGTTACTTCCAAGCCAAATGCGGCTGATAAGATCTGCCAGAAATAAAAGGGTGATCACTACAAAGCAGATATTGTGGATTTTATTATCCTGGAATTTTTTCTGAAGCTTTATAATAGCCGGGTGCAAAAGACATACCGCAAGACAGATAAGCAGTCCAAACATAAGGCCTGGGACCAGCGCAATCCTGCCATCATAGTTCATAAAATAGGTGCTGTAATCCCAGGTATAGCTTCCCAGCTTATATTCCATTATGTAGCTTGCAACAAACTCAGCCAGTGTTGCGACAAATCCGCCAACTATAAATACCAGCCATGGCTTTTTGATTTTTAACAGCTTCAGAACAGCGATTATGATAAAAAAGCCTATTGCATAGATTGGAAGCCAAGGTCCAAAGAGAACTCCCCTGTTTAAGAAGCCTCTTTTATGGTATATGACGTCGCACCAGATTGATTCATAAATCCAGCCTGCAAAGCTGTAGATCAGGAAGTACTCCACATAGTCGCGAACTTTTTTCCAGACATTTAGAAATTTCCCCATTTAAAATAATCCCCCTTTTAATACTCTTATACATTAACCTTATGACGATTTGTCCTGAAGGAACAATTCTTTAAATTCCTTTCTTCCTGGAACCCACGCCTTTTCAAATATGTGCGTAAAATGATTTTTGACTGTTTGTTCTGAAATTCCGAGCATATGCGCTATTCTGTGGTTTGAAAAACCAGATATCTTTAAGTAGCCTAGTTCAAGTTCTCTTTTTGTCAGGCCAAATTTCCGTACCACTTGAAGGTAATGCTCTTTTGTTATTCCAGCATCATTCATCTTCCATATCCATTTCTTCATTCATCTTCCGCTCAGCATTAAGTCTGAGTGGCAGTAAAATGAACTCAATGAGAACTGCATAAAATCCAGACAAGAAACATACTGCCAGGTTAGGCCCGATAGTCTCAGGGTCACTAAGATTACCCATTACCAGCACACCTGATATTATAATAGCAAAAAGAGCTGCAAAAACAGTAAGTTTCTGAGCCGCAGCTACTGCCTCTAGTATGTTTTTAAGTTCTAACAGCCTGTATTCTTTTATTCCTACAGAAAAAGCTTTGAGAAAGTCCTTCCACTCTCCCATTATTATAAGTCCTGGAATGAGGATTAGCAAAATAACAATGATTGATGGGAAATCAAGAAACCAGAGTATAGCAGATGCGCCAAAACCAGTTCCCAAAGTAAGGATCAAAAAAACTATTACAAACAACAATAATTCTCCAAGTAAAACCAGACGAATGTTCTTTTTCATGGGCTGTTCTCCTTTACTAATCCAAATGTTTTCTTTAAGCTGCAACTTTGTTTTGTATGACGTTATCACATAAAAATCTTTAAAGATATAGTACCTTTTTTGCTTTATAGTCAGTTTATATTTGTTTTAGAAAATGGCTGCTTTATTCCGAATCAGTTCGAAATCTGTGGTACAATAAGTCAGAAATTTTGACTTTTACAATGATATTTATTTGTACGGAGGCACGCATGGACAACAAAAAGATTGCAGTCATCTTCCCTGGCATGGGTTATCACAGCGATAAGCCACTTCTTTATTTTTCAAAGCGATTAGCAAGGGAAAATGGCTATGAAATAATAGAAGTAAACTACGAGTTTCCTTACAAGGCCCGTGAGATCATGAATGATAATGTCAGGATGAAGGAGGCCTTTGAAATTGCTGCTGATCAGATAAAAGAGGAGCTTGGAGAGATTTCTTTTACCGATTACAGTGATGTTCTATTCATTGGAAAAAGCATAGGCACAGCCCTGGCCGCGTACTATGACCGCCAGCTACAGGTTGGTGCAAGGCATCTTGTTTTTACCCCGGTGCCACAGACCTTCGATATGCTAAAGGAAGAGGCAGGCATTGTCTTCCATGGGCTTGATGATTCCTGGTGTCCCACTGATATTGCCAGATCCAGATGCGGAGAGCTAGGACTTGAGCTATATACAGTTGATAAAGCTAATCACTCTCTGGAAACAGGCTCTGCAGCAAAAGATATCCACAATCTTAGAGGCATCCTGCAGAAAGTTAAACAGTTCATAGTGCCATACAAGGTTGTTATGTTTGATCTTGATGGAACCCTGACAGATTCAGGCAGAGCGATAACTTCGTCAGTAGCATATGCCCTGTCAAACTTTGGCATAACTGATCAGCCACAGGAGAAACTTGAAACCTTTATCGGGCCTTCACTTTATGATTCATTTGTAAGGGAATATCAGATGAAGGATGAGGACTGCAACAAGGCAGTTGCTCTTTATAGGAGCATTTACGAAAAAGAGCGTATGTACGACGTGGGTATCTATGATGGTATTCCAACACTCCTAAGTAATTTAAAAGAAAAAGGCTTCACTGTCATCTTGATAACCAGTAAGCCTCTTGTGTTTGCAGAAAAGATTCTTGAAAGAGTTGGTCTTAGTAAATACTTTGATCACATGGTTGGACCAGATCTTTCTGACCATAGCTCAGATAAAAAGCGTCTAATAGAAAATGCTATTACTACCTATGGTCTTAACAAAAATGTCTGCATAATGGTGGGTGATACAGCCTATGACATAAAGGGCGCCGCAGATGCAGGAATAGACAGTATTGCAGTGACATATGGCTATGGCGATACTGCGGAGATGGTAGATGAGGGCGCAACTTTCCTTGTTAATTCTGCAAAAGAAATAGAAGCGTTAATTTAGTCAAATATTCTCTCCGGGTTTGACTTGGCCATGTACTGCATTTCACTTACCTTATACACAGTTACAAAGGCCTGAGGGTCCACCTTATCCACAAAAGCCATCAGCTTCTGGTATTCATTTTTATCCACAATAGTAATGATCTCATTGTGCTCTTTCATGCGGTACGCACCTATTGCTTTATAGATAGTTGCGCCGCTGTGGAGCTCAGTGACTATAAATTCACGAATATCTTTTTCAAAAGGAGAAACTATACATACTCTTCTCTTAAGCTTCTGATCAAAGATAAAGTGATCAATGATCATTCCATTAAAATATGTTCCCAGAATACTAAGCATAAGTGTCTTGGTGTCATAAGCAAGAATTGAAGAGCCCGCAACGCAGAGACCTGCTATGGACATAGCTTTTCCCAGGTCAATCCTCAGATATTTGTTGAGGATCTTGGCAACAATATCAATTCCTCCAGAAGATGCGTTTCTGTTAAAGAGAATCGCGATTCCGATGCTGACAAAAAAGATGTAGCACACAACGTCCAATGTGGCATCCCCTGTAAGGGATTGAAAATCAGGGAACATTTTCTCAAATACTCCCATGATCACTGGCATCAGAAGCGCTGTATATACTGTCTTGTAGCCGAACTCCGGTCCGCAGGTAATAAAGCCGATTATCAAAAGAAATACGTTTAATATGATGGTTATCATTGAAACCGACAATGGGATGAAATTAGCTAAAACAATAGCCAAACCTGCAATACTGCTAACTGATGCATGACTTGGCATTAGGAAAAAGAAAACCGCCGCCGAAATTATGGATGTGGCCAGTGTCAGAATTATTATTTCTTTTATAAATGCTAATTTTTTCATTATTATTAAAAGTCCTTTTTAATTTTGCAGACTTATGGTAGCAAAAATAAGCATTTACTTCAATTCTTTTTTTGTAGTACTCTGACTCCGTCCCTAGGTCCATATCAGCTTCCTGTGGATCTGTAGTGCCTCAGCGCCAGATGGAAAAGCGCTGTCATCACTGCAAATACTACCGCTCCCGAAAGAGGCGTGACAAAAGCAGTCCAAATAGGCCAGCCGTAAAGCGGTTTATCCATGATCCAGGCCGCCGGAACATGCATTGTAAGGGCAAATGGAGCTATGACTGTAAAAAGAGCCCTAAGAGGCAGTGGGTAAATATCAATCGGGTACTGGCAGGCGCTTCGGCCGCCATAAGTTATGGCATTTACAAGCTCCACAGACTTAACACTGAAAATGCAAAAGATTGCCTCGATCATAAAAAGTCCCAATATCAGAAGACAGCTCATGGCAATGGATTCCACTAAAACAAGCACCTTAAGGGGATTCCAGGCTATGTTAGATAAGTTACTTCCCATTATCAGCGCCGCAACGCCCACTGCTATGCAGGAAATTCGTCTTGGGTCCGTTCCACCGCACAAAACCTGGGTCAGCACCCCGCGTGGTCGTACAAGGAAAGTATCAAGCCGCCCCGTTCTGACCATAGATGGGAAGTCTCCTGTGATTCCTCTTCCAAACATTTCAGTAAGATAAAAAGATACTGACATTATTCCGAAAAAGAAATAGAGATTTCCACCGCTCCATCCCTTCAGGCTCTCAAATCTGTCAACAATAAGGATGACCACCATCATCTCGCCGCCTTCCATGACAAGCTGGGCGAGAGTCTGCATGATAAAAGAGCTTGGATACTGAAGGTGGCTCTTTAAAAGCATTCCTATTGACTTAATATATAATCGCAAAGTATTCATATATTTTCCTTTTACTACTTAGCCTCCCTGCACTATCATTCGTCTCTTGTTGGCATTCCACATAGATACGCCAAGGGCAATGAGAATAACAGCCCAAAAGGCCTGAATACCGTATATCCTAAATGCTTCCTGTGGCAAATATTCCCCGGTATAGAGTCTTATAGGGGCATCAAGGAGCTGGGCATATGGTAAAAAAGTAATAATCTTCTGCCAGCTCTCTGGAAATAGCGTCAGTGGAAAAAGATTTCCCGAAAGTGTCATCATCAAAAGATTAAGAAGACCCTGCATTCCCCTTGGATCAAGGGTTTTCATGGTAAAGGCCACCGTAATATTCTCAAGTGCGCAGACGCATAAAAGTCCCAGCAAAAGAGCCGGCAGCGCTGCCAGTAGTTCTAGAAAAGACGCCGGCAAGCTTATTCCCCAGCCCTTTGGAAGAAGAAACGCTACTATCAGCATTGGCACCGCGCGCATGAGACTTCCCATGAGCTTTTGCGCCATGATCCTTGCATAATAAAAGCCGTACATATCTACAGGGCGGCACATGTCATAGGCTATATCACCTGACCTTATCTTATCAACAAGCTCTGAGTCTGAAGCCAGCATCATTCTGAAAAAAGCCTGCTGCAGCCAAACATAAGTCGCTACACTTTCTATCGGTATTGACTGAGGCTTACCGGCGTAAAGTGCCCTATACAGTGCCACCAGAATAAGGCCAAAGAACATCTGGCAAGCAATTCCTCCAATCATGGCCCCTCTATATTGAAGCTCCATTCGAAGCCTCATTTTAAAAACAGTAAAGTATGGCATAATATTCCTCTTTATAGGTCCAGCTCCTTGTACATGGCTGCGATCATATGATCAGTGTTCTGGGGCTGTAATGTAAGCTCGCTGATGTTTCCTGCTTCCTGCAATAATCCCAAAAACTTCGATGTAGGAAGCTTGGTTGGATTGTAGCTTAGTTCTATTCCATCTTCTGTATGACTACAGCTAACACCCTCAGGAAGCCTTAAGTCCGTGATAGTTCCCTCGTATTTTATATTTACATTTCTGACAGTGTCATAACGCTCAAGAAGGTCCGGAAGCTTTCCGTCAAAGAGTTTTTTGCCATGGCCTAATACCATAACTCTTGAACAAAGTGCCTCGATATCTTCCATATCATGGGTTGTCAGCATGATTGTTGTGCCATACTCATTGTTTTCCCATTTAAGAAAATCCCTTAGAGCAAGCTTACTAACTGCATCAAGACCGATAGTTGGCTCATCAAGAAATAGTAGCTGTGGTCTGTGGAGAAGTGATCCGCACAGCTCTGCTCTCATTCTTTGTCCGAGACTAAGGAGTCTTAGAGGCGTCCTCATAAGTTCTTCAAGCTGAAGGGCACTCGTTAGCTCTTTTAACCTGGATTCATAATCTCCCTGCGGAATTCTATAGATATCTCTGAGAAGCATATAACTATCGATTATGGGAACATCCCACCAGAGCTGGCTTCGCTGGCCGAAGACTACTCCGATGTTCCTTACGTGTCTTTTTCTTTCTTTCCATGGCACTATGCCGCCAACAGTTACTTCTCCTCCATCTGGCGTAAGGATTCCGGACAGGATTTTGACCGTTGTGGACTTACCTGCCCCATTTGGGCCAATGTAACCCACAAGTTCCCCTTTATCCACAGAAAAAGAAACTTCTTTAAGGGCATTTACAATTTCTTTTTCCCTAAGAAGTTTTCCTTTTTCATGTTTCTTTTTAACTGTGAAATTTTTCTTTAAGTTTTTTACTTCTATATAGCTCATGATTTCTCCTCGATAGTGGTCCATTCCCTAGCATCGTGCAATGAAGGTTCCATACTCCTTCTGCAGATTGATGGCGCCATCTTCTTCATGGAGTTTGAGCATATTAAGGATCTCATCTCTTCCCATATTTCCAATGCCATGTAGAGCCTTCAAACTCTGAAGATAATCTGCAAGATCCTCTATATTTGTAACATGAAGAGAGTCCTCGTAGCGGCGCACCTCTATATCCGCAAACTCTTTTCCCAAAATGTCGCTTCCGTTCTGAAGGGTAAAGAGTTGATTAGGGTCATAGCTCTCACCAATAAGGCCAAACCACTCAGCTATAATATCGTTGAAATTGTGCTCGCCATACGTAGCGCTGTAGAACACGCCGTCATCCTTGAGGGCTCTTCTGATCTCGCTGACTGCTTTATCAATGTCTGGTACGTGATAGAGCATCATGTTAGCAATAACTATGTCAAAAGAACCATCCTCAAAAGGTATATTCTGAACATCAATCTGCCTGTATTCTACGTTTGCATGCTCTCCAACATTCTTCCTTGAAGTTTCAAGCATGCCTTCAGAAAAGTCTGATAAAATCAGCTTATCACACTTTGCGATGAGATTGTCGTGCCCTTTCCACATATCGCCTGTTCCGGTACCAAGTTCAAGAACCTTCATTCCCTCTTTTATCTCATAGTTAGATATGAGCCAGGGCCCAAACCCCATCTTGTTTGTTGAATACATGTTGTGGAAGTTGATTCTGGTATCGAGGCTTTTGGATGACGCATACTGTGCCTTTACTGCCTCTTTATCGTTACTGCTTCCCATTTTCATGCTAATTTGTCTCCTTATGTCTAATGATTTTCACCATTAAATCTAGTGCATGCCCTTTAGTTTTAATCATAATTGTGTGAATTTTCTGAAAAATTAGATATTGAAAAATTATACTTTATGCCCTGTTCTTTCGCAACATTTATATTATGTTCCAATATAACACACTGTCACATCATCTCGATAAACTTGAATTGGGAATGGACCATTCCCAATGGGTTTATAATTCGTTACAATTTGTTGTTTCATCATCCGCAAACCCTTGTAAATACTAAATTTGCAGATGTTTTGCTTTCCCTTATGTTTTCCCTTGTGTTATATCGTCCCATGACACTTTACGAGTGCTGATAAGGGAAAAAACAAGGGAAAGATTTCACGATAACACAATATAACACCTGATGGGCAATAGGACTGTTGAGATGCTTTTTATAATTTTCCTAATCAGTAAGTTTTATCCAGTATCGTTCCAGGTTAATTCCTTCATTCGGTACACTTACTGTCGATTCATAAATTCCGCCATTCTTTTGAATAGTTTTTCTGCTTGCTTCATTATCGTCAATACATGTTATAAGGACATCGTTAATTCCCATCTCCTTGCACTTGTTTAATCCGATTTTAAGCATCTCAGTAGCATAGCCCTTACGGCGCTCACTTGGTGCAACAGAATATCCGATATGTCCGCCATATTTTTCAAGGAATTCATTGAAGTAGTGACGTATTTGAAGCATTCCAACTATTTTGTTGTCATCTTCTTTTACATAAATGTATTGAGTTGCAGGTATCAATCCATCAGTTACAGTTTCTTCCTTCTTGCTCAAAACACAGTACTCAATCCATTCTTTCGGATCCTCCATGCGTCTAAGAGCTCCTGTACCATCCATAGAACCACCTTCATCCAGGAACTCCTGTCTATAATCACGAATCTGGCTCTCATATTCACATGTAGGCTCAATAAATCTCATAGTTAAAACAACTCCTTTGTCAATATTTTCTCCGCAATCTGTTCCAGAAACTTTTCATGGGTATCGATATGAACTGGATGCCGATAACTTTGCAACGCTTCAAGGCACTTGTCGATATTCTGCATGCACCAACAGCCTTCTTTCTCTCGTCTGTCTAAAATTCTGTCATGAACAGTCTGATGATCAGCTTCCAGTACAACTAAATGTGTATCAATTCCGTCTTTGTGCAGATTCTCAATGATCCGATAAGAGTTCTGCCTAAGAAGTGTCATAGGTACAATAACATTATTATGGAAATTCTCATGTATATCCTTTATAAGTTTGTAGCAAAAATCTCCCCACAGCTCATAGTCCTATCTTATATATCCATCCAAATTCCCTGATCATGGATAGATGCGCCTTCAACAGACTTATAAAATCTCTGTGCCTCATTATTATTAGCCATAAGCGCAATCAAAAGAGATACATTCTTAGTCTTAAGCTCTTTTCGTAGTTCGTCCAAAAGAGCCTGTGCAACCTTATTATGTCTTTCATTCTTGAGAACGCATATCCAATCCAAATATGCAGAACAACATGATGCATCACTCCTGCTGGATATCAGAGATGCATCTATTCTACCAATTACTTTGTCATCTCGCACAGCTATATAGGATACAGCCGTATTGAACCTGCTATCTGAAAAAGAACCAAATAATGCATTCTTATAATTCTCATCCGGTTCCCAATAATATGTATCCGGCTCCTGTTTGCGAAGCTCTTTTTCATATTCAAGCACCATTTCTATGTGCTTTTCCTCAAATGGTATTATCTTGAAATCTTCCATTTTTTACTTTCACTCCTTTAATCTTTATTTGTTATTCTGTATCAATTTTGACCTTTATTTCCGTGTCGTTTTGCTCTCTCATTTCGTAAATCATTTCCAGTTCTGCTATAACATCTTCTTTTCTTCGAATAAACCCCTCAAAATGACTGACTAACAAGAAGGTAGCGTTTAGTTTTTTCAAAACTGCTATTTCTTCCTGCAAAAGCCAGGCATCATATATATAACAGCCATCTCTCACTTTGCTGTAAAGTGCATCGCCCACAAATGCATAAGTATTGTCTACTTCCAAGCCCAAACTACCTTTTGTATGGCTGGAAGGTAAGGGAAAAATATGCAGATTTCCGATATAGAGGCTTCCACACACAATTTTCCCTTTGGAAATATATTCATACGTTTCTTTTGATAAGTAGAGTTCCCTGGTTTGAATCTTATTAATATTTCCAATATGGTCCTGATGAAAGTGAGACAAAACTATATTATAACCTCCATCCAAATCAGTTATATGATTCTCTCCGTTGCCCACATCATAGAGCCAAGTGACGCCGTTATCTCGAATAATCCCAATTTCTGCGGAGAGAGGGTTTTCAGAGGATGCAATGTAACTGATCTTATCATTTATTTTTATTTCGTCCATTTATCGCCACCACCAAAACTTCGATTTGAAGTGCTTGCTTTTTCCTTCCTCGCATGATATTCTCTATATTCCAAATGCTTCGAGAGCCAGATTCCAGTATTTTTCCGGAACGCATCTCCAGTCTACTTTACCTTCTTCTTTTTCACACAATTCGCAGGCTTTTGATAGAATCTGAACTTGAGATACATCTTTTCCGAGTAATACTGCTTTAGCTACCCTATACCATCCGGGAGCCTGCACAGATAAGTTTTCTTCGTCCATCTCCTGAATGGTCTTTTCCACATCATAAGTGAGTGTGTGAAATTCAGTCTCCCACATTCCACCACATGCAAATAGCATCATAAACTGCGCTTTTCCGTTACTTTTAAGTGGGGTTCCAACCGATCCAGGATTAATTATTCTTTTTCCGCCACGAACATATTTTGTTTGAATATGAAAGTGCCCACAAATTGTTAATTCTGTTTCCAGCCGTTCTGTCAACGCATCAATATAATCATAATCCTCACGCAGGCTCTCATTAACCTTAAACGGCGACCCATGACATATCACAAAGGGAGGCATATTATCATATTGCATAGTCTTTGAAATTGGCATTTTTTCAAATTCTTGAATTTGAGTATCTGTAAGGTGCGCATATGAATATTGTAACATACCGGACCCTGAGGTTCCGGCTTTCCAAATCCAATCATTATGCTTTCCGTTTTTATGATCAATCCAATAGTTTTCTTTGTTTCCACGAATTAAAGTGCAGGGATATTCCTTCTTTAGCTTTGCTAGACATTCTAATGTCCGTTCGGGATAAGCCATTTCACCAATATAATCCCCAAGAAACAGGAATTCTTCAGTCCCAAGTCTCTTTGCCTCGTCTATACATCTCTCCAATGCAACGTGATTGCTGTGGATATCAGCCATAACTGCTATTTTCATACTTTCAAAACCGCCACTTTCCGATAGTTTTTCTCCAATATCCGGAGCCCCTCCTCCAAATCATTACCGAGAACCTCTTGGATCTTTTCGAAATCATGCTCCCTATGAAGCTGATCCATCACTTTTAGTAGTTCCTTTTTTCCATATTTGCGGGTGAACAAAGCCATTGCTTTTACTGCATTCACATCATCATATCCATAAAAGCCTTTCCTGCAGTCTATAATTTGATCACATTCATAGCTCCCGTCAATATGTTTTTCCATGCAACATGACGTGTTGGGACATACTTTCCCAGGTTGATTCATTGCATCGGAACATGTATTATAGGCTGTTCTGCAGCCTCCGCACCACTCCTTTAAAAAGCAATGATTACAGGATAATCCGCAGCGTGCGATTGGGTCTGTTCCTTTTCGCGCTTTCTGACACAACCTATCCTTGATCCGACACATTGCTTCAATGTGCATGATCCAATGCCTTGAAAACGGCATTTTAATAAGCCCACGGATATCTTTCTCGCACCAATAATCGACGAGCCATACCGCATCTTTATCCGTGCTCACACAATGGCTATCCTTCACTCTGTTCTTATCTTCTTCAGAAAAACATCGTTTTAAATCAGTATATGTAAGGCTTCGTAGCATTTCATTTGTTGATTCCATAACTGCTTCGCAGTAGTGGAACACTGCTTCTACATCCAGTTTTTTTGAGAATTCCGCAATCTCTTCTCCCTTTAATTCATTTCCGGTAGTGATAATAGGGCTTCCCGTTTTCTCCTGCCATCCGCCTGAAAACAGAACCTGCTCATCCCCACTGATCAATGTATGCGTCACAATATCTTCAATCCTGAAGATGTGCCACATGGAATAGACCAACGTCTTACTATGATAACCATCAGCTCCGGCAAAAGGCATATGATAAAATGCCTCCTTGGGAAATGCATCCGCAATATATGATATCTGAGAAAACAAATCCTTTCTTAAGTCAACCAGCACATCTATACCCTCGGCGAAGGTCGTTTCCCTGCCAACGAGAGACTGCATCCTTTTATTTTTCTCCGACCATTCTTTATTCATTCAAAGTCCTTTCTTGAAGCAGATGATCCTGTTAGCTTCTTCGAATCCCAATGCAAGATGAAGCTTCAAACACGCCATCAAGCGCATCATGTCTGGATTCCTTCTTCCGTTAAGTTCAACTATTGCAATTCCACCAAGGATCTTATTCTTCCTTCTTCTCGAATTCTTCCAGATTTAATTCTCTCCTAAGCTCGTCTTTGGTCGGCATGTACGGTAAATATTTTGCAGCAAAAATCTGCCTATTGTCTTCCGGCAGTGTATATTCAACCAAGGTGTCACTCTTATCAGCACAAAGCACAATTCCAATCGGAGGGTTATCGCCTTCGTTCATGAGCTGACGTGTGTAGTAGTTCACGTACATCTGCATCTGGCCTATATCCTGGTGTGTAAGATCGCCTATCTTCAGGTCTATCAATACAAAGCATTTCAAGATGTAATTGTAGAAGACCAAATCAATGTAGAAATGACGTCCGTCTACATTAAAGTGTTTCTGCCTTGCTACAAATGAATAGCCTCTTCCCAATTCGAGCAAAAACTTCTGCAAATGGTCTATTAACGCCTGCTCCAAATCCGACTCATAGAAGTGTTCATTTACTGGAAGATCTAAGAACTCCAAAACATACGGATCCTTTATAATCTTTTCATATTCCGGTTGTGGTTCTAAAGTATCAATTTCAGCAGCTACGCTATCCTTATCCTTACTGGCCAAAATTCTCTGATAATAAAATGAATTGATCTGTCGGTCAAGTTGTCTGGAACTCCAACTGCATTTTACTGCTTCTTCAAGGTAAAATTTACGTGCATTTTCGTCTTCGACCCTCATAAGGCTTCGATAATGGGTCCAACTCAATTCCGAACGCAGTGCGTTCGCATTTGGAAATTTCAAATGAAACTGGCGCATCATTTGTAGGTTACGCACAGTAAAGCCTTTTCCGAACTCTGTCGTCAGCTTATCTGCCAAGTATTGCAGAAGCTGCTTTCCGTACTCAGCGCGTTCGCTTTCTCCACATGCCTCATAAATCTGCTTGCCAATATTCCAATATGCCGCGACCATTGCAGAATTAACAGCCGCATTTACTTGTTTCTGCGCCGCCACTATATATCCGCGCACGGTATCATATGTTTTCTGATTCGAAATCTTACTACCTTCATTTATAACAATCTGATTTTCAGTCATTTATTTTCCCTCCAATATCACATAAAAACCCAAAATATATCCTACCATAAATATCAACTGTTTTCAATGAAAATCCCAGTAGATATGCGGCCTATCGGCTTATGTCTTTCTTCTTTCCGGTGGGCTTTCTTTCGGCGTTTTGCCGTCTTGCTTCTTCCTGCGCTTCCTTGAGCATTGCCCTGACGGATACTCTTGCTTTACCCATCTGATCCTTAACCTTCTTCGTCAGTTCTCTGGTCTTTTCTATGGCAGCTATCACCTTGTTCATCACCTTTTTGATGATTGGAAGAGTTCTTTCGGGATTTGGGATCTCCACATAAGTTTTTCCGGTCTTACTTTTGACAGGATTATCCAGCGCCTTTGCGAAGTTTTTTATGTCATCGTAGCCCTCCGGAGCAATCCCCATATCTTTAAGATCATCCCGCAAGCCCTGTACTATCGGAACTTCCTTCTCTTCAAGTTCCTCGAGCCACTTTTCCGTATCTGCTTCCGTTTCCTGCCGTACTTCCTGAATACTTTCTATATCTGCCTGTACCTGTTTTTCCTGTTCCTTTACTTCAGAAATGGTACGTTCCGCTGCTTCTTTAACCGCCTGTGCCTGCCTCGTGGCATCGGCCGCTTCCTCAAGAGCCGTTTGTGCTTTGAGTTCCGCAATGGTACGGTTACCTCCGATGGTTGTTCCGTTCAGTACCGGATACAGGTTCTTTTCTGAATGAGTATCAAGGAACTTTTGAAGTTCGGGATGGAACACCGACATCTCGATCTTATCAATCAGTTCCTTTGCACATACCTTTACCCTCGGAGGTTTATCAGGGTTCTTTGCATTCCACTTTTTGTCCTCTATCACCGGTACAAAGAGGAAATGCATATGGGGAGTTATTTCATCCATATGTACATATGCAGAGATCACATTTTCCTCCCCATACCTTTCGGTAAGAAACAAATACACCAGCTCAAAGAACCGTTTGGTCTCTTCGCCGGTGTATTGCACTTCCTTAAGTTTCGGTACAGTATCCTCAGTGATCGTACCGTCCTTATGGTGGACGGTCTTCTGTTCATAAACGATGTTCCCAAGATCATCAAGTACAGGTACATGAGTCGGAAGTGTAACGCACCATCCGCCGTACACATTCACATCAGCTCTGTTAAGGCACTTGACATTAGGGTCCGAAAGTCGCGCTTCAAGGCGTTCCCTTTGTTCCCCGCTGTTGGGACACATGTTGTAATTAAGATGCGTTCTTGCCGGATCGATACGCTGGTTTCCCAAAGTGATATAGTTTCCGTTTTCGTCCTTTTTTCTTTCGCAGTGGGCGAATAGCCCGTAATCACCGCGAGTGAATTTTTCAAAGTTGGCCATAGCCGTCACTCCTTTTCCCAAATTTCTTTTTTGGTATAGGCAAGCTATACCAAAATTTCATTTTGGTAGCTTGCTCATGGCTGCGCCCCGAGACCCTGCAGTCGCCCGATGCACGGCATCAGGCTCCTTTAAAGCCCCGCCCAATGATAAATGTCGCGTGTCCCCGGTGTACACCGCACCACACCCGCTCATTCATCATCCTCAGCCGTTCCGTCTGCCGGTACATCCTGTTCCGAAAAAGCTCCCGCTTTCTCAGGAACAGTCCGTACCTTCACGGCGGTGCTTTGCTTGCCCGATGATGCAAATGCTCCGTTTTCCTCCGTCGCTTTTGCAAGTACCTCATCGAGCTTCACAAGATCTGGTTCGTCACCGAGATACCTGCGCACTACTTCGGCAATCTTCCGATTGTCCTTCTCCAGTGCGCGCTCGTATTTCTCGGTGATCCGCTCCAGATCTTTCTTAAGTTCCTTCGTGCTTTTTTCTGCTCTAGGCATTTCTTTTCTCCTTTCCATCCATCGAATCCATCAGTCATTTTGTACCGGCTTACGGTAAATATGTCAGCCGGTTACCGCACAGTTACATA
>NZ_FMVS01000045.1 GCF_900102515.1 Butyrivibrio sp. INlla14
GGTGCTCTTGGAAAAGGACTTGCTGGAAAGACAAAATCTCCTGTAGGCCAGAAGACAGAAGCAATGTACAAAAATGCTTCAGCAAGGGTGAAAACTGCTTATAATAATGGTGTAAATGCTGTCAAAGACGCATGGAATAACATGGCGAGAATGTTTGGACCAGCTGAATATATGGTCACACCTGAAGGATTTGTTGTTCGAGTTCAGTATGAGAATGGAACAAACTATTCAAAATCTTCAGGAAAATCTGGTGGCAAGGGAACAAAGACAAGTGATACAAAGAATACGAACGGTAACAGTGGTGTTAAGCAATCTGGATCATCTAACAAAAAAGGGCAGACTAAAGTAACAGTAGATGGAAAAGAAGTAATATTGGACAATGATACTTTTGATCCAAGCCAAGTAGATGCCCAAGGTAGAACCAATACACAAAGAATGGAACAAGGTCTCGCGCCGATTGGAAAAGATGGAAAATCTGTAAATATCCATCATGTAGATCAAACGGATACCGGTCCAGTAAAAGAAATATTGGCTACAAAACATCAACAAAATTATAAGGAATTGCATTCTAACACTGGACAAGAGCCATCACAAATTGATCGACCTGCATTTAATAAATGGAGAAAGAATTCTTATTGGCCCTGGCATGCCAAAAATTTAAATCAATAGACAAGGAGATGTGAAAATGAGTTTTTACGACTATGAACAATCAATGGCGTTAGCAAAGAAAGGTAAGTTCTATACTACAGTAAATGGAAAAAGTGAAAAAGAAATAAATGATTCGGAAAATGTATTAGGGATTTCGTTTTCCAAGCAAGTGAAGGATTTTTACCGTAAGTATGGATATTTATCATTTGATGGAAATGAAATTTTTGGCATAGATCCTTATGACAAATCTGGAATTTTGGAAGGTAATTCTGTTGCGTATGCATTAAATGATAGGGAGCAATATGGTCTTTCGAAATATTGGATACCTTTCTATAATTTTGGTGATGGTAGTCTGGCCTATCAGGATTATGAAAATCTTAATAATGAAAATGAACCGAGAATAATTTCTGCATATTATGATGGCGAAAAGTATGTAAATGAAGGACAGATTGCTGAGGATTTTGGACAATTTATGATGAAGGTTATAGAAGGATGAGTAGAGTAGTATATTGATGGATTAGTAAATTACAAATTTAATGGATTGATTCCTATGTTTGTAGAAATTGAGATTGCTAGAAATTTGAGCTTTTGGAAGTAAGAAGAAAAATTGCAAAAGAATACTTCAGAAACGTATAAAGCACTTCTTGAGCAGAAAAGCTGGATCATGTATAGCATAGGTTCCGATTTTATGAAAAACAAAAACGATTTATTACAAAGAGCAATTATATTAACTTGTCTTTCAGATAGGTGTGCACAAGAAAGAAGTGTTATAGGCGGAATATCACGTTCGCTTGCTGAGAGGAAACAACAAAGTGCTGCGATTTGCAATTGGCTTGAGAGAATGGGATATATAGAGAATTGCACTGAAGCGGAAAAAGCTGTTTTTCATAAGGAAGTAGAAAAGAAATCAGATCTAGAAGTATTACAGATGCAGATAAACTATGAATGCCAGGACCGATTGTTCATTTTTTGGAGTCTTACTACAGAAATGGATATGAGGGGGAATTGTTACTATCGTTAAAAAGAAAGCCAACAGAGCATACTGCATGGATGGCAAACAGAATTCTCAATGATCAGAACTTTTCAAATAGAGAAGAAATGTTAAGAATACTCAGAGAGTCAATAGAAAGAGATGATATTGACGAATCAACAAAGAATTCAATAAAGGAGTTCTTGGATTATCAAGAACAGATTAAGTAAATATGAATAAAATAACAGAGATTTCTAGAAATGAAATTAATAAAGTGATTGAAGAAACAAAAGCGAGAGATGGTTTTTTGGTTGAACTAGATGGGAAAATAATAAGTACTGAAAAAGACTATGTTCTTGCAATGAGAGAAAAAATGGAAATTCCAGTCGAGTTTCCCAATCCGGTGTTGGGCTGGTTAAATGATTATCTATGCGATTTGTCTTGGATGGATAATAATTGCATTACTATTATTATTTGGAATTACAATAATTTTCTGAATGAAAGTTTAAAGAAAAAAATGATGTATTTTTAGATTTTGAGGAAATAATTCTGCCATGGTGGGAAGAAGATGTTAAGTATCATATGGTAGGAGGCAAAACTAAAGATTTTAACGTTTATTTGGTAGTATAACTATCAGTCATTGTAGAAGGCCAAGAGGCATTTATCATCAAAAGAGGTCTGCTAGGGAAAATACTCCTAGTGCCAGACTTATCTTTTGATGCATATAGTGCTTTATACAAAAGCCTGATGTCTCATTTGCGTTGTACTGATTGTTGGCAGAAGTGTGGCAACAATGTAAGGGTGCATATGAGCAATCTAAAGCTGAAGAAGATTCTGTAGCATTTGCAGTTGGAGCTGCAGATATGGAATTAGCTATAGGAGTAAAAAATCATCTACATATTACATACAGCATAAAGCGGAATATTGACCATCCAATCCTGTTCCTTATAATTTAGCAATGATAACCTTATAGAAGTAGCAGGGTGAAATTTATCGTAAAATGCTTTCAAACTTTGAGAGCGAATATTAGTTTCCGCTTTCACCTCAATAGGAACTGCATCCATGCCCTTTTGAATAAGAAAGTCTTGTTCGAAAGTGGCTGATTCGGTGCCATAGTAATATGCTGAATAATCAGTATCACTAACAATTTGCTGAAGAACATATTGTTCCGTGAGAGCTCCTTTAAATTCAACAAATAGACGGTTGCCTTCAATGACCGAATGCAGATCCAATTCGCTCATTGCACCTAATAAACCAATATCCAAGAAAAATAATTTAAAAAATGAGAATTCCATGTATGCAGAAAGAGGAACGTGCGGCTCATTTACTTTGTGGACACGATATACCAGACCACTGTCCACCAGCCACTGTATGGCTTTTTCAAATTCAGCATTTCGAGACCCTTTCTTAATCTGGCCAAAGAAGAATTTTTTATTTTCCTTTGCAAGTTGTATGGGGATTCCATCCCATACCATGTTAATTCTCACTAATTCATTAGGAGAAATGTGCTTGCCGAAGTCCCCTTTGTACTGAAGTATGATCTCTTTTTGAACTTCTCTGGCTGCAAAATAATCGCTGTTATTTAAAAAATTATTCACAACTTCTGGCATGCCGCCAACATACATGTAGTTTTTTAGGTGATAGATATATTTCTCAGAAAAACCATCTATCAAAGCATAATCCTTGGTTTTAAGAGCATCCGCCAGAGCATTTTCACCGACAGCATATAGAAACTCTCTAAAATTCAGTGGGTAAAGGTTAAGAGTTGTTACTTTGCCAACTGGATAAGATATCCCTTCGTGTAAGGCTACTCCCAAAAGAGATCCGGCCACCATAACATGATATTCAGGTGCTTCTTCACAGAAATATTTCAAGGATTCAAACGCCTTTGGAGCATTTTGTATTTCATCAAATATAATCAAAGTATCATCAGCAGATACAGTAAGGCCTACTTCAATATTAATAGCAGAAATAATTCTACTTATATCATAATCCTGTTCAAACACACGACTCATAGCCGTATTGTTGTAGAATGATATATATGCAACCTTATCATAATAAAGTTTTCCAAATTCCTTCATTAGCCATGTTTTACCAACCTGACGGGCGCCCATTATAACCAAAGGCTTCCTATTTTTATTATTTTTCCATTCAATCAGCTTATCCATTGCAAAGCGCTGCATGCATAGTACCTCCAGAGATTTTTACATTTTTTAGGGGCTAGATTCATTGTTAATATACATTTTTTAAGACCTCAACCTAAGCTAATAATACAATTTTTAAGGCCAAAATACAATACACCTTCATACTTTGAAGTGGTACCATGGTATTGGACACAGACCAATCCACCCTATGAAGTAGATTTTCTGATTCAAAGAGAAAACGATATTTTTCCCGTGGGAAAAAGTTTAAGGAACTGTTTCCAGATCAAGTTAAGCTCCGCGTGCGCTTTTCACTAGATAATTTAAAACTAGACGATGATGTGCTGAATATACCTCTTTTTATGGCAGATCATGCTGATTGATTGGGTTGGCGTTAGAAAAGAAGGAATGCTAGGACAAAAATGAATAAAGACAATATCCGGTTTACAAAAAGTATGAGGAAGACTCATACCATATATATGCCTGATATGCTGCACTATCACAACGAGCTTCTTAGTGCAGCATTTTCTATAGGCGGCTACAAACTAGCTGTTGTGCCAGAGTACAAGGAATTTCCGGCGGAGATGCTATCACTGGTAAATTCAAGCTATTGCACTTGCGCTATGGATATAATCGGAAATCTGATGACACACTTAAAAAGCCCTGATACGGATGTTTCGAGGATTGCAATTCTGGAACCTCAGGCTGGAGGCGCCTGCAGAGCAGGCAATTACTACGACCTTATAATACAGTGCCTTAAGAGAAGCGGATATAAGATACCGGTTCTTTCCCTGAATTTTTCAGGCGCTGAGTCTCACCCTGGCTTTAAGATAAGGCCTATGATGCTCTTTGGCGCTGTGGCAGCAGTGTGCTACGGAGATCTTCTCATGGCTCTTTTTCAGCAGATAAGACCCTACGAGAAGGAAGAAGGTGCCACGAAAAAAGTCTATGACAAGTGGATAAAGGCTCTTTCCCAGGATATTTCTTCCTGCCGTAATCTCTTTTTCAGGGAAAAGAAATATCGTGAGATTGTAAGTGATTTTCTTAAGATTCCAAGATTTTCCAGAGAGGAAAGACCGCTTAAGAGAGTAGGCATCTGCGGAGCTAAAGGGCGCTTCCAGAGCATTGCTGAAAGGGTATGAGCTTGTGATGGATTATTTGATCAGGATACAAGCTCAGGTGCGACGAGTTCTTTTACAGAATGGATTTCTATCGGACGGGCTATTTAATGACATGCGTCAGAAGGCAACACCTATATTAAGTGAGTATTACAATATCGGAGATGGCTGGCTTGTATTGGCAGAAGCAATGGATATGATAGAGCAGGGGTATGACAAGATACTTATCGTACACCCCTTTGGATGCCTCGTTAGCCATGTGGCAGAGCGCGGAGCCCTTAAAAAGCTGCGTCAGCTATACCCTATGGCTAACATAAATACAATTGAGTATGACTATGAGCAGTCCCAGACATTAAGGGAGAGCAGGATTATACTTGCTACTTCCTGACTCACAATATCTTTTTATCAGCATTATTATTAACTATTAATGGCTTATGCTGAAATGTGGTACAATCAATTACGATAAATATTTTTCCGATTATAGGAGATGAGCACGTGGGGATATATTTAGGGCCAGGAAATGCTGGATTTAAGCGTATTACCAAATCAAACTATATAGATAAGACAGGAATGATCGAAATTATCAATTCTACTATAGACACGACAGACAATTTAACTTGTATTAGTAGACCAAGGCGATTTGGAAAATCATATGCTGCGCAGATGTTGTGCGCATATTATGACAACACGTGTGATTCCAGAGCTCTTTTTGAAAACTATGAGATTGCAAATAGTCCTTCTTATGAACAGCATCTTAACAAATATCATGTTGTAAATATAGATATTACTAATTTTATCTCTGAGTTCAAGAAAAAAGGAGAAGATTTAAAAGAAGTTCCTTCAGCTATAGAAAAATCAATTCTGGGTGAAATACGCGCTCTTGATCCGATATATGAGCAGTATGGAACTCTTTTGGAGTGTCTTATAGGACTAGTGGATAAGACTAAGACCAAGGTGATCTTTATTATCGATGAGTGGGATTCAATGGTCAGAGAAACGGCAGATGATCAGGATGCACAAGATAGGTATTTGAATCTACTACGCGGCTGGTTTAAGAACAATAATTTCACTCCCAAGGTTGTTGCGGCGGCTTATATGACTGGAATTTTGCCTATCAAAAAAGACGGGACAGAATCCGCTATTTCAGATTTTAACGAGTATTCGATTCTAAATCCAGGCAGATTTGTGCCCTATACTGGTTTTGTAGAGGAAGAAGTGGCTAGAATATGTCAGGATTCAGATATTAACATTGAAGAGATAAAGAAATGGTATGATGGTTATTCTTTTGCAGATAAACAGCATATTTTTAACCCTTATTCAGTAATGAGTGCAGTGAAGATGAATAGTTGTGAGTCCTATTGGCAAAAGACTACCGCTTCAGAATCTTTGATCACTTATGTGAATATGAACTATGATGGACTTCAGGATGATATTGTCAGACTGATAGCTGGCGAGGAACTTGAGGTAGATGTTACTGGTTTTGAGAATGACACCATTTCTTTTAGGAGCAAAGATGAGGTGCTTACACTTTTGATACATCTTGGCTATCTGGCATATAGCAAGGAAACAGGTACTGTAAGAATTCCCAACAAAGAAGTAATGCAAGAGTTTGAATCTCTTCTCAAGAAAACCGCTGGAAGTAATAGATTGGCTACTCTTGTCAGAAATTCAGAGAAGCTTTTTGAAAGCACTGTTGCTGGAAAAGAGAAAGAGGTTGCAGCAGCTATCGAGGCCATTAGAAACTCTGAATATGCGCCAGCCTTTTATAACGATGAGCAGGCTTTGAGGTATGTAATAAAATTTGCCTATATTTCATGCGTGGACAGATATATGAAAATCGAGGAATTGCCTTCTGGTAGAGGACTTGCTGATGTTGTTTATATTCCCAAAAAGGCTACATCTGATCCTGCACTGGTTGTTGAATTGAAGTGGGATAAGAGCTCTGAGTCGGCATTGAACCAGATTAAAGACAGAAACTATCCTGAGGTTTTAAAGAATTATGGCGGAGAGATAGTTCTGGTGGGTATTAATTATGATTCAAAAACCAAAAGGCATAGCTGCAAGATTGAAAGAATATGATTGTGGTGCCAGTAACTGGAGAAAATTTCCCCGGTGACTGGCACTACATTTGCCACTCTGACTCACAATATCTTTTTTATCTTAAAGAAGGTAAGGCTTCCTACAACGATCAATACGCTTAGTATGATGACTACCGGATAACCCATGCGGGATTCCAACTCTGGCATGTATTTAAAGTTCATACCATACCAGCCAACTATAAGTGTAAGAGGCATGAAGATGGTTGTTACCACAGTAAGGACTGTCATGATCCTGTTCTGCCTTACATCAAGCTGAGACTGATACAGGTCGTTTAGCTGGATTGTGTAGTCTCTAAGGTGAGTTGCAGAGTCATAGAGCCTGTCCACGCGGCTTGAGAACATGTGGAAATATCTCAGGTTGTCCTCCAAAAAGAAACCATTCTCATTTTCCTCAAGCTCCTGTCCAAGATCTAGAAGCTGCTCGTAATGGATGCGCAGATCTCTTATATCACCGCGGATATCGTTATTTCGCTCCATGTGAGCTGATTCTGCGTTAGACATGATCTCTTTTTCCAGACTGTCCAGCTCCAGCTCATATTGCTGCATGATCCTGAGGTCGTTGTGAATAATAAGTTCCAAAAAATCATACAAAAAGCGCTCAAGACAAGGCTTTTTCCACTTTTTGTAATGCTGGATCCTCTTAACTAGCCTAAGGGCAGCATCGCTCTCATCTATAAATACAATTCCTGTTTCATCAAGTACAAATGCAAACCTCTGAGGCTCTGCAGATCTTGCTGACTGAGTAGGAATGCAGAAAGTTCCAGTTAACGAATCGTAGTTAACTTCTGCCTTGGTGGTGTAGATTTCTTCTCCGTTTGGATCAAAATCAAGTCCCATATCAAAGTTTTCATTGGTCTCTGCCCACTGAGCCGGGGTAAGAACTGCTACATAAGGCTCTGCAGCATCGTGACACTGCTCGGCACTACATTCTTCAAGTTGGTTTTTTATAAGGAAAAACACGAGGCACCTCCCGAGGAAATATCTTAAGGTGACAAAAGAATTTTTTTGACACCCTCATCATAATAACATTCACAGTTTGTAATTGAAATAACTAACCGTAAATATTACAATGGTATGGCTGGCTGGAATAGATAAAAGCCACGGTTATAAAGAGGACAAGTATGGAATATAAAGTTTGTATATGTACTGACAAAGGTACAGTCAAGGAAGTTAATCAGGATTCTGCTATGGTGAAGGTTGCTAATACCAGCGAACACGGCAGAGTCGTAGTTGGGGTTTTATGCGATGGCATGGGAGGCCTTTCCTGCGGAGAGGTTGCCAGCAGCAAGGCAGTTGAGGCTTTTGAGAACTGGTTTGTATCAGGGCTTCCACAGGCGCTGTCACCGGTTAATGTCACTGAGAAGCTTGATGATAGCGATAGCAGGGGCATTGATATCATGGAAGAGGTCAAGAGACAGTGGCTACTTCTGGCTCAGGATATCAACGAAGAGCTTCTGGATTACGGCTCTATGAATGGCCTGACACTTGGATCTACTGTTGTGAGCTTTTTTGCCATGGAAAATGAGTTCCTGATCATGAATATTGGGGATTCCAGGGCATATCAGTTTACTGAGACCAGGTGTGATCAGCTGACGCACGATCAGAGTGTAGTTCAGAACATGCTGGACAGAGGCCTTATAACACCTCAGGAAGCGGAGAACAGCCCACAGAAGAGTGTCCTTCTGCAGTGCCTTGGAGCATCCGGGAATGTTTATCCCCAGATTGTCACAGGAAGGATTGATGAGCCTACAACTATTTTGCTATGTTGTGATGGCTTGTGGCGCAAGTTAAGAGCTGACGAGGTATGCGGGCAACTGCGGCCATCAGCTTGTGCTGACGAGAACACTATGAAGTCAAGGCTCCTTGGCTTTATCGAGACCGTCAAGAGCCGTGGAGAGACTGATAATATCACGGGTGTCCTTATTTGCTGTCAGTAATGGGACATTTACCGCTATAGCGTTGTTTCTTTATTAGAAACAAAATCAAATATTAGTTAGGAAATATTCATGTTAGAAATTGGAAGTTTAGTTGGAGATAAATATAAGGTCCTGAACGTTATCGGCAAGGGCGGTATGAGTACGGTTTACCTTGCCATGAACGAGAAGGCCAACAAGCAGTGGGCTATCAAGGAGGTCCGCAAGGACACATCTACTAATTTTCAGGTAGTCAGACAGAGTCTTATCACAGAGACTAATTTGTTAAAAGAGCTATCGCACCCTTATCTTCCCAGCATTATCGATGTTATTGAGGAGGAAGGGCGCTTTCTTATTGTTATGGACTACATCGAGGGTAATACCCTTGAAAAGGCTCTTAATCTTATGGGAGCCCAGCCTCAGGAATATGTAATAGACTGGGGAATTCAGCTGTGCGATGTTCTTGAATATCTGCACACCAGAAAGCCTCCTATTATCTATAGAGACCTTAAGCCAGGCAACATCATGCTCCGCCCTGATGGAACCATTACTCTTATCGACTTTGGTATTGCCAGAGAGTACAAAGAGAGCCAGGCCGGCGATACATCTTATCTTGGAACCAAGGGATATGCGGCTCCAGAGCAGTTTGGTGGAAGAGGACAGACTGATGCCAGAACAGATATCTATAATCTGGGAGCAACTCTTTATCATCTGGTCACAGGCCACAATCCAAGTGAGCCTCCTTATGAGTTTTATCCCATCAGATATTGGGATCAGCAGTTGTCACCTGGCCTTGAGCAGATCATAACAAGGTGTATTCAGAACAACCCTGCAGACAGATATCAGTCCTGCGCTGAGGTTATGTATGATCTTCAGCATTACAAGGAACTTGACAAAAACTACAAGAAATCAGCCAAGCTGGGAGTATCTCTTTTCCTGGCTACATCGGCTTTGACACTTATATTTGGCGGACTGTCACTGGGATTTCATAATAAGTCTGATGCACTTGCTAAACAGAACTATGAGTACTATATAGCAGAGGGCAGAGGAGAAGAGGATGATGCTACATCCTTTGAATACTATGCCAAGGCTATAGAAATGGACCCTGAAAATACAAGAGCTTATATTGAGATGCTTGATAACCTGATTCTTGCAGATGATGTTTTTACAAGGCAGGAGGATGAAAGAGTTCGAGGGCTTCTTATCAGGGAAACCTCAAATGGCACCATTGGAGAGAGACTAGCCACTAACAAAGAGGGCTACGCTACAGTTGCCTATAGACTTGGAGTTGCTTATTTTTACACCTATGAAGGCGGCAGTAATCCTCAGGCTTCCAAGTGGCTCAAGATAGCGGCAGATCAGGGCACCTTGTCAGGGAGCCAGCAGCTAAGAGCAGAAAGGCTCAACAAGATTGCTGAGTATCGTATGGTAAGGCCAGGGGATAAGTCTGGTGGGGATTCTGACAAGGACCCTAATGCTGAATTGACTGCAAGCGGAGATCCAAAGGTTAAATACGATGTGATCTGGAGCGACCTTGTGGCTCTTGCAGATGGCAATATTGCTGAGGAAGACAATGCTATCACAGCTATGGTAATTTACAATGAGATCGCTTCTCAGATTGATAATTACTCCAGTAAATTCCTCAAGGCAGGTGTCAAGTACGAAGATATAGTGGCAGAGATGGATGCCATTTTAGTGCATTTGGACGAAGATATCTTGTCTGACCCAAATTGCTCTGACATGGTAAAAGAGAAAGTTAAAAAGACCAAGAGTGCATTTGAGGTTGCCAGAAAGAGTCTTAACATTGCGGCGGGCAAGTAAAGAAGATTTAGGTTATAGGATAAAATGGGAAATATAGAATATTACAAGCTTTTATCAGTGATCATGGGAATTTCAGCAGTGGTAATGCTGATACTTACGCTAATCCTGTGGTTTAAACTTAATATAAAAAGAGATTTTGCGGTCCTTTCAGGAAGTGAGGCCAAGAGGGATATAGAGAAGATCAGAAAAGAGGCCCAGGCTGGTACAGTCCAGGCAGACCTTCGAAAAAAGCGCCAGGGAGCAGCTATTTCCTGGAATACTTCTGAGGGCCTTGATGGTAATGGGGCATTTTCACTATCTGCCAAGCTTCGCGAATTGTCACAGCCTGGTGGTGATCAGACAGTTCTTTTAAATCAAGGGCAGAGTCAGATGAATCCAAATCAGACTGTGCTTCTGGGACAGAGCGGCGCTGATGCTGCGGTATCTTTCGATGGCGCTTCTGAGGCTACTACAGTACTGGGAGCAGAGACATCAGATGCAACCACTGTGCTGGGAGCTGGTGTTTCAAATGGAACCACAGTGCTTGGGGCGGCACCTTACGGAACACCTACTGGAGGTGTAGTGCCTGGCACAGCTAATGTACCTGGTGCTGTGGCACCTGGAATGGTTGCACCTTCTGACAGTAAGAAGGATAATAGGAATGAAGCAGCAATCAGTAAGGCAGGCTTTGTAATCGAGAGAGAAGAAAGAACCTGACGGCACTAGAGCAGATGAAAAGTGAGTTTGCGAGGTGAGCTTATGACCAAGAAGAAACTGGCTCTTGAAGTAATTGAAAGGCTAAAAAAAGAATATCCGGATGCGGTATGTACTCTGGCCTACGACAAGGCCTGGCAGCTTCTTGTAAGCGTCCGCCTTGCTGCCCAGTGCACAGATAAGAGAGTAGACATGATAACTCCTCTTCTCTATGAGAAATATCCAACGCTGGAGGCTCTTGCAGATGCACCGGTTGAGAAGATAGAAGAGATAGTAAGGCCCTGCGGACTTGGTAATTCTAAGGCCCGCGATATATCTGCCTGCATGAAAATGCTAAGGGACGTATACCATGGTGTTGTTCCAGACTCAATGGAGGAACTATTAAAGCTCCCTGGAGTTGGCAGAAAGAGCGCCAATCTTGTTCTTGGAGATGTTTATGGCAAGCCAGCCATAGTTACAGATACCCATTGCATCAGGCTCTGCAACCTCATAGGTCTTGTAGATAATATTAAGGAACCTGCCAAGGTGGAAAAAGAGCTATGGAAGATCATACCTCCAGAAGAAGGCAATGCCCTGTGCCACAGATTTGTTACCCATGGCAGGGCTGTGTGCGTGGCAAGAAGGCCGGAGTGTGATAAGTGTTGTCTTAAGGATATTTGTAAATCAGCGAAATTATGAAAAATCTGAGCAAATTATGAGATTTTTATTAAGTTGCCATTAAAGAAAACGTGGTTGTATTGACTAGGAATATTTATTCTAGGATAATGAACTAAAGTTATAGGACTGAATCTACGATATATTACATAGAGGAAGGTACTGAATGGATACTAATGGACTTAGCGCTGAACAGCAGGCTTTGCTTGCTAGCATAATGGGTAAATCCTCACAGGCCGGTGGCGGAGGCGGTTTCTCTCCATCACAGGTGCCGGGTGCAGGTGGTGCGCCGGCGGCAGCTCCATCAGGAGGCGATTCTGGCAAGATGTTGTCACAGGCAGAGATTGATGCGCTTATTGCGTCAATGGGTAAATAAAGAGTAACTTATGGGGCAAGCATGCGTGCTTGCCCTTTTTATGAAATTGCATTATCATATTATTGAGAACAACTGTGCGATATTACAATATATCTTGCAATAGCAAATAGGAACCAAGGACGCGTAGACAGATGTGAGGTGTGCCTATGTATATAGCAATGCAGTGTGCTGACAGCAATGGAATGCTAAATACCGAGATTTGTACTTTTTACGGAATCAGATATGATACCAGGTACAGATCAGCAATTCTTTCAACTGAACATTTAAATCATGACTATGTTATCCCTATGGAGGCAGCAGACTATGAGGATGCTGTTCATCAGATCCTGGCTGCAATGGCATCGGGAGCTCAGATGATAAACCTCGGTGAGAGCATTGTCAGCAGAGGACGAAAGGGTGAGGCCAGACAGGTTCAGCCACAAAAGCTCGTCATCACCACAAGCTGACAAAATACAGGACTATCTATGTGTGTAACTGTCAGCAGACAGAAAGAAAATGTGAACATATTGTGGTCAGATAATTAAATAAAAATGAAATTGTTTTGTCTAGGTTGACAACATGTAGCGTGCTACGTATTATTTAATATGTACTTAGCTACATGTTTTTTTGTGAACTTCCGCGATAATTAACTCTCGGCAGCCAAATTGAGAGGTGGAAAAATTGGAAAAACCCAGATTTTATGCGGATTTCGCTTGATTTTGAGTGGGGAACATGGTAAGATAATAGAGAAGTAATTACATCTCTATGGAGGCTGCCATGTATATGAATTTCCTTGTGAAGATACCGACTGGGGAAAACGGTATCACAATAAAAAACATCAAGGGAACTACCTACGTGTACTATGCGTATGAGAGAAAGTATGACCCTGACAAGAAGTATTCCGTCCCCAAGACCACATCCATCGGAAGACGTGATGATGAGCACCTTGACATGATGTATCCTAATG
>NZ_FMVS01000014.1:0-96334 GCF_900102515.1 Butyrivibrio sp. INlla14
TTTTTGCCTTTGGTGCACTCATTTTCTGACAATTGAAGTAACAAACCGCGGATTTAGGGGCTTAACCTATAGTCCGACGATTTGGGAAAGTTTTAATTAAAAGAAAAGTGCAATCCAAGAAATTAATATGAGACGGCCGTAAATGCGCAGTTCTCGTACAAGGAGATAATTCACGAGATTAGATAAAAAGAACCAGCTGACTGTTCTGAACAAGGCTGAAAGGAAGCTGGTTCTTTTTATCTGATCCGTAAGAATTACGACGAAGACGAAAACAAGTATTTACGACCGTCTTATTTTGAAAATTCACTTGGCTACTTTG
Source organism: Butyrivibrio sp. INlla14 (assembly GCF_900102515.1). Classification (GTDB taxonomy): domain Bacteria; phylum Bacillota; class Clostridia; order Lachnospirales; family Lachnospiraceae; genus Butyrivibrio. Next base: position 320 of record NZ_FMVS01000014.1, read on the forward strand.
GCTGATACATCCCCTTTTTCTTTGCCGAGGCCACCTGAGAATAAAGAACGATACTCGCCAGGAGTGCAGCCCTTCTTTAACTTGAAAGTTCTGTTAAAGGTTGAGATGCTGGAAAAACCGGACTGCAGCGCAATATCTGTGATTGAAAGATCATCTCTTGTCAGCAGGACTTCCGTTGCCTTGATACGCTGATTGATAAGATAATCATAGAAGGTACAGCCCATGTACTCCTTGAACAATCTGGAGAAATGGAACTTGGAGAAACCACTGTAGGAAGCGGCATTCTCAAGAGTTATATCATAAGCGTAGTTCTCATCGATGTAATCAATAACAGTGTTGAGCTTCTCGAAATACTCTCTGCGCTTAACAGGAGTGCTCTCTGTAAAAAGATTGATCTTGTTTAGCTGATATCTTGAAAGTATGGTCATGATCTGGAACAGGTGTGAGTAGATGGAAAACTCGTAGAATTCAGTCTTCTGGAAATACTCGTTCCAAATCTGAGAGAACAGATTCAAGATTTCATTATAAATAGGTGCATAGAATTCTGGCGTGATATGAATGCAGTCCTTGAGCATGTTCATAAGGCCTGAATAACCTCTTACCGATGAAAAGAAATCAATATCGAAGAGGCATACATATCTGCTACCTGATCCAGGTGAATGCAGGTAGTGAGATTTTCTTGGTGGAATAAAGATTATCTCTCCAGGCTTTACATGATGCATCTCACCCTCAATCTCAACATCATAGTGATTCTCGATAGGTGCAATGATCTCAAGAGCGTTGTGCCAGTGAGATGGATAGTCATATCCCTGTTCGTTATACCAGATTCGGATTGAACTATCCTTTGGAAAAATAGACTTCTCGTTATTACCCTCAAGTACACGTGAGCTATAGTCAGTGTTCTGCTGGTAATAATCTAAGGTTACGTTGCTGTCTGAACCCTTTGACATCGGCGTTTCCTCCCCTAATAACAACTTTTTCAGCGTTCTATTGGTCCCCATTACCAAAATATTGCGAACGCTTTTGCGGCTAAAAAAATGCCGCACCGCCAACTATTTACTTGCAAATCATATCATTTTCTGACAACTCTTTCTTCTCAATTATTGCTATCATTCCCTAATTAATGCTCACATTAAATAAATGGCACAGTAAAAATAGTGCCCTTTTTGTGAATTATGCACAAAAAATGCATGACAATTTTTGGCAACAAAAAGCAACATCTGCACATTGCTAGGCAAAAACTGGTAGGAACAAAACGCGCAAAGCCTTTATGCTTATAACTATCGATGGGGGTCGATGGTAGCAAATTTTGAGTAACAAAAACTGGGAGGCAAAAAAGGAGTGTATAAACGGGGCAGATCTATAGTTGCCACCTTGGGAGCTCTTGTGATGCTGACAGCAACGGCGTGCGCAAACAGCACTGCGACGGATGCACCAGCTATGCAGGGAACAGATGCCCAGGAGGCAGCTTCTGACAATTCACTTTTGTCAACTTCCGCAGAACAACTAAATAATACAGAAAGCTCATCCTCTGAAAATTCCACAGCAGAAGCTGGTGAGAATAAAGAGGAAGAAATCCCGGCCCTGCGTGATAGCGTAGAGGAGAAGATGGGATGCCGGATAGGATGTGCGATTACCGGCAAGGAACCCTGGGACATTCCATTATGGAATCTGGTAACTACTCACTTTAATGCAGTTACACTGGGAAACGAACTTAAACCTGATTCGCTCTTTGGCTACAGCAACGGAGCATGTCCGGGTACTACAGAAGCAGAGCTTAACGGTGAGATCATTACAGTTCCTGTGATGAACTTCGATAATCCGGAGAAGATTCTTAACAAGTTTCTCAAATGGAATGAGGTGCATCCAGACAGACAGATCAAGGTAAGAGGTCATGTGCTGGTCTGGCATTCACAGACACCTGAGTGGTTCTTCCATGAAGACTACGACAAGAATAAGCCCTACGTATCCAAGGAAGAAATGGATAAGAGACAGGAGTGGTACATAAGAGAAGTACTTACTCACTTCACTGGGCAGGACAGTCCATATAAAGATCTTTTCTATGGATGGGATGTAGTCAACGAGGCAGTTTCAGATGGAACAGGGACTTACAGGTCAGATAATGAGAATCCAAACGAACCACTGTCGAACGACACTCATGGTAATAACTCCAGCTGGTGGCACGTTTACCAAAGCGAAGAGTTCATTATAAATGCTTTCAAATACGCCAACAAATACGCTCCGGCAGAACTTGAGCTGTACTACAACGATTACAACGAATGTATGGCAAAGAAAAGAGACGGAATTGTAGCTCTTTTGAAAGCGGTCAAGGACCAGGAAGGCGAGCCTGGAGTAGGAACCAGGATCACAGCCATGGGCATGCAGGGTCACTACAGTAGCGATTCACCATCCTATACAGATGTAGAGACATCAGCAAAGGCTTATGGAGATGTGGTTGGAGCAGTTCAGATAACTGAATGGGATCTAAGCTCCAGTGATGACTACGACGGAAGCCCCGAGTCCAAGGAAAAAGAGTACGAGAAGATGCGCAAGCAGTACAATTTGCAGTATTACGCACTTCAAGAGGTTCAAAAATCCGGCGTACAGGTTACAGGTATTACCTTCTGGGGAACTGTTGACAAGTATTCATGGCTTCAGCACAGATCTACAGTAGGTGGAGGAAGCAATAAAGAAAAAGCCCAATGCCCGCTACTATTTGATGATCTATACAAACCGAAGCCAGCGTTTTGGGTTTTTGCAGAAACTAACTAAAGGACTTAAGGATATGAATAAGACTTTACAAAAACTATTGATAGTACTTGGTATTCTTGCAGCAATTATTTGTTTGTGTGTAGTTCTTTCTCACCGTGAGAAAACAGACTTTCATGAGAAATACGAAGGAACTGATCTTACCCAGGAAATTGAGGGTATGGAAAGAGTTGGAGCTTACACAGGATATGTGAACGAGCACATGAAAGATGCTCATCCTTCAAAAGATGTTGTGGTAGATGTTTTTGACTATGAGTCAACCGGAACTGTAAAGGTTGAGAAGGCTGCCACAGATGACAAGAAGGATGCAGTACTTACAGAGACAGGCTCTAGCATAACATGGAATGTAAATGTTCCAGAAGCTGGAATGTACAGACTCTATGTAGATTACAAACTTCCAGAGTCAAGAGGAGTTCCTGCTGAGAGAACAGTTATGATCAACGGAGAGCTTCCTTTCGAGGATGCCAGAAACATCTCTTTTACAAGAATGTGGATGGACGGTGGTGATATCAAGGTTGATAACCAGGGCAATGAGATCAGACCTCGTCAGGTTGAATACTTCGGATGGCAGAGTGCATATTTCAGAGACGATATGGGATTTGTAGCTGAACCCTATGTCTTCTATTTTAATAAGGGTGAGAACAAGCTGACATTTAATGCGGACAATGAGCCAATGCTTATTTCAAATGTTGAGCTTAAGGCCATCAAGGCAACACCTACTTACGAGGAATACCTTGCACAGAATCCTCAGAATGCAGGATCAGATGCAGCAAGGAACTTTAATTTGGTGGTACAGGGCGAGGATTCCAGCCTTCGATCAGAGTCCTCCCTATATGCTAAATACGATCGTTCCTCGCCAACCACAGTACCTAACAGCGTAACAACAACAGTTCTCAACTACGTTGGTGGTGAGACCTGGAGAAGCTCAGGACAGTGGATTGAGTGGAACTTCGAAGTGCCAGAGGATGGTTACTACAACATCATGATCAAGGCACGTCAGAACTACGCAAGAGGTTCAGTATCAAACAGAACAGTTCTTATTGATGGACAGGTTCCATTTGATGCTCTTTCAGAAATCTCTTTTGAATATGCAAACGACTGGGATTGCAAAGATCTTGCAGCTGAAGACGGAACACCTTATAACTTCTATCTTACAAAGGGACAGCACACAATAAGACTTGAGGCAACTCTTGGAGGAATGGGTGCAATCCTTGAGGAAATGGAAGATTCCACTTACAGACTTAACCAGATATATAGAAGAATCCTTGTTTATACAGGTGCATCACCTGATGTTTACAGAGATTACCATATTGATACAACCTATCCTGAGATTATGCAGGCTATGGAACTTGAGTCAAAGAGACTTTACAAGATAGTCGATGACATGGTTGCTTACTCAGGACAGATGGCTGACAACGTAGCAACAGCACAGACTATTGCACAGCAGCTTGAAAGATTCTGTGAAAAGCCACAGAAGATCACAACAGAGTTTACAACCTTTAAGGACAACATCACATCAATGGGTACAGCTTCACTTAACATGAGTGAGACTAAGCTCGATGTAGATTACCTGGTAATTTCAGGAACAGATGTTACTCCAAAGAAGGATAAAGCAAACTTCTTTACAAAGGCAGGACACGAGATCAAGTCCTTCGTTGCTTCATTCTTTGTAGACTACAACTCAGTCGGTGATGTTTACGATGAAAAGAGCGGCGATGAAGTAGTTAAGGTTTGGGTACTTACAGGTCGTGACCAGGGTACAATCCTTAAGACAATGGTAGATGATGATTTCACAACTTCAACTGGAGTTAAGGTTAACGTAGAGATCGTTGATCCAGGAGCACTTCTTAATGCAGTACTTGCTGGACGTGGACCAAACGTAGTTCTTTCAGTTGGTGCAGATCAGCCAGTTAACTACGCACTCCGTGGAGCAGCAGAAGATATCACTCAGTTTGAGGGCTGGGAAGAAGTTCTTTCCCACTACTCAGAAAGCTCCTATGAGCAGTACAGACTTGATGGTCACATCTATGGTATTCCAGAGACACAGACCTTCAACGTAATGTTCTACAGAAAAGACGTACTTGAGGAAATGGAACTTGAAGTTCCTAATACATGGAAAGAACTTATAGAGCTTCTTCCTACAATTCAGGGTAACAACCTTTCAATCGGTATCCCTACAGCAGCAGGAAGCAGCGGTGCTACAGCAGCTACAACAGCAGTTATGTCAAACGCACCTGACCTTTCAATGTACTTCTCACTTCTCTATCAGTATGGCGGAGATATGTACAACGAGGCAGGAACCAAGACAACAGTTAATACAGAGGCAGGCGTTGCAGCCTTTGATGACTACGTTAGATACTTTAATGATTACGGTATTCCTACAGTATATGACTTTGTAAGTAGATTCCGTTCAGGAGAAATGCCAATTGGTATTGCACCTTATTCTACTTATAACACACTTATGGTTTCAGCACCTGAGATAAGAGGTCTTTGGGACTTCACTCTTATTCCTGGAACATACAGAGATGGCAAGCTTGACAGATCAGACTTCATCACAGGTAGCGCCACAATGATGATCAAGACAGATGATGAAGCATTAAGACTTGCATCCTGGGAATTCATGAAGTGGTGGGCAAACGCAGATACACAGGTAAGATTTGGTCGTGAGATCGAAGCACTCCTTGGTTCATCTGCAAGATATGCAACAGCTAACAGAGATGCTTTTGCTAACCTCTCCTGGAGTACAGACGATATCGAAGTTCTGAGCAAGCAGTGGGATAACACAGTAGGAATCAGAGAGGTTCCTGGTGGATACTTCACTGGAAGACATATTTCAAACGCTATAAGAAAGGTTATCAATCAGAAGGTTGATTCACGAGAGACCATAATTGACTACTCAATACTTATAGATGAAGAGATAAAGAAGAAACGTATCGAATTTGGTATGCCAGTAGATGACTAAGTAAGTTGGGAGAAAAGGGCAAATGAAGGAATATTTTCAGAAGTATTTGACACTTCGAAAACATAATATGAAAGTAGCCTGGAAGAAGGCAAAGCTCCGTAAGATGTGCTACCTCTTCCTGGCACCCTACGCAATACTTTTTACGATGTTTTATGTGTTCCCTGTAGTAGCGTCAATCTATTACAGCTTCACATATTACAACATACTTGAACCTCCTCGGTTCATTGGACTGCAGAACTATATCTCACTGATACTTCAGGACGATATTTTTCTGATAGGCGTTAAGAACACGTTGATGATAGCTCTGATCACAGGCCCCCTTGGATATATTCTATCCTTCCTTTTTGCCTGGCTCATAAATGAGCTACCCAGATGGATCAGAAGCATAGCCGTCATCGTGTTCTACGCCCCATCCATCGCAGGTAACTGCTATGTTATCTTCTCAGTGTTCTTTAGAGGAGATGCTTACGGATATGTAAACGCGTTTTTGATGAACCTGGGAATCATTGATACACCAAGGCTCTGGCTCATCGATCCCAAGTACATGCTTCCAATCTGTATGATCGTTATCTTGTGGATGAGTATGGGATCCGGATTCCTTTCCTTTGTAGCTGGTCTTCAGGGTGTTGACAGATCACAGTTTGAAGCAGGTTACATGGACGGTATCAAGAACAGATGGCAGGAACTTTGGTACATAACACTTCCAAGCATGAAGCCAATGCTTATGTTCGGTGCTGTTATGACCATCACATCATCCTTTGGTGTGGCAGATGTAACAATGGCACTTTGCGGATATCCTAGTACAGACTATGCAGCACGAACAATCGTAACACACTTGTTTGACTATGGTTATTCCAGATTTGAAATGGGTTATGCCTGTGCAATAGCTACAATCCTGTTCCTTATGATGATACTTTGTAACAAGGCAATCCAGAGTCTATTAAGGAGAGTTGGTACTTGATATGAGCGCAAAGATATTAAAGAAAAGAAAGCCAAACAGATCAATAGCCGGAGATATAGCTCTTTACATTTTCCTCCTGCTGGTAGCATTTGTAATGGCATTCCCAATTATATATGCAGTAAATGCTGCACTGAAGCCTTTGGATGAGCTTTTCAAATTCCCACCAAAGATTTTTGCTCAGCATCCTACACTTGATAACTTCTCAGATTTGTTCGTAACAATGGGCAAATCCTGGGTAACATTTACAAGATACCTGTTCAATACAGTATTTATCACATTCTGCGGAACAGCAGGACACCTTATAATCGCATCAATGGGTGCTTTCGTACTTGCCAAGTACGATTTCCCTGGCAACAAGGTCTTTTTCAAGATTGTAACAGTTGCCATGATGTTCACAGGTTGGGTTACAGCAATTCCTAACTACCTGATCCTTAACAAACTGGGATGGATCGATACATACTGGTCAATCATCATTCCTGCTTTTGCATCTCCTATGGGACTCTTCCTTATGAAGCAGTTCATGGAAGGACTTCCTACATCACTTATTGAGGCTGCCAAGATCGACGGAGCCAACGAGTGGAAGGTATTCTCTGGAATCGTAATGCCAAACGTTAAGCCGGCATGGATGACACTGATCATCTTCTCAGTTCAGGGACTGTGGAACAACAAAGCATCAACATATATTTATTCAGAAGAAAGAAAAACCCTTGTATTTGCTCTTCAGCAGATTCAGGCAGGTGGTATCGCAAGAACAGGTCAGGGAGCTGCGGTTCTTGTAGTAGTAATGATAGTTCCTATTATCATCTTTGTATTCTCTGAGAGCCAGATCCTTGAAACAATGGCAAGCTCAGGACTTAAGGACTAATTTGAAAGGTTGAAGCGATATGCGTAAGAAGAATTTCTTAATGAGAACTGGAATGGCAATACTTGCGATAACTGCAGCATTTCTTCAGCCACTTCAGGTTAAAGCAACAAGTACCAGTGAGGGTGGATACACCTACAATTACGATTACTGGGGCGATTATGTGAACAGTGCAGATTTCTATAATTCCTGCAAGGTGTTCACCTCATCAGAACTTGGACTTGATCTAAAGCTCAAGAATCCACAAGGTCTTTTTGCAGAAGGTAATACACTTTACCTGTGCGACAGTGGAAACAACAGAATCATAGAACTTAACAGGGTTTCACCAGAGCAGCTTGAGGTTGTGAGAATTATCGACAAGATAAATGGTGGCAGCGGGTCAAAAGAGCTGAATAACCCTACAGATGTAGCTGTTTCAGAGGATGGAAACATCTTCATAGCAGACAATGGAAATGCAAGAGTTGTCAAGGTTGATAAAGACCTGAATTTCATCATGGAATTTGTTAAGCCAACTGATAACACACTTGATCCAAAGCTTGTATTTCAGCCAACCAAGCTTGCGGTTGACACAGCAGAGCGTGTTTACTGTATAGCAACTGGTATCAACAAAGGTCTTATAAAGTATGAGAATGATGGTACTTTCTCAGGATTTGTAGGAGCTACACCAGTAACCTTTAACTGGACAGATTATATATGGAAGAAACTGGCATCTCAGGAACAGAGAGCCAAGATGGAATCCTTCGTTCCTACAGAGTATGAGAACATCTTCATGGACTATGAAGGCTTCATATATGCAACAAAGGCCCGTACACTTGAACAGGCACAGGCAGATGAAAACGCTGTTAGAAAGCTTAACCTCATGGGTAATGACATCCTGGTTTCAAACGGCGACTGGTCTGTAGGCGGAGATCTTTATCTTGGATCTGGTGGTGGTTATGAAGGACCATCAATCCTGACTGATATCACAGTAATGGACAATGACGTATATGTTTGTCTTGACCGTAACAGAGGACGACTCTTTGGCTATGATGATCAGGGTAAGATGGTATTTGCCTTTGGTGGTAACGGAAACATGGACGGTTACTTCAGAAGACCTTCAGCCATCGAGCACATCGGGCATGAGCTCTACGTAGTTGACAGTCTTGACTGCTCAATCACAGTCCTTGTTCCAACACAGTTCGGTGATCTTGTTTACCAGGCTGTAGAGGAATTCGACAAAGGTAACTACGAGACATCAGGTGCTGCATGGCAGGAAGTTCTGAACCAGAACGGTAACTACGATCTTGCTTATATCGGAATCGGAAGATCACTTCTTCGTCAGGAAAAATATGAAGAAGCCATGAAGTACTTTGAACTTAAGTATGACGCTGAGAACTACTCAAAAGCTTACAAGCAGTACAGAAAGATTTGGGTAGAGGAGCATATTGGCTGGATAGTTGCAGTAATCCTTCTACTGTTCCTTGTTCCGCTCAGCATCGGCAAGGTTAAGAGCATACGCCACGAGATAGATACAGCAGATATATTTGTAGTAGAGAAAAAAGGGTGAGAGATATGATAGCAAACACTAAACCGATTGATAATCCAAAAGATAGATATATTGACTCCCTGAAGTATGCGCTCTATTGCATCACACATCCGCTGGATGGCTTCTGGGATCTGACTCATGAAAAAAGAGGCACGATGGCAGCGGCTAATACGATTCTTTTCCTTACACTTTTGATAAGAGTCTTAAAACTCCGCTACACAAGCTTCATTTTCATAACTGTTTACTGGGAAGGCATCAACATCTTCCTGTATCTTGCAAGTATTCTTTTCCCACTGGCCCTTTGGGTAGTAGGAAACTGGGGACTGACAACACTGTTTGATGGAAAAGGTAAGCTGGGCCAGGTATACATGGCAACCTGCTACGCACTTACTCCTTATCCACTTATCCAGTTCCCACTTATGATTTTTAGTAACTTCGTAACTGTTGAGGAAGCGGAATTCTACAGCGTAGTCAGTGCATTATCCCTTGTGTGGGCAGCACTTCTTGTCATCGCAGCTATGGGGCAGATCCACGAATACTCCGCTGGAAAGAATATTCTTTTCACAGTGGCAACACTGTTTGCAATGCTAGTCATGATCTTTATTCTGATGATCTTCTTTAGCATGATTTCACAGGGAGTTGCATATTTCATTTCCCTGGCAAAAGAATTGATGTTCCGAATGTAGGAATGAAGGGGTGACGAAGTTGAAAAAAGATAAGAACAAAGACACAAACAAAAAACTAAATCCAGTACTTCAGAAAATATGGAAGGCAGTTAAGCCACTTATTCCTTCTATAATAATTGCTCTGATAATCGTGGGTGCGATAGTATATGTGGCTAACACCAAGGCTCCCACAGAGGTAAAAGAGGCAATTCCTCCCTATGCTTTTGGCGGCGGAGAGGAACCGGTAGTAGTAGATAACGGACAGCTCAAGCTTACAATGGATCCCAAGACCACAGAGTTTTCACTTGAGGTCAAGGACAGCGGCAAGGTTTGGTATTCAAATCCCAAGGATGCTGCTGAGGATGAGAAAGCTCTTGATGATCAAAAGAACTTCCTCCAGTCTCCATTTATCATGTCCTACTCAATCACACAGGGACTTGAGACAACTTATAACTCCTATGCATTCAGTGCTACAAACGGAATTTATGAGATTGTTCCTGGAGAGAATGAGATCAGAGTTAATTACTCACTTGGTAGTGTGGAAAAAGAGTTCACTATTCCACCAGTTCTTACAAAGACAAGATTTGAGCAGTTTACTGGTGCTATGGAGAAGAAAGATGTCGATTACATCAAGCAGTACTACAAAAAGTACGACATCAACAAGCTCACAGCCAAGGACAACAAAGATGAACTTCTTGCAAATTATCCTATTCTTGAGACAGAAGTAATATATGTTCTTCGTTCAGGAGCCAAGGAAAACGTAAGAAAGACACTTCAGGATAAGTTCGCAGCAGCAGGTTACACCTACGATGACTACACAGCAGATAAAGAACTTGATCTTTCATCCAAGTCATCAGACACACCTATCTTTAACGCAAGCATCATTTACAAGCTTGATGGAAAAGATCTGGTAGTAGAGGTTCCTTTCTCAGATCTTGATTATGATCCTGAGACACCTATTTACACAATCACTCCTCTTCCATATTTCGGAGCAGGCGGACCAAACGATAAGGGCTTCATGGTTGTTCCAGAAGGCGGCGGAGCACTGATAAACTTTAATAACGGTAAGACATCACAGAGTAGTTACTACACCAACGTATATGGTTGGGACATGTGTCTTTCAAGAGACGCTGTAGTACATAACACCAGAGCATACTACGGAGTATATGGTGTTTCAGAGGGAAATGATTCCTTCATCTGTATCCTTGAAAACGGCAGAGCTTATGCATCAATCCAGGCCGATGTTGCTGGCAAGAATCACAGCTACAACTTCGTAAATGCCAAGTACAGCATCTGCCAGAGAGAACAGTACGATGTTGGTGATATCGCAAACAGTGAGATTTACGAGTACATAACAGATCTTCCTGATGAGTCACTGGTTCAGAGATATTCATTTGTAAACTCAGGCAGCTACGTAGATATGGCCAAGAAATATGGCGAGTATCTCCAGAAAGAATATGCCGGATACCTTGATCTTGTAGATGATACAAGCACACCAGTAGCAATCGAAGTTATCGGATCTATCGATAAGGTAAAACAGATTGTTGGTATTCCAGTATCAAGACCTTTAAAGCTTACAAGCTATGATGAAGCTTCTGAGATCATTACAGATCTTACAAACTCAGGAGTAACAAACATGCACATCAAGATGGTTGGCTGGTGCAACGGCGGTGTCAACCAGAAGGTTCTTAGTAAGGTTAAGACAATACATGCTCTTGGCAGCAAAAAAGATCTGACAAACATGGTAAGTGCTGCAGAGGCAAATGGAAATCAGGTATACCTCAACGGTATCACACAGTACGCTTTTGATAGTAACTTACTTGATGGATTCTTCTCTTACAGAGATGCAGCAAAGCTTATCAGTAAAGAAAGAGCTGAGCTCTATGCTTACAGTAACGTAACATACTCAGAAAGAGAAAATTCAGATAACAGATACTACCTGCTTCACACAGATATCGCCGGTAAGTATTCAGACAACCTGGTTAAGGCAGCACAGAAGTATGGCGCTGGAGCATCATTTGATGATCTTGGAATGGATCTTTCATCTGATTTCTACAGAAAGAATATGAACTCTCGTGAGGCAGTTCTTAACAAACAGGTTGAGCAGCTTAAGAATTACAACGACAACGGAACCCCAGTAATGATCAACATGGGTAACGATTATGCAGTTCCTTTTGCAAAGATGGTTACAAGAATGGATCTTAGAGGTTCAGAGTACACAATACTTGATGAGTGTATTCCTTTCTTCCAGCTGGCTATCCACGGAAGAGTAGATTACACAGGAAGACCTGTAAATACATGTGGAAACATGGAAAACGAAGTCCTTTACTCAGCAGAGTACGGCGCAGGCCTTTGCTTCGAAGTAATGAAAGAAAGTTCTTTTGCAACACAGAAGACACTTTACACCCAGTACTATGGTGCATACTACGATGCAATGAAGGACAACATTTTAGCTATCTACACCAGATACAACAACGAACTTGGTCACACCTTCAATCAGGAAATGGTTGGACATGAAAACATAAATGCAGACGTTTCCTGCACAGAATATGCAGATGGAACAAAGGTTTATGTAAACTATGGTTACAGTGAGTACACAGTTGGTGGAGTCAAGGTTCCAGCAAGAGACTATGTTGTAACAAGATAAGAGAGGCATTTATCATGAGTAAGCAGAAAAACAAATTAGCCGGCTTGCAAAAGCGTAAGGCATTATCGGGATATCTTTTCATATCTCCGTTCATAATCGGCTTTTTGGTCTTTATGGTCAAGCCACTGTTTGAGTCATGTTACATGAGTTTCTGCCAGGTTGATCTTGCAGCAGGACAGGTTACAAAGACTCTTAATGGAATTACAAACTACATATTTGCATTCAGGGTAGACCCAGAGTACAACAGATTGCTCTGGGAGGAGCTTACCAGAATGATGGTATACTCCCTGGCAATCATAGTATTCAGCTTCTTCGTAGCTTTGATACTTAACCAGAAGTTCAAGGGAAGAGCACTTGTAAGAGCAATATTCTTCCTGCCAGTTATCCTTTCATCTGGTGTTATCGTTGGACTTGAGTCTAACAACCAGCTTATGGACCAGCTTGCAAGCACTATCGAACAGACAACAAGCGGCATCAGCGTAACAGATGCCCTTGAGACGATCCTTAGAACTGCAGGCGTCGGTGTAAGAGCTTATGAACAGGTCTTCGAAGTAATTGATAACATCTATGATGTAGCACTTGCTTCCGGTATTCAGATCATCATCTTCCTTTCAGGACTTCAGACAATCTCATCAAGTATGTATGAAGCCGCTGATATCGAAGGATGTACAAAGTGGGAGAGCCTTTGGAAGATCACCTTCCCAATGATCAGCTCACTGTTCCTTGTAAACTGGATCTACACAGTTGTTGATTTCTGTATGAGATCAGATAACGAAGTAATCACAAAGATCCAGAAGGTTATGATCGACCAGCAGCAATACGGAAATGCATCAGCAATGTCCTGGATATACTTCCTGTTGGTACTTGCTTTTGTAGGAGTTACATCATTCTTCATATCTAAGAGGGTTTATTACTATGACTAATATGGAATCAAAAACAGGATATAAAAAGTTAACATTTTGGGAAAGAAATAGACTCTCAGGTGGCTACCTTCTAAAGAAGGTAATAATGGAATGGGGAGTAAGCATTGTTAGGTTCATACTTTTGTTTGGTATGTGTTTCCTTATCCTCCAGCCTATCTTAAACAAAATCTCTGTCAGCTTTATGACAGAAAAAGACCTTTATAACCCGATAGTTATTTCAATTCCTGAACACTTTACAACAGGTAACTACAGACTCGCAGCAGAGCTTATGAGCTACAAGCAGGCAGTAATGAATTCACTTCTTATCTCCCTGACAATCGCTGCTCTTCAGATTGCAGTATGTACTCTGGTTGGATATGGATTTGCCAGATTCGAGTTCCCTTTAAAGAAATTCTGGTTTGCAATGGTTATTCTTGTAATCCTTATTCCACCACAGACAATCGCCAGCTCACTGCACCTTCACTTCAGATATTTTGATATCCTTGGAATCTTCAAGCTTATCAATGGAGAGGGCATCAACCTTCGTGGTTCAAAGATTCCTTACTATCTGATGAGCGCAGGCTGTATGGGACTTAAGAACGGTCTTTACATTTACATGATCCGTCAGTACTTCCGTAACATCCCTGGAGACCTTGAAGAGGCTGCATATGTAGACGGCTGCGGAACACTAAAGACCTTCATCAGAATCATGCTTCCACAGGCTAAGCCAATTATCACATCTTGCTTCTTATTTGCATTTGTATGGCAGTGGACAGACGGATTTTACTCCAGAATGTTCCTTGGAAATACCAAGCTTGTCAGCACAGCTCTTTCAAGAATCGTAGATAGCCTTGGTGCTTACATCCAGCGTATCAACGGAGTTAAGACAACAATTTCAATAGCATATTCAAACTGTATCCTGGCAACAGGTACACTCATGATCATCGTACCACTTATCGTCCTCTACCTCTTCGCACAGCGCTCCTTCGTAGAAAGCATCAGTGCGACGGGTATAAAGATGTGAGCGATAAAGAGACGAGAAGTTTCAAGCATGCATGCTCGCATGCATATGCTTGAAACCTCGAGGATCGAACGTACATGAGGAAAAAAGATATGCGAGTGTAGCGAGCATAGCGATTTCCGAATGTACGTAGCATGGCGAGAACGCGAAGCGTGGAGCCATGCGCCATATCGCGAACGAAGTAAACTAGCAATGCAAGTCTAACAAGTTTAGCAATATTTGAGAATTTTCTTTCTTTTTTAGCAATAGTTGGTTATCGGAAAACCATGCAAAAAACTATAATAAAAGTTAAGATGTTTTCCGTTAAACATATCCTAAGGGGATTACATTAACAAGGAGGATTAGAGTATGAGAAAGTCTCTAACAACAAAAGCAACAGCTGCTATCGCAGCAGCAGCTATGCTCACAAGCATGGCAGGATGCGGCGCTCAGACAGAAGCTCCAGCATCAACAGATTCTCAGCAGCCAGCTGAGACAACAACAGAAACAGCTACTGCAGAAGCATCTACAGAAACTGCAGCAGCAGAGGAAACTACATCTGACGAATATGATCCATATCAGATCATCACAGATGCAGACGGCAACCCAATCGACCTCGGCGGAATGGAAATCATTATCCGTGACTGGTGGTCAGGCGATGAGGCAGAGCCTCAGAACGACTATGAAGAATCTCTTAAGAACTACAGAGATTGGCTTCAGGAGACATACAACTTCACAATGAAGTCACAGGCTATGTCAGACTGGGGTTCAACACCTACAGACTTCGTAGACTATGCTACAACAGGTGGCGATGAGAACTACATCTTCACACTTCGTGATGATCCAGCTATCACATCTGCTATGGCTAACGGCCTTATGTATGACCTTTCAACACTTGATTGCCTTGATTTCTCACAGGACAAGTTCCAGAGAAACCTTCTCCATGAGCAGTATGCTAAGGGAGATGCTATCTATGCTATGTTCGCTGGATATTCAGAGGCAAGAACTGGTGTATACTTCAACAAGAGAATCCTTACAGAAGCTGGTATCGATCCTGATTCAATCTATGATATGCAGGCAGATGGAACATGGACATGGGATAAGTTCGAAGAACTTCTTTCAAAGGTTCAGCAGGATAAGGACAACGATGGTACAGTAGATATCTATGGTCTTACACTTAACGAAGGTGTTATGACAACAGAAGCTGTATTCTCAAACGGCGGTTCTTACATCGATAAGGATGCAAGCGGCAAGTTCGTTTACAACCTTGAGTCTCCTGAGACACTTGAAGCTCTTGAGTGGACAGTAAGCATCTTTGATAAGTATGATGCAGAAGTTGCTAACCCAGAGGGCGCTGAGTGGGATTACTACAAAGAGCAGTTCCTTAACGGTCAGGCAGCATTCCTTGTAGAGGATGAGTATGCAGGATGCCCTGGTAACTTCCTTGAGGATATGCAGGATGAAATTGGTTTCGTAATGTTCCCTAAGGGACCTAAGATGAACGACTACATCAACGTTTGGTCAAACAACCCAGTTGCTATCCCAGCTTGCTATGATGCTGAGAAGGCTTGGAAGCTTGCATTTGCTTGGAACCTCTGGACAAACGCTCCTGATGCTGAGTACGTTGATTACAACGGATACATCTCAACAGCTAGAAACGGTAAGTTCGATGAGAGAGCAGTTGATGAGACAATCACAATGATGACTGAGAAGGGTACAGTTGCATTCCACGGAATGGTTCCTAACCTTAACCTTGGTTCAGACTTCGTATGGAACATCGGACCTGGCGCTGTAGTATCAGAGCAGGTTGAAGCTATCCGTGACACATGGAAGGCTTATGTTGACGAAGCTAACAAATAATTAAAACTGATATGTTTTTGGGGCGGCGTTTTGGCGCCGCTCCATTTTTTTACCTTTTTTTACCTATTTTCACAGATAATTTGAAGAAAGCTTTTATGGGAAGGTATTCGTAATGGGAACGGAAGAAGTTAGAGGACCCAAGGCACCTAAGGATCCTATCAAGAAAAAACCATTTTTCTTTATCATGCAGGGAAAAGATATATACGGTGCACCTCAGCCAGACGGCAGAGGAATACAGTTTATTTATGAGAGTGACGGAAGACTCATAAATGCAGCCAGACTTTCTGGAAATATTACTGATGATTACATGTTAGAACTCCTTAAGACCACAGAGGGCTTTAGGAAAATGGTACACTCGATCGGAGTTAGTGTATCCAGCAGAGTTCCAGATGAAAAGGTAAGATTTGTTTTTCAGATGTATGGAGAAACACAGACAGATCCAACATCCACACAGATTACTCTGGACTTTGAAACTGATGGAATGGAAAGAATCATCAAGATGTCAGATGTTGACTGGAAGGCTTCCGACAAGGAGCCTGGCCAGATCAGATTTGAATTTCCGGAACCTGGAATTCAGGCATCTGTAGATGTTAGATTTTATTTGAATAATGGATTTGTAGCTCCAATCCAGCCTATTGATACAATGGTTGATTTTGCATCTAAGGGTTATAAGGAAATGATTGGCCGAAGCCTTATGCAAACAGGTAACACAGCAAGACTTGAAAAAGTTCTTCAGAAGGCTGGAAAGGGAGAGGACGTATGTCTTGCCTTTATAGGAGGCTCAATAACACAGGGAGCAGGTGCTATTCCCATCCATGAAAAGTGTTATCCAAGGCTTTTTGCAGAGACCTTTGAAAAGAAATACACAAATGGCGGAAAAGTTGATTTTATTAAGGCTGGTGTAGGCGGAACACCTTCTGAGCTTGGTATGTGCAGGTTTGAAAGAGATATTCTCCGCCAGGGCGCCAAGCAGCCAGACCTTATTGTAATAGAATTTGCTGTAAATGATGAAGGAGATGAAACAAAGGGCGTATGCTATGAGAGCCTTGTAAGAAAGGCCCTTGCACTTCCATGGAAGCCAGCGGTAGTTCTTTTGTTTGCAGTCTTTTCTTTTGACTGGAATCTTCAGGACAGACTCGGACCAGTAGGAGTTCGCTATGACCTTCCTATGGTCAGCATCATGGATGCAGTTACACCTCAGTTTACACTTCTTCCAAACGATGGAAGAATCATATCCAAAAACCAGTTCTTCTATGACCAGTTCCATCCTAGTAACCTTGGACACCAGGTCATGAGCGACTGCCTCATCAATCTTGTTGATGAAGTAAATGGAAAAGCTGTAAGTGAGAGCTTTAGCCTTGATGAAAAGGAACTTGATAAGATCACACCTGTCATCGGCGCTGATTTTGAGAAGGTTGAACTTGTTGATAAACATGAACTCAAGAGATTATCAAAAAAATACCACATTACTCTTATGAGTGAAGGCTCCTTTAACAGCGAAGACAAAGAACTTCAGATGGTTGAAATGGACAAGAAGATCGAGCCTGTAGCTGAGCTCCCATACAACTGGGCACATGCTAGTACAGAAAATGATCCTTTCAGATTAAAGCTCACCTGTAGCAAGCTCCTCCTCCTCTTCAAGGATTCAGGAAGCACAGCCTACGGCACAGCAGAAGTCTATGTTGATGGCAAGAAGGTTATGGATGCCGATCCACTCAAGGTTGGCTGGACTCACTGCAACGCAGTAATCCTCTTTAACGAGAAGGAATCTGCAAGTCATATTGTAGAGATTTGCATGGCTAAAGGCCACGAAGACAAGAAGTTTACTATCCTTGGATTTGGGGTAGTGGAATAATTGCGCATTAAGGATTTGAGAGAGTATTTGAGAGTATTTATAGTTCCCCGGGAGGCCTGCATTTGTTGGCTTCTCGGGGATTTTTATATGCAAGTTAGGGTAAAGTAGATTTGCATATAAGACCTCACGAAGGGCCGTGAGACTGTGGCTTATACGAAATGCTCGGCTAAGGAGGGTTTCGTGTAAGAGGGAGATTTGGAGGGCTTATACGAAAAGCGCAGCAAGCATTACTTTCGTGTAAGCTACAATTTCAGGCTCCTCAGAACACCTTATATGCAAGTTAGGGTAAAGTAGATTTGCATATAAGACCTCACGAAAGGCCAAGGAGTAGTGGCTTACATGAAACGAACGGCACAAGACGTTTTCGTATAAGTGGTAGATTTGAAGGGCTTACACGAAAAACAAGAATACCTAAAATTCATATTTGACAAAAGCCAAAATTCATTGTTATAATTCTCACCATCGTCTAAGTAATATCTTAGAAAGTGCAGTCCCATTCGGACATTCAAGCGCACTAACTCACAAATAATATTTGCAACAAGTAAGACATGGACTGGACATAATTTAGATCTAGCCGCGCCATCAGAAAGGAATCAAATTGTTAACAGAAGAACTAAATAACGAATTATCCAAACTAAGAAAAATAAGGAAGCAGGCTGAGCTTGACATTGAAAAAGCCCCCAAGGGAAAACTTCGCATCGCGCAAGCAACTAAGAGTCCAATCTATTTTTACAGAGAAAATAAGAACGATAGATTAGGAACTTATATCAAGGCATCAAATCGAGATTTAGCAAGGGCTTTAGCTCAAAAAGGCTACGCAGAGAATGTACAGAAAAACGTAAACAAACAGATAAATTTGATAGAGGATTTGCTCAAATCGTATGATACGATAAATTTGAAAACATATCATACGAAATATAATAAAGCAAGGCGTGCACTGATTTCTAGCTATGAATTGTCAGATGAAGAATATTCACAGAAGTGGTATGAAGAAACATCAGCCCAAATAGCCTATTATAATGCGCTTAAGCTACAAAACGCCGAAAATACAAACGATAATGCAATCGAGATAAAGACATTTACTACCGCCAATGGTGAAATTGTAAAGTCAAAATCAGAAGTCATTATAGCAGACACCCTCCTCAGACTGGGAATCCCCTACCAATATGAGCTTCCCTTTGAGCAAAATGGAAGAGTAGTATTCAGGCCAGATTTCACAGTACTGAATGTTAATAGTAGAAAACAAGTCTATATCGAACACTTCGGCAGAATGGACGACGAAGAGTATAGGAAATCTTTTTTCTGGAAAATGAGTAATTTCAGTAAAATGGGAATCATTCAGGGAAATAACCTGATCATGACATTCGAAGATTACGATAATTCTTTTGATATAGCTGATTATTTAAAAGACATTGAATTCATGTGCATGAGCTAATCTGATATAATCTAAGTAAACGATATTGTGACAACGAGTAAAAAGTTTAGTGGTTTCTGAATTGATATTTTCAGCATCTTACATAGACTGTTGGGGGAGCAAAGCATGCAAACATCGAAAAGAGAAAGAATAAGCTACTATCTGTATTTCTTTGGTCAAAATATGTTCTATATGATCATCGCTAGTTACATCAGTCTATTTCTACTAAATCATGGGATAAGTGAAAAGGTTGCTGCTTCCGTGATCATTGCACCTCAGATTTGGGATGTTATCAATGATATTATCTTTGGAAGAATTGTGGATAAGTGTCATTTGAGAGGCGGCAAATTCATGCCTTGGCTAAAAATATCCTGGTTTCTTATCCCACTTACTACAGTTTTTATCTTTTGCATGCCTCAGGAACTTAGTTTTTCTGCTAAGTGTGGCTGGGTTATAATAGGATATTGCCTGTGGTCTGTGGCCTACACTATGTGCGACACACCTATTTTTGCGTTGTCAACAGCAATGACTGATAAAGTTGATGAACGAAATTCCATACTCTCAATTGGCCGTGTAACAGGCACATCCGGTGCAGTTGTGGCGACTTTGGCAATTGAAAGCCTCTATATAGGCATGGGGTGGAAACTGCTATCCATATCTCTTTCTATAGTTTCAATGGCAATGATGCTTCCTATTCTCATATTTGGAAAAGAAAGATCTCAGGTGCAAACAAAATCTCCAACAGCAAAAGAAATGCTTAGAGCGCTTTCTGGAAATAAATATCTTATTATTTTTTACATAGCTTTTTTCCTGGTTGGACTCACAAATACAGTGCAGACGGTTATTCCAACATTTGCGCAGTATGTTTTGGGGAATACGGAAAAAGGGACACTTCTTCTTGCTATGGCAATAATTCCGGCAATTGTGGTTGCTGCATTTATTCCTGTGCTCTCCAAAAAGATAGACAAATTCTGGCTCTATATTGCATGTCTTGCGATATTTGTTTTTTCCTCAGTAATTCAGTTTTTTATGGGATATGGCAGCTTTGTTGCACTTAGTATTACCATGGCACTTCGAGGAGTTGGACTTGTTGGATATAACGTTCTAGTGTATATGTTTACTCCAGATTGCGTGGAATATGGTCAGTATGTAACGGGCGTAAGGCAGGAGGGCATAACATTTTCCATCCAGACTTGTGTTACCAAATTGTCAGCGGCTCTTATGAGCAGTATATCGTTACTTCTTTTAGCCCTGTTTGGTTTCAAGGCAATTAACGCAGATGCTGTTACAGGAATCGTTGATGAAACAGGTGCATATGGCTGCTGGAATGTGCTAACATGGATTAGTGCAATCGGACCTGTTTTTGCCATCGTTATCTTGGTGCTTGGATATAAGTTAAGAGATAATAGCGTGAGCCTTATGGCTCTATGCAACAATGGCGAGATTACTAGACAGGAATGTGACCTCAGAATTTCAGAATTATCTAGAAAAGGCTAAAAATTCTAATTGCCCAATTCTGTTTGAATCGGAGTGTGATTGCAACAAACGATAAAACCTAAGAAAGAGATAATAATGAGTTCTAATCCATCAATAGATTTTTTGGAAATGTTAAAAGCTGGGGGTTCTAAGGGACAGGCAGCAGGAAGCACTACAAGAGGATCAATGAGAGCAAATAGTACTAACGGTTCAAGTAAAGCCCTAGAAAAGGCTACACCAGAAGTAAAATATAAACTACAAAACAAGAATTGCAAGGGCCTTTCGCCTAAAACTTCGAAATCTGCTATAGCCAGCAGATTTGCTGTAATAGACACAGAGACTAACTGGCGAGACCAGGTAATGTCAATAGGAGTAGCTATTGCAGATGCCACGACCTTTAAGTGCATAGATTGCCTGTATTACATCATTGACCCTGAATATAGATCAGGAGGAATGTATTCTGGGGTATTGCATTATCATGTAAAAAGAAATATATGTGAAGCCCCACTTAACTATAGAGAGTCAGGCAAGCCATCAAGTGAGGAACTTCTCTTATCTACAGAAGAACATGTAGTATCTCGTAAAGAAGCTCTTCAAGCTATAAAAAGCTATCTGCAAGAGATGGGAATCGGCAGTATTTACGCTTACAATGGCAAGTTTGATCTTTGCCATTTGCCTGAGCTTGGTAGCTTTGAATGGTACGATATCATGAGGCTTGCAGCCTACAAGCAGCATAACAGGGCTATTGATGATTCCCTCCCATGTTGCAAGACTGGTCGACTTAAGTCCAATTACGGCGTTGAGCCCATTACAAGAATGTTGTCAGGCAACATGCGGTACTGCGAAGTCCACAATGCTGTGTATGACGCAGTTGATGAACTCAGAATAATTGAGCTTTTGGGCCGAAGCCTGGAAGAATATGAAGTTGCGAAGATAAACTAGTGACAAATTTATAGGCTTATCAGAACACCTTACATGCAAGTTAGGGTACAGTAAATTTGCATATAAGGCTCTATGAGTAGCCACAGGCATATGGCTTACATGAAAATGCAAATATCAAAGATTGCGTATAAGCCGCCGAATTATGCGGCTTACATGAAATAACCAAAATATAAGTTTGCATATAAAAGCTGGTAGTCCGAAACAAATAGCTATTCGCCGAACTCTTATATGCAAGCTAGGGTACAGTAGATTTGCATATAAGGTTCCACGAAAGGCCGAGGAACAACGGCTTATATGAAAATCATGATAAGCACAGTTTAGTGTAAAACATAGATCATGAAGTCTTACACGAAAAAGGCAAGAAAGGTATTTTTATGAGTATTAGCAAGAACATCATTGATACCACTGATACTAATGGCCTCACAAAAGCTGTCCAATCCTACATAAAGAAAAAATACAACATTTCCCCGGAACACCCCTGGCATCAGTACCCGGATTATGCTACATTCAAGGAGTTGTATTCACAGAAATGGTTTGCCATAATAATGTCAGTTTCAGGAAAAAAGCTGGGGCTACCAACCGACGACGAAATACCAATCATCAATGTCAAGGCAGATCCGGAGATCATAATGATGATGGGGCGGACGCCAGGCTTTATGCCAGGCTACCATATGAACAAGCGCAACTGGCTGACAATTCTTCTGGATGGAACAGTAGAGCTGGAACAAGTCACAGCACGGATTGATGACAGCTACAAGATGATTGCAGATACCCCAACACGCCGCATATATGAGGCAGTTAAAAAGATTCCTAAGGGGAAAGTTGCAACCTATGGGCAGGTAGCAGAGATGGCGGGAGATAGGAAAATGGCAAGAGTCGTTGGCAATGCACTTCACAAGAATCCTGATCACGACAGTATTCCCTGTCACCGTGTGGTCAACTCTAAAGGCGAATTAGCAGAAGCCTTTTTGTTTGGCGGCGTGAACATGCAGGAGAAATTCCTGTATGAGGAAGGTGTAACAGTCATAAATGGCAAGGTAGACCTAAAGCGTTTTGGTATGAAGTAATAACGGAGAAAACATGAGCGAACAATTTTCAAGAACAGAGCTTCTTCTGGGTGAAGAAGCAGCAAATAAACTTTCAAATAAAAGAGTTGCAGTTTTCGGCGTAGGCGGCGTAGGCGGATTTGTCTGTGAAGCCCTGGTCCGTGCTGGGATTGGTGAAATAGATATTTGCGACGATGACACAGTAGCTCTTTCAAACCTGAACAGGCAGATCATTGCTCTTCACAGCACATTAGGGAAAAGCAAGGTTGAAGTCATGAAAGAACGCCTTTTGGACATCAACCCAGAACTTAAAGTCAACGTCCATCAGTGCTTCTTTTTGCCAGAGAACTCAGACCAGTTCCCCTTTGAGGACTACGACTATGTGATTGATGCGGTGGACACTGTGACTGCCAAGATTGAGATTATCATGAAGGCAAAAGAAAAAGATGTTCCAGTCATGAGCTCAATGGGAGCCGGAAACAAGTTAGATCCAACAAGATTTAAGGTGGCTGATATCTACAAGACTAACGTAGACCCTCTGGCTAAGGTAATGCGAAGAGAACTCAAAAAAAGAGGAGTCAAAAAATTAAAGGTTGTGTATTCTGAAGAAGAGCCAATAAAGCCTGAATCCAAAGATAGTACCAGTAACATAAGCACTCCGCACCCTCGTCGCAGCACCCCGGGAAGCGTATCATTTGTTCCATCAGTTGCAGGACTCATCATTGCATCTGAGGTTGTAAAGGACCTGATTTCAAATTGAAAAATGGATGGAACATTTCTTCCATCCAAAAATTTCATTCATATCACAAGAAGTCATAGCTGTGTTCCTTTTTTCTATCATTCTAATTTCATTCACCATTTCACATTGCGCCAAATGCAACAATTCAAGGCGGATTGCCAGCCGATAGATTGCGCGAGTACACAATAAAATATATAATAACGATTAGAAGAAAATGAAATTCTGTCAGAGGGGAAAGCACATGAAAACTGATAAGTTCGTTATTATTTCATGCGTAATATCTTTAGCAATTTCCATAGGAATGATATTCATTTTTGATCAGGAACGCTTCCGTATAGATATCAGAGAAATCAGCAGTTTTGGCAACAGCATCATTTGTGAAAACATGAGTAGCCAGGAGCAAAAAGCCATAGCTGACATTGATTATGATATTGAGAATTGCGAGAAAACAAAAGACGGAGGCTTATTAGTAGCTGGATGGTTTATCGAAAAAGGAATCACGTATCCGTTTGAAAATCATGGCTTGGAGTGGTACGGCGAATCTGTTTATAACAACTATAATTTGTGTATTTTAGACGGTGAGAAAGTATATATATTTCCGACAAAACTCTTTGAGCGCGAGGACGTAACTGAAGAAATTAACGACGGAATTGATTATGGCAAATGCGGATTCAAAACCTATATAGCTGCAGGCTATGCAGATAAATATGAAAAGGCAAATATAGGTATTCTTGTTAAAAATCCTTATGGTGGTGAAAAAATATATGCAGTTAGTAAGCAAAGACAAAAAACACTTAATTAAGGCATGCCCATACGTATTTGTATTTATAGTGGCTTTTCTTTTAAGCTGCTATATCAATACTGAGATGGACGATCTGATTTTAAAGGATGCTATAAATAAATATGGCAATGTCTTTGAATGGGCCAGGTTTTATGGGAACAACTGGGGCGGAAGGATTTTGTCCCAGGGAATTCTGGTACTTCTTTTACAATTACCGGATATCTTTTTCCAGATTATCAACGCGTTTATGTGGATGCTACTAATAGTCTACATAGTTAAGATATTTGACTATAAGCAGCTGTTAAAAAAAGATGTGGCCCTTATCCTGTTTTTCTTTATGATGCTGATCTTGCTCCCTTCAAGTGTTTTGAGATGGACTGTTTTTTGGAAAAGTGCGAGTGTGTCTTATATATGGGGAACAAGCACTGCTCTTGTAACAATGTGGCCTTACGTAAAGCTATCTTTTAATGATGTTCCAACTGTTAAAGATTGGGTGCTTGCGTTCGTATGCTGCATTTATGCTTCAAATTATGAGCAGATAGCAGTTTTATTGTGCGCAGGAATGTTATTATTGCTACTATATAGTGCATTTTCTAATAAGAATAAGCTGCCTTTTAAATCCTTAGTCTTAGGAAGCGTGCTATTACTATTTTCAATTGGTTTCACCGCTTTCTTTCTTGCAATGCCAGGAAATACGGCTCGGCTTACATCAGAAATAATCCAGTGGTACCCAAATTTCAAAATGTATAGTGTATTTGATAAAGCCTCTACCGGCATAAATTATGCTCTTGGTGAAAGCGAAAAAAGAATCGCATTTCTCTACCTGGCATTAGCTTTTATCGTATTGGTGGTCAATTTAAAGCGAAATAGCAGACTCATGAAGGTTTTATCAGCTATCTGTTTTGTCTTTTACCTTTTTAATTTTATCCACCGCATTGGTGATAGCTTAAATGGTACCTTTTATATGTTATCAAGACTTTTTGCACTTGCTGATTTTGAGGCTGCTGATTTTGTAATAACTGGCAAAAGAGCTATGGCAGAATGCGTAAATATTGTCATGATCTGCTTTTTAGGATCAAGCCTATGTGTATTAGAAGAGAATAAATTTGACATGACAATTTTTATAGCTTTCTTTGGTGGGCTGGCGACTATGGCAATGATGGGATTTTCTCCAACCATATATGCAAGTGGACATCGCTCAATGTTTATATGTTTTCTGTTAATGCTGTGCAGCCTGTTTAAAAGCTCTTTAGTGATAGCCAGGCGTTATATGTGACTATCAGATTTGTTTATTTTACGGTTCGCCATAATACTCTCATAATATATTTGTAAGCTAATTGCGTAATGAAATTCATGTTTTTTTAGACCAATTGGTTACGCAGCATTTTACTATGAGGGGTTATAATGGCGAACATTTTATTTTTTGGTGATTCAAATACATGGGGGCTTATTCCGGGAACTATGGAGAGATACCCTTGGGGCACAAGGTGGACAAGCCTTGTGCAGCAGGCACTTCCAGAGAATCGGATCATTGAAGATGGTCTATGCGGGAGGACAACAATCTTTGAAGATGCGCTGAGGCCCTTTAGAAGAGGCGCAGAAACACTGAGACTTTCTCTTGAGAGCAATTATCCACTGGATGCGGCAGTTATCATGCTAGGCACAAACGATTGCAAAAAGGTTTTTAATGCCAGCTCTTTTGTCATAGGAAAGGGCCTTGAAATGTGCCTGGATGAACTTGAGAAATTCCTCAAACCTCAGAATATCCTAGTGGTCTCTCCAATTGCTCTGGGAAAAGAGGTATGGCTTCCGGAAAAAGATCATGAGTTTGACAAGACTTCTATAGAAGTCAGCAGACAGCTAAAAGCTGTGTATAAGCAGATCGCAGCAAGGCGTGGAACGCATTTTCTTGCGGCATCAGATTTTGCTGAGCCAAGTCCCGTAGATGATGAGCATCTTAACGAGATGGGGCATCAGGCCTTAGCAACAGCAATGATAGATAAACTAGAAGAAATAGGATTTGTTAAGAAAAGCCATGCGCAGTAACACGCATGGCTTTTCTTAAACATATTTATTTTTTACTCAAGGCCCATTATTTCGCCGTAGACCATTACTGCATTTCTAACACACTCTTCACATGGGCAAAGAGGCTTTCCATCAGTGACTGTTTTAAGATCCTTACATCTAAGTGCGCCACATCTTCTTGCAAACTCTTCCTGAATCTGCTTGGTTTTACCAAGGGTACCCTGTCCCTGAGTTTTAAGACCGGTTATCATACCTGCGCCTATCAGTGCACCACAGGTAGCTTCCAGATTGCCCATTCCTGCGCAGAAACCTGCAGTAAGCTGCTGCAACTGCTCCTCAGACAGGCTTGTTTCATCAGCCAGTGCAACTGCTACTGACTGTGCACAGTTGAACTTGCTTGAAGTCTTTAATTCTACTGCCTTATTAGCTCTTTCATTTAATGTCATTTTTTCTCCGTACCTTTCTTTTCTTTGATCTTACATATGCCTTGTGTCATTGTCCCCATAGGACAGAAAGTGCACCAGGTTCGCTCCTTATACAGTACCATCACAATAAGACCTATTAGAGTTGAGGTTAACATAAGGCTGTAGAACCCAAAGCCAAACTGTGCCACCCAATCAGGGAAGATACTACCATTATACGCCCACTTCCACGGAACTTTAAACGTCCAAAAGAGCTTTATCGCCTTTTTAAGTGTCCCTGCTCCTGAGAAGACCAGATAGGTTTGGAAGATCATGGTTCCAAACATGGTAAGGAAAAAGATTAAAAAGCCATATCGAAACCACTTTGAAGATAGCCACTTTGGCGCAGGCTTTCTCCTGGAACATTTAGCTTTCCTTCCCAGAACCCAGAATAACTGACCTCTTCCGCACATATGATTGCAGAACCACTTATTTCCAAATACTGCCGCAAATACCAGTGGCAATATAAAATCTATCATGCCAAGCCATGCAAATAGAATGTTAAAAAAGCCTAATGCAAAATACACAATTGACCATATCCACAGGTAATCATACCAGTGCTTTTTCTTACTTGATGCCATAACGCCTCCCAAAATTATCTGTTTTCTACTTTTATAGTGCCAGCAGGGCAGGCCTTTTCACACATGCCACATCCAACACATTTTGCCTCATCTACAAGGGCATAACAGCCTCTATAGATCTGTATTGCTTCTCTTGGACATTGCAGAGCGCAGACGCCGCAAGCCACGCATCTACTAATGTCATTAATTGCCTTTTTCATAATAATCTCCTTGAAAGATTTTTATTGCTTTCTTTGCTTGACGATCCTATTATAGGTGGTATAAAAAGTATATCAAGTACGCAAAAAATATATACCTAGTAAGGAAAACTATACCATGAGTAAAATAGCCAAAAAAGAGCCATTGTGTGAAGATATTGCGGGTAAGGGATGCGGACTTAAGAAAGTCCTGGACATTGTCGGAGGAAAATGGAAGATAATGATCCTTTGTGTTATCGACAACAGAGAAGTGGTGCGATATGGAGAACTGAATCGCGCAGTAAGTGGAATAACAAATACCATGCTTGCTACTTCATTAAAAGAGTTAGAGGCAGACGGCCTTGTTGAGAGAAAGCAGTATGATGAGATGCCTGTCCGCGTAGAATACAATCTTACCTCAAAGGCCAAGAGCCTTATACCTATTCTTTTGCAGATGAAAAAGTGGGGCGAAGACAATTTATGATATGAAAAAACCTGCCACCCAAATCAAAGTGGCAGGTATACTTTTGTATATTGCAAAGCTTCTAGTAATGCAGCAATTACGCAAGTGCATTAGCAAGATCTGCGATAAGGTCATTCTTGTCCTCAAGACCACAGCTGATTCTGATAAGTCCTGCAGGGATTCCTGCTGCAGCAAGCTGCTCGTCAGTCATCTGGCGGTGTGTAGAAGTTGCAGGATTCAGGCAGCAGCTTCTAGCGTCAGCTACGTGAGTTTCAATCGCAAATACCTTGAGCTTCTTCATAAACTTCTCGGCAGCAGCTCTTCCGCCTTCAAGCTCAAATGAAACTACGCCGCAACCTCCATTTGGAAGGTATTTCTTGGCAAGTTCATAGTATTTATCTCCCTCAAGACCAGGATAATTAACCTTGACTACACCAGGCTGTTCCTGAAGAAACTTGGCAACAGCAAGTCCGTTCTCTACATGTTTTGGCATGCGGACATGTAGTGATTCAAGGCCAAGATTTAATATGAAGGCGTTCTGAGGTGACTGAATGCAGCCAAAGTCTCTCATAAGCTGGGCTGTACACTTAGTGATGAAAGCTCCCTCTTTTCCGAATTTCTCTGCGTATGTAATTCCGTGATAGGAATCATCTGGAGTGCACAGACCTGGGAACTTGTCTGCATGAGCCATCCAGTCAAATTTACCGGAGTCAACAATAGCTCCGCCAACAGCAGCGCCGTGTCCATCCATGTACTTGGTAGTTGAATGAGTTACGATATCTGCCCCCCACTCAATAGGCCTGCAGTTTACAGGTGTTGGGAAAGTGTTATCCACAACAAGTGGAACGCCATGTGCGTGTGCAACCTTGGCAAATTTCTCAATATCAAGAACAGTAAGAGCAGGGTTTGCGATAGTCTCACCAAACATAGCTCTTGTATTATCTTTAAATGCTGCATTGAGCTCATCTTCTGATGCATCTGGTGATACAAATGTTACCTCTATACCCATTTTAGCCATTGTTACAGCAATAAGGTTGAAGGTTCCACCATAGATTGAAGATGAAGCTACGATGTGGCTTCCGCACTCACAGATATTGAACAGGGCAAAAAAGTTCGCTGCCTGTCCGGAAGATGTCAGCATTGCTGCGCTTCCCCCTTCAAGAGCTGCAATCTTGGCAGCCACATGATCATTTGTTGGATTCTGAAGTCTTGTGTAGAAATATCCTGAAGCCTCAAGGTCAAAGAGCTTACCCATATCTTCACTTGTATCATATTTGAAAGTTGTGGACTGGATTATTGGAATCTGACGAGGCTCGCCGTTTCCTGGTGTGTAGCCAGCCTGTACACATTTTGTACCGATATTCTGATTGCTCATTGTAATTCTCCTATATCTCTTTTTATAGATCGATATGAATCCTGCAAAAGAGCTACATCTGCATATAATTTCACATCCATATAACAATAACACATTTGAAGAAATTTCGACACACTTTATTGAGGTAAAGGAATAAAAGTGGGACAAAAAGAGGCTGACTGTTGTTATAATACTAGAACATGATTTAAGTGATGGAATTAGGTAGAAAATACATGAAAGCTAAATCTAAGATTATAGTTACAACTATTCTGGTTGCAATGGTGCTAGTGGCAGCATTTATCTACGTTACTGTGACAGATGAATTTTTTATTTGGAGGAAAGAGGTATGTCATATGAGACCTGGGCGGATATAGGCTCAGCTAAGAATCAGGTATTCAAGTCGGATTCTGAAACCTGGAGTAAAGTAAGCAAGGCATATGCTAGTGAGGAAATGACCAAGCTTACTAGAAACTATACTAGTTTTAAAAGTTACATTGCTGCTGCAAATAAAGCCATACGTGATGCAGCTATAGAGGGAATTAGCGAAATAGAAGAAATTGATTCAAGCAAAGTTTTTCGCCTAAATACCAGGTTGACGAAACTACAGAATTTTGCTCAAAAGATACATGGGGATGCAACAACACTCATAGATGATCCTTTTAAGGAAAGTATTGAAACGCTTCTGACTGCGGTCAAAGCGCATAGTAGCATTAAGGTTTCCGTCGGAAATGGATCGGTTGATTTAAGTACAGCGGAGAATGAAGGAGAATTATATTCAGCGATAGTTACCATCATGGAATATGGAGAAAAAGATGATGTCGAGAAGTTCTTTGAGGATTATGAAAACAGTCCTTATTACGATCCGGATGAATACGAGAAACTTAGGATAGCAGAGCGAATCGCCAAAGGTGGCGCCCCATATTCTCAGGAATACATCGATAAATGGCTTGCAGATGACAACAATTACCTAGCTTATCTTACCATTATGCAGGTTATGAATCCTAATGTGGATCAGGGAATAGAGTCATTCCTTGAGAGTATGAGCAATAAGAATAAAGCATATACCTGGCTAAATCCTAACTACAAAATGACAAAAGAACAGGAAAAAGAAGCCAGAAAGATTTACTTCACCGAGCTTGGCAAAATGGATTTTGGGGATAAAGCCCAGTATACGTTGGTGTATATGAGCCGCAACACAATCTTTTATGACGATGCATATAATGCCCTTAATGAACGCCAGAAAGCTGAGTATCAAAAGTACGAAGCTTATAGTTTACTTTATGAAAAGACAGATTTCTTTGCTGCTGTGAGCAATGGCTTGAATTATTATTTTCTTGCTGTTCAGGAGTTTGGTGAAGAGGCCCTTGTAGAAATAGGATGCACGGCGCTTGAGATGGTGGGGCTTATCAATATGAATGATACCTATGAAAGGATAGAAGATGTAAGAGAAAAATATGACAGGCTGTCCTTTCAAAAAACTAATTCCGCAGTGCAGCATCCATATGGTACTATTACAGGTGAGGCAATGATGGATGCGGGATTGAACTTCGCCACTATGGGATTGTTTAGTGAATATACTGTAGCAACGCAATCAAGCAAGCTTGCAGCATTTATGGCTGGACAGTACACTCAGTTTTTCCAGGATGCAACCCTTCGTTATATGCCAACATATCTTGAATATGCTTCAGACGGAGTTGTGACAGATGCGGAGTATAAGGCCCTGGGTCAGGATATGCTGCTGGGAACCCTTGGGAATCTGGCATTTGCTCCAGTCGATATAGCGACTTATAACAACTACAGAAGATATGCAAATTATGATGTTGTAGAGCCTACGAAACCAAAGCCAGGAGTTGTAGATATAGAACCCAAAAAGGCAAAGGTGGGAGAGATTGAAATAGATCCTAAAAAGCCGGGAATGATTGATGTAGAGCCTGCAAATCCAAGCAGCTATAAAGAAGTTAATGTTCATGGTAAAATTAACACTGAGCTAGATGAGGTTGATTTAAAAAATGGAATAATATATGAAGATAAATCAGCAGGAAAGCTTTATATGGAAAATCCAGATTTCCCTCAAACCGAGCAACAGTGGGCATATAAACAGATTTATAAAAAGGGATCTAATAGAATTAAAGCTATTTCACAGCCAGAGTATTGGTTATCTATCGTTGGAAGCGAAGACTGCCCAAGCGTAGAGTCATTAAAATCAATAAAGAAATATGTATTTAGAATTGATGCAGATACTCCTGCTCTTAGGGAAGAAGTTGAGAAATGTTTAAATATGCTGAGAAAAGAATATCCAGAGTATTCTTTTGATGTTATATATGGAGGAAAATAAAAATGTCAGTAGGATTATATAAATATGATGGAGATATGTACGCAGGAGCAGATGAGATTATGAGTGTTGGTATAGCCTCACAGAGACTATATGACACTTATTTGGAGCCTGCTATAGAGGAATTAGGAATTCATTTTTTTCAGGATGGAGCAGAAATAAGGTTAAAAGATGTAGATACTGCTCTTAAAGAGGTCGAAAGCTTAATTGCTTGGGTGGAAGAAAACGTTTCTGGTGATGATAAGGAGCATCTTCTTTCTAACCTCAAAGAAGGTAAGGAGGCCATCGCAGCTAACTTGGAAAATGAAGATGATGTTCTTTATATTTTCTAAAATGTGACTGTAATTAGGAAACAACAAAAATGATTGAAATACAGGCATGGTTG
This sequence comes from Butyrivibrio sp. INlla14, assembly GCF_900102515.1. Classification (GTDB taxonomy): domain Bacteria; phylum Bacillota; class Clostridia; order Lachnospirales; family Lachnospiraceae; genus Butyrivibrio. Next base: position 32,503 of record NZ_FMVS01000014.1, read on the forward strand.
ACCATATGGGCAACCCACTTGAACGAAGATGTTCATACAGAGATAAATGAAGAAGAGATTTATGCTAAGGTTGAGCAGATAGTTTCAAACTTGAAATATAATAAGGTTGATATTATCAAAAGAAATGGGCCGCAGACGATTCATATGACTTTATGTGATAATCGTAAGACAGAAAAGTCAGAAGAATTGATTGCCGCCTTTAATGAGATTGCTGAAGTTGCTACAGGAAGTTATGGAATGCTGTATTATTGGGATGATGAAGATCCTGAGAAATATGATGATTTCCAGGTGCTTGTGGCACGAAAGGGAAAGACAGAGTGGAAGAAGGATGAGTATCTTTCTCCGCAATCAACTATGATTTTTGATGATTTAGGATGAGAAAATGATTTTTGAGTATTCAGAACTTAAGGAATATGTAACAGAGGATTTTGAGCGTTTTATCCAGATGGGATTCAATGAGAAGCAGGTTTTTCCTGCTGTTTTAAACGAATATGAGCATGGAGAAGATTTTTCTTTAACAGAGAATGTTTGTATTCATGTCACTTTGGTTTTGCTATATAAAGAAAACGGTTTGGACAATAAGGAAATTGTTAGTAAAGTTCAACAGATTATGACTCCTGAAGCAATGGCAGAGATAAAAGAATCTTTAGGTAACGAGTTTGAAGCATTCATGGATGATTTAAATAATGCCATTGGTGAGTGAAAATTATAAAGGATAGGTAGTATGTATCATAACTGTTTTATAAAAGCGGTGGACGAAGAAGAAATAACTATAGAAATTGATGGGGTAGAGCTTGTATGTTTCTGTAATGTAGGGACTACTCACGTGGCCGGAGATAAGGTAAAATGCGAGCTTTCTTTGTATGATGATTATTCTGTATGCGAATGTGATGATGAAGAATGTAGATTAGAACGTGTAGGAAAAACATATTCTTACAAGATTTATGGAATATTAGATGTAGATAATAGAATATTTAAATCCGATATAGATTTCGAAATAGATGATGATAGCATTTATGACATTTCTTATTTGGATGGAAAAATGTTCGGACTTTTGGTACAACGTATAGATATTGAAATTCTATAAATCACTTATACCTAAAATACAGATCTACTCCGCCGTCGCAAGCGACTCTTTGTTCTTATACAAATCCTCGCCTACATTTGCTTGCAATTTTATATAGTAAAATTCAGCCCTCGAGGGTATAATAAAATATGCTTGTATGGGGTTACAAGGTATGAATTTAAGCAAGTGTAAAATGGTATTTCGGGGGGATAAAATGAGAGACTATATTTACTGGCACTTACCTGGATTTAGTGTATTCCGGGATCTTAACAGCACCCTTATTGATCTAATGAGGGAGTTTCCAAACAGCTTTAATGACAATTATCGCGTAGGCAGTGTTTATGGCACTTTTCCTGGGGCAATATGGAATGGTGGCAGAACAGTTCTGGGATTTTGCCCAAAGAACGAGATTGAGCGCACTATAAAGCTCTTTAACTCCAAGCACGTTCCTGTGCGCTTTACCTGGACAAACTCTCTTATAGAGGAAAAGCACGTTTACGACACCTATTGTAACCTGATAATGCGCCTTGCAGACAACGGGGAGAATCAGGTTTTGGTCAACAGGCCTGTTTTAGAGGATTATCTTAGAAAAGAGTATCCGAATTTCAAGTTCATTTCCTCTACTACCAAGAGGATAACTGATCCTGATAAGCTCCATGAAGAGCTTGAAAAGGACTATTTCATGGTGGTTCTGGACTATGACCTGAATCATAACAGGGAAGTCTTAGAGAGCCTTGGGCCAGTGGCAGACAGGGTGGAAATTCTGGTGGATGAAATATGCTTCCCTAATTGTCCAAAGAGAATAGACCACTACAAGGATGAGTCTCTTCACCAGCTTGAATACGAGATAGCAAGGCCCTTTAACTGCCCTAACAGGCAGGAAAAGAAATCTTTTGCCGACTGCAAAGATAAGCCCGCCTTCATTAGCAGAGACCAGATGAAGGATTATATAGATCTGGGCTTTAGGAATTTTAAGGTGGTAGGAAGAGGACTTCCACAGAGTCTTGTTTTAGACTCATATATGTATTATCTGGTAAAAGAGTCAGATCAGGACTTTATCAGAAATCAAATAAACAAGCGACTTGCTGAGATTGCAGAAAAAAGAGCTGCAGCAAGAAAAAGATAAAGATACATATTTTTACTCACCATTAAGTTCGAGGTTTTTTGAAACGTAGACTTTGTAGCCGAGCCCTCGACATTCAGATTTTGCCATTTCTGCAAGAGCTTCATCTTTAGTGTATTCAAGGACATAGACTGCTTTGCCATCTGCTGCTACCTGGGAGAGATAGTCGAGGAAGTATTCTCTGTCTTCAGCAGCACTTTCGGTAAAAGTGCCCTCATCCCAGTTGATAGAGGTAAATACGCTTTCCTGATTGACACCGTCAAGGACGGGTGTAAGTGTGCCATTCTCTTCAAGGTATCTTGTGACATAGTCGTTTCCACCGTTTATGATGATCTTTCTGTTAAGTTTCTTTATTGTGGTTAGGATGGTTGTGAGACCATCATAGATTTCATCTGTAGGATACATGTAATAAATATCCGCGTTATCAATAAAGAAACCATCTACTCCGCCTCTTGCAAGAGTAGGAGCAATCTGCTGGGCAATATATTCCTGCCATTCTTCTTTGGATACGTCAATCCAATATTCTCCATCCCAGTTTTCATAAGGGGAAAGAGTTATATCTTTAAACTGATCATAATAGGGCCTAAAGTCCTCAAGGGACCCAACATTGAGATAAGAATAGATTTCTTTGTTGGTCTTATGGAGCTGATCAAGCTCCTTGCTAGTATAGTACTGGGCGTCGATTACCAGTACATCATAGTTGATATCCTCTGGCAGCTCATCATATTCAACTCCAATGTAAACTCCGTACTCGGTGTCTGTGGAAAATTCCCTTGCGCGAGCATTTTCATCGGTGTATGACGATACAGTTAAAGCATTATCTGGTTGTGATTTTGAATCTGTGGCAGTTTGCGCATCTGTGGCTGGAAATGTTGTTTTAGTTTCTTTGCTAGGAGGTGTGCTTTCCTGTCCTGCACAGGCTGTCAACATAACAAGTAATAAGACTATAGTCGAGTTTCTAATTAATCCTCTTTTCATATTGGCTCCAATCTGTAACTAGTATTTTTATAAATATACTATTTCGTATATTGTTACCTGCAATATATCAGCTTCTTATCTTTCTTAATTTCTATCAATTCCAGGCAGGTACTGCACTGCAATCCTATTCTCCGGATTTACATCCACAAGATAAAGAACTACAAGAAAAATCCACTCAAGAGGTTTCATAACAAAATAAGTTACATCGCAGGCAACCTTGTTATGCCTGATGTGGTCAGCAATTGGGAAGCCGTACTTATCGTAGAAAGCACGAACTGTCCTGTGGAAGCGTGGTGTCTTTTCTTCAAGAACGTTTTCAAAGGCGTTGGCTATCATGAGCTGTCTGTTTACGATAACGTCATGTCCGTGGCGAATGCCCTTTCTCACAGGCTTTACAATCTTTTTATGGCCGCCGGCAGCAACAGTGCACAGATAGTGCTCATCATAGTACAGGTTCTGTGGGCCCTCCTGACCTGACAAGGCCCAGTTGGTTGTCTCTGTAAAGGCTTTTATCACAGCATCTGGCTGTTGACCAAATAAAATAAGTATCAAAAGAACTATGCCAAGAAGCGGAATCATGAAGATAAAGGCGTAAAGCGGCCATTTTTCAGAGCGAAGGAGACTCTCGTTAAGCTTTTTGATGAAAGCATTTTTCCCAAAAGCGTCACTATTATGAAGTTCACATCCGTTCCATTCCATTATCTTTTCCCTAAACAGATTGAAGGTTATAAAGATCATGTTAATGGGAAGTATATAGCTAAGAGCGATGAATTTTTCAAATGCATGGTTTGAAATCTGTATGCAGCACACTATCATAAAGCCCAGCAGGATGTAGGATGCAGCCATGGACAAGACAGTAACAAGAGGTGGAACCTTTGCAGAGTCAGTTCCAGCCAGGATTATAAAGCCAATGACTCCTACAGTGCATAGAATAATAAGTGTAGGGTAACTGTTAGTCCATATAGGCTGATGAACCATTTCGTTGTACAGCTGCTCAGTCCAGGACTTTTCAAAGCTTACATCACAGAGAAACTCCAGGTTTAGCACTGTTTCTGGAACACCGACTATTGCTGTGACTGCCCAGATGATATTCCTTGCGACCTTGTTCCTGAATCTGTGGAATAGACCTATGAAGTTATAGATGCTGACTACTGGAGGAGTGATTATTAAAATCCCAATCAGAATATATGCGAATAAATCATCCATGAATATTGAAACCCACCTTTTTATTGAATATTTGTTCGGATCAGAAAATCAAAATGCTTAACAAGGGAGCATGCACTCATTTTGATTTTTGACACCTATATCATACATTATACATCTTGTAAGCGATAATGGTTGCACCCGGAAACCCGCATGACATCACATGTATTCCAGAATCCATGCCCTGTACAAATGTTTTTAAGGAGAGAATCTGACTGCAGCGCCTACATCATCAAATTGATTCAGTCTTTTTTCTGTGATATTCTTGATAGGAAAAATGTTGACAGAAGGAGAATATTATGAAAAACAACACAAAGAAGATTATTATTGGATTAGTATGTCTTGTAGTTCTTGTAGCTGCATTTGCAGTATGCTGGAAGGTATTTGGACCAAAGGCCACAAAGGGTGACAAGCACATCACTGTAGAAGTAGTAAATAGCGAAGGCGCTACAACTGACTACGAACTTGATACAGATGCAGAGTTCCTCCGCATCGCTATGGATGAGCTTCATGACCAGGGCTTTAGCTATGATGGAACAGATTCTGAGTACGGAATCATGATCTCAGCTATTAACGGCGAGACAGCAGACTATGCAACAGACGGAGCTTACTGGGCTCTTTATGTTAACGGCGAATATGGCCAGTACGGCTGCGATTCACAGCCTGTAACTGATGGCGATACATACACATGGACTTATGAAAAGGCACAGTAATTTATAGTATGTCTAATAGTACTTCTGGAAGAATAACAATACTGGATATTGCCCAGATAGGGCTTATGGTTGCGGTAATAGAGGTTTCCAAGGCAGCACTTGCTTTTTTGCCCAATATTGAGCTCACAAGCTTCTGGATCATCATGTTCACACTCTTTTTTGGATGGAAAATAGTGGCAGTAGTGCCGGTTTTTATCCTGATTGAGGGCAGTATTTACGGCATGAATCTGTGGTGGATAATGTATCTCTACGCTTGGCCTCTGCTGGTGCTGATAGCCTGGTTTCTCAGGAAGAATGATTCGGCTATTTTCTGGGCAATTGTGTCAGGAATCTTCGGACTTTGCTTTGGCGCATTATGTTCCATTCCTTATGTGGTGATAGGCTGGAGCAGCGGCGGTTTTGCAAATGGCATTAGAGCCGGATTTGTATGGTGGATAGCCGGGATTCCCTGGGATTTTATCCACTGTGCTGGAAACTTTGTACTGATGCTGGTATTGTATAGGCCAGTTAACGGTGCAATGAAGAAGCTGAAAGCTTCGAATGTCTGAGTAATTTTTTTTAATACTAGTAATTTTGGCACTAGGAATCATTGACGATATGGTACAATGAATTCTGGTGCTAATTTTATGATTGAGTCAGTTAAAGAAAATGAAACTTCTATAGCGAAAGTAATAAGGAGTATTCTCCCGATTGAGTGGATGCGTTTTAATATGTACAATTCAGAAGATTTGTATAGGCATATACCATTTTTGACTTTTAGGGTTAAATGTGAAAATGATGTATTTATCGCCCTAAAAAAGTCAGTGGAAGAGTTCAACGGAAACGAAAAATGGCAGATGTTTAGAGATCCTTTTTCGAAGAAAGGAAACTATATATTATCAGTGGTGGCTTTGAAACATCTATATGAAGCAAGGTCTGCTAGAGAAGAGTTTTTCAGTGAAAAAAGTTATTTTGGGGAGAAAGAGTATATCAAATTTTGTGATAATGCATTGGATGATATACCTAAACTATTTGAGTATATACAAGCGCGTTTTAACGGGTAACTAAGGTAAGAAAAGCAAAGATGGGATAATATCGTATTTTGTTTGAAGAGGAAAGGATAATCGTATGAGAGACAAGCAGAAACTGATTCAGCAGGCCATGGACAGGGCTGTGGCCAATAAGGAGGTTGCGGGAGTTAACCTTTTAGTAACTCAGGATGGGCAGGAAACTTACTATGCCCAGAGTGGTCACGCTGATATAGCCAAAGATATACCAATGAACCGCGACACTATTGTTCACCTTTACTCCCAGTCAAAGCCAGTTACAGCGGCAGCAGCAATGCTTCTTATGCAGGATGGGGTCATTGATCTGGATGAGCCTGTAGAAAACTTTTTTGAGGGCTTCAAGAACCAGACATGCCTTATTGATGGCCAGATACAGAAGGTACCTGATGATAAAAAGGTGAGAATATTTGACCTTCTGAACATGACTTCAGGACTTGTTTATCCTGGAATTAACACAGAAGCTGAGAGAGCTACGTCAGCTCTTTTTATAGATGCTGTCAGAAGGCTGGAAAACTCTTATGATATTGCTGATTATAGGGAAATGTCTGAGGATGAGCGACAGAAGCATCAGATGTCAACTCTTGAATTTGCTGATGAGATTGGCAAGTTTCCTCTCCAGTTTGTTCCCGGAAGCTATTTCCAGTACGGAACAAGCGCAGACGTTCTGGGAGCTGTAATTGAGAAGGCTACAGGCCAGAAGTTTGGCGACTTTTTGAAGGAGAGACTATTTGACCCTCTTGAAATGAAGGATACAGCCTTTTTTGTTCCTGAGGAAAAGAAATCCCGCCTGTCACGAGTTTATGAGGTTCACGGCGGAGAGTTCAGAGAATTTACAGGAGACCATCTCATCATCAGAAATGATGGAAACCCAAATGCCTTTGAATCAGGCGGGGCAGGCCTTTTCTCAACTCTTGATGACTATTCCCACTTCGGTCAGATGCTGCTTAATAACGGAACCTACAAGGGAAAAGAAATCCTGACTCCAGCTACAGTTAAGTTTATGACTAATGCTTCCCTCAAGGAAGGCCCACAGCATGCCTTCGATAACTGGCATGGTCTTGAGGGACACTCATACAGAAATCTCATGCGTATCATGACTGATCCTGAACAGGCCCTTATCATCGGCCACAAGGGCGAATACGGCTGGGATGGCTGGCTGGGTGCTTACTTCATGAATGATCCGGAGAGCAGGACAACAATGATCATGCTGACACAGATGAGAGATTATGGCACAGGCCATCTTACAAGAAGAATCCGCAATATTGTGCTTTCATGATATAAAAAGCCTGGAACTACAGCGAACTGCCGTAGCTCCAGGCTTCATTATTGAAGACTAATCGCCTTCTACTCGACTTATTCCCAGAACAGTTCATCTAAGGTCTTGTTCAGGGCCTTACAAATTGAAATACACAGATTGATAGTGGGGTTGTAATCACCCTTTTCTATAGCATTTATTGTCTGCCTGGAGACTCCGCACATTTCTGCAAGCTGTTGCTGTGACAGATCCATGCCTGCTCTGGCAGCCTTCATCTTAAGATTCTTCATGTGAATCACCTCTCTTATCCATAAAGCGCTTGATCAGAAATGATACAAGGATTGCGCCGAACAATACTGCCACCATGAGGTTTAAAGAGCTTCCTGTTGCAAGCCCATCCTCAGTAAAGCCCTTGGTACTGCTTGCGAAAAATGCCAGTAAATTGCAGGCTATTACAAATGCAATTAGTGTCATCCAGGTACCGACTTTCTGTCCAACCTGAAGATATGCATCATTGAAAATACAGTAAATTGCGTAGATAGCGAGTCCGATAAAGGCAATAGTTATTACTACAAACTGTGGTGACACAATATCCTTAGAAGGGCCATAAAAGAAGACTGCGTAAAAGACATTGAGTAATATTGTTGTCATGAAGCTGATCTTATAGCCCTTGCCTCTTACAAGAATCTGCCTCTCATCATAATGCTCATTGTTGCCTGTTAGCTTCTTCCTGATGATCATGATAATTAGGAAGAGTACCAGAAATACTGCTACAGTTGTCAAAATGTCAAAAATGTTGTTTCCCATCATACACCTCCAAAGATTACTCATTGATAATGTTATTTGATCGCGACGTCGTTTGCTCTTGTTGTGATTTTATAATAATACCCTAATAGCAATATGTCAAGTATATATTACATAATAATTATAATAATTTACACGGCTTTCCTAACAGGAAAGTTTTTCTACTCCTACTGATAATACCTGTGTATTACGCTTTATCGCTGCCTTTTATAGAATTTAATTATCAAAAAGCAAGGAGATAAGCGTATATGAATAAAAGTACAGGATACAAAAACATATTGAAGAATTTTCAGTACATGAAATTGATGATGGCATCACTGATAAACCGCTTTGGGGATTCTGTGGATGCCATTGCATCAGCCTGGATTATCTACGAGCTTACCAGTAATGCTATGTGGTCAGCTGTAATATATGGTGTGAATAAACTTCCGTCAGTTCTTATAATGCCGCTTGCCGGGGCTTGGGTAGAAGGAAAGCGCAAGAAACCGGTTATGGTTGTTACTGATATCATAAGAGCTATATGTGTTGCTTTTATTGCAACAGGCTATTTATTTAACTTTCTGGAAGCCTGGATGCTTGTTATTACAACTTTTGCGATTTCAACAGCAGAGGCCTTCAGACTTCCTGCAGGTTCAGCAGTAACACCTAAGGTCCTGGATAAAGAGGATTTATCCTATGGAATGTCTTTGTCTACAGCACTTGGTACTATAGTTGAGCTTATTGGAATGGGAATTGCAGCAGGTATCATTGCTTTCGTCGGTACTGCGGGAGCAATTTATATAGATATGGCGACATTTCTTTTATCAGCCTTTCTGATCTCAACTGTAAAGATGAGAAATGATGAGCCATCCAATGTAAAAGGTAATTTAAGTAACTATTATTCAACGCTTAAACAGGGCTTTTCATATGTCCTTAGCAGTAAAGTTGCCAGATTCCTCGTTTTATTTGCAGCTTTTTTGAACGGAATCCTGGTTCCGCTTAACAGCCTTCAGGCTCCGCTTGCAAGCGAAGTTCTCGGAGGTGGCGCAGAAGTTTTATCAGTTCTTGGCATCACTGTTACTGTTGGAACTCTTATAGGTACTGTTGCATATCCTATTCTTAGCAAATTTATAGGAAAAGAGATATTTGTGATCAGTGGAGGCCTTGCAATTGGCATATATTATATTTCTCTTATTATTGCAAAGCCAGCTTATGACAGTGTAGTATTTATGTATGTATTTGTGGCTTTTGCAAGCTTCATGTTGGGACTTGCTATTTCGCTTCTTACAGCTTTTTTGCAGGTAGAATTTATAGAGCTTATTGAGGAGCAGTATCTTGCAAGAGCAGCATCTATCATGAATGCCATAGGACAAGCAGTAACACCAATAATGTCTCTTGCTGTGAGTGCTCTGGCAGCATTCCTTCCAACAGATGTGATCTTTACTCTTACCGGGGGCTTTGATGTGATAGTGTGCCTATACATAATAGTTTCACGCACTTTGACTAATACGTTTAAAAGCGAGGAATCCTTAAATGCAGCTTAACTTGCATGAGAATATAAAGAAATACAGGAAAGAAATGGGGCTGACTCAGGAAGGACTGGCTGAAGCTTTTGGAATTACAGTGGGCGCTGTGTCGAAGTGGGAGAGTGGCAGTACCATCCCTGATATTATGACCCTTATGGACCTGGCAGACTTTTTTGACATATCTGTTGATACGCTACTTGGCTATACCATTTCCTCCAAGAACGTAGATGACATTATAGACAGGATAGAGAAACTTTTGTCTGATGGTCATTATGATGAGGCAATTTTGGAAGCGGAAAAGGCTATAGTCAGATACCCGGGGAACTACCGCATTCTAAATAAGTGCGCCAATGCCTATGTGACGGTCAGCGCTGTTAAGAACTTCAAGAAAGAATATAGGGAGAAAGCCCTTGAACTATTTGAGGAGTCGCTTCGCTATGTGGATCAGAATACTGGAATCGATGACAATGAACTGTCAATAAGATACAAGATTGCAGAACTCAAGATAAGCGACTATCCCAATGAGTCTATCAAGGAATTTAAGGAGATTAACTACAGAGGCGCTGCGGAAATAGGCATTGCCCAGGCCTATCGCGCGCTGGGCAAGAAAGAAGAAACCCTGGACAGGTATACCAGGGCACTTTCAGGGATACTCGTGCAGAGTATAGAGCTTGCTACCGGAATGAATGTAAGCCTTATGGCCATGGATAAGCCAGCCTCCTACAAGGAGGCAGCAGATCTCATGGACTGGTGCATAGATATAGTTGATGCCACTTCCAATGGGAAGACAAGCTATCTTACAAAGGTCAAGGTATTCTGCCTTGCTCTCAAGGCCATAAATCAGTCCTGCTATAAGGACTATGATAATATGAAAAAGAGCCTTGATGCCGCTTATAAACTGGCAAAAGAGTACGACAAAAGACCATCTAATGAATTTAATGGGAAAATAAAATTCTGGCATGCCGGAGAGGATTATAAGAACCCTATATATGATAATCTGGGCCACGGAGCTGTGGAGGGCATCAGCAGCCTTTTTGAAAATGTAAAAGGGCCGGGAGAGAAGAACGTTATAAAAAAGATGGAAGAAGCCAGCAAATACTGGGAGTCCTTGATTTGAAATCATACCCACCTTAGCATTCAAGGAATATATCTATGAATGGCAAGGTGGTACATTTATTGGACCACATTGATAGTCCCCATATGTTATACTTAATGAGTGCAGGGTGAACCTGCAGAAAGTAGGGGATTTTCATGAAGCTGGTACATTTGTCAGATCTTCATCTTGGAAAAAGAGTTAACGAATTTTCAATGATAGAAGATCAGGAATATATTCTGATACAGATCATCAACAGAATTGATGAGATAAAGCCCGACGCAGTAATTGTTGCGGGGGATATCTACGATAAATCCGTGCCTTCAGAGGAAGCTGTAAGGCTATGGGATGATTTCTTAAGTAAGCTTGCAAAGCGTAAGCTTGAAGTCTATGCCATTAGTGGCAATCACGATTCCGCTGTGAGGTTTGCACAAAACTCACGTATCATAGACCAGGCAGGAATCCACTTATCTCCAGCTTATGATGGAAAACTTATGCATTTTACAATACTTGATGAGTACTCAGAAAAGAGCGGTGATGTAAATCTTTACATGCTGCCCTTTATTAAGCCTGCAGTAGTAAGGTCTTTTTACCCTGAGGAGGATATTAAGGACTACACAGATGCAGTGCGGGTTGCGCTAGAGCATGCTGATGGTAGTATAGATCCTACAAAGCGCAACATCCTGGTTGCCCACCAGTTTGTTACCGGGGCAGAGCGCTGCGAATCTGAGGAAATCACTGTTGGCGGCCTTGATAACGTCGATGCTTCTGTGTTTGATGATTTCGACTATGTGGCCCTTGGCCATATCCATGGTCCTCAGAAGGTTAAGAGAGATACTATCAGATATAGCGGAACGCCCCTCAAGTACTCTTTTTCCGAGAAGGACCACCACAAGTCACTGACAGTAGTCACGGTAAAAGAAAAAGGCAAGGTCCAGATAGAACTTGTGCCCTTTGAGCCTCTGCGAGATCTTCGCCAGATCAGAGGAACCTACGAGGAACTTTCAGATAAAAGAAACTACGAGGGAACAAGGAGAGAAGATTACATCCATGCAATCCTTACTGATGAAGAGGATATTCCTGATGCCATCAGTAAACTCAGGATCATTTATCCCAATCTTATGAAGCTTACCTATGATAATACGAGAACCAGGGAAAATAAGGTTATCGAGGGGGCTACAGATATTGAGAGGAAGTCTCCAATTGAGCTTTTTGAGGAATTCTATGAAAAGCAGAACAACCAGGAAATGAGCGATGAACAGCGCGAGCTAGTAAGCGGACTGATAGAGAGTATCTGGAATAAGTAAAGAGAAGCTAGCTAATAGACTGTAAGTATCTTGAGATAATAAAGGGGAACGTAGGGGAGAATACAGGAATAGAGATGAGACCAGAAAATATAAAACTTTCCGCCTTTGGACCATATGCCGGGGCGATAGATTTAGATATGAATGAACTTGGGGAAAGAGGGCTTTACCTGATAACGGGAGATACCGGGGCAGGCAAGACCACTATTTTTGACGCTATCTGTTTTGCTCTTTTCGGAGAGGCCAGCGGAGGCAGCAGGGAAGCCAACATGCTGCGCTCCAAGTACGCAGATGACGACACACCTACCTTTGTTGAGATGTCTTTTACCCATGGGGGAAAAGAGTATTTTATAAAGCGAAATCCAGAGTATATGCGCCCTGCAAAGCGCGGAGAGGGACTGAAAAAAGAGCTTCCAAACGCAGAGCTCCACATGCCGGATGGCAAAGTGATAACCAAGGTCAAGGACGTAAACAGTGCAGTTACTGAACTTCTTGGAATTGACAGAGGCCAGTTTAGCCAGATAGCAATGCTGGCTCAGGGAGACTTTCTAAAGCTCCTTCTGGCTGATACCAAGGAGCGCCAGGAGATTTTTAGAAAGCTCTTTAAGACTGAGTGCTATCAGACTCTTCAGAATCAGCTTGAGGCTGAGCGCAAAAAGAGCTATGTGGCCTGTGAGGATGCCAAAAAGAGTGTTAAACAGTACATCTCAGGCATAGTCTGCAGGTCGGACGATCAGCTAGTGCTGGAAGCGGACAAGGCAAGAGCAGGAGAGATGGTCATAGACGATGTGATGGAGCTTATTGAAAAGCTCCTGTCTGGAGACCTGGCCAGGAAGGATGCGGCAAGGCAGCAGATAGAGGGCCTTGATAAGGCCCTTTCAGAAGTAAATGAGAATATTGGAAAGGCCAAGCAGCTTGAAAAAGCAGTAGCAGACCTTGAAAAAGCCAGAGCAGAGCTTGAAAAGGAGCTTCCAAGGGAAGAGGGCTTTAAGAAAGCCTTTGAAGATGCGGAAAAAGAGCTTCCTAAAAAGGATGATTACAGCAGGCTGAAGGCCCAGATAGAGGCAGAACTTCCAAGATATAGGGAATATGAGGAAGTACTTCTTGCTACTGGTAAGCTTGAGAAAGACATAGTAGCCTTGGAAAAGAGTATCGAGGTTTCTATAAAGGCTCAGGAGGAAAGGGCTTCTGAAATTGAGGAGCTTAAAAGGGAACTTTCTGGTTATCAGGATGTTGGAGCAAATAAAGAACATCTTTTATCAGAGAAAAAGGGGCTTGAAGATAGGAAAGATAAGCTTGATGTCCTAAATAAGAAGGTTACAGCCCTTCAAAGAGATGAGAAGGCGCTGGAAAAGGCCAGGGAAGAGTATAAAGAGATTGATCATATCTACCAGGAAAAGAACGGTCTTTATGAGCATATTTTTAAGCTCTACAGAGATGGCCAGGCGGGAGTGCTTGCCACAACCCTTGTTGTAGGAGAGCCTTGCCCTGTCTGCGGTTCAAGAAATCACCCAAGTCCTGCGTCACTGTCAATGGAGGTTCCAACTGATGCTGAGCTTAAAAAGGCCAAGAAAGATGCAGACATGGCCAGAGAAGAGGTAGCAGAGTCCAGCAGAAAGTGCAGCGAGCTTGGCAGCTCTTTTGACGTAAGCCTTGAGCATGCAAGGAGAGAGCATGAGGAGCTTGTGGGAGATATTATCACAAGTGCTGGAAGTGATGCTGCCGCATGTGGTACTGCTGCGGATAGTGGAATAGGTAAGAATGCTGCTGGTGGCGGTATAGGTGAGAATACTGCTGGTGGCGGTATAGGAAAGAGTTACGATGGCGAAGGGCAGCTTTTTTCAGGTATAGATTATAGGAATGATATGAAAGGCCCTGAGCCTCTTAGTTTGGAAGATATGAAAGAGTCTTCGGAGAAGCTTGCGAAAAGTTTATCTGAGAAGATTTCTGAGGTAGCAGGTCTTATCAAGGCTGAGGACCAGCGCATAGCCAGAAAAAACCAGCTTGAAAAGATAGTTCCTGAAACTGAAAGTGAGCTTAATAAGTTAAAAGAGCTCTCTTCCTCTCAGAAGGAGACGCTTGCGGCAGATAAGAGCCGCCATGAAGCTGATAAGAAGCAGTGCGAGAGCCTAAAGGCAGGATTTAGCTTTGAGAATAGGGCTAAGGCTGAAGAAAAGATAGGCGAGCTGGACTTTAAAGTGTCGGCAATACAAAGCTCTTTTGACAAGGCAGACAAAGAGCTTAAGAGCCATGCCAAGAAGATAAGCCTTTTAAAGGGGCAGATCAAGGGACTTGAGGAGTCTCTCATAGATGCCAAGGCTCCTGATATGGAGGTACTTCTTGCTAAAAAGAGTGAGCTTGAGGGAGAGAGGGCTTTACAGACTGATGCTTATACCAGCGCAAATGCAAGAATGGAGAGTAATGAGGCCGTAAGGGCAGGCATCGAGAAAAAACAAAAAGAGCTATCCCAGGCAGAAAAGCGCCTGTCCTGGATGAACTCTCTTGCAGATACCGCAAGCGGCAAGCTCTCCGGCAAGGAGAAGATCATGCTGGAGACCTATATTCAGACCACATATTTTGACAGGATAATCGCAAGAGCGAATCTTAGATTTATGAAGATGTCTGATGCCCAGTACGAGCTAAAGCGCCTGGAGGAGGCTACTAATAACAAGGGGCAGAGCGGACTTGACCTTGGCGTCATCGATCACTACAATGGTACGAGACGAAGCGTCAAAACTCTGTCAGGAGGAGAATCCTTCATGGCAGCTCTTTCACTGGCACTGGGGCTTTCTGATGAGATCCAGTCATCTGCCGGAGGCATTCAGATCGATACAATGTTTGTGGATGAGGGCTTTGGAACTCTGGATTCTGACTCATTGGAGCTTGCTTATAATGCTCTTGCAGGGCTCACTGAGGGTAACCGCCTTGTGGGAATCATATCCCATGTCACAGAGCTTAAGGAAAAAATCGACAAGCAGATAGTTGTCACCAAGGAAAAGAGTGGTGGCAGCAGAGCTGTTATTGTTGTGTGAATTGAGGTATACAAATGGCAATAAAAGTTACAGGTAAAAACAGAAGAGAATATATGACACAGACTCCTGTGCCCAAGCTGATACTGACTCTGTCAGTTCCAACAATTATCAGCATGATGGTAACAGCAATCTACAATACTGCGGACACCTTTTTTGTTGCCAGAGTATCTGACGTTGCAGAGATCAACACTTCTGCCACAGCAGCAGTTGGACTCGTATTTACCATAATGGCTTTGATCCAGGCTACAGGCTTCTTTTGCGGACATGGTTCAGGCAACTACTTATCAAGAATGCTGGGAGCAGACAATTATAAGGAAGCCAGCGAAATGGCTTCTACAGGCTTTGCGCTAGCACTTATCCTGGGTGTGATATTTGCTATTACTGGGAATATCTTCGCAGGACCAATTGCAGGATTTCTTGGAAGAGGAGCGTCTAGCCAGACTCTTGAATTTACAATGCAGTATATGAGGATAATTCTCTTTGGCGCCCCATTTATGATGGCACAGTTTGTGGTAAACAATCAGCTCAGATTCCAGGGAGCTGCTTACTATGCCATGATTGGTCTTATGTGCGGTGCAGTTATGAACATGGTACTTGATCCACTTCTTATCCTGGTGATCCATCTTGGAGTAAGAGGCGCAGCTATAGCAACAGTTATGGGCCAGGCCACAAGCTTTTTGGTACTTCTTATTGGCACTAGCAAAGGGGAGAACATAAAGCTTCTTCCTCAGAATGTGCACCTCAACTGGCATTTTATTAAGGAAATCATTAACGGCGGGGCACCATCTCTTTTCCGTCAGGGCCTTGCCGCTATTTCTACACTTATTCTCAACTATACAGCTGGCTCAATTGGCTCAGATGCTGCAATTGCAGGTATGAGTGTTGCGGGCAGGATCATGATGATGCTGGCAGCAGCTCTTATTGGATTTGGTCAGGGCTATCAGCCAGTCTGCTCCTTTAACTACGGCGCAGGCCTCACAGCCCGCGTAAAAGAGGGATTTAAGTTCTGCGTCAAGTATTCAACAATTGTTCTTGTTGGTATCGGCGCCGCAGCTTTTATTTTTGCTCCATACATTATTTCTGGCTTTTCAAAGGACCATGCTGCGATTACTGTTGGTGTTGCAGCTCTTAGATTCCAGGCCTGCACACTTCCTCTTTCAGGAGCAATCGTCATCAGTAACATGATGCTTCAGTCTATCGGTAAGGGCGTCAAGGCTTCTATCACAGCTTCCGCCAGAAACGGAATCTGCTTTATCCCTATGATCCTGATCCTGCCTACATTCCTTGGCATCACAGGCGTAGAGATGGCCCAGGCCTGCGCTGATGTGCTATCTTTGTTCATCGCAATCCCCATGGCTTATACGGAACTTAAGAAATTCTAAAACTTGCATTACTTGGCTTGGCGGAATGATGCAAAAAGAGGAAATTTAGATTTGTGCATTACTTAGGTGCTATTGAATGATGCAAGAAATGGAATATATTGATATATGCACTACTCGAGCGTCAGATAATGATGCAAGAGTAGTGTTTTTGTTTGTTTTGCATTATTTGGACATGTCAGAATGATGCAGAATAAAGGAAAATATGATTTGTGCATTACTCGAGTGTCAGACAATGATGCAAAAGTAGTGTTTTTGATTTTTTTGCATTACAGTGGCTTGGCGGAATGATGCAGAATAAAGGAAAATATGATTTGTGCATTACTCGAGTGCCAAAGAATGATGCAAAAATAATTTTTTTACTTGTTTTGCATTACAGTGGCTTGCCAGAATGATGCAGAAAAGAGAAAAATATGATTTGTGCATTATTCGAGTGTCAAAGAATGATGCAAGAATTGTGTTTTTATTTGTTTTGCATTACAGTGGCTTGCCAGAATGATGCAGAATAAAGGAAAATATGATCTATGCATTACTCAAATTCCAGACAACGTTCCAGACAAAGATGCAAGAGTAGATGAAGAATATTATCAATTAGTGCAATTGACACTGCAAAACCTCGTTGTTATCATAACTAAGTGTTAGCGGCAACTAACATGTAAGAGCAAACGTAAGGCAGGCACGAGTGTTGACTTGTGTATCTTTAGTCAAACGCATATCTGTGCCGGCCTTAAACATGTAAATACAACGTGGAGGAGCAGAAAGTATGAAGAAAAAAGTATTAGCTATGACACTTGCTGTTATGACATTTGCAATGGCAGGATGTGGAAATGTGGCAGAAGATGCAAACGCAGATAATGCTGCGTCTGTGGTTTCAAGCGGGGAGACAGCTGCGGAGGGCGCTTCTGATGAAAGCGATGCAGTAGAAAGTGCTTCGGTAGAAGCAACAATTGCAGAGGAGGAAGTGCCTCTTGCAGCAGCACTTGACCCAAATACAGAGTATGTCTTTGGAACAGCAACACTTACCTATGCTGAGTTTTATGCAGGGGATGTATCAAGCACTGATTCTTATGATGCAGTTTCATCTGCAACAGCCAAGAAATATGAGATTTTCCCTAACATGAGCACAGACTTTGTGGATGAGACATCAAATGCAGAGGGCTACAACATTCTTGGAGTTAAGAATGTAAATGTGGCAGTACCTGCTGATCAGGCAGAGGAATTTGCTAAGATCAATGACTCTTTTGCCAAGGCAGATGAAGAACCTGCGCAGTACAAGATTGTAAGCGTTGAAAATGGACAGGCACAGTACTCGGCAACAGTGTTTAACATTACAGATACAGTAACAGACGCAACAGCAGAGCTTCTTACAGGAACAAACTGGGGAGATTATCAGCTCAACGTTGTGGAAAACTCAACTAAGTACATCAGAAGTTCAAGAGAAGACGAGAATCTTCCAATTGGAACAGATATTCAGGGCGTTATCCTAGAGACAAAAGATGGTCTCAAGGTAGGTATGGAGCACCTTCAGAGTATTTGGGTAATGCCTTACGAAATTTCTTTTAACATCGAAGCAGACAATACTCACAACCAGAGAGTTAAGTTCGACAACCTTTCAGAGCTGTCCAAGCTTGAGGAAAAAGAGATAGTTTCAGTAACCTTCATTAATCAGAATGACGCTTATGTGTATAACTTTGATCCGGTTTATGTAAAGCCAGTTTACAGAGATGTGGAAGTTACAGGTGTTATAGATGAAAAAGAGGGAACTCTTACCCTGACTGGAGTGCCTGAGGGACTTGAAAATCCTCAGATTGAGGCAGTATATATCGTCGGAAAGGGACATGACAGTGTAAAGACAAATCTTTGCAGCGGAGCTCTTGAAGGCGAGACAGTAACAATCGACGGCGCAGCTTTATCAGAAGCAAAGAGCGCTCAGGCAGAGGAAGGCCGCTATAGCGTTGTAATTTCAAGCGATAACTACGCTAACATAGCTGTAACGGTGGAATAATGAAGTTCCTGATTTCCTTTTGTCTAATTGTATTATTGGTGCAAATCTGCGGTGACAGACTGAGGAAGAAGCCGCTCCCATACTATGTGGGAGCGGTTATTTTAGCGGCTGCAGCGATAACTGTTCAGCTTATGCCAGGTGATATCTTCTCTGGAAGTATTGCCCTGAAGACCGTTAAGGCTGTTCTGTCCTACATTTCAGGGGGCGCCATGGTTGGAGCGCTGTTCACCCTTGTTATGTTTGCAGGGGCCTTTGTGCAGGGAAGCACGCTGGCTAAAAAGTCTATGCCTGTAAGAGCGCAGCTCTCAATTTTGGGCGGCATTCTGGCTATAGGGCACGGAATTGCCCTGGGGCAGAGCTTTATAAAGAGACTAAATTTTACTGTAGAATTTGTGATATCTCTTTTACTGCTCCTTGTGATGGTGCCGCTATTTGTGACCTCATTTACTGTGATCAGGAAAAAGATGAATCCAAAGTCCTGGAAAAAGCTTCAGCGCCTTGCATATCTCTTTTACCTTCTGACCTTTATCCACATTTTGGCCTTTGAAATGCCTAAGGCTCTGCGCGGGGTTAAGGGCTATGCACTTAACGTATTCGCGTATTTTGTGGTTTTTGTGAGTTATCTCTTTTGCAGGATTTTCAGATCGGTCTATAAGAATGCAAAAGAAAAAATGTTAAGAGCCCAGGTTATTTCTGTGGTGGCGGTGCTGCTGATTGCTGCGGCCGGGAGTTTTGCTGTAGCAGCAAATAATGCCAGGAATAACAAATCAGAGGATTATGTGGATAATAGTGGGAACTTACCGGAAGTAATTGTGGATAACGAGGCTGATGGTGGGAATTCTCATGGTAATGATGGGGAATATCCAGAGGTTGCCGGCGCCAGAAGAACAAGTGAAAACGAAGATGCAGGAGAAATATTGGCTTCTGGACCAAAAGAAGTTGAAGTTGAGTCTTCAGAAAGTTATCATTATATAGATGGAACCTATTACGGCGAGGGAATGGGCAATAATGGCAAGATTGGCGTTAATGTCACCATTCAAAGCGGCATGATATCTGCCATTGAGATAGTTAAGTTTCCCGATGACGCGGACTATTTTGATGTAGAAAAAGATGGTTCTAAGATGACACAGCAGATGATCGCGATTCAGAATGCTGAGGTTGATACTGTTTCCGGTGCGACCTACTCTTCTGAGGGACTTATTGATGCGGTGAGTGCGGCCCTTAAGGAGGCGGAGAGCGGAGCTTCTGAGTGAAAACCAATAAGCGAAGTGCATCAAGTAATGATCAACTCTGGCGAAAAATTACATCGAGGAACAGAAAAGATTTGTGGAAGAAAGTATATATGAGTTTTAGCTTTAAAAGGATTAGAAGAAATATAAAACATAAAACAATGGCTGGAATGGCGCTGATTTTATCAGTTGCCATTCTTTCTGGTTGCGGAAAAGGCAGCTTTCAGTTTCCCAAAGTTGTAGACGGCGGAGCAGTTGGTGAGGAGATAATGCACGTCAGCACTATATTTGCCATGGATACGGTTATGGATATTCAGGTGTATGGCGGTGAAGAAGCGGAAGGTCTTTTGGCAGATGCGGATAATCAGATCCGCACTTTGGAAAAAGAGCTGTCTGTAACAGATGAAAATAGTGAGATTGCGGGGCTTAATGCAGCAGGATCAGCTGAGCTTTCTAAGGAGCCAGCACAGATCATGAAGGAAGCTCTGATGTACTGTGATAGCACAGATGGAGCTCTTGATATTACAATTTATCCGGTGCTCAGGGCTTGGGGCTTTACTACTGGAGAGTATCAGGTGCCTGGAGATGAGGAGATTGCAGGACTTCTTGAAAATGTGGATTACAGAAGTGTGAAGCTTGAAGAAGCAGATGCAGATGGCAGTGATGATCAGGCAGCAGCACTCTGCACAATTCCAGAGGGCATGCAGGTTGATCTTGGCAGTGTGACAAAGGGCTACACCAGCAGGAAGCTTGCCCAATATTTCCGCGACAATGGAGTTACAAGTGCACTTATAAATCTTGGCGGAAATGTAGAGTGTGTGGGCAATAAGCCTAATGGCAGCAAGTGGAATGTGGCTGTAAAGAGCCCCTTTAAGGATAGTGATAGCGGAATCCTTGGGGTAATACAGGCTTCTGACGAGGCAATAATCACTTCCGGTGGATATGAGAGATATTTTGAGGAAAATGGTGAAACTTACTGGCACATCATAGATCCTTCAACTGGAAAACCAGCAAGGAACGGCCTTATCTCCGTTACCATAATAGGTAAGGATGGCCTTATGTGTGACGCCCTTTCCACAGCTCTTTTTGTAAAAGGGCGTGATGGGGCTATTGATTACTACCGCAAATATTCCGCTGCCAGCACAGATTCGAGCAGCGTAGCCAATGACAAAACAGCAAATGCTGCAGATGCTGCGAAACAGGAAAGCTCTTTTGACATGATCCTTGTGACTACTGAGGGTGATGTCTACATAACCCCAGGAGCTTCAGAGAGATTCTCGCTTTCTTCCGAGTATCATGATCTTTCGCTTCATGTCTTGGATTAATATAAGAGCCGCTAATATGAAGTATATCAGAATCCCTTAAGCCACTGATCATAGGCGGCCTTGTATTCGTCCATGTTCATGGAACTATTATATAGATGCATGTGCTTGTAGCGGCGCCTTGCTGCGCCGTAGGGGGCGAACTCTCCTTCGAATTCGTTCAGGTTGCACATCTCGTAGCCATCACCATTCATTATGGAGATGGGGACGATTATCGCATTATTGATCAGGAATTTCTCCGCTTCTGCAAAGGCGATATAGCGCCGCTTCTGACTGTAGTTGATACTGCTGGCCTGCTGGATCATGGAATTCCATCTGGCATTTAAAAAAGAAATCTTCGTATCACTACATCTATTCCAAAAAGTATATTCATAGTCATCAGTAAAGGGCTCAGCCCAGGTCAAAGGATCTGAGAAGTTGGCGCCCCATCTGCATTTGGTGAAGGCATACTTGCCGCTTTCAATTACAGAAGTGGTAAAGCCAGTGTCATTGCCGGCTTCCACAACTACATCTACAAAATTTCTACCAAGAGCCGCTTCAATCATGAGCTCAGCCTTATATGCCTCTTTTACCCAGCCCTCAACAGAAGGGTCATAGGGCATCAGAATCTTGATGGGGTATTTGACACCCTCTTCGTCAAGCTCAGCTTTGGCAAGTTTCCTAAAATACTTAGCCTGAGCGATGCTGTAGCTGTCTCTTCCTGAAATTGCGTTAAGGGCAGGGAGCTGAGTATAGTCCTGGCCCTCTATCCACAGGGATCTTGGTGGAGTGATGGTGTTACTTATAAGAGAAGCAGGGTCTTCCGGCTCGTAGATAGACAGCAGGGAAACTCTGTACAAAGAAGCCATGACCGCTTTTCTGAAATTTTCGTTAACTACAGCTTTTTTCCAGTTTTCCGGGTCATATTTCTCATCGAACTGAGGATCGAAGTTAAAGGCATAGAAGTAGGTAAAAGAGCTATCTGGTCTGGAACGGTGGATATGCTTGGAAATTTCCGGGTCTTCCAGGGATTTAACAAGCTGATCATATGGGATTATGGCCCTGTCTATGCTGCCTTCAAGGAACATTTCAACAGAAACATCGGAAGCATCATAGTCGTAATAGTTTTCAACCCTGTCAATATAGACATTTTCTTTATCCCAGTAGGATGGATTTTTTACAAGAATTTGCTTTTCAAAGGGCTGAAAATAGTGAAGTATAAAGGCACCACAATATAGAAGATTTTTATGGTCTTTGGCAAACATAGGACCAACTTTTTTGAGGTAGGATCTGGAAACCGGAAGAAAGGCAGAATAGGACAGCATGCTTAAAAAAAACGGGCAAGAGTCCTTGAGCGTGTAGATAATTGTCTTTTCATCGGGAGCTTCAACTGTAAAATCAATGGGCTTTGAGAGGTCATTGTCATCAGCGTATTCGGCGGCACAGAGCCAATCATCTGAGGTTACTTCATCGTAGTAATTACCATTATGGTCAACCCATTTGAGGTTATCTCTCAAGTGAAAAGTCCACTGAGTCATGGCACTATTGGAATCCCAGCTTTTGGCGAGGCCGGGAACTACTTTGCCATAAGAGTCATAGTCGATAAGGCAGTCAATGACATTTGAGCAGATAACGTTGTCCACAAGTGCGTTTGTGGACAGGTAGTTGAGGCTCATGGTTTCAGAAGAATAAAGAGTTTTATAGACTGCAGCGTCCCCTTTGTAGTATTCATCAAGGTTGTGATTTTCAATATCAGGGAGCTTATAGAAACTACAGCCGCTGTTAAGGAGCATAAGGGCGCAAAGACATATGGAAAGAAGCTTGTTTGTCTTTTTCATCCCCTCATCTCCTTTCCGATAGATTCGTAGTATTTGCGTTTATTTTCGTACATTTCGGCTTCAGCGTTTTTGATGACAGTTAGGAGCTTTTTGTCAGGTGTAGCCATGGCAAGGC
The DNA here is from genome assembly GCF_900102515.1 of Butyrivibrio sp. INlla14. Taxonomy (GTDB): domain Bacteria; phylum Bacillota; class Clostridia; order Lachnospirales; family Lachnospiraceae; genus Butyrivibrio. The sequence continues at coordinate 55,492 of NZ_FMVS01000014.1, forward strand.
CGCAGGCTACGTGGTAGTTGTTATCTTCAATTGCCTGGATCACCTTGGCAAGGTCCTTACGAACAAGGCTTTCGTCTCGCTCATATCTAAAGGCCACGAATTCATCGCCGCCAATCCTGTATGTGTTGTTCTCGCCAAACTCTGAAGAGATGAGAGTTGCTATTGTTTTTAGCATATTGTCACCGGCAACGTGGCCCTGAGTGTTGTTGAGTTCGTGTAGCCCATTTACGTCAAAATATATGCAGGCAAGACCGTCTGTGCCTTGCTGCAGGTGGGAGCAGAAGTATTCATAGCGGTTTCTGTTCTGAAGGCCAGTTAGAGCGTCCATATTGGCACGTCTTTCGATACCTACAAGGGAACCGGTTGTGATGTGGATTATGTAGAGGAAATAGATGACAAGTCCGATGCCCGCAACCAACAAGAAAATATACAGATAGGTGTGGATTGGCCGAACCTGGGCGTAAACACTCTCTGAGGGTACGCTTACCAGCATTTCCCACTCAGCAATGTCCATTGGAAGGAAGCAATAGTAAGTGGTAGTGCCGGTTGCACTATCGGTGCCTACAGCATAGCCGCTACTGCCGTTTCTGATGGCTTCGGTAAAAGAGCCATCTACACTAAGCGAATTAAGGCTGAAGCTGGCTTCCTCTATGGTCTGAAGCTGACGACCGGCGCCGTCAATAAGGAACATGCCGGTATTTCTTTCTATAACTGATACTGTTGCACTACCATCATAAATATTGGGAACCCAGGCACTTAGAATATCCTCAGGAGTAACTGTTCCATAGATAAAAGCGATTGTTTCGCCTTTTCTTCTGATGGGCACAAAGGTTCTTATGTCATAGACACCAGGAGTATCGAGATCCTCCTGAAGAGTGGATATATGCTCGCCTTTTTGCTTTATCTTTTCAAAATCCAGAACGCCTGTGGCATCAATGTCATTTCCGGTTATTCTGATAATGGTATTGTCATCAGTGAGGATTGCAATATCTGAAATAGAAGATGTGACTTTGCTTATGGTCAGGTAGGAATTAGTTTTGAAGGAGGAAAGGGAATCCTGGGAGGAGGAAATGATCCTTGCGGTCATACGCAGCATATTTCTGCTCGCACGAAATTCACCCTCGATTGATTCGATGGTTTCTTCTGTAGCATTTTTAAGTTTCAGATAACTCTGTTCCCTTGTGTAAGACCTGATAAAAAAAACGAAAAATAAAGAGCCGATCATAGCAGCTATTATCAGGACTATGGTAGCAATAAGGCTTCGAGTTCTAAATCTTTCCTGCGCTTTATTCCACATATGCAAAAAACTCCGAGAGAATACTTCCCATGTCCATACATATACACAGTAATTATAGCATTTATGCGGCGTCTAATTATGAAAACTAGCGAAAATAAATATGTAAATTTACGAAATTATAAAATTCTGAAGTTATGAAGTTATGAAGTTATGAAGTTATGAAGTTATGAAGTTATGACAGTTGATATTTGCTTGCTTACAATATGATTGCATGCACTAGCTTGTGGCAAAGGTCTATGATATACTTCTCATAATGATATTCGAATTGTTATTATGGATGAGTCAGTGATCTAGGGGTATTTTCACAATTCTATATCATATCTATATCAAAAAATTATTGGGGAAAATCATGAAAAACAAATCCATCTTAAACAACAAATTATTCTTATACATGACTGAGTTTTTTGCAGGAATGTCCGTAATGGCTGTAGAGCTTGGCGCCAGCAGACTTCTTGCGCCATATTTTAGTTCATCGCAGATTGTGTGGACCATCATAATTGGAACTATCATGATTGCTATGGCTCTTGGAAACATCTATGGCGGTAGGGCAGCCGACAAAAACCCAGATCCGGGAAGGCTTTATGGAAGGATCATTGTTGCAGCTCTTTGGATCGCAGCAATTCCAGTGCTTGGCAAATACATAATTCTAGGGATTTCTGCAGTTTTGATCTTTGCAGTTAATAGTAACTTCCTTGTTATTGCTGCCTTTGCGGCTTGTATGATAGTGTTCGTTTTTCCGTTATTTCTTTTGGGAACGGTAACACCAAGCCTTGCCAAGTACACTACAGACTCCCTTGAGGACAACGGCAAGATTATTGGAACTCTCGGCGCTTTCAATACGATCGGAAGCATCATTGGAACCTTCGTTCCGACCTTTGTCACAATCCCTGCAGTGGGTACCGCAGCTACATTCCTTATCTTTGCTGGAATTCTCCTGGCGCTGGCAATTCTTTATTTTGTTAGCTCTGGAAAAAGGAAGGTGGTTTCAAGTCTTCTGATATTCGCTCTCTGCGTAGTTTTCGGCCACAGCTCCAGCTTTGCTTTCTGGGAAAAAGACCTGACTTTCGAAGGAGAGTCTGTCTACAATTATCTTCAGGTAAAGGAAACTGACAATTCTGTAATTCTGTCCACCAATGTGCTCTTTGGCGTTCAGTCTATTCTTGTCAAGAACGGCCAGTTAACTGGCATGTACTACGACTACGCCATGGCAGCCCCATATATGACTGGGGTAAAAGAAAAAGAGTCTCAAGGTCAGAAGCTAAACGTCCTGATCCTTGGCATGGGGTCAGGAACTTACGCAACTCAGCTTAGCCGCCATTTTGATAATGTTGAAGTTGAGGGAGTTGAAATTGATGATAAGATAACTGATCTTGCCCACAAATATTTTGAACTTCCTGATGAAACAAAGGTTACAACTTACGATGGAAGAGCATATCTTGCGGCTATAGACGGCAAGTATGATGTGATCATGGTGGATGCTTATCAGGACATCACTATTCCATTCCAGATGTCCTCCGTAGAATTTTTTACCATGGTCAAAGATCACCTTACTGATGACGGAGTAATGGTGGTCAACATGAATCTCTACAGTGATGAACTTGCGGCAGATGCTGGAGTAAATGCTGGCATTGATGCTCCTTCCATCAACACTTATCTTGCAGACACAATCGCATCAGTCTTTGATAACACCGTAGTTGTGGATGTTCCCTATTCAACCAATAAAGAGCTCTTTGCCACAAACAATGGCGCTTTTATGGATACTCTTTTAACAAATATCGAACTTGAAGAAAATGAGACACTTAGGGCTATGATGACAAGAGCCCATGACACAGCAATTTCCTACAACGGAACAGGCCACATCATGACTGATGACAAGGCCCCGGTAGAGCTTCTGGGCATGAGGCAGATCGACCTTATCATCAAGGACGAAGTCAGCTACTACAAGGAAATCTACAATTCTCAGGGAATACAGGGACTTTTGAAGCTGTTGTAAATGATTTTTTTGATTGCGGATTCGCATGAAATATAGTAAGCTAGTAATAGTTTTGCAATAACTAAAATATTAAACTTTAATGTAAAATATAATTATACACCGCATAAAGGAGAGAGAACATGTTTAGACTGAGCATTAATCCCAAGAGCCACAAGGGTCACATCAATCCTGAGCTTCAGGGACATTTTGCAGAGCATCTCGGAAGGGGAATCTATGAGGGGCTCTATGTCAAGGAAGATGCAGGCATCGAGAATGTAAACGGCATGAGGAAGGACGTAATTGAGGCGCTTAAAGAGCTTCAGGTACCAGTTCTCAGATGGCCAGGCGGATGCTTTGCAGATGAGTATCACTGGAAAGATGGTATTGGTCCCAAGGAAGGCCGTAAGAAGATGATCAACACTCACTGGGGCGGAGTTGTAGAGGATAACAGCTTCGGAACACATGAGTTTATGGAGCTTTGCGACCAAATCTCCTGCAAGAACTATGTAAACGGAAATCTTGGAAGTGGTACAGTTCAGGAGATGTCAGAGTGGGTTGAATACATGACCTTTGATGGAGTATCTCCAATGGCTGACCTTCGTAAGAAGAACGGACATGAGAAGCCATGGAAGGTTGACTACTTTGGAGTTGGTAATGAGAACTGGGGCTGCGGCGGCAATATGCTTCCTGATATGTATGCTAATCTTTATCGCAGATATCAGACCTATGTTCGCGATTACAAGCAGGATGAGCATGTAAATAAGGTATGCTGCGGTGCTAACGCTGAGGACTTTACATGGACTGAGGAAGTTATGAAGACTTGCTTTAAGGCACCTGTTCATCTTCACGGTTTCATGGATGGACTCTCACTTCACTACTACACAGTTCCTGGAACATGGGAGCACAAGGGAAGTGCTACAGACTTCGATGAAAAAGAATATTACAAGACCCTTAAGAAGACTCTTTTCATGGAGACTCTTATTAAAGGCCATGCAGCGATCATGGATAGATATGACAAGGATCACAAGGTTGGTATGGTTATCGACGAGTGGGGCACATGGTATGATGTAGAACCAGGAACCAACCCAGGATTCCTCTACCAGCAGAACACTATCAGAGATGCTCTTGTAGCAGGTATTAACCTTAACCTCTTCAACAAGCACTGCGACAGAGTCAAGATGGCCAACATTGCTCAGATGATCAACGTACTTCAGTCCGTAATCCTCACAGATGGCCAGAAGATGATCAAGACTCCAACTTATCATGTATTCAACATGTACAAGTATCATCAGAACGCTGAGCTTCTTGATAGCTTTATTGAGACACAGGAAATCGGACTTGAGGATGAATACAAGGTTCCAAATTTGACAGAATCTGTATCACTTGGCACAGACGGCAAGATCCATGTGACAATCACAAACCTCTCCTGCAGCGAGAGTTATGAGATTGAGGCAGCAGTTGCAGATACTGAGGTAAAAGAAATCTCTGGCCAGGTAGTTGGCGGCGAGATGCACCTTCACAACACCTTCGAGGAGCCTGAAAATGTTGTAGCAAAGGCCTTCGATGCTGTGGAAAACCTTGGAAACGGCAAGCTTAAATTCACAATTCCAGCAAGCAGCGTTATCCACCTTGCACTTAGCATTTGATCAAGATACTGATAAGATAAAAAATAAATGATAACCCCAGTTCCTATAAAATTTTAGGGATTGGGGTTATTGAGTTTTATGATATATGCCAACTAGTCCGATATGAATTCTGATTTTCTGAGGAAATTCAATAATCTATAGATTCCAGAACGTATTTTCATTATTACGTTCAAGAAGTTATTGTATAATGTAAGTGGATGTATGAATGGTGTGCAACTGGTTAAAAGATACACATATAGATACTGACCAGGCAGAAATACGCACTATGCTACGTATTTCGTGAGAAATTATTGTAGTGTGAGAGGAATGCATGGAAAAAAGAGAAAACCCGATAAATAATATTATTGAGCATATGCCTGACCTCGATTTGCTGGGAAGAATACGGGTGCTTGTAAGATGGCTGTCCTTTGGAGGACTCACAGGACTACTTGTGGGACTTACAGGAACAGCTTTTTATTATTCAATAAGCTGGGCAATGGAATTTAGAAAAGGGCATGATTATATAATCGCAGCTCTTCCGCTTGCGGGTCTTCTCATTGTCTTTTTGTACAGACTCTGCAAAGACTACGAGGATAAGGGGACAAACCTTGTTATCAAGTCAATCCAGGAGGGGGACAATCTGCCTGTGACTAAGGCACCTCTCATATTTATCTCAACTACACTGACCCATCTCTTTGGAGGATCCACAGGTCGTGAAAGCGCAGCACTTCAGATGGGAGGAAGTCTTGGCTACAACCTTGGACGGCTCTTTAAGCTAAAGGATGGAGACATCAAGATCATAACCATGTGTGGCATGAGTGCGGCGTTCTCAGCTCTTTTTGGAACACCGATGACGGCGGCCTTTATGGCTATGGAAATAGAAAACGTAGGAATAATGTACTATTCAGCTCTGGTTCCCTGCGTAATATCAGCGCTGGTAGCTACTGGCATTTCAAGATATCTGGGTGTTTCAACGGAAGTTTTTACCGTGAATGTAGTTCCAGAGTTTAGCCTTTATAATGCGGTGTTTACCGGAATCCTGGGAATTCTGTGCGCGGTTGTCAGCGTTATCTTTTGCCAGACCTTGAAATTTGCAGGAAGAAATTATAAGAAGCTTTTGCCAAATCCCTATATTCGTGTGTTTGTAGGCGGTGTGATTGTAGCGGGACTGACCTTTCTGTCAGGAGTAAGATACTTTAACGGCGCAGGTATCGACGTTATTGAGATGGCAATAAAAGGAGAAGCGCCTTTTTATGCCTTTCTGCTAAAGATAATATTCACAGCCCTTACTCTTGGTGCGGGTTACAAGGGCGGCGAGATTGTGCCGGCGCTCTACATCGGAGCAACCTTTGGGTGTCTGTACTCACAGATTCTTGGATTTGACCCGGCCCTGTGCGCAGCCATCGGAATGGGAGCGCTGTTTTGCGGAGTTACAAATTGTCCGATCTCATCGCTTTTTATCTGCTTTGAACTGTTTGGATTTAAGGGGATGCCGTATTATCTTTTGGCGGTAGCCCTTAGTTACACCTTTTCTGGCTATTCAAGCCTTTATAGCAGCCAGAAGATTGCTTATTCCAAGTTCCACAATAAGTACGTAAATCGCCAGACAAGGTAATTACAAAAATCAAGGAGCGGCATCGAATATCCACTGATAATCGTGCCGCTCCTTCTATATAATTGCCATCCTACCTTTCAAAGTTAAGCGAATAGATCCAGCCTGCTTCCGGCTGTATCATATCCATATCCTGACTGATCCTGTGAGTACCCTACTGTCATGCCCTGGAATCTGTTTGCCACTTCGTTGTACATTCTGCTTGTTTCCTGAGATTTCTGAACCATGCCAATAGCAAGCTTCATAGGATCTTCATTGTCGGAATCATCACCAATAAGCTGTGCATTGGGATATCCAACAGGATTAACATTTGGAATAACGCCCTGGGCAGCGTGCTGAACGAATGCATCTGAAACCTCGGATTCGTTCTTGACTGCCAAGTTCATAGGCTGCACATAGCTCATGCCATAAGCGTTTCCAAGAGAACCTATAGATATTGCCATTTAATCTCCCTTTCATAAACTTGTCGGGACATATGCGGAAGAAAGAAGTCTTTTCCCAACTTCATAACGCCCATAAAGTTCTGTGTATATAGTACATTACAGGCCCCAAATATACAATTATCCACAGGAAAACAAAACATAAACTTTCAAAATTAAATTATTAAATTTCGTTAAAAAGTATGATATTATAATAAAGAGGGATTTTTCTGCCCTTTTAACAAGTTCTTTTGACTATAAAACTTCAATTGTAAAAGTACAAGATAACACACGGCTTTAGGTTATCCAATGTACGGGAAAGGGGTAAAAACAGATGGGAAACAGCCAGCTGCAGTATTCTCCGTTCAGACCCAATTTGAAGACAGCCGAAGTATTTGCTTGGGGAGATCCGGAGTACAACTTATTTGATCAGTTAATCGAGAAATATGAGGAATGCCATCCTGAGTATTGCTCGCTCTCTTCTTACGAAAAAATGGTAATTGAGGAGCAAATCCATCATGAAGCTATTGGACTTACACCTCTTAACCTTATAAAAAATTTCGTTGAAGATCCTCAGTTTGATGAGTTTAGATCGGTGGATTTTCTGTGAATATGATAGTTATCCCTTTATACTGGGGAACAGTAGTACATAGATAAGATGTGTATGCATAGGCACACATAGAATTGAAGAATATTAGAAGCAGAAATATGAACTCCCTGTAATCGTGGTGGTTACAGGGAGTTTTCATATTAGTGACTTTGCGAGCTTTTGTTACTTGGAACGCCCTAAGATCTGGGCTTCGTGGATTTTTTCGTTAACATCTGAAAGAAACTTATAATTTGTCGGATCTGAGATAAAATCCAGGAAATCTCTGGCTTCTTTTAACGTCAGTTTCTGAATTTCTACGAGATAAGATAAAATCTCGTCTCTGGTCTTACCTTCATTGATGAATCTGTCTACTATATCAAACAGAACCATGAATCTGCGCATTTTAACTTTAGTCTTAATATGGTGGAGTTCGATGAGAATTGCAGCAAGAATAATAAATACTGTCACAGAGATCAGAATGAAAAAGACACCCAAAATAAACTTCTCTCTATTCAGGTTAAGTAGCCCTGCAAAAAGTGAAGACATCGTAACTATCGTAAACGATGTGATAAGGATAGCTAGCCGCGCCTTATTCCGTGTGTGATCATTAAGCGCCATGAGTCGCACACAAATTCCAAATACAAAATAGAATACAATCGCGAACGCTATACCCAAGTAAGATAATTGAAGCATAATGTTCATCCCCCTATGAATTAATTCTAACAGTGTTAATGTACCAAAGCAACCCTTTGAAATATCGCATATTCATTTAAACGTTTGAGATTTGAAATGTTTATAAAATGTTTATAGATTATCGACTATAACCAGGTCTTTATTTCAGACTTTTTTTAGTCTTTTATTTCAGTCATTTTTTCAGTCTTTTTTTAGTCATTTTTTCGGTAGCAATTTTCATATTTTTATTTTCGATAGTACGTGTTGACTTTTTTACTTTTATGCTTTAATCTTTAAAAGTATAAGATTGTATACAAATATACAACTTTGTTCTAACGTGCATAAGGTGATGTTATATAGTTCTTTTGCCTTATCATTGATTCTTCAGAAACCGCGTCAGGTGCGGGATTCTGATCATATATCCATACAATAAATTCGAGGAGGAACACAATTATGAAGAAGTTTAGTAAAGTAATCAGTACAGCATCAGCTTTCATGATGGCACTTGCAATGCTGGCAGGATGCACAGACGCAGCTAGCAGCACTCAGACAGAGAGCTCTGGAACCCAGACAGAGGGCAGCGCAGAGGCTGTTTTCAAGATTGGTGCTATTGGACCTCTTACAGGAGATAACGCAGCTTATGGTAATGCAGTCTGCAACGCAGCAGAACTTGCAGTAGAAGAGATCAACGCTGCTGGCGGTATCAACGGATATAAGGTAGAGTACAAGAAAGAGGACGACGAGACTAACGCAGAGAAGTCAGTCAACGCCTACAATGCTCTTAAGGACTGGGGAATGCAGATCCTTGTTGGATCAACCACAAGTGGATGCTCAATCGCAGTTTCAGAGAACACCAAGGCTGACAACATGTTCCAGCTCACACCTTCTGGATCTGCTGTTGACTGTGTAAAATATGACAACGCTTTCAGAGTATGCTTCTCAGACCCTAACCAGGGAATCGCTTCTGCTCAGTATATTTCAGATAACAACCTTGCCAAGAAGGTAGGTATCATCTACGATAGCTCAGATATCTATTCAGATGGAATTTATCAGAAATTCGTTCAGGAGTCAGAGGGCAAGAACTACGAGATTGTTTCTGCAGAGGCTTTCACATCTGACAGTGCAACAGACTTTTCAGTTCAGCTTCAGAAGGCCAAGGATGCAGGCGCTGACCTTGTTTTCCTTCCTATCTATTACAAGAGCGCAGCTCTTATCCTGACACAGGCCAACACAATGGGCTATTCACCAATATTCTTTGGTGTTGATGGTCTTGATGGAATTCTTACAGTTGCTAACTTTGATGTTTCTCTTGCAGAAGGCGTAATGCTTCTTACACCTTTCGCAGCAGATGCTACAGATGATCTTACTGTTAACTTTGTAAGCAAGTATAAAGAGAAATATGGTGAGGTTCCAAACCAGTTCGCAGCCGATGCTTACGATGCAGTTTACATCATCAAGAATGCAATTGAGAAAAAGAACGTTACTCCAGATATGAGTGTTTCAGATATCTGCGAAGCTATAAAGGGCGCTATGACTGAGATTGAGGTAGCCGGAGTTACTTCATCCAAGATGACCTGGGATGCTAGCGGCGAGCCTAACAAGGAGCCAAGAGCTGTTGTTATCAAGAACGGCACTTACGTTTCAGCACAGTAAAACAGTAAATTAGAATAGACGCTTGATCCGGCGAAGGGTGTTGTCACAGGCGCCCTTCGCTTTTTTATGATATAGGAAATTTCTCCGAAATTCCTATGCATCACTGGACAGAGGACAAGTGATGCAAGATAAAGAAAAATGAGGTTTTGCATGACAATAGTGGGCTGATGTGATGCAAGATAGGCGAAAAGGCAAGTTATGCATCACTAGGCAGAGGACAAGTGATGCAAGATAAAGAAAAATGAGGTTATGCATGACAATAGTGGGTTGGTGTGATGCAAGAAAAAAGAAAAGGCAAGTTATGCATCACTGGGCAGAGAATATTTGATGCAAGATAAAGAAAAATGAAGTTTTGCATGATAATAGTAGGCAGATGTGATGCAAGAAAAAAGAAAAGGCAAGTTATGCATCACTAGGCAGAGAATATTTGATGCAAGATAAAGAAAAATGAGGTTTTGCATGACAATAGTGGGCTGATGTGATGCAAGATAGGCGAAAAGGCAAGTTATGCATCACTAGGCGGAGGATATTTGATGCAAGATAAAGAAAAATGAAATTTTGCATGATAATAGTAGGCCGAAGTGATGCAAGAAAAAAGAAAAGGCAAGTTATGCATCACAGAGCAGAGGACAAGTGATGCAAATTAAAGATAACAAGCGATTTTGTATCATTTGTGCAAGACAATTTGATGCAAGATAGAAGAAAAAACAAGTTTTGCATGACCACGAGAAACAATAGTATTCTCACAAGTTAAAATAGTTATTATAATTAGGATAGTCAATAATATATAATTAAATATGATCAATAAATTGTAATAGTCAATAATTAGTTTTATTCAAAGTGTAATCGAATTTTATTTATATAAATTCAAATATATTCAAGTATACGCAAGTATATTCAAATCAAATATCTTTGTTGGAGGATTTTCATGAGTAGTTTCCTTACATATCTTATAAATGGACTTAGTCTGGGCAGCATCTATGCCATTATAGCGTTGGGATATACCATGGTTTATGGAATTGCCAAGATGCTTAATTTTGCTCATGGCGATTTTATCATGGTGGGATGCTACATCATCTTTTCAGTCACCACAACTTTTTCTGGAAATTCAATAGTGGGAGTGCTGGTGGCAATCGTGTTATGTACACTTCTTGGAATCACAACTGAATTTGTGGCCTACAGGCCTCTTCGAGGCGCGGCATCACCGCTGGCAGTTCTTATTACAGCTATCGGCGTGAGCTATTTTCTTGAAAATGTGGCCCTTCTTATATTTGGCGCAGACGTTAAGTCTTTTACCTCAGTTATAAAGTGGGAAGGCATTACCTTCAACGAAGGCGAGCAGAGGATTCAGGGCGTTACTATAGTGGCAATCGTGATAAGTGTCGTAGTGCTGATAGCTCTCCAGCTCTTTATCAAAAAAACTAAGCAGGGCCAGGCTATGTTGGCTGTTGCGGAGGACAAGGGAGCCGCAGTTCTCATGGGCATTAACGTAAACCGCACGATCATGCTGACATTTGCTATTGGCTCAGCTCTTGCAGCAATTGCTGGTGCGCTTCTGTGCTCAGCTTATCCATCTCTTTCTCCATATACAGGCGCAATGCCAGGTATCAAGGCCTTTGTGGCTGCGGTTCTTGGCGGTATCGGATCAATTCCCGGAGCCATGATTGGTGGACTTCTTCTTGGAATTGTTGAAATTTTGAGTAAGACTTACATTTCATCACAGCTTTCAGATGCAATTGTTTTTGGAATTCTTGTAGTGGTGCTCCTGGTGAAGCCTACAGGAATTCTGGGCAAGAAAATTCAGGAGAAAGTGTAAGCTTGTTCGAGTAATATCAAGGCGCAGGAAAACAAGTAAAAAGGTATTATGCGGTGGAAGCCAGATAATACCAAGATATAGCAAAACAAGCAAAAGGTATTATGTGGCAGAAGCAAGATAATTCCAAGATATAGCAAAACAAGTGAAAAGGTATTACAAGGCAGAAGCAAGATAATATCAAAATATAAACATAGAAGGAATAAGTATGACAACAGGCAAGAATGTTAGCGGGAAATTAAGCATGAAACTTAGCAAGAAAACCAAGGACAATCTCATAACTTACGGCATCGTAGTGGCTGCGTACCTGATATTTACAGCGCTGGCAGCGACTGGACATTTATCAAGCCATATGAAGGGACTTCTTGTTCCTATGACATATTACGCAGTGATCGCTGTGGCGCTGAACCTCTGCGTAGGTATTCTGGGAGAGCTGTCCATTGGACATTGCGGATTTATGTGCATTGGAGCTTTCACAAGTGCATTTTTTTCCAAAGTCATGGAAACTAAACTTCCGGCGGGGCCAAGATTTGTGCTGGCTTTCATAGTAGGAATTGCTTTTGCTGGATTTTTTGGATTTCTTATTGGAATTCCGGTTCTTAGGCTAAAAGGTGACTACCTTGCAATTGTAACTCTGGCCTTTGGTGAGATCATCAAGAATGTGATCAACGCCTTCTACATCGGTGTTGATAGCCATGGACTTCACTTTTCCATGAAGAATTCAATGGCCCTTGAAATGGAGTCTGATGGGCAGGTTATTGTAAATGGAGCCATGGGAATCACAGGAACTCCGCATAATTCAAGCTTTACAGTTGGAATCATAGTTCTTTTGCTGGCACTGTTTGTTGTACAAAATCTCGTAAACTCTCGCGATGGCCGCGCTGTTATGGCGGTTAGGGACAACTACATTGCTGCGGAGGCAACAGGAATCAAGGTTACCAAGTACAAGATGATGGCATTCGTGATTTCTGCAGCGATTGCGGGGGCAGCAGGCGTTCTCTTTTCCCATAATATCACAACGCTAACCGCAACAAGCCAGTACTTCGGCTTTAATGCGTCAATCATGATCCTGGTGTACGTGGTGCTGGGCGGAATCGGCAATATCAGAGGAAGTGTGATAGCTGCATGCATATTGTACCTGCTTCCTGAGTTGCTCCGCGGACTTAGCACCTACAGAATGCTGATATATTCTATAGTTTTGATCGTAATGATGATCTACACCTGGTCACCCAAGGTTATCGACTGGAGAAAAAGAACTTTCGGAGTCAGGAAACTTCCTGGTATGAAGGCTTGAAGTAATTGGGTTTGTCGTAAATGAACCAGATCAATCAGAAATATATGATTGCAATATCGTGAAAAAGATATTACAGATCTGCAGAATGGCAGATGAATATTTGAAGGGACTTGATTATGGCACTTCTTGAAGTAAACAATTTATGTATATCCTTTGGCGGACTTCGCGCGGTGGATGATTTCAATATGAAAATAGAAAAAGGCGAGCTTTACGGACTCATCGGCCCGAATGGCGCCGGAAAGACCACTGTCTTCAATCTTCTGACAGGAGTGTACAAGCCAAATGAAGGAATTATCCGCCTTGAGGGGCAGGATATCACGAGAAAGTCAACAACCGAGATAAATCACGCAGGCATAGCCAGAACTTTCCAGAATATAAGGCTCTTTAACCAGATGTCTGTTTTGGATAACGTTAAGGTAGGCCTTGCGGAGCGCTACAAATACAGCACTCTTGAGGGAATCCTCCATGTTGGCAGGTATCGCAAGGTGGAAAAAGAAATGGACAAGGAGGCAGAGCGTCTTTTGGCGGTTTTTGACCTTGATAAGGAAAAAGACCTGCTGGCTTCCAATCTTCCTTACGGCAAACAGCGTAAGCTTGAGATTGCGAGAGCCATGGCTACAAATCCTAAGCTCCTCCTACTTGATGAGCCGGCAGCAGGCATGAATCCTAACGAGACAAAAGAGCTAATGGAGACCATAGCCCTTGTTCGAAGAGATTTTGATATGACAATTCTTCTTATTGAACACGACATGAAGCTCGTTTCCGGAATCTGCGAGAAACTCACAGTTCTTAACTTCGGCCGCGTATTGTGCCAGGGCGAAACCAAAGAAGTGCTCGCTCACCCAGATGTAATCAAGGCTTATTTAGGGGAGTAGAATAAAAAGGACAAATTATTATGGAACCAATTCTAGAAGTTAAAGATTTAAGTGTATATTATGGCGTGATCCAGGCGCTTAAAGGTATTTCTTTTCACGTAGACAAAGGAGAAGTGGTGGCCCTTATAGGTGCTAACGGCGCTGGCAAGACCACAACGCTTCATACGCTCTCGGGGCTTCTCAAGGCAGACAAGGGATTAGTAGCTTACAAGGGGCAGAACCTTGCAAAGATCCCAAATCACAAGATTGTGAGCCTGGGAATGGCCCATGTTCCTGAGGGAAGGCGCGTGTTTGCTGAGATGACCGTGCTTCAAAACCTGAAGATGGGCGCTTACACTAGAAGCGATAGGGCGGAGATGGAGGAGACCCTTCAGAAAATCTACAAGAGATTTCCAAGGCTTGAGGAGCGCAAAAGCCAGCTGGCAGGAACGCTTTCAGGCGGTGAGCAGCAGATGCTGGCCATGGGAAGAGCCCTTATGTCACATCCGGATATCATACTGATGGATGAGCCATCCATGGGTCTTTCACCAATTTTTGTAAATGAGATTTTCCAGATCATTCAGGACGTCAACAAGGACGGAGTTACGGTGCTTTTAGTTGAGCAGAATGCCAAGAAAGCCCTGTCCATCGCAAACAGAGCTTATGTCCTTGAAACTGGGGCTATCGTAAAAGAGGGCCCGGCTAGCGAACTTTTAAATGATGAGGCAATAAAGAAGGCTTACCTTGGAGAGTAGAGCACTTGCCGAGGTATTACACGAGGCTAGTGCGAACCTTGGGCGAACACTTAGTGAGGTCATATCGAACTTAGTGAGAGTCCCAGGAGTAGAGCATTTGCCGAGGTATTACACGAGAGGTATACACACATGAAAAAAATCACCATCACAATTGCACGCCAGTATGGAAGCGGTGGACGTACCGTTGGAATCCGCCTGGCAGAACAACTTGGAATTCATTATTACGATAAAGAGCTGACTAAGTTGGCTTCAGAGGAGAGCGGCATTGCAGAATCTCTTTTCCTTGATACTGATGAAAGATTCAGGAATAAGGGCTTCTTGCGCACCCCTGTTCATGTCTATAATTCCGAGATCATCGGTCCGGAAAGCCCAGACTTTACATCGCCTGATAATCTCTTTAACCTGCAGGCAAGGTGCATTAAGCGTCTTGCAGAGACAGAACCCTGCGTGATCGTGGGCAGAGCTGCGGACTTCGTCCTAAAGGACTACGACAATGTCCTTAGCGTCTTTGTTCATGCGCCTCATGATTTCCTAATGGAGCAGGCCGGAAAGGTTCAGCCTCTTAAGGGAAAAGAGCTAGAGAAGTTCTGCGCCCGGGAAGACAAATACCGCGCTGATTATTACAAGCATCACACAGGCCAGGACTGGACTGATGCCATGAACTACGATCTGTGCCTCGATTCCAGTAAGCTTGGCTTTGACAAGTGCGTGGAGGCTATCAAGGCCCACGCAAGAGTAAGATTCGGGGAAGATGTGTTTGACTGAGAAGAATAAAGAAAGCAGAAAACACAAAATATTTACCTTACATGAAAATAGCACAAAGAGACAAATGCGTATAAAAGCCGCCTGATTTGCATATAGTCTGCATTCCGTGCATCATTTAATGCTATAAAAATGATTTAAACAACAGCAGGTAAATGCTAAACTAGTTATAAAATAGCTGAAAAAAGGTATGGAATAAGACATTGGGGACAAGAAAATTTGATATACGTGAAGTGGAGAAGCACCTGCTTGCACTGCAGGATGCCATGGAGACATACAGGGAATACTCTGAATCTCTGAACACTTCTTTTGAGTCATTTGTAGTTAACGATACTTACCTAGGTAAGGGGGCAGATGCTGCCAAGCTATACATGTCAGAAGTTGAGATGGGGATGCTGGAGGATATTTTGGAAGTCCACCAGCTCCTTTTTGATATGCATGTTCACATGTATGATTCTTTTAAAAGTACGGTCGACTCTGCGCCTGATGCGCGGATAGACGTGGATGTTATTAAGACTGTATCAGGTGATTTCCACCAGTTTTCCCAGGATTTTGAACATAGTGCCCACAGAATTGAGACTAAGGCAAGCAGTGTAGAGGCTAAGTTTGGACACCTTGCTGATTTTACTGTACCTAAATCTCTCGATACAATGCAGGCCTTTGACGATGTGATAGGCGGGGATGGCTTTCTTGCAAAATGCATCGACAAGTTTAAAAGTTTTGATGAAAATGAAGTAAACTACGCTAAATCCCAGAATTTTGCTGACCGGGTAAAAGAAATAGAAAACAGGATCAGTAGAACTAATCTTGCACTTGAGAAAATGGAGGTGTTCAAGCCTTCCTTTGGAATATACGAGATTTTCCTTGCTGCCTGCAATAGTGCCAAGGTCGCTACAGCCAAGTACATGAATTACCTAAAAGGCATGCATACTTATCTTCTCGGGTCAGTTAAAAGCAGTTCTATATGCAAATATGACCCTGTAAATCTTTGTAACGGCAATTACATAAATGAACGTGTTGATATAAAGCTTGGAGGCAGGTATAGACTGGAATTCAAGCGCTTTTATAATGCAGTTTCAGAAAAAACAGGCCCTCTTGGCAGAGGCTGGACTCACAGCTTTGAAGTAAGGGTCAATGAAAACGAGGACGATGAGAATATCCAGGTAGTGCATGGTGACGGAAGTGAAGGCTCTTTTGTCAAAAGAGGTGACTACTATCTTGAAGAGCATGGTGAACCTGGAATACTTGAAAAACTTGCGTTTAATGCTGGATATGTTATAAGACAGGACGATGGCAGATACGAAAAATTTGACAAGGCTGGAAGGCTTATCGCGCTCGGTGATGTACACGGAGAGCATACCTGTCTTTATTATACAGAGGACAGACTTACTAAGGTTGCTGCCAGAAATGACAATAGCCTGACTTTTTCTTACTATGATGATGGCGATAATACTGGACTTATTAAAAATGTGACCGACCATGCAGGAAGATCTGTTTCTTATACCTATGAAAACAAAGAGCTTGTAGAAGTCTGCGACTCCTTGGGAGCAATCAGAAAGTATGTCTATTCCCAAGATGGCAGGATAAGTAATGTTATAAATCCAAAGGGCATCACTGCAATTTCAAATGAATATGATGACCAGGGCCGTATCAGATATCAGAGTTTTCCAGATAGTTCAGAGATGACCTACGAATATGATGATGATAAAAGAGAAGTCACGGCAACTGAGCAGAACGGCAACAGGGTAGTTTATTCTCATGATGAACTGGAGCGCCATACCGGCACTAGATACTATGATGGCGAAGAAAAATTTACGTATAACCTCAGAAACCAGAAAATAAGTGCTACTGACAAAAGAGGTTACACCACTCATTTTGCCTATGACAGAAGAGGACATCTTACAAAA
Organism: Butyrivibrio sp. INlla14; assembly: GCF_900102515.1. Taxonomy (GTDB): domain Bacteria; phylum Bacillota; class Clostridia; order Lachnospirales; family Lachnospiraceae; genus Butyrivibrio. The sequence continues at coordinate 72,716 of NZ_FMVS01000014.1, forward strand.
GTAGTTGATGCGCTGGGCAATAAGACATCCATAACCTACAATGCAAGCGGAAAGCCCATGGCAGTAAAAGGCCCCAAGGGAGAAGAATACAGATACTCTTATGATGTATTTGGAAGGCTGTATCAGTATAGCAATCCTCTCGGAGAAGCCAACAGATTTTATTATAGCGACGGGAATATCAGCAGTATAAAGGCTTCAAATGGCGCTGAGACTCATTATGAATATGATGAAAGAGGAAATGTTACCAAAGTCACAGACCATGATGGCGTAGTTACCACCTACGAGTATGATGAACTCAACAGAGTAACAGCTACAATTTCTGCAGATGGAATGCGGACAACCTTTGAGTACGACAATGCAGACAGAATCATCAGGACTACTGATGCTCTTGGCCTCACCAGAGAGTATGCCTATGACAGCACTGGTAAGGTGATATGGGAAAAAGAGACAGATGGCTCTGAAAAGAAGTATGACATAGATGTAATGGGACGTGTCTGCAAGGTAACAGATGAGGAGGGCCGAGTAACAGAAATCGCCTACAACTCTATGGGTAAGCAGGAAGAAGTCACTCTTCCAAATGGCGGAAAGATACATTATGAGTATGACCCCTTGATGCGCCTCAGTAAAATCACAGACCCTGAGGGTAGAAGCGCGGGCTACACCTATGATCCTAATGGCAATGTGCTGACAGAGGATATTGGAGATATAAGGGTAAAGAGCTATGAATATGATGCCTTGAACCATGTGATAAAAGAGACAGATGCTCAGGGAAATGTTACATCTTTCGAATATGATGAGCATGGCCAGGTAACTGTAGTTATCGATGCCCTAGGAAACAGAGCCTCAAGAGACTATGACCTTTTAGGAAGACTCATAAAAGAAACAGATGCTCTTGGCAATGAAACCAGCTATAGCTATACAAAGCTTGGAGATATTGAGAGCATCACTGACCCGGCAGGCAGAGTAAGAAAATTTGAATATACATTAGCCGGCAAGCTAAAGGCTATCAGTTTCTGCGGGATAAAAGAGCAGGAGCTGTTCTACGATAATGCAGGTCGCGTCTCAAAGAGATTATTTGCTGATGGATATACAATAATTTACACCTATGATGTCCTTGGCAGAATAGCAATGGTAGAGGCAACCGATGGCCGCAAAATATCTTACGAGTACGATTCGTTAAGTCGCGTAACAAAGCTTGTTGATGGCATTAGCACAACTCTTTACACCTACACAAGAACAGGCCGCCTTAAAAGTGTAGTCGATGCTATGGGCAATGAAACAGCCTATACTTACGACTCTTTGGATAATCTTCAGAGCATCCACAGGGTAGAGGGTCTCATCAGCGATGATGAAAGAGAAGGAAAGTCTTTCCCTACAGTAGGAAAAGATGGCCATGTAACGCTATATTCATACAACCTTGCCGGACAGCTGACCAAAATGACTGATGCTCTGGGCCAGGTTGAAACCTATGAGTATGACCAGTATGGAAGAATAAAGGCAAAGACGGATAGGGATAAGTATACAACGAGCTATGAGCATGACAATTTGGGTAACGTTGTCAGAGTGGGATATTCAGATGGTAAGGAAGTTGCCTTTTCTTACGATGCTCTTGGAAAACTTGTTGAAATAAACGACTGGCTTGGAAAGACAAGAATACAGAATGATGCCTTAGGACGCGCCATTAAGGTCTCGGATTACCTGAATAGGGAAGTATCCTATGAATATGGTAAAACTGGCGAAAAAGACAAAACTTGTTTATCCTGATGGCAAAGAGGCTGTATACACTTATGATGATAGAAACTTTCTCTCAAGTATATCTGCGAATGGAAGCGATACAAAGTATACATACGATACCATTGGAAGGCTTACTTCAAAGGCATTTCCAAATGGTGTAACCCAGGCGTATTCGTATTTTCCAGGTGGATACCTTGAGAGTATGGTAAGTTCTGACAAAAAGGGCAGGCTTGATAAATATCTGTATTCTTATGATGGTGGTCAGATATCTAAGATAAACAGAGAAAGGCGAGATCTTAATGCTGTTTCAGGACAGTATGAGTACCAATATGATTCTTTGGGAAGACTCATAAGTTCAAGCTTAAATGGTAAGCCAAGGTCTTCTTATACCTATGATGCATTTGGAAACAGAAAGAGCCTTTCTGATGGAATTAGCAGGACGGATTATAGCTACGATGTCCTTGATAGACTATCTCAGGTAAAAGAGATTTGTAATAATACCTCTGTACTTAAGAATTACGATTATGATGGACGTGGCAATCAAACGAGAGAATTCGTAGATGGATTCTTAAGTAAAACATATACCTATGATGCAACAAACATGCTTACTAAAGTGACGGACAAGACAAAAGGGGAACTTGAAAATCACTACAATGGTCTTGGTTTTAGAGTTGCAACAATCCGGCCCGAAGAGAAAATAGAGTATCTGTGCGACCTCTCAAGGGATTACTATAACCTTCTTGAACGTACTATAAATGGTGAAACAGAGAGCTTTGTCTATGACGATAATGTAATATCGATGTCAAAAGGCGGTTCGAACTACTACTATCTTCAGGATGAAATTGGTTCACCGATGTACCTGACAGGGACAGATGGCTATGTGGCGTCATCTTATGCTTTTGATGATTTTGGACGTGACATTGATCCTCTTACAGGAAAAGTAAAGAAAACAAGATATAGCAAAGCAGGCAATATTATTCAGCCATTTGCTTTTACCGGTTATCAGGAAGACGAAGTATCAGGCCTGCATTTTGCTCAGGCCAGATACTATGATTCAAATGCCGGAAGATTCCAATCTGAAGATATTGTTAAGGAATTTATGGATAGCCCGCTTACAATGAATCGATACGGATATTGTCTGGGAAATCCATTGCTGTTTATTGATCTTGATGGAAATATGCCTGCGTGGCTTGAAGGGATATATGCGCATTTAGCTATAGAAGCTGATATGAAAAGATATGCGAAAGATGGATATGATGTGAGATCAAATGTTTACATAAAAGGTGGAGGAAAAGATAGAACTTCTTCTGGAAATGGATTTGCTGATGTGGTTATGAAAAAGAACGGTGTTTACAGTGTTTATGAAATTAAACCGATTTCGAATGATCTTGAAAAAATACAGGATGATGAATTAACTAGTGGGCAAAAACAACTGGCAGGTTATGTTTTTGCGATTAATTCTACAATTTCTACTGGAGGAAGAATAGGTAAGTACGGGCAGACACAGCGTAGCGAGAGAGCTATTGAAGGAAACAAGATAATAATTAATAGAGAACTCGTGACTGAAGTTGGAAATTATGTTATTGATTTGTCTTATTATTCTTATGGCGATGGAATGATATATTATGAAATAAATACAATAAAAAGAGAACCAGAGAAAAAACCGGTGCCTCATAAATCATTTGTTAAAGCACCATCAAAAAAAGAAACTCAGGTGTATCTAAGAACTATAAGTTTCCTGTTAGGCGTTCAAGAAATATCGTGGGGCTTGCAGGATTATAATATGATGCCATTGGTGTTTTTAGATGACGAAACTGGGGAAGGAATAGTTAATGATATATTGGCAATAAGATTTTTTTTAAAAGGAACAGCATGGATTATCGATGGAAGCTGGAAAATAATATATGCATTAACTGGTTGTGGAGAATAAAACTCAATAGTGCAAAGACTCTGAAAGGAAAAAATGTATATGTTAAATAGAACAAAAAAAATAAAAGAAATAATGGGAAATGACATAATTGACAAAGGTTTTTGTTATCTTGGCAAAGAAAATGGCACCGCATGGGTATTTGAACGAAAGGTAGGAGATGTGATTCAAAATATCCTTATACAACAACATACAGTATTTGAAAAAGAGTACAAGATAATTCTTTGGACATCGGCAAGAGGAAATGGCGTGAAAGAAATAGGGAGTGTTCTTGCGGAATACAAAGATAAAGAATATTGGCTAGCGGAAACAGATGAAGAATTCATCGAGGTTTTGAATTTCTTTGCTTCTTTTATCAAGAATTATGGATTTGATTTGCTAGAGGATATGAAAACAGAAAAGCCTGATTCTTTTGAAACTCTAGAAAGGAAGGCGTATTTCAAGCTACATTGGGAGGAATTGGCTGAGAAGTATGATAAAAAGTATCATATTTTAGATACTGGAACACCTGAAGAAAAATTAGTTCATATAGACGATATTTTATTTGATAATCGTGAAGCAGAGGATACCGTTGAAAAACAAGAAGAAGTGAATGAATTCTTGCTTGGAATGGCTGCTATTTTGACAAAAATAATATTGGAATATCAGGGTAAAGGATATCTTGATTGTGATGGATATAGGGTTGAAATTATACTAGCTGAAAGTGTGTTGAATGTAATGCCAATTTTTACAGTTGTTCAAGCTTGGCTAGATTATCATTTTGATGGTAAAAGAGAAATAGATGGAACAGTTTGGGGAATGACTAGAATGGCAGTAAAGTATAGAAAGTAAAGATTTACAAAGTATGAATAAGACCAGGAAAATCAAAGAAACCTTAGCTAAGACTCTAGAGGAAAAGGCTTTAAATATATACGCAAAGAAAGCGGGATAGTATGGACTTTTGGAAGAAAAGTTGGTGATGTTAAACAAGAGTTATATATTCAACAGCATACACTTCTTGACAACGAGTATAAGCTCATGTTTTGGACTTCTGCCCAATAGCTATAAGTTTGAGGATGTATCAAAGATAGTAGATGAAATAAACAGTATGACGTGACAGATGGAAAAATATGGATAAGACCAGGAAAATTAAGGAAATAATAGGCTCAGTTTTAGAGGAAAAGGGAATAAAGTATCTTCGTAAGGAACATGGAATAGTATGGAATTTTGAAAGAAAAGTAGGCGAAGTTGTACAAAATGTCATTATCCAGCAACACAACCAATATGATAAAGAATATAAAATATCCTTTTGGACTTCAGCCAGAGGAAACGGTGTGAAAGAAATAGGGAGTGTTCTTGCGGAGTACAAAGATAAAGAATATTGGCTAGCGGAAACAGATGAAGAATTCATCGAGGTTTTGAATTTCTTTGCTTCTTTTATCAAGAATTATGGATTTGATTTGCTAGAGGATATGCTAACGGAAAAGCCTGATTCTTTTGAAACACCCGAAAGAAAGCAATATTTTAAACAGCATTGGCGAGAACTAGCAAAAAAATATGATGATATTTATCATGTTTTAGGCAATGGAACTGCTGAAGATCAACTGAGACATATAGATGATATCCTATTTGAAAATCGTGAAGCTGAGGAAACTCCAGAAGAGGTAGAAAGAAAATATGATTTTTTATTAGGGATGGCTGCGATATTATGCAAGGTTATTATTAATTTTCAAGGCCATGGGGAATTGGATTTTGATGAGTATAGGGTTGAATTGAGACTAAGGACAGATATATTTAATATTTGCCCTATCGATATAGTGGTTCAAGCTTGGATGACATACCATTTGGATAACGATAAAAGCGAGTTGATGGTATGGAGCATGGCTAGAAATGTAGCAATTCTAAAATTGTAAACTAATTATCTGATAAGAAGATGCACGGAAACATTAGGTGTAGATAATGAACAGAACCAGAAAAATAAAGGAAATTATAGGCTCAGTTTTAGAAGAAAGAGGAATAAAGTATCTTCGTAAGGAACATGGAATAGTATGGAATTTTGAAAGAAAAGTAGGTGAAGTTGTACAGAATGTCATTATCCAGCAACACAACCAATATGATAAAGAATATAAAATATCCTTTTGGACTTCAGCCAGAGGAAACGGTGTGAAAGAAATAGGGAATATTCTTGAAAAGTACAAAGATAAAGAATATTGGCCAGCAGAAACAGATGAAGAATTCATCAAGGTTTTGAATTTCTTTGCTTCTTTTATCAAGGATTATGGATTTGATTTGCTAGAGGATATGTTAACAGAAAAGCCTGATTCTTTTGAAACACCCGAAAGAAAGCAATATTTTAAACAGCATTGGCGAGAACTAGCAAAAAAATATGATGATATTTATCATGTTTTAGGCAATGGAACTGCTGAAGATCAACTGAGACATATAGATGATATCCTGTTTGAAAATCGTGAAGCTGAGGAAACTCCAGAAAAAGTTGAAGAAGTCAATGAATTTCTATTGGGAATGGCAGCTGTATTGACAGAAGTGATTATAAGATTTCAAGGCAATGGGGAGTTGGTTTTTGATTCGTATAGAGTTGAAATTAAACTAGAAAAGGAGATATTCAATATATGGCCAATTTATGTAATTGTCCAGGCCTGGTTAAGGTATCATAAGAATGGCGATAGATCTGAAAAAATTGTTTGGAGACAAACTAGGATGTCTGCGACAATGAAAATATGTAAGTAATGTCATAGAAATAATTATAGCTCCTCAAAATGATTTATCAGAAAAAGAAATAATAAAGATGCACGGAAACATTAGGTTCAGATAATGAACAGAACCAGAAAAATAAAAGAAATAATAGGCTCAGTTTTAGAGGAAAAGGGAATAAAGTATCTTCGCAAGGAACATGGAATTAATTGTGGTTATGAAAAGGATTTTAGAATATGAACGGTAAAATTTTAATGGATACAACTGTATACACCAGTATCACTGACTCTATCGGGACATCAGCTGAAAGCTGTGTACTACCGGATATTGAACCTTTGCCTGGAGAGTTGACGGAAGGGACGGAAATAACTTTTTTGCTGCATGAAGATATAGAGAGGTTGTATGAACTGATGAAAGATCATAATGTTCATACTGCAGAGGTTTTGCCAAAAGCTCTTTTAACTGCGAGAGATTCATTCATAGCAATAGACGAGGCGGGGGCTAGAAGTATCAAGTTTAGAGGAGAAATGCGGTGAGTAGAATCGACGAGATACAGGGTGAGATTTGTTCTCTCAATAATCAGATTTCTGAATATGAGGATAATATTTCTGAGCTATTAGAGGTACGGGATTACATAGTGGGAGAACTGCAAAGAGTTGAAGATGTTTCCAGTGAAATTAGAGCATATGATACGACTAAGGGTGACCAATGGCTTGGGAATCTGAATCTTGAAATGCAGGATAATAAGGATTATATTTCTAGGACAATTTTGACATTTTCAATGCAAACAGAGAATTTTATAAACTCGATATATGTTGCTGTGGGGCGGCTAAGGGCTATGATAAATGACTGTAAGGGTAGAATATGCGAACTGGAGAGCCAGATGTCTGAATTTGCAGATGTGAGTGTATAGGTTTGTAAAGTGGCGTAATTTATGATAAATTGACAAATCCGCTATAGCGTATTATAGTTTAGAAAAAGAACTATTCGCTATAGCGGATTTTGATTTTCTTGAGCTGGTTAATGAGGGTAGTAGTATGAATTTTAATGAAAGGTTGTTCAAGATACTCGAGGAAAGAGGCATAACGCAGAAGGAATTGTCGAAGAAATCGGGAATTTCTGAGAGTACTATTTGTGACTGGAAGAGGAAAGGGAAAGTCCCTGGAATAGACAAGGTGCTGATTATCAGTAGAGTACTGGGAATTAGTTTGTATGATCTAATTTCAGATGATTTAATTTCGGATGATCACCCAGCTGACTATGTGCTTGATGATAAAGAGAAGCTGCTGATAGAGAGATATAGAGCGCTGGATGATGGGCACAAGAGGAGAGTGCTTGCGTATTTTGAGCAGATTTATAAACCGGAATTGCCAAATGATACGGACAAAGAGGAGAAAACTACTGCATCTGATACGGAACTCCTTCAGCAGAAGGTGCTAGCCAGAAGGCTTCGTAAGCTTGCGAAACTTGGAAGGATAACTTTGGATGAAACGCAGCATGCTTCTAAGTTAAATCTGCATCTTTTCAAGTATCTTGATTATATAGGCATTGATAAGCTTGAATATGTTAAGAAGTATCTGGCCAGCATTCAGCCGTTTATGATCTCAGAGATAAAATCTCAGGAGAAATTTGAAAATGCTATCTGTATCTTGGATGAATGTTATCGGATTTCTTTGTACATTAAGGTTGATGCTACCAAGGGTGAAGAGGTAGTAGTATCTTTCCATGAGAGTAATAATAGAGGAATCGCCAGACGGAGCTCTTTTATCGATAACATGAGCTATGTATACGTGTTTGCAGATTCTATTGGAAGCCATGTGATAGGAACGGAGAATTACACAATTAATCTTTTTATTACAAGAGGCGTTGCTACAATTCCTATAAATGTTCCAGCCAGTAGATATGATGAGGACGGATTCTTGGTTCGCTACGTTTATATCAACAATGCAATTATTGATGTAGCTAATAGATATCTTGAGGATTTGTACACATCAGATATAGATTTCAGCCAGATAGAGGTGTTTTCTTCTACGCAGCAGCTTTCATTTACTTCTTTTGGAAATGATATTTTTTCCAATATATCAATAATGATCGATAGTCTGATCATTCAGAATACGCTTAGTGGCAAGCAGATTGCAGATTCCGCGCTCTGCATCTATTGTGGATCATTGGATTTGTTGGATTCAGACAAGCAGGAATTGCTAGATACGCTGCGCGAGAGATATAAGGTCAACTCTGTAAGGGCGATTCCGCAGATCCTTGAGAGGGTAGAGTTGAATTTGAGATGAAGAAATAAGAAAAACAGGTGCATTGGCAAGATGCACCTGTTTCTAGGTAGGAGATTTCTTATGACTATGTATGTCACGTGTAATAACGCCTTGGCATTGACGTTTTACTATCTGTTAGCTTTTGCTAACAAAATGATATTAGCATAGGCTAACAAGTTTTGCAAGAGATTTTTATAGCATTTTCAAAAAAAACCTTTTACGATATAATACTCTTTGTGCACAATGCTTTTTGCACCTACATCATATGATATACGAATTGCATCGTTTCTTCGAAACTCTTGCAATTCTACAAGTATTGGAGAATCAAATGGCTAACGAGAAATTTATTTTAATAGATGGAAGTTCAATGCTGGTTACAAATTACTATGGCAATCTTCCGAAAGCTCTTTTGTTTGAAAAGGATCCTGAGAAAAAGGAGAAGCTCTATTCTCAAATCCTGCACAACGATAAGGGGCAGTATACCAATGCCATGTACGGCATGATGAGAACAATTCTCAAGATAATTGCTGAGCAGAAGCCTACACATATGATGTTTGCCTTCGATGCTACAAGGGATACCTTCCGCAGGGAGAAATATCCTGATTATAAGGGAAACCGTGGGGAGACTCCGGAGCCTTTGAAGGAGCAGTTTGGAAATATGGAGAAGATGCTCTCTGAGATGGGGCTGCAGGTCTTTTTTGATAACAGATATGAGGCAGATGACATTGTAGGCAGCGTTGTTACCAAGTTTGAAAAAGAGATTCCTTCTTATATTATTACCAAGGACCACGATTATTTGCAGCTTGTAAGCGACTACACAAGAGTGTGGCTGATCCAGACCAAGCAGGAGACAGCAGATGAGCTTCAGAATAAGTATGGGGCTGAGTATGGCTGGAACAGTAAGCTTGTGGCAATTCCGGACAAGGCTTTTGAGGTGACACCTCCTCTGTGCTACAAGGAGTATGGCGTTTGGCCACAGCAGATTCCTGACCTTAAGGGAATTCAGGGCGATACAAGCGACAATATTCCTGGCGTTAAGGGAGTTAGCAGTGCTGCAATACCTCTTTTGGCTGAGTATGGAACTGTTGAGAAGGTTTATGAGGCTATTGATGCCTGCGGCGGAGATGCCAAGGCACTTAAGGCTCTTGGCGTCCATTGGAAGGACGACCTTGGAATCAGCAGAAGCCCCTTGAAGGCACTTACTGAGCACAGGGATGAAGCTCTTTTGTCAAAAGATCTGGCGCAGATCCGCAGAGATTACGATACGGGCAAGAGTCTTGAGGACTTCCGTATTAATATCAATAAGGATAGAGCCAAAGAGTTATTTTTAGAGTATGGCTTTAAGTCTCTCGTTGAGAAACTTTGAGTTAATATAGTGAGGATCAATGCGTAATTACTACCGTACAATAATAATTAATATTTTTAGAATAATTTTTTACGTCTTAAAGGCTCGAATATGGATACGTCATATTGACAGGCACAGCGAGGAAGAGCGCTATGCACTGGCCAATGAGATGGTTACCAAGATGAATAAGTCTTCAGGCTACAAGACAATTGCTTACGGCCAGGAGAATCTGCCCAGGGAAGGCGGATATATGCTGTATCCCAACCATCAGGGCAAGTATGATGTGCTTGGAATCTTCAATACACACGAAAAGCCCCTGACCTTTGTCATGGATGAAAAGAGATCTCATATCATTTTGGTCAATGAGTTTTTGGAGCTGGTGCAGGGAAAGCGTCTTGAGATGGACAATCCAAGGCAGACTATAAGGGTTTTCCAGGAAATTGCTCAGGAGCTAAAGGATGGCAGGAAGTACATTCTTTTCCCAGAGGGCGGTTACAAGGAAAATAACCGAAATATCGTGGAACAGTTCAAGCCAGGAAGCTTCAAGCTGGCACAGATGTCCAAGACTCCGATTGTTCCAGTTGCGCTGGTTGATTCCTACAAGGTTTATAACAGCGACGTCTGCGGGTCAGTAACCACCTATGTTTACTATCTGGATCCAATCTACTATGAGGAGTACAAGGACCTTAAGACCATGGAAATTGCTCAGATCGTGGAGGGCAGGATTAAGGCCAAGATTGCAGAGCATCTTGAAAGTCACCGAGGTGAGCAAAATTGACAGTATGACTGTTGAACTATAGACATGGAAATTTTGTTGATATGTTTACGAGAAAAGACCCTTGCATACTAGTGCGTGCAAGGGTCTTTTGTGCATATAGATGACAGGTATCACTGACAGGTCATGGCAGCTTTGACGATGAGGACATCACCTTCCTGGGTAAAGGAGGCAAAGCCGCTGTATTTCTGAGCGATGGAGCGAATCTGAGTAGTGCCTATGCCGCTTTGTATAGTCTTGGTGCTGATGGGAAGTCCTTCTTTGTTAAAAGATAAAGCGCTGGGGCAGTAGTTCTTTGACTGCAGTTTAAGTTTTCGTCCGTCATAGATAATTTCGATCTGGATGAATCTCTTTTCCTTAGGAGATTTCTCCTGGGCTTCAAGTGCATTCTCAAGAATGTTAGCCACAAGACTTGTTAGCTCTAGTTCTTCCATTGGGAAGCGCTCTGGGACAACAGCTTTGGCTCTTAGTTTGAAACCAAGCTTTTGGCAGCGTGATACATAAATTGTCAGAAGCTCATTAACAATCTTATTGTCACAGAAGGACACAGCGGTTACCTGCTCTAACATAGAGTCCAATTCTTTCAGATATTCTTTTGCCTTATCATATTCGTTATTCTGGATAAATCCCGCAAGAACCCTGTTGAAATGCCTTATATCATGTTTGTATTTTCGAATAGTACTCTCATTATTTTCGTAGATTGAAAGCTGCTCCCTGAGGCGCTGATTTCTTTCAATCTGGAAGTAAGTTATCTTTTCATCGGATATCTTTTTCTCAATCTGATAGCAGGTGAGCTCGTATTCCATGAAGGCAGCAGCAATCATGGCTACGATGTAGATCACGGAGAACCAGTCCAGCATGTTCTGGCCGTAGGGCTGCAGGAAATATTTCATGTCAGTGTGAAATAAAATGAGACTGAGAAATAAGCCACTGAGAGCGCTGATGGAGCCGTAGACTACGCCTGAGAGGTAGTTGGTGATAAAGGGCGTGATCAGGATAAAGAGCCAGAAGGCGTCCATTCCGATGGTCCAGTCAACTTCAGTTATGAAATGGAAAAAGAGAATCGCGCTGATGCCAAAAGAGCCGACGATACTGGCAAAGATGTGATCCTGCGTTCTTCTGGTGATGTGGGCGAGAATGCCGAATAATAGGGCGATGCAGAGGTTTGTTACTTTGCCGTGCTCATAACCGCCAGTGGCAAAAAGCGTTGCAAGAACGCTATAGGTAATAAAGCCAAGCAGCAGAATGTAGGCAGTTCTGCACTTTTGCTTCTTGACGTCTGTGGAGTTTTCAAATTCTACCAGCTGTGCCAGATTGTAGCGGAATTTAGTGTTGATTTCGAAAATGGAGAATTTTATGTGCATGGAGGCCTCCGGGGGAAATCGCAAATTTACAAAGTAAATTGCTTATTCCTCATATTTGTTAGGGTCATGAAGTAAAAATGCATAACATGCAAGCATGTAATCATTATGAATTATGTCACCTATATCATGATATAATAATATCATGAAATTTCGTATGTTTGGAGGGGCTATGAGCAGGATTCTTCTTATTTACGCAGCAGTAATCTTTATTGCAGGGGTAGTTCTTTTTACATATGCAACTCTTAAGAAGGAAAAAGAGGTAGAGGAGCCGGAGACGAACGCCTGGATGCGGATCTTGTCTATCGTGCTGGTTGTAATGGCGGCAGCGTGCCTGTTTGTGAGTTGTAGTATGAAGTGAAATGTTGTCAGATATTTGAAATCTTGTTGCACAAAATCGGCGGTTGTGAGATATATGATCCCACAACCGCCTTATAAATTTCACGTAGAAAACAATTTCATGTTAAAAGATATTTAGTTTTATTTCCATTTTTTGAGACCTTCAAAAGCTATGCCAGAGATATCAATGCCACAATCAGTACTGCTGAGAGTCTGAAGGCTGGGCTTAAACTCGCCAACTCTGATAGCTTGAAGTCTTGGGAATTTAGAACTCTTTTTGGGAGAAACACCGCGTTTTTTATCTGTCATATGGGCACCTCCGTGAGCGATGCACTTGCCTTGATCCAAGGACTGTGCAGTTAATTCCTTTTGCTACCCTCATTATAATAGACAGACAACTTGTATGAGAAGAGTAAAAAGTCAATATTTTAACTGTTTTTGAAATATATATTCACACTTTTATCGTAAAAGAGTTATAATATATCCAAATATTTTTTAGCATGAGGAGGAAAACGAAATGGCAGCTAAGGTTAATGCTAAGATCGAGCTTCAGTTCGGCGATAAGGCAATAAACGAAGAGCAGCTTGTTTCAATGGCTAAGAAAGCATACGGTAAAAAGGACATCAAGAACCTTGATATCTATGTAAAGCCAGAAGAAAACAAGGCTTATTACGTTGTTAACAATGATGTCACAGGCAACTTTGATCTTTGATCTGATTTTTGGGAAAGCTTGCTAGTGCAATAATTTAAGACGACGATTAGGAGAGTGGAGAGAAACGAGGTTTTTCTTCACTCTTCTTTTGTGTAGAGCACTTGCCGAGGTATTATCGAGGCTAGTGCGAACCACATCTGTGCACTTAATGAGGTAATGTCGAATTTAGTGCAGCAGATGTTTCCTTTTATGTAGAGCACTTGCCGAGGTATTATCGAGGCCCCATAATTTCATGATTTTTGCTTAGTTGACTTACATGGTATAATAGAGTGTCGGAGTGCGTGTTTTAGAAAGAAGGATATATAAAATGGAAAAAGAAAAACTTGCGATACATGGCGGAAAGCCAGTTAGAGAGAAGAAGATTTATTACGGACGTCAGTGGATCCAGGATGATGATGTGCAGGCAATTGCTTCTGTACTTAAGGGAGACCTTATCACTTGCGGACCTTCTGTTGACGCTGTTGAGAAAAAGATATGTGAAGTAACAGGAGCTAAATATGCAGTAGTTGTCTGCAACGGTACTGCAGCTCTTCACTGCGCAGCAATTGCAGCAGGACTTGGAGAGGGGGACGAAGTTATCACAACACCTCTTACATTTGCTGCTTCTGCAAACTGTGCAATTTACGTTGGAGCAAGACCAGTTTTTGCTGATGTTAACCCAGAGACCTACAACATTGATCCAGAGAGCATCGAGGCTCATATCACAGAGCACACCAAGGCTGTTGTTGCGGTAGATTTCACAGGCCAGGCTGTTGAGCATGACAGGATAAAAGAGATCTGTAAGAAGCACAACCTCACATACATCTGCGATGCTGCTCACGCTATCGGAACAAAATATAAGGGTCAGCCAGAGGGCTCTATTGCAGATATGACCTGCTTTAGCTTCCACCCAGTTAAGACAATTACTTCTGGAGAGGGCGGTGCGATCACAACCAATGATCCTGTGCTTTACAAGAAGCTTCGTCTTGCTAGCCAGCACGGAATTGTTCGTAATCCTGATGACTTTGTTGAGAAGAACCCAGAGGGAATCTGGTATTACGAGATGCAGACTCTTGGCTTTAACTATAGAATGACTGATTTCCAGGCAGCTCTTTTGATAAGTCAGCTCCACAAGCTTGATCAGTTCTCTAACAGGAGAAAAGAGATTGTGAAGATGTACAATGAAGCTTTTGCGGATGTGCCTGAGATCATCGTGCAGAAAGAGATTCCAGAGTCAGATACTACAAGACATTTATATATTATTCAGCTTGATCTTGATAAGCTTACCTGCACTCGTCGTGAGTTCTTTGACGCTATGAGTGCTGAAAATGTGCAGTGTCAGGTGCACTATGTGCCTGTTTACTGGTTCCCATTCTACGAGAACATGGGCTACAAGAGAGGTCTTTGCCCTGTGGCTGAGAAGATTTACAAGGGAATCATGAGTATTCCTCTTTATCCTATGCTTACAGATGAGGATGTTCAGACTTCAATCGCTGCAGTCAAGAAGGTTGTTGACTGGTACAGAAAGTAAGAAAGATGGCTTTCGTATTTGGTTTTTACCTATAAAAGGTGATTAAGGCCATTTTTTATATGCTAATTTGATTTGGAACAAATTCGAGAAAAGGGACAATAAAAAGAAATGTCAGAATTCAAAGGTTTTAAGAACAACGGAAGATTAAAGCTCCTTATCATAGTAGGAACAAGGCCAGAAATCATAAGGCTTTCAGCAGTTATAAAAAAGTGCAGGAAGTATTTTGATGTGGTGCTGGCCCATACAGGTCAGAACTACGACTACAACTTAAATGGCGTCTTCTTCAAGGACCTTGAGCTTGATGAGCCGGAGGTTTACCTGGATGCAGTAGGCGAGGACCTTGGTGCAACCATGGGAAATATCATTGATAAGAGCTACAAGCTGATGGTGGAGATAGAGCCTGATGCAGTGCTTGTTCTGGGCGATACCAATAGCTGCCTGTCAGTTATAGGAGCTAAGCGCCTTCATATTCCTATTTTCCACATGGAAGCTGGAAACCGTTGCAAGGACGAGTGCCTTCCTGAGGAGACAAACCGCAGGATTGTGGATATTATCTCGGATGTTAACATGGCTTATTCTGAGCATGCCAGAAGGTACCTTGCAGATTGCGGACTTCCCAAGGAGAGAACTTTTGTGACAGGATCTCCTATGGCTGAGGTTCTTCATGACAATCTTGATAAGATCAAGGCTTCTGATGTTCATGCAAGACTCACACGTGAAACTGGCGTAAATATCGAGCCTCACAAGTATATTTTGTTGTCAGCTCATAGAGAAGAGAACATCGATACAGATGCTAACTTCAGATCTCTTTTTACAGCAATCAACAAAATGGCTGAAAAGTACGACATGCCTATCCTCTATTCCTGTCACCCCAGGAGCAGAAAGAGAATTGAGGCTTCTGAATTTGAACTTGATAAAAGAGTTATCCAGCATGAGCCACTTGGATTCCATGACTACAATTGCCTTCAGATGAATGCTTTCGCGGTGGTTTCTGATTCAGGAACACTTCCTGAGGAGAGTAGTTTCTTTTTATCAGTAGGAAATCCATTCCCTGCTGTCTGCATCAGGACTAGCACTGAGAGACCTGAGGCTATGGATAAGGGTAACTTCATCCTTGCTGGAATTAGCCAGGAGAGCCTTCTCCAGGCGGTTGATACTGCGGTTGCCATGAACGAAAACGGCGACTTCGGAATTCCAGTTCCAGACTACGTAGATGAAAATGTATCCGATAAGGTTGTGAAGATAATCCAGAGCTTTACCGGGGTTGTCAACAAGATGGTTTGGAGAAAGAACTGAAAATATGAGTAGTAACTGATAACGGGGGAGCAATGGGGCAGATTAGGATAAAGAACAAGTACATATATAGATGGTTGTGCATGGTGCTGCTGTCCGTACTAGCCACAATATCTTTTTTCCTGGTGTGGCGTGGATTTGTAAAGGTCAACAACCAGACGGGAAGCCTTATGGGATTAGGTAACCTGCTTATGGCAGCTGGCATCTACTTTGTTTTGTACCACATTGTGGGAAAAGCGCTTAAGGCCTTCAGGATTGGCGTTGATAGAAAGGCCAATCTTCTGGCATCTCAGGTCCTGACGCTGTTTTCTGTGGATGCGATCGAGGTTTTGGTATCCTGCGCTATCACGGGTCAGTTCAGGTTCTTCCCGAATTTCCTGTGGAGATACGTATTGCTGGCATTTGGACAGTCTGTGGTCTTGTGCCTTTTGGTTATTCCTATGGTTGATTTGTACAGGCACTTTTTCAAGGCTCACAGAGTGCTTGAAATCTGGGATTCAAGGTCTGCTGGAAAGATTGGAGTGGCCGGAGAGCTGAGCATGGAAGAGTACGACAAGCTCCACTTCATGAATGGAAGGCCTGACAAGTTCCACATCGAGAAGATTGTGGATATCAACGAAGGGCTAGATAAGATTTATGGCATGATGGAGCCCTACGATGCAGTATTTATCAATGATATTCCTTCTGAGATCAAGAATGACATCCTCAAAGAGTGCTTTAGCAGAGACATCAGGGTGTACTTCACTCCTAAGATTTCAGATATTATAGGCAAGAACTCAGAGGAGATAAATCTTTTTGATACACCTCTTTATTTGTGCCGAAATGCTGGACTTTCCCTTTCTCAGAGAATTGTAAAAAGAACTTGTGATATCGTTTTCTCTTTGATAGGCCTGGTGCTTACAAGCCCGATACTGCTTGTTACTGCGCTTGCCATCAAGCTTGAGGACGGCGGACCTGTCTTTTTCCGCCAAGAAAGGGCAACTCTGGGGGGCAAAGAGTTCAGTATCCTGAAGTTCAGGTCAATGATCGTTGACGCTGAGAAAGACGGACGCCCGCATCCCGCCGGGGAGAAGGATCCCAGGATTACTAAGGTTGGAAACGTCATCAGAGCTACTAGAATTGATGAGCTTCCGCAGATTTTGAACATCCTAAAGGGCGATATGTCGATTGTTGGACCAAGGCCTGAGAGACTTGAACATGTGCAGAAGTACTGCGAGGAGATTCCTGAGTTCAAGTACAGACTTAAGGTTAAGGGCGGCCTTACAGGCCCAGCCCAGGTCTTTGGTAAGTATAATACGAGCCCTCTTAACAAGCTTAAGATGGATCTTTTCTATATAACAAATTATTCGCTGCTGCTGGATCTGCAGATTCTCTTTGAAACTGTGAAAATCCTGGTGCAGAAAGAGAGCACTGAGGGCTTTACTCAGGAGCGCGTGCAGGAAATGCATGACGCCGGAGCCGGCGCTGGTGATGGTGCGGGCAAGGATGCGTGATAGCGCAGCTGGAAGTTATGACTAGAACAGTGGATCTGCGGATGCCTGGCTGGAAGATATGGCTAGAACAGTGGATTTATGAATGCCTGGAAGGAATTTACATATAAATTGTGGGAATTCTAGTGTTTTATATGTAAAATAGGATTTCAAAATAGCAATAATATCATAGCAAGATAGGAGAAATACAGATGAGTGAATTTAAGGACAAGACACTGCTGATAACAGGTGGTACAGGAAGTTTCGGACATTGCGTACTGGATCACTTTCTTGATAGTGACCTCAAGGAGATCAGAATCTTTTCAAGAGATGAGAAAAAGCAGGATGATATGAGACATGAGCTTCAGGCTTTCCATCCTGAGCACTATAACAAGGTTAAATTCTTTATAGGAGATGTGAGAAACATCCAGAGTCTTAGAGACTGCATGCCAGGTGTTGACTATATCTTCCATGCAGCAGCGCTCAAGGAAGTTCCTAGCTGTGAGTTCTTCCCAATGGAAGCTGTTCGCACAAATATCGAAGGAACAGACAACCTGATCCATGCGGCCATCGAGAACGGAGTTAAGCATGTGATTTGTCTTTCAACTGATAAGGCAGCCTATCCTATCAACTCAATGGGAATTTCAAAGGCCATGATGGAGCACATTGTTTATGCAAATGCCCGCATGGCTGCTGAGTGTGGAACAATACTTAACTGCACAAGATACGGAAATGTTATGTGTTCCCGTGGTTCTGTTATTCCTCTGTTCATTGAACAGATAAAGAATGGTCATCCTATTACAATCACAGATCCTAACATGACAAGATTCATGATGAACCTTGATGAGGCCGTTGACCTTGTTATGTTCGCATTCACTCATGGAAATCCTGGAGATCTTTTCATCCAGAAGGCGGATGCTTCTACTATTGGAGATCTTGCTAAGGCTGTTCAGCAGCTCTTTGGCGAGACTGAGACTAAGATTATCGGCTCTCGTCATGGTGAGAAACTCTACGAGACTCTCCTTACCAAGGAAGAGAGACTTCGTGCTGAGGATATGGGCGATTATTACCGCGTTGTTGCTGATGCCAGAGACCTTAACTATGACAAGTTCTATGTTCAGGGCGAGGTGCACACCGCTGCTGACGAGGCTTACACAAGTCATAATACTGTAAGACTTGATGTTGAGGGCACTGTGAAGAAGCTCCTTACAACATCTTATGTTCAGGAAGAACTTAAGAAGCTTGGTAAGTGATTTGCTTTTCGGATTTTATATGCAATGCAGGAAATCTAGTGGTTTCGTATAAGAGAATTTGCAGAGGTAATTTGTGAGGGTTATATGCAAATCAGGTAGTCTAGTGGTTTCGTATAAGGACATTTGCAGAGGATATTTGTAAGGGCTATATGCAAATGTGGGAAACTAGTGGTTTCGTATAAGAAAATTTGCAGAGGAAATTTGTGAGGGTTATATGCAAATCGGGGAAACTAACGATTGCATATAAGACCTAGCACAAGGGGCTGAGCAAATCTATTATATGAAAATAGCTATATCGCGTAGTTGAGTATAATAGCCAGCAAAGAACAGGTAGAAATGGCTTATATGCAAATAGATTGGTAAGCGCATTTCGTATAAGAGCATGAAGATAGCAATGAAAAAGCTATTATATGCAAAGCTGTAATCTAGCATTTTTGTATAAATAACAAATAATAATAATTAGAAAACTGGAAATATAGAACTCCAGAGAAATAGAGAGCTAGATATCTAGAAATCTTGAGATTTATAGGAATATAGAACTAGAGACATAGATATCTAGTAATCCATAGATATATAGAACTAGAGATTCAGATATACAGAAATCCAACTTTAGATTTAGAGATAAACATATAAAGTAAAAAACAAGGACACCGCTTAGGAACATAGATGAAAGATTGCGTGGAAGAGTCAGGAAAAAGAAATAAGAATTTATCTACTGAGGGTAAGCCTCTCAGGATTTTGGTAGTTACAGAGTGTTTTTGGCCTGATATTTACGCAATCAATGACATTGTGGAAAAGCTTGTACAAAGAGGCCATAAGGTAACAGTGCTGACGGGACTTCCGGATTACACAACTACGAGAATCCCGGAAGAGTACAAGCATGGAAGGAACAGGCACCAGAATTACAAGGGAGCAGATGTGTACCGCGTTCCAACGATTGCAAGGCGCCATGGACCTATCTGGAGGAGCCTTAGTTATCTTTCATTTGTGGCTAATGGATGGCTTCGGGCCAAGACTCAGGACTGGAAGCACACTGAGGTCTGGGGAAATGCTAGTGATGCGGACTTTGACGTTATCTATGTATGGGAAGTTTCACCTGTGACCATGGCAGTACCTGCTATTGCTTTGAAAAAGAGATACAAAAAGCCATTATTTTTGTATTGTATGGACATATGGCCTGAGTGCGTAAAGGCCATGAGTATCAAGGAGGGAACGCTTCCCTACAAGATGATACATGCCTGGACTAAGCGCATTTACAAGCAGTGCGATCACATTGCGGTATCTTCAAAACCTTTTTTTCAATATATGGAGGAAAAAAATGGAATTCCACGCAGCAAGATGAGCTACTTGCCGCAGTACGCTGATGTGGGGCTATTGGAACTTGATACTCGGAAAATCAAGCCTGATGAAGCTAGGAGCGCACAGAATGAAGAAACACCTGTTAGATCCCGAAACGTACAAGATAGCGAAATATCAGTAAGAGCTGGAAATGTACAGGATAGCGAAGCATCAGGAAAAACTGCTCACGTTGACTTTCTTTTCATAGGAAATATAGGAAAAGCCCAGAATCTTGACTGCCTCATGAATGCAATGACTGTGTTCAAGGGCAGAAACGACGTGACACTTCACATGGTGGGGGGTGGATCAGAGTTTGATAACATAAAGAAAATGGCAGAAGATTTAGGGCTTGACGATATTGTGACTTTTTATGGACCGAAGCCTTTTAAAGAAGCTATTTCTTTTTACAATAAGGCGGATGCCTGTGTTCTGACACTTGATGGAAGCACACATATCGGAGATACGCTTCCTGGCAAGCTTCAGACCTACATGGCAGCAGGCAAGCCAATTCTGGCCGCGGCCAATGGCGCAGCTATGGAAGTTATTAAGGAAGCAAACTGCGGAAAATGTGTTGCTGCTGGAGATCATGAGGCATATGGCCGGATTTTGCAGGAGTTTGCAAAAGAGATACAAAGCGAAGGTCATACTGGTACTAAGTTCGCAAAAGAGATACAAAGCGAAGGTCAGATTGGCACTAAGTTTGCAAAAGAGATACAAAGTAAAGACCAGACTTGCGCTTATCTTGCGAAAGCTTGTTCTGACATTTCACGATATGGTGATAATGCCCGCAGGTATTTCCGCGAGAATTTCATGGAAGAGCAGCATTTTACTGAGCTGGAGCGGCTGCTTTTGGGAATGATAAAGTAGTTTTTTTCTCGGGTCATAGATATGTGGCAAGCGATAAAGAAATAAGCAATTACATAAAAAATATTAAGAAATAAATACAATCACGTATTGCAAGGGAGCAAGAAATGAAAGTCCTTATAACTGGAGCCAAGGGATTCGTAGGACGAAACCTGGTGGAAAATCTCAAGAATATTCGGGATGGAAAAAATAGAACGAGGCCAAACCTCCAGATAGAGGGGATTTTTGAGTACGATGTGGACACTGATCCAATGCTGCTAAAAGACTACTGTCTTGAAGCGGATTTCGTGTTCCATTTGGCGGGCGTGAACAGGCCAAAGGATCCCAAGGAATTCATGGAGGGTAATTTTGGTTTTTCCAGTACTCTTCTTGATACGCTTAAAGAATGTGGTAACAAAGCGCCTGTTATGTTGTCATCTTCAATCCAGGCCTCATTAACCGGCCGTTTTGCAAATTCTGAATATGGAAAATCCAAGCTGGCTGGGGAAGAACTCTTTTTTGACTATGCAAAAGAGACAGGCGCCAAGGTCCTGGTTTATCGCTTCCCGAATCTTTTCGGCAAGTGGTGCAGACCCAACTATAACTCTGCGGTTGCCACATTTTGCAACAATATTGCCAACGATCTTCCAATTCAGGTAAATGATCCTAGCACAGAGCTGGAGCTGGTTTACATTGATGATCTTGTTGAAGAAATGCTTGATGCGCTTGAAGGACATGAGCATTATGCGGACAGATACTGCTTCGTTCCGGTTTCACATAAGGCGACGCTTGGCGAGATTGTTGAGCTTTTGCACAAATTTGAAGATATGCCCCGGACGCTCATAATGCCGGATATTCCAGATGGTTCTTTTGCAAAAAAACTATATTCAACCTATCTGTCATATCTTCCAGAGAGTAAGATGAAATACGATATTCCGATGGCACAGGACGACCGAGGACATTTTTCTGAGCTTATAAAGTCTTTGAGTTGCGGCCAGATCAGTATCAACGTTTCAAAGCCTGGTGTGACAAAGGGGCAGCATTGGCACAATTCTAAGTGGGAGATTTTTATTGTGGTTTCCGGAAGGGCACTCATTCAGGAGCGCAAGCTTGGCATAGATCCTGAAACTGGCAAGGAATATCCTGTCATCAATTTTGAGGTGTCAGGTGAGAAACTTCAGGCAGTGCAAATGCTTCCTGGATACACACACAATATCGTGAACTTATCTCAGACAGAAAACCTGGTGACTGTAATGTGGGCAAACGAGATTTTTGATGAGAAAAGACCTGAAACCTATAGGGAAATTGTGGATAACAAGTGATTTTGTTGAATAAAAAGGGTAATTGTAGCGGTATTTTAGATTGGCAATAAAATTAGATTGTGGATAACTAAAGGAAAAAATAGAATAAAATTGATTTGTGGAGTTCCACATTTTGAAAGGCCAGCGGAGGAGTAATGCCGCTGGCCTTTCTGCAAAATTGCATAGTCGCTGATACGAAATACGTCAGCTCAGCTGACAAGCGGCTTGCAGATGAGTAGGAAGATAGACAAGTCTTCTACTCTGTTGAAATATCGTTTTATATGTAAGTAGATAGCGCCTTGCGGCGCAAAAGCCAAAGCTTGGTGCCAAGATAGGTGGCATTATGATGCCTTGGCTGAAGTATAGAAGTTTTGAGCCGCTCTGTGCTAAGCTTTGTGGAACCGTAGCTATGAAGCAACTTTGTGACTATACGTCAGTGACGAGCGCACGGAATACTATAATGGGAAAGTGTGTTTAAAATAAGGACAATATGTGAGCGTTATATGAAGAATATTTGAAAAAGCGTTCACATATTAGAGAATATTTATGGATAAAATAGCGATAATAATATTTCGGAAAAGTCTTCTGCTGGTGAAAGATAAATACTGACCATTGGTCAGTATTATCGCGTTATATGGGCGATTTCTGTCTTTGAGCGGTGTGTGATTTAATTGTATACATGTATACATAGGGATTTTTGAAGTGTACTCAAAGTTGCAATTTACATAAAAACAATTATGTAAAAACGACATAATAGCCATATTGATATTAACTAAATAGCGTGCAATTAAGTTTTAAATTATGCAATAAGTCGACTGAATATTTAGAGATGTTATTATTTATGGACTATTTTTCTATCTTTATAGATAATGTTGGATTATTGTCTAACAAAACTATGCGGGTAGCATTTAGATCAAAATTATGGCTAGGAATGAACTACCATCACCGACAACATTGGAAATGGTTTCTAAAATACCTTGCGGTATAGTTAGGCACGTTCACAGTGCCACTACTCCGTTGGGTAAAACCCTTCGGCATACTTTAAATGTTGATTAGTGCGCTTGTAGCGCATGGAAACTAACACCTTGTATATTTTACGTGCCATAGGTTCTTGGTTTGTTAGATACATGGCACAACCGTATATATACAGTTTTCAAGGTTCCGATTGACTTATTCTATCACGAACAACTGTTCGTGTAAAGGCGATTCATCCCGCAACCGACTTCATCGGAAGGGGTTTTCTCGCACGATATTTATAATATAATGTAGTTACCTTAAAAATCCCTTAAAAACTTGCTTGTGGTGAGTGAAGTCATGCAAGAAAAGGAAAAGTGCTGGGCATGCATCACTTGACGTCAGGGGAATGATGCAAAAATAGCAAAGTAAGAAAGCTTGCATGACAGTAGATCAAGAAAGTCATGCAAGAAAAGGAAAAGTGCCAGATATGCATCAATGGACCTC
>NZ_FMVS01000014.1:96489-118376 GCF_900102515.1 Butyrivibrio sp. INlla14
ATCAAGAAAGTCATGCAAGAAAAGGAAAAGTGCCAGATATGCATCAATGGACCTCAGGAGAATGATGCAGAAATAGCAAAATAAGGAAGTTTGCATGACAGTGGATCAAGAAAGTCATGCAAGAAAAAGAAAAGTGCCCATTTTGCATGACTGCGTGGCCATAACCTCCTGAAGGAGTTCACAACAAATTCATTAGTTTACCTAGTAACATTTGAGATATAATGATATAAAGCATTCAAAGTGATAATACAAGCATAGATGCACAAACAAAGCAGAAAATGCAAATAAAGATATCAATACAAGCAAGCGGCAGATAAAGATATCAATGCAGGCAAGCAGCAAATAAAGATATCAATACAGGCAAGCAGCAGATAAAGATATCAATGAAGGCAAGCAGCAAATACATATACAGATACCAATACAAGCAAGAACCATTTATTTAGAAAGGAACAAGTATGTTCACAAGAAAACAAAAAGAAGACAGGCCAGTAATAGCGATTTGCTATGATTTTGATAAGACTCTTTCACCAGATGATATGCAGGCTCAGGGGTACATCCAGTCCGTGGGCTATGATGTTAACCAGTTTTGGAAGGATTCCAACAGGGTGGCGTTTGCCAATGACATGGATCAGAACCTTTCCTACATGTACAAGATGGTTGATGAGGCAAGAGGCAAATTTGTCATGAACCGCAAGGCTCTCATGGACTATGGCGCACAGGTGCAACTCTTTAAAGGCGTGGATACCTGGTTTGAGAGGATTCGTCAGTATGGACTTAAGAAGGGAGTTATTGTTGAGCACTACATCATTTCTTCTGGGTTAAAAGAGATGATTGAGGGCACCAAGGTAGCTCAGAGCGGAGCCTTTGAAAGAATATATGCCAGCAGCTTTTTTTACAATGATAGAGGAGAGGCGGTTTGGCCAGCACAGGTGGTTAATTACACAAACAAGACTCAGTTCCTGTTCAGGATTGAGAAGGGCGTGCTGGACTGCAATGATCCTATGGTCAACGACTACATTCCCAAGGAAGATGTCAGAGTTCCTTTCCGCAACATGGTCTACATCGGCGATAGCGACACAGATGTGCCTTGCATGAGACTTGTAAATGCCTACGGCGGCTATTCAATAGGAGTCTATAACGCTGATACCAATGACAAGGACAAGGTCTTCAAGATGATGTACGAGGAGCGCATCAAGTACTTTGCGCCTGCGGATTACACGGAAGGCAGCGAGCTTGATCAGTTGGTAAAAGATATAATTGACAGAACTCAGGTCAACGAGAAACTCGAACAAATTCATGTTGATAAAAAGAGAGAGTACCTAAAGGCTGCCAAGGAACATGAGGCAAAAAAAGCCGCTGAGACAAAACCAGAGTAAAAATGTGGATTTGATTAGTCATCAGTCAGGCTATGATTGTGAAAATGAATAAGAATTAGTCAATCATCAGACAGGCTATGATTGGAATAATGAGTGAGCCGTAATTATAGGTACGTGATGTTTTGACTAGAAGTATAAAAATTTAGTTTTCCAACTTAGATTTTCACTAATATATAATATTTTTTTAGTATAATTACGAACAAGTATTTTGTATAATATTATCAAGTCCAATTATATGTAGCATGTTTTAATCCCAGATACTTAAGTATGGTTCATATAACATGTTTTATGCATGTGGGAAGAGAACTGGCACAGTAAGATCTTTTAACAAAAGGAGGAACAATCTTATGAAGTATGTATGCAATACTTGTGGTTACATTTATGATGAGGCAGCCGGTGATCCTGATAACGGGATTGCGCCAGGAACAAAGTGGGACGATCTTCCGGCAGATTTTGTTTGTCCGTTGTGCGGAGTAGGAAAAGAGGATTTCTCGGTTCAGGCCTGATGGAGAGTGCTAGAAGAACCTGCGATGATGGTATATTATTATATTGATATTTATAGAAAGAGAAAGTCGTAGTGGCTTTCTCTTTTCTTGCATGACTATCAAGGGTCACTGTCATGCAATTTTTCTTATATTACTTTTTTGCATCATTTTTCTGAGGTCCAGTGATGCAAAACAAGCACTTTCTCTTTTCTTGCATGACTATCAAGGGTCACTGTCATGCAATTTTTCTTATATTACTTTTTTGCATCATTTTTCTGAGGTCCAGTGATGCAAAACAAGCACTTTCTCTTTTCTTGCATGACTATCAAGGGTCACTGTCATGCAATTTTTCTTATATTACTTTTATGCATCATTATTCTGCGTTCCAGTGATGCAAAACAAGCACTTTCTCTTTTCTTGCATGACTATCAAGAGCCACAGTCATGCAATTTTTCTTATATTACTTTTATGCATCATTATTCTGCGTTCCAGTGATGCAAAACAAGCACTTTTTCTTTTCTTGCATGACTATCAAGAGCCACAGTCATGAAATTTTTCTTATATTACTTTTTTGCATCATTATTCCGAGGTCCAGTGATGTAAAACAGGCCCTTTTTCTTCTCTTGCATGACTATCAAGAGCCACTGTCATGCAATTTTTTTTATATTACTTTTTTGCATCATTTTTCTGAGTTCCAGTGATGCAAAACAAGCACTTTTTCTTTTCTTGCATGACTATCAAGAGCCACAGTCATGCAATTTTTCTTATATTACTTTTATGCATCATTATTCCGAGGTCCAGTGATGCATAGCCAACATCTTTCATTTATGGATGCGCACTTGCGCGATAAGAGCCACAAATCATTTACATATTCCACTAGGCTTGCTGGCATGGTATAATATGTTGTCAAAGTGTTGTAAATTCTTGTCTATATGGAGCTAGACTTAAGTGAATAAAAAGACATTAAATATAGCAATGATAGGACATAAGAGGGTTCCTTCGAGGGAAGGCGGTGTCGAGGTTGTTGTTGAGGAGCTTTCTGTAAGGCTTGCTCAGATGGGACACCATGTGACCTGCCTTAACAGAAGGGGGCATCACGTAGCTGGGGAAGAGTACGACGCCTACGTGGGCAAATCTTACAAGGGCGTGAGACTTCTTAATGTTCCAACCATAAATAGAAGAGGCTTTGCTGCGGCAACAGCATCTTTCTTTGGCGCTCTCATAGCGGCCTTTGGAAGGTATGATGTGGTGCATTTCCATGCAGAAGGGCCTTGCGCAGTCATGTGGATTCCCAAATTATTCGGGAAAAGATGTATCGCAACTATCCACGGCCTGGATCACAAGAGGCAGAAGTGGGGCTATTTCGCCAGCCGTTACATCATGAAGGGCGAGAGATGCGCAGTCAAGAAGGCTGATGAGATCATCGTTCTAAGTGAGAGCGCTCAGCAGTACTTCAAGGAAACCTACGGCCGTGAGACCGTGCTTATTCCTAACGGTGTCAACAAGCCAGTCAGACTTGAGCCCGACAGAATCGGCGAGAAATACGGGCTTAGGAAAGACGAGTATATTCTTTTCCTGGGACGTCTTGTACCTGAGAAGGGCCTTGAGTACCTGATAAATGCTTACAAGGACCTGCACACCAGCAAGAAACTGGTGATTGCCGGCGGAAGTTCAGACACCAAGGAATTCGAAGAGAAGGTAAAAGATATGGCGGCTTCCGATGACCGTATTATCTTTACCGGATTTGTTCAGGGAAGAGTTCTTTCAGAGCTACTTAGCAATTGTTACATATACGTGCTGCCTTCAGATCTTGAGGGTATGCCGCTTACTCTTTTAGAGGCCATGAGCTATGGCCAGTGCTGCCTAGTGTCTGATATCCCGGAGTGCGTGGGCGTTATTGAGGACAAGGCTGTCACTTTCAAGAAGGGCAATGTTCAGGATCTGAAATCCCAGATGCAGGCTCTTTTGGCTAATCCTGAGACCGTTGAGGCCTATAGGAAAGAGGCTTCTAGCTATGTCTGCGGCAAGTACAACTGGGACGATGTTGCCAGGAAGACGCTTAAACTCTACTACGGGGAGAAATGTGACCCGGAGAAAAAGTGAAACCCGCAATTTATCTAGTGAAATTGCGATTTTGGATTATGATGAAAACAAATTGTTATCTCTATTATGTAAAATAATGAGGTAACAATTTTTGTTATGGACGTGTAACAATATTGCGCTTGAAAGTGCAGGCATATGCAATGTAGACAGTGCATAGTTGGAACTTGGACTATATAGATATGATAAGAGAAAAGAAAAGGGCTAATACATGGTAAATTTTGTACGCAAACACGACAAATTAACATGCTGGATTTTGGGGATAATTCTTGTGCTGTCGCTAATTCCGGTTTTTATAATTTCAGGTTATGATGCGGCAGCAGGCGATGACTACAACTTTGGGGCTAGTTCTCACCTGATCTTTCTGCAGACGGGTTCAGTACTGGCAGCCATAAAGGCTGCCTGGCAGACGTCAGTCAGCACCTGGTATTCATGGCAGGGCACTTGGTTTGACTGTTTTGTATTCTGCCTGCATCCTGAGGTTTTTTCAGACAGTGCCTACGTTATCGTGCCTTATATTTTTCTGACACTGCATATTATCGGCTTTCTCACATTTGCCCACCATTTCCTCAAGGTAAGATGGCAGATTGAAGACTTTTACTGGCTTCAGGTGGGACTTTTGTTTTTGATATTTGAATTTCAGCTGATGCCTTCGCCCAAGAACGGCATTTTCTGGTGGGTTGGCTGCGTGCACTACATAATGCCGCTATTTATGGCACTTATCGGAATCATTCTGGGAGATAGATTTCTTTTGACACACAGGATCAGAAACCTGGTGGGACTGTTTGTGGTAAGTGCTCTTATGGGCGGCGCCACTTACCCTGCGGCACTTCTTCTTCCCATCGCTGTATTTCTCATATGGCTGGCGGAATTCGTGCTGGGTGGTAAAAGAGATAAAAAAGACTTTCTGCTACTGATTCCTTTCGCAGCCTTGATGGTTGGCTTTGTTATCAGTGCTATTGCACCAGGAAACGCTAATAGAGCGGCTTCCGACCTTGAAAATGGCGCAACTCCAGCAGGAGGACCAGTGGCCACAATCATTGAATCCTTTAGATTGTCGGTAGTTGAGGGAGTCAGCTCTTTTGTCCTGGAAAGGGGATTTATCCTGATTGCGCTTATGGCCGTGCTGGTGCTGACGTTATCTGCTTTTAGAACGGTGGGAAAAGAAAATGCGGAGAAAGCAAGCTCTTTTGCCAAAGCCTTTTCACATCCACTCTTGTTCATGTTGGTCATGTTCTGCGTGAACGCCAGTGTTTATGCGCCAAGAGCCTATAGCGGCGGCGTTGTTTCTTTTGGATATTATGACTTTAACTTCCTGACATTTTTCACATGTCTTGTGGCTGCTGAGATATACGTGCTGGGGTGGCTTTTCTTTTGCAAGGGGCTGCTTGTAAAGGGGGCTGAGACCAGAGGGGCAAAGATTTTGCTTAATTGCGGCTTTGTTGTGCTGGCGCTGGTGATCGCATTCCTCTCAAGGCACGGAGTTAAGCAGTATACGGACTATGTCTGCATGGAGTATTACCTGTCAGGGCAGGCTGATGACTACAAAGAGCAGATTGCGCTGCAGAGAAGGCTCCTTGAGGGCGACGAGGCGGAGGTTTGTCTTCCTGGGATCAACAACGAGCAGGGGCCGCTTATGCATATGCCAGTTGTCGAAGATCCGAACAATATCGATAATTACATGACTGCTAGGTTCTATGGCAAGGCCAAGATCTGGGCAATCTCCAGGAGCGAGTGGATGGAGCTTTACGGGGAGTGAGAACTTCATCTTGCAAAAGTATTTATATCGCACTAAGCTGAAGATAGTATCAGAAATAATAGTGGCAGCAAATTGAGCTGCTTGCTACATTTTTATTAAATTAGGAGGATTTCATATGGCAGACAACAAATGGAGAAACAGAGCAGCAGACCTTAAGGGGACAGAGACAGAGAAAAACCTTCTTGCAGCCTTTGCAGGTGAGTCAGAGGCTAGGAATAAATACACATTCTTTGCTTCAAAGGCCAAGAAGGAAGGTTATGTGCAGATTTCAAACATCTTTGCTGAGACTGCAGCCAATGAAAAAGAGCATGCAGAAATCTGGTACAAGATTCTTACAGGAATCGGAACAACAGTAGATTGCCTCAAGGAAGCAGCAGATGGCGAGGCCTATGAGTGGCAGGAAATGTATCCATCTTTTGCCAAGAAGGCGAGAGAAGAGGGCTTTGATGAGATTGCTGAGCTCTTCGAGGGGGTTGCAGCTATTGAAAAAGAGCATGAGGAGCGCTATAGAAAGCTTCTTAAGAACGTTGAGGATAAGCTTGTATTTTCCCGCGACGGCGACTGCGTATGGCAGTGCAGTAACTGCGGCCACATCGTTGTAGGCAAGCAGGCTCCTGAAGTTTGCCCTGTTTGCAATCATCCACAGGCTTACTTCCAGTTAAAAGCTGAGAATTATTAAGGTGAAATGAAAGTTTTGAATTTAGATCTACGAAAAATCATAAATGCTGCCCAGGGCCTGTTTGGCGCCTGGGCGCTTCAGATAATTCTTGGGATTAGTGTTAGAAATCCTCTGACAGTAGTCTTCTTAGTTCTTGTCTATTGGGCAGCCTCGCTGGGAAATGTCGGCAGCCAGGATAGTCACAATAATAATAACTGTAGCAGTGTGGGAAAAGAAATATCTCTCCACACAGGCCTTATAAGCACCGCAATTTCGCTTGCGACAGCGCTTGCCATGACTATATATTCCTACGACAGGGTTACAGGTGGCTTTAACAGTGCCCTTTTCAGGTACCTTAGCCTTGCAATTTCATTTATCGGTTTTGCGTGCCTTATAAATGCAATTAGTAACATCTTTTGCGCACTGCTTTCTAAGGACAGAGCTGTCATATTTGCAAATTCCAACACTATTTTTACGGTAAAAGAGGACCTGCCTCCTTACAAGGGTATCAAGGCCTTTTTAGTCATGTCCCTTGTGTGCTTTTTGTGCTGGATGCCGTATTTTCTTTACGAATTTCCGGGCATCATGACGGCGGATTCCCTGGTTCAGTATGAGCAGATCATTGGAGTAGAGCCTTATTCGAACCACCATCCTGTCGTGCATACCCTGCTTATAAAGCTCTTTTACCAGATAGGATATGGTGTAAGCGGCGATCCAGAAATTGGAATTGCCTGCTATACGCTGTTTCAGATGATCTTTATGGCGCTGTGCTGCGGCAATCTCATCATGCACCTTGGCGGAAAAAGAAAGCAGCTCCGGGCGCTTTTGTTCTATGGAATTGTGCCGTTTAACGCGGTATTTGCCGTGACTAGCTGGAAGGACATCATTTTTGCAGGGGTTGCGATGCTGCTGTTTTGCCTTGTTTGCGATATGAGGGCAGATCTACAAGCAGAAGGCAAACAAGCGACGGGCGGACAGATAATAGATAAACAGACGACAGACAAATATGCTGGCACGGATATACATAATCCGACAGCATATCAATGGCTTATTCTAGTGCTCTTAGGCATTCTCTTTGCGCTCCTGCGTTCAAATGCCTGGATTGCCTTTATTCTTTGGACTCCATTTCTTTTGTTTGCATTTAGGAAGGACATTGTAAGGGCCTTGATTTCAGTGGCAGCAGTCATCATATCTGTAGTTATTATAAAAGGCCCGGTGTTTACACTTTATCAGGTGAACAGCCCTGATCTTGTGGAGTCTTTGTCTGTACCAGCCCAGCAGCTGGCAAGAATGCTGGTTGATGACGCGGTTCTGGATGAAGAGGATCTGGCCCTGATACAGACTGCAATTGATACCACTTATATCAGAGACCTCTACGCTGCGGACTTTGCTGATAACATAAAAGAGCTGATCCGAGCCGGTCATCCTGAAGAAATTCAGAACAATAAGAGCAAATATCTGAGATTGTGGATGAAGGAAGTAAAGTCTAACCCAGAGCTGGCCTTGGAGGCCTGGTATGATCTTGAGGGCGGCTATATCTATCCCGGCGTCCAGACCAAGGTCGCAGACATGGACGGCATAATGGATAACGCCTACGGTCTCTACTGGTATCCCAAGATTGGCGGCAAGGCAGTTGTGAAGTACAAGGAAATTGCCCTTAAAATGGGGGATTTTGTGCCTCTTTATGGAATGCTCTTTAGTATCGGAGCCTTTTTCTGGCTGCTTGTTATTTCTACTGTCATCAGCTTAAGGCGCAAGGAGCCGGTTCTGTGCAAGATTTTGCTGCTGCTCCTGACACTGACACTTCTCATAGCCGCTCCTGTAGTGGATTTCAGATACGGCTATGCTATGGTGGTTACAATGCCATTGTGGGTAGTGTATGGTGGCAGGAAGAAAGTGGTTGAGTAATACCAAGAACTGAGGAATAGCAGGAAAGGTATTACAGGCTCTAACTAGCGCGAGCATTGAAAAACACAGGTCTAAAATGTAATATAGAGTAAGGATAATCAGAGATATATTCGGGGAGCAATTATAATGGGAATATATGTAAATCCAGGAAAAGATAGATTTATAGAAGCAATATCGTCGGATATTTATGTCGATAAATATGATAAGTCTAGCAAGGAACATCAATGCAAAATAGAAAGGGCTAGCCAGATATAAAATGGCAGGTGATTTGCATATTGCTTCATAAAAATTGCAATTATAATTTAAAAATAGCAATATAATGCTATATCAATATACAAAAATAGCAATATATTGCTATTTTTGTATCCTGAATTGCTACAAATAGATACAGAATCAAAAGTTGGGGAACTACATGGATAATTGGACAAGATATTTTAGCCAAAGGATTCTTGATAGAGGGCGCGATTACTACAAGAGCGGAAAGGTCAAGGGATACATTAGCACGGAGGATAGCTGCATAGCCAGGGTATTGGGGACTCATGTCTACAACGTGTGTATCCAGGGACTTAAAAAAGGACGCATTAGGATTAATTGTGATTGTCCCTATGCAGGGGATGGAATGTTGTGCAAACATGCAGCGGCGGTGATGTTTAAGTGGCAAGAGGAACAGCATGCCGGAGAGATAGAGAATCTGTCATACTCGCTAAAAACGGACCCTGAGAAGAACTACTTCAGCATAGGATCGATTTTGAGAAAACATGAAGTTGGCGAGAAAACAATCCAGGAAGCAATGGAAATTGTAGAAAGTGGAGATCTGACTATTGAGCGACACTCATTAGGATATGCCACAACAGGAAGAGGCCAGGAACTGGTTATATCTTTTGGAGGAAAGCTTCAGGGAAACCGCGAATATCCAGTTTCGGTCAGCGTGTTTTTGACCAAGGACAGGCTCTTGTCTAAAGACTGCTATGCTCTTCATGACAGCAGCTACAGATATAGCTACTATGACTACAATTACAACCAGCTCTGCTCTCATGTGGTAGCTCTTTTGCTCCTGGCAGATGAGTATATTGCCAAGTACAATCCCGGAGATGATACCGATTACCTTGGCAGCCAGATGCTCAAGAGCTACAGAAAGCTATCGAGCCTTCAGAAGATAGATACGACCACGGAAAAAGAGAAAGTCGTAAGACTTGAACCAAAGCTCACGCTGGGAGATAGGACTAATTTTGGCAAGCTTAATCTGTCTTTCAAGATAGGAAAAGATAAGCTGTATGCCTTAAGGAACATCTCTGAGCTGATGGAGAAAAGAGAAAATGCTGAAGGGTATAAGCTTGGAAAGAATAATATGATTTCCTTCATGGACGAAGATTTTGATGAAGAGTCAGAAGGTTACTACGAGCTTATGGATAAGGCCAGGGCTAATGCAGAGCTTATTGCGCAGAAGGTAGGAGAGATTCGGGGCTATTATTCCGGAGAGGGAACGACTATCAAGGACAAGCTTGAACTATCTGCAGAAATTCTTGATAAGTTTTATGAGATGGCCTATGGGAGGACTATTGATTTTGATGAGTATGCTCGTAGCTATGGGGCATCGGAGCTTAAGAGAATCAAGCTAGCTGATGGGAAACTAAACATCGATATATCAATTCAAAGTTTTGTAGACGATACGCTCCGTAACAATTATCTGTTCGACGAAGATAATAGCAAAACTATGCTGACAAGGCCAGCTAAGGCTTCAGGCAAAGCCAAGAACTCCAAGGCAGCAGGCGCCCCCTCAGGCCTACACATAATCGCCCATCTTCCTGATATTTACAAGGGGAAAGATTACAATTACATCATAGATAAAGAGAAGGGAACTTTCTCAAGAATTGCGGACTTATCACCAATTGCAAGCATGCTCATCCAGAATGCAAGGGATAACTTTGTTCAGTTCAGAATAGGGAAAAATAATATTTCGGAGTTTTACTACCGCATGCTTCCACAGATGATAGAAGCTCCGGAGATCACTATAGATGAAGACTATGATGATATCAAAAATATCATTCCGCCTGAGTGTGAGATAATCTTCTACCTTGATGCGAATGAAGACAACATAAAGGGCAGAGTTTCCGCCAAATATGCGGACGAAGAACATTTCCTTCATCAGCTGACTGAGGAGGATTATCCACTTCCTGCGGGGAGAGACAGCTCTTTTGAACAGGAGGCTGTAGCAACACTCATAAAATTTCTTCCGGAGACAGGCACGGCGGAGGACACATTCTACGCAGAAAAGACCGGCGACGCCATATTTGACATATTAAGCTCCGGGTTAAAAGAAATGATGGCAATCGGTGAGATCAAGGCCACCAAGGACTTCGAGCGGCTCAAGATCAGAAAAGCGCCACATGTCAAACTGGGAGTGTCAGTGGAGAGCGGAATACTAAACCTGGATGTCACAACCGACGACATGACTCAAGATGAGTTACTTGACCTCCTGGAGAGCTATAGGCAAAAGAAAAAGTTCTTTAGACTAAGAAATGGCGAGTTTATCCAGCTTGAAAAAGATGACACTATAGAGGAACTCCTGGTAACCATGGAAGCCATGGGCGTTTCAGCCAAGGAGTTCACCAAGGGAAAGCTCCATTTGCCATTATACAGAGCAATTTATATCAACAAATTGCTTGAGGAGCACGATGATATTGCGGCTGAGAGGGACAAAAACTTCAAAAATCTTGTGAGAAATTTTAACTCAGTAAAAGAGAGCGAGATTGAGGTTCCAGACAGCCTTTCCGGAGTCCTTAGAGGTTACCAGGAATACGGTTTTAAGTGGCTTTCAACCTTGTCAGAACTTGGATTTGGAGGAATCCTGGCTGATGATATGGGGCTTGGTAAGACACTTCAAGTCATTACATTCTTGCTGAGCAGGATCCAGGAGGCCAGAGAGCAAAAGAAAAAGCTTACAGCCCTAATAGTCTGCCCTGCATCCCTTGTCTACAACTGGGAGGAAGAGTTTAAAAAGTTTGCACCATCTATAAATGTCAAAACTGTTGCTGGTACGCAGTCAGAGAGAAAAAAGATATTGTCTTCAAAGACGAGACCGGAAGTTATGGTTACTTCTTATGATCTTTTAAAAAGAGATATCGGCTCCTACGAGAGCCTGGAGTTTGATTGCGAGATTATTGATGAGGCGCAGTTCATTAAAAACGCTTCCGCTGCTGTCAGCAAGTCAGTAAAGATCATAAACAGCAAAACCAGATTTGCCCTGACCGGAACTCCTATTGAAAACAGGTTAAGCGAGCTCTGGAGCATCTTTGATTATCTGATGCCAGGATTTCTTTATACTTATGACAGATTCAGAAGCGACTTTGAGAACGCGATCACCAAGTACAAGGACGAAGCCATAACCAAGCAGCTAAGGAACATGGTGGGGCCCTTCATTTTGCGCAGGTTAAAAGAAAATGTTCTAAAGGATCTTCCTGATAAGATGGAGGAAGTCCGCTTCTCCAGATTTGAGCCTGCACAGCGAAAACTCTACGATGCTCAGGTCACCCACATGAAGAAAATGCTGGAGAGCGAGGATTATAAGTCTGGCAAGGACAGAATTAAGATTTTGGCAGAACTGACCAGGATCAGGCAAATCTGCTGCGATCCTGAACTTATTACCGCAGGCTACAAAGGTGAATCTGCCAAGAGAACTTCCTGCATCGAACTAATCCAGAGTGCCATAGATTGTGGGCACAAGATACTTCTCTTTTCCCAGTTCACTTCTATGTTCGAACTTCTGGAAAAAGACCTGCAGAAGCTAGGAATTGAGTTTTACAAGATTACTGGTGAAACCTCCAAGGAGGAAAGGATTAGGCTCGTTCATGCCTTTAACGAAAATGAGGTTCCTCTTTTCCTCATCTCGCTGAAAGCTGGCGGCACTGGTCTTAACCTTGTGGGAGCGGACGTTGTCATTCACTATGATCCCTGGTGGAACCTTGCCGCCCAGAATCAGGCCACAGACAGAGCCCACAGAATCGGACAGACTAAGAAAGTCTCTGTTTTCAAGCTGATCGTCAAGGATACAATCGAGGAAAAGATAATTGACATGCAAAATGCCAAGAAAGACCTGGCAGATGCCATCCTCAGCGGCGAGAGCAAGTCACTGATGAACATGAGCAAGGAACAATTGATGGAACTATTGGGGTGAGAAAGCATCTTCAATGACAACTGCTGATTTTTGCATGCTTTATCACCCTGATAAATAATGATAAAATGAGGGTTGTAGGAGAAAAATCACATTTGATATAACTAATGAGATTATGAAGGACTTTGCAATATGAAAACATTTAATACGACTGGAGTATGCATTCCTGAAAAACATTACATGGTAGATATTTCTGATAGAATTGCTGCAATTAGAAAAATGGTAGAAGATGAGAAGTATTTTACCATAAACAGAGCAAGGCAATACGGTAAGACAACTACACTTACTGCATTAAACAGAAATCTTTCTGATGTATATCTGGTGATAAGCCTGGATTTTCAAGGGATAAGTGCGGCCGGATATAGAACTGAGCAGAGTTTTGTACAGGAAGTATCGAGACTGTTACTGATGCATGCCGCTAATGGATTAAATGTGCCTGATAATATAAGAAGCTATTTTGAGGATTTCGTTGGCAGAAATGATAATAAAGCTAAAATGGGAGAACTGTTTGATCTTTTTACCAAATGGTGCCAGCTATCAGATAGAGAAATAGTTCTTATCATTGATGAAGTAGATAGTGCAACTAATAATCAGGTTTTTTTGGATTTTTTGGCGCAGCTTAGAGAAGGTTTTATACGCAGAGATTCACTGAATATACCGACTTTTAAATCTGTTATATTAGCTGGTGTAACTGACGTTAAGCATATAAAGAGCAAAATTAGAGATGAAGGGCAGCACAAAGTGAATAGTCCCTGGAATATAGCGGCTGACTTCGATATATCAATGCGCCTTGATACTGCAGGAATTGCAAAGATGCTGGACGAATATGCGGCAGACCATTGCATTACGATTGATACCAAGTATTTGGCAAAAGAGATAAGTGACTACACCAATGGATATCCTTATCTGGTGAGCAGAATGTGTCAAATAATCGATGAAAAGCTTGTCCCTTCCAAATTTCAGAATCAATCTGAGGCCTGGACAAGAAATGGAATAGATGAGGCTGTTAAAATAATTGTTAATGACAACAATACTTTATTTGAATCCCTTATTGGAAAACTTACTAACTATCCAAATCTAAGAGCAGTTTTAAAGAGTATTTTGATAGAAGGAGTTAGCATTCCATTTAACAATTACCAGGAAGAGCTAGCTCAGATGCTGATGTATGGATTTATTGAGAACAGAAATGGCCTTGTTGTAATCGCTAATAGGATATATGAAACATTTTTGTATAATCTTTTCCTGTCTGATGAGATCATGAATAATAATGTTTTTGTTAAGGAAAGCGGATTAGCTAAGAATATCTTTATTACAGATGGCAAGCTTAACATGAAACTTATTCTGGAGCATTTTATTTCATCTTATACCGAAATATGTGGCCCATTGGTGGACAAGTTTTTGGAAAAAGATGGACGTGAATTGTTCCTATTGTATTTAAAACCGATTATAAATGGGACAGGTAATTACTACATAGAGGCACAGACAAGAAATCAGACCAGAACTGATGTGATCATAGACTATCTGGGAGTCAGATATATTATAGAAATGAAGATATGGCACGGAGATAGCTACAATAAGCGCGGTGAAGAGCAGCTGTGTGATTACTTGGATTACTTCGGTCTAAATACAGGGTATATGCTGAGTTTCAATTTTAATAAGAAAAAGAAAACAGGAGTCAATCGAATTACTGTGGGAAATAAGGTACTCTTTGAGGCGGTGATTTAGTACTTTTTTTGAAATGGCATTAGATAAATCGGAGGACACCTAATGCACAGAACATACGAGAATGAAGACATAGTAGTATTTTGGAATTCCGACAAGTGCTTTCACGCAAAACGCTGCGTAAACGGGAGTCCCAAGACCTTCTGCCCGGGACAAAAGCCCTGGATCAAGCTTGATATGGCAGAGACAAAAGAGATATGGCAGGCAATCAGCCAATGTCCATCCAGGGCTCTGACATGCCTGTACAGGCACGATATAGATGTCTCAATCGACCCAGAGAATTTCCGCAGTATAGCGACTTACAAGGGAAAAGAGATAGGTGAGTGCGACTATCAGGTTGCAGAAAGCGGCTACAACATATACCACACCGTGGTTTCACCAGACCACCAGGGAAAGGGTATAGCAAAGCGCCTGGTATATAAGGTGTTAGAACAAGCAGAACGGGACTGCGTAAATGTTACGGCTACTTGCTCATATGCAAGGAAAGTGATGGAGGAGTGACTTAAGGCGTCGTATCATAAAAAAATAACTCAGATCGGAATTATTAGCATGAATGAATCCCAGTATCTATCCAGAATCGCAACTCTTGAGAATGAAATCGAGTACTTGCATGGCTTGCTTGATGCGGCAGGCATAGCTTATAGGCGTGAAGCAAAAGACATAGAAGATCTTTCTCCAGATAAGAATATCTTATTTGATTCCAATCAAAGAGCTAGGATAAAGCCTTTAGAAATAACAAAGCAACGCATCAAGTTTTTTCGTAATCTCTTTAATGGACGAAATGATGTATACAGTCTCCGTTCTGGAAAGCCCAATAAGAAAACGGGAAAACATGACTATTATACTCAGTGCTGGAATTTCTGGAAGGATGGATTGTGCCCCAAAAGGAATGGTGCAAAGGTAACCTGCGGAGGGTGCAGTAATCAGAATTATAAAGAATTAACTGATGAAATTGTTTATGAACATATGATGGGAAATAAAGCGGATGCCTCGGATGTACTTGGTATCTACCCGTTATTGCCAGATGAAACAATTAATTTTCTGGTATTTGATTTTGACTGCCATGATGAAGGTATATGCGGTGATGACGGTGCTAATCCTGATGCTGCCTGGATGCAAGAAGTGAATGCATTCAGACAGATATGTGAAGATAATGATATTCCCGTTCTTGTTGAGCGTTCAAGATCTGGTAATGGCGCTCACGTCTGGATGTTCTTTGAAAAACCAATCCTTGCAATTACTGCAAGAAGATTTGGCTCTGCTCTACTTACCAAAGGAGCAGAATCTGTCAATATGAAGACCTTTAGTTATTACGACAGGATGCTTCCTGCTCAAGACCATATTCCCATTAATTCAAAAACAGGTAAGCCTGGACTAGGCAACCTCATAGCTCTTCCGTTGCAAGGACTTGCGTTGAAATCAGGCAACAGTGCATTTATTGATAAGAACTGGAATGCTTATCATGACCAGTTAGAATGTCTGAAAAGCGTCAAGAGAATATCTGAAACTTTCATAGAAGATAAGATTAAAGAATGGTGTAAAGAGGGTATATTAGGTGCATTATGCGATGAATTTGACAGTGACGAAAATGATGATACAAAACTAAAGCCATGGGAAAAAAGACAGCTCTTTTTCCATAGGGAAGATGCACCTTCTGATATTGAAATTGTCATATCAGATAGGGTCTATTTAAATACCAAGGATATGGCAAAAAGAATGCAGAATACTATAAGACGCATGGCTGCATTTAGTAACCCGGATTTTTACAAAAAATCACGTATGGGATTTTCAACTAAAGGAATCCCAAGGATTATCTACTGTGGCCAAGATGAAGGTGACTATATATGTATTCCAAGAGCCCTTCTGGATTCTCTGATACAAAAGCTTAAGGAAGCAGACATATCTTTTTCTCTAAAAGACAATAGGTGTGAAGGAACACATGTGGATGTCACTTTTAAAGGCAAACTTTATGAAGAACAGATGAGAGCAGCAAAAGCTATACTTGAGCATGATAACGGAGTTCTTGCCGCCACAACATCTTTTGGAAAAACAGTTGTCGGTGCATACATGATAGCCCAAAGGAAAACTAACACTTTAATTCTGGTCCATAATACGGAGATACAGAAAAACTGGGTAGAAGACTTAGAGAAATTCTTGGATATAAATGCGGAGCTACCAGAATATAAAACCCAAACAGGAAGAATCAGAAAAAGAAAAAGTTTGATAGGTAAACTATATGCTGGGCATAATTCAATGACCGGCATTGTCGATGTTGCGATCTTTTCATCTTTGGGTAAAGGCGATGATATTGATCCGATCATTGAAAAATACGGAATGGTGATTATGGATGAGTGCCATCATGGAGCCGCACAGACTGTGGAAGATGTAATAGGAACTGCGAAAGCAAGATATGTATATGGATTGACAGCGACTCCAAAAAGAGAAGATGGCCTTGAAAAGAAAGTATTCATGCAATTTGGACCTATTAGATTCAGATATACTGCTAAGGAACGTGCACAGAAACAAGGTATTGCTCACTATGTATACCCTCGCTTTACAAGACTAGTTAGTACTACTGATCTAAAGATAACAGAAGCTAATAGAGCTGTTGTTGAATCTGAGAATAGAAATGAGCAAATTGTTTCTGATGTTGAAAGCTGTATCCAAAAGGGAAGAACACCTCTTGTTTTAACAAAATATAAAGAACATGCGCAGCTTCTGTATCAGAAACTACTAGGAAAAGCAGACCATGTGTATCTCCTTCAAGGAGGAGGCAGTAGAAAAGATAAAGATGTGATGAGAACGCAGATGAGGTCAGCGCCTGAGAGCGAATCAGTCATTCTCGTTGCTATCGATAAGTATGTAGGCGAAGGCTTTAATTTTCCAAGACTTGATACCATGATGCTTGCTATGCCGGCAGCAGCTGAAGGCAACATAGAACAGTTTGCTGGACGTCTGCATAGGGATTTTGAGGGTAAAACTGAAGTAATCATCTATGATTACGTAGATTCTCATATTCGCGTTCTAGAAAAATGTATCATAAGCGACTAAGTACATATAAGAAAATAGGGTACGAAATCTGCAATAATAACATTTTGGAAAAGCAAAGCGCAGGTTCTATTTTTGATATGAATACATATGAGACAGTTTTTGAAAAGGATCTGCTAGAGGCAAATAAAGCAATTGTGATTTCTAGTCCTGGATTAAGCCAGTCAAAAGTAAATGCTTTTATAAGACTAATGAAGCATAGGCAGGAAAGCGGTGTTAAGCTTACGATAGTTACCCTTGAGCCAGAAAGATATCCAGTGGAAAAAATAGAAGATACGAGGCGGCTTGTGCAACTGTTGCGGGATAACGCTATAAATGTGCATCTTAAAGAGTATATGCATGAGCACTTTGCCATCATTGATGATGAAATTGTCTGGTACGGAAGCATGAATCTGTTATCTAGAGCCAAAGCAGATGATAATCTGATGAGAGTTAGGAGCAAGGAAGCTGCGGGTGAATTGTTGGAGATAACTTTTGGGTGAAATGGGAAAATAGGCAAACATGAAAACGTTCGTATTCATGCTGTTAATGGGTTTTATGCAATCTACTTTACCAGAAGATAAATTAGTGATACAATATATTTGTTCGCATAAACCGAAGTAATATAAGGGGAAGAAAACATG
The DNA here is from genome assembly GCF_900102515.1 of Butyrivibrio sp. INlla14. Lineage (GTDB taxonomy): Bacteria > Bacillota > Clostridia > Lachnospirales > Lachnospiraceae > Butyrivibrio. The sequence continues at coordinate 114,340 of NZ_FMVS01000014.1, forward strand.
ATTATACTCGATTTAGAAGTAGATAATTACTATTCCTTCAAGAACTTTCATGTAAATTTCACATATCCTAAGAAAATTGTTGGTTCCAATATTCAGGACGAGTACTTGGTTGATCATCCAAATTTTAGATACAAAAAAGTGAATATTATAATGGGGGCCAATGCAAGCGGAAAGACTACATTAGGATATATGCTGAGAAGTATTTTTTATTTCATCAGCAGGAAAAATGTTGCTTTATTAGTTGAGAATATAGCAAATCCCAAGAAAAAAGCTAGTTTTGTGTTAGAGATGGTGTGTTCAAAAGATAAGATGTATAGAGTACGCTGCGAGATTGCCCCAAAGCCAGATGACAGTGGGAATATGTCAGAAATAATGGTTAATCTTCATGTAACATCTGTTATTATCGGACCAAGGGATAGCTATGAGTTATGTAAAAAGAAATTAGATGACATAGAGAATGTAGAAGAGACTACAAACTATATTGAGGAACTGGACAAAATTGAAGAATTATATTGGCTATTTGAACATCCTGATGATGTGTATAGGGTACTGCATTTTCCTCCAAAGGATGCCTTATTTCCTCGTATACTCAAAAATGTACTTATGACATTGGACCCAGCTATAACCAATGTGGAACTTCTGAAAAACGTCAAGAATTCCTATGTTATCAGAATACCTAATAAAGATATCGTTATTCAGGATGGCGAGAAGTTCAACACTAAACTACTTTCTAGTGGAACTAAAGCTGGCGTTGAAGTGGCTGTAGTATTGTCATCATTGATCCAAGGGAAGAATAGCTTTTACTATTGCGATGAAAAATTCTCATATATAAGTAGTGATACTGAAAAGGCAATTTTGGGAGTAATGATCGATAGCATCAGACCAAATGAACAGTTGTTTTTTACTACTCATAATACTGAAGTGCTGGATATGGATTTACCGAAGCATGCTTTTAGCTTTATGAAAAAAGATGTTACTAACAAAGAGGAACCTATCAAATGCCTTAACGCATCTGATTATTTAAAGAGAAATACTGATTCCTTAAAACGAGCAGTAGAAAATGATCTGTTTTCAGTAGCGCCTTCTACGGATTTGATATATGAAATATTGGATTTAAAGGAGGAGTAAGAAATGGAAGAAGGCTCTTTAGTCCAATATTTTGTAGAGGGGGAGTGCGAGAAAAAATTTATCGAGGTATTGAAAACGGAAATGCAATTGGTATACCCGGGCAAGGTAAGTGTTTTCAATGTTGCTCAAAAAGTAATACCTCGTGCTATGCTTATGAATTTAAGACCCAATACTACGGTGGTTTTAATATTCGACACAGATGTGATCAATCATAAAATCCTTGCCAGCAATTTGGAACAGCTCAAAAAAGCCAAGAATGTGAAAGAAGTTTTAACGATTCCGCAAGTAAAAAATCTGGAAGATGAGCTTGTAAGAAGTTGTAATATTAGAAGAATAACTGACTTATTGGGAACAACAAGTGTCAGGGAGTTCAAAGTTGAATTCATAAGAATATCTAATCTGTCCAATAAACTTATATCGAAAGGTTTTGATATTAATAAGCTTTGGATTGGTGAAGCAGCTGGTAATACTATGATAATAGAGAATAATTCAGTTAATGTTAAGAAACTTGCGGAGTAGGAATGATATTCTGCACAGAAGCAATATTAATATATGTATGGGAGTGAAACTTTTAGTTAGAATATGAATGTGGCGCTGCAAGACAACATTTTAGATTTCTATTCGCTTATTCTTCAGGAGATTACTAGAGTTTTACTTATTCATTTAAACGCTAATAAAAAAATATCAAGAAGATGTCTAATAGTATCTTCATGCCGATGCTAATACCGATACTAATACAGTTGCTTACGCAGAAAGGGACTAGAGCAATGAACAAAAAGTATATAGAACGAATTCATAATATAATACTGAGAATGCCAAGCTTTCTGGAAAAGGTCGTCGCTGTCATCCTCCTGATAGGCGTTGCCTATAGCTGCCTGCAGTTGGCAATACATGTGGTTTCTCTTACGGAGCTGGCCTTTGATGACTACATAGAGGACATTCTGGTCACAGCCTTTAACGCAGTCATTGTCATAGAGTTCATCAGAATGCTGATCAAGCACTCTATGAATACCATAGTGGAAGTACTGATATTCGCTCTTGCCAGAGGCCTTGTAGTTGAGCATGAGGCTCCACTGGAAATACTGATCAGGATTGTCTGCATTACAATCCTCTTGGCCTGCCGTAAATTCTTGTTTTATGAAAAAGACTTTGAAGAAGAGGTGTGAGGAATAATCAGGTCTTTATTTCATCTACATATACGGATTTCAAGTAAATTGATACTATTTTGAAAAGCACGGGAGATTATTGATTTATGAACAAGATGATATCTACTTCAATATATTCTTTCAAAGATTTAGTTGAGAATAATTGTATTTACGTTGATAAAACAAAGTATCTTTATGATATAATTACTGCTCCTAAGGGCCAGTTTTTTTGTGCGCGCCCTAGAAGATTTGGTAAGAGCCTTGCCATATCTACGTTGGAAGCAATTTTTAATGGGGACAAGGAATTATTTAAAGACTGCTATATTTATAAAAATACTGACTATGACTGGAAAAAGTATCCAATTATTCATTTGGATTTTGCAAGAGCTAATTTGAGTAGTATAGAGTTACTCTCTTCTTGGCTTACACAGTCGCTTAATGGTATTGCCAAGAGTAACAACATTGAAACTGAAAATACAGATCCGGCACTTCTTTTTGGGGAGTTAATTGAAGCATTATATAATAGTAACCATGTTGGGGTGGTAGTATTAATTGATGAATATGATAAACCAATCATGGAGCATTTGGAAAATGAGACTGAAGCTGAGACATTTCGTAGTTTTATGGAAACATTTTACCAAATGATCAAGGGATATGAACGATATGAACGTTTTGTATTTATGACAGGCGTAATAAAATTTGCCAAGCTATCTATTTTTAGCAAATTAAATAGTCTTACAGATATCAGCATGGATAAAAATTATGCTTGTATGTTTGGGTATACAGCGGATGAATTGGAAAGATATTTTGGCGAATATATTGATGAGCTTTCTGAAAAGGGAATTTATGATGAAAATCGTAATTTGCTAGATCGTTCACAAATACTAGAGGCTATGAAAAGATGGTACGATGGTTTTAGATTTTCGCCTAGAGAAGAAAGTGTTTATAATCCAGTTTCTGTAGGATCATTTTTTAGAAATGATGGCATTTTTTCAAATTATTGGTTTGAAACAGGAACACCTAAGGTGTTGGCAAAGACTATGAAGCAGATCCAAATTACACTTGATGATGTTAAAGATCCTATTATTTCGAGAGACACATTTAGTGTATTCGATATTACGGAGTTTGCATTTTCATCTGATGAAAATAAGGATGAAGACAATAGAAAAATAATTGGAAAACAGAAATTTATGCAGCTTCTGTATCAGACTGGATATATGTCAATCGGTGATGTTTCAGAGGATGGATTAAGTGATTCTTATTATCCAATGCGTTTTCCTAATAAAGAAGTGAGCGATTCTTTCCAGAAAAATATGATATCACTAGTTGTTAATGAGGACTCTGCCGACTTTTCCGCGTCAGTAGATTTAATTAGGCGAGCTGCCAGAGAAGGAAAAGGCGAAGATATTAGGAAATATATGGAAAATATCTTTGCTAGTGTCGTGGCAAGTTCAGAATTAATTTAATCTCCAAGCCTGAGATTTACTCAAGCTTGGGGTATAAGGAAAGCAGCTTTATCCTTGCTTTATCATTAGTGAATTGCCACTTAACCTTTGCCTGCTTTGCGTTACGTTCTGACTCCCATGCAGAGAGTTCAGACTTAAGTTTGTCAATGCTTTCAATTCTCCTTGATAGGCATTGTTTTGTCATTACATTTAATTCAATCTCAGCAATGTCCAGCCAGCTTCCGTGCTTTGGCGTGTAATGAATTTCAAGCCGTTTCCTTAGGCGGAATGCTTCTTCTGGACGATACTTTTTGTATAA
>NZ_FMVS01000023.1 GCF_900102515.1 Butyrivibrio sp. INlla14
CGGCTGGCTCTGTGTGCTTCCATGAGGAAGCAATGTGCAGATACAATCCGTTTGAAACTGATCAAGATTGCCGTTAAGGTAGTCAGATCAGGTAGATATATTTATTTCAAGCTGTGTAGCAGTTGTCCTTATATATCTGAGTTTCATGAAACTCTAACAAACATAAGCGGCTTACAGCCACAGCTGGAATAGCAACTAATAATGTACCTTGATAACTTAAAAATCTGTATTTCTGATACATAGGGATAGTCTACCCTTTTTTAGGACTAAATCCCGCCTGTTCTAGGCATCCATTTCAAAAAATCGGATTATGGATCAGATTTTAGGAAATTAAGTTGTCATGAATAATTCAGGCTAAATATTCATCATATGTTCCGGAAGTGACCTTTAATACATTTGATTATGAATCATACGCATATGAGTATCCTGATCTGATGCAGGCATATGGACTAGATAAAAAGGCATTATGGAACCACTACATCACATATGGTAAAGCTGAGGGAAGAAAAAGATTTAGATATGTCACACCGAAAAGATAAATAGATATAGATAAGAACGAAAATTTATTAAAGGGTAGTCATGATGGACGATAGAGAATTGACAAAGAATATGAGAGCTGAGTTGGAGCGTAACGGAGTTGTTGCTTCTTTTGAAGACTATGAAGCTAGAACAAAGAACTTAATTGATTTAAACGACGGACATCATGATTTATTAGATTTCATCCCTGATTTTATAATGATCGACTTATTGAAAGAGTATAAGTTTTCACTAGGTTACTATCAAAATATTGATGAATTTGCGGATGGAATCTTAAATTATCAACATGGAAATGTTCAAGTAATGCGGAAAATAGCTAAGCATTTTTTTGTTTTTAACCCTCAAACAAAAGAATATGAACTGGATGAGGATTTTCGCATGTTTAGCTCAACACAACTAGAGAGAATGGCTCGTTGGAGTAAGCAAGAGCTTCTAGATGCTAAGATAGATCCATATATGAAAGTTAATGAAATTGATGCTAAAGTCCGTGAAAATGGTCTTAAAAATACTATGAGAGTAACGGATGAAGAACAAAAGCTTTTAGGATTATATAGAATTGCAGATGATACGACAAAAAACAAAATAAGAAAAATATTGGATTTTAAGTAATAAAGACGAAGAGATGGCTAGAAACAGCCTTTTCTTCGTCTTTATGGTGTTTCAACTTGGACAGACTAGTGGATAAGATGCCATAATAAAAAGTACAAGCTGGGAAATATCCCGCTTGTACTTTTTGATTTGAAATATTTACTGTTTTTTTATAGAAATAGGGCGTATGCAATAGTCAGTTTGGCTACTTCATGATTTATTTATTGATTTGTATAAAAAAGGCGAGATTGATAAGAAATTCTTAGAAGAGCATATTATTTTAAAACCGGAATATATTGCTGATGATCCAATATGTAGAAGCAAACTAGATAATCATAATTGTGTAGGTGAGTTTGTTCTATATGTGGATAAAGATTTTGTATTAACTGATCATAGTGTTGTGATGACGAAGCATAAATATGATCTGAAGGATGTGCATTATATTTCACTCTGGAGCAAGGTCAGAGGAGCTGGCGATGGCATATATAACCGAAGCTATGTGACTATGGTGTCACAAAAAAATAACAACAGAGCCGTGTCACAAAGAGAGATAAGCGAAGTGACGTTGGGCGAATTAGATCAATTTGTTGATTGCAAATTAAGAATATATTCTTTGATTTATGCTATATTGCGAAAATTAGATAATTTTCAATTTAATAAGCAGGATTGTTTTTTACAGGATACAGACAAGTATTATTGTAGTAAATGTCTGGGATTGGATGTTAAGAAAAAATCCATCCTAGGGAAGACTAGTTATGTTTGTGCATTCTGTGGCGAAGTGGCAACAAACAATATCTTTGAACGAGTAGCAAAGAATTATGACGATATTTATCTAACGTTATGTGGTTTGAGCCAAACTGCTACTGAAAATCCTGGTAACTCTAAGAAATGTTCTAATTGCGGAAAAATGATGCCTCAAAATGCTAATTTTTGTACCGCATGTGGAACGAAGATGTCATAATAGTTTATCTATACATATCAGCTGCTTACCGGTGTCAAATATTAACAGTGGCAAGATGAGTAAATCAGTTCTGGGGATTTATTGGTGCTGTTTTTATGCTATTAGGCGCTGTTACTAATTCCGTTGAATAAATAATGAAGACGATAAATAGGAGGCGCAGAGTATGACCAGATTCTTAGCTGTGATTCGAAGATTGTTTTTGGCAGGGCTCGTATCGTTATGTTTAATACTCCTTCTCTTAAGAGTTAGTTTTTCTTCCCTGATTGCTGATGCTATAACGCATTCGAACGTTAGAGAGTGGTACAGTGTGTTTTTCTTGGCTGCGCCTATTTTATACTTGGTGGTTTTGATTATCTCTGTTTCATATGTTCGCAAACATGGGCAATTTGCCGCAGTACATGCATCAAAGCCTTACTTTTCCTCAGTTTTTTAATGCATAGGGCATGACTTTATATCACCATATAAAAATATAGTAGGCTTCTTTGGTGCATTATTTAATAAAAATGCTGTAGGACGTGGGATACTTATCGTAAGATTCCTCGAGATGCTGCTAATTATTCTAATATGTGTTGTGGGTATTATTCTATATAGATAAGTACGAGTATTGAATGAGTGATAAATAAGGAGGGCGCCGAATGGGAAGAAAAACCAAAGAGGAAAAAGGTCTTTTGGCAAAGCTGTTATCTGGAGCATTAGACGGTCAAGTCGGTGATGACCTTACTACTTCAGGTGGATCCACGGTGTGGACCACTATTAAAGACGGTAAACCCGTAAGGTATAAAGAAGGACCAACCAAGAAATTCTTTAATGGAAAAGAAAACGAACGAATCCCTGGTGTCAAGCACACACTAGAAGAATGGAATACAGATGATGAAAAGCTATCTTTTCTACAAAAGTTCGGATGGCTGATGAAAGATGAGGATGCAAGAAAATATAGCTCCATATTTAAGCCAAAGAAGTAATGATTATTCATAAGCTGTCTGAAATGACGGTTGGAGGAGGTATGGAGATTAATCATGGGATTATTTGATAAGTTCAAGAACACAGAAAAAAAGCTGACCACATGCTGACCTAATCCTTGGATAATACTATTCGTTAAACATGTGTTTTGCGAATAGTTATTTGTCCGTTCGCATCCCGTTCGTTCGTTCGCACCTTGTTTATTGCATGAAAGGAGTGCTTTCCCCTAATTATCGGAAAGAATGCAACAGTATCAAGAATAAACAAAAATGGACATGTCACTCTGAAGAAATTACCCATCATAAGATCAGTAGCCCAACGTATCTGAAGTTCTGACAGGCAATCGAAAACATAAAAAGCGTCCTTTCCCTCTTTTTCAATAACATTATGAATATCTACGGTAAACGTCTCAAAACGATGAGTCAGAGGCACAGAATATGTCTTTACTTCAGGACAGTCTTCAACTAATGGCTCATGGCTGGCAAATCTGAAATATATAATATTCCGACCGTCTTTTTTAGCCTGTTCTACATAAGGATCTACGAACAGCTTAAACTCTGCAAGGTCAGAAACTCTGAAAACAACATTATCTCCAAGTCTTATGTTATCAAGAGCTTTATCCATTTCCGGAATTCCGGATAATACTCGTTCAAATGCAGCCATGACTCTTTCCTCCTGTCTTTATTACAAGTTCATTAATGGAAAAAGGCAAAGACCACCATCATCTCTGAAAGCGTCTTTGCCTCTAAACAATATAATATCACATTTTTCATTCAATATTTTGCTCTACGTAAACGAAAGCTTCATCCATGATAGCCTCTACATCTGCTCCCATAATATCCAAGCCTATTGCCTTTATCATCTCCACATCTTTAATACCATAGAAATTCTGAGCAAGTGCTTTTATATAACTAAAGCCAAACTCTTCAGGAACATAGTTCCCACCTGCAGTCATAACATAATATAGCTTATCTGCTTTGCACAGGCCTTTGGGAAATCCATCGGATGTGTACTCGAAGGTAACTCCCAGTACATTTATGGCTTCGATATACTGTTTCAACTTGGCAGGAAAAGACAAATCCCAATAAGGTGCTGCAATCACAATAGTATCTGCTGTTGCAAACTGCCTAGCTAAGGCAAACATATCATCGTCAAAAGCTCCTTTTGATATCAGATCATCTCTCTTTTTCAAGTAATCTTCATCTGTCACGGCAAAAGAAATATCTTCCAGCGATATATGTATAGTCTCTTCATTTAATTTTGTAAGCAAAGCTTCTGCAAGCTTTTTAGTTCTCGAATGTGCTCTGACACAAGCATCTACAAATAAAATCATATTTCCTCCAGTATACCGTTAATTAATGCATGCTTTATATAAAGGTCAATCTTACCATTCTCTCCTTATCTTTTCAAAATCATAAGAGTAAATCCGAATCCGACAGCTCCTGCCATTAGAGCTTTTAGTTATTTGTCCATTTTACGCTCCATATTTCATTAGATTTGGCAAGTTTGTTTTTACTGATCAAATAAAGTGCAATAATTCCTATGATCACAACAACAATAAATTCATACAAAAGACGACCCATACTATACTGCTGCGTTAGTATGCCCTCGCCGGAAACCAGAGGATCCGTTGTAAAACATATAAAATCATATAATCCGTGTGCAAATATTGGGAAAATCACACTGCCTGTTCCTAAATATATAGCGGTAAGCAAAAAAGCCAGAAATGTTGAATGGAATATCTGTGATGCAGTCATGACTAAATCTGCACCCTGCGTAAGATTTCCTGCATGAGAAAGTCCGAATATTACAGCCAGGATAATTATTGCAGAGAATCTCCTTTCTTTCCGGACATATCTCATTACAATAGCCAGTGATAATAATCTGAACATTGTCTCTTCTCCAAATCCGGCTGTAATTCCCATAATAGCTGCATTAAGAGATGGATTAAAATAAAAGGAATGATAAAAAAGTAATGGCTCTATCACCGTAAAGACTAAAAGAACCACAAAGGGTATCATTACTATACATATATCCTTGGCTGGAGCCTCAGGCTTAACAAATCCTTTAAATTCTGGTGAGAACCAACGCCAAAAAATCAGCATTGCTATTATTGCAAAAAGGCATACCCCTATATTCCCTGCATTTTCTGAAATTGCCACACCTATAGAACCTCCAATCCCAGATAAAATCGATGGAATGATTATGCTGAGTATGACAGCAATATAGGGAGTTTTTTCACATATTGAATGATTTCGTGATTTTCTATCCATTTATTGCCTCCTGATGATTTATAATGAATCTTTGCTCATAATTGCATAAATATTCTATTTACATTGTAATAGATATCGATGATTCAGGTCTACTTTGCAAGATGATTTTCGACTTTTTTTAGATTTTCTTTATACTGTATTACGTTTTATTTATGATGTTATATGCACACCTAAAAAAACCTGCCAATGTGATATACACCACATTAGCAGGTTTTATAATCTAATAATCTTGTTTATTTAAGCTTGGCATTTAGTTTCTCAATTGCATCCTCATGCCTTTGGATTGCAAAAGTTGCTGATTTGATCCTAAGTTCCATATTCATACGTTTCTTATGAATTTCATTTCTCTTGACATAGTACTCGTATATAGTATCATCAGAAACTTCAAGGAATTTATCAGCGATACATCCAGGAAGAACAAACTTCTTAACTACGTCTTTGAATTTAACCTCAATATATTTGCCATCCTGAGTAATAACCTGGCCATCACCAAACTTCTTGTGAGAAACCTTCATCTTAAGCGCAGATTTCTCTCCAAGAGCTTCCTCTTCCTTGTCCAGATCACTCAAAGCAACTGTAAGATCTTCTTGCTCCTTTTTGAGCTCTACAATCTTATTTGAATTCTCTTCAAGCATTTCCTTAGTCTTTTTAGTAGGTTTTTTCTTGGTGTCAGTGCTTTTTACTTCAACTTCTTCGTTATCCATACTAAGGCCCATAATAAAAGTCTCCTTGTTAAAAAACACATATAAATTATCGACTTAACAATAATATTTTATCGTATTTCATGGCAAAACACAAGCCGATTACTCGCACAAAAAGCTCGTAGACACGGTATTTTTCTATAATAAAAATATTAAATTTCTGTATATTTTCCTGGAATTAATTCTACTGCTTTCTTATCAACTTCGATCCAAACAGGAATTGCACTAGGATTATAAGCAAATGTTCCATCTACAGAAACCTGAATTCTATCAGAAGCATCCATATAGTCAACTATGTCGATGTTTGTTGCATACCAGATATCTTCATGTCTTCCGATATCCTTGGCAAATTTCTCCATAATTTCCCAGTTATTATCTCTGTCAAACTCATAGCTGTGTCCCCAAACATAGAACATCTGGAGGTACTGGGTTTTATGGAATTCAGAAAAGGCCTTAGTAAGTCTTTCTAAGTTTGAATCACCATGTCTGCAAGTAGGATTCCATCTAAGGAAATCTGAAGGCATGTCAAATGAAAGTGTCTGATTTACAGTGCGGGCATGAACTATTCCGCAGCTCTTAAATACATCAACAACCTTGTCATCAAAAGAGCCATTAGGATAAGCCATTCCTCTTACAGCTCTCCCTAATATCTTTTCAAGCACTCTTCTGTCCTCGAGCACCTGCTGAGCTATCTGCTCTCTAGGGCATCTGGCGATTGTAGGATGTGTGAAAGTATGACATGCGACTTCATGTCCTTCGTAAACATCTTTTATCTCTGAAAGAGGAATATGCTCCTGATAGAATTCTGTAAAAGGAGCATTTTCAAGGCCTCCATTAAGGTTAAAAGTGCCTTTAAGTCCATATTCATTAAAAAGAGCTACTAACCTCTTATCTGGGATCTTCCCGTCATCATAACTAAGAGTAAGGACTTTATGTTTACCCTCAGGAAATGCAGTATATATATTTCTCAGCTTCTTATCCATTATTCAATTTCCTTTTCTTATATATTCTTGCGATTATTCTTCTACTCGCTTAGTAAGTGTCTTGGACGCTAATTTAATCTTTTCCTCATCAAGAATCTGTCCCCATTTATAAGGTGTGTTCTGATATACATAGTAGTTAAGCCAATTGGTATAAAGGTTATTTGCATGGGAGCGCCATAATAGATCTGGCCTCTTATCTGGATCATTATCAGGATAATAATTTTCAGGAACATGAATAGCAAGGCCCTTGGAAAGGTCTCTTCTATACTCACTATCAAGGGTTAATCTGTCATATTCAGCATGTCCCATTACAAATATCTGGCTTCCAGATTTATTCATACACAGGAATATTCCAGCTTTTTCTGATTTAGCAAGAACAACAAGATCCTCACAATTTTCAATATCCTGTGCAGGGGTCTCTGTGTGTCTTGAATGAGGCATATAAAAAGTATCATCAAATCCTCTTACTAGAGGCACTTTTCTATTCATTACGCGGTGCCTGAATATTCCAAATAATTTTTCATCAAGAGGCTTTTTGTTAATACCATAGTGATAATAAAGGCCCGCCTGAGCACCCCAACAGATATGGAATGTGGACGTCACGTTGGTTTTGGACCACTCAAACACTTTACAAAGCTCATCCCAGTAGTCTACCTGTTCAAAGTCCATTTGCTCAACGGGAGCACCTGTGATAATAAGTCCATCATAGGTGTTATCCTTGAGTTCATCGAAAGTATTATAGAATCGATTTAAATGGTTTGGTGATGTATTGCTGGAATGGTGGGAGCTCATTTGCATAAAAGATACATCAATCTGCAGCGGTGTATTAGACATGGATCTAAGCAGCTGAAGCTCTGTGTCCTCCTTGAGCGGCATCAGATTTAGAATACAGATCTGAAGAGATCTGATATCCTGATGAAGCGCTCTGTTCTCATCTACAGCAAAAATATTCTCCTGTTCAAGTATTTCTCTTGCCGGAAGATCATTTTGAATTTTAATTGGCATGTTACAACCACCTCACACATAAATTCTAGTAATTATCAATTATATCAGCATTGAGCATTATGAATAAGTGATTTATTTAAGCATTTCTAGAAATTCTGCTTCTGTAATTACCTTAATTCCAAGATCCTGAGCCTTTGTAAGCTTACTACCAGCTGCTTCTCCAGCCAGAACAAGGCTTGTTTTCTTGGATACGCTTCCAGATGCCTTTCCACCATTTTTAACTATAAGCTCTTCTGCCTCTTTCCTTCCAAGTGTAGGAAGAGTTCCTGTGACAACAATTGTCATTCCTGAAAGCTTATCTGAGGCATCCTCATCGATAGCAACTTCCATATTAAGGCCCAGAGACTGCATTTTTTCCAAAATATGGAGATTATTCTCGTCATGGAAAAACTCATAAAGATCATTAGCAGTAGTTTCTCCAATATCTGGTATTTGTAAAAAGCCTTCTCTCGTAACCTTAGTAAGATCCATTAGGTTATTGAAATGTTTCATAATCTCTCTGGCTGTTGATTTTCCTACATTTCTGATTGCAAGACCAGTAAGGAGGCGAACGGGATCATTTTCCTTACTCTTTTCGATTTCTCCAAGAAGCTTTTCAGTATTCTTAACTTTTCCGATTATGCCCTTTTCAATAAGTTCTTCCTTATATTCATGCAAAGTATAGATATCAGCATAATTCTTAAGATAACCCTCAGAAACAAGTGCGTCTACAAGTGTATCTCCAAGGCCCATGATGTTCATGGCATCTCTGCTTGTAAAATATGCAATAGTTCTTGTAACCTGCGCAGGGCAAGTAGGATTGATACACCTGATATCTGCGGTGTCTTCTTCTCTTACAAGGACAGATCCACACACAGGACACTTTTCAGGGGCCTTATAAACGATTTCAGGAGCTGTTACGCAACCATTTAGTTTTGGAATGATCTCACCGCTCTTAAAGAGCTTGTATTCTCCACCAATACCAATCTGCATCTCGTTTATGTAATCCTGGTTGTGAAGAGTAGCCCTTGATACGCTTGTTCCACAGAGTCTAGCAGGCTTGCCGGTTTCTCTGTCATGGAAACTGCCAGTAAATGTAAGCTTACCAGTTCTGCCTACGTCTACTATAATTTCGTCCATAACTACTACACGTTCTTCTGGCGGATACTTATAAGCAATATGTCCGCTAGAATACTTGGAGCCAGCAGGAAAATCGGATCTCCATTTGGTATGATCAACCTTTATTACTGCACCATCAAGGTCAAAATCAATTTCTTCTCGCATAGAGCCAATTTTATCGATAGCTTCAATGACCTCAGAAGCAGCACAACATTTTTCGTGATAGACAACAGGAACTCCGGCTTTTTTTAAGATATCAAGTCCCCCGCAGTGCGACTCCATTATTTCACTTGGCCCATCCTGAATATTAAAGATAAACATTCTAAGACCTCTGTCTCTCGTAACTGTGGGATCAAGCTGCCTCAGCGTTCCGGCAGCCAGATTTCTTGGATTTGCTGCAATCTTTTTTCCAAGCTTCTCCTGCTCCTCATTGAACTTATCAAAGTTCTCATGAGACATATAAACTTCGCCCCTTAGTTCAAGATAATCATAGGGAAGGTCGATTACTCTTTTTACATCAGGAATCATAAGAGCATTTGCAGTAACATCCTCTCCGATAAGTCCATCTCCTCTTGTTTCTGCAAGTTCTAAATGAAGCTTATTGTCAGAAGAATCCTTCCTGTATCTTAATGACATACTAAGACCATCTATCTTGATCTCAGCAGAAAATAAAGCCTGTGGGTGAAGAGTGTGAACTTTATTAACCCACTCAATAACAGCTTCCTTGGTAAATACATCTTCAATTGAGAGCATGGGAACATTATGTGTGATCTTAACTCCAGCTTCTCTCTTGGCAACACCGCCAATTATCTGACTTGGTGAATCCTTTGATACTAGCTCAGGATAATCTGCCTCATACTTCTTTAATCTGATCATAAGCTGATCATACTCATAGTCTGAGATTTCAGGCTCATCCTGATTGTAATATAGATCCATATGATGCTTGATTTCTTTTATCAGAGCATCATAGGCATTTTTGATTTCATCTGTGATCTGACTCATTTTTCCCCAACCTTTTCGTTTATTATCAGATGTCAAACTTTCTTTTGACAACTGGATTATTAAAATATTCAGGACAGTCTACACTCCCTGTATAGCTTGTCTATTTCAGCCTTTGGAAGTTCTACATATTGGCCGCTTTTCAAATTATAGTCTGAAAGTCTCACAGTCATAACTCTTATTCTCTTTAGAGAAACAACTTCATAGTCAAGAGCCTGACACATACGCCTTATCTGCCTGTTAAGGCCCTGCGTGAGAATAATTTTGAAACTACGTTTCCCGGTCTTTTGAATCTTGCAGCCCCTTGTTGTTCTGTCCAGTTCCTCAAGATAGACTCCATTCGCCATGCGATTTAGAAAATCGCCGTTTATTTCCCTGTCTACCTCTACCTCATATTCCTTTTCATGCTTATTGGCAGATTTCATCATGGCTTCGATAAGCTTTCCATCGTTAGATAAAAGAAGTAGCCCCTCTGAGTCTTTATCTAGTCTCCCTGCATAGGTTACTCTAGTATGATATTTAATCTCTGAAATTACTGTTCTTTCGGCGTGAGCATCTTTCTCAGTACAGACAACTCCAACAGGCTTGTAGTATGCGAGAACTATTCTAGACTCAACCTTACTGATCACCTTTTTATCAACCTGCACTACATCCTCAGGCGATACCTGCATTCCAGGGCTTGGAATCACCCCATTTACAAGTACACGACCTGCTGCTATCAGTTTATCCGCCTCTCTTCTGGAACAAACGCCACATGAAGCAATATATTGATTTAATCGCATTTTACTCCAAACCTTTAATTAAGAATCCTATGATATAAAAAGAAGCGGATTAGCTTTAAATCTAAACCGCTTCCAATAATATGCTATAAGCTATCAGCAAACCTTAGAAAGCTCTGAAAGAGCGTTGTCTTTAATGATACACTCAAAATTCTCTTTATAATGGGCAATTACATTTTGATTAGTTGCCTGGAAATGACCAAACTCATAAGCCATTGTGAAAAGAGCTGCAAAAGCCTTTGGGTCTTCCTCTCCACGAAGAAGATCCAGATAATACTTGCCATCTGTCTCATTCTTATAAAGAGAACTCTTGATCTGAAGATTTGTAGGAGCCTTTCCGCAAAATGAAATAACAGTCCTGATATCATCAAAAGTAAATACATACTCATGGAACTTAAGTCTGGCAGCATCTGCATTCTTGTCAGATGAATTCTCAGAAGCCTTTCTCGTTGCCCCATTAGCAATAGAAGCAGCCTTTTTCCTGCCATCCTCTATAGAAGCATTCTGGTTGATGATTGCCTTATCATGATTCTCAGCTATACCGCTTTCTTCCATGATATTCTTGACTGAATTAGTAAGCTGCTTAAGACTCTTTAAATACTCATTTAGACGATTAATTCGCTCTTCATCAACAGAATCCCCTATGTCCTCAAGAACATTTTTAGGAATCTTAATTCCTGCCTTGTCTGTGAGATTCTTTAAAATCTCACCAAAAGAAGCAGAAGCATTTTCAGATAATGTAAGCGAAATTGAATGATCTGGAAGAACTGTAATCTGCATTGGCATAAAAGAGCCAGTCGGCTTGTAATCAACCTCTTCTTCTGCCTTTCTCATAACCTCATGAAGAAAGTCCATAGCTTCCTTCTTTTTCTCAAAAAGGTCCTCGAGCTTGATGCCCTGTTCATCCATATCATCTTCAGTAATGATACAAGTTACTGTATCTTTATTTATTCTCTTAAACTCCATTAAATATATCTATCCTTTCAAAATTCAAAACACAAAAAATCTCTTTTAAAAGTCAAAACATATTGTACAACATTTAGCAAATTCTTGGAAGACCTTCTCCGTACATCAGACCAATTATGCGTTTGCCTCCAATTTTAGTGTTAAGTACCACATTATTATTATCGGCATTTTTCTCATCTTTATGTACCCGGCCAATAATGCAGCAGTTTTCACCATATTTTGATGATTGTATAAGAGAAACTGCTCTTTGAGCATCGTCCTTGTGCACAGAAAGGACCATTTTTCCTTCATTACCCATGTACATTGGATCGAGCCCTAAGATACCGCAAAAATCTCTAACTGCAGCAGATACTGGAATATCTTCCTCATTAAGCTCTATTGAGCACTTTGAAGCTTCGCTAAATTCATTCAAAACAGTTCCAAGACCGCCTCTTGTGACATCTCTCATGGCATGAACACGAATTCCCTCTGAAAGGAGCTTTTCAACCATCTGGCAAAGAGGTGCTGCATCAGAAACAATACTGGACTCAATTCCCATTCTACAACCCAGAATAGCAGCATGATGATCCCCAAGATTTCCAGATATAATGATCTTGTCTTCATCCTGAAGCTTAAAGGGTCCTGGTACATCAAGAGAATCATCTATGAAGCCCACACCAGAAGTGTTGATAATAAGGCCGCTTTCTCCACCTTTATTTTCAATAACCTTAGTGTCCCCGGTGATTATCTTTATACCAGCTTCTCTGGCAGTTTCAGCCATAGATGCGATAACTTTATCAAGAATCTCTATATCAAGACCTTCCTCAAGAATACATCCACAAGTAAGATACATAGGTCTTGCTCCACTCATGAGAAGGTCATTGACAGTTCCGCAAACTGACAATCTACCAATGTCCCCACCTGGGAAAAGAACTGGTGTTACCACAAAACTGTCTGTAGTAACTGCAAGTTTACCAGAACCGGGAACTACAGCAGAATCTTCTAATCTATCTAATATTTCATTATGAAAGTGCTTGGCAAAAACATCTCTTATAAGCTTGGATGTAGATTCACCGCCACTTCCGTGAGCCATTGTAATCTTCATTTCAAAACTCCAAATCTATAGATATCTATATAAATAATACAATTAAAAAGCATATTATGTTACTTATCTTCTACCTGATACAAAATAGTTGTAGCAGCTTCCCTCTGTGGAAACCATGCATGCTCCATGAGCGTTGTCAGGTGTACAGGCTTTTCCAAATAACGGGCAGTCACAAGGTTTTATCTTACCAACAAGGACACTTGCGCAGCAGCATCCAGCCGGCATATGGTCTTCATCAAGTTCAAGACTTCCTGCATCAAACTGTCTGTATTCCTCTTTAAGTACCATTCCTGAGCCTTTTATCTTGCCCATACCACGCCATGAGGCATCAGAAGGTTCAAAATACTTATTCACTATCTCTTTTGCCTTAAGGTTGCCTTCTTCTGATACAGCAGCCTTGTACATATTCCTGATACCAGGTTTGCCCTTCATAGATACCAGGGCATAGATTGTAGCAAGGAGCTGTGGCCCTTCAAAACCTGAAACCACAAAAGGTATTCCCAATTCTTGTGAAAGCTCCTTATATTCATCGCTTCCGGTAATAGTTGCCACATGCCCAGGAGCTATGAAACCATCGATACCACCGCCATTTTTAACAACCCATCTGATAACCTCTGGCATAGTCTTTAAAGAAGTAAGAAGTTTAAGATTATTAAGCCCTAGTTCTATAGCCTTTTCAAGC
This sequence comes from Butyrivibrio sp. INlla14, assembly GCF_900102515.1. GTDB lineage: Bacteria > Bacillota > Clostridia > Lachnospirales > Lachnospiraceae > Butyrivibrio. Next base: position 13,617 of record NZ_FMVS01000023.1, read on the forward strand.
ACCATAGCATAAACAGGCGTTGTAGTTTCAAAACCAATAGCAGCAAAAACGTAAGTATGTCCAGGGTCATTCTGGGCCATAGAAACTGTTTCCATAGGCGAATACACCATTTTTACATGGGCGCCCTCTCCCTTGGCATCAGCCAGTGACATTTTGCTGCCCTTAACTCTTATAAGATCGCCAAAAGTAAGAACTATTGTATCCTCCCTCATTGACAGTTCAATCAGTTTGTCAATAACTGCAGTAACTGTAACACAAACAGGGCAACCTGGCCCTGATATGAGCTTTATCTTATCAGATAGCATAGAAGGTATCCCGTTTTCAGAAATAGCTGCGGTATGCGTTCCACAAACTTCCATAATACGGACCTCTTCACCATCATACTCCTTTAAAGCCTTGACTATATCCTTAAGTTCTGTATTTGCCATATCAAATAGTGAGTCCTTCTATTTCATTAAAAAGTTCATTCATCTCATGGGCCATCTTGTCATCCATCTTCTGGATTATGCAGCCTGCATGAACAAGAACATTATCTCCAACACTTACATCAACAAGGCCGGAATCAGCCTTAACAATATTGCCGTTGAAATCAACTGTGGCAATTCTTCCATTCATTTCAATTACTTTTCCGGGAAGTGCAACGCACATATATAACCCTCCTTAAGACTAAGCCAATAAGCCTGGCCCACTGAAATTCCAGCATCTCCCGCTGGAACAAATCTATTACAATATACTTCAAATCCAAGTTTATCAAGCTCAGAAATGGTCTTTGACAGCAAAAGCCTGTTTCCAAAGACTCCGCCGGAGAGACATATCTTTTTCTCAGAAGTCTCCTGACTGACTCTAGCGCAAACCTTGCAGATAGCTGAAACTATTGCCATATGGAAACCATAAGCAAGTTCTTCTCTGGTATATTTGCCACTTTCAAAAGCTTCGCTAATATCCTCAAAGAGTTTAACTTGATCCAGTAACAGACATCCGTCAGCATCTTCTGTGACGTCAAAAGATAAGTCTGCATTTCCACCAGGATAATTCCTGCTTTCATTACTCTCCAAATAGTCCCAGGCTGCCTTTTCGAGAGCTATAGCACATTCTCCCTCGAAGGAATTAGCCTCTTTTATGCAAAGAACCGCACATACCGCATCAAAAAGTCGTCCCATACTGGAGGTCTCGAAGCAGTTAATATTATTTGAAAGAGCTGCCTTTACCAAATCTGTAGTCTTGTCATTTTTGCCTGTTGCATAATGATAACACTCTTTGACAAGTTTTGCATTCTTCGATGCATTATCTCCGCCGCATAGCTTAACATAGGACAAATGGCCTTTTCTGTCAAAATTCTGACCCTTGCAGTACAGAATTTCTCCACCCCATACCTTTACATCTGTTCCAAATCCCGTTCCGTCAAAAGAGATTCCTATAGCGCTTTTTAGAGAATTTTCCGCCATAACGGAAAGAATATGGGCATAGTGATGCTGAACCTGTAAAAGGGGCAAATTTTGCGATTTACAATAGTCTGTAGCCATTCTCCCAGACTCATATAAAGGATGCATATCACAAACAACAAATTCCGGATTAAATTTAAAAATATCACGGTAGTGACTAATGAGTTTTTTCAGGTTCTCGTTAACTCCGTAGTCCTTCAAATCCCCTAAATACTGAGATGTAAGTATCTTATCCTTGTAGCCAAAAGAGAAAGTGCTCTTCAGATCTCCCCCAAAGGCCAGAACTCTTTTGCCAATTCCAGAGGTATTTATTGGAAGAGGCACATATCCTCTAGCTCTTCTGTTAAAGCAGGTTATTTCCTCTCCGCTATCTGTCTTAACAACAAATACTACAGAGTCGTCCTGAGGCATATTGATGCGTCTTTTATGAGTAAGAACGCCCTTAACTGCAGTACTTCCAAAGGCTTCATCAAAGGCCTTATCTTCAGTGATAATAGGTTCATCAGATTTATTGGCACTAGTAACAATCAAAGGTCCACATCCATCGCACAACAGCCTGTGGGCTCCGGTTGATGGAAGGAAAGCCCCGATATATCTGCTATCCTTACAAACTTCGTAAGGGAAATCCTTTTTCTTTGCCAAAAGAACTATTGGCCTTGCGCTACTTACAAGCAGTTCCTTTTCTTTATCTGAAATCTGGCAGTACTCAGAAACAGCCTCCACATCTGAGAACATAACCGCAAAGGGCTTCTTCTCACGGCCCTTAATATCCCTTAGCAAAAGAGCTGCCTCATCCGTAGGCTTGCAGATAAGCTGGAAACCTGAAACTCCCTTAAAACCTAAAACAGCGCCATCATTAAGCAGCCTTATAGCTTCGTCTATGGAAGAGTCAGGACCAATTACCTTCTGTACATTTGTATCGCTTGCAGAATCCAGCTCATCACTTACGCCATATAGTTTAAGCTCAACCTGAGGTCCGCATTCAAAGCAGGAAATTGTCTGGGCATGTCTCCTTCGCCCTTTTCCATATTCCGCAGCGCATTCAGGGCACATATCAAAATCTATCATAGCTGTGGTATCTCGGTCATAGGGAAGCTTATCAAGAATACTTATTCTTGGACCGCAGGAAGCACAGCTAATAAGCGGATATCTATATCTTCTGTCCTTCTTATCCAGCATTTCTGCCATGCAATCATCACATATGCCAATATCAGGAAGAAATACAGGAATCTCAGAAGTAAGGTCTATTTCACCGCTATTTATAATACAAAAGCCAGACATATCCTTATATTCCGAATCGTCCAGTTTGTCTTTTTCTACACTCAAAATAAAAGCACCTGCAGGATACTCGCTCATCAAAAGCTCAGCGAATGAAGAACATACGCTTTCTTCACCAATGACAAGTATTTCAACAGCTGCTCCAATGTTTCTAACAAAGCCACTAAGACCATATTCAGTTGCTTTTCTTAGAATAAAGGGGCGATAACCAACACCCTGTACCGCCCCTTTAACTGTAATCTTATAAGTCATTATTTCTCTTCTGTTTTATTCTCAGGTGCCTTAGCTGCCGGTGCAGGAGCCGGAGCTGCCTGTCCCTGAGCCTGTGCCTGTGCAGCCTTAGCTGCAGCTGCAGCAGCCGCACGTTCCTTAGCTGCCTTCATAAGAGCTTCCTGAGCAGCTATAGCTTTCTCAGACTGCTTGAAGGTGTGTGTGACCTTCTCTGAACCTGGTTCCTGGAAACGAAGGCCCATAGAAAGGCATTTCTTTGGACAGTTATCTACACAACATCTACACTGAATGCAGCTCATTGGTCTGATAGACCATGTCTTGGCAGCTTTATCTACAGTAATAGCGTGTGTAGGGCACTTAATGGAGCAAAGTCCACAAAGTACACATACATCCATATCATTTTCAACATGTCCTCTTGTACCAGCTGGATATTCCTTCTCAGTTCTTCTGGTCTTTGGCTTAGATACAAGATTATGAAGAATTGTTGATTTAAAACTTGCAAGTGACATCTTTTATCTCCCATCTATTACAACTCATAATATCAAAAGTTGTAATATTACCTTTCTGTACAGCTGATACAAGGATCGATAGTAAGTACAAGAATCGGAACATCAGCAAGGTCGCAGCCCTTAAGAGTCTCAACCATTCCTGGAAGGTTAGAGAATGTGGGGGTGCGGACACGAAGCCTGTCTATAAACTTTGTTCCGTTAGCCTTAACGTAATACAGAGCCTCGCCTCTTGGCTGCTCAATACGCATCATGTACTCGCCATTTGGCATTCCCTTAACAGGAACATCTATTTCACCGCCCTTTGGCATCTTTGCGATACACTGACGGATAATATCAAAGGCCTGGAAAATCTCTTTTATACGGCAATCTGTACGAGCATAAGAATCACCTTCTGTGCTGATGATTGGCTCAAAATCAATATCGCCATATGCACAGTAACCAGTAGTTCTGATATCTCTGTTTACACCACTGGCACGAAGGAAAGGTCCTGCACAGCCGAGAAGATCTGCCTGCTCAGCAGAAAGATATCCAACACCACGAAGACGAGTCTGTACTGCCTTGTCGTTAAGGAATGGCTTGGCAATAGTCTTAAGATCTTCCTCCATCTTATCAATGCGCTTAGAGAAATCTGCAAGCATTTCATCGGAAACATCTCTTCTGATACCACCTACCTTCATTACGGAAAAGATAACTCGTCCGCCGGTAGATGCTTCAAACATATCAAGAGCATCCTCTCTAAGTCTCCAACAATCCATATAAAGAGACTCAAATCCAAAAGCATCAGCCAAAAGACCGAGCCAGAGAAGATGTGAATGAATTCTTGAAAGTTCTGACCAGATAGTTCTAAGGAATTTAGCACGGGCTGGAACATCAATATCCATAATATGCTCAATAGCCTCAGAATAACCAAGGCCATGACCTAATGAACAGATGCCACAGATACGCTCTGCAACATATACCATCTCATTAAAATCTTTTTTATCAACCAGCTTCTCAAGACCTCTGTGAATGAAACCGATAGAAGGAATAGCTTCTACAACTTTCTCATCCTCAAGAACAAGGTCTAAATGTATTGGTTCCGGAAGAACCGGATGCTGGGGTCCAAATGGAATTACACTTCTAGTAGACATATGGTTCCTCCAATTACTTGAATGGTGTTTCAATCGCTGTACGATAGAACTTACCTTCAAAGTCTAAATTAATCATTTTTATGTTAACACCGAAAAGATCATGCATCTCATTCTCGTGAATAAAAGCACAAGGGAATGCACTTGAAATGCTTGATACTTCCTGATCCTCAGCAAGTGTAACCTTGAGCTGTTTAACTTCATAATCCTTACCAAAGGTATATAAAAGCTCATATCCATCAGGAATACGTGTAGCACACTGCTGCATCAGATGGAAGCCAGCAAATTTTAGCTTGTGTGCTTCATCCAGAATACTTTCAGGAGCAACATTAGTAAAATCCATATTCATTATTTGTCATCTCCTTTCTCAGTATTAGCAGTAGCTGCAGGCTTGACTGCTGTGGCTGCAGCTACTGCTGGCTTAGCAGCTGGCGCTACAGGCTTAGCAGATGCCTTGATCTTCTCTTCAGCCTGCTGTCTAAGAGCCTCCTCAGTAAGAACTGCATCATACTGAGTGCTTGGATCATAGTCATCAGCTGTCATATGTACAGCCATCTTGCTGTAGTCGACAGCACAATAACCAACTTTCATAGATTCCTTGAGTTTCTTCCTCTTCTCCTCAAGGATTCCAACTGCCTTGACAACGCCTTCGATCAAGGCTTCTGGTCTTACTGCACATCCAGGAACATATACGTCAACTGGAACAACCTTGTCAGCGCCTCCAAGAATGTTGTAGCACTCCTTGAAAATGCCGCCATCGCATGCACAGATACCACAGGCAACAACTACCTTTGGATCAGGCATCATGTTGTAAAGCTGCCTGATTACAGGAGCAGTCTGAGCATTAACACCACCTGTAAGAAGCAAAACATCAGCATGCTTGGGATTTCCAGTATTTATAATACCAAAACGCTCTACATCGTAAAGTGGAGTCATTGTGGCAAGAACTTCTATATCACAGCCATTACAGCTGGAGCCATCATAATGTAACACCCAAGGTGATTTAGAAATATTCATCGATCTTCCTACCCTTCATTTATTAGCTTAAAACATCTTCAGTACGTTAAGAATCAGCAGATTAGTTCCTGCAAATACTAAGATAACACTCCATGTAACAATTAACATTGTCTTGTACTTAACACGTGGAAACAGGTTATCAATAAGTGTTTCAAGGAAAAATACAACAGCACATGCAATAATTGCCCAAACAACACTGATTGGATTCTCAGTGATAAAGAACATTCCAACAATACCCATCATCAGAACTACATCATACCACTCTGCTATCTCAACAAGAGCCAGGTTACGACCTGACAGATCAGTAGTAAGACCCTTTACCATCTCCTGGTGCATATGATGTGATGTACTAAGGTCAAATGGTGACTTACGAAGCTTGATCAGAAGGATAAATACAAATCCAATGAAGAATCCAGGAATCTGAGCGATTGCTGGAACCTGTGCATGGATAAGGTCATCGACCATGAAGCTTCCATTTGCATAGTAAAAACCAATTGCTACTAAAAGAGTCATTGGTTCATAACACATCATCTGTAAAAGCTCACGCTGTGCACCCATGATACTGTAAGGTCCGTTCGTGGAAAATGCTGCAAGAACAAGCATAACTTCTGACATTGAAAGGGCAAAGAATACAAGAAGCATATCTCCGCCTGCAAAGAACAGCGCGCCTGTAAATACAGTAAATATAAGGTATACAGTTACAAACAGAACCTGAATGCTATTAACAACTGTTGTCTGTTTATGAAGGAGCTTGTTAACATCATAAAATGGCTGAATAAGTGGAGGACCTACTCTTCCCTGCATACGTGCAGAAAAGACTCTGTCCATACCGGATAATAATCCTCCTACAACCGGTGCCAGGATTATATAAAGTAAAGCTTTTAAAATCATTTCAAGTGTAATCATAAAGCACCTCCAACAACCACGATAAGCATAACCAGTACAAGTACTGTTGAAAACCAAATACATGGCCAGAGAAGTTTCTTTTCACCAAAGAAGTCCTCCATATACCAGTTAGACATATAAAGAGCTCTCTCTCTGCCAAAAGAGTCAATGTAATGTCTGTCATCACCAGCGTTAACACCGGCAACGTAAGACATAGTCATCTTGGAGTTCTTACCAATTGATAAGAATCTTGCTCCGACTGGAATCAGGAAGATCATGATTACCATGATCATCATGATAATAACATCTCCTCTTCCTATAACATCAGGAATATTGTCGTTAAATGCTTCATTAAGTATTGGCTGTATCATATGACCAGACATCCATGGGAATGCAAAGCACATGATAACAATCATAGCTGTAAGAGGGAAAATAGAAACCATTTCACTCTTAGGTGTAATATCTTCAAGTTCGAAAGACTGATGGATTACTGTACAAATCTTTCCAAGCCATTTAGCCCAATAGAAAAGAGTTGAGCCTGAACCAAATACAAGGAAAAGAACAAGCCATACTGAGCCTGAATCTACGAAAGATTTAAGAGCAGCCCACTTAGAAACAAGCATACCAAATGGAGCCATGAACATACCACAGATACCAATGATCATGATAAAAGCAAGTCTTGGAAGCTTGATGATAAGTCCGTGCATATCCTCGATATCACGGCTGTGCATACAGTTCTCGATATCACCAACAGTCTGGAACAGAAGTGACTTGGAAACAGCATGGAATAAAACAAGCATTACAGCAGCCCATACACCTTCTCTTGTACCTGTGCCTGCGCAGGCTGTAATAAGTCCAAGGTTTGAAATTGTTGAATAAGCAAGTACCTTCTTGCCGTCGCTTACAGTAATCGCAAGAAGAGATGCTGCAAAGAATGTAAAACCGCCAATAACAGTAATCATAATGCCTGTAAGAGTATTCTCCATTACAGGTGAAAGCCTGATCAGCATGTAAACACCAATCTTGACCATTGTTGCTGAGTGAAGAAGTGCACTAGAAGGTGTTGGTGCAACCATGGCACCAAGAAGCCATCTTGAAAATGGGAACTGAGCACTCTTTGTAAGCGCAGCAAATGCAAATAAAGTTACAGGAATGATTATAAACTCAGAAGAGACAGCGCTTGTAACCTGGCTAAGGTTAGAAATACCAAGAGCCATATTGCAATACATAAGACCTGCAGCAAAACCGCATCCACCAAGAAGGTTCATCCACAGAGCTCTAAAGGAATTATCAACAGCTTCCTGAGTTCTGGTATAACCAATCATAAGGAATGAACATACACTAGTGATCTCCCAGAAGAAATAAATCCAGGAAAGTGAATCAGATGAGATAAGACCAAACATTGCTCCAAGGAACACAAACATAAGAGAAAGGAAATAGTTTGAACGATCCAGAACATCTGTATGATGATGATGATAATCCTTCATATAGCCAGAAGCATAAATACAGATAAGAATACCAACAACACCGACGATCAGATACATAACAGCAGCAAAAGTATCAATACGGAAATGAGTATTACCCTCTACTGCCTTGCCTGTAAGATCCATCCAGAGTACAGGAATTGTACCAGCAAGTGAAATAAGAATTGCATAATACTTCTTGTACTTGATACTAAGGAAACATACAAGGCACATCAGAAAAACTTCTCCAGCCATGATAACATGATCAGGAACAAAGCTCTCCTCAAGGTACATAAACTGTGATGTATCACCGGACATTAATACATTTACTGCAGCATAAATAGCCGCACCCATAATTGCAAAGCCGCCTACAATGATTGTAAAGCTTCTAACAGGTGTAGCTTCTCTCTGAATGAATATTAATGCTGCCATCACGAAAGGAAATAAGATTAGAAAATTAACTAGATTTGGAATTGCCAAGGTGTTACGCCCCTTTCACACAATATTTCATGATGTCTCATGAATTTTTCATAAATTTGTCGATTGCCTCATTTAATTCAATGATAGCTTCTTCATCCCCATCCTCAACTGCATGAACAATACAATGGCTTATGTGCTCCTTGAGAATTTCCTTGCCAGTATTGTTGATTGCAGATCGCACAGCTGACAGCTGTATTAGAACCTCTGCGCAGTCCCTGTCATCCTCAACCATTTTCTTAACAGATTCAAGATGTCCGATAGCCTTGGAAAGCCTGTTAGCTATGGCCTTGGTATGCTCAGGATCATGATGATGGTGATGATTATGGGTATGTGAACTCATAAAAACCTCCAAAAATAATGTGCGTTCTAGCTAAAGTAAAACGCACACTAAGCCGGTATTTATTGTATTCCCTTGTTAAGAAAAAATCAATAATGATTATCTTACATTTCCAATAATCTTATATAAAAGAGAGTACAGTAATTCAGCATCCTTTGAAGTTAAGCTCACGCAACTTCCTATTTTACTAGGAATATTAAGAGCTTTATCCTTGAGTTTCTCACCTTCAGGAGTAATTGTGACAACTAGATTTCTCTCATCCTCATTAGATCTTACTCTGCTGATGTAGCCCTTAGACTCAAGCTTCTTAAGAACAGGTGTAAGTGTACCTGAATCAAGATACAGACACTCACCTAAAGTTTTTACATTGACGCTCTTCTTCTCCCAAAGAACCATCATGGTAATGTATTGGGTATAAGTCAGATCGATCTCATCAAGATATGGTTTATACTTCCTGATGATTTCCTTTGAACAAGCATACAGAGGAAAGCAAATCTGGTTTTCCAATTTAAGTGATGCATATTTGTCTTCTTTTTTATCCATAATGATCTCCCTACTAAATAATTGAATACTATTAAATTATATCACAAGCCATAATATAATTCACATTTAATTTTTAAATTTTATCAGAAATTAAGGCTTTTTTCTGTATTTTTTTCTCAATACTGGTAAAAATTTTAGTAAGGTAACGCATAAATGGTTCCGTTGCTATAGCAAACAAAACAAAAAGCATAATACACTCAACTGAAACATAACTGATTGAAAACAGATCATGGAAGAAAAATGCTCCCGCCATCATCCCGATAATACATCCTAGAAGAACCTTTACCCTATATGCATTAAATGGAGCCGAAATATTGGCAAGAATAATAAATCCTACAATTGCCAAAAGAAATGTTGATGCAACAGATATATCCTCCGGATTAACACCAAACGTATTTCCAAACACAACAAGGGCAGCTATTGCAAAAAAGTCCGTCAAAGCCGCAGGCATTGCCTTTAATAATACCTTTACAAGGAAATGACCTTGTATCCTTTTGTTATTGGGCTCCATAGCCAGGAAAAATCCTGGAATTCCAATATTCACAAGGCTCACCATAGTGATCTGAGAAGGTTGAAGAGGATAAGTAAGTACACTGATTATAGAAAACAGTGCAAGTAGCAGTGAAAAAATATTCTTAACAAGGAACAGTGTTGCTGTTCGCTCTATATTATTTATATTTCTCCTGCCCTCTGAAACAATCCCTCTCATTCTGGAAAAATCGCTATCGAAAAGGACAACCTGTGCTGCCTGGATTGCAGCATCAGACCCGGCTGCCATAGCTATAGAGCAGTCTGCATCCTTCATAGCCAGGATATCATTTACACCATCACCTGTCATAGCAACAGTTCTGCCATTTTTCTTGAGGGCATTAATTATCTTCTGCTTCTGTTCAGGAGACACTCTTCCAAATACAGTTGTTTTCTCAACAAGTTCTGATATATCTTCATCCTGCATATTGCTGGCATCTATATATCTTCCTGCGTTATCTATCCCTGCATTTTTAGCCACTTCTGAAACAGTAATAGGGCTATCACCAGAAATAACCTTAATCTCTACACCCTGCTTCTTGAAAAATTCAAAAGTATCTCTCGCATTTTCCCTGATAGGATTTTGCATCAAAATAAATGCTATCGGAATATTAAGGGCACCTTCTAGACTCGCCTGAGGAACAGGCAAGGAAACCGGACCATTAACAGGATCTAAGATTGAAGACTCATCCGCGCCTCCGTAGTATCTTGCAAAGCAAAGAACCCTCAGTCCCTTCTGGGCAAAAGAGTTTATCCTATCGCTATAGTTCTCATACAAGCCTCCTAGCACAAATTCAGGAGCTCCAAGAACATATGTTGAATCATCGAACTGCACTGAACTATATTTATACTTGGAAGAAAACGCATGAAAACTAATGCACGTTCTACCAGTTGCAGATTTAAAATAATCCTCAAGAGCATGCATTGTAATATTATCATCCGGAACGCATCCTATATAATCAGAAATCAGAGTATTTACTGCAAGAAGCTTATCATCCGCATCCTCTATATCTGGATCAGCAAGGACAGCATCTGCAACAAGCATACTATTATCAGTAATAGTTCCTGTCTTGTCCACGCATATAGTGTCCACCCTGGCAAGTGTTTCTATACTACGCATGTCATGGAGCAGAACCTTTTCCTTGGCAAGTCTTATGGTACTAAGTCCCAGTGTAATGCTAAGCAAAAGATAAAGTCCCTCAGGAATCATTCCAATAAGAGCAGCAACTACAGATGGCACTGTCTCTGCAAATGAATTTCCTTGAACATAAAAGCTCTGTATAAAAAGAGCTATTCCAATAGGAATAATAGCAATACCGGCAGCTACCACTATCCTATTTATGGACTTTACCATATCAGACTGATCAGATGCAGGCATTTTCTTGGCCTTTAGCATAAGCTGAGAAATATAAGAGTCTGCACCAACCTTGGTAAGCCTTGCAAGGCACCTTCCAGAAACAACAAAACTTCCAGACATAAGGTCAGAGCCTTCTTGCTTAATGATTTCGTCAGCCTCTCCAGTAAGAAGAGCCTCGTTGACAGCAATCTCCCCTTCAAGGACTACAGCATCTGCACAGATCTGACTACCAGCTGTTAAAAGAACTACATCTCCCAGAACAAGCTTATCAATAGCTACAATGTCCTCTGCACCATCTCTTATAGCAGTAGCAGTAGCCTGATTCAAAACATTGAGCCTGTCCAGTACCTTTTTCGCTTTAAGTTCCTGCGCTATACCTATAAGCGAGTTACAGATAATAACCGGCAAAAAGGTAAGCGAATTAAAGGCACCAGAAACTATCAACAGGATAGCCATTATAAGAAAAATCAGGTTAAAATAGGTAAATACATTTTCCTTGATGATATCTGCTGTAGTCTTTGCTGTATTGTCAAGCTGAGTATTCCCATACCCTTGGGCATGAAGTTCCTTGGCCTTAGCTGTAGATAATCCTACATTTATCTCGTCGTACATATTCATTTCTTCATGTTATGATTCATGTTCTTGATAGGGATGTTAGCATAAAGAGCTGGCACAGTCTTGCCATCATTTTCCTCTGTATCCATCTGGGTAAAGTTAATATCAATACCCTCCATATCAATCTCTGCATATTTAGAAAGAACTTCTATAATATCGCTTCTGATTCTCTGCATTATTTCAGGGGAACATGTGGCACGATCTGAAACAAGTACAAGTTTAAGTCTGTCTTTCGCAACATCACTTGAAGATTTCTTTTTGAAAAAATCTGATAGTTTCATTAGTCCCTCCCCCTTATTATTTCTTCTTAAACCAAGAGAAAATTCCTTTCTTAGCATCAAGATCTAAAAATGGAACCTGTTCGCCTATTACTCTGCGGCAAATATTCATATATGCCTGTCCGGCAAGTGAATTATCGCCAACTAAAGGCTCACCGTTATTAGTAGCAACAACAATGTTCTCGTCATCAGGAACCTGGCCGATCAGATCGATTGCAAGGATATCGATTACATCCTCTGCAGACATCATATCCCCTCTCTTGACCATATCTGGACGAAGTCTGTTGACAATAAGGGCAGTCTGCTTGATCTCATTGGCTTCAAGAAGACCAATTATTCTGTCTGCATCACGTACAGCAGAAACCTCAGGTGTTGTTACAACAAGTGCCCTATCAGCACCAGCAATAGCATTCTTAAATCCCTGCTCAATTCCAGCAGGACAATCCAGAATTATATAGTCATATTCCTGCTTGAGTTCCTCTGTAAGTTTCTTCATCTGCTCAGGAGTAACGCTTGTCTTGTCCTTGGTCTGAGCGGCAGGTAAAAGAAATAATGAATCATATTTCTTATCCCTGATAAGAGCCTGCTTGAGTTTGCAGTTTCCCTCTATTACATCTACAAGATTATATACAATCCTGTTCTCCAGACCCATGACAACATCAAGGTTACGAAGTCCTATATCAGTGTCAATAAGTACAACCTTCTTGTTAAGTTTGGCAAGGCCTGTACCAAGGTTAGCAGTTGTAGTAGTCTTACCTACACCGCCCTTACCAGATGTTATTACGATAACTTCTCCCATATCTTCCTCCAATTATTTACTTACTAAACTGTCTAAGGAACGAAGGTCCATAGGAGGTCTTAACAATATGACCATTCTCTATATAAGCTACCTCCGGCTCATTCTCATCAGTTTTTAGTCTCTTTTTCTTAAATTTGAGCTTGGGTCCTTTCTCAGCATCAGGTGAAATTGCAATTGCATCTGCAATCCTGACCTGAAGAGGATTGAGTTTTAGAGCCATTACTATAGCTCCATGATCTCCGCCAGCTCCGGCAAAAGCATTGCCTCTTAGCTCACCAAGGATAAAAATACTACCATATGAAGTGACACTTGCACCTGGTTTAACATCTCCCAGGATCACTACATTTTGCTTACAGGAAACATCCTGACCAGAACGAAGATTACCAACAAGAACCTGCGCATTATTATCGCAGTCTGTTGATATATCTGTGGTATTTGTATCAGCAGGACTTGTATGATCATCAGCCTCATGGATCTTATCTTGCTGACTCCTCATATTAAAAAGTCTCTCTGTCTCAGATTCCTCATCAATTATGCAAGTAATCGTCAGCTGAGTATTATCTGCTATTATCTGCATAACCTCATGTTCCTCTTCTTCAGAAAGATTTCTCCCTCTAACGATAAGTCCCATCTTGTTCTTGCCAAGGAATGAAGATGCCTCAATAAAGTGGCTCTTAATTTCCCCGCGAAGATCAGAAAATGCCACATCAGGATCAAGTACTAGAATTATCCCCGATTTAGTGCCTTTAATAGTTACAGAACTGTTCAAAACTTAATACTCCCAACAAAGTCTTCTAAAAAATCGTACCTTATTAGTATACAACAAAATCCTAATAAGAAAAGAGCTCCGGAAAGATTTCCGAAGCTCCGTAAAAATCTAAATTATAATTAGTTAAGACCAGCTGCCTGCTTAGCAACTTCCTCAGCGAAGTTCTCGTTCTTCTTCTCTATACCTTCACCAGTCTCGAAACGTACAAATCTCTTGATTGAAAGGTTAGCGTTGTTAGCCTTACCAACCTGAGCAAGATACTGTCCAACTGACTGCTTGCCATCCTCAGCCTTTACATAAACCTGATCGTTAAGGCAGATTTCCTTGAACTCTTTGTTAAGACGTCCAATAAGCATCTTCTCGATGATCTCCTGAGGCTTTCTCTTACCCTCTGGAAGCTCCTCGTTCTCCTTCATAGCCTGTGCAAGAAGAATCTCCTTCTCGTGGTTTCTGTACTCCTCTGAAATTTCATCAGATGAAACAAATTTAGGATTAAGAGCTGCAACCTGCATAGCTACGTTCTTAACAGCTTCTTTGATTTCGTCGTTAACAACATCTGTAGCAGCCTCAACGATAACAGAAATTCTTCCGCCACCATGTACATAAGGAACTACAATACCATTCTCTGCAACAACCTTCTCAAATCTTCTGATAGAAATTTTCTCTGAGATAACTGCTGTAATCTCTACAAGTGCATCATTTACTGTCTGAGCCTCATTCTGGTTCCACTTCTCAGCCATGAATGAATCCATGTCCTTAGAATCAGAATTAACTGCCTGTGTAGCAACTGCCTCAACAAATGCCTGGAACTTATCATTCTGTGCAACGAAGTCAGTCTCTGAGTTAACCTCTACAACTGCTGCTGTCTTGTCGTCCTTTGTAGCTACTCTTGTAAGACCCTCAGCTGCGATTCTGCTAGCCTTCTTCTCAGCCTTCATAATACCATTTTTTCTAAGATACTCAACGGCTGCATCCATATCTCCGTTAGTCTCTGTAAGAGCCTTCTTGCACTCCATCATACCTGCGCCAGTTGACTCACGTAACTCTTTAACCATTGCTGCTGTGATAGCCATTTTGTTTTCCTCCGTATATTTGATTGTATAAAAATCATGAGACAAGACTCAGAACCCAATGGATTCTGAGTTTTGGCATCTGCCATCACTTGTCTCATTAAAAAATTACTCGTTAACTTCCTCAGCCTCTGCCTCAGCATCCTCTGCTACATAATCAGCTGCAGCATCAGACTCAGCACCCTGATTAGCCTCGATTACAGCATCTGCCATCTTACCAACGATAAGCTTAACAGCTCTGATAGCATCATCGTTACCAGGAATGATGAAATCAAGCTCTTCTGGATCACAGTTTGTATCGCCGATACCAATAAGTGTGATTCCAAGAGACTCAGCTTCCTGAATGCAGATTCTCTCCTTCTTAGGATCTACTACAAAGATAGCGTCAGGGATTCTCTTCATATCTCTGATTCCACCAAGATTAGCCTGAAGTTTAGCAAGCTCTTTCTTGAGCTGAGCAACTTCCTTCTTAGGAAGAACATCAAATGTTCCATCTTCCTGCATCTTCTCGATAGCCTTCATTCTAGCGATTCTGCTCTGGATTGTCTTGAAGTTTGTAAGCATACCGCCGAGCCATCTCTCGTTTACATAGTACATACCGCAACGCTCTGCCTCAGTCTTAACTGCGTCCTGAGCCTGCTTCTTAGTACCTACGAAAAGGATTGTTCCACCCTGCTGTGCAATCTCGAATACTGCCTTGTAAGCCTCATCAACCTTAACAACTGACTTCTGAAGGTCGATAATGTGGATACCATTTCTCTCTGTGAAGATGTAAGGAGCCATTTTAGGGTTCCATCTTCTTGTCTGGTGACCAAAGTGTACACCTGCCTCAAGTAACTGCTTCATTGATACAACGCTCATGTTATTACCTCCATTTGGTTTAATCTTCCGCACATCCCTGGTCAGGTGGTTCGCAGAAAGCGTCATCTCTGCGCCTGGCTCTCTGGCTGATCAGTTATAACTGACACCGGCTAGAGAATTAGATATGCGTGTATAATATTGTTACTGCCATTAGCAGTCTGTAATTATGGGCATAATTATCCCACAAATCAACAGCTCTCTAATATTAGCATAGCATTTATCAGATTTCAACACTTTTTTGAGAATTTAAAACGAAAAAAGAGATAGAAACACCATTATCATGTTCTATCTCTTATCCCTTACATATTATTCTGGCTATATCTTCATAAGAAGAACCTGCAGGAATGGTCTTAACTCCAGATCTGATGATACGGTCCATCTTTCTTTCTATCAGGTAAGTATTAAAACTGGCAGCATTATCAATAACTCCTTCTTTATAAAGAATCTGCGCCACCTGATCAGATCCAAGTCCTCCCGGAATAGTAACTGTCTTGGTAGTAGAAGTTGTACTTCCAAGAACAGAACTTGTTTCAGTTTGGGTACTTGTCGTCAATTCTGCAGCTGCGGAAACTGTCTCTTCATTTTTTTCCTGTGAAATACCTGCAGTAGCATTATTGGAAGATTCAACTGTGGTATCAGAATTAGAAGAAGTCTTACTGGAAGTTTCTTTTGTAGATTCAGTTTCAGTTTTTCCCTTTTCTGATTCCTTACTGCTATCTTTTTTTTCATCTTTAGCCACTTCCGAAAGTGGTTTACTTGCACCAGCGACCCCTTGGTTGATTTCTTCAGAAATTTCGTCTCCTTCTTTATCCAATGACGCAATGGATGCAGATGAATCATCTGTGATTTCCTCACTTTCGACAGTAGTTTCAGAATTAAAACTACTGCTAGTTTTGATTTCCTGTTCAGCTTCAGATGACTGGCTCAAAACGCCACCATCCACCATTCCAAGAGCCTTGGCTCTTTCTATAACCTCGGCATCACTAATGGTAGCTTTCCTGCCACCAAGAGCAAAGCCCATAACAATCGCAGTAAGTATTATGCCTATACCCATTCCGCGAAGATAGTACTTTAGTTTCATACGTTTCTGTCCTTATTGTAATGTAGTAAAAAAATCATTTAACTTTCCTGTGTTTATTGGAAAGATCAATAACAAGCTTAACTTCTCCAATTCCAAGCCCCAGTTCTCTTGCTATTACCATATTGGATTTGCCGGCTTTGTGCATTTCAATTATGCGTCTGTTCTGAGAAATAGGGTCATTAGCAGTTAATTCCTGCATATTTCTGTCAGGATTATCTCTTCTGTCTGTTATTGGAACCACCTTGGAATTTTCAGGCTTATGGCCGATAACTCTAAGCTTTTTAACCTCTTCTTCAGGTATGACCTCAGCAGCGATGTCGTGAAGTTCCTTTATATCCTTTTCAGAAACATATCCGCTTTCTATGGATGTATCATAATCCTCTTCATCATTGACAGGTCTGGCAGATATTTTTTCAACTTCATTATCTCCATGATCTTTAATGTCTTCTCTGTCATTATCTTTTTTGTCTGAGTTTTTCTCCTTATAAGGAATTCTGATACCACTAAGTTTATCTTCATCCTCATCAAGAAGGATTGCTCTTACATTTTTTTCTGGTTTATTCAAAGAATTAGTAAGATTTGTACTAGCTTCCTGAGCCATAGAAACAGAAGCCTTAGCATCTCTTGCAGCATCTTCGGCATCACGAACAGTAGCCTCAGCGTCTCTTACAGCTTGCTTGGCTTCATCAGTCTTTTTGGCAACTTCAGATACTACATTAGAAAGATTCTTGTGCTTGTCATTTAGCATATCGTACATAAACATGACTTCATCATGATTCTTGTGAATGTCATTTATGACAGTATCCGAATATTCGTTTATTGCGGAAAGTTTCTCATTAGATATGCGCTCCATAGCGCGCTCTGTACGATCAAGAGAATTATCTACGGTGTTATCCACCATATTTTCGATGGTTTCCTTCTGATCCTCAACTTCACGACGAACAAGCTCACGAATTTCTCTCTCCATGAGCATTTTGTCCTCCTCGTCCATCTCTTTACCAGCTGGTAGAAGGTACCCTAATATGATAGCTGCAAATCCTGCAACTATGAGAACAATCTCAGTAATGCTAATCATCTCCGCCCAATCCCCTAAGTAAAATCAATTACTATTATACCGTAAACATATCAAATCTTCAAATCAAAACCTGACGAAATACCAAAATTTACAGGCTTACCATTCCGGTCAAGAACGTGACCTGCAATCTTCTCCATTTTGTCTGCTGACAGCTGTTTTTCAAGGATTGCGCTTTTCTCTTTACCCTCTTTAGATCCGCGTCTGTTCCTGCCACCGTCACCCATGTACTCGTTGCTGCCTTTGTCCTCAGCATCTGAATGAAGTTCCCCCG
The DNA here is from genome assembly GCF_900102515.1 of Butyrivibrio sp. INlla14. Lineage (GTDB taxonomy): Bacteria > Bacillota > Clostridia > Lachnospirales > Lachnospiraceae > Butyrivibrio. The sequence continues at coordinate 31,633 of NZ_FMVS01000023.1, forward strand.
AACTTACATTTTCTTTTTCGGTAACCTGGCTTCTCTGATTGTCTACTTCCTGATTAAACTGAGCCTGGAAATTTCGCTGATCCATCAAAGGCCGCGCATCTTCCGCCGCCTTGATAGTCCCCACTTCACTTGTGGCCGCCATCACGCCAAATTCAATACGGTTAATCGACATGGCACCCACCTCCTTCCAAGCTTATTTTATCATATTGGAGCCAGTCTTACATCACCTTCTTTTATAATAAATCGGCTATATTGGACTGGTTTTTTAACAATCATTGATAATTCTCCAATATTTACTATAGTACCTGGATATGCAGTTCCTTCTACGATTACATCAGCCTCCTTTTGCTCAGCAAGCTTTTCCATTAGTTCCTGATATTCTGTAGAATCATCCTGAATCTTCTGAGTCAGAGTTTTATTAAGTCCAACAAGTTTTTGAACGTTAGCAACCTGATCTGGTGTAAATTTTGCTCCTGCTTTTAGCATCTTGGAAAAGCCTTCAACAGTTGGCTTTATGCCCTCAAGGGTCTTTTGAGCCTCTGCCATACCTTTTTGAAGTTCTTTGAGTCTAAGCTTAAGCTGTGGATCAGCGCCAACTTCAATTACTGTGTTTGCTCCCATTTCAGACCCGAGGATCTTAGCCTGAATCCTATCAGCAGCGCAAACCTTTCCGCCTGCAATGAATCCTCTTTTTCCTGTAACATTTATCTCTGTTCCCGAAGTAACTGTGGAATGCAATATACATTCGCTTGATATACCGCCATTTGCTGTCACGGTGGCATTTTCTATAAACTTGGCTACAACATTCCCATCGGCAGTGATCTTGCCACCCGCCTTAACACCACACTCTAATATAACGTCAGCGCCTGAAATTATAGTTGCATCCTCAACTATACCTTTTACAACAACGTTTCCGCCAGCCTTTATAGAGAAATTGGAGGCAACAACTCCTTTTACTTCTACGCTTCCCTCCGCATCTATGTTTCCAGTAGAAACATCGACGTTTGCCAGGACAAGTACATCTGAAACTGTTACCTTGCCTTCTTTTATAGTAACGTGGCCTGCCTTTGCTGCTGTAAGTGTCATTTTATCTTCGGAAAGAATTGTATTTTTTCCAAACTTGATGTAAGTAGACTTTACATTGGCAGGTTTTATATTTTCACCAAGAGTATTTATGCCAGGTTCTCCGGGGACTTCCGGATGAAGGGTTGCAAGGAGCTGTCCCTCCTGGACATTATGGATAAGATCAAGGTTAAAATAGTCAACACTTCCATCTTCTTTTACAGTTGGCTTTGGTCGTTTATTAACGCTAAAATGATATTCCACCTTGGCATTAGTTCCCTGCTTGACCGGTTTTCCCTCGGCGACAACAATCTCTGTACAATACTTTCTGTGTTCAAAGAACTCATGGATATTTTCTGTTTGTACACCATAAACGATTTTTCTGTAGGCAAGCGAATCCAGGATTTCTTTTTCTGTGAGCAGTTCTGCTCCCTCTGTAGGAGGATAAAAAACAGCTGTGACAGTCATCCTATCCTTGGAAGATTCAATCCTGCAGTATTCTCTTTCGGGCATTATTTTAGTTTCCGTAAAAACAACCACAGTCTCATCCTGATTTGTCACAGCTTCGTTTATCTTAACAACGTCATATTGAATTTTCTTGTCATCCAGATAGTCCCTGACCATATTTACATCCAAAGGAGTTCCGTCACCTGTAGGCTTGTAAACCTTGATTCCTGTTCCTTCTTCAGTAACAACAAGCTGAAAATATCCGTTCATATAAGCTACCTCGAATTTGTTAGTATGCCTAAATAATCGCCAAGCTTCTCACGCATTTTTTGAAGTGCCTTAGTGTGGAGTTGAGATACTCTGGACTCAGACACTTCCAGAACTTCACTTATTTCTTTCAACGTCAGTTCTTCGTAGTAATACAGTAAAATAACCTTCTTTTCTTTATCAGTAAGAGACTCAAGGGACTGAGCCAGCATTTTCTTAAGTTCCTCTTTTTCTATTGCCTCTTCCGGTTTAACAAAGCCAGAGCCCCTGTTATTAGAATCTTCAGGAATGTCTGCTCCCTGATCCATGAACTCATTTAAAGATACAACGCCTGTAACCTTCATCTGGTTCTGCCAGTTAGCATATTCATCTTCGGAAATTTCCATTTTTGCAGCTATTTCAGCATCAGTAGCAACATGGCCTCCATCTCTCTCGATTTCCCGGATAGCGGCCTCTATCTTTTTCTGTCTCTGCCTGATGGTCCTTGGTATCCAGTCCATCTTGCGGATCTGGTCTAAAATGGCACCTCTAATACGAAGGCTTGCATAAGTCTCAAACTTAACATCCTTCATAAGATCAAACTTATCGATTGCATCAATAAGTCCAAAGATACCATAACCAACAAGATCGTCGTACTCAACATTAAAGCCAAGATACATACTAAGTCTGCCAGCTACAAGTTTTACAAGTGGAGCATACTCAAGTATCAGCTTTTCCCGAATATCTGCTGATTTAGTATTATGATACTCTTCCCATAATTTACTTCTTTCTGCTTCATCCATTAGTCATGTCCCCAAGTCATATATTTTTTTAGAATTCAGGCGGAACATAATTCTCATCATCAACTCTGATATTATCAGAATTAACGTCTACGCCTTCAGCTTCCATTGCAGCCCGAGCTTCATCCTCTAGTCTTCGGGCTTCTTCTAATTCTGCCATTTGTTTTTCGTAGTTTATATCAACGAACTTTGTTATCATCTTTTCAACGATGAGACCTATAACAAGAAATATAACTACGCTCATACAAACAATAACAAACCAATCCCCCACTGGATAGCGCTTAAAGTAAGCATAGATTGCAATGATAGCAGTACAACTAAGCACTATCAGTGGTGTGATCAGTTTAGTGTTAGGTTTTTTAATTTCTTCAGTGTCGGTATTCATATGATTTTTTCAGGCTTTCCTACAGCTCTGATTACAAAATTACCATTTTCTGGATAAAATATGACCGTTCTTCCATACGAATCGCCAGTGTCCTGGGCCAGAACAGGAATATTCATTTCTTTAAGTTTCTTTAAAGTAGCCTGAACATTTCTGTCTCCAACTCTCATAGTGTTGTTATTAGTCTGGAACGCGAACATCTGCGCTCCTCCGGCAATCTTGGCAACAAGCCTTGATCTGCTGGCTCCTTTAGCAACTATTTGCTTTATCAGTTCTTCTATACCTGTATCAGCAAACTTCGGAATATTGGAGTTATTCTTTATCTCAGTGGAATCTGGCAGCATTATATGCGCTAGGCCCCCAATCTTAGTGACGGGGTCACGAACAGCAATACCTACACATGAGCCAAGGCCCAGCGTAGTAATGCCATCGGGGCTTACACAAATATTCAGATCAGCCATACCAACCTTAATTATTTGACTCATATTTGCCCCTTCGCTTTATAAAGAAACATCGCCTAATCCAAGTGATGAAAGAATCTTTTTATAACCATCCATGTCCGGCAGCAGGATAAAATAGCCACTAAGCTTAAGTTCATCAAAGAACTGGGTCTCGATCAGAAGAATATTATCTCCCATCATTCCAAACTGAATAGCAGGAACAGAAAGGATCGCACCAGCCATATCAATTGCTACAAAAGGAATTGACGGAACAAGCTTAAGATTGGTCATCATGGAAAGGGAATTTAGGTATGATCCGGTAATAATATTTCCTACCTCTTTAAGGGCAGAAAGCTCAACTTCGTCAAACTCAGCCTCCTCAGGCTTTGGTCCCGTTCCCATAAGTTTATCAACAAGATGTCTGGCTGCATTTTTGTTTAAAAGGAACATGATACTTCCATCAATATCCCCCTCAACAGCCAGGTAAATGCCAGCCATTATCTGTTCTGCGCCGCCCATCATATCCCCGACATCCTTAAAATCAAGAAGTCTTACCTGGGGAACTGACATATCAACCTTAGTTCCGATCATCTGTGCCAGAGCTGTCGTCGCATTCCCTGCACCAATGTTACCCAGCTCTTTTAGTACGTCAAAGTACTGGTTGGATAACTGGTCTAAACTCATATCACCCATTTATAATCCTCCGATCAACTTGCGGTTGTAGCTGCCTCTTTTGCCTGCCTCTCTGAAACAACAGCTTCAAGATCAAGTATTGAAACCAGACCACCTTCATAGTGTCCAACACCACTTACAAACGAAGCATCAGCTTTGCCCTTCTTGTCGTCATAACGCATCTTTTCAACGTTATTAGAATCAAGAGTCAGAACCTGATTAACCTGGTCAACAATAATACCAACTAGATCGCCGCCTTCTGTCTTTAAGATAATGATCCTGGACTTATTTGTAATCTCATCCTCGGCAAGTCCCATTTTCATCCTGACGCTCATTACAGGAACAATCTCGCCTCGAATATTGATCACGCCCTTAAGATAATCATCAACCTTAGGTACACGAGTGATCTGCTGCATTCTTACAATATTGTCAATGAATTTGATATTGATACCATACTGCTCATCATCAATTTTGATTACAATGTACTGAATAAGTTCGCCTACATCAGCACCTTCTCTAAGTTCATTCATTTGCTCTTCTTCCTTTCTAAAAGTTAACGGTCTTTAGTAACTATCAGAAAATTGAGTTAGTATCAAGGATAAGTGCTATCTCACCATCACCAAGGATAGTAGCACCGCTGATAAGCTTACATTTATTTGTGTACTTACCAAGAGGCTTGATAACGATTTCCTGCTGTCCCATAAGTTCATCGATAACAAGGCCAGCAAGCTGATCGCCTTTTCTTGCAATAACAACAACCATGTCCTCATCAGGTGCCTTGGTTGATTCTGTATCAAGAACTTCATTTAATCTTATAAGAGGAAGAACGCTACCACGAAGATTGATAACTTCTTTATTCTCTACAAACTTAATATCTGAAGGTGAAACATCCTCAATACTCTGAATAGAATCAAGAGGAATAGCATATTTTTCTTCGCCAATAATAACCATCAGTGCCTGGATGATAGCAAGAGTAAGAGGAAGTCTGATAATCCAGGTTGATCCTTCACCAAGCTTTGTCTTAACTGTTACTTCACCAGAAAGAGACTCAACCTTGGACTTAACAACGTCAAGACCTACACCTCTACCAGAAATTTCTGAAACCTGCTTGGCAGTTGAGAATCCAGGGTGGAACAAAAGCTCTACACACTGTTTTTCTGTCAAAAGAGCTGCCTGTTCAGGAGAAACAACCCCCTTCTCAATGGCTTTATTCTTGACAGCTTCTGCGTCTATACCATTACCATCATCGCCAACCTCAATAACAACGCTGTTACCATCCTGGAAGGCATGAAGGAAAATCTGTCCAACTTCAGGTTTACCACGCTGAGCACGAAGATCAGCTGACTCAATACCATGGTCTGCACTGTTTCTGATAAGGTGCATCAAAGGATCACCAATCTCATCAACCACAGTACGGTCCATTTCAGTATCTTCACCAGTCATGGTGAGTTCCATCTTCTTGTTAAGAGTCTTGTTAAGATCTCTTATCATACGTGGGAATTTCTGAAGTACGCTCTCAATTGGTACCATTCTTACCTTCATAACTGATTCATGAAGGTTTGTGGTAACGCTCTCAAGGTACTCAATCTGCTCATTTACATTTCCGTTGCTGACACCAGAGGTATTAGCTGCAGATATAAGTGAGTTCTTGGCAATGATAAGCTCGGAAACAAGGTTCATGAGAACGTCAAGCTTTTCTATATCTACACGGACTGTTCTGTTAACAACTGGCTTACCAACAGCCTTCTTGTTGCCTGCGGCTCCACCGCCTGCCGCTGCTGCAGGTGCAGGAGTATTTGCAGCTGGTGCTGCAGGTGCTGCAGGAGTTGCTGCCGCTGCTGTTTCAGCTGCAGGTGCTGCCTCATCTTTTTCTTCTGCAGGCTTAGCGCCGCTTGGATCAAACTCACCGCATTCGCAGCCATCAACTTCAGAAACAGCCTTAACAATCTCTTCAACCTTTTCCTTAGATTCATCTGTTATAAGGATAAGACTGAATGAGAATTCAAATTTTTCATCTTCAATATCTTGAGTATTTGGCTCAGAACAAGCAATCTCACCGATTTCTTCAAGGCCTTTGAAAACAAGGAAGCCACGGGCAGCCTTAAGAATACAGGACTCCTGAATGTGAACTGTCACACCATAAATTTTCTTACCCTGTGATTTAGCTTCCTCTAAAGTAGATTTTACTGATGGATCAAGACGAATTGCCCTATAGTCTGTTGTGCCGTCGGCACCAGGTGCAGGGCCATCCGCAGATGCAGATTCAGCTTCATTTGCATTAGCTGCAGCAGGTGTAGGGGCAGCAGCTGCATCACCAGCAGGTGCTCCGCCACCACCATTTCTGATGTCTGCAAGAAGTTTTATGATATCCTGATGTTCTTCAGTACCCTCGTCCTGATTCTCTGTAATACTGTCAACATATGCCTGAATTGCATCAAGACACTGCAACAGAACGTCGATATCAGCAGACTTGATCTTAATCTTGCCCGCACGAACATCTGAGAATACATCCTCCATGTCATGAGTAAGATTCTGCATTCTGGTATAGCCCATAGTTCCAGCCATACCCTTCATAGAATGGGCTGATCTGAAGATTTCATTGATACAATCTTCATTTTCAGGATCCTGCTCAAGAATCATGATGTTGTCATTGAGAGATTGAAGATGCTCTTTAGCTTCATCAAGAAAGACACTTAGATACTGGGAAACATCCATAACCTATTTACCTCCATAAGAAAAGTGATAGTATTCAAAAGTAAACGGGATTTCGCATACTCCTGAATTTATTATCGGCTTTTGAATGGAGGAATAAAAGAAAATAAGCATTAAAGAATAATTAAAAAGTAATGAAATACCTCAATTCACGCCGACATGCATTATTATTTCCTGGGCAACGTTCTCAAGTTTTACAACCTGATCCACAAGTCCAGCTGTAGCAACTGCCTTAGGCATCCCGTATACGGTGCAGGTACTTTCGTCCTGTCCGATCACAAATACTTTTTTCTTACCCTTTAAATTCTTTATTCCCTCGGTTCCGTCAGCTCCCATTCCTGTCAGAACAACGCAGCATATTTCATCATAATCCGAATCCATAAGAGATTCATACATAAAGTTGGCACAAGGTCTTACGCCTTCTCTTGTAGGGCCATCCATGTAATGGATCGTACTCTTTGAGCCACTTTTAATTACATGCATATGCTTGCCGCCCCTGGATATATAGACTGTTCCCGGAGCAAGTACATCGCCTTCCGCAGCTTCTTTAACTTTCACCTCCGAAAGAGAATCAAGCCTCTCTGCAAGCGAAGCTGTAAAGCCCTCTGGCATGTGCTGTACCAGGACAACAGGGGTCTTTAGATTTTTAGGTAGTTTAGGAATAACAGATTGAAGCGCTCTTGGTCCACCGGTAGAACTTGCGATTGCAACTATTCTGTTACCCGTTATCTTGCTGGCTGATTTGCTGACTAGCTCCACAACCTTTTTGGTTTCCTTGGCTTCCACCATTGAAAAAGCCTTGGCAGGTGCGGGAGCTTTTGACTCAGCAACAGCTGCAAGAGTATTGATAAACTGCTGTGTAAAGTTTTCGCCTCTACATTCAGAAGCCCTGTCAGGCTTATGAACAAAATCGAGAGCTCCAAGATCAAGACAGTCCATGGTTACCTTGGCACCTTCTCTTGTGTCGGTGCTGGCCATCATGATCTTTGCTTTGATCTTTAACTTCTGAACTTCCTTGAGCATCGTAATTCCGTCCATTCTAGGCATATTAATGTCTAGAACAACCGCATCATACGTATTCTTTTTTAGAAGTTCCAGTCCCTCAAGTCCGTCCTTAGCCTTATCAACTACCTGAAATCTAGGATCTGAGTTAATAATATCACTGAGAACGGTTCTCATGAGTGCAGAGTCATCAATTAATAAAATTTTTCTCATAATTAAGTTTGCTTCTTTCTTATTTTTCGTTCTTCTTCGAAGATAAAATGAATAATATCTTCTCTGGAAGACTCATCAATAACTATGTATTGGATACGATGTTCAAAGAGTCCTGGTCTACTCTCCAGCTCATTAACCTTTAAGACATTACATATCATTTCGTACTCTTTATCGTTGACATTTCCAGGTAATCGATAAGCGCAATAGATTGTATTGCCCTCCTCATATCTGAAATTAGCCACAAATCTAAGCCCGCCTCCACTTATATCAACAACTACGCTCTTTTGAAGGGACTCACCCGGGTCTACCAAATATTTTCTGTTCATCTCATAAGCTTCAAGTTCCTCCTTGGTACAGAGTCTTGATTTAAGCTCAAGAGCACAACTAAATCTGTAATATTCACGTCTCTGAAGCTTTGAAAGTTCGCTCGTAAGATCAAGGACCAGAATATACATATTGTCGCTTCTGTATCTGTCTACAATCCTTGAAAAGCACTGGAATAAACCTTTTTGACTGTAAAAACAAAGGCTATATTCTCCATCCACCGGAAGAAGTACAAGTCGCCCTTTTTCATAGGGCATCAACACCTCTATACGGTCATCTGAAGTAACATCCATAACCTTGCTCATATATATTTGTTTTGTCCTGGCATCATCATCCATCCACATTTTGCCAGTTGCCTTAAGTTCCACCCTGTTGCCGGGAGAAATATAATCTGCCAACATACTTTTTTAGTCTCCATTCTTAGGATATAAAATTAAGCTGGTAAATTTGGTGTAGTATTTAAATTCTGAGGTGTAGCACTTAGTTTCCTGCTGTTTATGATGTGTGAAAAGAAAGCAGCCATTCCTCGTTGCTTAACCTCAGCAGTGTATCCCGGATTCATAAGCTTACCTGCTATAGTCTCAAAAGCCTTAACGGATTTGGCATTTGGATAAGCAAGTGATACAGGACTCTGCTGCATAACACCTCTTGCAAGCATCTGATCCTGCGGGATAGCTCCCATATATGTCAAAGGAAGTTTCAAATACCTGGCTACAACAGCATTTAACTTATTAAAAAGCTGTTGTCCCTCTTCTTCTGACGAAACTCTATTTGATACCACTTTTACCTTCGTATCCTCTCTTGAAAATCTCGGGCTCTGATTAAGAGCCTTTAAAAGAGAATATGAATCCGTTATGGAAGTTGGCTCAGGAGTTGTCACTAAAATAACCTCTCCACTTGCCACTAAAAACTCCATTACTGCATCTGAAATACCAGCTCCCGTATCAATTATAATCACATCTGCGATAGCATCAAGCTCTGCCAGATTAACTATAATATAAACAAGATAATCCCGGCTTAAATTATACATTCCTGAAATTCCCGAACCGCCAGAAATAAATCCAACTCCCTCAGGCCCCCAGGTAATGATTTCCTTTATGTTCTTGCCCTGATATATCAGATCGCATAGATTATGCTTGGGAACCGTTCCAAACATGATTTCTATATTAGCAAGGCCAAAATCAGCATCAAGAATTATCACTCTTTTACCCATCTTGCGAAACTGGATTGCAAGATTTATGGCCACATTAGACTTTCCAACGCCGCCTTTTCCACTAGTCACAGTAATGATCCTGGCTAGCGGTCTTTGGGGCTTATTGGTATTTTTTATAATATTTCTAAGCTGTGTAGCCTGGTCCATAATATACCCCGTTAACTCTTTCCACCCAACAGATTCTTGACAATACGCTGAGCATCGAATACAGCAATATCATCTGGGACATTTTGTCCATTTGTAATATAGGCAATTGGCGCTCCAGTATGCATCCTTACATTATAAAGGTTTCCCTTGGCGCCAGTTTCATCCATCTTGGTAAATATAAGCTTATAAGCCACAACCTCAGAATAGGAATCTGCAATTTCAAGAAGATCTCTATACTTGGTAGTTGCAGACAGAACAAGGAAGTTCTCGCACTCCATAATATCTTCCAGTGCTCTTATATAGGCTTCTATATCGTTCTTGAGTTCCTCGTTGTGCTGGGAATGGCCAGCTGTATCGACCATGATGTAGTCATAGTCCTTAAAATCCTCGGCAGCAGCTATGATCTCCTCAACCGAATAAATAACCCTGAAGGGAATTTCAAGGATTGATGCATAGGTACGAAGCTGTTCAGCAGCCGCAATCCTGTATGTATCAACTGTCAAAAGAGCTACCTTCTTTTTCTGGGTTACTGATAGTTCAGAAGCAAGCTTTGCAATGGTAGTTGTCTTGCCAACACCTGTAGGACCTATAAAGATTTCAGCTTTGGGCCCATTTCCTGTCAAAGAAGGGTCAATTGGCTCTGACTTGCCAAACTTAAGGACCATTTTCTGGTAAACATTTGCAAGGGCAAAATCAAAGGCCATTCCAGGCTTACTTATCTTTTCAACTTCATCGGTAAGCTGGTTAACATAAATCTCATCCACTTCATTCTCTATAAGAGTATTATACAACAATTTGATAAAAGACAGACTTTCTTCCGATATACTGCTTCTGTCTTCACTCTTTTTGGATGAAGGCTCTTTTTCAGGAATATCAGGCTCTTTATCATCTTCCTTTTCGCTGAATTTAATGTTCTTTTCAAGAAGACTTGAAAGATTATCAAGCTTCTCTTCAATAGCGCTTCCCTCATCAATGATATCAGGAGACTTGTTAATCTTGATGGCAGGTCTTACTGTATCCTTCTGACTGCCTTCTACAAGTGGATTTCTAGGCGTAGGTTTTACGCCCTTATCAGGAGTCAGAGTCCTTGTAACAGGCCTTTCTGTTTCCTCTTCAAGCGCCACCGTGACCTCAATCTTCTGAGCCTGAAAAAGAGAAAAGAATCCGCTCTTTTTTAAAGGCCTCACATTCATTACAACAATGTTCTGCCCAAGTTCCTTTTTAGCCTCATCGGTTGCTTCAGTTTCAGTTTTTCCAACATACTTTTTGATAATCATATTAAGCAGTTACCATCCCCACAGATTGTAATTCAATATTAGGTTCCACTTCGTTGTAAGAAATCACAATCAAATCTTTATAGTAATCCTCTGTCATCTTCTTAAAATACATACGCACAATAGGAGATGCCATGATGATTGCCATTCTGCCAGCTTCCTCAAGCTTTCTGACCTGTTCGCCAACGGCACTAAGAATCGCCTTTGTTCTTGCAGGGTCAAGTGTCAGATAAGCACCTGTCTCAGTCTGCTTGACACTACTCATGATCTCTTGTTCTATCTTAGGATCAAGTGTAACAACACTGGTAGTTTCTCCTGGAATAAAATATTTGCTGGATATAGCTCTCTTTAAACTCTGCCTCACATATTCTGTAAGAATATCCGGATCTCTGGTCGACGGTGCAAAATCCGCAAGAGTTTCAAATATCGTAACTAGGTCTCTGATCGATACGCCTTCCTTAAGAAGATTCTGCAGTACCTTCTCTATCTCACCAAGACTCATCAGCTTAGGAACAAGTTCCTCAACAAGTGCCGGATTGTTCTCCTTGAGATTATCAACAAGATTTTGTACATCCTGCCTTGTCATAAGCTCAGCGATATGCTCTCTGATGATCTCAGTAAGGTGAGTTGCAATGATAGATGGAGGATCAACAACTGTATATCCAAGACTCTCTGCCCTTTCTCGCTGACTTTCAGTAATCCAGATAGCCGGCAGATGGAAAGAAGGCTCAAAGGTTGGAATACCTGTGATCTCATCTTCAACATGTCCTGGATTCATGGCCATATAGTGATCAAACAAAATCTCTCCATCACTTACCTGTATACCTTTAATTTTAATGATATATTGATTAGGATTCAACTGAATATTATCTCGTAGTCTGATGATTGGAACCACAGTACCTAGTTCCAAAGCAACCTGCCGTCTTATCATGACTACTCTGTCCAAAAGGTCGCCGCCCTGATTTACATCAGCAAGAGGAATAATTCCATAGCCAAACTCAAGCTCGATAGGATCAACCTGCAAAAGACTTGTAACATTCTCTGGCTGTCTGATTTCCTCTGCCTGGGTTTCTTCAGGAGACGCTACTTCAGCTTCCGTTGAAACCTCCTCAATTGTCTGAGAAGTTATTCTGCCAAGTAGTATAAATCCTGCTCCAAAGGTAACGTATAACACTGTTGGAAGAGGTGAAAAAATACCAAGTCCTGCCACAACCCCTCCAACAAGATACAAAGTCTTGGGCATTCCAAAGAGCTGATTGATAAGAAGATGACCAAAATCCGCCTCCTTGGAGCCTTTGGTTACCAAAATACCTGTAGACATTGAAATCATCAGGGAAGGAATAGAACTTACAAGTCCATCACCCATAGTAAGAATTGAATAGGTATTTATGGCTGTATTGACATCCATTCCCTTTCTGAGAATTCCCATTGCAATTCCGCCAATAAGGTTTGTAGCCGTAATTATGAGACCAGCTGTAGCATCTCCCTTAACATACTTGGTGGCACCATCCATAGCTCCAAAAAAGCTTGCTTCTTCCTGGATCTTATCTCTTCTTGCCTTGGCCTCTGCATCAGTTATGGCACCGGTATTAAGGTCGGCATCAATAGCCATCTGCTTACCAGGCATAGCATCAAGTGTAAATCTGGCAGATACTTCAGCGACTCGTTCCGAACCTTTATTGATGACCATCAGCTGAACGATTATAAGAATAACGTAAACAATAGCTCCTACAATTAGATCGCCACCACCTACAAAGGAACCAAATACTGTAATAACCTGTCCCGCACTTCCCTCCGTCAGAATAAGTCTTGTGGAAGAAACGTTTAGCGCAATTCTAAAGATTGTTGTAAACAACAGGATAGTTGGGAAAAAGCTCATCTCCAGCACATCCGTTGCAAACATGGCTGTAAACATTATCACAAAGGATAAAGACATATCAAAGGCAAGTAGTATATCAAGGATCCAATCCTTCAGAGGAATAATGAGCATTACAATAGCTGCAACAATATACAGGGCAAGACCATAATCATATATTCTGTTTACGATGCGCTTTCTATCCATCTCTTATCCCCCTTTCCAAGTTTTCTTATAAACCAAAGCTTAAAGAAAAGGAATTAAACCTTGCCTTTTAAGTGGTATACATATGCAAGTACTTCTGCTACTGCCTTGTAGAGTTCTGGAGGAACCATCTCTCCCACTTCTACATTAGCAAAAAGCATTCTGGCAAGCGGCTTATTTTCTACAATCTCAACATCATTTTCTCTCGCCACTTCCTTGATTTTCTGAGCAAGGTAGTCGGCACCCTTAGCCACTACGATAGGAGCTTCTGACTCCTGAGCGTCATAACGAATTGCAACTGCATAATGAGTAGGGTTTGTGATGACAACGTCTGCCTTGGGAAGTTCCTGCATCATACGTCTTCTTGATGCCTGCATCATTCGTCTCTTCTGAGCTGACTTTATTTCAGGATTACCTTCAGTATTCTTGAATTCATCCTTGACCTCCTGCTTGGTCATCATCATATCTTTCTTAAACTTGCGCCTCTGGTATATCAGATCTGCAAATGCAATTATCATGTAGGCAGCAGCTATCCTGATCCCCAGATCTATTATGAAATTCCCCATAAGGCCTATAGCCTGTTTAAGAGGGATATCATACAAAAGAAATATTGACTCCGTTCTACCATTAAAATAGCTGACAATAACGATTGCCATAATTGCAAGCTTTAAAATTGACTTAGCAAGTTCAAAAAGTTTTCTTGTCGAGAAAATCTTCTTCATACCGCTTATAGGATTTAGCTTTGAAAGCTTAGGCTGAAGCGGCTTACTGGTGGGTTTAAATCCAACCTGCACAAAATCGCATACAAAAGCAATCATAAAACCTATTAAAAAAAACGGAGCACAGATAAATAAAATTGTCAAAAGAGCATTATTTACAGTACTACTGATATAGCTATAGGGAAGATTACCATCATAGAGCCTTGCCACATAAGGAATGTTGTTATACACTCTTTCAAATTCTGCCTTAAAATTTTCTCCTATAAAGCCATAGCCCAGCCTCAGGATGAGGAAGAAAGCAAGCAAAGAAAAAGCTGTAGCTATTTCCTGGCTCTTAGCAACCTGGCCTTCCTTTCTGGCGTCATCAAGCTTTTTGGCTGTAGGTTCCTCTGACTTTTCAGCGCCGTTTGCGTCCTCAGCAAAAAACTGTAAGTCGTATTTAATTAACGGTTCGTAGCCTGCATCAGCTACTTCTAAGACTGTAAACAAAATCTTCCATCAGCTCCTTCATATTGATAAAAACAAAATTAGAAGCATCATTGAGCATTGTAACCGTGACAAACATTATTAAAAGTCCGATTATTATCTTTATCTGAATACCAACAGCAAACATGTTCATCTGTGGTGAAACCTTAGCAAGGACACCCAGTACCACGTTTGTAATAAATGTGATGATAAATATCGGCAGACAGATCCTAAATCCTATTACTATGTAATCCCTCATAAATCCAAGTATTGAAGCAAGGAGTTTATCTGAATTTATCACTGCCCCATTTATGGGAACCAGAATAAAAGTATCTGCCAAAGCTCGTAATATATACTGATACATTCCAGTAAGGATCAGCATCATAGTAAGTATCTGTGAATAAAGACTTCCTGTAATAGTAACCTGCTCATTTGTGTTTGGGTCAAAAATATTGACCATGGAAAGACCTATCTGCATATCAACAATAGTTCCGGCAAAAGCCGCTATCATCTCGCATATCTGAACTGCATAGCCTATAAGAAAGCCTGTCAGGACCTCTTTTAACACAATAACTGTATATCCTATGATACTGTTGTAATCTGGAGCGTTGAAAGGCACAGCCCCATAAAGCAAGATTGATAACAGAAGTCCAAATCCAATCTTAACAAGGTTTGGCGTCTGCCTTCCTCCAAAGAAGGGACATACAAAGATAAAGCTTGTAACTCTTACAACTATAAGAAGAAAAACTTCTAAATCCCCATAACTAAAGCTGTAATCGATCATACTGCCCCCTTTTTAGCGGACATACTTGGAAAAATCCGACCACAGAGTAGTTATGAATCCAGAAAGTTCAGTTGCCATCCAGTTTCCCATGAGCATGATCATAATAAAGACTCCTAGTACCTTTGGAACAAAAGTAAGGGTCTGCTCCTGAATAGATGTAACTGTCTGGAAAATAGAGATCACAAGGCCAATAGTCATTGAAGTAAGCAGCACAGGAAGAGACATTTTAATAACCATAAAAAGTGCCGAACTGACTATCTGATTGATATCGTCAATTGTGATCATTTTGCCTTCCTCCTTTAGTAGAACGATTTGACCAGGTTACCAATAATAAGGCTCCAGCCGTCTGCCAATACAAAAAGAAGAATCTTAAATGGCAGAGATATGGTGGTTGGCGGCAGCATCATCATACCCATACTCATAAGCACTGATGCTACAACCATGTCGATTACAATAAATGGAATATAGATCATAAATCCAATTATGAATGCTGTACGAAGTTCACTTACAATAAAGCTGGGCACCAGTACAACATTCGGAATGCTGTCAAGCTCTCCATCCCACTCTATTCCGTCAATGTTCATAAAAAGAACTACATCTTTTTTTTGAGTCTGGCCATACATAAACTGCCTAAAAGGCTTCATGGCTTCTTCAAAAAACTCCTGCTGGTCCATCTGCCCATCTTCAAACGGAATAACAGCATCGTTATATGCGGCAGTAAGCGTAGGTTGCATTATAAAAAGAGTCATGAACAAAGCTATACCAATTATCACCAGGTTGGGTGGTGACGTCTGGGTTCCAATGGCTGTTCTCGTAAAATGAAGTGCAACGATGATCCTCGTAAAAGAAGTCATCATCACAAGAAGAGTTGGTGCAAGGGAAATTAAAGTAAGTGTGATAAGAATCCTAAGAGCACCATTAAGAGAACCATTTCCATTGTCATAGGTAATAGTAACCGTATTAGCAATGTTAAGTTTCTTAAGATCCTCCGGATCCTCAGAAGAACCAGGTTCATTTATATTGGTCCTCTCTCCCTGAGAACCAGTCAAATGCGTTTCCTCATCCGTAGTCGGATCAGTAGGTTTAGTATCAGAAATAATGTTTTCAGTGGCAAGTGCCTTAACAGGCATAGTCACAAAGCCACTGGCAAACACAAAAAGCATCAGAACAAGTAATAAGAAAAGCTTATGCCTATTTCCCATTTGTCTCTTTTTTCTCACCCTTTATTTTTTCCAGTACATCCTTAAAGCCAAGACTATTATCAGTCTCAGTCTTGAGGATCAGTTCATCAGGATCAACATCTCCAAGATTTGTGACCTGGTCCCCTGAAATAGCTAGGGCCACATGTCTTTCCCCTATCCTTATGATCTGAATGTACTTGTTAGTAGATATCTTGCAGGTATCAATGATTTCTATGTTCTTACTAAGGTTTGCACCCTTTTGGTAATTAGCCATCCACTTTGTCACATACAAAGTGGCAGCCAGAACCACGATGAAAATGATAAGAACAGTAACTAGTTGTAAATATGAATCTACTCCCATAAAAGTCCCCAACAATACAATTTTACTGAACTATCTCAGTTACACGGACACCAAAGCTTTCTTCGATGACAACAACCTCGCCCTTGGCAACAAACTTACCATTAACAAGAACATCTACTGGTTCACCTGCCACCTTATCAAGCTCGATGATAGTACCCGGTGCAAAATCGAGGATATCTGAAATAGGCTTGGCGGTTCTTCCAAGTTCCACAGTAACTTCAAGTGGTACATCCTTGATAATGCCGATGTTCTCGCCACCTGCCATGATAGTAGTACCACCAGCAAAGTTCTGGAACTGGGCCGGCTGGATATTCATATTCATCATCTGCGGCATAGGCATCTGCATAGGCATGCCCATACCCATCTGAGGCATACCCATACCCATTTGTGGCATTCCGCCTGCCATCATGTTTGGATCCATCTGCGGAGCCGCGCCCATTCCCATGTCTGGTGTCGGGCCTGGTGCAGGAGCTGGCGCTGGTGCTGGTTCCGGTGCAGGCGCTGCTTCTGCTTCACCTCCATCTGATACAACTGTATCTTTTAGAGCCTTGGCAAAATCAATAGGATACAACTGCATAAGTGTTGAATCCACCAGGTCTCCAACCTGCATCTTAAAAGAAATCCTGACAAAAGTTCCTGTAAGGAATTCAGCAATATCAGAAGGATCATCATTGATCATATCAAGAACAGTGGCCTGTGGCGGGCTGATATCAACCTTCTGATTGATCATTGTAGAAAGAGATGTGGCAGCAGCACCCATCATCTGGTTCATAGCCTCAGAAATGGCTGACAACTGCAGTTCACCGATCTCACCCTCTGTGTTAGTACCATCACCGCCCATCATAAGGTCAGTGATGACCATAACGTCATGCTCTTTCAGGATAAGAATATTGGTTCCATCAAGACCAACCGTGTACTTGATCTGAATAAATACACAAGGCCTCTCATAATTGTTAATAACAGTTTCCCAAGTCGCAAGCTCTACTTGAGGAGTTGTGATATTAACCTTTTGATTTACAAGGGAATACAGCGTTGTAGCTGATGAACCCATACTGATATTAGCAACCTCACCGATTGCATCCTTTTCAGAATCAGTTAAAAGAGATTCATCAATCCCGCTGCCTCCAGCTGATGCAGCCTGTGCCTCCTCTGGCGCGCCACCCTCTGCAGGAGCGTCCCCACCAGCAGCAGCGTCGCCGCCACCAGAATCCATGCCGGCTAGCAAAGCATTAATTTCGTCTTGTGATAACATTCCATCCATGCTGCTACTCTTCCTCCTCTCTTACAACCGAAGTAATTCTTACGGCATACTTATCTTTTGATGTACCAGGTAGTGCAGTAAACTTTCTTATATTTCCTACATATACCTGCATATCTGTATTTACTCTGTTATCTAGTCTTATAATGTCTCCAGCCTGCAGATGAACAAAATCACTTACCGATACATTGCATTTACCAAGTATGGCTTTTACAGGGACATCCACGTGCTTGACCATGGTTTCCAATGTATCCTGATAATCCTCATCAGCATTTTTCTGCATTGTAGAGAACCAGAACTTGGTATTAAGCTTGTCCATTACACTCTCCAAGGTGAAGTATGGAAGGCAGACATTCATAAGTCCTTCTGTTTCTCCAATCTTGATATTAAGAGTTACAATGGCAATCATATCTGTAGGAGATATTACCTGCGCAAACTGTGGATTAGTCTCAATCCTCTCCATTACAGGATTTATAGCTACTACATTCTGCCAGGGCTCAACCATAAGCTGCATGCAGATAACCACGAGTTTTTCTATAAGTGGCATCTCAATGTCGGTAAAGGGTCTTGGCTTATCCAGGGTTCCCCCTTCACCTCCCAGCATTCTGTCAATGAAGGAAAAACCTATATTCGCCTGAAGTTCCAGGATGATTGTTCCCTGAAGTGGAAGAAAATTGATAACTCCCAAAATTACAGGGTTTGAAAGAGCGTTACTAAACTCTGAATAAGTAACAGTCTCTGAGTTAGCAACTGATACCTGGACATTCTTTCTAAGATACAGTGGCAAAGTCGTGGATAAGAGTCTTCCATAATGTTCATAGATCATCTCAAGCGTACGAAGGTGCTCTTTTGAGAACTTGGCAGGACGTTTAAAGTCATAATCCTTGACTTTCTTTTCGTCCGCGTTCTGCATTTGATCTACGTCCAGCTCACCTGTACTGAGTGCTGCCAGCAGACTATCTATTTCATTTTGTGACAGGACTTCACTCAAACCTTTGTTTCTCCTTCCTCCTATCGGCAGCAGATGCTGTCAACCCGGAATTTCGATTTGTTCCTTAGCTTGTAAGGAACTTATTCAGATATGATTCCCAATTTTCTTTTAGAAAAGGAATCTTTACTGATATAGAACACTTGAGAAAGTTACATCATAGATAAAGTTAGAGTTATATAGCTCCTGCACTTCCTCAAGAATCTTCTCTTTTGCAGCTGTATCGTCAGCCTGGAGTTCTTCGATAGTGTATGAAGAAAGAGTATTTGTGACTTTACCCTTTATAAGATCCTTCATTCCTGCAAGTGCTTCCTCTGTTCCAAGGGTTGCATAGTCTGCACTGGCTGTGTTCATAGAAAAGACAACTTCAACGAGCATATAGTGTGCTTTGCCGTCAGCCCCAGGTTTTAGGTTGATAGTAAGCTGCTCCTCACCAGTAAATCCAAAGGTAGCAATATTTCCAACTCCTACATTTCCAGAAGCTGATCCAGAAAAGCCCCCTGTATTTCCGCCATTAGCCTCAAGCTCAAGAGCAGCGGCAATATCAGAAATTAGCTTGGCTGTCTGGGAATTAGTAGTCATAACACTCAGCAGCATAAAACTGGTCATTCCAATATTCACTACAAGAAGTGCAAGAATAATGATTGACAGTAAGTTCTTTTTCATAGTATTTCCTTCCTCCACATTTTAGTAATTGGCACTCAAAGGATTGTAAATCTTTATTTCTACACGTCTGTTTCTGGCTCTTCCTTCATCAGTGGTATTATCTGCTATAGGGTCGTATTCGCCTCGCCCTGTGTGGACTAAATTTGCAGGATCAAGGTAGGTATTTTCTATCAGATAGTTAAATACCGAAAGAGCTCTTCCAGAACTAAGTTCATCATTATTGCTATATTTGCCGCCAGAACTCATAGGCCGGTTATCGGTATGACCTTCTATCTCAATTGTGCCACCAGCGTAGTTCTCAAGAATCTGTCCAACCTTATCAATAACAGGAATCGCATCCTCTTTTATCTCAACCTTACCAGAGTCAAACAGGATTGAGCCCTGAATTGTAAGCTGAACATACTGGCTTGTGTAATTAAGAGATACCTCGTTATCTATATCTCCCTCATCAATTGCAGCCTGGATTTTTTCAGCCAGTTCTTTTGAGGCTTCCATCTGCTCTTCTTCTGCAGCCTCCATAAGCTCTTTCTGGTCCATTTCTCCTACTGCATCAGTCTCGGCATCTGAATCTTCGCCGCTCTGTGCAAGCCCCATAGAAGTTATATAAGAGGAAAGCTCTGTAAGCTGTGAAACTCCATCTCCAATAAGAGCGCCCTTTCCAATAGCCATCTCACCACCAGAAAAGATGCTAAACGCCGAACTAAACGATGCTGCTACTTCTTCGAATTTGGCCGCATCCATGGAAGCCATAGAGAAAAGCAAAACGAAGAAGCAAAGAAGCAGATTCATCAGATCTCCGAATGTTCCCTGCCACGCCGGCAAGCCAGGTTTTATTTCTTCTGGTTTCTTTGCCATTATTCGCCTCCATCTCCTGTACCATTCTCAGCTTCATAAGCAGCTCTGTCAGCAGGTGACAGGAATGATTTAAGCTTTTCTTCAGTAACACGAGGGTTTTCACCAGCCTGAATAGAAAGAAGTCCCTCAATAACAATACTTTTTGCCATATATTCAGCATTACTTCTTGCTTTTAATTTGTTTTCAGCGGGATAACAGAACCAGTTAGCAAGAACTGATCCATAGAAAGTAGTGATCAAGGCAACGGCCATGGATGGTCCGATAGATGAAGGGTCTGACATGTTCTGAAGCATCAGAACCAGACCAAGAAGTGTTCCGATCATACCCCAGGAAGGGCCCATTCCGGCGATATCTCCGAAAATTGAATAGTTTTCCTTATGACGCTCTGACATAGCATCGATTTCGGCTTCCAGGATACTTTTAACAAGTTCAGGTTCAGTACCATCTACGATAAGGCCTACACCCTTTTTCATAAAAGCATCTTCTAGGTTGCCCGCAGCTTCCTCAAGAGCAAGAAGACCTTCCTTACGAGCTGTATTTGACAGGTCTATGATCTGCTTAATTGTACCTTTGGTATCATCAGCAGGCATTTTATAGATCAAAGTGTAGGATTTAAGGCCGTTGATGAAACTCGGCATGCTTCTTGAAGCGAGAACCGCCATGAAAGCTCCACCGAACGTGATCATAGCTGATGGCGCATCAAGGAAGTACTGTACACCGGAAATACCAGCACCAAATACAATACTTAAGATCATGAAGATGAAGCATAATACCATTCCGGCTAATGACGCAATATCCACAACATATCCCCCTCTCATAGTGATAGTGAGTATATTCGCAAGAACAAAAAAATTATTTATCCGTTTTGAAGCATATTGTATATTTCTTCAATTGTTTCTTTTACAAGTAGTTTTCGTCCGCCACTTAGGATTATCACAGTATCAGGGCTGGCTTCCACCGTCTGAATCTGATTCTTATTGATCAGAATCTTCCTCGTATCCATCTTGGTTAACATCAAAACTGTCTTTTCTCTGTTATCCATTAGCCTTCCCCACTCTGCCTTTTTAACTTCTTGAACGCAATAATGAAAATGCCTTCAAGAATCTATACTTATGAGTCTTTAGAATTATTTCAAAATATAAGAAATTTCATTCAGAAATGAAATTTTGTTTCTACATACATTAATTTTACCACTTTTTCGATTACATTGTCTTGGGTTTTGTTCACATTTTGTACATATTCGCAACACAATTTCAACACACGCTTTTTTGTTTGAAATTATGTTACTATTTTCAAAAGTTTTTCTATATTTTTGTGATTTCGTTGCATAGTTCCACTACATATTGTGGTATTTAAATTCATTGTACCACTTTTGTGTACACTGTACACTACTTTTTTCGTTTGTTTATGTTTAGTTTACCGTTTATGTCTAGATTTGCAGAGGATGTGATGTTCGGAATGACGTATATATGAAGCTCTCTTAAGGCTCTCTCCCCTGAATATTGGATTTAGCATGCATTTCATGTAAAGCCATAATCTGCGGCCTCTCGTAGGTCTTATATGCAAATCTACTTTTCATCAACTTGCATATAAGGCTTTGTGAAGAGCCATTGATCCTGGCCTAAGCGTTGCTTATACGAAATCGGCTTTTTACTGTAGTTTCGTGTAACCATTATTATTTTGTGCCTTACACGAAAATTACATGAAGCACACATTTCATGTAAGGCCATAATCTGCGGCCTCTCGTAGGTCTTATATGCAAATCTACTTTTCCTTAATTTGCATATAAGGTTTTCTGAATAGCCATTGACTTTGGCCTGAGCGTTGCTTATACGAAATTTACTTTAAATGTGTTTTCGTGTAAACGCTGTTTGTTTTTGCATTACATGAAAATCACATGTAACGTAAGTTTCGTGTAATGCCATAATCTGTGGCCTCTCCTTGGTCTTATATGAAAATCTACTTTTCCTTAACTTGCATATAAGGATTTCTGAAGAGCCATTGATCCTAGCCTAAGCCGTTGCTTATGAAGAGCCCGTAAAGGCAACAAATATGCATTTGATAGCAATATCTTTGAAGTAATATCAACTCCAAAGAAATATAATATAAAACACAAAATAAATGAGTAAATAACTTGAATCATTTGCACAGGAGGTTACAATGCAGTACAAATATGAAATGCCCTCAGAAATGCTCACTGAAATTTCTGAAAAAGGCACATTAGAAACATTCGAATATGAATCAAAGACCTATAATGACCAGGAAATAAAGCCCCTTCACAAAAAGGCCAGAGTTTATCTTCCATATGGCTATGACAAGGAGAAGAAATATGACGTTCTCTATCTTCTCCACGGCGGCGGCTTTATGCAGGAATGGTGGTTTGATATGTTCCCAGATACAGCAACAATTCTTGATAACATGATTGCAAAAGGCTTATGCAAGCCCGTTATCGTAGTAGCTCCAACCTTCTATCACGATGAAGAAAGCAAGAACACTCATGATGAAGCTATCTGTGAAAACTTCAGGACAGAACTCAGAAAGGATCTAATTCCTGGAATTGAGTCTCATTATAGTACATACACATGCGGAGATGTTTCAGAAGAAAACCTTATCCGCACCAGAAACCACAGAGCTTTTGCAGGTCTCTCACTTGGCTCTATGACAACCTACAGAGCAGCCTTTTATAATAACTTTGACCTCTTCTCCTACTATGGTCCATTTTCCGGTTGCTGTGGTCCCTTTGGAAATCACGATCAGGAAGTTAAGCGCATCTGCGAAACCCTTGAGAAAGGCCATGAAAGTGGCTATGATCTCGACTTCATGTTCTGCGCAAACGGCGATAAAGACATAGCTTTCGAAGAACACAAAGAAATTATGGAAAGAGCATTAGCCGCATCGCCTTACCTGAAAAAAGACGAAAACTATGACTTCTTTATAATCCCTGGAGGTGTCCACGACATGAAAGCCTGGCAGCTTCACATGTATCACGCTCTTCAGATATTCTTTACAAAAGAACAATGAGTCACAAAAAGACTCTTTGTGTCTTGAAATCCAAATTATAAAATCAGCCCTGTATCCGACCGAAGATACAGGGCTGTTACTTTGCCTTAGATATGTTAAAAGAACTACCTATTCATTATCTCTTAAGGTTTGTAAGTTCCTCAAGAAGTGTATCTGATACTGTGATGATACGGCTGTTAGCCTGGAATCCACGCTGAGTTGTGATCATCTCAGTAAACTCTTTTGAAAGATCTACGTTAGACATTTCAAGAACGCCAGTGTTCATGTAGCCGCCATCTGTTGTGATATCCTGGATTGTAGCCTCACCTGAGTTAAGAGTTGAAGCGTAAAGGTTATCACCCTCTTTAGAAAGACCTGACGCATTAGCAAATTCAGCAGATGCAATCTGACCAAGTAGCTTTGTCTGACCGTTTGAATATGTAGCGTAAATTGTTCCGTCTGTACTTACTGTTACACCATTCATCTCACCAACTGCACGTCCTGTATTAAGAGAAGACTTATCTCCCTTTACAGCCTTGATTGTTGATGATCCGTTAGTGTTGTAGTTAGTAACTGTGCTGAAATCTACTTCTATAGTACCGAGCTTTGCAAGTTCGTCAGCATCATTGGCATTCT
This sequence comes from Butyrivibrio sp. INlla14, assembly GCF_900102515.1. GTDB lineage: Bacteria > Bacillota > Clostridia > Lachnospirales > Lachnospiraceae > Butyrivibrio. Next base: position 55,539 of record NZ_FMVS01000023.1, read on the forward strand.
TAACCTGGAAACCAAAAGCTTCGTTTCCTGTTACAAATCCTGAATCTGTCTTGTTGTTTGCAAACTTCATGCTGACTTTCTGAGTATCCTTATTGCCACCTGCTGAAATTATCTTACCTGTTGCAGCATCAAACTTGAGCTGAACAGTCTTTTCGCCAGTTGAAAGAACGATTGTGTCATCACTTACTATCTTGTACTTACCATCTGCACCATATGCTCTTGCATCAGAATCTGTAATTCCATATGCATCCTTAAGGAAACCTGCATAAGCCTTGGAAGATGTAGAAAGAAGATCTACAATATTTCCTTCATTTGGAACCTCAGTATTGTTATATGCCTGAATCTTCTGTGTAGATACAAAGGTGTAGCCAGTACTGTCATCGTTAGGAACAGCCTGATACTTAGGAGTATTTGTTGTCTCATCCTTAACTATCTCAAGAGTTTCCTCTTCATTGTGACTAAGGTAAAGACCACTTGCATTTATCTTGTAAGAATAGTCAAAACCTTTTGCCTCATATTCTGACTTTGTAACTCCAAAGCAGTTTGTAAGAAGTTCTTCTGGAAGGTCTTCAAGATTACCTTCGCTATTCTCAAGAAGATATGCTGTTTTGTTAGAATTAACTATAGCGTAAGGGTATGCATCAGCCGCCTTTTTCTGGCTAGCATATGAATCATCTGTTTTTGAATCTTCTACAGCTTTTACATTGCCTTCATAAATAGTTTTGTATTCTGTAAGTGGCTTAGGTCCAAATGTTATAATAGCTTCAGATCCTGATATACCAACGATTTCAATTTTACTAACATCATTTGTGCCATTATCTGTGACAGTATTTAACATTGACTGAACAGTTTGATAATATGTATCTGTAGTAGTTCCACCACCCTCATTAACATATTTATCAAGCAAAGTATTAAGCTCAGCAATAGTGTATTCAGACTTTAATGACCCACCACCTGTCGCAGTAGTCATATATAGTATAGAAGTTGTAATCTCAGCTAAGGCAGCTTCAACATATGAAATTTCTTCCCTCTGAGAAGTTTCAGAAGGATCAAATGTACCAGTTTCCTGAAGTTCTTCAACTTTAAGGCTATGTCCATCAAAAGTATATCTTACATCACCTGTTGCAGCTGCCAGCGCAGTATCAAAGTTTCCAGAAAACTTACCACTTCCAACACTAAGAATTTCACTTGCTGATTTATTCTTAATATTTTCGCCCTTATCAAGATCAGATATATGAGGATAGATGTTTAAAGTGCTAACGCCATTAGTGGCCTCTGTCAATGTATATGTATATTTCTGTGACTGATCAATGTATTTTTCAATATTAGCTTCATCTATTCCGTATACATTTTTTAATGTTTCTGTATAATCCTTAAGGTCCTTACCATCACCATAGGTTCCAGCTTCTGTAGTCGGAATAACCCTGTATCCAAACTTTGTATCTTCATTTACATAGTAAGAATAAATATTCTTTGGAGAGAAGGAATAGTTTGTTGCATATTCTTTAGTTTCTGTAAAAGATTTTGTGACAATAAGGCCACCTGTAGAAGGATCAATTCTTACTGCAGAATTCTTGGAAACGCCGTCAGTACTTGTGATCCAGTCATCATCCTTGCCATATACAGTCTGAAGAAGTCCCTTATAGGGGTTCTTATTGGATGTAGCATTATTTATATCGCCAAGTGTAAGCTCATATCCCTCGCCGCCACTTGGAACAACTGCTCCATTAAATAAAGCTGTGCCAGCCTTCTGATAAACCTTTGAAGACTTAGTTCCCATTTCTACCTGATAGTCGCCCTCTTCATTTACAAGCTTTTCAAAGTCCTGGATATCGCCAAACTGAACGCCTGCAAGTCTCTCTGATCCGATTGAGTTACCATCAGAATCAATAATGTCTGTAAGCTGAACTGAGAAAAGATGATCGTTAGGATCCTCTGTATCTTTGATTGTAAATTTAGCTGTGTAGAGATAACCCTTGTTGTCATAGAACTCAAGAGTTACTGTCTTACCATCGTCAGAGACGATGTTTGAGTCGTTGTCATCAAGGTTTCCGCTGTAAAGAGCCTGTGTAGTGGATGCTGGTGAATATGTTGTATTATCAGCACTCATGATCTGAAGCTGAGAAAGTCCGCCGTTCTTATTTACTGTGATAGCCCCGGTTTCTGGATCTTCCTGAGCTACCCATCCCATTACGAAGTATCCGTTTGACTGCATTGCAAGGTTACCTGCGCCGTCAACGTAGAAAGAACCATCTCTGGTATAAAGGTTTTCTTTTCCGTTATTAACAACAAAGAAAGCCTTACCAGTAATCATGATATCGAATGGGTTGTTAGTTGTCTGAGTTGCGCCCTGACCTTCAATTGCTGTTGCAATAGCGCCTGACTTAGCACCAAGACCAATCTGACGAGCATTTACACCACCTTTTGTCTCTGTGGCGCCAGATGCTGTCTGAGTTGTCTGGTACATAAGGTCTGAAAATGTAATAGATTGTGATTTAAAAGATGTGGTGTTAACGTTGGCAATGTTGTTACCAAGTACATCCATCTTAGTCTGGTGAGTACGAAGTCCTGCAACACCAGAATAAAGTGATCTCATCATAAGGCAAAGTCCTCCATAATATGAATGATATAAGTGTCATAAGTAAAAAATGCTTATAAGCCTGCTTATTAAGCTTTTTAACTTCATGACCTTAACAAACATGAAGAATAAGCAATTCGTATATCATTCTTAATTTTGGACGGATGCGTGAAATAGCGGATGATCCCTTCTATCGGTCGGGGATCAATAGATTTCCCTTTCGGGTCCAATCATGCAATCACTGCTCCGTCAATATTTGTAAATACGTTACTCTTTGTTTCTGTCTGGTCCATAGCTGTAACTACTGTGTTATTTGGCACGTTCACGATAAAAGCAAGCTGGTCAACTAAAATGAGAGAATCTTTTATACCTTTTTCACCTGCTTCTTTGGCACCCTGATAAAGTCTGTCCATCTGGTCTTTTGTAAGTTCAATGCTTCTATCGCTTAGCCTGTTTGTAGCGTGCTTGGAGAATTTAAGTCTATCTCCTGCTACAATATTATTATCGGCATCGTCCCTGATTTTATTTAGTATCTGGGCAAAAGAATCTCCGCCAGTTACCGCAGCAGTTTTAGGATCAGTGTTCTTGGCTCCCTGGGGCTTTAAGTACTGATCCTGGACCTGACTTATTGAAGAAAATCTAAGTTCATCAATTGTCATATTCCTGCTCTCCGTAAAAAGAAATTACAATAATCGCTCACACAAACAATCTGATACATACTACATCTACAGCAGATTCATTAAGATTCTTGCTGCAATTCTTTTAGCTTTCTCGATGTCTCATCATCCTTGTTAAAGGTTCTGTGAACATCACCTCTAATGTCATCAATTCTGTTTACATACTGCTGAAGGCTTGTTACGTAGTTAGGATCCATCATCTTTCTAGCCTTATCGTCCATTTCCTCCATGTAGAACTTGTACATGGTGTCGATTGTAAGGCCGTGCTCCTGCTCATTTACAAAGTCAAGGCTTCTAGGGAGCTTGTCGATTGCTTCCTGGAAATCTTTTACCTGATCCTGAGCTGCTGTAAAGTCAGCATCATAAACTTCCGTGACATCGTCAACGTTATAGGCTGTTCCATTGATTGTAAGATATGCCTTGTTGCCGCTATAAGTCACATAGTCAACAGTTCCGATGATCTCTGAGCTCTTTCCTGTATCCGAATTTGTCTGAGTAACCTTAACTGTCTTACCTACAAGCTCTGATGCCCTTGATAAAGACATAGCGCTTGCCATGTTGTTAAGCTGTTCAACCTGAGTGAATGTTGCGTACTGTGAAATATACTCAGTATTTGATGTTGGCTCCATTGGATCCTGATATTTCATCTGGGCTACAAGAATCTGAAGAAAAGAGTCCTTGTCATATCCTGTCTTGGCTTCAGTGGCCTTTTTATTATTTTCAAGGTTTGTAACTTCGCCATTTTTAATTACAGCACTTACCTGATTAACTTCTGCCATTTTTTATCCTCCAGGGGAAGCTTATTGCTTCCCCTCAAAATCTTTGTTTTTCTTAGGCACTAAAGTCTACCGAGTTTCCGTTTGCCGCCATCATCTGAGCTGCAATCCTGTCTGCATCTGATATGCCTTCATCGTCTTCTACAAGTTCCTCTGCAAGGTTGATTCTTCTTAGAGGTCTTGCTTTCCTTGCCTGTTCTTTGTTATAGGCTTCGTTGTTGTCTGATCCTTGCTGAAGATTTTGTTCAAATGCATGGCTTGCAATTGTAACTTCTATGGATGTAACCTTTATGCCCTGTTCATTGAATTTCTGCTGAAGTGTCTGCATCTGGGCTTCCACTGCCTCTTTTACAATCTCATTCTGAGCTGTAAATTTAGCTGTGATTCCGTCCTTACTGCTTGTAAGGAGAATGTTGAGATTACCAAGGCTTGCAGGATGAAGTGATAATTCCATTGATGATTCTGTAGCAAAAGATCTAATGGTAATGCGATCAGTAATCTGCCTTAGAATATTCTCCATCTGTGCCCTGTTTGTGTACTCAGTGGCGCCAGTTTTTGCAGTGTCCATATTTTCAGTTAAATTATCAAGTAGCTGGTTAAAAAGAGTTGCACCTGGGTTATTAGTGTTTTGCTCATTTCCAGTGTTTTTGCCATTCTGCTTGGACATTTCGCCAGTATTTTCAACGGGTTTAAATACTTCTTCACTGGAAATCTCAGGTGCTTCAACCTTGATATCAGATGTTAGATCCTTAGACTGTGATGCCTTAAGGTTTTGCTTAAGTTCTTCAGCATGTAATACTATTTCCGGCTCCCTTACTTTAATATTTTTAAGTTCAGGATCAACCTTCTCTGCATTTTCCTTTATTGCTGATAGAACATCCTCATTAGATAAATCAAACTCTTTCATGAGCTGGCTCTTCATACCTTCCGCATCCTCAAAGAGGTCCTGCATGTTAGTATTTAGGTCTGCATCTGTTAGCAGATCAAGCGCTTTATCCTGTGTATCAAGGTTTGTGATCAGTTCTCTTATATTCTGAGGATTAAGAAGATCTGTCATCATAATTCCCAGCATATCCATCGCGTCTACGATTTCTTCCTCAGATATATCAAACATTTTTGCTATATGAGCTACCATTTCCTTAGTATCTTCTTCTATAGCATTCTGTAGCTTTTTGTCGGCATCCTTGCTGGATGTTTCGTTGGTATTTGTGTCTGTAGTTGCTGTCTTTTCAAGGTTCTTGTCAGTTGCTTCTGTAGTTCTATCGTCGATATTCTTGGTATCCTGATCCTTAGCTGCGGTATTTGCCTTCGCTTTATTTGGATCATTTACATCACTACTCTTGCCTGACTTGTCATTTATCTTTTTAGATAAGTTCTGAGCATTTTGATCATTCCTTGTCGTATCCTGCCTTGCAACAAGCTTTTCAGTTGATGAATAGCTTATTTTTGCTGTTGTGCTCTTTGCCTGGATCATAGCCGATGAAGCCTTATTAAGAAGCCCATCAAATCCAGTCAGATCATTATTCTGATTCTTCTTAGAATAATCAACCTTCGAAACACTCGCCACAGTACTTCGTGTGATAATAGACATCTGCATGTCTATCGTCTTTGTAGTACCGGTCATGTAACCTCCTTTCGACTTTATTTCAAGGTGCATAGATTCTCAACTTCTATATCGTCATAAGGCAAAAAAAATTCACCCATAAGGGTGAATTTTTTAGAAATTTTATATTTTATTTTTTCTCACCAGTGACCTGAGTAGATTCTTTCTCAAGAGCTGAAGGCTCCAGAAGCTGCGTACACTTAGCAGCATTTTCTTTTTCCATCTGAGCCAGAATATCTCCGCGGTTTTCAATGGTCATCTGGGCCAGGATTCTGCAGACAAGCTGGATCTGGTTTTCGTTTATCATCTCATCAAAAATCTGAGCGGCCTGCTTGGCCTTCATTCCTGAATAAGTGGTTGCAAAAGCCTTTATAGCTTCATCGTCAAGTTCTCCCTTTACAACCTGCTCATAAATCTTGGCAGCAGTGTCAGGATCTATCATGGCGTAGTAGGAAGCATAGGCAGCAGCATCTGGGGCGTAATCCCCATAAACTACACTGGCATAGAAGCTTGCTCTCTCTTCATAGAATTCTTTTTGCTGCCTCTCAAAGGGCTCAAGTCTTGTAACTTCGGCATTAAGCTTATCTATAGTGGAAGCATAGCTGCTATTTTGTTCCATCTCAGACTGAAGCATGTTTTCAAGCTTTCTAATGTAGGCATTTGCTTCTTCAAGGCTGTTTATGGAGGTTCCACCTGAGCTTTCAGCGCTGCTGTAATCAACCTGAGATTCATCATAAGTGCTATTTTTAGCAGTATCAGGAAGGATCAGATTGACATAAGGCACATCCTTTAAGATTGGCGCCAGAATATCTGAGCCAAATCCGCCCACATCAAGCTTTATTAAAAGAGCCATGATTGCAAGCCAGATCAATATAATAAGGAATGTTATAACGATAGTTGCAAAGCCTCCTGCGTTATCTCCATTTATCTCCGCAGTTCTATCTGCAAATTCCTGGGCTTTTTCCTTGGCCTCTTTTCTCTGTTCCTTTAATTTTTTCTGATATTCTTTTTTATCCGCTTTGAGTTTGGCCTTGGCGGCCTTGGGATCCTCAATGTTGCCTAAATCAGCCATGTATTATCCTCACTCATTTACATTTCGCGTTGTCTTTGGGTATAGGTAAAACTTGTGCGCTGGTCGTTTTCTTTTGCTTCTTCCTGCTTTTCTTCTTCTATCCATTCAGCGTAGGCCCTGTCTCTTAGAGTTTCCTGCATCTTGCGCTCCTGGATAGCCCTGGTAAGCTTAACTCTGGCCTTTTCAACTATTTCTTCATGCTGCTTAACAACTCTGGCCTGGGATGCGATCATAACATCCATCTGGGCTGTGGCATACTGATTATCCAATATATCCTGAAGTTTTAGTCTGTCAGCATTTCTAAGTTCCTCAGCCTCCCTTAAGTAATTATCCTTTCTGTCAAAATAGCTTTCCAGAATATCCATCTGCTTGTTAAGTTCAGCCTGGGCAGCAGCAAATTCCATTTTGATCTGCCCTTCCGTTTTTTGCTTGATATTTAGGACGCTCTGCATCCTGTAGACAAATCTCGCCATAAGCGCTGACTCTCCCTAGTCCTTATCACAATTGTTCCAGGGCAAAAGATATACCTTAGTCATTGAACATATTTATCAGCTGACTTCTTATCTCCTCGAAGGAAAATTTCTCATCTGTTTCCTGCATAAGAAACTGATTAACCCTTTCTATCTTAGAAACGGCATAGTCAATATTTTTATTGGCACCTGCCCTATAGGCACCGATATTTATAAGATCTTCGGCATCGTTGTAGGTTGCAAGCACGTTTTTCAGTTTACCTGCAGCTTTTTTGTGCTCTGGATCAGCTATAGCAGACATACATCTTGAAATGCTGGCCAATACGTCAATTGCAGGATAATGGTTCTTTTGCGCAAGCTTTCTGTTTAAGACTATATGTCCGTCCAAGATACCACGGGCCGTATCTGTGATTGGCTCATTCATATCATCACCATCTACAAGAACTGTATAAAGGCCTGTGATTGAGCCCTTTCGAGATCTGCCAGCTCTTTCAAGGAGCTTTGGCATTTCAGCATAAACACTTGGCGGGTATCCGCGGGAAACAGGTGGCTCGCCACTGGCAAGACCAATTTCGCGCTGAGCCATAGAAAAACGTGTCAGGGAGTCCATCATAAGAAGTACGTCTTTTCCCTTATCACGAAAATATTCAGCTATTGAAGTTGCTGTCTTGGCAGCCTTAAGTCTCTCAAGAGCTGGCTTGTCAGAAGTAGCACAGACAACGATAGATCTTTTCATGCCTTCTTCTCCAAGGTCTCGCTCTATAAACTCTCTAACTTCCCTTCCACGCTCTCCAATTAGAGCAATCACGTTTATATCTGCCTGAGTATTTCTGGCAAACATACCAAGAAGTGTACTCTTACCAACACCAGATCCTGCAAAGATTCCAATTCTCTGGCCCTTTCCGACTGTTAAAAGGCCATCTACAGCCTTTACTCCAAGAGATAGAACTTCAGAAATCGGATCCCTAGTCATGGGATCAGGCGGCTGATTCTCTACTGAGTAGGCAACGCCATCCTCAAGGATTGTACCTTTTCCAAAACTTGTGCCATCTATTCTGCCAAGGCCATCAAGAGTCTGGCCTAAAAGGCCTTCGCCAACATTTACTCTAAGGGGTGAATCAGTGTTTTCAACTATGCTACCGTTTCCTATTCCACTGGTATTTTCATAGGGCATAAGTTGTACATGATTGTCTTTAAAGCCAACAACTTCAGCCATTGAAGGTCTTCCCTTACTATCTGAAATAGTATCGGAATCTTTTTTCTTTGGGTAAATAAGGCAAATGTCACCAAGCTTAGCATCAGGTCCTGCAGACTCGATGGTAAGTCCTATTACATTCACCACCTTTCCGCTCATGCGGTAAAAGGGGGCATTTTGCATTTTATTGTATTTGGAAAAATCAATGTTTGATGTAAGCATGCACTCTCCAATATACAAGTTTTAATGTTTCTATCAGCGTCTAGATCTGTCAAAGGAAAGGAGCTTTAGTTTTCTTGATATTTCGGCAAGTTCAACTCCAAGACTGCAATCATAAACGCCAGAATCAGACTCTATCATGCACTCATTTTCTTTTAAAAGAGGATCTTCTATGATCTCCATAGTGGTATTAGGAGATGTTACGCAGGCTTCAAGGGAAGCTTTTTCCTCTATGACATCATCATAATCATCGGAGGAAACATGAACTATAAGGTCATTGCCTGGTTCTATCCTTGATAAGGTAGATTTAAGAAGATGAAGGATTATCTCTTTATCTTCCCTAAGTTCAATGCCAAACACATGCTCATAAATCTGGGTAAGGACATCAACCATCTCAGGCTCTAGGCCATCAACAAGCTGCTGATACTCAGCTTCAAGATCTCCTCTTTGCTGCTCAATTTCAGCCTTTAGGGCTTCTGCAGCCATGGCCCCCTCCTGATAGCCAGCTTCATAGCCCTGTCTGTGTCCTTCCTCCTGAGCCTGAGCTATTATTGAGTTTGCCTGTTCCTGAGCATTCTGGATTATGGCATCAGCCTGTTCCTGAGCCTGCTGAAGCTTTAGATCCATCTCAGCCTGCATTGCTTCCATGTCAAACTGGGGATCCGGAAAAGAATCAAGCATGCCCTGATCTTCAGTAAGCTGAGAAATCTGTTCCATGTCAATTCCAGGAACAAAGTCCCCTTCTTCCCCTTCCATGGGAAAGCCTTCTTCTGATGCCTGTTCAGCCCTTTTCCTCTGCATTTCTGCTTCCTGAAAGGCTTCTATTTTCTGATTTGCAAGTTCGTTACTGTCAATGACATATTTTTCCGTGTCATCGTAGCTGACAAACCCGCCTTTAAACAAATTAGACAACTAGCTCATCACCTCCGCCTCTGGAGATTACAATTTCACCAGCATCCTCAAGCTTTCTGATAACATTAACAATCTTCTGCTGTGCTTCTTCAACATCCTTCATACGAACAGGTCCCATGAAGTCCATGTCTTCCTTGATCATAGCTGCAAGACGCTTTGAAAGGTTGTTAAAGATAGCAGTCTGTACATTCTCAGTTGCTCCCTTAAGAGCAAGACCAAGATCACTGTTCTCAACCTCACGCAGCACTCTCTGAATGGATCTGTCGTCCAAAAGAAGTACATCCTCGAATACGAACATCTTCTTTCTGATCTCGTCCGCAAGCTCTGGCTCCTCGATCTCGAGAGTTTCCATGATGTGCTTTTCTGTTGCGCGGTCTACTGTATTGAGGATTTCTACAACTGCATCTACACCACCAACAATTGTGTAATCCTGGTTTACAAGAGATGAAAGCTTTGATTCCAACACTTTTTCTACTTCCTTGATAGTATCAGGACTTGTTCTGTCCATGGCTGCAATACGCTTGGCAACGTCCGCCTGTCTGTCAGGTGGAATTGCAGATAAGATAAGCGCACTTTGTGACGGTGACATGTATGACAAAATAAGAGCTATTGTCTGAGGATGCTCATCCTGAATGAAGGTAAGGATCTGTGAAGGCTCAGTCTTTCTGATAAATTCAAAAGGTTTAACCTGAAGTGAAGCGGTAAGCTTACTGATAACGTCGAGAGCCTTATCTTCACCGAGAGCTTTTTCAAGAAGCTCTTTGGCATAGTTGATACCGCCTTCTGCAATATACTGCTGAGCAAGGCAGACACCATAAAACTCTTCCAAAACAGCCTCTTTTATCTGAGAAGTGACACTTCTAGTATTGGCTATTTCAAGGGTTAGCTCCTCTATTTCCTCTTCCTTTAGATGTTTAAATATGGCGGATGATTTCTCTGGACCAAGTGCGATCAAGAGAATGGCCGCTTTTTGTGTGCCTGTAAAATCGGCAGTCAGGCTGGCTGTGCCAGCAGCGCCAGTAGCTTCAGCATCCATATATGTTTCTCTCCCCAAGTTATAATATTATTAGACCCCGTAGTCTTCATTCAACCAGTTGCGAAGAAGGGTTGCAGCGGCTTCAGGATTCTCATCAACAAACTTCTCGATAAGTCTCTTAGTTTCAGAGCCAGTATCCATTTCAATATCTGAAAGAACTTCTTCTGGCTGAGACTCAAGAAGCTGCTCAACAGAAAGCTCTTCGGGCTCTGGTTCTTCCTCTGTCTTCTTGCTGGTCCACATACTTCTGATAACGATAAAGGCAAGAAGTCCAAGGATGATGAGAATTGTAAGAATCTGCAGAATATCAGTAACAGTGATATTTGCACCAGTCTTATCCAAAAAAACATATTGCGTATATGCCGCCATTGCAACATTTTCAGCTGCAATTCCTGTTGCCTTTGAAACTACATTTATCATATCTTCAGGTACAGTCAGTGCAACCGGCTCTGTGTTTGCTGTCTTGTACTCATTCCAGGATAAATCACCGTTAGCAGCCTTATCGTAATTTTCTTCCTTCATAACAACGTAATTTATGGCTGTCACTGAAATAGATGATTCATCATATTTTATCGAACCTGGAAGTGTCGTTCTTGTCTTAATATCTTCATTTGGAAGGTAATCTCTAGTTTCCTCTGAAATTGTAGAACTGGAATTGGTATTGTCCTGGGTAACATAGGTTGTCATATCATCTTCATTTGTGTCAGTACCAGGAATGCCACTTACTCCGTTTACATTCTCTGCATTATAGATAGATTCATGGCTCAAAACACCCTGTGTCTGATCTTCAGCAGGTGTGTAATTGTGCTCTGTATATTCCTCCTTAGAATTATCCATTACCAGGTTGCTGGCAACTTCTATATCATCGTATAGCTTAGTCCCTAAAAGAACCTTTTTAACTTCACTTTTTACAATCTGTTCAGCCTTAGTCTTAAGATTAAGCTGCGTGCTTGCAATCCCTGCGTCAGTTGTCTCTTCGCTTCCTGAAAAAAGAAGATTGCTGGCTGTATCCATAATAACTATGTCGTTAGTAGTTTTTTTACCAAGAGCTGTAGCTACGCCCTTTGCAAGAAAAACGGCATTTTCTTCTCCAAAGCTATCAGGATCAGATATATCAAGGATAACAAAGGCAGAGGCCTCATCCTTATTGCCAATTAAAGTTCCATCGTTATCAGGAATATTTAATGTGATATTTGCAGACTCGATAGCATCAAATTTAACGATCATTTCATGCTCAAGTTCGCTTTGAAGATATTTTACATATTTTTTCTGCTTATCAGATTCGGTGGTTGAAAAACTACCTTCAGTAACATTTTCAATGCTATAAGCATAGGACTGAATGTCGTTTGCACCTAAAAGTAGACTGGCTTCAGCTTTGTCTTTTTTAAGAACCCTAAATTCCAGTCCGTCATCTGACATTTTATAATTGATTGAATTGGAATCAAGAAGCTCCTTTATCTGGGAAGCTTCTTTTGCAGAATCGGCCTGTGCCAAAAGATAATATTGAGGCTGGTTAAGTACTGTAACCAAAATGATAATGGTGAGCACCACAACAGTCCCCGCACCGACTATCAAAGTCTTCTGCTTGGCTGTAAACTGGTTCCACCAATCGAGAATTTTCTGCCATAAGGCTTTTAATCTTTCAGCCATGGTTTCTCCCTCCCCTCATATTCTAATCTTGTGAAAATCGCGTTATACAAACATCTTCTTACTTCGTACTCTAGCTATGCTACTCTTACACCTGCATCTGAGTGAGCTCTCTATAGGCAGACAAAGCGCGGTCCCTCACCGCAATTGTGTACTGAAGAGCTGTCTGTGCCTTCTGAAGTGCAATTGATAGATCATGAGTATTGTTGGTCTGGCCAAGCGCCCATTTGATCTCCTCATTCTCCGCATCAGAAAGATATGCATTGGTAGTATTTATGTTTTCTAATGCCCTGTCAAAAATGCTGTTAAAAGAGTTATTATCATCATGAGGTCCAAGCACGTTATAGACCTTGCTGTTATATTTTTCAGCATTTCGGATAACATCAGACGATACATTTCGAAGCTGTGATATGTCAAGAGATGCCATTTATTATCCCCTCCTAAATGACCATCCATGGCTTTTAATATCTTATGTCGCTCCATTATCATGCTTTTTTATTTATTTTATTATGACTGGCCAAGTTCAAGTCCTCTGGTCGCAATGTTCTTACTTGCGTTAAATGCTGTTGCGTTAGCTTCATAAGACCTGCTGGCATCTATTAGGTTTGTCATCTCAGTAACGGTATTAACATTTGGATATGTAACGTAGCCGTTGGCATCAGCGTCAGGATGTGATGGATCATAGACAATATTCATCTGAGTCCAGGTATCATCCTGCACCTGAGTTACCTTTACGCCGCGACCTGAATAATGATCTAGTCGTTCATTTAATATTCTTGAAAAAGGTGTCTGTGTTCCTTTTTCTGCAAATCTGACTACCTTCCTTACATAAGGAGTCCCGTCAGCAGTTCTTGTAGTATTAGCATTGGCGATGTTTTCAGAAATAATATCCATTCTGAAACGCTGCGCCGTCATGCCTGATGAATTAATGTTAAAGGAATCAAATATATTCATATTCCCTCCTTGCCACGTGGCTTTAAAGGTTACAACCAACTATCTTCAAAGAATCAATTTAAAATTTATGATGACTTGCACACTGCCTGAAGATTCTGGAATTCAGCCTTCAGTCCTGTCATAAGTCCCTGGTATTTGATCTGGTTGGCAGCAAGGGTAACGCTCTCTGTATCAATGTCAACGTTATTCTTATCTAGTCTGTATGAAAAATTCGAATAATCGTTAATCACGCGAGGCCTTAGCTCATGTTCTTTAAGTCCAGCTACTTTGGCATCCATAGAAACATATCTTGAATTGCCAAGTGCCCTTTCTAATTCATCCTCAAAATTAAGATCCTGTCTCTTATAGCCTGGAGTGTCCACATTGGCAAGATTGTTAGCAATAACCTCGTTGCGAAGCCAGGAAGCATCAGCAGCCTTATCAAGAACATTGATATAATCAAACGCATTACTGTTAATCATCCTTGTCCTCCTCTAAAATAGGGCAAACTACAGACACGATATCTTATTATATTAATAATATGATTTTTTGTACTAAAATACAAGCAATTTATACTTTATATAGTGTCTTTATTGCCAAAATACTACAATATTTGGAAAACAAAATGAAGGAATTCACCAAAAATCGATAAATCCCTTCATCAATAATCCATCCTGTATAAAGTTTATCGGCTATTTACATCTCTGCCTTAAGCTTCTTGATCTCATTGAAGACCACATCATTTGTTACCTTGATGTAGGTTCCCTTCATGCCAGAGGATCTTGATTCAATTACACCTGCGCTTTCAAACTTTCTAAGAGCATTTACGATAACGCTTCTGGTAATTCCAACCCTATCTGCTATCTTACTGGCTACCAGAACACCTTCCATGCCATCTAGTTCATCAAAGATGTGGATGATGGCTTGCATCTCTGAAAATGAAAGTGTACCAATAGCAGATTTAACAACAGCCAGCTTTCTGGACTCTTCAGCATTCTCTTCGTTGACTGCCCTTAACATTTCAAGTCCTACGACTGTGGTACCATACTCGCAAAGGATAATGTCATCAATATCATATGGGGCATCAGTCTTGTAAATAAAAAGTGTTCCTAGTCTTTCTCCAGCAATCTCAATTGGAGTAATGATAGCCTGAAATTTAGAAAAATCAATTCCTTCAAATCCCAAAGTCTCCAGATTGACATTTTCTTTTGTTGAAAGAATTGTAAGTAATCTCTCATTTAGCATAGGATCGATAAAAGATCCGACATTGTCAACTAAAAGGTCGCTTAAGGACTCCACATTGGCGCTCTCGCCTATACCCAGAACTTTACCTTTCTTACTGATAACAAACATGTTAGAAGATAGAATGTCGCACAACACTCTGCAAATGTCATTAAATACTACCTTGCCAGAATTACTGTTATGCAAAAGTTTGCCAATTTTACGGGTCTTATCTAGTAGCTGTACACTACTCATCAGAGTTCTCCTTTATGTTTATTTTCCCCAAGCGTATGATTATATACGCAATATCGTAGATTGCACACCTACGCTATTGTTATGATAGCATAAAAAAATAGGCGCTTCAAACAATAAAGCGCCTACAATTATGAAAATTAGGTTAAATTTTCAGAAATCTCTATTTTATGAAAATTACATTTACTTTTCTTCTTTTTGTGGTTTATCCATTACAAACCCGAGTTCAGAAGTTGAATAAAGCGTAAATCATCCGCAAGCCCTTGTGGCATGCGGAATTTTTTTGTCAATATTTTGTATTTTATATATAGTGT
>NZ_FMVS01000038.1 GCF_900102515.1 Butyrivibrio sp. INlla14
ATATTTCAATGGTTTTTGATATTTTTTTAACATCCTTTTTATAGATAAAAAATTTCCTTTAAACAGCATAAATACAGGTAAAAGAAAGAGAACCTGCCCTTCACCCTGGCAAGTTCTCCTATTTGTTTATATTTTTTTAATATCAACTCTTAGTTCTTGACGATCATCTTGCCGCCACGCTTTGACACAACATCAAAGATTACAGCTGCAAGAAGTACAACGCCCTTAACTACTTTCTGCATGTTGGCATCTACACCCATAAGTGACATTCCAAGGTTGATAACACCCATAAGTACTGCACCAACAATAACTCCTGGAACTGTACCGATTCCGCCGTAAGCAGAAGCACCGCCGATAAAGCAGGAACCGATGGCATCCATCTCATAGTTCTGTCCATAGGTTGGCTGAGCAGATGTAAGTCTTGCGATCGTTACCATTCCAGCAAGAGCAGCCAAAAAGCCCATGTTCATGTAAGCAAGGAAGTATACCTTGTTTGTATCGATTCCAGAAAGCTTTGTTGCCTTTTCATTACCACCTACTGCATAGAAATATCGACCAGTTGTAGTATTGCTTGTAATATATGCATAGATGATAACTACAACCAGAACCCAGATAAGAACTGTAGGAATACCCTTATGCTGAGCAAGCTTATAAGAGAAAGCCAGAAGAGCTGCTGCTATCAAAATGATCTTAAATCCAAAAGCCCAGATTGGCTCAACATCATAACCGCTTTTTGTCTTTTTGATCCTGCTATAGACATTAAGGCCAACTAGTATAACTACCGCCAGAATGCCTCCAAAAAGACATGTCAAGTTAAGCTTACCATCAGAAAAATAATCAGGGATATAGCAGTCTGCTCCGCCTCCAAAGAGATTTACAAATGTTGTCTCATCCTTGATAGATACTGTAAGTCCATTAAGTACTACGTTTGAAAGTCCTCTAAAGGCAAGCATTCCTGCCAGTGTTACGATAAAGGGAGGGATTCTCACAAATGCAATCCAAAAGCCCTGGAAAGCGCCAATTGCTGTTCCAATAAGCACCATGATGGCTATTGCTGCCCATGTAGGCACTCCGAAATTCACCATTAAAAGTGCGCCAACTGCACCTACAAAGCAAACTACAGAGCCAACTGAAAGATCGATATTACCACCAGTAAGAATACATAAGAGCATACCTGTTGCCAGAATAAATACATATGCATTCTGTGATATAAGATTACTTACATTCATTGGCAGAAGTATTGCCCCATCTGTCTGCCAGGAGAAAAATCCCAAAACAATAATAAGCACAATTACCATTGTGTTCTTTTTTAAGAATTCAAATACTTTTTCCTTACCCATTTAAGCTGACTCCTCCTTACTATCGGCAGTTCCAAGGATGCTGGCCATGATTTTTTCCTGTGTGGCCTCAATTGCATCCATCTCCCCAACAATCCTGCCTTCATTCATTACATATATTCTGTCGCACATTCCAAGTATTTCCGGCATTTCTGAAGAAATCATTATCACAGATTTTCCTTCAGCCACTAATTGGTTTATGATGCAGTAGATCTCGTACTTGGCACCAACATCTATTCCTCTTGTGGGCTCATCCAGAATAAGGATTTCAGGATCTGCAAACATCCATTTCGCAAGAAGAACCTTTTGCTGATTACCACCACTTAAATTGCCCACATTCTGATCAACTGTAGGACATTTTATCTTTAGCTTTTCCTTGTATTCAACAGCCACTGCATATTCCTTGTGCTTGTCTATTACTCTTTTGGAGCTGACTGCTTCCAGGTTAGCCAGTGTTGTATTTATCTTTATAGGATTAGTAAGGATCAGGCCGTTTCCTTTTCTGTCCTCTGTAACATAGGCAAGTCCGTGTTTGATAGCGCTATTTACAGTATTTAGAACAACCTTCTGTCCATTTATATAAATCTCTCCGGAGATATTTTCTCCATAGCTCTTGCCAAAAATACTCATGGCAAGCTCAGTTCTTCCAGCACCCATAAGACCTGATATGCCAAGGACTTCGCCTCTTCTGACATTAATGTTAATGTTGTCGCAGACCTTTCTATCCTTGTGCTGGGGATGATATACGTTCCAGTTTTTAACTTCCATCAAAACTTCACCTACGTGAGGTACTCTCTTTGGAAATCTGTCAGAGAGTTCTCGCCCTACCATTCCCTTTATGATCCTTGACTCAGAGAAATCATCAATGCCTTTTGTAAGGGTTTCGATAGTAGCACCATCTCTTATGACCGTGATCTTATCTGCCACATAGGAAACTTCATTAAGCTTGTGGGAAATGATAATAGACGTAAGATTTCTTTCTTTTTTTAGTCTAAGAAGCAAGTCCAAAAGAGCTTTAGAATCCGTCTCATTTAAAGATGAAGTTGGCTCATCCAGAATAAGAAGCCTTGCATCTTTAGAAAGGGCCTTGGCAATCTCAACGAGCTGCTGCTTACCTACTCCAATATCCTTTATCAGAGTCTGTGTGCTTTCATTAAGCCCAACTATATTCAAGAACTTTTTTGCAAGTTCATTAGTTTCGTTCCAATTGATCTTTAACTTTGTTCCTCTCTCATTACCAAGAAACATGTTTTCAGCAATTGACATATATGGGATAAGTGCCAATTCCTGATGGATAATAACTATTCCTTTATCTTCACTATCCTTAATTGCTGCAAACTGACATATTTCTCCATCATAGACAATGTCGCCTTCGTATGAACCAAATGGATATACTCCACTTAATACGTTCATCAAAGTAGATTTTCCTGCACCGTTCTCCCCAACAAGGGCATGAATCTCACCTTCTGCAACCTGCAGGTTTACGTTATCAAGCGCTTTAACCCCAGGGAAGGTCTTGGTGATATTCTTCATTTCAAGCAGTATCTTCTCCACCTTTGCCCCTCCTCCTTTTCTATTGTTTTACTGTTAGCAGCGATAAGCAGTAACTATAATGGGATGCATAATGCATGCCACCATGCTATGCACCCCATTCTGTTACCTATTTATCGCTTACTTGAGATCATCTTCCTTGTAGTAACCAGAATCGATAAGAAGTTCTTTGTAGTTGTTTACATCTGCAAATACAGGCTCGCAGAGGAATGAAGGAATAACACCAGTGCCATTGTCATAGGTCTTTGTGTCATTAACAGGAGCTTCTGTTCCCTTCATGATTGCATCAACCATCTCAACTGTCTTAGCTGCAAGAGTTCTTGTATCCTTGAAGATAGACATTGACTGCTTGCCAGCGATCATGTTCTTAACGTTTGCAACGTCACAGTCCTGACCTGTAATGATAGGCCACTCGCCTGTGTAGTTAGCTTCAAGTGAGTTTGTTACACCAAGAGCTGTTGAATCGTTTGAGCAAAGAACTGCATCAAGCTTTGTTCCATTTGCATAGTTAGCAGAGATAATAGCATCCATTCTTGACTGTGCATTTTCTGTTGACCAGTTAGCTGTAGCAACGTTGTCGAATTCAACCTGTCCAGACTGAACAACGAGCTTGCCTGACTCAATGTATGGCTTTAATACATCAATTGCTCCGCCATAGAAGAATCTTGCGTTGTTGTCACCAGGGTCGCCTGTGAAGATTTCGATATTGAATGGACCAGCTGCGTTATCAAGATCAAGCTGCTCTTTGATATATTCACCCTGCTTGGTTCCAACCATGTAGTTATCAAACGTTGCATAATATGAAACGGCATCAGAATTCATAATAAGACGATCATATGCGATTACCTTAATGCCAGCTTCCTTGGCCTGAGCCAGTACTGTTCCAAGTGAATCACCATCGATAGAAGCAATTACAAGAACCTGTGCTCCAGATGAGATC
Organism: Butyrivibrio sp. INlla14; assembly: GCF_900102515.1. GTDB lineage: Bacteria > Bacillota > Clostridia > Lachnospirales > Lachnospiraceae > Butyrivibrio. The sequence goes on from NZ_FMVS01000038.1 coordinate 3,829, forward strand.
ATGTTCTCAATCTGTGATACCTGAGTTGCAATATCATTTGAAGCATACTGAAGATCTACATCATAACCTGCTGCCTTGAGCTGCTCCTCCATGTTTGCTCCGTCCTGGTTCCATCTCTGAAGGTCCTTGGTTGGCATTGCAACGCCGACCTTTCCGTTTGTCTCTCTCTGTGCACCGGCAACTTCAGCCGACTTACTGCCACATCCCATCAGAAGAGTAGCTGCCATAGCTGCAGCCAAAAGGCCACTTAATAATCTTTTTTTCATTTTTCTTCCCTCCAACAATAATCTTTTTCTAGACACTTTCGTGTCCGCTTTACTTGACAAGAAGAATTTAGCATAGAAAAACAAGCACTAACTTGCGATATTCTGCATATTTTTATCCTAGGAGAAAAAGAAAAAGCAGCTGTGCTAGCATTTTTTTGCAAACACAACTGCTCTTTTTATAAATTATTGCTATATGGTATTTTGTTTATCTTAGTTGGATGCCTTATCAGGCACATTTAGATAAATATCCTCTTTGAGATGGAAGCCACTCTTTACTATAACTTCATCCATATTATCTGCAGAAACACTGATAGTTTCAATCTTTAGGTAAGGCACATTTTTCTTGCCATCATCGTATTCATAGAGCTCAGAATCCAAAGGCTCTCCAAGGGCCATTGCAACTGCTGCCTCTGCCGCTGTCCCAGCCAGCTTCTCTATAGGCTTATAGACAGTCATAAGCTGCGTACCCTCAACAATCCTCTGACAAGCCTCCAGATCCGCATCCTGTCCAACAACAAGTTTTTTACCTGCAAGTCTCTTTTCAGAAAGGGCATAGACCACTTTGCTTGCAAGATCATCATTGCCGCACATAACCGCGTCCGCTTCTTCTATGATTTCCGGATGACTATATACATAGTCGCCTGCTGCCTCAGCCTTCCATCCATCAGCATAGAATACATCCAGGATCTCGTTCCCGTTTTCTTCCATGACTCTTTCAAAACCCTCACATACCATAGGTACGTTTTTATCAGTAGGAGATCCGCAGATCATAACCACCTTGCCATTTTTAAGGCCGCTATCTACTAAAGCCTGCCCCATCATCTCTCCAACCATCTCGTTGTCAAAAGAGATATACAGATCTGCTCCAGCTCCTGTTATAGGCCTGTCATAGGCTATTACCTTTATTCCTTCATCCTGGGCTTTCTTGACAGAATCAGCTATCACCTCAGGGTCAATGCTGATGATAACTATGACGTCCATACCTTTTTTGATAAAGTATTCAATCTGTTCCTTCTGCTTTTTAGGATCTCCATTGGCATTCTGAACATTGACCTCCGCCCCTTTCTCCTTGGCTGCTGACACAAACACATCCCTGTCCCTTTGCCACCTTTCTATAACAAAGGAGTCAAAGCACATTCCAATCTGTACCTTATCTTCCGTGGCAGAGCTGCTTTTTACACTTTCAAGACTGGTATTCCCGCAGCCACCAAGGATACAGGCTGTCAAAAGAAATACTATAACCCCAATTTTATATTTTCCCATCATACCTTCCATGCCCCACTTACAAAATATTAGTTTCAAGCGCTAAAAGTAAATCTGTCCTTGTACTCTGTAGGAGTAAGCCCTACATTCTTTTTAAAGCTGCGGCTAAAATAGTTTGGATCTGAATACCCGCAGGAAACACATATCTCTTTTACCGAAAGATTTGAATTCTCAAGTAGCTTTTTAGCCTTGTCTATTCTTATGTTAGTAAGATACTCAATAAAGTTAAGGCCACTCTCTTCCTTGAAAATCTTGCTAAAGTAGTAAGGAGAAATGTTAACAATCCTTGATACATCATCAAGGGAAATATCCTTATCGTAGTGAGAATTTATGTAGTCCTTGGCTGTTTTGATGATATTTCCTGATCTCTCCTCTTTTTTACTAATTACGTCCCTGCAGGCATTTGTGACTTTTAAAAGAAACCACTCCCTTATAGAGTCTGTACTATCAAGGGCCATAATCTCAGGAAGATAATTAGTCCTGCTGGAATACCTGTAAGTCTGCCCTCCTGACTGATAAGCAAGGTGCTCAGCGTAAAGAGCAAATTCCAATACTTTAAGCCGCATTGACATCAGATCCCCGTCCTGGGCCTTCTGACACATCCAGTCAGAATATTTGCCGGCTATTACCTTAGTTTCATTAAGGTCTCCTTTACCTACCGCTTCAAATAAAGGTTTCTCAAGGGCTATAGGATATCCATCCTCATAATCACAGGCAACATTAAGATCATCTGTATGAGCAACAGTTCCTGTCGTTGCTATCAGGGCATTTAAAGCCTCCTTGTAGGAATCTCCAAGTTCCTTTAAGGGCTTTACGCCGCCGATTCCTACTCTAAAACTGATATCTGTACGTTTCTTAAGATATCTTGCCATTTCCCTTGCCCTGTCTATTAGCTCTGACCTTTCAGATAGTTCCATTTCGGAATCCTTACATGGGACAAGAACAGCAATCTTATTGGCCATTACATTTCCAACCATACAGCCAAAAAAGCTCTTTACTCCTTCTCTTATCTCCTGATATTTGCCGGATATCTTAACGGAGCTTCCTATGGCGTTTGTCATATGGTTTCCCTCCTGGGAATCTCCACAGACGATAGCCATCATATAGCCGTAACCTGCATCTATACCAAGGATTGTCCTATAGTTCTCTATATCTTCATCAAAATGCTCCTGAAGAAGGATATCATATATAAGGCCATTTTCTATGATAGGCTCAACAGTCTCTAGCTTTTCCTTTATAAGAAGCTCGTTGCTTCTCTTTTCCCTGTCCCTGTCAATCTGCTCCATAGCCCTTCTAAGGACATTTATGACCTTTGTCCTCTCCATGGGCTTGGTGATATATTCCATGACTCCAAGCTTTATGGCCTCTTTGGCGTAATCGAATTTGTCATAGGCTGACATTATGATAAATACTGTGTTAGTGCAAAACCTCTGCATCTCCCTTATGGCATCTATTCCGTTTATACCAGGCATATGAATATCAATAATGGCAATGTCCGGCCTGAAGCTCTCAGCAAGCTCGATTACCTTTCGGCCTGTCTTGGCATACTCTATAAGACAGGTATCTCCAAACTCTTTTTCTATAATGAATTTCGTGGAATCAATAACGATTCCCTCATCATCTGCAAGCATTACTCTATACATATTACTTCTCCCCAAGTGGAAGGCTGAGTTTTACCTCACATCCATAGCCTTCGCCTTTACTGTAGATACTGATAACATCTCTTTTGCCCGCAAATATGCGAAGCCTGGATATTACGTTATCCATACCTATTCCATTATTGTCGTACCTTATCTTGTCCGGGTTTCTCGTGCCTGAGAGAATCTCCTCTATTGTCTCCCTGCTCATTCCCTTACCATTGTCGATGATGCTGATGCAGAGATTATCATCCTCTCTGTAAACCTTTAGAAGTATCCTGCCTTTCCCTGCCATTTCCCTTATGCCGTGATTAACTGCATTCTCTACAATAGGCTGAAGTATCATACTGGGCATGTGATGATCAAGAAGTCTTTCATCAACCTGCTTGTCATAGCCTATATCTCCTGAAAACCTTACATTCAGAATCTGAATATAATTATCTACCAGAGTAACCTCTTCTCGTACTCTTACTGTATCCTGGCGGTTCTTGACATTGTATCTGAAAAAATCAGCAACAGTCTGCACATACTCATAGGTCCTGTCAGCCCCTTCCATCATTGCAAGCTGTGCCCCGGCATTTAAGGTATTAAAAAGAAAATGCGGATTTATCTGGGCCTTTAGATACTTAAGCTGGGCGTCCTTTAAATGTGCCTCCATAGATAGCTCTTTTTCCTGCATGTCTTTCTCTTTTTCAAGACTCTCTCTAAGCTTTTCGATGTAGTCTCTGATGCTGACTACCATTTTGTTGAAGGCCCCTATAACTATGCCAACTTCATCGTTGTAATGAACGGTTGGAAGCACAATGTCAAAGTTACCATCCGCCACCTCATCTGCTGAATCCGAGAGCTTTTTAAGGGGAAGGATCATGGTCTTAACAAAGCTCGTGACTATAATGACATTTCCTATCATAACAAAGGTCATGACTACTACTGCCACTATTTCAAAGGTCTTAAAGGCCCTAAGAAGCGATGTAAAGTTCTCAGAATTTGATACAAACAGCTCAAGATTCAGCCTTGAAAGATAAGCCTTTATGTAGCTGTAGAGTTCTGTCGACCTTTCATATCCTGCGCGGTACTTCTCTACATTTCTGCCACGCTTCCCATCTATTGTTCCCTCAACCTCTGTAAGATAGTTGGAAGTCATGTTCTTTATGTTTCTCTCCATGCGGTTGTAGGAAAGATCTGTTATTCTGCCACTTAAATCTCCCGCGAGATTTGAAAGTTCCTGAGCACTAATATAGTAGCTCTCGAGAGAATCGCTGGTCTTGGAACTAAGGTAAGCAGTCATGGAATCCTGAACATCATCAAGAGCACTTGTGAGCTCATTTAGCGCCCTATTATCCTCATACACCATGTCCATATCCTTGGACATACTATTTATCCCTGCTAAAAGAAATACATTTACCACAAATATCAGGATATTGGCAAAGACACAGACACTGATAATCTTAGACTGGAGGGAGCTGTTTAGAAATTTATTCATCCTGCTCCTCCTTATTCTTGAACTGTTCTACGTTAGTCTTGTCAATAAGAGTTGTATCAGCAGTAAAGTATTCACTTGTGTTTCCTGTTTCGTAGTAGTCCAAAAGAGCCTGAACGCTGTATTGTCCAAGCTGCAAAGTATCTATTGATATAGTTGCGTAGATTCCGCCTCTGTCTATGGCATTGACGATATCCTCAGAATCATAATAGCCAAGGACATTGACATCACCTACCATGTTAAAGTCAACTACCGCCTGATATGTACAAATTGTATTAAGCTCATTGAGGCACACAATAACATCAGGCACTTCCTCCTGCATAAAGATATCTCGTATGGATTCTTCTGCAGAAAAGGCATTGGTATTATCTACTGCCACCACCTCCACCTCAAATTCAGAGTCAGTAGCATTTTCCTGCCTTATAGTATCCTGCATGGAGGAAATAATGATATTCTGTCCTGAATCAAGAGTATCAGCACTGGCAAGGACCGCTATCTGGATCTTGCTCCTGTCATCTATATGATCAGTTTCAAGAAAATCCTGTCTTCTCTTTTCCTTGATGATATCCACTATCTGTTTGCCATAGAGCTTACCGACACTGTATCCGCTAACTCCCACAAAGCTGAGCCTGTCTGAATGCGTACTATCTCCATATAGAGTGACAACAGGAATTCCGTTTCTTACAGCTTCATCTATTAGATTGGCCATAGCCGGGGCTTCACTTGCATAGACTATTATTCCATCAACCTCAGAAGCTATGGCTATTCTCATAAGCTCCTCAGTAGAATAATCCCCTGATAGATTCTCTCCCAAAAGATCTATATAAATTCCCTGCTCTTTGGCTGTTTCCAGTGCTCCCTTATACACTGCTCTCCAGAAGTCCGACTTGTAGTTGTCTGTTATCATTACAAAATACTTGTCGTACTCAGTTTCTTCTGCCTGCCTCAGGATATCTGATCTGTAAAATCTAAAATATAGTGAGCCTCCCACTAACGTGGCTACCACAAATATAAGCGTAAACACCAGAGAAATATATTGTCTGCTTATTTTCTTCTGATAAAAATCTTCATTTTTCATATGGTGATTTTATCAAAATGCCCCCATAAGAAAAAGTGGATTTTCTTGTCATAATTTCAAATATGACAAAAAAATCCACTTCTGCCACCATATGGTCTCTAGATAAAACTATATTCTCACTGCTCCTTGCACTTAGTGAGTGCAACCGTGCCTGTTCTGGCAATCTCAACTATGCTGACGCTCTTTAGCATCTCGATAAAGAGCTCGATACGCTCTGATGTGTCGCAGATCTGGATCATCATGAGGTTCTTGGACATGTCTACAATCTGAGCATGCATGATTTCACAATTTTCCATGATGTCGCGCCTGTTCTCTTTGTTGTATTTGACCTTGATCAGCATGAGTTCCCTGTTTATGGACATGCTCTCCTTGAAGGTCTTAACCTTTATGACATCAATTTTTTTGTTGAGCTGTTTCTCAATCTGCTCAATAGTGCGTTCATCTCCGCTTGATACAATTGTCATGGCAGAAATGCCCTTGTCCGCAGTTTCGCCAACTACAAGTGAATCAATATTGAAATTTCTTCTGGAGAACAGGCCTGCAACCTTTGAAAGTACACCAGCTCTGTTCTCTACCAGTACTGAATATATTCTACGCATATTTTCACCACCACTTTATTTGTATTAGTACTTCACAAGCTCCATTGGGTCTACGCGGACTTCCAGAAGTGCTGCGCCGTCGTCAGCCAAAAACTCAGCAAGTTTTTCTGAAATATCATCCTCGCCGGTGATCTTCATATAATCCATATCGTAGGCTGCGGCGATAAGAGAAAGCTCGGGATCTCCCTTAAGTTCAACCATGGAATAGGTGTCATCATAGGCATAATGCTGATGCTCACGAACCATTCCAAGGAAACCGTTCTTCATCACAATTATCTTGATATTGATGCCATACTGGCGCATGGTAGCAAGTTCCATCATAGACATCTGGAAAGCTCCATCTCCTATAACTGCAAGAACCTGCTTGGAAGGAGCTGCCAGCTTGGCCCCCATGGCTGCAGGGATGGAATAGCCCATTGTTCCCATTCCGCCAGAGGTCAAAAACCTGCCATTTCTAACCTTATAGTAAGCGCAGGACCACATCTGGTTCTGGCCAACATCTGCTACATAAATAGCATCGTCCTCTACAGCGGCAGAGAGCTTTTCCATGAAGTCCTTGGGTTCTACAAAATCGCCCTCAGCAGGCATCCTGCCTGAAGCCATTTCTTTCTTATAACCATTAAGGATAGAGAGCCATTCTCTATGCTCATCAGCATGATCATCCTGCTCTAAAAAGTCCTGGAAAATATGCTTGATATCTCCAACAAGCGGAATAGTAGGTCCTACGTTTTTTCCTATTTCTGCAGGATCCACATCTATATGGACCATAACCTTATTCTCAGTTATAAGATCTGGTCTGTTTACTGCTCTGTCTGCAACTCTTGCTCCAACCATAAGGAGAAGGTCTGACTCATTCATAGCTCTGTTTGCAAAAGGCTGTCCATTATTGCCCACCATTCCAAAGTACAGCGGATGGTCTGATGGCATAACTCCAATTCCCATCATGGTAGAAACTACAGGCACATTGTTAAGCTCAGCAAACTTTCTGATCTCAGCTGTTGCGCCGCTAAGGTGCACTCCGCCTCCAACACAGATTATAGGTTTCCTTGATTTTTCAACCTCTTTTATTACCTTCTTGATCTGTGCAACATTTCCCTTTACTGTTGGCTTGTAGCTACGCATAGATATTGATTCAGGGTAAGTAAACTTATCGCCAAACTCTGCATTCTGCACATCAAAAGGAATATCTATAAGTACCGGGCCACGTCTTCCGGTGCTTGCTATATAGAAAGCTTCCTTAAAGACTCTTGGAAGATCTTCAACATTTCTTACAAGATAGCTGTACTTGACAAAAGACTCTACAGCGCCGGTAATATCTGCTTCCTGAAAAACATCACTTCCTATCATGTCGCTATTTACCTGGCCTGTTATTGCAACCATAGGAATGCTGTCTGCGTAGGCTGTGGCAATTCCTGTAATAAGGTTTGTTGCTCCAGGACCGGAAGTTACTGCGCACACGCCAACTTGGCCGCTAATTCTGGCATAGCCACTTGCAAGATGTGCTGCATTTTGCTCAGTTCTAACCAGCACTCTCTTTATCTGAGACTGCGTCATTTTATTCCAGAAGGGATCTATGGCAACTCCAGAATAACCAAAGATTACCTTCGTATTTTCTTTTTCCAAACACTTAACTATTACCTCAGCGCCTATCACAAGGATTACCTCCCTACTCTATTCCCAGTATGTTTTTTACAACTCTCACAGCATCTGCTGCATCAGAAGAATAGCCATCAGCCCCGATCTCATCAGCATAGTCCTGAGTAACTACAGCACCGCCAATTATGATCTTGGCATCAAGGTGCTCTGCCTTTGCAAGCTCCACCACATTTTTCATCTCCTTCATGGTGGTAGTCATAAGTGCTGAAAGAGCTATGATCTTGGCGTCATACTCCTTGGCAGCCTTAATTATTTCTTCTCTTGGCACATCCTTGCCAAGGTCATGAACATCAAAACCGTAGTTCTTGAGCATAAGGGCTACCAGGTTCTTACCTATATCATGAATATCTCCGTGAACCGTTGCAATCACAATAGCTGGCAGCTTTTCTCCTGTACCCTCGCCTTCCTTGAGAAGAGGCTCCAAAAAGCCAATGGAAAGCTTCATGGCTTCAGCCCCTGCTATAAGCTGTGGCAAAAAGTATTTGCCCTTATCAAACAAATCTCCAACCTCATTTATAGCCGGCATCAGGACTTCATCCAATATCTTTCTGGGCTCAATTCCCTCTTTTACAGCCTTTTCAGTATTTTTTACAATGGTTCTCTTTGAACCATTAAGTACATCTTTCTTAATTATATCAAGAATATTATCACTTTCCAAAGGCGCATTTATCGTTTTAGCGTTTGTATCTGTAACAACTGCCCCCTGGTCTGCGTATCTCTCCATTCTGGTAATGTATCTGACATCTGCGCCTTCTTTTTTCCTCAAAAGGTCGCTGGCAAATGCCGCATTGACCAGCATCTCCTGGGATGGATTAGCAATGGCCATAGTAAGGCCTCTTGAAATTGCCATAGTGAGAAAGGCAGTATTTACATTCATTCTCTGGGGCAAGCCAAAAGAAATATTGGAAAGGCCGCAGATTGTAGCATAGCCGTTATCATGACAGTACTCGATAGTTTCAAGAGTATTAAGAGCCGCATTAGGGTCAGCACCAACAGTTGCCACAAGACCATCTACCACAATGTCTTCCCTTGTCATGCCAAGGTCATAGGCCATCTTGGAGAGCTCATTAATATTATTTATCTTCTCCTCAGAGTCCTTTGGAAGGGCTTCTGCAAGAGGCAAAAGAATAAACATAGCCCCGTACTTTTTAGCAAGTGGCAGGAATTTCTCAGTTTTTCCCTTTTCAAGGGATATTGAATTCATAAGAGCTCGTCCAGGGTAGATGCGAAGTGCAGCCTCCATAACTTCGGCACTTGAGGTATCTATGCATAGAGGAAGGTCAGTTATGGACATTACTTCCTCAAGGACATTTAGCATCATTTCCTTCTCATCGATACCACTCATACCTACATTGATATCAAGAATCGAAGCGCCCTCTTTTTCCTGCTCTCTGGCAAAGTCAGAGACCATGTCAAGATTTCCTTCTCTTAGCTGGGCCTGCAATTTCTTTTTTCCTGTGGGATTGATCCTCTCGCCAACTATCATGAAGTTCTCATCAAGATCAAAAGAAAGGCTCATTCTCTCGGAAGCAAGATATCTTCTTCCGCAGATTTTCCTGGGTATTTGGTTTCCTTCTTCATCAAGAAGTTCAGATGGCTTTATATCTTTATACTTATCCCTAAGTTTTCTGATATATTCAGGAGTTGTTCCGCAGCATCCGCCTATCACAGAGGCACCTGCCTTAACCAGTAGCTCCATCTCAGAAACAAAGGTGTCTGCATCCATGTCGTACTCTGTATTTCCGTTTTCATCAACAGAAGGAAGTCCAGCATTTGGCTTGGCTATAACAGGAATATTGGTAACTGATGCCATATTCCTTATTATCTCCTGCATTCTGTCAGGGCCAGTTGAGCAGTTAGCTCCGATTGCACATGCACCAAGAGCCTCCAAAGTGATAGCACTTGAAGTAGCATCAGATCCGTAAAGAGTTCTTCCATCTGCCTCAAAGGTAAGAGTAACCATAACAGGAAGGTCAGAAACTTCTCCTGCTGCTATGAGTGCTGCTCTACACTCCTGAAGGCTCATCATTGTCTCAACTATAAGAAGGTCACAACCAGCCTTTTCAAGAATCCTTATCTGCTCCTTGTATACACCAATAAGCTCTTCAAGATCAAGGTCTCCTATAGGCTTAAGCTGCCTTCCGGTCATAGTGATATCCCCGGCCACAAGACAACTTGGGGCAGCCTCTTTAGAGAGCTTAACAAGCTCGGTATTTATCTCCTCTATCCTGTCCCCAAGGCCATAATCAGCAAGCTTTATCCTGTTTCCAGTAAAGGTAGGCGCATAGATAATATCTGCCCCAGCCTCTGCATAGCTCTTTTGAAGATTAAACATTATGTCCTTGTGCTCTAGTATCCATTTCTCAGGGCACACACCAGCTGGCATCCCAGCCTTCATAAGATTTGTTCCCGTTGCACCATCCAAGAACAATACTCTATTTTCACTTAATTTTTTAAATTCGTCCTTAGTCATATTACCAGTCCCTCGTCCTAATTATTAAACTATAGCCTTAAATATAATCATGTACTAGGGTGCGATTTTATCCTCTTTTTAATAGCCACTGGAAGAAAATAGAATAAAATCACACAGATTGCCATCACCACTATAGGCTTTGCATACATGGGCATAACAGCAATAATGCCCGCATTAGCCAAGTGATCTATTATTGCTATCACAAGAACATGGTAATAGTAAATGTTAGAAGAAGCATCCCTTCCTATCTTCCATAGCACCTTGCCTCCCATATCCTGACACTCTGACAAGATCAAAATGCTGACAACAATACAAACAGAGCCCATATAAACTTCTTTTTTGCCAAGAATCTGCATCTCAACAGCTGTAAGGACAACACCTGCCCCCAGCAAAAGAAAAGCCTTTATCCTGGCACTTTTAATCCATCTGTATTTCTTTTCCTCATCAAGAGTATCTACCTTGTCCCTTATGAAATCAGCAAGCAGCACTCCTATAAGTACAAAGGGAATTCCTACAAACAGCCAGTTTCGCATGACAAACCAGGTGCAGATATTTATGCCAAAAGGCCTTATTGGGTAATAGGTCTGAAGAAGCTGTCCAAAGAACAAAAAGAAAAGAAGTATGCCGATAAGGCCCTTGTACCAGCTTCTAAGAACCGGTGCAAAAATATATATCAGGCCATACACATAGATCAGGGCAAAAAGATACCACATATGATCAAAGGTATAGGTCCAATCGTAAATAAACTTACCCGAATTAAACAAAACAAAATTAAAAGCTTCAGCCGGATTAAACTTAGAGCTAAGCCACTCATAAGCAGTATTTTTGTAGATCATATAAACAGCAAATGAAAAAGCAAGATAAATCAAATAAACAAGCCCTGTTACTTTCAAGGTTTTCCCTAAGGCTCTGCCTGTTCTTGATCTTATGTATTTTGTTCCGCCTTCATTGGTCGCCAGAAGAAATCTGCCAGAAACGGCAAAGAAATACGGTACAGCAAATCTGGCCAGTGCATCCAGCAGCTGGCCAAAATATCCTGGAAATCTTGTATGTATTGTAATGACAGCAAGGCATGCTATAAATCTTACTGTATAAAGAAATCTATTTTCCTTCATGAATTACTCTGTAGTAGCTCCTATAGTAGAGAACTGTCCTGGCTCCTGAGTTGTTACCGTTACTCCATCCCCAGTTGGAACCTCTCCATGAAGAACCTGGAGCATAACCTTTACTCTATTATTGGCCCTCTCGTAGTACTGAGAAGCAAGAGATTCATCTTCTGCATTAAAATCTCCATCGTAAGCACTGTGATAAAATTCATCAGCCATCTGCATATATTCAGCAGCTTCACGTGCTATATCAGCTATTCCTGAAAATTCATCCGGAATAGCAATAGCCGCCATAGTCTTATAGGCTTGGTTCATCTCATCAAGGTATCCTAAAAGCTCTATTTTGGCGGTTTCAGAATCAGGATCTATATTATTTATAGCTCCGTCTAAGCGAGCAAGCTCATCGTAAAATTCTGTCATACTGGTTTTATATTCTTCCAATGCCTTGGAATTTTTGTTGCCGCAACCAGTCACAGACAAACATAAACAAAATAATAAAAGAAGGCGCAAAAAGCCCCCACACATAACTTTTTTCAAAACAATTCTCCCTACTACTTATCAGAATACTTAGAAGCCGCGCTAAGTCTAGTAAGAGCTCTGGCAAGACCCGCCTGAGACTTCTTAAATTCCTTTATCGACTGCTTCTGAAGAAGATGCTCCATAGCAAACTCGTATGCCTCCTGAGCCCTTCTCTTATCAATATCTTCAGGTTTCTCCACTGTATTTACAATTACAATGCACCTGTTATTGGCCATCTGCGCAGAGCCAAGACTTACCACCCCATAAATCCACTCTCCGCCAGGCTTTTTAATCTTTATGACACCATCAGAAAGAGCAAGGATCATTTCCTCGTGTCCTGCAAGGATAGCAAGTTCGCCGTCATCGCAGGGCAAAATTATCTCCTCAGCTCTGTCATCGTAAAACATTCCATTAACTGAAATGACCTGCAGTCCAAAGGTCGGAAATCTTTCATCACTCATATTTACGCCTCAATCTGCTTGGCCTTCTCTGCCACTTCTTCTATAGTGCCCACATTAAAGAATGCTGATTCAGGATACATATCCATCTCGCCATCTATTATAGCCTTAAATCCTTTAATTGTCTCGGAAAGAGGTACAAATTTTCCAGGAATACCTGTAAACTGCTCAGCAACATGGAATGGCTGTGACAAAAATCTCTGTATCTTACGTGCTCTGTGAACAGTAAGCTTATCCTCATCACTAAGTTCCTCCATACCAAGAATAGCAATGATATCCTGAAGTTCTTTATACTTCTGAAGGATTTCCTGAACCTTCATAGCGGTCTCATAATGCTCCTTGCCAACTATATCCTCTTCCAGGATCCTACTGGTAGATTCAAGAGGATCAACAGCAGGATAAATACCCTGTTCTACAATCTTTCTAGACAAAACAGTTGTTGCATCAAGGTGTGCAAAGGTTGTAGCTGGTGCAGGGTCTGTAAGGTCATCTGCAGGAACGTATACAGCCTGAACAGAAGTAACAGATCCAAGCCTTGTGGATGTAATTCTCTCCTGAAGTGCTCCAAGATCTGTAGAAAGAGTTGGCTGATAGCCTACGGCTGAAGGCATTCTTCCTAGAAGTGAAGAAACCTCTGAACCTGCCTGTACAAATCTAAAGATATTATCAATAAATAAAAGAACGTCCTGGTGCTTGACATCTCTAAAATACTCAGCCATAGTAAGTCCCGTCTCAGCGACACGCATACGTGCTCCTGGCGGCTCATTCATCTGTCCAAATACAAGGGCAGTCTTACTGATAACTCCCGATTCTGTCATTTCTGACCACAGATCATTACCTTCTCTTGATCTCTCACCAACTCCGGTAAAGATAGAGTATCCGCCATGTTCAGTAGCGATATTCTGGATAAGTTCCTGGATAAGGACTGTCTTACCAACTCCGGCACCGCCAAAAAGTCCTATCTTACCGCCCTTGGCATAAGGAGCCAGAAGATCGATAACCTTAATTCCAGTCTCAAGGACTTCAACAACAGGGCTCTGATCAACAAGTTTAGGTGGTTCTCTGTGTATCTGCCATTTCTCGCTAGTTGCAACATCACCCTTATGATCTATAGCATCACCTAAAACATTAAAGAGTCTGCCAAGGACCTCTTCTCCTACGGGAACACTTATTGGTCCTCCGGTAGGATAAACTGTCATATCCTTGCAAAGTCCCTCACTTGGAGAAAGCATAATGCAGCGAACAACATCTTCTCCAATATGCTGGGCAACCTCCATCACTCTTTTTTTGTCTTCAACATAAACTTCAAGAGCATCACTGATAAATGGAAGGTCACTATCATCAAATTTTACATCTACTACAGGTCCCATGACCTGAACAATCCGTCCGTTATTCAACAGTGTTTCTCCTCGTCTCATCTATAATCTTGGCATCAGGTGCTTTTCTGCTCTTCCTGGCCTTTTGTTGTTTAGCCCTTTTAAGTGCCTTGGCTCCGCTGGCAACCTCAGTTATCTCCTGCGTTATCATGGCCTGTCTCTGCCTGTTATAGGTTCTCTGAAGAGCATCCAGCATCTTCTGAGCATTCTTGTTTGCAGAATCCATGGCCATCATTCTCGAGCTCTGCACACTGCAAAAGGCTTCTACTAACGCTCCATATATATATCCTGTAATATAGTTTGGAACAATATTATCAAGGATTGCGGAAGGACTTGGCTCCATCAAAAATTCCTCAAGCATCGTTCCGGTATGCATGTGCTCTTTTCGAATATCTGTAATAATATCCAGAGGAAGCAGCTTTTCATACCTTGTTTCACACACATTGCCATGGACAGTGGTATAGATACAATAAAATTCATCTATCTCTCTTCTGTCGTAGTAATCAAGAATCTCCGCAGCTATTTTTCTGGCTCTGTGAAGTGTTGGATTCTGGGAAGTAAACATAAAGGATTCCTCTATGTTTATGTTCTTGGAAAGAAAATGAAATCTTCCCACCTCTCCTATAACAAAGAGCTTGAAATTATCGCCATTCTTGCTTATGTTTTCCTCTGCAAGCTTTAAAACATTGTGATTATACGCCCCGGCAAGGCCCTTGTCGTCAGTAAAAACGATATAGCCCCTTCTCTTTTCTTCATCCGGAATATCACTTCTGGACTCCAAAAAGATATTTTCAACCCCCTCCGGAAGATGCCTTACTATTCTGGAGATCATGGCCTGGGTAGCAAAGAAAAATGGTTCTGTATCCGTCAGCATTTTCCTTGCTTTTCTAAGCTTGGTAGAGGATATAAGGTACATGGCATTTGTAATTTTTCTGGTATCGTTAACGCTGTTTATGCGATCACGAATTTCTTTTATATTTGCCAATTATCAAACCTCTTTGGAATAAGCTTATTTTTGCTTTTGCATCTGTTCAACTTCATCTTTGAGCTTTTTATTTTCAAGGTCATTGAAGGTATCAACAGCCTCAATGATTCTTCTCTTTAGCTGCTCTGACAGTTCCTTGCCCTTTTCAAGCTCTTCGCAGATATCAGCACACTCTGTATCAAAATATGTGAGCAGTTTTTGCTTGTACTCTTTAACCTTTTTTACAGGTACCATATCAAGGCGCTTTGAGTTAGCAGCAACTAAAATGATAACCTGCTGATGCATTGCAAGTGGATGCTCTAACGGCTGCTTTAAAAGCTCCATCAGAACATTTCCATGAGCAAGCTGATTCTTGGTTGTTTCATCAAGATCTGAGCTAAACTGCGTAAACACAGCCATTTCCCTGTACTGCGCAAGGTCAACTCTTATACTTCCAGATGCCTTCTTCATAGCCTTGGTCTGAGCCGCACTACCAACTCGGGAAACTGAAAGTCCTACGTTTACAGCAGGTCTCATTCCTTCAAAGAACAAATCACTTTCAAGGAATATCTGTCCATCAGTAATGGAAATAACATTGGTAGGGATATATGAAGATACATCTCCAGCCAGAGTCTCGATGATAGGAAGCGCTGTAATAGAGCCACCTCCAAGTTCTGAAGAAAGCTTACTTGATCTTTCAAGAAGTCTTGAATGCAAGTAGAATACGTCTCCAGGATAAGCCTCACGACCAGGTGATCTCTCAAGCAAAAGAGATAACGCTCTATAAGCTACAGCATGCTTGGACAAGTCGTCATAAACTATAAGGACATCTTTGCCGCGATACATGAAATACTCAGCAAGAGCTGTGCCTGAATATGGTGCGATATACTGAAGCGGCGCCATATCAGAAGCTGTAGAACTGACCACTATAGTATAGTCCATAGCTCCAGTCTTTTTGAGAGTCTGTATGATCTTGGCTACAGTTGATGCCTTCTGTCCAATTGCAACATAAACACAGATAACATCCTTGCCCTTCTGATTGATGATAGTATCAAGAGCAATAGAAGTTTTACCGGTCTGTCTGTCACCTATGATAAGCTCACGCTGTCCTCTTCCAATAGGGAACATGGTGTCTATGGACAAAATACCAGTTTCCATAGGTTCATTGACCGACTGTCTCTCGATTATTCCAGGTGCTGTATTTTC
Source organism: Butyrivibrio sp. INlla14 (assembly GCF_900102515.1). GTDB lineage: Bacteria > Bacillota > Clostridia > Lachnospirales > Lachnospiraceae > Butyrivibrio. The sequence goes on from NZ_FMVS01000038.1 coordinate 19,910, forward strand.
TACAGGCCTGTAATCAGATTCCTTGATATCACCAAGACCATCAATAGGTGCTCCAAGAGCATCAACAACTCGACCTATAAATGCCTCACCTACAGGGATTCCGGCCTCTTTGTATGTTCTAACAGCCCTCGTTCCCTGCCTGATACCTGTATCATTACCAAAAAGAATGCACCCAATGTGATCATCTCTGATATCCTGAGCCATTCCCTTGGTTCCATCTTCAAATTCAATTATCTCGCCATAAAAAGCGTGGTCGATACCATCAACATTGGCTATACCATCGCCAACCCAGGTTACAGTTCCAACCTCTCTGTCATCAACAGAAAGACTGAAATTCTCAACCTTTGAGCTGAGCATTGATATGATTCTGCCAGCGTCGCTGTTCTCACTCTTTTTTCTTAAATTATTAAGTTCTGCGCGAAGCTGTCTCGCTCTTCCTGCATCAGACCAGTCATACTCAAAATTTTTGCAGGAAACAATAAAGCCGCCACCAATTGAAGGGTCTTCGGATAACTCAATCTCGATATCCTGTCCCTCAAACTTTTTCTGCAGCATTGCCTTTATCTTTAAGACCTGCTCATCACTAGGAGCAGTATTTGCATAGCGCAGTTTTGCTAATAATCTTTCACTCATTATCCGCTCCGGCTTCAATTATAAATTTATCATAGAGTTCTCTGTCATCAGTTGCACTATGTTTGGTCGCAGCAATCTTGGTAGCTGCATCAATGACCATATCTGTGATCTGGGCAGCGTAAACCTCTTTGGCTCTTTCATTTTCAACCTCAGCGTTATGCTTGGCCTCAATAATGATCTGCTCGCCCTTTTTCTTGGCATCAGAAACAATGCGCTCATACTCGTCGTAGCCCTGCTTCTTGATATCAGCAAGAATCTGCTCTTTTTCTTCATCAGCAAGAGCTATCTTCTCTTCATACTCTTTCTTGGTATCAAGAGCTTTCTGGGTCGCAAGATCAGCTGCCCTGGTAGCTTCATCAACCTCTTCTTTTCTCTTCATGACAACTCTGTCTACCCTGTCAAACAGGAACTTTTTGAAGATTATATAGAGAACAAGCAGGTTGATCACTATACATACTATGTTTACAATACTAAAATCTAACACTGTGATATCCTTCTTTCGCTGGGCAAATTAAGTAAACAAGATCATAATAGCTACGATGAAACCGTAAATAGCTGTTGCTTCTGCAAGAGCACAACCAAGAATAAGAAGTGTCATGATCTTACCATCTGCCTCTGGCTGTCTTGCCACAGCGTCTGTTGCCTTAGCTGTTGCCACACCGATACCAATACCAGCTCCAAGACCTGTAAATACTGCGATTGCTGCTCCAATTGCTGTTAAATCCATTATTATCCCTCCATTTTCTTATTATTATCACTCCACCGCTTCTTTTATGTAGAGCGATGTTAAAAAGACAAATACATATGCCTGAATAAGGCCGTCAAAAATATCAAAGTAAAAGGCAAAAGGCACCGGATAGATGGCCGGAACGCTCACTGAATGTATATGTATCAAATGCTTTATCAGTTCCATGATGACCGTTGCGCCTATGATATTACCAAAAAGTCGCATACACAATGACAAGGGTCTGATGGCCAATTCCATTACATTCATAGGAGTAACTATTGCCATAGGCTTTGCAAAAGATTTGAGCCAGCCTGCTGCGCCTTTCTTACGGATAGCTGCAGCTTCTACCAGGATAATGCTCATGAAAGAAAGACCTGCCGTTACATTTATATCCATCGTAGGTGGAATAAATCCAAAAAGCCCTATAGTGTTGGCGCAGGCCAGATAGCACAGGACTGTAACTATCCAATCAGTATACCTTGAAGCCTCTTCTCCAAGGTTCTTGCCCACAACTCCTCTAAGCCACGACACAAAAGCTTCCACTGCGGCCTGCCTTTTAGAAATATTATGAACTTTAAAATCCCGGGTAAGTATTAGTAGAAGCACTAAAATAAAGGCCATTATGATCCAGGTGACCACAACAGATTCATAAATATCAAATTTGCCATTACCAAATGGCAAATGGATCAAAGCCTTATCTTTTAGAAGAATTTCTTTTAATAATTCCTTTATATCCATAATTATAGCCCCCAAAATTTGTCTCTTATATTATAAAAAAAGCGTCATAAAATCGCAAGAAAAAAAAGCCATCAGGCAGCGAATTGTCTGCCATTTAGAGTATTTTTCCCAAAAGTTTTACACATTTTTTATAACATTTAATATGCCACCACTTTTTCCTTCTTGGCATCTGTCTTAAACACTATTTTATCGTAGGTTTTTCTATCATCTGTAATCTTAAGGGCAATTCCGTCTATGATAAGTATCGTTCCAGCGAATATCTGCTCAGTTACGGTAACACCAGCCTTTGCTCCATTTCCGATCTGCTCTTCAAGTTTGGCTTTTTTAACCAGCAGATTCTTAATATTTTGTTCCTTAGTTCCAACAGCTGCATTTATCTTTATCTTCCATTGCATAAGTTGCCTATCCCCGGAACCAAGCTCCTGCAGCCTGTCTTTTTCCTTGGACAGAGTTTTTAAATCCTCTTCTTCTCTGCTCATCTGCTTTAGAAGCTCATTATATTCAGTTAAAAGAACTGTATTTGCACCAAGAGTAAGAATTGTCCGGACACCAGTCTTATTACCTATAAGTGCAGATTCAATTCCCTCCAGGCTATAGATTGAACCTCCATAGATCATTCCCTGCCTTCCAAAGGTCTTTATCTTCCCTTTTGCTTCAATAGAACAATTAGTAAAATAATTGGAATAAATATTCTTGCCCTTTATGGTTGCTCCATCAAAGAACTTAGCAGAAATATCTCCCTTTGCTATAACGCTTCCCCTTACAGGACATGTCACGCCGCCAGCAACAATTATATTTCCGCCGCTTTCTATTGTAGAACTTTCCAAATGCCCGCCAATGACTATATCGCCTGTAGCATATATCTCACTGCCAGAATTAACATCTCCTCTGACAAATACCACTCCATCATAGTTGATCTTTTTATCTGTTATTTTTACTTCGTGAAAAACCTGGACTTTCTGGATATTTACGAGCCCATCGTCCATGCTGATAGCCCCAGAATACTTGGCGACGTAGGTTACCCTGTCGCTCATTATCATAAAGCCCTCTCCTTTTAGGATAGGTACCTCCTTGCCATTTTTAGCCTTAACAACTTCGCCATAGATATTAAAACCATCAACACCTTTTGTAGCTTTCTGATATATGGCAATCTTGTCTCCTACATGGACCTGCTGGATCAGGTCTATCCCATCAAAATCTATAGAACCATCTTCAGCAACCTTAAATTCATTCTTGTGCTCTATGTCAAAGAAAAATTCATAGTGCCCATCTGCGCCGTCTTCTACCGGCTTGCCGGAAGCGACCAAATACTTGACTCCCGGTTCACTGTCAGCCACCATTTTCTTAACCTGAGCCCTGTCGATTCCGCTTCTGATCTTCATTTTAAAAAGAAATGTCATAACTGCATCTTCTGTATAGCTTATGCCATCTTTGCGAAGAGGAAGCTTTATCCAGCATTTCATCTTATTCTCAGAAACAGACAAATACTCGTCCTTATTTTCCAGCATAGATGTCAAAAGGACAGACTGATCAGAAACTCCTCCTGTTCTGTCAAGGACAGTGCCTTCCAAACCATCATCTGCTATGGCTGTATGAATTTCGCCAGATAATAGTTTTAATCTGATCCGCCGCATATCTTTGGCGGTATACATCATAGTTGAAAACTTGCTTATATCAAGGCCAGCTTCTATTCCAAGCCTTATTTCCCGCATCTGCTTGGGCTGATATAAAGGCTTACAATATGGTGTAATATCTATCTGATGTTCAAGGCCAATTCGCATCTCATACATTTGTTGCCAGCCATAGGCCACATCAGCGTACTTGGCTACATCTATACCCTCTTCAAGACCTAGTCTGATTTCCTTTATAGCTTCGCCCCTCATATCAAAGGACATATACTGATCTATAGGAAGTTCTTTTTTTAAAGCTAGTCTTATCTGTTCAAGCTGCTCCGCATCAAACTTTTTCTTTACATAACCACTTATGTCAACTTCGTCAAGAAAAGCCAAATGCATCTGCTCGAGAATAGCTGCATTATATGCTCTAATATCCGATTCAGAAAAGAAAAGTCCGTCTTCTGCGCTTTTCCTTATGGCTCTCATTTTCAAATAAGGAATATCCAGCACGCCATAAGTAGAAACGTCTATTCCATCCTCAAGCCCTTTTCTGATTTCTCTCATTTGAAGAGGGTCAAAAGCCGGATCCTGATAAAAGATGATAGGGACTCCATTTGTTTTAGATAGTCCTATTCTGATTTCTCTCATCTGGTCAGCCATATATATCTTTTTGGCATAAACAGAAACATCTACTCCATCAGAAATGCCTGCTCTTATCTGGTAAAGCTGCTGGGTATCAAATCCCATTTGCCTATACTGACTCATATCAATACCCTGGGTCATTTCAAGGCGCATTTCCTCCATCTCAGTCCAGGAAAGCTTTGGATCAAGGTATTTGTTTACATCAACCTTACTGTCCTCATATCCCTTTCTGATTTCAACCAGCTGAAGAGCATTAAAACCAAGAGCCTTAAGCTTCTGCACATCACCTCCAAATTTGCCGCAGAGCTCAAGCTCCTTTTTAAGCACATTTTCATTAAACGAGTCAAGGCCAGAATAAACATTCAGTTCATTGACAAGATCCAAATCCTGTACAGCCATGTATGCTCCTTTTAAGCAAATGCCCATAATACTACCAATATTAATTTTATCACTTTACTGTACAATGCTCAACGCAAAAAAGAACAGGCAACTGTAAAGACAGTTACCTGTTCTGAATATAGCTTATTATATCAGGACTAAAATATATTAGTTCTTCTTGTTCTCGTTGTAAGCTC
>NZ_FMVS01000013.1 GCF_900102515.1 Butyrivibrio sp. INlla14
AAGATCTAAAGAATGTAATTGTTAAGGCAAATGCAGAGAGGGAGGACTGATATCATGGCAAGAACAAGTTTAGACGATAGAATCAAGAAACAGGAAGAGGCAGTATTTAAGGCAAAAGACAGATATGAAGCAGAGCTTAAAGAACTGGACAAGCTCATAACAAAGCGCAGGGAACTTGAGAGCAAGGAACTGGTGAAGGCTTTCGAGAAGAGTAAAAAGTCACTGAAAGAGATCATAGAATTCATGAATGGGGACGCTGATGAGGAGGATTAAAAATCATCAACCCTGCATTAAGAGATTTTTTGAGGGGATTTACCGGAAGTGACGACGAGAGTTAAAAAGATAGGAAGTTAACAATATACAAAAAAGAATTTGACATATATCGGACATCGATATAGTATATAGATAAGCAATATATCGACAATCTATATAAGGAGGACAAGATGGCTGTAGATAAATCTCTTTTAACAGGAAGTATGACGATGCTGATTCTAAAGCTTTTGTCAGAAAAAGACATGTACGGTTATGAAATGATTGATACACTTAGGAAGAAATCACAGAATGTATTTGAACTCAAGGCAGGGACTCTTTACCCGCTTTTGCATGGACTGGAAGAGAAAGGAATGCTAAAGGTATACGAGCAGGAATACCTAGGGAAGACAAGGAAATATTACAGTATTACAAAAGAGGGGAAAAAACTTCTCAAAAGCAAGACAGAAGAATGGAATGAGTATTCAGGTGCGATAGCAAATGTATTGGCAATGGGGGTATGACAATGGAGGAGTACATTAAGAAGCTACTTGAGCAGGTTCGATTTAAGAAAGCTCATAAGGGGATTGAGGATGAGATCAGGGCACATATTGAAGATCAGATAAGTGACAACATGGCAGCCGGAATGGATAGAGAGTCCGCTGAAAAGGCCGCAGTCGCTGATATGGGAGATCCGGTTGAGGTTGGTATCTCAATGGATAGAGTTCATAAACCTCATTTGGCATGGAGTATGGTTATAGCAGCCCTTGTCGTTGGTATACTTGGCTCTATAATACACATTCTTATAACCAAAGATGCAGTAGCAAGTGGAAAAGAGATTTTTGTAAATGGGAGCGACAATTATATTCTGTATACAATATTTGGCATTATAGCGATGATTCTTTTTTACTTGATTGACTATACTAATATCGCCAAATATTCCAAATTTATAGTAGCAGCATTATTAGTGCAGTTTATGCTAGTAATAAATGATACCTTGATTGTTATTGGACATGAAGGAATATTTGCTTCATCACTTATGCTGTTAATGGTTCCGGCATATGCAGGAATAATCTATAAATATAGGGGCGATGGATTTGGGGCTTTGATAAAATCTCTTCTGTGGATCATTATTCCCTGCGGAATTGTTTTTATTAAGTTTCAGAAGATGCCTGCTGTAGTAATGATAATTAGTATGCTTGTACAGCTTACAATAGCTATTGTTAAGGGCTGGATAAAAGTACCAAAGATTCCTGCTATTGTGTCAATGTGGGCTTTCTTTACAGCTATTCCTGTAGCATGCTTGGCTATTATGTATAGATTTGGTCTTTTGGCGCAATATCAGATGGATAGAATCCGGGTTATGCTGAAAACTGACTCGGAGGCGTATTATACAATAAAAATGGTTCGCGATATTACTAAATCAGCAAGTCAGTCTGGTAAAACATCCTCAGAAATAATTGGAGTGTTGCCCAATCCTGACAGCTATTATATTTTGACTTATATATTGGCAACCTGGGGAGATGCCGTGTTAATAGCTGTGATCACAGTAGTAGCTGCAGTTATAGTAGCAGGGTTTGTAATCTCTTCAAAAGCCAAGAACCAACTGGGAATTGTTATGGGAAGCGGATGCATGATGGCGCTGGCTGTAAATGCTATTGCCAATATGTGTGCTGGATTTGGTGTAACACCATATTTTTCATCCTTCTTTCCATTTATTTCCTCCGGTGGTAGTAATCTCCTAATTTCATATGCTTTTCTTGGGATAGTAATGAGTATATATAAATATAAAGCTGCTTATCCCCAGCATGTGGATATAGATATTCGTGGAAGAATCAGATTAGGGAAAATAGAGATTACGAAGAGCTAAGCAATCAACAAATGGATATTATGGAATCTATTTTGGAGAAGTCTGTGCCTGGGCACTTGCTGATTGCATTTTGATAATTACATATTTTGTGTCTTTGAGTAGTTTTAGAAAATTACAGTGATTGACGTTTTTTGTTCCCGATGATATTATTAATCCGTAATTAACGATTTTTGAAGGGGGCAGATATGACAATAGGACAGAAGATATTCTTCTTACTAGAAGAGCGTCACATGACTCAGAAAGAGTTTTCTCTTAGAACCGGTATCTCAACGACTACTATAAGTGATTGGCGCAAGAAGAATACTAATCCGGGCTCTGATAAAATAATGGCTATATGTGCAGCGCTAGAAGTAACTCCAGAATATCTTTTATCTGGAGTTACAGAAGATAGTAATAGAGGAAGGAATGTTGATTACATGGTTATTCCCAAGGGAACGGATGAAAGAGAATTAATAGAATTGTTCAACTCTATGGACTGGCTGGATAGAGAGCATCTTCTCGAATATGCTCGTCGTACAATAGAAAAGAGAGCAGAATCTGGATATACAGACCAGACTGATAAGAAGTCAATGGTTAAAATTGCAGAATTCTGTGATATTGAGATATTTATGGATTCTGCTTTTGAAGGTAGTCCATCTGTTGATGTTAATTATCTGGATGATAATGTTCAGGGAAGCATTAAACTCAAAGAAGGAACTATAAAAGGTGGCTTTTCTAAATATGTAATTCCCGTTATAGAAGCATGGTACAAGGAACATAAGGCCAGTCTCTTAGAGATGTGGAATAATCATAATATTGAGACAATACCTGCTTGGGAGTGAGTTTTTAATGGCCTGCGTTGTTATAAAGAAACTTTTAGGGTACGAATTATGCGTGTTAGAAAAGGAAGGTACTCTATTTTATTCGGATCCGATTGTGATAATTAGAAAGGATGGCTTTACAGAGATTTACAATTTGCAAAAGCATGCACATGAGACTGGAGACACAATTAGTAAGAAAATTACGAGAAAAACTATTTATGAGTTTATAGAGGAAAATCATGATTTATTCTCGGTATAAAAGCGTAAGAACCGTCAACAGTATGTTGAAGGTTCTTACGTTTTTGTGTCCATTTTCTTTAAGCTGAATCGTATTATTAGTAGAAGGCCTTCTAAAAGAAACAGAAAGTGAGAATATTCACACATGGATGAACAGGAAGTTAGGCGTGTTGTAGATGAATACTCAGATATGATAAAACGAATCAGCTACAACTACCTGCAGCAAACTTATGACAGCGAGGATATATGTCAGACAGTTTTCTTAAAGTATATGACAAGCAGCATTTCTTTTGATAATAGAGAACATGAAAAGGCTTGGATGATACGAACAACGATCAATGCCTGTCATGACTTCAGGAAGAATGCATTTTTCAGGAAAACTGTATCACTGGACGAAGCTTCTGAAAAGGAAGCACAGCAGGTGCAGAACTCTGAAATACTTGAGGAAATTGCCAGATTGCCGGTTAATTATAGGACTGCCATATATCTGTATTACTATGAAGAATACAGCACAGAAGAAATTGCAGATATCATGGGTAAAAGAAAAACGGCAGTTTCCAAGTATCTATCAAGAGGCAGGAAGATTCTAAAGGATACATTGTCAGATGAATATGCCAGTATTTATAAGGTAGGTGAGCAGGCGTTATGAAGAGTGGAAATATAGAAAACTACAAAAAGTCCATGGAGAATATCAAATTTTCTGATTATGAAAAAGAGCATATGATCCGCCAGTTAATGAATGGTGGAAGTGCAAATGGAGGTCGTATGAAGGGAAAACTTGATATTAGAAAGTTAGGAATAGCAGTTGCAGCATGTCTGACACTATTTAGTGTTACTGCATTTGCTGCAGGAGAAGCGGCAGGAATAGTCAGCTGGAATAGGATAGATACCAGGACCAGTAGTTTTGAAGATTTAGCTAAAATTGAGGAAAAAGCTGAGCTTGATATCACAGCTGTTGAAGCCTTTAGTAATGGTTATACATTTGATTGTATGGAGGTTGAGGAAGCAAAGACTCAGGATGAAGATGGCAATGATCTTAGACATTTTAATGGTATTGACATAACCTATGTAAAAGAGGGATGCCCTTGGATAAGCCTCAGTGCTGATCCGGCAGAAATGTATGATGATCCCCACGAAGGAGATACAGCAGTCAGGGATATTGATGGAATTACCGTGTACTATAACTATACAGAGTGTCTAAATCTCCCTGTGGATGAGGAACCTAGTAAGGAAGAGCTTGAAAGAGAAGCAAACGAAAGAAACTTCTCCATTAGCGTTGGAAGCGACGAACGATACACAGATTATTGCAGTTCCGTGACTTTTGAAATAAATGGAATATCGTATTGTCTGCTAGGGTTTGACCTTGATATGACAGAGGATGAGCTCTTTGATATGGCTGAGGAGATAATTACAGCTCCATAACTAGCAGCACTCCTGTCGTGAATGGGAATATGATAGAATATTATAAATGCAATGTATGCGGCAATGTTTTTCCAATTACAAGGGAAAAAGAATAAAACTATTTGAAGTATAAAGACTGTAATTCGCATGGTTTGTGACATTACAGTCTTTTCTATGGAGTGAGTTGATTATGAAAACAAAGGTTGTACTGGGGATTTTACTAGGCACGCTGGCTTTGTCAGCATGTTCTTTTTCGGAAGTAAATGAATCCAATAAGCTTACAGCGGATCAGCCTGCAGAGGATGCGAGCCAGGAAGCGGAAGATGCTGAAACTGCAAGACAGAAGCTCTATGAATATAAACTTCTCTATGCGTTTAAGGATGTGGCGGAAGAAACTTTTCCAGATAAGATACAAAGAGGCCTTAGCTGGGAAGAAAAAGACTGTGCTGATAACACAATTGGTACAGTATCAGTTCCGATACTGGATGAAAACGGTATGCAGGATATGACCAAGTTTTGTGGTGATATCTGCGACTGGATAGAAAGCTCATTAAAAGAGGTTTCATATGAGGAAGCACCCTGGCTGTATCAGGAAATCCTTATTTATATGTATCCTGAGACGGTTACCTTTAATCTTGCACAGTATGTCAGTAATGGCTATGACAGAGAAATCCTCTACGGTGGACTCTATGATTTTGTGGATAAAGAGCTTACCAGACCCAAGAATGTGGAAAACTCTCAGGCAGAAGAGAATTCTGAAGGCCAGGCAGAGGACTTTTCATCTTATAGCCAAGGGAGCTCTTATAAAACTAAAAATGGAATTACCTATGAAATGGTTGCAACTGACAGGGCAGCAGGTAGTAGTTACTATGTCCTGATCTCTTATAAAGAAGGTAGAAACAGTGCAGCCCTGGTAAATAGGGATCCCTTTAATGGAAGTGGTGGAGAAGCTAAGTGGATTACCTTTATTGACGATACAGAGCTTGGCTTTGCCTGCCTTTCATATAATGGTGGAGATGACGCCTTTTTGTACAGGACAGCTGATGGAGGCAGGTCTTTTACCCAGATAAATTTCCCTTCTGCCAGGGTGGCCCTTGCTGATGGATCAATCTACAATCCCTTTGTGATTCCTGAAAAAGTGTGGGCAGAAGATGGTGATCTCTTTATGTTAGTAGGGCAGAGTGCCTGGTCTGGGGATTATTACAGCGAGGAACTAGGCAAACACCCTTCAGGACTATATGTATCTCATGATAATGGAATCAGCTTCGAATATGTAGGAGAGCAATAAACTACTGAATAATTTATAAAAAATTCCCATTTCGGTATTTTTAATTGAGTTATAATCTATATGTTGATAAAAAAGTATACGATGAGAGGGGAATTAAAAATGTTTGATATTCAGTATTTGTTGTGGCTACAGGAAATCAGAAATGCGACAGGGGGAATATTTGATGAATTCTTCAATGGCATTTCGAAAATTGCAGTAGATATTATGCCATTTTTGCCATTTATCATCTTCTGGTGTGTGGACAAGAAATGGGGCTATCGTTTTCTTACAACTCTAGGCGTTGGAGAACTGGTAAATGGAGTTATCAAGCTGACAGTTTGTGCATATCGCCCATGGATAAGGTCTGAACTTATTGAACCTGCGGGAGATTCCAAGGTGGCGGCGACAGGCTATTCTTTTCCTAGTGGACATACTATGAGCGCCACGTGTACTTATGGTACAACCTTTGCCTGGCAGAGGAAAAAGCGCACGTATCTTGCGGTAATCTGCGCAGTAATGATAGCTTTGACAGGTTTTTCCAGGAATTTCCTTGGTGTGCATACTCCACAGGACGTGATTGTGGGCTTTACAGAAGCTGTGATCATAATCTGCATAGTTGGAGCTGTTCAGAAGAAAATAGATGGCAATGATAAAATACTTGATATTCTTTCAATAGTTGGAGTCATTGCAGTCATAGGAGTTTTGATATACATCACCCAGAAGCCATATCCTATGGATTATGTGGATGGCGAACTTTTAGTAAATCCGCAAAAGATGATGAATGACAGCTTTAAGGCTTGTGGCGCTTTTACAGGCTTTTTGGTAGGTAGCTTTATTGAGCGTCATTATATAAAATACGAGATTCCAACAGGTTCAAAAAATCTCCCTGTTCTTGCCTTTGTTGGCTTTTTGATCACCTTTTCATGGAAAGAGTACATTGCACCTGCTACAGTCGGAGCAGCCCTCGGCGGACATTGGGGCAATTTCGTAGCACGTTGTATCCTATGGCTCTTTGTAGTTGCTATATGGCCAATGTTTATCAAGAAAGAGTGCCAAAGAGTTTGAGCATTCAATAAGACTAAAAAATCAGATAATAAAAGAAAAGCCCTTATGATCGGATGATTTCTGTACCGACCACAAGGGCTTTTTCTTTATTGCAGATTTATTATTGAAATATGTCAACTATGCTGACCAGCGGCTCATTGGCTCACATCAGAAATGATTCTTCTTGGATGATGAAGAAGATGATCTGCTTCCAAGAATACGAAGGATTCTGAGGAAGAGATTTATGATATCAAGGTAAATGTCAAGGGCGCTGTCTACAGCATTGTCCACAGTCTTGGGATACTGCTGAGCCTTGTAGTAGTCATACCCGATATACAGGGAAAAGAGTACAGCGCCTGCAAGAGCTGTAAGTGACTGAGAAACCCCAAGGATAAGAAATACTCCTTCTACAATAATAAGTCCGATAAGGCTTCCAAATAATACTCCACCCAGCTTTGAGAAAAACTCAGGCTTTAGGATGCTACAGCAGATCATGATACAAGTAATACCCGCTGTATAAACTATAGCCTGAAGAACAACATAGGAGCTAAGGCCTCCATACCAATATACAGCGGATGTAACTACAAGTCCTACAGGAATAACTACCAGGTTATAGCCCAGGAAACTGATAAGAGGACTGTTACTCTTTGATGAAATCATAGTTCCTGCAAATACGCTGACAAAATATCCAATGTAGAATAATATTGGATTTGTTCTAAGAACAAATTCAGTACAGGTAGAACAAAGTATTATATTGACTAAAAGTCCATAGATAACAACACCGCCAAGATACAGGTTGTACATCTGTGGGGAAACTATCTCATTCTCCATAACCTGTTTATATAGTCTTTCTTGTTTTCTTTCACTTAAACTAAACATAATGAAATCTCCTTGCTATGCACATTTCTATTTCATGGTGCATTTTAATTATCATAAGGCATCTTGTAAGCGATTTTCTCGACGCCTCATTATAGTATTATATTACGAATTGCAAGAGAGTAAATAAACCTCCAAATAGGCAAATTACACACGCACAATAAGTCATGTCGAAAATACATAGCAAAAATTGGTGAACTGTAAAGATCAATAAAGCCGCATTTGAGTAATTTCGGGCAATAAATGCGTAGTGCATCAGAAATTGATTTTGTATCATTAAAATTGCAAAAAATATATTGCACTAAGAGTATTTTTGCTCATATTGACATTACACCGGATAACGAGAGGGCAATCATGAACTTAAAAACCGCCTATGAACCATTTTTCAAGATTGGAGCAGCTATTTCCAGATGGAACCTCCATACAGCCGCTCACATGAAGCTTCTGACAGAGCAGTTTAACAGCTTCACCTGCGAAAACGACATGAAGCCTATGTACTTTCTTGATGTGGAAAAAAATAAAGAGCAGCCGGAAAAATATAACCTGTCACCGGCACTTAACTTCGAAAACGCAATTCCTTACCTTGAGTTTGCCAGGGAAAACGGCATTGCCATGCGCGGTCACACCCTTGTGTGGCACAATCAGACCCCTAAGTGGTTCTTCTGTGAGAACTACAATGAGCTCTTTCCCTATGCAGACAGAGAAACAATTCTAAAAAGGCTTGAAAGCTACATCCACGGCGTTCTTGACTTTGTGCAGACTAATTACCCTGGAATCATCTATGCCTGGGATGTGGTCAACGAGATCGTGGATGAGGGAGCCTTCAGGAAATCTATCTGGACCAAGACAGTTGGAGAGGACTTCTTTATAAAGGCCTTTGAATATGCCAGAAAATATGTGGCTCCTGGAGTAGATCTTTTCTACAACGACTATGAAGCAGCAGAGCCTTGGAAAAGAGATTACATAATAGAGCACGTTTTAAAGCCCCTTATGGAAGAAAAACTTGTAGATGGCATGGGAATGCAGTCTCACCTTCTAATGGACCACCCTGACCTTGAAAACTACAAGACAGCTGTAGAAATGTACGGAGCCCTTGGACTCAAACTCAATATAACAGAGCTTGATATGCACAACGCTGATCCAAGTGATGAGTCTATGCACGCACTGGCCCTTAGATATAAGGAGTTTTTCAAGATCTACCTTGATGCTAAAAAGTCAGGTAAAGCCAACATCACAAGCGTTACCTTCTGGAATCTTAGAGACGAAGACAGCTGGCTTACAGGCTTTAGAAGAGAGACAAGTTATCCGCTCCTGTTCCAGGGAAAATGCCAGGCCAAAGAGGCTTATTATGCGATACTTGAAGTAGCCCTTAAATCTTATGAAGATACTGCCAATGCAGAGAGTAAACAATCAAATACAGATTTTGCAGATATTAAGGAAGAATATAAATGGGAGCCAGACTATTCTGATGAAGACTATCTCCTTAAGGGCATGCCTCAAAATGGCCCTCAGATAAAGAGATTTCGCGAGAATATCTATCAGGATGGAGAGTACAACTACGCTGCAGCCTATGGTTTTACACCAAACGTATTTGCCTACCTTCATGAAGATAGTAAGAAACGCCCATGTATGCTGGTTATTCCAGGCGGCGGATATTGCATGTGCTGCTCCCACGAGGGAGAGTTGCCTGCTATGGAGTTCTTTGGCCGCGGGATGAACGTTTTCGTTCTTAGCTACACAACAGACATCACCATGTCCGTGCCCCTCAAGAAACAGCCACTAGAAGACATTTCAAGAGCTGTGAGATTTATAAGGAAAAACGCGGATAAGTACAACATAGATCCAGAAAAGTTCTTTATCATGGGCTTTTCAGCAGGCGCTCACGTCTGCGGATCTCTTGCAGTGCACTTTGATGATATAAAAGATACAAACCCTGAATACGCCGGAATTTCCAACAGGCCAGATGGCGTGATCCTCTCATATCCTGTTATCACAACAGGAGAGTTTACTCACAAGGACTCAGTAAGGACCCTCCTTGGAGATAACCCTGATGCGGAGGAACTTGAGTACTTCTCATTGGAGAAGCAGGTAAAAGAAAATACGCCTCCATGCTTTTTGTGGCAGACCCAGGAGGACAGTGCAGTTCCAGTAGAGAACAGCTACCTCTTTGCCATGGCACTTAGGAAAAAGAACATTCCATTTGCCCACTACGTATTCCCTGCAGGACACCACGGCCTTACAATAGCCAATAAGACCTTCTTCCAGGGCTGGTCTGGTGGCGATTACACTATGGAACAGGTTATGCGCGCAGCCTTTGCTGTTAAGGAAGGAAAGGGCGTAAATGTATCAGATAAACGAAGAGAAGAGTTGATAGAGCAGTTCTTTTCCGGTAATGAAATGCCAGCATCAGGCATAGACATGAGCCTTAAAGAAGACGTTGGTTACTGGTCAGACCTTGCCTGGGCCTGGATAAAGAGATTATGCGCAGCCTGCAAATAATCCAAGATAACTACTGATTTCAGGAAACACATATTAAAAATAAAAAATATGCACTCAAAAAATGACACCTAAATAAAAAAGGTGTCATTTTTTTACTTTTTTCCCAAATCTATAATTACCTCATAACAAAGAACGTCGGACATGTGCCCTGGTGGCACTGGAAGCATCCGATATACAGTAACCAATGTAATTGGAGGGAGGATTCATTATGGAATTCAAAAGAGTAATGGCTAGCGCGCTTGCTGGCGTAATGGCACTTTCCATGGTGGCATGCGGAAGCGATGGCAGCGCACAGACAGTAGCAGAAACAACAACAGAAACTGCAGAACCTGCAGCAAACACTAATACAGAGTCAGTTGGAACAAGTGGTGAGAAGCTTGTTATCTGGACTCTGGCCAAAGACCTTCAGACCTTCGCAGAGAAGTATGTAGAAGACCATGACGTACAGATTGAGACAGTTGTTATCGAGCCAGCTGACTATGTAACAAAGGTACAGACAGCACTTAACGGTGGACAGACAACACCAGATATCATCGTAGGTGAGCCTCAGATGCTTGAGGACTTCTACGAGGCAGGATATTTTGAAGACCTTAACCAGGCACCATACAACGCTCAGGACTATAAAGACCAGATCGTTGACTATGTATGGGAAGTAGGACAGGATTCAGAGGGAATCCAAAGAGCAATCTCTTATCAGATAACACCTGCAGGAATCTACTACAGAAGAGATATAGCAGAAAAAGTATTCGGCACAGATGATCCAGATGAAATCGGAAAACTCTTTAAGGATTACACAACAATCCTTGATACAGCTCAAAAGCTCAAGGACAGCGGCTATCGTATCTTTGCTTCTGATGCAGAGATTGGATACTTCTCAGGCGATACAGCCTGGGTTGTAGATGACAAGCTCAACCTTGACCAGGCACGTCTTGATTACATGGATCTTGTTGTAAATCTTTATCAGAATGACCTTACAGCTTATGCAAACCAGTGGTCAACACCATGGTATCAGGCTATGGCTGGTGAGGTACCTATCCTTACAGCAGAAGTACAGAGCTATGCAGATGATTCAGTAAACGTTTGGGATGCAGAGGCTTTCGCAGAGGCAACCAAGGACCTTGATACAACAGAAGTTTTTGCGTTTGGACTTCCAAGCTGGGGCGTACTCACACTCCGCGACAATGTTGGTGAAACATCAGGCAAATGGGGAGTATGTTCAGGACCAGCTTACGGTTTTGGAGGGGGCACTTTCATCGGCATTTCAGCAATGTCTGAGCACAAAGACCTGGCTTGGGATTTCCTTAAGTGGGTAACACTTGATGAGAACACAGCTGAGTGGTGGATTGAGAAGTCAGAAGGTGACACAGTATCACTTGTATCTGTTCTTGAGAAGCACAAAGATGATGAGAACGCAGTATATGGCGGACAGCACCTCTATTCATTCTGGCAGGCACAGGCAGCAGGTATCGACTACTCAAAGGTAACACGTTACGACAAGATCATTAACGATGCTTGGGGAGCAGCTTGCACAGCAGTTAAGACTGGAGAGGCTGACAAAGAGACAGCAATCAACGATTTCTACGATGTAATTGAGTCAACATATCCAGAAATTCAGATCGAGAGATAATTCTAAATCTCTATAAATTAAGTCAATAACGGGGCGCTGTACTTTCCTGTGGAGTTAACATTGCCGTGTGATCCGCAAGATGGTGACGGCGCCCCAAATATCCTTAGAAAAACCTTTTCGGGAGGAAATATGAGAGCAGCAATTAAAAAGAAGAAAAACAGGAATAACGCGGCGTATCTGTTCGTACTCCCGTTTGTTATTGTTTTCCTTATCTTTAGTGTTTATCCGGTTTTCAGAACCTTATTCCTAAGTTTTACTACCTATAAGGGCTACGGAGACCCGGAATTTACAGGCCTTGCCAACTATATCAGAGTAGTAAAAGATAAATTCTTCTGGCGGGCACTTTATAATACAGTCAAGATGTGGTCATTAAATATTGTACTGCAGCTGGGACTGGCTTTTCTTTTGACAATTGTATTTAGCGATATCAAGTATAAGGTTCGCGGGCTTGCAATCTTCCGTGCAGTATACTACCTGCCAAACCTGATTGCAGCTACATCAGTGGCATTTTTGTTTAAGACCTTGCTTGACTGGAAATATGGAACCTTTAACCAGCTCCTTCTGGCAACAGGTATAGTTGACCAGCAGATCAACTGGATGGGCCAAAGATCTACAGCTTGGGCTGTAATATCTGTGATCCAGGCATGGATGTGGTTTGGTAACTCCTTTATCATCCTGATGGCGGGAGTTCAGGGAATTCCTAATGACTATTTTGAGGCAGCAGCTATCGACGGCGCTGGCAGATGGAAAGTATTTGGCAGCATTACGCTTCCTCTTTTGCGCCCAATCCTCTTATATGTTGCTGTAACATCACTTATTGGCGGACTTCAGCTCTTTGATCTGCCATTCCTTATGACAGGCCCATCAACTGCAGGTGAACCAGGTGGAACACTTCAGACAGTTGTAATGTACCTTTATAAGTTTGGATTTGAAACTCGTCAGGTGGGCTTTGCATCTGCAATAGCTTACACCCTGTTCTTTATAATTTTGTTTATTTCCATTATGGAATTTAAGTTTATCGGTGGAAAGGAGGATTAAGACCTATGGCTAACAAGATCAAAAAAACTATATTGTACATATTACTGATAGGCCTTGCCCTTACATGCCTTCTTCCTTTTTACCTCATGATCGTCAACGCCACCAGATCTGGTGTTGAAATAACACATTCATTTTCATTCATGCCGGGAAAGAGCCTACACGACAACTGGGTAGTACTTTTTGACTATGTGAATCTTTTCCTTGGATTCTTTAACAGCTTAAAGGTTGCAGTCCCGGCTACTCTCCTTACAGCGTACTTCTCAGCTATTACAGCCTTTGGAATGGCAATGTACGAATGGAAGGGCAACAACCTTTTGTTTAAGATAATCGTGGTATTCATGATGATCCCAGGTCAGCTCTCACTTATAGGTTTCTACAACCTGTGCCAGAAGCTCCACCTCATCGACTCCTATATACCACTTATCATTCCAGCCATGGCATCTCCAGGAATCGTATTCTTCCTGCGCCAGTACGTAAAGGCTACACTTTCAAAGTCACTAATGGAAGCAGCCAGAATTGACGGCGCCTCAGAAATACATATATTCCATAGGATCGTGCTCCCTATCATGGCTCCTGGTATTGCTACAATGTCAATTGGAACATTCATTGGAAACTGGAACTCATACCTGGTTCCACTCATTCTTTTGAATTCACCCAAGAAGATGACGCTTCCGGTTATGATCTCGACTCTTAATGCAGCCACAGATCTTCAGAAGAACCAGGGTGCGATCTATCTTGGAGTAGCAATATCAGTAGTACCTATCATCATCGTATTTTGTTTCTGCTCCAAGTACATTATCAGCAGTATCTCAGCTGGTAGCGTCAAGGAATAAATACGCAATAATACAGAGTTTAACACACTTTTTCTGGCGACCTTTTTCAGGGTCGCCTTTAAGTGTTTTGTGTGCTATTATATTGCAATAAATAAAACGAAGATTCATGAATTTTTATGGGAGCAATAGTTTTTTGATGAAAAAGATATTTAAAAAGAGCATTGCTATCGTAGCGGCACTTTCTCTTGCCATGACTGGATGTGGCATCAGTCATAAGGAGGCTTTTGGTGATACATCTCTTTCCTCTTCGACGCCTGTGACAGACTCAGATAAGGTGACCTTTGACTGGTATATAAACTATTCCTGGTTTAATACCAAGTGGGGCGACAATGCTGTATCTAAGGCTATCACTGACAGAACAGGGGTGGATATAAACTTCATAGCACCGCAGGGCAATGAGGAGGAAAAACTCAATTCTCTTATAGCAGCAGGCACACTTCCAGATCTTATAACTCTTGGCTGGTGGGAACCCCAAGTCAATGAAATGATCCAGGGTGATATGGTCTACGCCCTGAATGAGCTGGCAGATCAGTATGATGCTTATTTTTACGAGGTTTCTGACCCTCAGGCCAGATCCTGGTACACCCAGGCTGACGGCAATATTTACGGATATCCTTGTTCAAGCGTAACTCCTGGAGACGTATCCAATAACGATAACATAGGCTCCAATCAGACCTTCCTTGTAAGAAAGGACATTTACGAAGCAATTGGTAGCCCTGATATGACTACAATTGAAGGCTTTGAGAAAGCAGTCAAAAAAGCTGCTGAGATGTTTCCGGAGGTAGATGGCAAGCCCCTTATACCTATAGGTGCTCATATCTTTGACGATACAGGAAATGTTTCTTTTGACCTATATCTTCAGAATTTCCTGGCTATTCCTTATGAGAAGGATGGCCAGCTTTATGACAGGGACACAGACCCAGAATACATTGAATGGCTTAAGATGTTCAGGCGCCTTGGAGAACAGGGATATCTTTCTACAGATCTTTTCATAGACCAGCGTGTGCAGATGGAGGAAAAGATTGAGGAGGGCAGGTACTTCTGCATGATGTACCAGTACACGGATATGTCTGCGCAGCAAAAGGCCCTCTATGCCAAGAATCCAGACAGCATCTATATTGCTGTGGATGGCCCCAAGAACAAAAATGGCGACGACCACGTGCTTCCAACCAACACAGTAAGCGGCTGGACCATAACCATGGTCAGCAAGAACTGCAAGAATCCTGACAGAGCTATAAAGTTCATAGACTACATGCTCTCAGAGGAAGGCCAGAAGATGGTATACCTTGGGGTGGAAGGCGTAACCTACGATGTGATAGATGGAAAAGAAGTAGTAAAGCCCGAGGTTCAAAAGCTCCTAAATACGGACAGAACAGCTTATGACGCCCTCTACGGAGCTGATGATGCCTACTGGATGTTCCAGGACAATGTAATGCAGCTTAAGTGGAAACAAAAGAGCGATAGCCCCACGCAGCAGCTGGAAGACTGGACATATCCTTATGCCACCTACACCGGCGTCTATGACATAATCCTTCCTGCAGATACAGAGGATGCTTATACAAACGCCAGGATTGAAAAGCTGTGGAGCGATACTCTTCAGAGCCTTCTTCTTGCAAAAAGCGATGAAGAGTTTGACCAGATTCTTGAAAAGTTTATAGCTGACAGGAATGCCTTAGGTTACAAGCAGCTTCAGGAAAAGAGATACCAATATGTCGAAAATGCAAAAGAAAAGCTGGGTCTTAAGTAAGATAAATGACCTAAAACTGAATATCAGACTAACCGGTGTCGTGCTGATCTTTGTCATGTTGCCAATAGCAGTCCTTGGAGGAATCGTCTTTTACAACATGGAACAGTCCTCTGTAAAAGAAAACGTGAACTTCATGCAGGCAACAATGGAAAGGCGCCAGGACTCCATAGCTAACAACATTGATTCAATCAACATGACCACACAGTTCTTTTTATCAAACGATACCATGAACAACGTACTGATCTGTGCTGCAGGAGGCGGCCAGTTCAGCACAAGGCAGTGGATAGATATTTACAGAAATGACGTGGCAGCCTTAGAGAGACTTATAAATAATAACCCTGTTTTAAAGGGAGTAAGATACTATGCAGTCAATGACAACATTCAGGAGATGATGCCGGTTCTCTTTACCCACAGCAGAATGAACAAGCAGAGCTGGGCTCACATGGCTTCAACTGGTGGATGGATATTTGATTATCGGGATAATCTTTTTGCAAACTCTGAGGGAGAGCCTCTGATAGCTCTTATAACACCTATGTCAGATAAGCTTCATGGCAGGATTGGCGTTATTGAAGCAAATATGGCCATGAGAACTATGTTCCCGTCAATGTATGAGGATATTAGCGGCGAGAGCAGCTGCTTTGTTACTGATGAAGGCAGGATCATCTATGGAAGTAATGAAGATGATGGCATTGCAGAGATTGCAATAGAGCTTGCTGATGCAATGAAAGAGCCTGATCAGTCGGGGGAACTTTCAAGGATCACAACCAGCTACAAAAAAGAGCAAAAAAGTGTAGTTTCAGGCATGTATATTCCGGAACTGAAGGGAACACTGGTTTCTGTAAACGACATATCAGACAGCCTCAGCGAAGTCTATAAGCTCAGGACCAATTACATCATAGGTATGCTGATAATACTTGCAGGTATGGCCTTTGTTATAGACGTTGTTGTCAATCATGTCCTTAAAAAATTCTATGAGGTTCTCGCAACCATCAGAAAGGTTCGCGGCGGCGACATGGACGTAAGGACCAGGGAAGATGGCAGAACTGATGAAATGGGTGAACTTGCCCATCAGGTCAACAGGATGCTTGATAATATCCATGACCTCATGAAGGAGAACATAAACAGAGAAGTTCTTGTAAAGGACTCCCAGATAAAGGCCCTGCAGAATCAGATAAATGCCCACTTTATCTATAATGTCCTTGAATCCATCAAGATGATGGCTGAGATAAAAGAGGACTATGACATCTCCGATGCTATAACAAGCCTTGGAAAACTTCTCAGATACAGTATGAAATGGACATCTGAGACAGTGCTGGTATCTGAGGAAATAGAATACATCAAAAACTATATGGCCCTTATCAATCTAAGATTTGATTATGAGATATATCTTTCTCTGAACATGCCAGAGGAGATACTAAGCCAGAGAATTCCCAAGATGTCTCTGCAGCCCATAATTGAAAACGCCATAGTTCACGGAATAGAAGAACTGGCGGACGATACCACAATTTACATGAAGGGCATTCCTGAAGGTGATCTTTGTACTATCGAGATCACAGATAATGGCCGTGGAATGAACGACGAGGAACTTGAGGTTCTAAGGAAAAAGATATCCGGAGAACTGCCAACTGCAGGCGGATCAGGAAACGGAATAGGACTTAAGAACGTTCAGGACAGGATACGAATGGAATATGGCGATGAATATGGAATCGAGGTTGCAGCCATGGAAGGGTGCTACACCAAGGTCTACGTCAAGATTCCTATGAAAAGAGGTTTGAATGCGGACAGTACTTGTAGTTGAGGATGAAAAGTTAATAAGACAGGGAATATCCACCATGATAAAGAGGTGCGGCGTTCCCGTTGAGGAAGTAATAGAGTGTGCCAATGGCTTAAAAGCTATGGAAGTTCTAAGAGAAAAGGATGTGGACGTAATGTTCACTGATATCAGAATGCCCAAGATGAACGGCATTGAGCTTGTAAATGCCATGCAGGAGCTTGAGAAAAAGCCAATTACTATTGCGGTAAGCGGGTATGATGATTTTTCCTATGCAGTAGAGATGATGAGAGGCGGAGTCAGAGAGTACATCCTAAAGCCTGTTGAGAGAGACAAGCTTAAAAACGTTATGGAAAAGCTAGAAGAAGAAATCTCCAAAATGAAGGATGCTCAGAAAAACAATAGAGAGCTCGGCAAAAAGTTCTTGAAATACGTGCTTGAAGATAAGGACGAGAGTCCCGAAACCCTTGAAGCTCTTGGCAAAAACATAAGAGAAGAGGTTGGAGACAGCTACTATATAGTAGTTTCCAGCAGCACAGATGAGATACAAAGGGAACTTTCCGGTAGTTTCATGCTATCTGAGACCAGTGGCTCTGTGATCCATATTTTGGGAAAAGAGAAATATGATCAGCTTATAGAAAAGCTATCCGATGAAGAAAATGGAATTGTATCTACTGCAGGGATCAGTGATTGCTACACTGATGCTGCATACCTGAAAAAGGCCTATCTTCAGGCGATAGACAGAAGGAGCAAAGCCTTTTTTACAGAGACAATTGTCTATGAAACAAAGGAAAATACTAATGTTCCACAAAAGCTTATAGAAAATGGCATAAGACTCTGCGACAAAACTCAAGTCAGTACAAGAGTTCATCTCATAGGCACAGATAAGACAGAGCAGCTTGAAAAAGAGTGGAACGGCTTTTTTATCGCAGCAGGCAGAGAGCAGATTCCTGCAAAAGAATTTGAGGCTGCCTTAGCATTTTTTACAAAGGAGTTTGAAAACGTATACAAGAAAAGCTTCCCTATGGACGCTTCAAAGCCTTATCTATATGGCTCACTTTCTGAGTTTCGGGATGCTTTTTTGGATGCAGTATACAAGGAAAATAGCAGATTTATGGAAAATTCAGGTGACACCCAGACAGAGAAAATGATACAGGCTGTAGATTACATAAAGAAAAACTTCCAGACAGATATAAATATGGCGGTTGTATCTAATTATGTATCTATGAATTATTCGCTCTTTTCCACAGCTTTCAAGAACTATACGGGGCAGAATTTTGTATCCTATGTAAGAGATCTTAGGATTTCTGAGGCTAAAAAGCTCCTTCTTGAGAGCCAGCTAAGAGTTAATGATATAGGTGCAAAAGTTGGTTATGACAACAGCAAGCACTTTATGAAGAATTTCAAGGCAGTTGTAGGAGTATCTCCAACAGAGTTCAGGAGAAACTCGGTACATTAGTAATTCTCAAGAGAGATGATCATCTCAGCAGCTTCCACAAGGTTACAGCCTGACTCCATGGAGCGCTTTTGAAGATACCTGTGGGCCTGTGGCTCTGTCATATGGTGCTTGTCCATCAGAATTTCTTTTGCCTTACCTATAGTTTGTTTATCAGCATCGCTTCTTTCGAGGCGATGCTGTTTTGCTTTTTTGCGGAGCCTGTGTACACCCTCCATCATCATGTTTATGGTGGAGTATAGGCTTTCTCTGGTCACAGGAGTGGGCAGATAAATAAGACGGGAATTATCGTTTCCTACTGGAGCCTTGTCCGGGGAGGCAATCATGAGCATTTGAAAGTACCCGGGAAGGTCAGAGGATAGGTCAGAATAGAGCATGTCACTTAAGCGGTAGCCACAGACTATGACTCCGCTTCCTAGATCCTCCATGGCAGACAGGGCCTGCATTCCGGATGTGACAGCAGTAACGCTCTCAAATCCGCCACGGAGCAATATGCTTTTGAATTTACTGGCATCTTCTGCCTTGGCAAAAGCTACGATAATGTTCACTGATCTGACCTCAAACTCTAAGTGTATTTATGTCTGTTTTAGTATAATCAAAAGTTGTTGAGGTACTTATCTATTTCCCATTTGGTAACGCAGGTTCTGAACTCTTTCCACTCAGCCTTTTTGACCTCCAGGATCTTGTGGTAAACAGATTCACTAAGGATATCTTTTCCAAAGGAGTCAGCTTTAAAGGCAGATATAGCTTCACCCAAGGTCATTGGAAGAATCTCTACACCGCTTTCCTTGGTCTGGTCAAAAGAAATACTTCTTATATTCTCAGAAAGCTCAGCAGGAGGAGTGAGCTTTTTCTCAATTCCTTCTAGGCCTGCGGCAAGGATCAGTGCAATTGCAAGATATGGATTGCAGGTTGCATCAGGGTTTCTGACCTCTACTCTTGTGGCGGCACCCTTTCTTGAAGGAATGCGGATAAGTGCGCTTCTGCCGTTGGATTTTTTGGACCAGGAAATATTTACGGGTGCATCATATCCTGGAACTAGTCTCTTATAGGAATTGACGATAGGATTTGTTATAAGTGTCATGCCCTTGGCGTGGGAGAGAACACCTGCGATAAAGCTTCCTGCTACGTCAGACAGATCACCATTTTTATCAACAAATACATTTTCTCCCTGGCTGTCCTGGGCAAGGAAACTAAGATGCATACCAGATCCGCTGATGCCTTCTACAGGCTTGGGCATAAAGGTTGCATAAAGACCGTGCTTTTTAGCAATAGTCTTGACAGCCATTCGGAAAGTCATGATCATATCTGCAGCCCTAAGAGCATCTTCCTCGTCAAACTGAATCTCATGCTGTGCAGGTGCAATCTCGTGGTGTGATGAGGAAATTGTAAAGCCCATTTCCTCGAGGTTTAATATAATCTCACGGCGAACATTCTCACCCTGATCAAGAGGTGCTACATCAAAATAGCCTGCTCTTTCCTTGGTGGTTGCTGTTGGATTGCCGTTGTCGTCATAGTCAAATAAAAAGAACTCAAGCCTTGGATTAACCTTGAAATTAAGGCCAAGTGCCTTAGCTTTATTAAGAACCTTTTCAAGAATTGTCCTGGGGTCTCCATTAAAGGGCTCCTTGTCTGAGGTATAAACGTTACAGAACATTCTTGCAACTTTACCTGCCTGTGGACGCCAGGGGTAGATCTCAAAGCTGTCAAGATCCGGATAAAGATACATGTCGCTTTCATCATCTCTTGTAAAGCCATCAATTGAAATCCCATCAAACATGCACTCATTATCAAGGGCCTTCTCAAGCTGACTTGATGGAATTGCAATGTTCTTGGGAACGCCGAAGAGATCGCAGAACTGAAGCCTAATAAAGGCCACATCCTCCTCCTCTACAATTCTGAAAATGTCTTCTCTAGTGTACTTGCTCATGATTTCCTCCTAAAGAATTAGTGAAATAAAAAGAGCGCACAAAGCAGAAGGACATAGTATGTCTCTGCTTTGGCGCCCTTGCCATGCTTAAATATATGTTAGGGGTTTTGCCTCAACATGTCAATGAAAATGTATGGAGGAAATGGTACTTGATATTGATGATATATTTGCTGATATTGTAATATTATGGTGTGTATGCAAATTCAGAAATTGCATGCATGGTACAGAGAAAAGCTAGTTATAACTAAAGCTACAAGAGAGGATTAGCCTATGAAAGATGATCTTGCGATAATCGCTCTGGAGTCTTATAGAGATCAGGGAGATAAGATAAACAGCATACTGTGTAAGTGGCGCGGTGCCGAGAATTACATGATTCCTTGCAGTTGTCCCAGGTTTAACAGCGGAGAAGCCAAGGGAATAATTTCAGAATCCATAAGGGATAAAGACCTGTATATTATGGTGGATGTGTGCAACAATTCAATCCGATACAAGATGGATGGGGAAATGAACCGCATGTCTCCCGATGACCACTACCAGGACCTTAAGAGAATAATTGCAGCTTGTAATGGCAAGGCCAAGAGACTTACCGTGATCATGCCTTTTCTCTATGAGTCACGTCAGCACAGAAGAACTACGAGAGAATCTCTTGATTGTGCAATCATGTTAAAAGAGATGGAGTTTCTGGGCGTAGATACAATTGTAACCTTTGATGCGCATGACCCCAGGATGGCAAATGTTCTTCCGCTTAAGGGAATTGAGAATGTATCTCCAGCGCTTCAGTTTACTCAAGGTTTTCTTACTGAATATGAGGATATCATTATAGACAAGGATCATCTTATGTTCATTGCACCTGATGAGGGAGCCACAGAAAGAGTGGTTTTTCTTGCTTCTGTCTATGGTGTCAATATTGGAATGTTCTACAAGAGGCGAGACTACTCCAACATAGTTGATGGTACTAACCCTATTATTGCTCATGACTTCTGCGGTGGAGACCTCCATGGTGTAGATGCAGTGGTTGTGGATGATATGATCGCATCAGGTGGCAGCATTATAGATGTATGCAAGCAGATCAAGGAAAGAGGCGCTAGAAGAGTCTTTATATTCTCTACCTTTGGACTATTCTCAAGTGGCTTTGATAAGCTTGATAAAGCCTACGAAGAGGGACTTTTTGACAGAATCTTTACAACGAATCTGGTTCACCAAAAACCCGAACTTCTGGAAAAAGAATATTACTATAGCATAAACATGAACCGCTATGTAGCAGCAATCATTGACACTCTAAACAAGAACGAGCCAATGCATGGTCTTGTGAAACCAGAAAAAAGAATTAAAGAGATCATTGAGAGCTATAAAGCTGGAAACTGAGCAGTAATGGCAAATTACCTGCCATATATTGTCTACAATAAAATAGTTGACAGTATAATAGCAGATAGTGTAAATTTGTATTTAATTAAATACCACGTTAAACCGATGAAGGAGAGGAGTACCTTTTCATGAGGCCTAAGAGAGAGCCGTGTTGCTGGGAAGCGGTAGGATAGTGATCTGGGAATGGACTCCTGAGGGCGCAGACAAATGGCAGAACTAATTATCAGAGCCAGAGTATCGTGCGACGTAAGGCACACGTCAGTTGCCAGGGATATGATGTATTACTAGCCGGCATATAATGAAATAGTTGGCATTTAGCAAGTGATCCGTATCCTGATAAGAGCATAGGTAAGCCCTATGAATTCAAGGTGGCACCGCGGATTTTATATTTCGTAAATTTCGTCCTTGATGGAAACACAACAGTTTCTATCAAGGATTTATCATTTTCCTTTTCCTTGATAGAACAACCAAAGGAGGAGGTACACATGCATTACTACCCAGATTTTGACACTATCAAAGAGTTTGCAGCAAGCGGAGATTACGACATTGCTCCCGTAAGCTGCGAGCTTCTCTCTGACTTCACAACTCCAATTGAAGTCATCCGCAAGCTAAAAAGAGTATCAACCCATTGCTACATGCTAGAGTCAGCCAAGGCCAACGAGAAATGGGGCAGATATTCATTCCTTGGCTTTGATCCCAAATTAGAGATCACCTGCATAGATGGACAGATGAAGATTGGGAATAAATCTTTTACCACAACAAATCCCTCAAGTCATATAAGAGAAATAATGGCAAGTCACAGAAGCCCCAAGCTTGATAGGCTTCCAACATTTACAGGGGGACTTGTTGGCTATTTTTCCTATGACTACTTAACCTACTCAGAGCCAACAGCCAAGGTCAAGGTCCACGACAACGAAGAGTTCAAGGATGTGGATCTCATGCTCTTTGACAAGGTTATTGCCTTTGATAATGTCAGACAAAAGATAATCCTGATAACCAACGTTGATCTAGGCTATGACCTTGAAGCAAATTATCAGAAAGCCAAGGCAGAGCTTGACTATTTAAGAGACCTTATTACCTACGGAGAAAAAGAGATAGAAAAAAAGGGAGAGCTCCTAAGCCCCATAACGCCTCTGTTTAGCAAGGCCCAGTACGCCAGCATGGTTACAAGCGCCAAAAGACATATCTATGAAGGAGACATCTTCCAGATAGTTTTGTCCAACTACCTTACAGCAGATTTCGAAGGGAGTCTTCTTGACACCTACAGGATGCTTAGAACCATCAACCCATCCCCCTATATGTTCTACTTTGCTGGAACTGATGTGGAGATTGCAGGAGCATCCCCGGAAACCCTTGTAAAGCTTGAAAATGGAGTACTTCACACCTTCCCACTTGCCGGAACCAGAAAAAGAGGCGCAACTGAGGAGGAAGACCTGGCTCTGGAAAAAGAACTACTGGCAGACGAAAAAGAACTGGCTGAGCACAACATGCTGGTAGATCTTGGAAGAAATGACCTTGGAAAAATAAGTGAGTTTGGCACAGTAGAGGTGGAAAAACTCCATAGTGTTGAACGATACTCACATGTTATGCATATAGGATCAACTGTAAGAGGCATCATCAGAAAAGACAAGGATGCCCTTGACGCCATAGAAGCAGTGCTACCTGCAGGAACTCTTTCTGGAGCCCCTAAGATACGTGCCTGTCAGCTTATTGGCGAACTTGAAAACAACAAGCGCGGCGTTTACGGCGGAGCCATAGGCTACATTGATTTTTCAGGAAACATGGATGCCTGCATTGCCATAAGGCTTGTCTATAAGAAAAACAGCAGAGTCTTTGTGAGAAGCGGAGCTGGAATAGTTGCAGATTCTGACCCTGAAAAAGAATATGAGGAAACCATTAACAAAGCCAAGGCTGCCCTAAGGGCTTTGGAGAGCAGCATCGAAGAAATCTAAAAGGCCTGCAGGAGGTGAACAATATGGTACTACTAATTGATAACTATGATAGCTTTTCATATAACCTGTATCAGATGGTTGGAGAGCTGGTCACACAAAAAAATGATTCTCAGAATGGCGAATTAACAAATATAGACAATAATGCTCATGATGACAAAAAGGGTAGTAACAGCGATCAGCTGAAGGTTATTCGTAATGATGAACTTACGATAGATGAGATCAGAGCCCTTGCTCCAGATAAGATCATAATTTCCCCAGGACCAGGCCGACCGGAAGATGCCGGGATCATCATAGAAACAGCCAGAGAACTGGGAAAAGAGATACCTATCCTTGGGGTGTGTCTTGGGCATCAGGCAATCTGTGCAGCATTTGGCGGCACAATTACCTACGCAAGGCACCTTATGCATGGCAAACAGTCGACAGTTACCTTTGAAGGAAAATGCCCAATTTTCAGTGGCCTTGGCGAGAAAGCAGAAGTGGCAAGATACCACTCACTTGCTCTTGACCCAGATACACTTCCAGACTGTCTTACAGTGACTGCAAGAACTGAAGATGGTGAGATCATGGCAGTTGAGCATAGAGAGTATCCAATCTACGGTCTTCAGTTCCACCCGGAGTCTATACTTACTCCAGAAGGAAAGACTATGCTACAAAACTTCATAAATTCTTGAACATACTCAGAAATCAAAATATAACATACCCCTTGTTCTTGACATCATAAAAAGAGTGGCATACAATCTTTTTAGTTTAAAGACAAAGGCGTCTTAGAGAACATCTCTAAGGCGCCTTTATGCGTATTAAAGGCTTTTGAATTTAGGAGGATTGTATGGCTGCTTCAATAAATAAGAACTATTTAAAACTTCCGGGAAGTTATCTCTTTTCCAGAATAGGAGAGAAGGTAAGAACTTTTCAGGAGGCTAATCCGGATAAAAAAGTTATTAGACTTGGAATCGGAGACGTTACAAGACCAATCGCTCCAGCGATTATAGAGGCGCTTCACGGTGCTGCCAATGAAATGGGCAATGAGGCTACCTTTAAGGGCTATGCACCAGACCTTGGCTACGAGTTTCTTAGAAGCGCTATTGCTGATTTTGATTATAAGGCAAGAGGCTGCGATATCTCAGCCGATGAGATTTTTGTATCTGACGGAGCAAAGGGAGATTGCAGTAATATTCAGGAGATTTTCGGAGCGGATAATAAGATTGCAGTCTGTGACCCCGTTTATCCCGTTTACGTTGATTCCAATGTTATGGCTGGCAGAACTGGCGAATACGACGATATAACTGATGGCTTTAAAGGCGTCATCTACATGCCCTGTACCAAGGAAAATGGCTTTGCTCCTGACTTTCCTTCTGAGGTGCCAGACCTTATTTACCTGTGTTTCCCCAATAACCCGACAGGCGCAGTTATAACTAAAGAGAGACTTCAGCAGTGGGTGGATTATGCAAACAAAAATGGCTCAATAATCCTTTATGATGCCGCCTATGAGTCTTTTATCACTGAAGATAACGTTCCTCATAGTATTTATGAATGCGATGGGGCAAAAGAGTGTGCGATTGAATTTAGATCTTTTTCAAAGACCGCAGGATTTACCGGCCTTAGACTAGGCTTTACAGTTATACCAAAAGAACTTAAGGCAGGCGGAGAAAGACTGTGGCCACTGTGGGCCAGAAGACACGGCACCAAGTACAATGGAGCTCCTTACATTATCCAGAAGGCAGGAGAAGCCTGCTACAGCCCTGAGGGTAGAGCACAGATAAAAGAGCAGGTGGCTTACTACCTTGAAAATGCCAGATATATCTATGATGGCCTTAAAGAAGCTGGATTTGAAGTATACGGCGGTGTAAATGCACCATATATCTGGCTTAGAACCCCAGGAAATATGACCAGTTGGGAGTTTTTTGACTATCTTCTTGAAAACGTAAATGTTGTCGGAACTCCAGGATCAGGCTTTGGCCCCCACGGTGAGCATTACTTCAGACTCACAGCTTTTGGAAGCAGAGAGAATACTATAGAGGCAGTTGATAGAATAAAATCTGCCGGACTTATTTCTTTACTTACCTGCCAGCATCTCTAAAAGGCGTTTTCTCTTGGTCCTGGTATCGCCCTCTATGTGGAGCTTGTAGTAGATCTGATTACTGTACTGCTTGACACTTCCTTCTGACAAGAAGAGCCTTTCTGCAATTTCGCAATTTGTCAGACGCTTTGCCATAAGAGATGCAATCTCATTTTCTCTGGAAGTCAGTTCATGAAGGCTCATTACAGTAGTAGAAGAATCGCGATTCTTTCCTAGCTTATTTATCTTTGCAACAAGCGATCCATATTCTTGAGAAAAAGTATCATCTGACAGAATATCTTTTATGTATGAGTAGCATTCTACAAAAGGAATAATAAGGCTATCAGGAGCTGCTATCTCAAAAGCCTCCTTAAGAAGCTGTATGCTCTGGTCGTGCTTATCAAGCATGTGATAGGCAGCAGCCGACTGAATTATTACATGCAGCTTTACTAGCTGGTAATGAAGCGCATCACACATTCCAAGGATTATCGGACTCTTGCCAAGTACCTTGGCGTAATCCTTCTGAGCCAGGTAAA
The DNA here is from genome assembly GCF_900102515.1 of Butyrivibrio sp. INlla14. GTDB lineage: Bacteria > Bacillota > Clostridia > Lachnospirales > Lachnospiraceae > Butyrivibrio. The sequence goes on from NZ_FMVS01000013.1 coordinate 26,555, forward strand.
CCTGATTCTCAATCATATCTACCATAGGCTTACCAGGAGCTAAAACATTCATAGTTTCTGTTTTATGTGCTGCGAAAATAGCGGGAATTTTTTCTACTTCCCCTGAAAGCGCGTAGAAGTATGCACTAATGGAACTCCAGATATTTATAAAACCACTGTTGTGGTTGTCCACAAGCTCTTTATACCTCTCTTCCAGAGAAACCTTTATCACTGTATCCGCGATTAGTGACAGCCTCTGGCATAGGAAGTCACAGCAGAGCAGGATATTTTCCTGCGGAAATACTTTAAGCTGTGCGTAGGCCTGCTCGAGTTCTATTCTGGTGTCAGAGAGCTTTCCCTGGGCAAAAGAAGCCTCTGCCCGCATTACTGCCTCGGCACCCCAGCCATGGTTGTCTGTGACCTTGTAATAATGAGGCATGCACTCATCCATTTCCTTAAGCTCTTTTTCCAGATCACCTGACTGTCTGTAGAACATCATAAGGACAGATGGCGAGCCAAAGGTCCAGCCCGCGGTATTGCTGATACTTATTGCCGGCCTTGTCATCTGATGACTTGCGCTTTGATGGAGCCTACTCATGGCAGAAATGTCATTATACATGAGAAAACTTGTGACAAGATCGCTTTCTCCCAGAAGATTTCCTTTCTCCTCTTCACTTATTTCAATATGCTCTTTTATAGATTCATGAAGGAGCTCTTTTAACTCCAGCATTTTAGGTATATTGTGCCAGTTGAACATGCACCTCATAAGCACCAAAAGAGCTGCAGGGTGCGCCTTTAATACTTTTTCAGGACAATTCTCAAGGGAATCAAGGAAATTTTTGGGCTTTATGTAGGACAACAGTACTCCGGCGTCTTTTTCTATGACCTGTAAAATCTTGGAATAGTTATCGTCGTATCTGTAGGCTATCATGGCATGGATATACTGATTGTGTGCTTCGTACCAGGCCCCATAGCGATTTATATATTTAGCTCTTTTTTCTCTGTCTAATGTAGAGAAGGTCTTTTCGGCACATTCTTTCATCATATGGTGGAAACGGTAGGTGTGACCGTCAGCCAGCTTTTTTACAAAGGCATTGTGTTTGGTGAAAAGGTTCAGGATATTCCTGACATCGGAAATTTCTGTGATAAATGAAGCCATAGGGAGGTTGAATTCATCAGCAAGTCCCATAACTGCAAGGAATTCCCTCTGATCATCAGGAAGAGAATCAATCATGGCTTCTGTAAACATGGTATAGATATCTGAATCTGAGCTGGGGAGATGCCCCTGTCTTGAAAAGGTATTAAGATTCAGATAAACAGCGGAATACCATCCTTCACTTACGTAAAAGAGCTGCTGCAACTCTTCAGGAGTCATTTCTATACCACATTTGTGCGTGTATTGAACAATCTCATCAAAAGTTAATCTGAGCTGTTCAGTATCAATCTGATACAGCTTATTGCCTAGACTTATAACATCAGATGAATGCATGAAACTATCACGTCCGGCAATGACCAGATGCATATTGTCAGGAATTCTTCTTGCGAATGCGCACAGGAATGTAGATGCAGTCTCATCTGTAAGAAGATGGAAATCATCAATGAAAACATAGACAGGTCTTTTGCCTGATAGTGTGTTGCAAATGGCGTCAGTTACAAGCCCTCCGCTTATAGCATCAGTGGGGCAGGCATATTCTGATAAAAATGTAAGCCCGGCAAAAGAAAAAGCATCCTGAGCGCTTTTCCAGAAAATAGCCAGGTTTTCTGAATAAATATTTATTCTTATAACAAGAGAATTATCTTTTTTAGAACATTCCCCAAGATACCAGTTTACAAGCGTTGTCTTGCCATACCCCATGGGTGCTACAACGGTGGTTAGGGAACAGTTTGATATATTGCAGATTTCTTCTTTTAGCCTTTCTGGAACATAGACGGTATTTAGATTTGGCTTATTTTTAGACATAGAGTTTTCTCCAAAAGTAGGACGAAATAAGTTGATGTCAAATTAGATTTTATCACATTTTCGTTTGCCGGTGGACAAGTATCTGAAAATTTATTTCAGATAGCAAAAAACTTATAGAAAGGGTATTATAAACTAAGTATCAGGGTTAATGGTATGAGAACTACAGACCTATGATGCAGGAACCATTGACATCATAATCAGTATTTTGCACTAGCGTGCATATGAGAGAAAAATGATACAGGATATTTCACCATATAAAATTGATAATCATTATTATCCACAGGAAAGACCAGATGAAGGCAGCAGGTTCGTATGCTTTAGAGGCCCTTCTTCTGACAGGGAAATACTGGTAAAGGAGCTAGATAAGGCCGAGGAAATTCAGCTTCCAGGCTTTTTTGACATTTCCAAGAAGGAAAGAGAAAAGGCTATATATCTTTTTAAGATTGATAAGGAGAAGCTCTTTTTGCTTCCTGGAGATGTGGAAAACTGCGAAAGAGAATCTAATGATCCAGGGCCTGAGACAGCTCTTACATACACTAAGCTGACAGCTCTTCGCAGAAGCGGAATGGGACCAAGGCATCTTATTTTTGCCCTGTACACAGCTTACCATTTAAATGAATGGTATGAAGGAACAAGATTTTGCGGAAAATGCGGTCATAAAACGCAGCACGATACTCTTGAAAGGGCTATTATGTGTCCGGAGTGCGGTCACAAGGTTTATCCCAGAATAAACCCTGCTGTTATAATAGGCGTGATAGACAGGGAAGATAATAAGATACTCTTGACCAAGTACAGGACTGGATTTGCCCAGAATGCACTGGTTGCAGGATTTACAGAAATCGGAGAAACCCTGGAAGAGACAGTAAAAAGAGAAGTTCAGGAGGAAGTGGGGCTAAAAGTTAAAAACATCCGTTACTACAAGTCACAGCCCTGGGGCGTTGCCCTTGATATCCTGGCAGGCTTTTTCTGCGAGGTTGAGGGAGATAAAGAAATTAAGATGGATGAGTCTGAGCTGAAATACGCTGAGTGGGTCTCTCCGGAAGACGTCATTCTCCAGGTTCCGGACTATAGTCTTACTAACGAGATGATGAGATTATTTAAAGAAAAAGGAGCAAGCGGAGTATGAGCAAGGTCAGTGTAATACTCACAGTTTACAATACAGCTAAATACCTTGATCAGTGCATGGAGTCAGTCCTTGCACAGACTGAGAAGGACATAGAGATTATTCTTGTTGACGATGGATCAACAGATGGCATAAGCCCTCAGATGTGCGATGAATATGCTAAAAAGGATGACAGAGTCAGAATTATCCACAAGGAAAACGGAGGCCTTACCTCCGCCTGGATAAGAGGTACAAAAGAGGCAACATCCCCCTACGTCTGCTACATCGACAGTGACGATTGGGTAGAAAAAGATATGGTCCAGTCCCTTTACCCGTATACCAGCCTTGGCAGAGACAAAGACAAGGCTGATGCCCCCTTTGTTCAGAGCGAGATAATCTCCAGTAATTACATTGTGGAAAAGGCCGGCGAGCGCCGCAAGGAAACCCAGAGCCTTGCTCCTGGCGAATATACCGGAGATAAACTTGAGGAGGTTAGAACAAGACTCCTAGGCGAGGAAGTCCGCCCCGTCACCATGTCCAGATGCATGAAACTCATTTCCAAACAGCTCGTGCTTGATAATATCAAGTACTGTAAGGGCAATATAAAAATGGGAGAGGACGTTAATATGACTCTTCCCTGCCTGTGCGATTGCAAGAGACTCGTTGTAGTTAAAGAGGGATACTTCTATCACTACAGACTTGTTTTTGATTCCATGTCTCACGGTTATGATGCCAAACTCTTAAACAATCTTGACAACTATTATACTGTTTTCAGGGATATTTTAAGAGATAAGAAGATTGCAAATGCAGATCAGCAGATAGACAGAGAGTACGTCATTTATCTTTTCTGGGTTCTAAAAAATGAACTTAGATGTCAGGACAAAAATACTGTAAAAAGAGTAAGAGATATCTTTTTACGAGAGGATATAAAAAGGCGTATCGACACAGCAGAAGTTCAGATATCCTCTAAGTCAAACAAACTCCTATACTACTGCATGAAACATCCAAACCCACTGATTATATTTGCCACCAAGGCCATTCTCATAGCTTACGATAGAAAGACTAACTGAGATTTAATGAAAGCGCACTGATTTATTCATAATTATCAAAGATAGCATGTAGCTGAATTCATATACTGTGTCAAGTAATCTAGGCAATGCTAGTTGACAGGGTAGAGCAGTGGAGACACGAAGAAAACTGGCAATTATAAAAGGGCCGTCTTAGAACAGAAACTTCCGGTATAAGAGGCTGGCTCAATCGTCAGAAAGGCGAAAGTGCGCAATATTTTGCGACTTTTTAAACCACGGAGGAAAGACCAATCAGTCTCAAGTGCCCATGCACGCAGAGACTGATGCTATGGGCTTTACGAAGTGCTTGGTTTAACAGGAGCAAAAATTGCGCATTTTGCCGTCCTGGCGATGAGCCAGCCCCTTTCGGATAGCCAGTCACTTTCGGTTACCACCATAGCAAATTTTGCGCAGAATAAGTTGTAATGTGATAGGAAAATTATTGTTGCAGGGAATATCATAGGGGATAGATGAAAAGATTTTAATTGGGCGCTTTAGCCCGAAAGGAGAAGGTATGAAAATATATAATGTCACAGATCCAGAGTTCACAAACTATGGAAGAATAATTGAAGGCTACGAAGAAGAGAAAAAGGCAATCGTCGACGCACTCAAGGCACACACTCCAGTTCCTGAGGGAACAGACTACGTCGCAGAAGAGCCTGCACTTCAGAGCCTTGCAGCAGCTGATTCTATCACAAACAGCCTTTTTGGTGGATCACCAATGCAGTTTGGATGGTGCAACGGCCACAACACTAAGCTCAACTGCCTTGAGTATCACCGCTCATCAGAAATAAACCTTGGCTCAACAGACTTTATCCTCCTTCTTGCCAAGAGAGAAGAAATTGTAGATTACAAGCTTGATTCCAGCAAGGTTAAGGCTTTCTTCTGCCCAGCAGGCACAATGATCGAAGTTTATGCAACAGCACTTCACTATGCTCCTTGCCAGGCTCACAAGGACTCAGGATTCCAGGTACTTGTAGGACTTCCTAAGGGAACAAACGTAGGTAAGCCTGAGTTTGAAGCTAGAAACCAGGAAGATAGAATGCTCACAGCAACTAACAAGTGGCTTCTTGCACACGCTGAGGCAAGTGAAGCAAAAGACGGCGCATGGGTAGGGATTACAGGCGAGAACATCGATATCGCAGCAGACATCGACTGATCAGCCACTCTGAAAAAATAAAGAAAACGCCTGGAATATAAATATCCGGCAAAAATTAGTCTGGCTCAGCAGTCAGCAAGGCGAAAACGTGCATTATCTTGCGCATTTTGCCGTAGCTGACGCTGAGCCAGACCTTATTTATCATTTAAATTAATAATTTAGAAACCTTCCATTCTGCGCTGCTTGCGAAGTTCCCTTCTCTTTATAGCGCCTTCCCACTCAGCTTTTTCACTCTCTGTCTTTACGTTGAGACCATAAGGAACTGTACAGGGAGTACCGTCATTGTCGATACAAACCTCTGTGAGATAGGCCCTGTTCAGAACGTGCCTCATACCAGTCTTAACATCTTCAACGTAAGTATCTACGCGGACTTCCATAGAAGTCTTTCCAACATATGTAATTTTTCCAATAATAACAAGGACATCGCCTAAAAGAGCCCCCTGCTTGAACTGCATGTTGTCAATTGCAGCAGTGGCAATAGGATTTCCTGAATGCCTGATTGCAACAGTTCCTGCCACTTCGTCTATCCAGCTCATGAGTTTGCCACCAAAGAGCCTGTTCTCAGCATTGATATCGCCATACTGAACAACCTTGGTCCATTCAGTTACAGAATCCTCAACGTTCTTGTTGGCAATCTGCTTGTCTACATGAAAAACCTTACCCATAAAAATACCTCCAAAAGAGATTGTTATATAGGTATTTTATCATATTCTTTTAAGGTTTTTTTATGTCAGTTTAATAAATTTGATACACATAAAGTGTTATCATTTAAACGTAATAATATATTCATGCTGATATATATTTTCTCACATCGTTAATTTTGTTTAATGTCGGAATAACAATGGCGAAAGCACGTTTCAGATACAATTGCATGAGGAAAAATTTTAGGCAGGCTTCAAGGCTTATTGCATTAGTTGCTTGCCTTGCGTTTTTGTGCGCTCTTTTACCTGCGCTTGTATCTTATGCGGGAGTACCTGAAAAAAAGAAAGTAAGAGTTGGCTGGTATGAGTCGACATATTGCTACTACGATGCTAATGGCAAACGCAATGGCCTCGCCTATGAATATCAGCAGAGAATAGCAGCTTATTCCAATTGGGAATATGAGTATGTAGAGGGAAACTGGGATGAACTCTATCATATGCTTGAAAATGGTGAAATAGACCTTTTGAGCGATGTTTCATATAAAAGAGAAAGGGCCGGCCAGGTGCTGTTTCCTTCTATGCCCATGGGATCTGAAACCTATTATATGTATATTGTGGCTGGGAATACAAAGCTTGACCCAAGTGACATCAGTACATTTGAAAATGCAACAATCGGTGCTGTTCCTAATTCTGTGCCCAAGGAACTTCTCGAAAGATGGGCGCAAGACAATGGACTTACTATAGAAATCCCTGATTTGTCGGGCTATTCCATTAAGGAAAGTTTCGACAAGCTTAAAAATGGGGAACTTGATGCATATATATATTATGATGCTATGGGTAATGATGAAGTCTGTCTGCCTGTATTTAATATAGGTGAATCAGACTACTATTTTGCTGTTAACAAAGAAAGACCAGATCTCTTAAATGACCTTAATCAGGCCATTCTCCGTATCAGAAATGAGGATCCTCATTATAATCAGAGACTATACGAAAGATATATATTTCCTGTAAGTACAAGCACATTTTTGACAGAATCTGAACTGAGGTGGCTACAGGATAATGGTCCTATAAGGATAGGCTACAGGGACGATTATCTGCCATTTTGCACTCAGAAGGATGGCGAATTATATGGAGCTTTTGCTGATTATATCAAGTATGCAGGCACTTGTATGAAAAATGGGCATATTGCTTTTGAGCCTGTAGCCTATGAGACGACAGAAGATGCTTTAAATGGGCTTAAAAACGGAGAGGTTGACGCTGTATTTCCGCTTTTTCTTTCTCCTTCAGATTGTGATGAAACGGATATTCTTTTGACTAATCCTATCATGAGGACAGAGGTATACGCCACTGTGGGTGATAGGGCCAAGGATATATTCAGTTCAGACGATACAAGAGTTGCTCTCTTAAAGGGAAATATAAATTTTGATAGTTTTGTAAAAGAAAAATTCCCTAAGTGGAAGATTACCTATTACGATACCTTAGAAGAATGCTATAAGAGTACAGTAGATGGAAATACAGATTGCGCCATGGTCGCAAGCTATAGGCTAAACAGAACGGAAACTTTGAGACGAAGATATAACTTATCTCTTAGAACTACGGCCCATGACGTCCTCTTTTCAATAGGAGTTAATAGAGATGACATAGATCTTTTTTCAATATTGAATAAAACAGCAAACGTAGGCACAGAGGATAAGGTAGAGGGATATTTTTATAAGTATTATGCTGGGGAAGAAAAAATCACTTTCCGGGATTTTCTAAAAGATAATTATAAAAGTGTTCTTTTGGTTCTTGCTGTAGTTCTTTTAGTAATCCTGATCTTGCTGCTTTTAGCGCTGCGTTCTGATAAGCGCGCCAATGAGCGACAGGAACTTATCTCTGAAACTGAGCATGATCCTGTTACTGGCCTTTATACCAGAAACTACTTCTTTGCTTATGCAGATAGAATGTTTAAAGAGCATCCAGCTGAGAAACGCGATGCCATAGTTCTTAATGTTGAGCAGTTTCACATGATAAATGCCTTGTATGGCTGGGAATTTGGCGACAAGGTACTTAAAACAATTGGTGATGAGATCACAGCTTTTCTCAGAGAAAATGATGGAATAGCCTGTAGAGCCATGGCTGACAGATTCAATATTTATTGCCGTCATTCAGATGATTACCAGGTTCTGTTTGATAGGACCCAGAAGAAGCTAGACAATATAGCTGAGAACGTAGTTATCCTGCTTAGAATGGGCGTAATGCCCTGGCAAGAAGATATAGGCCCAGTACAGCTTCTAGACAGGGCAAGGACTGCCTGTGCTATGACTAAGGACGGACATCACTCAAGGCTTATGGTCTTTAGTGAAGAGATGAGGAAAAAAGAGCTCGAGGAGCAAAAGCTTCTAAACGATATCAGGAGAGGACTTGAAAACCACGAGTTTAAGGTATATTACCAGCCCAAGTACGACATTCAGGTGGATCCTCCGGTGTTAAAGAGCGCAGAGGCGCTTATCCGCTGGGAACATTCAGAGCTTGGAATGATATCTCCTGGTGTATTCATAAATCTTTTTGAAAAGAATAATCTGATCGGCCTTTTGGATAAATATGTATGGAGCGAAGTAGCCAGGCAGATTGCAGCCTGGAAGGAAAAATATGGTGTGTCATATCCTATTTCTGTGAATCTTTCAAGGATTGATGTCTTTGATCCGGAGCTTGAAGTTGTTCTTGATAAGATTACTCAGGACAATGGCCTTTCCAGAGATTTACTTCATCTGGAACTTACAGAATCTGCCTACACAGGCAATAAAGACCAGATTATTAAGGTTATAGGCAGCCTTAGGGACAAGGGCTATATTATCGAGATGGACGACTTTGGAACTGGTTATTCGTCGCTTAATATGCTGACCTCAATGCCTATAGATATCTTAAAGCTTGATATGGGCTTTATTCGCAATATCGGAAAAGAGGAAAAGGATAGCCGTATGGTTGAGCTTATCCTTGATATTGCAAGGAATCTGAAACTTACAGTCGTGGCAGAAGGCGTTGAAACAAAGGTTCAGCTTGACTTCCTCAAGGAAAGAGGCTGCGATCTGGTTCAGGGTTATTATTTCTCCCAAGCACTTCCAGCAGATGAATTTGAAAAGAAAGCCTTTATTTAATAGTGTCTTGAAAAATATATAGTGGAGTGTTAAAATTTTGTCATATGGCGATTGATATTGAATAACCAATAATATATGGAGGTTTTGTAAGATGAGTAAGAACTTTGATGATATCCTTGCTAAGCTTAAGACAGCAGAGACCAAGAAAATGTCTGTAGCAGTAGCTCAGGACTCACACGTACTTGAGGCAGTTAAGGTTGCCAAGGAAAGAGGAATCGTTGATTCAATCCTTGTTGGTGACAAGGAACAGATTGAGAAGATCATGGGCGAGCTTTCCATGAATCCAGCTGATTATGAGATCATTGATGTTAAGGACACAATCGAGGCTGCACGTACAGCAGTTTCTCTTGTTCACGATGGTAAGGCTGATATATATATGAAGGGCTCACTTGAATCCAAGGACTTCCTTAAGAGCGTTCTTGACAAGGAAGTTGGACTTCGTACAGGCCGTCCACTTTCACACGTTTGCGTATTTGAAATTCCTGGTATTGACCGTCTTTTATTCCTTACAGACGTTGCATTCATGCCATATCCAACTCTTGAGGACAAGAAGGTCATCATTGAGTATACAGTAGATGTAGCAAGAGCCTGCGGCGTTGAGTGCCCTAAGGTAGCTCCACTTGCAGCTGTAGAAGTTGTTAACCCTAAGATGCCTGTAACAGTAGAGGCAGCAGAACTTACAAGAATGAATGAAGAAGGCGAGATCAAGAACTGTATCGTTGACGGACCTCTTTCCATGGACCTTGCCATCGATCCAGAAGCTGCCAAGCATAAGGCAGGTGCCCTTGATCGTAAGATCGTAGGTGATGCAGACATCCTTCTTTTCCCTGACATCCATGCAGGAAACCTTACATACAAGACTATTGTAAGACTTGCAACAGTCAAGAACGGTAACATTCTTACAGGAACCAAGGCACCAGTTATCCTTACTTCAAGATCAGATTCTGTTGAGGTTAAGGTTAACTCAATCGCACTTGCAGCCGTAGTTGCAGAAGATAAGAAAAAGGGAATCCTTTGATCTAAGGGACTTAAATATACATGGTCAGAGGAATCTGACAGAAGGGGAATAATCATGATAAAGAGCTTAATTATTAATCCAGGTTCTACATCTACAAAGGTTGGTATCTTTGAGGACGAGACTCTTGTTAAAGAGGAGACTTTAAGACACAGCACAGAAGAGATTGAAAGCTATGCTTCAATCATCGACCAGAAGGACTTCCGTAAGAATATCATTCTTGATTTCCTTAAGAAAGAAAACATCGACATCAAGTCATTTAACGTAATCGTTGGACGCGGAGGACTTCTTCGTCCTATCCCAGGCGGCACCTATGAGTGTACAGATGCCCTCCTTGAGGATCTTAGAAAGGGCGTTCAGGGTCAGCATGCTTCTAACCTTGGCGGTATCCTTGCAAGAGAGATCGGCGATGAAATCGGCGTTCCATCATACATTGTTGACCCTGTAGTAGTTGACGAGATGGAGCCAGTTGCTCGTATTTCAGGTGTTCCTGAGATTGAGCGTGTTTCAATCGATCACCCTCTTAACCAGAAGGCAGTTGCCCGTAGATATGCCAAGGAAATCGGCAAAAAATATGACGAGATCAGCGTAATTGTTGTTCACATGGGTGGTGGTACATCTACAGGTGTTCACAAGAACGGCAAGATGGTTGACGTTTATGCTGCACTTAACGGTGATGGTGCATTCTCTCCAGAGAGAGCTAACGGCATTCCTGCTAAGGCTCTTGTAGATATGTGTTTCTCAGGCAAGTACACATACGATGAGATGAAAAAGAAGATTGTTGGCTACGGCGGACTGAACGCATACCTTGGAACTAACGATATGAGAGAAGTTAACAAGATGTGCGAGGAAGGAAACGAGAAGGCTATCCTTGTTCGTGAAGCTTTCATTTACCAGATCTGCAAGAACATCGGTGCCTGCGCTACAGTACTTAAGGGTAAGGTTGATCAGATCATTCTTACTGGTGGTATTGCTTATGGTCAGGTTATCACTGATGCTATCAAAGAGCGTGTTGACTGGATCTGCCCAGTTACAGTATATCCTGGTGAGGATGAACTACTTGCACTTGCGCAGGGCGCTATCCGCGTAATGACTGGTGAAGAGCAGGCTCAGAAATATTAATTATCTTGCCCTATAAAATTAGGCAAAAGTGGATTAGTATACATATTGAAAAGGAAAAAAGACCTTCGGGTCTTTTTTTCGTACTGTTTTTCTATCAGATACTACGTGTTTAGGCACATTCCTGGCAAGACTTCTTTCGGAATGATTAGGTTGAAAAGATGGCCCAAATCTGCTACAATGTACAACGGACTTTTGCTAAAATATTGGGTTAGTCTACCCTTTTTCAGGAGTATAAAATGAGTATTATAGACAAGATTATTGGAACACATAGTGAGAGAGAACTTAAGAGAATCCGCAGCACTGTTGATTCTATTGAGGCTATGCAGCCACAGATGCATGCGCTTTCAGATGAGGAACTCAAGGGCAAGACCGAAGAGTTCAAAAAGAGACTTGCTGATGGCGAAACTTTGGATGATATCATGCCAGAGGCTTACGCAGTAGTTCGTGAGGCTGGTAAGAGAGTACTTGGAATGGAGCACTTCAGGGTTCAGCTTATTGGTGGTGTTATCCTCCATCAGGGCAGAATTGCTGAGATGAGAACTGGTGAAGGTAAGACCCTTGTGGCTACTCTTCCTTCATACCTTGATGCTCTTGCTGGTAAGGGTGTGCACGTTGTAACTGTCAACGATTACCTTGCTAAGCGTGATGCTGAGTGGATGGGTAAGATCCATGAATTCCTTGGTCTTACTGTAGGTGTTGTATTAAACAGCATGTCATCTGAAGAGAGACGCGCTGCCTACAACTGTGATATTACTTATGTTACCAATAATGAACTTGGATTTGACTACCTTCGTGATAACATGGCTATTTACAAGGAACAGTGTGTTCTTCGTGGCCTTAACTACGCTATCATCGATGAGATTGACTCAATCCTTATTGATGAGGCGAGAACTCCTCTTATTATTTCCGGACAGAGCGACAAGTCAACCAAGCTTTATGAGGCTTGTGACATTCTTGCCAAGCAGATGACACGTGGTGAGGATATGGAAGACCTTACCAAGATGGATGCCATCATGGGCGTTGAGAGAGAAGAGACTGGAGACTTTATTGTCAATGAGAAGGATAAGATAGTTAACCTCACAGCACAGGGTGTTGCCAAGGTTGAGCGTTTCTTCCGTATTGAGAACCTTGCTGATCCTGAGAACCTTGAGATCCAGCACAACATTATCCTTGCTCTTCGTGCCAATAACCTTATGCAGAAGGATCATGACTACATTGTCAAGGACGATGAAGTTCTTATTGTCGATGAGTTTACGGGCCGTGTAATGCCAGGCCGTCGTTATTCAGATGGTCTTCATCAGGCTATCGAGGCTAAAGAGCATGTTAAGGTTAAGAGAGAGTCCAAGACTCTTGCAACTATTACTTTCCAGAACTTCTTTAACAAGTTTGAGAAGAAGTGCGGTATGACTGGTACAGCTCTTACTGAGGAAAGAGAGTTCCGTGATATCTACGGACTCGATGTTATTGAAATCCCTACAAACGAGCCTGTTATCAGAATTGATCATCAGGATGCAGTTTATAAGACCAAGAAAGAGAAACTCAATGCCATCTGTGATGCTGTTGTAGCTTCCCATGAGAAAGGTCAGCCTGTACTTGTAGGTACTATCACTATTGAGTCTTCTGAGGAGATCAGCAAGATGCTCAAGAAGAGAGGTATCCAGCATCAGGTACTTAATGCCAAGTTCCACGAGATGGAGGCTGAGATTGTTGCAGAGGCTGGTAGAAAGGGCGCTGTTACAATCGCAACTAACATGGCTGGTCGTGGTACTGATATCAAGCTTGACGAGGATGCAAGAGCAGCCGGTGGTCTTAAGATAATTGGTACAGAGAGACATGAGAGTAGACGTATTGACAATCAGCTCCGTGGACGTGCTGGTCGTCAGGGAGATCCAGGTGAATCCAAGTTCTATCTTTCATTGGAAGATAACCTCATGCGTCTGTTTGGTTCAGAGCGTTTGATCTCAATGTTCAACGCACTTAAGATTCCTGATGGACAGGAAATTGAGCACTCATCACTTTCAAAGGCTATTGAGTCAGCCCAGAAGAAGATTGAGTCCAACAACTATGGCATACGTAAGAATCTTCTTGAGTATGACCAGGTTAATAACGAGCAGAGAGAAATCATCTATGCAGAGCGTAAGAAGGTTCTTGATGGAGAATCACTTCGCGATTCTATCTACAAGATGATCACAGATATTGTAGAAGCTGATGTTCAGACAGTAATAGGTGAGGAGTCGGATCCAGACAACTGGAATCTTGCAGAGCTTAACGAGCTCCTTCTTCCTACAATTCCTCTCAAGAAGATCAACAGAGGACGTATTGATAACCTTACTAAGAATGGTCTTACTCAGCAGCTCAAGGAAGAGGCTGTCAAGCTCTATGAGGCTAAAGAGGCTGAGTTCCCAGAGCCAGAGACAATCCGTGAGATTGAGCGTGTTATCCTTCTTAAGGTTATCGATAGAAAGTGGATGGATCATATCGATGATATGGATCAGCTCCGTCAGGGTATCGGACTTCAGGCTTATGGTCAGAGAGATCCTAAGGTAGAGTACAAGCTTGCTGGTTATGAGATGTTTGATGACATGACCAAGGCAATAAGAGAGGATACAGTAAGACTCTTGTTCCACGTTCATATCGAAGAGAGAGTAGAGCGTGAGCAGGTTGCCAAGGTTACAGGAACTAACAAGGATGATTCAGTTGCCAAGGCTCCTGTCAAGAGAGTGGAAGCTAAGGTATATCCAAATGATCCATGCCCATGCGGAAGTGGCAAGAAGTTCAAGAATTGCCACGGTAGGGTCTAAGTAAGTTAATAGGAGAGATTTATGGTAGTTTTAGATCAGATGAAGGTTGAGATTCAGAACCTTAAAGGTACTCTTGACGAGGTTACAGCTTCTCTTGACCTTGGTACAAAGAAAAAGATAATTGAAGAGCTTTCAAGAGAAATGGAAGAGCCTGGTTTTTGGGATAACGCTGAGAAGGCTAACAAGAAGACCAAGGATCTCAAGAATATGCAGGACCTTGTAGCTGACATCGAGAGACTTAACAATCAGTATACTGATATCATCGACCTTATCGATATGCAGAATGCAGAGGGCGTTGATGATGACGATATGGCAGCTGAGATCAGATCTGAGCTTGACGAGTTTGAAGAGACTCTTGAGAATATCCGTATCAGCAACCTTCTTAATCAGCCTTATGATAAATATGATGTAATCCTCAGACTTAATGCCGGAGCAGGCGGTACAGAGGCTTGTGACTGGGCATCAATGCTCTATAGAATGTATACAAGATGGGCAGAGAGAAAGGGATTTACTACAGAAGTTTTAGATCTTCTTGATGGTGATGAGGCAGGAATCAAGTCAGTCACATTCCAGATTTCAGGAACTAATGCTTATGGACTTCTTAAGTCAGAGCACGGCGTGCACAGACTTGTTCGTATCAGCCCATTTAATGCGCAGGCCAAGAGACAGACATCTTTTGTATCCTGTGACGTAATGCCAGATATTGAGGAAGATTTAGATATTGAGATCAATCCAGATGATCTGAGAATTGATACATATCGTTCAAGTGGTGCTGGTGGACAGCATATTAACAAGACATCATCAGCTGTTCGTATCACTCATATTCCTACAGGTGTAGTTGTTGCCTGCCAGAATGAGCGTTCTCAGTTCCAGAATAAGGATAAGGCTATGCAGATGTTGAAGGCCAAGCTCTTTATCATGAAGCAGGAAGAGCAGGCAGCCAAGCTTGCAGGTATCCGTGGAGAAGTTATGGATAATGCCTGGGGCAGCCAGATTCGTTCTTATGTCCTTCAGCCATATACTATGGTTAATGATACACGTACAGGCTTTAAGGCTTCTAACGCAGATGGTGTTTTAGACGGTGAGCTTGATCCATTTATCAATGCATACCTTAAGTGGCTTGCAACAGGTGGTAAGCCGGTTGGAGATACTTCCGAGGAGTAAATGATAGGGTTCTCGCATGATTGCTAATGCGAGAACCCTTTGTCGTATCGTAGGAAAAAATAAAAAAATAAAAAATATTGTGAAACATTGTTGGGATTTTAAGTGTATAAAAGGTAAGAACACAGGGAGGTATGAAAAATGTTTTGTACAAATTGCGGGGCTGAAATATTACCGGGACAGACCTTCTGCACAAATTGCGGAGAGGCAGTTACTGGTGGAAATGATGTAAATACAGGGTATGGAAATAGCTATGGCGGATCTGTTTATGATAATTCGCAGGCAGGTGCATATTATAACAATGCGCAGCAGGCTTCTCCTGTAACACCATCTTACCAGTATACGGATTCAAACGCTTATAATACAGGAACATATGGAACGCAGGCTTATGGAGCGCAGGCTTATAGCACGCCGGTTTATAATGCACCTGTATACAACAACCCAGTAGTAAAACCCAAGAAAATGGGAACCGGGATTCTTGCAATTGCAATTTGCGTAGCAATTCTGGGTGGTATTACCTATGGATATACACATTTGCCATCCCTCCTTGGAGGCAATAAGAGTTCAGGAGCAGAACCAGATCCAGCACCAGTGAGCGTAGCGACTGCTTCTACTGAGGAACCAGATGAAATAAACGAGATTGATAATAACAATGGTGACCAGGACAAGGTAGAAGTTGCATCTGGTACAGACGCTACTACTGATGATCAGAATACTGTTCCTGCTTCTTCTGGCGGATATTCCACAATGAAGAAAACAGATGGCACATCCACTGAATTTGCTGAGGTTGATGCTAAGGGCTATGCAGAGACAGATTTTTCTGGCTATGGCAAAATGGAATATGAATTTGCTACAGCTTATATGGGCACTGATGAATATATCTTTGTTCCTAATGGTAAGCTCAATGGAGATACACTTATTCGTGACAAAAAGTTAAGCGAGTTCTGTGATTATGTAGATACAAAGCTTCCAAGTTCAGTAGGGAAACTTGATAGAGAACTTTTTTATAAAGTCCTGGCAGCTGATATAGTAGACAGCAGTCTTGGGGCAGCCGATGATGTATATCTGGCACAGTCACTTATGTATGCATTGACATTTGCAGTTAACTTTTCTGATATGCAGGTTGATCTTAACTACGTAAGAATACTAAATGGAGCTACTACCAGATACTACTATAATGTCAGCGTATTTGATAATGATGATATTTGGATGATCGATTATAAAAATAAATTGTGTTATATGAACAAGGGCACCACAGAATATAATGATCATGGCGATTTCGCTCTGTTTAGTGATGAATCCTATGGACTGTACATTTTATTAGGAATGTCTTACTTTGGACTTGAAATCAAATAATCAAATAAGCATATAAATAAAAAGAATCACTTCCTTTGGGGTAAAGGTAAGTGATTCTTTTTTCTTAATATTATTATCAAACGACAACAACCTTATTTCGCCCTGTATTCTTGGCTTTGTATAGGGCGTTATCCACATTTTGGATTGACTTGGAGAAATCACCGGTATACCTTGAAACACCAACAGAAATGGTAAATGGAACAGGCGTATCAGTTGCAGCTTCAATATCTCGCCTGAACTGCTCCATTCGGGCACAGGCGTTATTCACATCGCAGTTCTTTAGAATGATAACAAATTCTTCGCCACCATAGCGAATAACATAATCATCTTCGTGAGTTCCTCTTGCCAGCTTCTGTCCTATGTACAAGAGGGTAAGATCGCCAGTGTAGTGGCCATGCTCATCATTTACCTGTTTAAAGTGATCTATATCAAGCATAGCAATTGCCACAGGCCCCGATATATCTTTTAACGCGTTTTTAGTTATGATCTTTTCCAAAAGATGCCTGTTGTACACCTGAGTAAGAGGATCTGTGACCATGGCAAGCTCAAGCTTTTGCTGAACACGGTAATGATCAAGGTAAATAAGCATCAAGAGAAAGTGTGATACAAATACGGCTAGAGCTAGTGGAATCTGATTAGCAATTATTATTTCAAGGCTTGGATAGTGGTTGAAATTATTAGTAACAAGGATTTCAACAAGGAATACCACTGAAGAAATGAAGGTTTCACTTGGCTTTGCAACAAAGCCTACCGTCAAAAATACTATGTTCATAATGATAAAGCCTTCACTTGCATGTATCCTGTCATCTAAGTGATAAATAGACCAGATAAGAGATATGACGATAAAGTGTGCCAAAAAGAAGTCCATAAAGACTACGACACTTCGGCTTTTTAAAAAGTGGGTCACAATAAAAAAGATAATTACCCCTATCAGAACTGATAGCCTGGGAATCAACGTAGGCATCACGGTTCCGTTTATTATGTAATCTGCACCAATAAAGCCTATAGAGGCAAGGACCCCAGCCATAAGGCTGATGCCTACATAATTTTGATAATAATCGCACTTGGACTGATAGAAATCTGTAAGATCATCATCGTTCATAGTGCGATAATCCTTGTACAAGGTCATTAAAGTTTTGGCATTACTAAATACTCTCATTGTTCCACCCCTCACTATCTATTGTATACATGTTAACGAAATAAAGAAAGCATTAAATTTTAATAAAGTAAAGTTGCGCAGATATATTCTTTTTTATGTAGGGAGTAGTTATAATAATTCTTAAAACACAGTATTCATGGGGGTTGGGATATGATAATCAGATATATAGGGCTGCTAGGCTACAACGATATAAGTCTTCCAATAAATATTAATCTTGGAGGGCCATACTCGTATGAGCTGGTATTAGGAAAAGGAAATACAAAACCTTACGTAACAGTAAGTGAGTGCAACTTAGATTATGTCTATGGTTTATATGAAAATGTAAGTGATATTTCTGCCATAGTAGGGAGAAATAGCAATGGCAAGACAACTACTTTGCGTATGATCAGCAGTGTGATAGGGGTAGATAAGAAAAATTCAAAAAAAGAGGGAACTCCTCAATTTGTGATCATAAAAGAAGATGAAGAAAGAAGACTTCATATCACTACAAATATAGAAAAACTTTCTGTCGCAACTCTTGCGAAGAAACTTCGCGAAAAGATAAATGAAAATATAAAAGAAGGTGGCAAAAAAGTTGTTGTTGTACCTGAAAAAGACTATGGAAGGATGATAGAAAATATATCACAGATTTATTTTTCTGGTGTCTATGACAAGGCAACGCCTCTTTTAGATGCGGATAATTTAAAGGACATTTCAACAAATAATGAGCTTTCAAAATTTGTTGATAATATAAATGAGGAAGACTGGAAAGCTGGAGATATATCCCTGTCTGGATTTAAATACGAAGAGACTCGCAAGAGGCTGCAACTTATCAGGGACTATAAAAAACTCGAAGATGATTTTTTGTTTAAATTCCCAGAAAATGTGGATGTGTTCTTTGCTGACAATTCAAAGTCAAAAGCAGATTTTGAAAGAATTATAGAAGAAAACTACGATGCTTTGAAGGATGAATATAAGGATAGAGTAAAAAATCTTGGAGAAATAATGGATATCTGGATATCTGGTAATGAGGATGACACAAGTGACTTGGAAACAACCTTTGTGGCATACCTTATCAGGAACTATATCTTGAGGAGTTATAAGGATATTTCTGCTGGATTACCACAAGTAGTGGATAAACTCAAGCAAGAGGTGTCCAAATATATAGAAAAACATCAGGAAACAAATCTTTCTAAACTTGAGGAAATGATAGATGAAATAGCCATATACAAAAACGAAGAAGAAAAGAGAGGTAAAGGCTGGGAGAGTAAAGGGGAATCCGATAAAGAAGAAAATGAAGAGAGTTTTGGAGATAGCGGTGAGAATGCAAGTGCATTGGGGAAAATAAGGGAACTGATTAGCGAAGTTACTAATGCTTCTTTTGAGGATTATGAAGACAATTACAATGATGAAGATGGATTAAGAAACCGAATTATAGGTATAGTAACTGCATATGGAACAGAAGAAATGGTTGATGAAATAATAGCTGCCCTTAGTTTTTGTGATCCATATAATGACGATGGCTTTAGCTATGGCGCATATGGAGAAGAAGAAGCAGAATACATTATTGACATCCTAGATAAGATAACTATCTTACTTGAAAGAGAAGTAATAGAAAAATATAAAACAGGACATGATGATGGAACAGAGCAGCAGATATTTGATAAAGTCAATAACAGCAATCAGAAGCTGACGGAGTTGGCGTTATCTTATTTAGGGGAAAAAATAGACAATGTCCGTCAAAAGAAATACTGCTATCAAGTCATAGAATTGTTTGAACAATTTTGTACTCTTATGAATTTGGGTACAATTATCAAAGATGATAAAAATGGTGAAAGCCTTAGAATCAGGATGAGTGGAGAATCCGAGCAGGAACTTCTTGTTTTTTATGATTTATTCTATAACAGAGATTTGCATTCTGACAAAAGTGAAAAGGAAATAAGTACTACCTTTGATTTGATCGTGGATCATATGGATATGAGTTCAGGTTTCAATGGGTATTTTGACATGATGGCGAGAATGGCCTTTGTGTCAAAAGATATCAATAGGGCACGATTCGGAGAAAAACGGGAAAAAGCAAAAGATGAACTCATTATCATGCTGGATGAAGGAGAACTTTATCTGCATCCTGATGCGCAAAAAAGTTTTATAGAAAAATTTATAGAGGCTTCAAAAGAGTTCTTTCCCAGAAAGAAAATACAGCTCATTGTATCCACAAACTCCCCGTTTATTCTGTCAGACATTCAGAGCTCAAATCTGCTTTGCCTTGACGGATTGAATACGGAAGATGGACTCAAACTCTATAACAGAAATAATCTTGGAATGACTTTTGGCGCTAACATAACATCTCTTTTGATAAAAGAATTCTTCATGGAAACAGGAGTAGTAGGGGACTTTGCAAAGAATAAGATCAATGCGGTTATTAAGGAGCTGAATCGTGATCCCAAAAACGATAATGACGGGAATTGTGTTATGAGCAAGCAAGAGGCCTACAATATCATTCAGATTGTTGGCGATGATCTTATAAGGCAAAAACTCACTCAGATGTTTATAAATAGATATCCTTTAAATGAGACGGAAATAATAGATGCTGAAATTGAAAGACATAAAAGGATAATTAACAGGCTTGAGATGAAGAAAAGTGGCAGGTGATTAGAAATGATACATTTGGAATTATCTGAGGAAATTATAGAGAGCCATAGGATCTATCTTAGAAAAAAGCTACCAGATATGATTTCTGATTTTAAAAAAACATGGAAAAAACAAAGTTACACGACAGCTCATAAAAAGTTTTGTGATTGGCTGATGGGGCAGGTCAATCTACTAGGTGAGAGTAACTATAAGAAGTCTATTTTTCTTCAAAAACCTGAGCAATTTCAGGATACTTACAATTATATAAAGAATTACCACCCCAAAATAATTGAGCTGATTAACGCACCTACTAAAAAGAAAAAAGATGGAACTAAAGAGAAAAGCTACTCAGAATATATGCAGGATGCTCTTGGATATAAAAAGTTTTGTGATAAAACACCATCGCCAAAAGCAGGACACAGATACATGGTGGGAGAATATAAGGGTGATGCTGATGAATGGTGCGCCTATGCCTATATTATGAGCACAGGGCTTAAGGTATGCCCATATTGTAACAGGTCATATATTACATCTTATTATTCTGAAAAAAATAAGGTGAGACCGGATCTTGATCACTTTTTTCCTAAGTCCATTTATCCATTTTTTTCAATGTCGATATACAACTTGGTTCCTTCATGCAAGGTGTGCAATTCAAGTTTTAAGGGACAAAAGGATTTTTCTTTTGATAGCTATATTAATCCTTATGAAGAAGCGATGAAGGATGAACTTATGAAGTTTAATTATAATGTTTCATCTCTTACGGGAATTCTGGGACTTGAGGAAGAAAAGCTCGAATTGACTATTGATTACGACAAAGAAAATGAAGATGCCAAAAGGCTAAAAAACAATAATGAGGTCTTTAATATTGAGCTTCTTTATCAGTATCACAGGGATACAGTATGCGAACTGTTAAGAAGACAGTATATTTTTAACGAAGAATACAGAGGGACTGTTTTGAAGGAATATGAAGACCTTTTTGCAGATGAAAAAGAAATGGATGAGCTATTGTTTGGGCTTGCCAAAGATGGAGATACTAAAAACACATTGCTAGGAAAGCTTAGAAAAGACATATATGAGGAGTTCAATTCATCTGTAGGAAGAGATGTATCTGATAGGAGAAGTTATGAATAAGATTAAGGAAATAAAGGAAAATATAGCAAAAATCATAGTAGGCAAAGAAGATGTGATCCTATACACATTAGTATCCATGGTGGCAGGAGGACACGTGCTTTTAGAGGATGTTCCCGGAACAGGAAAGACTATGCTTGCTAAAGCTCTTTCTAATTCTATAGAGGGAAGCTTTAACAGGATTCAGTTTACACCAGATCTTTTGCCATCTGATATCACAGGACTTAATGTGTATCAGGCCGGGAAGGGTGAGTTTGTATTTAATGAAGGACCTGTCTTTTGCGACATCCTTCTTGCTGATGAGATAAATAGAGCAACACCCAGAACTCAGGCGGGACTCTTAGAATGCATGGAGGAGTGTCAGGTAACAATAGATGGCCAGACAAGAAAACTATCGGATGCATTTTTTGTAATAGCGACGCAGAATCCGATTGAAACAAGTGGAACATTTCCGCTTCCGGAGGCACAGCTTGACAGATTTATCATGAAATTGTCCATGGGATTTCCTGGTAAGGCCCAGGAACTTGAGATTTTAAAGAGATTCCAGGAAGGGAATAAAACAGAAAAACTATCAGAGATGGAAAGCGTAGCAAGTCTTTCAGATATCATCACAATGAGAAAAGAAGCTATGGCTGTTAGGGTGCATCAGGATCTTCTTGCCTACATAACAGAGATAATTGAGGCCACCAGAAAAAGAAATGATGTCGCATCAGGCGTAAGCCCAAGAGGAAGCCTTGCACTCCTATACTGTGCCAAGGTTTTAGCCTATGCCAATGATAGAAACTATGTGATACCAGAAGATATAAAGGCCCTTGCAGTGCCTGTTCTTGCACACCGTCTCATCATGGGTAATACCTATGGCTCTTCTAAAAATGCAGCTTCTGTTATAGAAGAAATTCTTGCAGAAGTTCCGGTGCCTACAGAGGCAAATATTTTAAACTGATCAATATTACTACATAAACAGAGGTACCCATGCCAATTATATTGATACCTCTGATATTAGTGCTTTTGTACGTTCTGGAGCGCAAGATTTTTAACAGGTACTGGCAGCGCGGATTGTCTGCAGATCTGTCTTTTGAAAAAGAAGCAGCTACAGAAGGGGAAGAAGCTCTTTTAACAGAGGTCATAACAAACAGGAATTTCATACCGCTTCATATTCTTCAGGTTAATTTCCAGACGGACGTAGGACTTGAGTTTATGGACACCACCAACGCATCAGTTACAGACAGAGTAAATGTAATTGATGTCTTTAGCCTGCGTTTTTATGAAAAGATAACAAGGTCTCTTAGGATCAAATGTAAAAAAAGGGGATTTTACAGTATCCTGCAGACTTCCCTTGTGGCATCAGATCTTTTTAGCCCGGATATACATTATGCCACAAGAGATCAGAACACTTTCTTTTATGTATATCCAAAGCTTCTTGAGCGCAGTGAAATCGATGTGGCCTTTGAGCATCTTTCAGGAGAAGCTCAAGCACAGAGGTTTTTGTATGAGGATAACTTTACTTTCAGGGGAATAAGAGACTACGCTCCAACAGATCAGATGTCCTCCATAAACTGGAAGGCCAGTGCCAGAACAGGAAGTCTTAAGGTAAACCTTCATGACTATACGGTAAGTCCTGAGGTCAGGATTGTCCTTAACGTAGAAGAGCCTGGAATCTTATTTGAGACAGAGCTTATTGAGGATTGTATCAGGCTTGCAGCTACTATGGCTATGCGCTTTGTAAACGGGAATATTCCAGTATCTCTTTTGACCAATGGAAAAGATAAAGCGACATCAGAACAGGTATCCCTGGAAGCAGGAGCATCTGCGGATCATCTGCAGAGCATTATGAGGGCGCTCTCCAGAATTGACCTGGCAAAAGGCACAGCGGATATGGATCAGCTTGTGGATAAGGAACTGGAAAGTGGTGGATTATCGCAGGTTATTTATCTTTATATTTCTACAAGCAGGAGAGAGAAAGCCATGAATGCGGCTACGGAACTGGCAGATGCCAAGGGAAAGCTTATCTGGATGTGTCCTGTTACAAAAAGCATGGATGATACTGCTCCTTCTGATAAACGAATTGAATTTGTGAGGATCCTTCATCAATGAATATAGATCGTAAACTGGAAACTATCAGAATAATAAATAATGTACTTCTTGTAAGCCTAGTGTTTTCTGTGGTTGTCATGTGTTTTCAGATAACAACATTTAATATGGCTTTTTTAGGGAGCCTTCCGGTTGTGATATTTCTTTTACTCTCTGAGGCAGTAAGGCGTCGCGTGCAGAATCTGATCGCCTTTTTGCTGATGCATCTTCTGGGGGCTGCGCTGCCAATCTATGTTGCCTATGTTATGGATCTTAGATATTATGCTGGCCGCGAATTTGGTGGTATCTACGTTTCAAACGTGATGCTCTCACTCCGCATACTTACCGCGGTAATAATAGTTCTTTTGGCCATTTATTCAAGGGTTGAGGACAAAGACAGGTTTTATCCTGAAATATCTGAAGCTTTTGTTTTCTTTGCTCTTTTTGCCCTTAGCCTTATAACTCATCAGAAGCTTGTTTTAGCACCGATACTGATAGGTGAAGTGGTATGGGCAGTTCTGTGCATGCTATTTTATAATCTCAAGCAGACCAACAACGCGCTTGTTATCTGGAAGAACAAGGATTACGTGCCCTATGACGCAATCGGTAATAACAATAGATTGATGATGGGAGCATCTATCGCCATTTCTCTTATCTGTATCGCTGTAGGAATCTTTTTTGACTATGGAAAAGAAATACTCTCTGCCATAAAAAGAGGCCTTGTAACAGCACTTAGATGGCTGTTTTCACATTTTCAGTTTGAGGAGACCATAGAGTATGAAGATCCTGTAAGTGAGCCTATGTCAGGCGGGAGACTTGGGGGACTTATTCCTCCAGCCAAGCCGGATACATCCATCTGGCATACACTCTGGAATGTCCTATTCTGGATCGTGGCAGCAGTTGTAACGGTATTTATCATCTACCTTGTTATTATCGGAATCAGAGAGTTTTACAGATTCTTTAATTCAAAAGGCATGGGTCTTAAGGACAAGCTCCATAGGGATAAAAGAGAATTCCTAAGCCCAATCCGCAAGGAAGAAAATGCCTTCGAGACTAAGCCTGGCCGTATAACCCTCCGAAAGCGCCTGACCCCTGAGGGCCGCATCAGGTATATGTTTGTAAAATACATCAAGAAGTCTACTGATGCATCTTCCATTCTAGGGTCTGATACCCCAATGCAAATGGAGTCAAAAACCCACAACACTACCGCTGCCTCTACCTTATACGAAAAGGCCAGATACAGCACCGAACCCATCACCAAACAAGACCTCGACACCATGAAAAACCTATCCCGCTCATAGCCAGGCCATTCATAGATTGTTTAATCCTCTCCCTGCCGCAGTACCGTATGTGAGCGATATTCATGAAAGTTTTTTTCGTCTGTGTAAGGAGGTGTATTTCATGAGGCTCCTGGAAGTGCATAAGAATTCTGCTTCGGTTCAACATGTCTGAGCGCCAAGGGGCAGCTTTTTACTCACGCCAGTTTCCGTAGTGCTCGTCACTGACAAATGCAGATTTTCTTAGATGTTTCCGCAGTTTTTCTTTTAATGCGCATGCTGCAGCTGAAACTTGCAGGACGGGAAGAAATACTACAATAGAAAATGCCATAGCCCGCGATGCGGGCGTTACAAGAAATGGGGAATCAATTCTCTCAAGCTAGCTTGGAGAGATTGATTCCTCATTTCTTTATGGCGCGGTGCGCCAAATGGCATTTTCTTATAAAGATAAATATCCCCGTCCTGCTTCAGACAACGCTTCGCATGCGCGGGAAAAACTGCTGTGGAAACATTAGAAAATCGCATTTGCCATCTAAGACTCGCATAGGAAACTGGACGACTCGCAAGCGCTGCCCTGGCGCGAGTTTTGAACCGTAGAATTCTTATGCATCTTCCAGGAGCCCATGAATACCCGAACTGAAGCCGACGAAAAAAACTTTCTGAATGAGCGATGCTCCGGTACTGCGGCTGGGAGAGGAGCCAACGCCAAAACTTTCTGAATGAGCGATGCACATGAGTGGGGGTGAGGGCTGGATAATAGTTTTTCTTGAAAAATTATCAGTAAAACGTTAACATTAATGTGTGACTTCCTGTGGGCAAAAGCAGAAAATACTCGCAGAAATCTGGAATGTATTGGAGGTGTGACTGTGGCTACGATCAGCTTGTGCATGATAGTTAAAAACGAAGAGAGCTGCCTTGGCAAGTGCCTTGATTCGCTAAAAGGAATCGTTGATGAGATGATTGTGGTGGACACAGGGTCCACTGACAACACTATACAGATTGCCAAGGAAAGAGGTGCCAAGGTTTACAATTTTAAGTGGACCGGCGACTTTAGTGACGCCAGAAATTACTCTTTTTCTCTTGCGAGCTGTGACTACATTTATACTGCTGATGCAGATGAGGAGCTGGATGAAGAGAACAGACAGAGGTTCCTTAAATTAAAAGAAGATATTGTTGAACTTGATGTTGACATCGTTCAGATGTATTATAGCAATCAGTTGTCTTTTCGAACTGTATATAATTTTGATAGAGAACTAAGACCTAAGCTCTATAAGAGAATCAGAAAGTTCAGGTGGGTTGATCCTATTCACGAGCAGGTGGCCTTAGAACCAGTAGTCTGCGACAGCGATATTGAGATCATTCACAAGCCAAAAGAGAACCATGCAGGCAGAGACCTTGCTGCTTTTAGAAAGGCAGTAAACGATGGCAGAAAGTTTTCCAGAAGGCTTCTTGGCATGTATGCAAGAGAACTCTTCATGGCAGGAACGGATGATGACTTTATTCAGTCCAAGGATTTCTTTGTTCAGGCCACACTTGATAATAACAGGAGCCTCGATGAGATCAAGGAAGCCAGTTGTGTTCTGGCTCATATAGCTGTCCTTGAAAAAGATGCTGAGTCAATGCTAAAATATACCCTCAAGGATGCCATAACTGAAATGTCCAGTGAGATGTGTTATGAACTTGGAGACTATTATTATGGCAAGCGTGACCTTGATGAAGCAATAGTATGGTATTTCAATGCAGCTTATGAGTGCAGCAGTATTCTTGATATCAAGAAGAGTATGGAACTTCCAAGGCTTGCTATAGCAAAATGCTACAGGGAACTAGGCAATGAAGAACAGGCGGCTGATTATGAGAGAGAGGCTGCCGATGTAGCAAATATGGAGTAGATGTGAGTTTGATGTTAGATTTTTACAAGGGCAAGAGGGTATTTGTGACAGGCCACACCGGTTTTAAAGGGAGCTGGCTGACCAAGATACTGGTCATGGCGGGAGCTGATGTTTATGGATATTCGCTCATGCCCGGAGTTAATGAAGATATTTATGCGGAGGGCTTTAAAGAGCCCTCTGATAATGAGAATCTATATGATATTTCTAAAGTGGATGGCAGTATTCATTCATGCATAGGAGACATAAGGGACTTTGAGAAACTAAGAGACTTTTTTGACAAGGCACAGCCTGAGATAGTATTTCATCTTGCGGCGCAGCCTATTGTAAGAGACAGTTATAAGAGCCCCAGATATACCTATGAGACCAATGTCATGGGAACAGTCAATATATGTGAATGTGTAAGGGCAAGTTCCACTGTCAGATCTTTTCTCAATGTGACAACTGATAAGGTTTACCAGAATAATGAGTGGGAATGGGGCTATAGAGAGGACGAGAAATTAGACGGCTATGACCCATATTCTAACAGTAAGTCCTGCTCAGAGTTGGTTACTCATTCTTATATTAATTCGTTTTTCAGAGACAGAGAAATTGCAGTCTCTACAGCAAGGGCTGGTAACGTAATTGGTGGCGGAGATTTTGCAAAGGACAGGATTGTTCCTGACTGCGTAAGGGCAGCAAGAGCCGGGGAAAAGATAATCCTCAGAAACCCTGATTCTACAAGGCCGTTCCAACACGTACTTGAGGCGCTGTCGGCATATCTTTTGATAGGCAAGGCTCAGTATGAGGATTATGGCAAGGCAGGCTATTACAATGTTGGCCCTAATGAGAGCGATGCCGTGACTGCAATGAAGATCGCAAGCCTCTTTGCCAATAACTGGAATGAGAAAATCAGAAACTGCGAGGCAGGAAGTGTTCTTTCAGGATTTAAACAGCTTGGCATTGACATCCAGTCAGACGGAGGGCCTCATGAAGCCAATTACCTTAAACTTGACTGTTCCAAGATAAAGACAAAGCTCAAGTGGGCACCTAAGTGGGATATTGACATGGCTATCAAAAAGACTGTGGAATGGACAGTTTTATACCTTGAAGGCAAGGGCTCAGAAGCCATGGAACAGCAGATTGAAGAGTATTTTGGCTGATATCGTATCCATCAGGCCAAAATATATTGGGACAAGATTTTGTATTGGGATAATGATCAGAGACATCTGATAAGTAGTTAAAGTATAGAGAAAGAAGTAATTTGAAATGAACAAAAATATGGAAGCTGAAAAAGCTGCAAGACAGGAAATATTAGAAAAGGTAACTGAGTACTACAACAACTTTTTAAAAACAGATAAAAATGATTTTAAAGAGGGTGACAGAATCTCCTATGCCGGAAGAGTATTTGATGAAAAGGAAGTAGTCAATCTTGTGGATTCTTCTCTTGATTTCTGGCTTACAGCTGGAAGATACACAGAGGAATTCGAGAAGAGATTTGCCGAGCTTTTGCATGTAAAGTTTGCAAACCTTGTAAATAGTGGCTCTTCCGCTAATCTTATTGCCTTCATGGCGCTTACTGCTCCAGAACTGGGCGACAGACAGATAAAAAGAGGGGACGAGGTGATCACAGTTGCCTGCGGCTTCCCTACAACTGTGGCTCCTATCATGCAGTACGGTGCTATTCCGGTATTTCTTGATGTGACAGTTCCAGAATATAACATAGATGTAACTGAGCTTGAGAAGGCCCTTAGTCCCAAGACAAAGGCAGTAATGATTGCTCATACTTTAGGTAATCCTTTTGATCTTAAGACTGTAAGAGAGTTCTGTAACAAGCACAACCTCTGGCTTGTTGAGGATAACTGCGACAGCCTTGGTTCTGAGTACACTATCGATGGTGAGACCAGATGCACAGGAACCTGGGGAGATATAGGTACATCCAGTTTCTACCCACCACACCATATCACTATGGGAGAGGGTGGATGCGTTTACACTAACAATGCACTTCTTAATAAGCTTATAAAGAGCTACAGAGACTGGGGAAGAGACTGCGTATGTCCTCCTGGCAAGGATAACTTCTGCGGCAGAAGATTCGATGGCCAGTTTGGCCAGCTCCCTGTGGGATATGATCACAAGTATGTTTACAGCCACCTTGGTTATAACCTTAAGGCTACAGACATGCAGGCTGCTGTAGGATGTGCACAGCTTGATAAGCTCTTTGGTTTTGCTGATGCAAGAAGACACAACTGGGAGAGACTCCATGCTGACCTTGAAGAGGTTTCAGATGTTCTTGTGCTTCCACAGGCTTCAGAAGGCAGCAGACCTTCATGGTTTGGCTTTATCATGAGTGTAAAAGAGGGCGCTGTTGACAAAAAGGGCGAACCTGTTACAAGAAATAGGATCACAAGAGCCTTAGAGGATCATAACATTCAGACAAGACTTCTTTTTAGTGGCAATATAATCAAACATCCATGCTTTGATGAGTATAGGGATACTGACGCGTACAGGGTTGCATCAGACCTTAAGACTACAGACTACATCATGAACAACAGCTTCTGGATTGGCGTATATCCAGGTCTTTCCGATGAGAAGATTGATTATATGGCAAGAGTTATCAAAGAGGCTGTAAGAGGATAATAACAGGGCATATGAAAATAGCCATAGTTACAGGTGCTTTCGGGTTTGCTGGTGCAAACCTCGTAGAGCACCTTTTACAAAATGAATATAAAGTATATGCAGTTGGCAGGAAAAAACCTACAGCTGCCCATAATGACAGATTTGCCGGAAACAACCCAGACAGGCTTGTCAGAGTGTTTCTTGAAATGGAAGAGTATGACAGGCTCCCAGACTATATTCCTGAGAAGGCAGATGTCTTTTTCCACCTTGCCTGGGGCGGAGGAAGAGATGATTTCGATGCTCAATTTAAAAATGTGGATGGAGCACTTAAGGCGATAGATTCTGCAGCAAGGATTAATCCAGATATTCGCTTTGTGGGCATTGGTTCTCAGGCTGAGTATGGCATTAAGTCGGATGCAGAGCTGATAACAGAGGATGTGTCTCTTGAGCCATTTACTGCGTATGGATCCTGTAAGGCGGCGGCTTTTTACCTTTTAAAGTCAAGGGCCATGGCTCTTAACATAGATTTTATCTGGGGCAGGATATTTAGCCTTATAGGGAGATATGAGCCAGAGGGCCGCATGTTCCCTGACCTTGTCCGCAGATTACATAATGGGGAAAAGATAAGTCTTTCATCCTGTGAACAGTACTGGGATTATCTGGATGCCGGAGACTGCGCAGATGCTATTATTGCGCTGGGTGAAAGGGGAAGAGCTGGAGAAGCTTATAACCTTGCAAATGGAGATTTTAGGCCTCTTAAGGACTACGTATTGGAGGCTGCCAGAATTGTTGAGACCTCAGAAAATGCAGGCGATGAGCATCCTTATGAGTCTCTGGAGAATCTTATCGGTTTTGGAAAAAAGGCGGAGCCCTTTGTATCTCTTAGACCATCTGTGGATAAGATATGCAGGGATACCGGTTGGAGAGCCTGCAGAACTCTTCAGGATAGTATAAGAGAATACGGTCTGTAAACCATGGAAAATAAGTAATTCAGATTAATAACAAAAATTGGGCAATATAATATAGGATTAAGTTGGATTGTGATCCTTCTAGAAGTTATCATTATATTAGATGTTATTCTTTCTAATATTTCGAAATGCTACTAGGAGGATTTTTTTATGGGCCATTTTAATAACTTCAAAGTAACAGTTTACTGCGTCGCACAGATTTTGGAGCGTATGGACCTTGATACGCTTGGAAAACAGTACGATTTCATCGAAAAGTATGTGGGACTTGATAAGGTTTACCTTGAGCCCTACAGAGATGGACACTGGGTTGATGAAGAAAAGATGAAGAGCTTTATTGATTTCTTCAAAAAGAAAAATGTGGAGGTAGCAGGAGGCTTTACTACTGTTGTACCAGATATTGATAAAGAGGATGAAAAGAGACAGCGCATATTTGGAACCTTTTGTTATACCAACCCTAAGATGAGGGAGTACGTTCAGAAAGTATCTGAATACTGCGCAAGGCAATTTGATGAAGTAATCCTGGATGACTTTTACTTCACTAATTGTACCTGCGAGGACTGCATAAAGGCAAAGGGTAATAGGACCTGGGTGGAATATAGAAAAGAGCTGATGAAGGACGTTTCTGAGAACCTTATAGTAGGTCCAGCCAGGAAAGTTAATCCTAATGTGAAGATGATAATAAAATTTCCTAACTGGCGTGAATCCTACCATGCTACAGGTTACAGACCTGATGTGGAAAAAGATATTTTTGACATGGTATATACTGGTACAGAAACAAGAGCCAGTGCCTATCAGGATCAGCATCTTCCAACATATCTAAGCTACAGCCTGGTAAGGTGGATGGATGCGGCATCAGGTGGAAGAAACCATGGAACCTGGTTTGATACCTATCAGTGCTGGCCAGTGGATGATTATCTGGAGCAGGGATATCTTTCAGCCTTTGCAAGACCTGAAGAGATAACTCTTTTCCAGTGGACGGATCTTTATGAAAATAAGCTTGTGACACCACTTGGGCTTCAGTTTTCCAGAATTGACAGAATGCTTGATAAATGCGGTGATCCTGTAGGAATTCCGGCTTATATACCATATGCGTCTCAAGGCGAGAATCATGTTGAAGACTTTCTTGGAATGCAGGGATTTGCTCTTAACCCAACTACAGTCTTTCCAAAAAGCGGTAAAGTTCTTTTGACCCAGAGCTCACTTTGCGATACAGAAATCTTTGCTAAGTTAAAAGAATTTCTTTTGGCTGGTGGACAGGCCTTTGTAACAACAGGATTTCTGGCAGATGCAGATAAGGATCAGTGGAAGGATCTAAGTAGTGTATACCTTACTGGACGTAAGCTTGCAGTCACAAGATATTATAAGACAGATGACCCTGCAGGATATCTTGAAAATGTGGAGCCGGTTTCTTTTGCGGACATCCAGCATTCCAACAATAGTTCCTGGTCTCTTTTAAATGGAGGAAGCGGAGAATATCATTCTACTCTTTTCCTCAAGGAAACTTATGGCAAGGGACAGATGTATATCATAAACATTCCAGAAAATCCATCAGATCTTGCAAAAGTGCCCCAGTGGGCTATGGATGCAATAAAACCAGTATTTAACTATGATGGGGTATATGTTTCTGCTCCTAATGTATCTCTTTTCCATTACGATAACGATACATTTATTGCCTATGCGCATGTGACAGGACAGGCCCATCCTATCCACGCTACAATCCATGTACAGAGCTCTGATGCCGGGCTGACACAACTCTTCCCTAAGAGACCACCATTTCTTAAAGATCAGATTAACGCTCAACAAAATAAATTTACCTATGACTTCAAGCCTATTGAAGAAAAGACCTTTGACCTCATCCTAAACCCTGGAGAATTCTATGAATTCAAGGTGGAGAGATGATTGATGAGACTGCCAAGACAGAAAACTAATGGTTAAAGCGAAAATATTATTAGGTATGGAATACAGAAAAATAGGATTCATGACGATATTACGTATAGTTAAATATTCTATATTGAATTATAATTATATCTATAATATCATTGTAAATTAGGCTATCGTGACCACAAATCTGGACTTTTGTACTTAATACGAGGTGAGAAGGTGTTTGAGAAGCTTGCAGAGCTTATAACAGAAGGAGAAATGCAAAAAGCCCTCTATGAATTTCAGGATGAGTACTTGCACATCCAGGAAATGCTTCCTTCTGATGCTTCAAAACTCTGCGTATTAGAAGCTTCTATCTGGGAAGCCTTAAACGATGGCACAGCAGAGCTTAAAGCCCTCTACAAGGGTCTTAACTACGACCACTCTAATTATGAGATTTATTATATGCTGGGTCTATATTACACAAATATAAACGTGAATTGGGCCTATTTATGCATGGAAATGGCTCTTGATCACTGCACAAATGAGGAAGATGCAAATGTGATCAGGAGCTCTTTTGATGGCATGAAAAACTCACCTGGCCTTAGAGTCAGGGGGACGACAGTCATGGTACTAAGTTACAATGATAAAGAGCTTATAAAAAAATGCCTTGAGTCAGTGGAAAACTATTCACCATCTGCGACTACCGAAGTGGTAGTTGTGGATAACTCATCCACTGAGAAGGAAGTTATTGACTATCTTAATGAAATAGAAGCAGGCACTATTAGTTACAAGCTGCCTATCAAGATCATATTCAGCCTGGAAAATCTGGGCTTTCCAAAGGGCTGCAATATTGGCGCAGACAAAGCTGATAAGGACAACGACATTTTCTTTTTAAATAATGATGCAATCCTTACGCCCCTTGCGCTTTTCTGGCTCAGAATGGGCTTATATGGCAACAGAAATGTGGGAGCTGTCAGTTCTTTTTCCAACAGCGCTTCATTACAGGAAATCGATCAGAAAGATCTGGAGAGATTTGTGACTGATAGCGTGGAACTTCAAAATGAAAAAGAAATTATTCTGAAAGCCCTTCAAAACGACGACGGTAAGCCATGGCACAAGGCTGTTGGCCCTGATATTGCCTATGAAGCTTTTAGTAAGTATTCACTTTCAAAAGAAATAGAGTATAAAAATCCCTATATCAAGACCTTCAGACTTACTGGCTTTGCTCTTCTTGTGGGGAGGAATGCTCTCGATGCGGTATCTATAGAGGGAAAAGTTTTTGATGAAGTTTTTTCTCCGGGATATTTTGAGGATGATGACCTTGGAATAAGGCTTGCATGCTCTGGATATGAGCAATATATTTGCAAGAACAGTTTTATCTATCACAACGGTGGCGGAGGATTTGAAGGCCATGCAGATGCTATGGAATGCGGAAGAGAGAAGTTTGAAGACAAGTGGGGCTTTGATATCTGGGGCTTTTCACTTCCATGGCAAAGCGCCTGCGATGAAGTAATAAGACTTAGCAGGCTCAATAAAGGAATATTAAAGGTACTTGATTTTAGCTGCGGGCTGGGAGCAAATGCTTCTTACATAAAGAGCATTGAACCAGATGTATATATCGCCGGGGTGTGCCCTAATTCTTTTGCTGCAGCTGTTGCTGGCAGAATTGCTGACGCCACAGCCTTTGGTGAAGCTAATACCACAAGACTTCCCTGGGCTGATCATTCCTTTGATGTAGTAATTGCTGAAAAGACTTTTGTCAGTAAAGGTCAGATAGGAAGATTTTTAAGGCCTTCCGGAGTTTCTATAAATGAGGATGTCTTTCCTTTATAGTTTCTTAATAATAGCATTATCGAAATTGTGTTATTATTGTATTAGATGTAAGTTTTAGGGAGAATGAGCATGAATTGTCCAAAATGTAATCATATACTTCCAGATAATATCAGCAATAAGATTAATTTCTGCCCCTTTTGTGGAGGGAAACTTTTTGAGGATGATAAGGATTTTATGATAGAAATAACCTGTACTGGTCAGAGAAATCTTGCCGGCGGTGTTATTATGCTCTTTTTGGATGATACTACTCTTTACGAGATACAGCCTGGTGAAAATAAATATATTACTGTGAGGGCTGGTTTCCACACAATGAAGTTCAGGCATAAGATCAGAAATAAGACCATTCATATACTGGTAACAAATAACTATTCTATAAGAGCGTACTACAACTCGCTTAGCGGACTTATAGAAACCGTGGTTTCTGAAGTGGATGATAAGCAATATGCCATGACCTTTGCAAATGCTATTATAGCCAAACCTACTATGGTGACTAATCAGGGAGAAAAAGGGCTGGATATTCTTCTTGGAGAGGATGAACCTGAGTATGAGATAAATGCGACATCGGGCTTTAAGGAGGGAATACTTCGCATCTATGCTGAGAGATGTGAGTTTAGCTGTGAAAAGGATTTTAATAAAGAAGTTGTTAAATATTCAGATGTTGTTGCAATAAAAAAGAAAATGGGCTCATTAGATATCCAATGTGTAGGAAATGTCCATAAAGTGTATAGTATTCCGAAAGATATCTACAACGAGGTTTTGTCATTTTTGACTAATAGAGTGGGTGCTCATAACATGTGATTATTTGGGTTTTTGCAAACAGTACTAAGGTACTGTTTGTTTTTTCGTACATGATTTTATAAATTGTAGCGAAAATTAATGTTCGTTAAAGCGTCATTTACGGTATAAAGTCTTTTATTTTAACAATGAATTGTGAAAAAAGTGTGAACACTTTCGTAAATTCTTGTGCTCTCTTACATTTTCGTTAAAATGCCAAAAATGAGTAGGCAATCTTGATAAATTTTTATTGGAAAATTCCCCTAAAAAGTGAATGACGAAAAATCGTCTATGTGGTAGACTAATGTGTGCAAAAGGAAAGAAATTCCATAAAGATTTAGGAGGTAGCGCCATGACAAAGGCAGAGATTTTAAAGAAGGAAATCTTACAGCAGTATAAGAGTGTCAGACAGTTCGCAATAGATATGTCTATACCATACAGCACACTTGTAACAGCACTTGATAGAGGAATCGAGGGAATGGCTTACGGCACAGTAATCAAGATGTGCGATCGTCTTAACCTTAACCCAGTTGATTTCTCAACACTTGAGCAGGGCTCAGAACTTGGCAAGAAGATTGTAGAGAACAGAGTAATGTCTCAGTATGTTAAGCTTAACAAGGCTGGACGCAAGAAGATCCTTGATATGATGGGAGACTTCTCACAGCTTGATAAGTACCAGGCAGAAGAGAACAACTAATTAGTTTTCAAATTGTAATGATTAGAAAGAGATGTGGTTTTTCCACATCTCTTTTTTCTATGCTATAATAGCAATTGTGCTATGCGCATAAAGATAATGGTTACAAGGAGAACAAATATGAAATACGATTACCTGGTTGTTGGAGCGGGACTTTTTGGAGCAGTATTTGCCCATGAAATGGCAGTTTTAGGCAAGAATGTTCTGGTAATTGATAAAAGGGAAAATGTAGCAGGTAATATTTATACTGAGAATAAGATGGGCATCAATGTTCACAAGTATGGTGCACATATCTTCCATACATCTGACAAGGAGGTTTGGGAGTACGCATGCAGATTTGCAGAGTTTAACAATTACATAAACTCTCCTGTTGCTGTATACAAGGATGAGCTATATAACCTTCCTTTCAATATGAACACCTTCAGTAAGATGTGGGGGATCAGAACTCCCCAGGAAGCTAAAGAAATAATAAAAGAGCAGGCCGACAAGGAAATTCAGCGCATTAACAGCGAGAAGGGGACTACAGAGTTTTCTGCAGATAACCTTGAGGAACAGGCTCTTTCACTGGCTGGACGTGATATCTACGAGAAGCTTATAAAGGGATACACTGAGAAGCAGTGGGGAAGAGATTGCAGTGAACTTCCTGCCTTTATCATTAAGCGTCTTCCTATGAGATTTATCTATGATAACAACTATTTTAATGATAGATATCAGGGTATACCAATGGGCGGCTACACCAAGATGATAGAGAAACTTCTTCTGATTGAAAAAGATGAAGAGCTTCCTTTCGTTTCAGGCAGCATCAAGGTTGAAACCGGCGTTGACTATTATGACTTTGTAAAGATGAGCGGTAATGTTCCAACCCAGCCTTTTGAATCAGTAAATGGAGATACCTTTGATAAGATTCTCTTTACTGGAATGATAGATGAGTTCTTTGGATATAAGCTTGGAACTTTGGAGTACAGATCGCTGAAGTTCGAAGTCGAGGAACTTCCGGATGTGGATAACTATCAGGGTAATGCAGTAGTTAATTACACAGAAAGAGAAGTACCTTATACAAGAATTATCGAGCACAAGCATTTTGAATATGGCCAGGGCAAGGGAACAATCATCACAAGAGAATACCCTGCTAACTGGAAACATGGCGATGAGCCGTATTATCCTATGAACGATGACAAGAACAATAAGCTTTACCAGGAATACAAGGACCTGGCAAAAGAGTTCCCGAATATTCTCTTTGGTGGAAGACTTGGCCAGTACAAGTATTACAATATGGATCAGGTTATAAGAGCAGCTCTTGATATGGTAAAAGAGTGTAATGCCTGATAGAACATAAAATAAAAAAATGGAAATGAAAAGAGCGGCGAGCCTTCTTGGCCTGCCGCTCTTTTGCCACTAACTTTCAGTGGCTTTTATAATATCAAACCATAGCCCTGCAGTGCTACGGCCCTTTCCCTGAGGCGCACTATTCGTTAATAATGTGGGTCAGGGTTTTTAGCAGTAGTTATTGAACATCATTCCTGAATATTCACTAGTTATATAAGGAGAGTTGAAGTCCTTATTATCAGGATTCTTGTAATTAACAACTGGTCTGTCTACATATTTCATAGGATCTACAGATATATCTTTTGCCTTATCAAGAAGTGCACCGGCAAATTTCTTGACAGGGGCAAGTGACTCATTGCTCTCTGCTCCTGATATTGCCTGGGTCAGAAGCTCGTCGTCAATAGAAAGAGTACCGTTTCCTTCTAATCTGATACCTGTATCCTCCATGTTGGCCATATGCTGCTTGGCAATGCCAACTATTTCAGATTTTAATTTGTCGCTCTTAAACTTAGGATTCTTTTCTCCGGAAGCATCAGTTACAAAGTCGTTATAGTTCTTTATAAGAGAAGCAATATGTTCTTTAAGAGCTTCATTATCTTTTTTGACACCGACAGAGATAGTTTCGCCTTCAGCTGTTGTGGACTTTAGCTGCAATTCAAACTTGCCACCTACAGTAAATCTGTTAGATACGGAAGCTTTTTCTTCGCCATTTAATGCAAAGTGTGCATTTGATGCAGGAGCAGAAATCTGGTCAAGTCCAAGATAAGAAACAGATCCGGTCTGAAGTCCGCTTGAGGATTCAAATACTTCAAACTGACTTGCCTCTCCAGCCTTGAGGCCTGTTCTTGTTGAAGATATTGTAAGAGCACTTCTTCCCTGGTTATCTTCCACAATTTCAGCCGATAGTCCGATACTTGCTTTGTTGACTAGCTTGGCAATTTTATCCTGAATGTCTATATTTCGATCATTTTGATATATACTAAACTGGAATTCAAATTCCTGTTTGTTGATACGTACATCAAAAGCGTAATTATCAGCTGCAAGTCCGGTGCCGTCCTTTGGAAGGAAACGTCCTGTGTTTACCTGGGCTGAAGCAAGAGATGAAACACTGATATCAAAACCAATATTGCCAACATCTTCTTCGGGGTTCTTTCCTATATAAGAAGCAGTTACTTTTTCCTCATCAGTAGTATAACCAGAAGAGTGATCTAACGAAGATTTATCCTCCTGATTGTTCAGTCCTATGATATTTCCCTGTAACTGTCTGGCCCTTTCCTTGATATCTATAGCGTCATTGCGCGATTTATCGTCATCAGTCAAAAGATATAGAGGGGAATTTTTATTGAGTTTTGCAATTGATTTATACACATCCCGAAGCTCTTCTTTACGATGAGTATCAGCATGTGTAACATCTTTGGATACATAATCCTGTATGAAATGGTTATAAGCACCATTTAAAGAGATGCCTGCCATAATGCCCCTCCTTTCTTCCATGATACGTACGAGTTGAATCTTCTGCCATTCCATTGACATCTGTCGCACGAGGGCACATTTAGCCACGTTTAGTTACCTTTATTCTACATAATACAATCGAAATGTCAATGAAATAATCATTAAAAATGCACGATTTAATAAAAATATTATAATTATGATTGAAAAAACGTTGACGAGACAAAGAGACTATGTTATAGTAGACAAGCGACATAAGATTTACGTCTTTTTTTTATGCAAAAAAATAATGTTTTGTGGCGCGAAGTATAGTAGATTAAAACGCCCGGAGGTGAGATAATGCGTACAAGAATTACACTGGCATGCACAGATTGCAAGAATCGTAACTACGACACAACTAAGGATAAGAAGACACATCCAGATCGTGTTGAGATGAAGAAGTATTGCCCATTCTGCAAGAAGCATACATTACATAAGGAAACAAAGTAATTTCTTATTTTATTTCCCTATTTTTCTAGGAGGTTTACAAGGGTATGGAAGAGACTAAGGCAGTACAGAACAGTTCCGAAACTTCTGAAAAGAAGTCTTCTGCCAAGAAGAGCAAGAAAAAAGAGGATGGTGTATTCTCTAAGATTTCTGGCTTTTTTGCTGGGGTTAAGGCAGAGTTTGGTAAGATTATTTGGCCTACAAGAGACGATATTGTTAAGCAGACAACTGCAGTAGTCGTTGTTTCAGCTGTTTGTTGTGCGCTTATTGCGTTACTTGACATTGTGTTTGAGTATGGAGTGAATGTTATTACTTCTATATTTTGAGTAGGACACATAGTTACATTTGAGAAGGAGATAATATGTCAGAAGAAATGGAAAAGGATCTTGGACAGGTGTCTGAGAATTCTGAAGACACAGTATCTGAAGAGGTATTATCAGATGCTTCTG
This sequence comes from Butyrivibrio sp. INlla14, assembly GCF_900102515.1. Classification (GTDB taxonomy): domain Bacteria; phylum Bacillota; class Clostridia; order Lachnospirales; family Lachnospiraceae; genus Butyrivibrio. The sequence continues at coordinate 65,622 of NZ_FMVS01000013.1, forward strand.
TAGAACAGGAAGCAGGCGTAGAAGAGTCATCTGCTAGTGAGAATGCTCATTGGTATGTTGTTCACACATATTCAGGTTATGAGAACAAGGTTAAGGCAACTCTTGAGAAGACCATCGAGAACAGACACCTTGAAAATCAGATTTTTGAGGTAAGAGTTCCACTTCAGGATGTTGTTGAGGTCAAGAACGGTGCCCGCAAGAACGTCCAGAGAAAGATGTTCCCTGGTTATGTCCTTGTTAACATGGATATGAACGACGAGACTTGGTATGTTGTTCGTAACACACGTGGAGTTACTGGTTTCGTTGGACCGGGAAGTAAGCCTGTTCCTCTTACAGATGCAGAGATCAAACCTCTCGGTATTAAGACTGATACAATTTCTGTTAACTTTGGCGTTGGTGATGAGATTGCAGTTATTGCTGGCGTTTGGAAGGATACAGCAGGCGTTGTACAGAGAATGGATTTTGGTAAGCAGACTGCTACTATCAATGTAGATCTGTTTGGCCGTGAGACTCCAGTAGAGATTTCCTTTGCTGAAGTTCGTAAGATCGATTCATAATTTTGTTATTTAAGTGCGTGAGCACTTGAATATATAGTCTGCTTCGGCAGACATGTAACCGCTGAGTGGGAGCAATACTCAAAATGCGATTTTCGCATTTTGTTAGTATTGCCCCGGCGATAGGACTCGAATGAGCCAGACGTAAGTCGCAGCGAATTCGTCAGTCCGAACCGCGGGAGCAATTCTAGCAAGAGATAATTGCGCCGACCACATATTTTCAGGAGGTGCCATAATGGCAAAGAAAGTCGAAGGATATATTAAGTTACAGATCCAGGCTGGTAAAGCAACACCAGCACCACCAGTTGGACCAGCACTTGGTCAGCATGGTGTAAACATCGTTGAATTCACAAAGCAGTTCAACGCTCAGACAGCAGATAAGGGTGACGTTATCATCCCTGTTGTTATCACTGTTTATGCAGACAGAAGTTTCACATTCATCACAAAGACTCCACCAGCAGCAGTTCTTCTTAAGAAGGCAGCTAAGATCCAGAAGGGATCAGGAGTTCCTAACAAGACTAAGGTTGCAACTATTTCTAAGGAAGAGATTAGAAAGATTGCAGAGACAAAGATGCCAGACCTTAACGCTGTTGACATCGAAGGTGCTATGAGCATGATCGCTGGTACAGCACGTAGTATGGGTATCGTAGTAGAAGACTGATGGAGGATGAGAGATGAAACACGGAAAGAAATACGTAGAAGCTGCTAAGCTTATTGATAAGACTCAGCAGTATGAAGCTGCAGAAGCTATCGCTCTTGTTAAGAAGTCAGCTACTGCAAAATTTGATGAGACAGTAGAATTACACATCAGAACTGGTTGTGATTCACGTCACGCTGATCAGCAGATCAGAGGCGCTGTTGTTCTTCCTAACGGAACAGGTAAGACTGTTAAGGTTCTTGTATTCGCTAAGGGAACAAAGCTTGACGAGGCTCAGGCAGCAGGCGCAGATTATGTTGGTGGCGAGGAGCTTATTCCTAAGATCCAGAACGATGGATGGCTTGATTTCGACGTTGTAGTTGCTACACCTGATATGATGGGTGTTGTAGGACGTCTTGGTAAGGTACTTGGACCTAAGGGTCTTATGCCAAACCCTAAGGCTGGTACAGTAACTATGGATGTTACAAAGGCTATCGCTGATATCAAGGCTGGTAAGATTGAGTACAGACTTGACAAGGCTAACATCATTCATGTTCCAGTTGGAAAGGCTTCATTCTCAGAGGAGCAGCTTGAGCAGAACTTCAACGCTCTTATGGATGCTATCACAAAGGCTAGACCAGCATCTGTTAAGGGTCAGTACCTCAAGAGCATCACTCTTGCTACAACAATGGGCCCTGGTGTTAAGGTTGTATCTAACAAGTATTAATTATATCTAGAGCTTACAAGACCATCACGAAAGTGATGGTCTTTTTTGCTGCACAAGACCGGCAAGCGAATGGATGCTTGCATACAAATTCATTTGCCGGTCGTAAGAACATGGAGCACTAAGTGCGGAATGTTCGTGTGCGAAATCGAGTAGGAGTCAGCCTACTCGATTTTCGGTGGGGGGATTCTACTGCGCATGGATCTACAGGCCAAGTTACTAAGCGCATTTCGATGCTCGTAGTTCTGAACATTCCGACGAGCCAATGCATGGGCATTGTCTCGTCTCCATAGAACTAAAATCGCCTCGAATATGCACTTAGCTACCTTGGACTGCAGATCCAGCGCAGCAGAATCATCGCTTCGCGATGTGAAAAAACCGAAACTTTAGCGTTATATGAGAGAATAAACGCGAGAATATTCGGCATAAAAAGCAAATTGCTAACTTTTTAAAAAGCAGACATTTGGTTTGGGTAGATGCTAAACCATTAATGGTAAATATATTGTGGTTTCATAGTTAATAAGGTGAATATGTTGTGCTATACTTGAGAATATGAGAATTTGATCGGGCGAGAATCATAGTTATCACTGATATGAATAATTCATGATGAGTGCATTTTAAAAGTCATGAGATACTAATTGAGGTAGAATTATAGTTCATTGGTATGAGTAAGAGTAGGGGAAGAAGTAACTGGAATAATAAGAATAATAGAATAGAGACAATTGATAACTCAATTGTCAGTAAGGCAATCAGAGTTTTTTTGGTCACCTTATTTGTCGTTCTTGGAAGTGGAGTTCTGATACTATGCATAATTGCAGATAGAAAGGGACTACTTGGTGGAAAACCTACAAAAAACACAGAAAAAGTTAATTCCTTGTCACCACAGTGGGAAACTATTCCAGAGGCTGACAAGTTTTATATTGCAGGGAATGATGCTGGAAAAGATCCTGAGGAGGGAGCTGGAGGAGAGAAGACAATTCCGGAAATTCCTGAGGAAGATAAGGACTACACTCATATTATCCAGACTCTCGATGATAATGTGGTTACCATAGGATTTGCCGGAGATATTTTATTTGACGATAATTATGCTGCTGGTAATGCCTTTAAAAAACATGGAAATTCAGCAGTTGGAGTTATTGGTGACAGCCTTTTAGGCAAGATGATAAATGCAGATATCATGATGGTGAACAATGAGTTTCCATATTCCTATGGCGGGTCTCCTTGCGAGGGCAAGACTTTTACTTTTAGAGCAAGACCAGAATCAGCAGCAATTTTGAATACTATGGGGGTTGATATAGTAGGACTTGCCAATAACCACGCCTATGATTATGGACAGCAGGCTCTTATTGATACTATGAGTGCACTTGATTCTGTCGGTGTAGAATATGTTGGTGCGGGGCACAACATAGATGAGGCGTCTCATACTGTATACTATGTTACTGAGTCTGGTATGAAGATTGCTATAATATGCGCAACTCAGATTGAAAGACTGTCTAATCCAGATACCAAGGAGGCTACAGCAACCTCTGCAGGAGTGTTCAGGTGTCTTGATGATACCCTTCTTCTTGAGAGAATAAGAGAGGCAAGGGAAAAGAATGCGTACGTGATAGTTTATATTCACTGGGGAACTGAGAGTACTTCAGAAATAGATTATCTTCAAAGAGATCAGGCGGCTGAAATAGCTGATGCAGGAGCTAATCTTATAATTGGCAATCATCCACATGTGCTACAAAAAATAGACTACGTGAACGGAGTTCCTGTAGTCTATAGTCTGGGTAATTTCATGTTTAATTCTAAGACGCTTGATAGCTGCCTTGTTCTTGCAAGCCTTCACAGCGATGGCACGGTTAATCTTCAGTTTGTGCCTGCTATTCAAAGCGACTGCACTGTTACAGAAGCAACTGGAGGAGAAGCCCAGCGAATAATCGGATATATGAATTCAATGTCATCAACAGCTGTAATCGACGGAAACGGCTATATTAGCAGAAGATGACATCACAAAAAGGTCAGACAAGAGTTAGTGACTGTATTTTCTTTATACAGTTTTCGATAAACATGTGGGCCTTTAGCATATCAGTCCGGTCTGGATGATTCAAGGACTCATCGAAGTAGCTTAGGATAAGATCAATCTTGCTGTCACTCTTTAGTCCGCGGTAGGACTCATATTTTTCACGTATTGCGTCCTGCATTTGACCCTGACAGAAATATGAGCCAAGGTAATTATTACTGTCAGATATCCATACACAGGCATTTTGTTCTAGAGAAGCATAGTATTTATCTGTGTTTCCCATGCCACAGGTACCAAACAATGCAATATTTCTATGCTGAAGAGATGAGAGCAGATCTATGATCTCAAGACTGCAGGATCCTCTGTTAGCCCAGAATCCTACAAAATAATTCTCTGCATCTAATTTTCCATTCCAGGAGCGCACATTTACTATATCCTTTTCTCCCATAGAGGATGGAAGGATACTAAAGATTTCCTCTGCAAGTTTTTTGGTGTTGCCAGTTTCACTGGCATATACCACAAGATTTTTCAGCATAGGCATCACTTCTTTTTGAATAAATCGCGCAACTTATCTGTGTATCTCACAAAAATCTCGTTTTCTCTATATCGCTTGGTTATATTTTTGGAAAAGAGCCTCAAATAACAAAGAATCAAGTCGATAAAAGCTACATAATATAAAAAAGCTAAAGGCGCTATAGTTATAGAGAGCAAAAGCATAATAACTGCAAGAAGTAGAAGAAAACGAGTCAGTCTATCTGATCCATACGAACCATATCGTCCGTGGAACAACTGGCGTAACAAGTTTCTCATAATAATCTCCTTAAAAAACAATATAGCTGGAACAAGCCTAGCTACATGATAATTGTAGATTTGGAGTAGCTTAAATTCAATGAAAATGGGATAAATTTATCTTAAAAAACTATTATACGCATATATACTGAATGTTAACAAATATCAACTTGTCTTAGCAGGCATATCGGGGATTTAAAAGGCTTATTGCTTTAAAGAATTGTAGCGAATATAATGTAATGTGGATTTATATGTAATAGATGGAGGATTGTTATGCATATTCTTATTGTGGGCTGTGGTAATGTGGGTCAGGCAGTTACCCAGCAGCTCAGCAAAGAGGGACATAATATAACTGTAATAGAGGAAAAAAGTAGTGTTCTGCAGAATGTAGTTAATAACTACGACGTTATGGGTATCGTGGGTAATGGTGCCAGCTATTCCATAATGAAGGATGCTGGAATTGAATCAGCAGATCTGATGGTGGCTGTTACTGATTCAGACGAACTCAATCTCCTGTGCTGCCTAATAGCTAAGAAGGCTGGTAATTGTCACACTATCGCAAGAGTTCGTAACCCAATCTACAAAAAGGAAATCAACTTTATTAAAGAGGAACTTGGCCTTTCAATGGTCATCAACCCTGAAGAGGCCGCTGCTGCTGAGGCGGAAAGACTTCTTAAATTCCCGTCAGCTACTAAGGTGGAGACTTTTGCAAGGGGAAGAGCTGAACTTGTTAAGATGTTAGTTGATGAAGATTCCAGACTATGCGGTAAGGCTCTTAAAGATATACCTGCTGATCTTCGTAAGCAGGTACTTATTTCTGTTGTATCAAGAGGTAACGAAGTATTTATCCCAGATGGTAATTTTGTTATCAAGGCTGGTGACGAGATTACAGTTTTTGCTTCTAGTAGAAACACTATCAATTTCTTTAAAAAGCTTGGGCTTCCTACAGCCAAAGTTCATTCAACAATGATAATAGGAGGTGGAGAAACTGCTTTCTACCTTGCTCAGAACCTTCTTTCTCTAGGAATAAAGGTTATCATTTTTGAAAAAGATCCTGTAAGATGCAAGGAATTGTCAGATCTTCTGCCACAGGCACTGATCATTTGTGCTGATGGAACAGACAAGGATATGCTCCTTGAAGAGGGTGTAACAAGCGTTGAGTCTTTTGTTTCACTGACTAACCTTGATGAAGAAAATATCATGCTTTCAATGTATGTTAAGAGCATAAACCCCAAGGCCAAGCTGATCACTAAGGTTCATAGAGTTAATTATGGTGATATCATTGGTTCACTTAACATTGGAAGTATTATTTATCCCAAGAATATTACTGCTGAGCGAATTGTACAGTTCGTACGAGGCATGACGGCATCCAAGGATAGCAATATCGAGGCTCTCTACAAGCTCAATGATGAGAGAGTAGAGGCTCTTGAATTTATTGTTAGAAACGGATCACCTGTTATTGGAGTTCCTCTTTCACAGCTTAACCTTAAAAAGGAAATGCTGATTGCCTGCATCAACCATAATGGAGATATCATATCTCCAAGTGGAGACAGCGTTATAAGAGATGGTGACTCAGTTATTGTAGTAACTACACTGGCTGGATTAAAAGATATAAGTGATATTTTGGAGAAATAATAAATGAATTACTCGATGGTTAGATACACTTTATTCAGGCTCTTAAGGGTGATGGGGACATTATTTCTGCTTCCTCTTATAGTTGCACTTATCCACAGTGAGTTTGATAGTGCGCTTACATTTTTCCTGCTGGCAGTGATGTCAATTGTTGTAGGAACTATTTTTTCCCTTAAAAAGCCCAAGAACAAAGTAATATATGCTAAAGAGGGCTTTGCAATCACTGCTGTTGCATGGATTGCGGTGAGTATGATGGGGGCCCTTCCCTTTGTAATTACAAGAACTATCCCCAATTATATAGATGCATTGTTTGAGACTGTTTCCGGATTTACTACAACTGGAGGCAGCATTCTCACAACTGTGGATAATATTGAATACAGTGTACAGTTCTGGAGAACTTTTACTCACTGGATTGGTGGAATGGGAGTTTTGGTATTCCTTTTGGCTGTTATCCCTATGGCAGATGGCTATAGTATGCATCTTATGAGAGCAGAGTCTCCAGGACCTGTTGTAGGTAAGATAGTTCCCAAGGTAAAAGATACAGCTAAGATCCTTTACCTCATTTATATTGGAATCACATTTGCAGAGATAATATGCCTGCTTATTTCCGGCATGCCTTTATATGATGCCGTGACAATCTCTTTTTCCACAGTAGGAACAGGCGGCTTTGCAATCCACGATACTGGAATGATGGGCTATTCCGTTGTGAGCCAGGCTATCATAATAGTGTTCATGGCTCTTTGCGGCATTAACTTTACTGTTTACTATTTTCTTCTTAACAGAAAGCCCAAGGAAGCCTTTGCCATCGATGAAGTTAAGTATTACCTTGGAACTATAATTGTGGCCTCAAGCATTGTTGCTATTAACGTGTATAGATCAGGTATTGTTAATGACTCATTCATGGCTTTCCATCATTCACTGTTTTCAGTAGTGTCAATCATGACAACTACCGGATTTGGTACTCTTGATTTTAACCAGTGGCCAATGCTCTCCAAGGTTATTCTGGTCACACTTATGCTGATTGGTGCCTGCGCAGGTTCAACCGGCGGTGGATTTAAGTTTTCGAGAGCACTTATAATTATTAGAAATGCAAGAAATGAGCTTAATTATATAGTTCATCCAAAGGCAGTAAAGAGAGTATACATGGACGGACATTCTGTTGAAGGCACTACAGTCAAGTCTGTAACTGCTTATCTTGGAATTTATGTCATTACGCTTATCACATCAATACTACTTGTTTCACTGGACAACTTTGACTTTGATACAACAGTGACTTCTGTAATTGCTACACTCAATAATATTGGACCGGGTCTTGGTATGATAGGCCCTGCAGGCAATTATGCAGAGTTTTCATATCTTTCAAAGCTTGTTCTTATGTTTGATATGCTGGCTGGAAGACTAGAACTTTTGCCAATATTCATCATATTGAAGCCTAAGACATGGAAGAGATAAAAATCTAAAAATTCTATAAAAAAATAATAAAAAAACATTGATAATTGTGTCCAAAGTGTGATAAACTTGAGTAGGTTTTGTGAAAAACATATTATAACAGGGTGATTTTTTATGATAAAAGCAAGGAAGTTGTTGATATCTTTCCTTGTTACTGTATTGTGTATTAGTGCTTTATTTGCAGGTACTGTGATATATTCCAAGAGTCAGGCAAGCTCAGAGATGGAAGTTGATGCAGATGTTTATGACACTGCTGAGAATACTCTTAAATCCTTTTTGGGTTTGGAAGAGAGTAATACGGCTGGAGGAAGTGGTAATAGCGGGAATGTAAGCGGTTACACTGAAAATGGTGTCAGGATGACACAAAGAGTAACTGTGATGGATGAAAGCGGTGTATTGCCAATCAGCGGAACAGTTACCAAGTCTCAGGATGCCTATTATCCAGGTACCTATGAACTTAAATTCAGTAACAGGGCTATACTGACTACTAAGGCCAATATCTATGTGAAAATGGACGTTGAGCCAGGAGAGCAGGTATATATACTTACAGGAGACAAGGATAAGGGATACAAGCAGGTTGCGGTAGTGAGCGCTGAACCAGGTTGTGTAACGTTTGAAACAGCTCTTATACAGGACTATACATTATCCAAGACTGACATCATTAGTGCTCAGGCAGCAGTGGCAAGTGTTATGAAAGAATAAAGAGTGATTTTAAGAGCATGTCAAACAGACATGCTCTTTCCTTATGACTATAACACAAACATCATAGACCATATGACATAAAGAGGTAGATGTATGAAAAAAGATTTTGACAGCGATGGTTTTGACTTCGAGGAAAGAGGAGGTGCTACCCCAATTATCATTGGCGGAGTGGTGTTTCTGCTGATACTGGTAATAGGCATAATAGTTCTACTACTTTATAAGCCAGATAAGCAGGCAGAAGATGGCGACAACTTATTTGAAGAATTACAGTCAGGGCTAGAAATCAGCATGGAGGCATCTTCTGATGAAGGAACAGCTCTTTTGTCTATTGATAAGTCTTCTGAGAATAGTAGTGAGGAAGTTAGTAGCGGTGATACAGATAAAACTGCGACAGCTTCTAGTATGGATGATAATGATGGTGATCTTCAGGCAGCTGTTTCAGTAGATACAGGTGCTGAGGTAGATATATCACAGATAGTAAGCGCCAGTAATGTGGGAGAGAATTCTAATATCACAAATGGAATAGACGTTTCCAGATTTCAGGGAACAATAGATTGGAGTCAGGTTGCAGCAAGTGGTATTGATTTTGCCATGGTAAGAGTTGGCTATAGAGACTCCAAGACTGGGGAGATCAAGGCAGATTCAAATGCCAAATTCAACATGCAGGAAGCAGAAAAAAACGGAATAAAGGTCGGAGCATACTTTTTCTCAACTGCTGTAAGTAGTGCTGAGGCCCTGGAAGAAGCAAACTGGGTTACAAACTATATAGCTAAATATTCAATAACTTATCCTGTGGGCTATAACTGTGAAGGTTTTGAAAATGCTGCAAGCAGGCAGGTTAATCTGACTCAGGATGAGAGAAGTAATATAGCTATGACCTTCTTGGATGCCATATACAATGCAGGGTACACTCCTATTTTTTACGCTTCCCAAAGTGAACTTGCAGGAAACGCCAAGTGGAATACCACCCAGATCCAGCAGAAGTACAAGATATGGATGGCCTGGTATGGCCAGGATACAGGAAATCTGGCAAAGGGACCTTCCTATGACGGGCAGTGTGCTATGTGGCAATATACGAGTAAGGGCACTGTTCCTGGAATTAATGGTAAGGTGGATATAAACGTTGCCTATTTTGGATATAATGGAACTGAAAAAGCCAAGGATACATCTGAACGTGAAACAGTATCTGCCGATGTTGAAGCTCTTATGAGCTTCGAGGCAGTGGATGAAACAGTTACTGCCAAAAGTAGCACCAACCTTAGAAATAAACCAAGCCAGGGAAGCGACAGCACAGTTATGGTAACTCTTGAAAATGGCCAGACTGCTCAGAGAACAGGCATAAGCTCAAGTGGATGGAGCAGAGTTGTTTATGAAGGGAATACCTACTATGCTGTATCCAGCTTTTTGACAACAGACCTAAGCGCACCCAAGCAGGAAGTGGCGTCGCAGCCTCAGGAAACATCAGGTTTTAAGACAAAGTTTACTGAGTGTAGCGAAACAGTCACAGCCAAGGATGTAGTAAATCTGCGAAACAAACCAAGTGTAACAGATGAGGACTCACAGGTAATCGCTAGCCTGTCATCTGGCGAAACTGCGCTTAGAACTGGGATAAATGCTGAATATGGCTGGTCAAGAGTTGAATATAATGGTCAGACTTTGTACTGCGTAAGCAGCTATCTGAAAGTCGTGGAATAAAACTATGATTAGTGTACTGACTCATTCATAATTAACCAAATTGCTTGTATCTGAATTCATCTACTTCGTCACAAAATCTCGACAATGCCCGCATTGTCATCGATTTTATTTCCTTGTAGATAAACCCATATACTGCGCAATTTGATTAAAGATGAACAAGTCAGCACACTAGTGGGCCTGAATATAAATAAATTTTGGAGAGAATTGAAATGAGAGCAGTAATAACTAGAGTTTTATCCGCATCAGTGACAATTGATGGAAAAGAAGTAGCAGCCATCGACAAAGGGTTTCTCGTACTACTTGGTGTACACAAGGATGATACGAAAGAGCAGGCAATAAAGCTAGCAGATAAGATTTGTGGTCTTAGAGTATTTGAAGATGACAATGGCAAGATGAACATCAATCCCAAGGATGCAGGAGCTAAACTTCTGATAGTCAGCCAATTTACTCTCTATGCTGACTGCAGTTCCAGAAGACCTGGCTTTACCGACGCAGCAAGGCCAGAGATTTCCAAGCCCCTTTACGAACTTGTCGTTTCAGAATGCAGAAACAAAGGCTTCGAAGTGGGAACCGGCGAATTTGGCGCCGAAATGAAAGTAGCCTCCCTAAACGATGGTCCCGTAACCATCATCCTGGACGTCTAAGTATAGCGTGATCAGCGGCAGATATTTGCGATGTTCATAAAAGAGTTTTTTGTCGTAAGAAAGAGCTGGTGGATTTAAGAGCCTTCCAAAAGTGTCCCAAAATCCTGTTTACGAATTACCTGTCCGAAGCTCGATTCCAGAATCCCTGATTTTGGCAAGAGATTTGATCTTACTCACGACAAAGAAGTTCACATTTTCTTAGATGCTCCCGCAGCCTTTCTTTCAATGCGCATGTTGCAGCGTAAACTTGCAGGACGGATAATTAAATTACAATAGGAAATGCCATAGCCCGCAAAGCGGGCGTTAACAAAAAATGCGAAATCAATCTTTCAAGTAAACTTGAAGAAGTTGATTTCGCATTTTTTATGACGCAAGGCGTCAGATGGCATTTCCATATATAGTCTATTTCCGTCCTGCTTCAAACAACGCTTCGCATGCGCGGGAAAGGCTGCTTTGGGAGCATTAGAAAATGGAACTTCTTTATAACGCTCGCAAGTATCAAATCCACCCGCCAAAAGGATTCTGGAACGAGCTGAGTTTAATTCGTAGGATTTTGGGGCATCTTTTGGAAGGCCTTAAATCCCAGCGAAAGAACCGACAAAAAATCTTTTTGAACGAGCAACTTCTACTGCCGTGTACGGGTGATGGCGTTGAGGGGATGGGTGGCGCGGGGCGTAGGGTTAGCCGTAGATGAGGCATCTGCAGATGTAGATGGCTAGAAGGTGGACTGGGTAGAAGAGGTAGAAGAGGTATTTTAAGGCACCCAGATTGCGGCCTCTTTTGTGGTTATAGAGGGCCATGAGGATAAAGCCTGGGAAAGAGAAATACTCTGTGCCAAGCTGGGAAATGAAAAAGAAACCTATGAGGAGCCTTATGTATTCATGCTTCTTTAGGTAGTAGAAGATAACTATAAGGGTAACACCATAGATGTCATAGTCTGAGTTTATCTTGTAAGCTATAAGACATCCAAGTCCTGTTATTGCTATGGCAATGATCCATGAGATAGGAATCATTATCTCGGCCTTTTTGAAGCGAATCTTATCAAGGGCTGTATCAATTGCCCATACTACGAGAAGACCGATGAGAAGAGTGAAATAGACATTGCACTGATCACGTAAAAGATAATTATTGGCTCTTAGTGCATCCAGAATATTTATGTTGAATACATCTTCTCTTGCAAAGAACAAAAGATCAAAAGGAGCCTCGGAAATAATACCAAAAAGAAGCAAGCTAAGGGCGTATCTTAGCTTGCTTCTAGTATGTGTGAAGCCTTCAATCAAAAGAAAGCAGAAAATAGGAAAAGCTGTTCTGCCAACTCCTCTAAGGGCTCTATATATGATGTTTAACTGGTCGATAGTCAGAGACCCGGTATAAAGACCGTTTCTTACAACTGGAAGCATGATACCTGCAGTTAAGTGATCTATAAGCATAGATGTGCAGGCAATGATCTTTAAGGTATTTCCATTTATCCGCTTAAATCTGTTCATTATGTCTTCCATGGCAGTCTCGCTATCTTAAAAAGGGTTTACTGTAATGTGATGCTGTCCCATGAATCAGCTGGAATAAGGCTGATATAAGTCTTTCCTGTGTTGATCTCAATCTCGTTACCGCTCTCATCATAATACTTGGTAACACCTGTCTCACTTGTCTTGGACCATGAAATGATCTTGGCTTCGCCGTTTGTGATGTACCATCCGATCTCTCCAGGATTTACACAGTTATAAATGAGGTAACCATTATCATCAAGCTGATTGAAACTGCATTTCTGAAGAATAACGTTCTTGAAACTAAGAGGAGCGCCGTCCTCAGCATCTTCATGTCTGTCGCCGTACTCGTAATACTCATATTCCTTGGTATCAGTGTTATAAGCAAGCTGTGACTGGTTGTGCTTGAAAGGAAGTGAGATAAGTCCTGCTGGATATGTGTTGGAATATTTCTCGCTAAGTGTGAGCTCTGTGCCGTAAGGAACGAAGTTGAAGTGGCTACCCTCGTTTGCAAGTTCTGTGTATGTGGCTGAGATATTGAACTTCTCAAGGTCAGTCTCAAGATCACCTGGAAGAATATACTCTGTAAACTCTCTTGCCTTACCGTTGTTTACTCTTGAGAAGTATCCAGAGATATGATCCTTACCATAAGGCTGGGCAAAATATGCATCATTGTGGTATGGGCCTCCGTCGTGGCAAAGGATTGCGTTCCACTCAGAAGCAAGAATGATGTTAGTAGGACGAGTACTTCTGATACTGCCGAGCTGTTCAATATTGCCCCAGTCCTTAACAACGACCATAAGTCTTGTTATACGGTCATTGGCTGTACTGTTCATAAGTTCATATACAACATCAGCTTCACTTGTTCCGTAGTGTGGAAGAGCAGTTACTTCATTATCAACCATAGCTGCGATAGGACGCTGATCCTTGATGTCTTCACTGATAGGTTCGCCTGTAAGCTCGCTGAAATACATTCCCTCAGGAAGAACATAAGGCTCATTGGATGTTGTATCCTCAACAGAAGCTTCCTCTGATGAAGATGACTCAGTGTTATCATTAGTTTCTGTGATTGGCTCAAAGGATACAGATGCTGTAGTGTCGTCAGAACCCGTATCATCAGGACCACATGCTGCTACAGAAACTATCATTGAAGTGCAAAGGATAGCAGCAAGAAATTTTTTTCCATATGCTTTTATAAACATTGTCTTCTCCTTACTATAAACAAAAAAATCACCTATGAAATCGCATAGTTCAGCAATTTAATCAATAGGTAACCCTTATTTTAACAAAAATGGGCCAATAAGGCAACCTTGCATATTGAGCACGGACAGCATGGAGTGCAACTTTTAATTTGTGCATAAATGGGTTAGTATATATTTAGGTAGATTTATCTTAAGGAGATTTTTTTATTGTGACTCTCAGAGAATTAAAAGTAGGCGAGAAAGCCAGAATAATAAAGGTTGGCGGGGAAGGAGCTCTTCGCCAACATTTTTTGGATATGGGTGTAATACCAGGGGCTGAACTAGCTGTGATCAAGTATGCTCCTATGGGTGACCCGATAGAAATTGAGATACACGGATACAGATTGACTCTGCGTCTTGCTGAGGCCCAGGAAATTGAAATTGAGAAGATACCGGAATTTACAAAGCCAAAGGTATCTATAAATCCGGAAACTAATGCAGCTTCAGATAAAAAGAAAACTGCTCATCCAGGACTTGGTGAAACTGGTATTTATCATCCAAAGGGCAGCGGAAATCCTCTTCCAGAAGGAACTACACTTACCTTTGCCCTAGTTGGTAATCAGAACAGTGGAAAGACAACTCTTTTTAACCAGCTCACAGGATCCAAGCAGCATGTAGGTAATTTTCCAGGAGTAACAGTTGACCGTAAGGATGGCGAGATAAGAGGTTACAAGAATACACTTATTACGGACCTTCCAGGTATATATTCCATGTCACCTTATACCAGTGAAGAGATTGTATCCCGTAATCATGTGCTTGAGGAAAAACCAACAGCCATCATTAACATTGTAGATGCTACCAACGTAGAAAGAAATCTGTACCTTACAATGCAGCTTTTGGAAATGGATGTTCCCACAGTAGTTGCGCTTAATATGATGGATGAGCTCACAGGCAATGACGGTGCTGTAGACATAAATCAGATGGAAAAAATGCTGGGTACTCCTGTAGTTCCCATAGCAGCTGCCAAGAATCAGGGCGTTGACGAGCTTATAGCCCATGCGCTTCATATAGCTAAATATCAGGAGAAGCCTCTTGAACAGGACTTTTGTTCCAAGGATGACAACGGCGGTATTGTTCACAAATGCCTTCACGCGGTCATGAATCTTATAGATGACAATGCCAAAAGAGCAGGTCTTCCCCTTCGCTTTACTGCCAGTAAGGTTGTAGAGGGAGATGCACTTATAATTGAAAAGCTGGGCCTTGATGACAGTGAGAAGGAAACCATTGAACGAATTGTCAGCAATATGGAAAAAGAGCGCGGTCTTGACAGAAGTGCTGCTATAGCAGAAATGCGCTTTGAGTATATCAAGAAGGTCAGCCATCAGTGCGTGACCAAGCCAAAAGAGAGCAAGGAGCAGATAAGAAGTAACAAGATTGATAAGGTTCTTACTGGTAAATATACAGCTATTCCAGTATTTATCCTGATAATGGGACTTGTCTTTTTACTGACCTTTAATGTGATAGGCGCCTTTCTACAGGGACTTTTGGAAACAGGAATTGATGCGCTTAAGACTCTTGTGGAAGAAGCTCTTATAGCCGGGAATGTCAACCAGGTATTGCAGGGACTTATCATAGACGGAATATTTGAAGGAGTAGGAAGTGTTCTTAGTTTCCTCCCTATTATTATCATATTGTTCCTGTTCTTGTCCCTTATGGAAGATAGTGGATACATTGCAAGAGTAGCTTTTGTAATGGACAAGCTGCTCAGGAGAATCGGCCTTTCAGGGCGCAGCATTGTGCCGCTTCTTATTGGCTTTGGATGCACAGTTCCTGCGGTAATGTCCACAAGGACTCTTCCTAGTGAAAGAGACAGGAAGATGACTATAATGCTGACTCCATTTATGAGCTGCACGGCCAAACTTCCAATCTACGCCTTTTTTGTAAATGCCTTCTTCCCGGGAAAGGGTGGACTAGTCATAACAGCTCTTTATATATGGGGCATCGTAGTGGGCATACTAGTTGCCTTTGTTGCCAAAAAGACAATATTTAAGGGAGAGCCTGTACCATTTGTCATGGAGCTTCCAAACTACAGACTTCCAAGTCCCAGAAATGTATTGCAGCTATTATGGGAGAAATCCAAGGACTTCATACAGAGAGCCTTTTCAGTTATTTTTATTGCTACAATTGTTGTATGGTTCCTTAGCCATTTTGATCTTCACTTTAATTTGGTCACAGACTCCCAGAGCAGTCTTTTGTCACTTATAGCAGGAGTCTTTGTTCCTGTTTTTGTTCCACTTGGCCTTGGGGACTGGAGAATATGCACTTCCCTTATAAGTGGATTTATAGCCAAGGAGAGCGTTGTATCTGTTATGGAAGTTCTCTTTAGCGAAGGCGTAGAAGCGGCTCTTTCAACAGGCGCGGCCATTACAATGCTGATATTTAGCCTTTTGTATACACCATGTGTTGCTGCAATCGCAGCAGTTAAAAGAGAACTTGGCAGAAAATGGGCATTTTTCGTTGTTATATGGCAGTGCGCAGTAGCCTGGATCATTGCTTTGCTGGTAAGAATTATATTATTGGCGGCAGGAATTCAGTGATTAATAGGAGAGACTGAACATATGAAGCTTATCTTTGTAGGTGCTGATCACGAAGTGACAGGCAGCTGTCATTTTCTGGAAGCCTGTGGTAAAAATATTCTTGTGGATTACGGAATGGAGCAGGGCAAGGACTATTTTGAAAACGTTCCGCTGCCTGTTTCAGCTCCGGAGATCGACTATGTTTTTCTAACTCACGCCCATGTGGATCACTCGGGAAATCTTCCGCTTTTGTATGCCAAGGGCTTTCGGGGCAAGATTTATGCTACAGAGGCTACGGTAGATCTTTGTAACATCATGCTCCGTGACTGTGCCCATATTCAGATGCAGGAAGCTGAGTGGCGCAACAGAAAGGCCAAGAGAACAAGAGATATCTCACAGATAGAGCCAGCTTATACCATGGAAGATGCGGAAAAAACAATCAAGGCCTTTGTTCCATGTGCATATGGCCAGGAGATAGATATCTGCGAGGGCGTAAAGATCAGGTTTACAGATATAGGGCATCTTTTGGGTTCTGCAAGCATAGAGGTATGGCTAACAGAAAAAAATGTCACGAAGAAGCTTGTCTTTTCCGGAGATATTGGCAATAAGCGCCAGCCACTTATAAGAGACCCGCAGAAGACTTCTGAGGCAGACTACTGCATCATGGAGTCTACCTATGGCGACAGACTTCATGGGACTGAGAGACCAGACTACGTAAGAGATCTGGCAGATATACTTGATAGAACCTTTAAAAGAGGCGGCAATGTTGTCATTCCTTCCTTTGCAGTGGGAAGAACTCAGGAAATGCTGTATTTTATCAGGAAGATAAAAAAGGATGGCCTGGTAAAATCTAACCCTAACTTCCCTGTATTCGTGGATAGCCCGCTTGCTGTGGAAGCTACAGAAATCTTTGAAGATAACCAGTATGAGTGCTATGACGAAGAGGCAATGGAACTTGTCAAAAAGAGGATAAATCCCATTACCTTCCCAGGACTTAACCTTGCTATCACAACTGAGGAGTCAAGGGCTATAAATGAAGATCCGGAGCCCAAGGTGATTATTTCAGCTTCCGGAATGTGCGAGGCCGGCCGTATCAGGCACCATCTCAAGCACAATCTGTGGAGAGAGGAATGTACAATACTCTTTGTTGGTTATCAGTCAATAGGAACCACTGGTAGAGCAATCATAGACGGCGCTGAGCAGATAAAGCTCTTTGGTGAGACAATAGATATTAAGGCCGACATTTGCAAGATGGAGGGACTCTCTGGCCACGCTGACAAGAACGGCCTTATTGAGTGGATATGTGGCTTTGATAAAAAGAGACCCAAAAAGGTCTTTATAGTACATGGGGAAGACAGTGTATGCAGCTCTTTTGCCAAGTGCCTTAGGGATGAGTATGGATTCGATACTTACGCGCCTTATAGCGGAACTGAGTTTGACCTGATATCTGGTCAGATTGTAAAAGAGGGACTGCCAATACCTGTTAAAAAGAAAGAGGCCACACTTGTTTCTGATGTTTATGCAAGACTCAAGGCAGCAGGTGCCAGACTTATGGGCATCATAGCAAGGAGTGAGGGCATGACCAACAAGGACAAGGCCAAATTTGCAGATCAGATAATCGCACTGTGCGATAAATGGAGTAAATAAGAAAATACATAGAGCATACTTGATTAGAAAGCAAGTAAGTTTACATAAAATATTAGTCAGGAGGAGCAAGGGATGAGTAGAGCAGATGATATTTTTATTGGTATGTGCAGGGACATTCTTGAAAACGGCACATCAACAGAGGGGGAAAAGGTAAGACCTCATTGGCCTGACGGAACACCGGCCTATACAATAAAGAGATTTGGAGTAGTCAACAGATATGACCTTTCTAAGGAGTTTCCTATCATGACTCTTAGAAAGACTGCTCTTAAGAGCGCTACTGATGAGGTTTTGTGGATATATCAGAAAAAGAGTAATAATATAAATGACCTTAACAGCCACATCTGGGATGAATGGGCTGATGAGACAGGCTCAATTGGTAAGGCTTACGGTTATCAGATTGGTCAAAAGAGCATCTACAAAGAGGGCGAGTTTGACCAGATGGACAGGGTTATTTATGACCTTAAGAACAACCCATTTAGCCGCCGCATCATGACAAATACCTATGTGTTTTCTGACCTTCATGAGATGCATCTTTACCCTTGCGCCTATTCTGTAACCTACAATGTAACCCAGAAAAAGGGCGAGGACAGACTTACACTTAATGCTATCTTAAATCAGAGATCTCAGGATGTTCTGGCTGCCAATAACTGGAATGTTGTGCAGTACGCAGTTCTTGTTCATATGATCGCACAGGTCTGTGACATGAATGTTGGAGAACTTGTGCATGTTATTGCAGATGCGCATATTTACGACAGGCATGTTCCGCTTATCAAGGAACTCATAGAGCGCAAGCCTCTTCCAGCACCTAAGTTCCACTTAAATCCTGATGTAAAAGATTTCTACAAGTTCACTCGCGATGATGTATCCCTTGAGGGCTACGAAGTTGCAGGTGAGCAGCTTAAAAATATACCTATAGCCGTGTAAAAAGAGGAGACCACATGAAAGCAATCGTAGCAGTAGACAGTAACTGGGCAATTGGCAACAAGGGACAGCTCCTTGTCAGCATACCAGCAGATCAGAAGAATTTCAGAAACGAGACCATAGGAAAAACAATAGTCTATGGCAGAAAGACCCTGGAGACCTTTCCGCAGAGAGTAGTCCTCCCAGGTCGCAACAACATTATCCTTTCAACCAAAAAAGACTACACAGTCAAGAACGCCGCTGTAGCTCATTCCAAGGAAGAACTTTTGAGTCTTGTTTCTGATCTTGATACAGATGAGGTGTATATCATTGGCGGATCAAGCGTATATGAGGAGTTCCTTGATCAGTGCGACACAGCAATCGTAACCTTCATAGACAAGGAATTTGAGGCAGATTCCTATTTCCCTAATCTGGACAAAAATCCAGAGTGGGAGCTTGTGGATGAAAGCGACGAGCAGGTCTACTTCGATCTCACCTATACCTACAGAACTTACAAGAGAATTTAAGCAGATATCAATATAATTACAGGAAGTGATAATTGTGGAAAAGAGAAAGAAAGCTCTTGTTTTGATAAATAAAACATCAGGAGTTGGGAAGGCAGGAAATGATACTCTTGAAATATCGACTACCCTTGCCAAAAGAGGATATGAACCTATTATATATCCGATAATTCCTGGTACAGATCTGACATCAGAAGTTCTGGTAGAAGAATATGGAGAAGAAGCAGATCTTATTTTGTGCAGTGGCGGAGATGGAACACTTAATCACGTGATGAATGCAATGATGAACCTTGAAAAAAAGCCACTTCTTGCCTATATTCCATCAGGCAGCACCAATGATTTTGCAAAGGGGCTTGGAATACCAAGCGTACGCTCAAAAGCTCTGGAAGTAGCTGTATCAGGCAAACCAATCCAATATGATGTTGGCAGAATGAATGATTCCTACTTTAACTATGTTGCAGCCTTTGGTGCTTTCTCCAAGGTAAGCTACGCAACTGACCAGGATCTTAAAAATGTTCTGGGCTACGCAGCCTATGTCATAAGCGCGATAGCTGAACTTCCGCAGAACATAGGCTATAGTTGCCATATGAAGATTGAGGCTGATGGAGTCGTGGAAGAAGGGGATTATCTCTTTGGCGCAGTCAGTAACTCTGCCTCTGTAGCAGGCATGACACTTTTTGCAGATGATGATATAAAGCAGGACGATGGGCAGATGGAGCTACTGCTTATCAGGGCGTCCAAGAATCTTGGAGAATTCAATGCTATTCTTGCAGCCCTTGCTGTAAGAGAGCCGGATAACCCATACATCATCTACAAACAGGTCTCTAAGGTCAGCTTAAAGTCAGAGGAAGAGGTTGAGTGGACTCTTGATGGAGAGTTTGGCGGATCCTTTAAAGAGACTTCTATAGAAGTCATAAATAAGGCTATAACTATAATGTCCAAATAATATTTTAGCTGTAGTTTGTGCAGAAACGATTTAGGATTTGTTCACACAAAAATAATTTGACAATCATGTAGAGCATTAGAGAGAATGATAGGGTGACAACATCTGTTGCCACCTTTTGTGTTGCACAAAATTTGCGGGTTTATGCCTGTGAGAATGCAGATTCATTTGAATAATTAAAAACGAGATAAGGATGAAATATGTACGAAAAAGTTTCTATAGAAAAATGCCCCTCCTACGATGCTGAGGCTGTGAAAAGCTCCTTGGATAAAGTGCTAGACAGTATAGGCGGCCTTGATTTTGTTAAGCCTGGAATGAAGATTGGAATAAAGGCCAATCTCGTGGCGGCCATGGATCCTGACAAGTCAGCAACTACTCACCCTATGGTACTTAGAAGGCTCTGTGAGCTTCTACTTGAGAGAGGAGCTACAGTCGTAATAGGAGACAGCCCGGGAGGAATCTATACTGAAGGGTTCCTTAAGGGAGTTTACAGGACCTGCGGTCTTGAAAAGCTGGTAAAAGAGCTTGATCCATCAGGAGTGAAGGTCTCTCTTAACCAGGATTTTTCAGTTAAGAATGCAGAGTTCATGGATGCTGTGTCCATAAAAACTTTTATCTATACAGGCTGGCTTGATAGTATGGATGCAATCATAAATGTTTCTAAGCTCAAGACCCACGCCATGATGGGCATGAGCTGCGCAGTCAAGAACATGTTTGGTACTATTCCTGGGACTACCAAGCCTGA
Source organism: Butyrivibrio sp. INlla14 (assembly GCF_900102515.1). Classification (GTDB taxonomy): domain Bacteria; phylum Bacillota; class Clostridia; order Lachnospirales; family Lachnospiraceae; genus Butyrivibrio. Next base: position 86,453 of record NZ_FMVS01000013.1, read on the forward strand.
GTATCACATGAGATTTCCTGAGGAAAAGGCCTTCGCCAACATCATGGTGGACTTAAACGAGTTCTTTAAACCAGCTCTTTACGTGGTAGATGCTATAGATGGTATGGAGGGCAACGGTCCAACTGCTGGAGAAAAGAGACATATAGGCGCGGTTCTTGCTTCCAAAAAGCCCTATGCTCTTGATATGGCATGCGCTGAGCTTATAGGAATGGGCTATGCAGATGTTGGAACTTTGGTGGCAGCAGGTGAGAGAAAACTTGGCCCCAAGGATATCAGCGAAGTGGAAGTTGTAGGCAGTGCTTTATCAGATCTTAAGATAAGCGACTTTAAGAGAGCCACCATTCACCAGAGCATTACCTTTGAGGGAAAAGGAATATTTGGCAAGATTGAATCGGTTGCCCTTAAGATTGCCCTCACTACCAAACCCCTTGTTAAAAAGGATGAGTGTATAGGCTGCAAGAAGTGCTTTGAAACCTGCCCTGCTAAGGCTATAACCATGGTAGAAGGCGGTAAAAACGGCCTTCCGCAGATAGACAGGAGCAAGTGCATAAAGTGCTTCTGCTGTCAGGAATTTTGTCCAAAGGGCGCCATGAAAGTGCACTATAACCTATTGGGCAAGCTTGTAAATAAAGTAAATCACAGCTGACAGAGATCAGGTAAATATGTTTTTATACGAAAAAGAAACAGACAAAAAAGATAATCACGAATATATAGTAATTACAGGCTTTGAAGGTAGTGCCAAAGAGCTGATAATACCTGACCATATTGATGATTTTCCAGTAGAAGCTATAGGAAGTCATGCCTTTTCATCAAGACAGGATATTGAGAAAGTTGCCCTTCCGTCCACTATCAGAACTCTTAGAAGTTATGTTTTCCACAATAGCAGGAGCCTTAAAAAGATATCTCTTTTTGACAGTATAGATGACTACTATGACGGCGTATGCAGACAGTGTGACAGCTTAGAGGACGTTGAGATCACTATTGAGAGAAACTGGTATGAGGTCATAAGAAACTTCCTATCCGATACGGACAAAGCCCTGCGCTTCCAGATTCATATAAGTTCCCAGGAAAAAGAGGACGTGGAAGCCTGCCTTTCTTTTCCTGGTTATGTCTATGACTTTAACGAGAACACCATGGCAAGGACGATACAGTTTTCCATAGCAGGTTCTGGCTATGCTTACCGCGAATGTGTGGACCGCAGGAAGATTGACTACAGGCAGTATGACAATCTCTTTTCCAAGGCCAGGATAGATGGTGGCAGCATTTGCGAGGATATTGCAATCGGAAGACTGTTATATCCTGTGGAACTTGAAGAGAGATTTAAAAAAGAATATGAGAATTATGTAAGTGATAGCGGCTTTGCCATATTAAAAAGGCTCATCGATAGAGCTAAAGATAGCGATGACGCCCAAAAACTGCTTGGAAGTGTGCTTGATCTTAGAAGACAAGGAGATTTCGGATCAGAGAGTCTTCTTACTTTTGAAGATCAGGACAAGGCCATGGAATATGCGACATCAATAGGAAACCCCAGAGTTACGTCACTTCTAATGGAAAAAGGTCGGAATGATAGCTTATGCCAGTCAGATTATCTACATTTTTAAAAAATAAATATGGTGAAAAGGTCTATAGACTGGCCCTATCATCTGGCTGCGGATGCCCTAACAGGGATGGAACCTGTGGGACAGGCGGATGCACCTTTTGTTCTGAAGGAGGCTCTGGAGAATTTGCCACAACCATCTTTGAGGAAGCCAAAGAGAAAATAGCTGGTAAAACCGATGCAAGGAAGTTTATTGCTTATTATCAGTCTTTTACCAACACCTATGGGGATGTGGAGCGATTAAAAGCGCTTTACACAGACGCCATAATGAGGGATGAGGTAGTAGCTCTTTCCCTTGGAACAAGACCAGACTGCCTGGGCCCTGAAGTTATGGATATGTTAAAAGAGCTAAACGGCATCAAACCTGTATGGATAGAACTTGGGCTTCAGACAATACATGATGAAACTGCAAGGCGTGTAAACAGAGGGTATGATCTTTCTGTATTTACAGATGCCTATAAGAGGCTTAAAAATGCTGGCATCACGGTCATTGTCCATGTTATCTTAGGCCTTCCCGGCGAGTCAAAAGAGATGATGCTTGATACAGTCAGATTTTTGTCAGAGTTAACACCAGAGCTAGATGGAATCAAACTTCAGAATTTACAGATCCTGAAGGGAACAGTAATGTATCAGGAGTACTTAAAAGCCGCACAAGAAGGCACCAGCGATTTCTGTGTGATGTCTATGGAGGAATATACAGATCTTGTGGCAGAGTGTATAGCTCTTTTGCCTGACAACTGTGTAGTTCACAGGATGCAGGGAGACGGTCCCAGAAAGCTCCTTGTAGAGCCCATATGGAGCCTTGATAAAAAGCGTGTTCTTAACAGGCTAAATGCTAAGACAAAGGATTTATTTGAATGAGAGAAATGTTTGAAACTGGAAACAGACAAGAAGCAATTAAATATAAATTTGGATTAAAAGAGGCGCTTATCGGCGATAGAAACTTCTATTCACGAGTAGCTATGGTTGTTGTGCCTATGATCATCCAGAATACCTTATCTAACATCGTTGGACTTTTGGATAATATCATGGTGGGCCAGGTGGGAACCCTGTCCATGTCATCTGTAGCAATAGTAAATCAGATTCTCTTTATCTTTTACCTGTGCATTTGGGGATCTCTTGCGGGAGCAGGAATCTTTAGCACACAGTTCTTTGGAAAAGGAGATATGGAGGGCGTAAGGGCTGCCATTAGATTTAAGCTGATAACAGCCATAACTATCCTGATAATTGCAGCTATTATCCTTATGAATTTTGGAGGAGACCTTATTGCACTTTACATTTCATCTGATACCTTTCCGGATGAGAGAGCAGAGACTTTAAGACTTGCAGGCGGATATCTGAGGATAATGATCGTTGGTCTTATACCCTTTAGCCTTACTCAGGTTTATGCAAGTGCCATGAGGGAATCCGGCAAGACAACCCTTCCTATGATAGCAAGTATGGTAGCCATGGGAGTTAACTTTGTATTTAATGCTCTTTTGATCTTTGGACTTTTTGGACTTCCTAAGATGGGAGTTTTTGGAGCAGCCGTTGCTACTGTGATTTCAAGATTTACAGAGCTGTTTATAGTGGTATTTGGAGCCCACAGAAGAGGTACAAGGTATGAGTTTTTCAGAGGGCTATACAGTAACTTTGTTATTCCGGGTAAGCTGGTAGTTCCGATGCTCATAAGGTCACTTCCGCTTCTTTGCAATGAGTTTTTGTGGAGTCTTGCTCAGGCGACTCTCTTGCAGGCATATTCACTTAGAGGAATAGCTATAATTGCTGCAATGAATATCAGTGGCACTATATCACAGATATTTAATGAGGTTTTCTTATCCCTTGGAAATTCTGCAGGAATCATTGTCGGGCAGGAACTTGGAGCTGACAGGCTTGTAAATGCCAGAAGAACAGCCTTTAGGATGGCGGCGCTAAGTGTTGCAAGTACATTTGTGATGGGAACGCTCCTTGCCTGTGCAGCGCCTTTTATACCAAACTTTTATAATACAGAGCCTGAGATAAGAGCCCTTGCTACAAGGTTTATCTGGGTTGTGGCAATTTGCATGCCAATAAATGCTTATGCTAATGTTTCTTACTTCACAATGAGGTCTGGAGGCAAGACAGCAGTTACATTTTTGTTTGACAGCTGCTTTTCCTGGGCTGTATCAGTTCCAACAGCCTATGTACTGAGCCGCTATACAGCACTTCCTGCGCTTTTTGTGTTTGCGATAGTATCACTTACAGAGATTTTAAAATGTCTTATTGGATTTGCGCTTGTAAAGAGCGGAGTCTGGGTTCGTAATATAGTAAAATCTGAGTAAATTTACTTTGTTTTTATAGGCTTATTTATTTGTACAATAAGGGGAAAAATAGTACAATCGTAGTGTTATGGATTTATTTGAGTATATGAGAGAAAACAGCAAAGAGAAAGAGTCTCCGCTTGCCGCAAGAATGCGCCCCCGCACACTGGATGAAGTTGTGGGACAGCAGCACATCATTGCCAGGGACAAGCTTCTTTATCGTGCAATTTCTGCAGATAAATTAAGCTCTATCATATTGTATGGACCTCCAGGAACTGGTAAGACTACACTTGCCAGAGTCATTGCCGGAACTACCAAGGCAGAGTTTATGCAGATAAATGCCACAGTAGCTGGCAAGAAGGATATGGAAGAGGTTGTTGGTAAGGCCAAGGACAACCTTGGAATGTATGGCAAGAAGACGATTCTTTTTATAGACGAGATCCACAGATTCAATAAGGGGCAGCAGGATTATCTTTTACCCTTTGTTGAGGATGGAACGGTGATCCTTATTGGTGCTACTACAGAGAACCCTTATTTTGAGGTTAATGGAGCGCTTATTTCAAGGTCTGTTATTTTTGAACTTAAGCCGCTGACTGCAGAAGATATCAAGGTCCTTCTTAATAGAGCAGTAACTGACAAGGAGAGGGGAATGGGAGCGTATAGAGCGGTCCTTGAACCTGATGCTGCAGATTTTCTGGCAGATCTTGCTGATGGCGACGCAAGACATGCCCTTAATGCCATAGAACTTGGAATTCTTACTACTGAGCGAAGTAGTGACGGACTTATCCACATTACAAGGGACGTTGCTCAGGAGTGTATCCAGAAAAAGGTGGCCAGATATGACAAGGATGGCGACAATCACTATGACACCATTTCTGCCTTTATCAAGAGCATGAGAGGGTCAGATCCCGACGCGGCAGTTTACTATCTTGCAAGGATGTTAAATGCTGGCGAGGATCCCAAGTTTATCGTCAGAAGGATGATGGTCTGTGCCTCTGAGGATGTTGGAAATGCAGACCCGCAGGCACTTCAGGTGGCTGTTGCAGCTTCTCTTGCAGTTGAGAGGCTTGGAATGCCAGAGGCCAGGATAACTCTTGCTCAGGCTGCAAGCTATATTGCTACAGCACCCAAGAGCAACGCGGCAATTTGTGCTATTGACGATGCTATGGCCACAGTGAGGGAAACAGGGAATCTTCCTATTCCTTCTCATTTACAGGATGCACATTATAAGTCTGCGGCCAAGTTAGGCCACGGAATTGGTTATAAATATGCTCATGATTATCCCAACAATTATGTGGAGCAGCAGTACCTTCCATATGAGCTTAATGGCAAGGAATTCTACAATCCATCAGGTAATGGATATGAGGTCAAGATAAAGGAGCATATGAAAAAGCTCAAGGGGCAGAAATAGTTTTATTTGGGGGATAGATGAAAAAGAGAAAGCGTAGGATACATTCTGGAGCGAAAGCCCGCAGGGACAGGCGTCTTGTTATACTAAGCAGTATTGTAGCTGTTCTTGCTTCTGCTTTTGTTCTTGGAATGATTTTGTTTGTTATTTTCGGAATGAATAAAGGAAATGACGAGGGTGCCGAGGATGTAGCTTTGTTCGAGGCATCTTTTGCTGAGCCTGTAGAAGATCTCTATGAGTCAGAGTATATAAGTCCTGACACAATAAGGGCTATTGTTGATGGAGGCAAGTCTGTTGCAGACGAACTTTCAAAGAGGCCTGCAACAGTTGAGATGAATGCAGATACAAGGTCAACCTTTGCAACCATAAGTGAGTGCCATATTGTAGATGGGGGCAAGGTACAGATAGATGTAACCTCCGAGGGAATTCCTAAAAGCGACGACAAATACTACTACCTTTTTGAAGAAGCTACCTATCAGGATGCAATACCAGAGGGAGCTGAGCCCTTAAGTAAGATCTACAAGGATGATGAGACCTCTTTTACCATAAACCTTAACAAGGGCGATGCATCGTCCAAATTGTTTTCAAAATTTACAGTTGCTGTAAAACTTGGTGGAGAGTATGTTTCCATCAGCCATGCCAAGTATATAACAAATCCGGGAGCCTGTGCTTCCTACAACTATAGCGGGATGAAGCACACATCAATAAAGGGAATCCTGCCGGATCCACTTAGGATTGGCGAACTTCCAGATCTGGGAGTCAGCTATTGTGCCTATAATATTCCCCTTTCACATATCCTTACTACTTCAGGAGGAATTGCTTATAGCTACGGAGGAGTGACCTATCACTTCAATAAGGGCGCTATCGATACCTATGACTATCTCTTTAAGAGACTTAACAGCATGGGAATTGATGTAGCAGCTATTGTTTTAAACGACGCAAGTACATCCGCTTATCCAGACCTTACTCATCCAGATGCAAGAGGGTCATCTAGCGCACCATATCGCATGTTCAACGGAGCGACTGATGGAGGAGTCAAGGCCTGCGCAGCAGTTGGAAGTTTTCTGGCAGGAAGGTATTCTGGTTCTGGACATGGCAATGTCAGCATGTGGATCATTGCCAATGAGGTAAACGCGAGAAAAGAGTATAACTACATGCCCTATGTGGATGTTAATACCTATACAACGGCGTTTGTCCGCTGCTTCCGCGTATTTTATAATGCAATTAAGAGCCAGAATGCAGGAGCCAAGGTCTATTTTTCCATAGACCAGAGATGGACCCTCAATTCAGAAAAAACTGGAGACTATGATGCCAAGGATTTTCTGGACATTTTCGCCTCCTCAATAAATGATTACGGCAATATAGACTGGGGCCTTGCAGCGCATCCTTATTCATATCCTAATGGAAATACAGCTTTCTGGAAGGCTACCAAATATACTAATCATGATGTTTCTACTCCCGTTATTTCCATGGATAACCTGGAAGTTTTGACCAATTACATGCAAAGACCTGAGATGCTGGACTCTTCTGGCAATGTCAGATCAATAATCCTAAGTGAGATGGGCTATTCCTCTTCTTCAGGAGAAACACTTCAGGCTGCAGCTTTTGCCTATGCCTATGTCAAGATGGAGCAAAATGGTTACATTGACGCTCTTATGTTCTCGAGGCAGACAGATGCAGGTGATGAGATAGCTGCGCTGGGACTTGCACTTGGACTTCAGACTACAGGTGGTCATCACAAATATATTTATAATGTGTTCAAATATATTGATACAGACAAGAGAAATGATGTAATATCATTTGCGTACGATATTGTTGGAAAAAGGTTCTAGAGGAGAGTAAAAATTATGACAAACGCCGAAAAAGCCCTTAAAATGCACGAAGAGTGGCAGGGAAAGCTAGAGATCAGGTCCAAAGCGGAGGTTAAATCCAAAGAGGATCTGGCTATCGCCTACACACCAGGAGTGGCCGAACCCTGTAAATTAATAGCAGAAGATAAGAGTCTTGCTTATAAGTACACCATTAAATCCAATACTATAGCTGTTGTTTCCGATGGTTCTGCAGTTCTTGGACTTGGAAACATTGGACCTTATGCAGGAATGCCTGTTATGGAAGGCAAGGCAGTACTTTTTAAGGAATTTGGCGGAGTTAATGCGGTGCCTATTTGTCTTGATACTCAGGATACAGAGGAGATCATCAAGGCAGTCACATACCTTGCTCCTGGCTTTGGTGGCATTAATCTTGAGGACATTTCTGCTCCTAGATGTTTTGAGATAGAAGAGAGATTAAAAGAAAAGCTTGATATCCCTGTTTTCCACGATGACCAGCATGGCACTGCTATTGTAGTTCTTGCAGGCGTTATAAACGGTCTTAAGGTTGTGGGCAAGAAAAAAGAGGATTGCAAGGTAGTAGTTAATGGTGCAGGAAGTGCCGGAATTGCTATTACCAAGCTCCTTTTAAGATATGGCTTTAAAAATGTTACTATGTGCGATAAATCAGGAATTCTTTCCAAGTCTTCAACTGATCTTAACTGGATGCAGGAGAAGATGATGGATGTGACAAACCCTGATCAGTTAAGCGGCTCTTTAGCAGATGCCCTTAAGGGAGCGGACGTATTTGTCGGAGTTTCAGCTCCAGGAATTGTTTCCAAGGAGATGGCTCAGCAGATGAACAAGGATGCTATCATGTTTGCAATGGCCAATCCTGTTCCTGAGATCATGCCAGACCTGGCAAGGGGGGCAGGAATCAGAGTAATAGGAACAGGAAGAAGTGATTTTCCTAACCAGGTCAACAACGTACTTGTTTTCCCTGGAATCTTCAGAGGAGCCCTTGAGTGCGGAGCAAGACAGATCACTGAGGAAATGAAGCTTGCTGCAGCCAATGCTCTTGCAGGCCTTGTCCCAGAAGATGAACTTAGCGATGTAAATATATTGCCAGCTGCCTTTGATCCAAGATGTGCAGATGCAGTAGCAGATGCGGTCAAGAAGTGCTATATGGCTGAGAATAATTAAGAAATAATTTTTTTGGAGGAGTCCTGTGAGTTCTAAGTATCTTACTTTATACAAGATGATAGTTCTGTATATGTTAAAGCGCTGCGAAGTGCCTCTTAGCAAATCTCAGATCTATGATTTTATTTTGGAAAAAGAATATACAACATTCCTTACACTGCAAGAGGTTTTCAGTGAGATGGCTAATTCTGAGCTTATTCATGAAAAGACAGTAGGCAATAGAACCTATCTTGAGATCACAGCAGATGGTGAGGAGGCCCTTAAGTTTTTTGGCAACAGGATCAATCCTACAATCAAACAGGAAATGGATGAATACCTCAAGGACAACAGTATGAAGCTAAGGAATGAAGCCTCTATCCAGGGCGACTATCAAAAGACTGCTGAGAATGAATACACAGTCAGGCTTGTTGTCAAGGAAAATGGACAGAACCTTGTAGATATAGCTCTTTCTGTTCCAACTGAGGAAATTGCCCAGAATATCTGCGATAACTGGCAGGAAAAAAATGCAGATATTTATCAGTATCTTATCTCGCAGCTTATGAGCTAAAGCGGCTCATAAGCGCAGATACTAATATTGAGTTTATGATTGACACTAGTATAGCTAGTTGTTATAATAACCTTTGTGACTCGAAAGAGTACAAGCTGTTGTAGCACAGTCGGTAGTGCGTCGCATTGGTAGTGCGGAGGTCACGGGTTCGATTCCCGTCAGCAGCTTTTTTTCATGCCTTAAAATAGTATTCTATAATATTTAAAGTGATGATCAGTAACTATGTTGGATTAACTATTATCCTAGGGTTGCTGATTTTTTTGTGGATAATTCTTTCTGCAAAATTAATTCTTTAACTCAAATATTTATCTTTATAGTGCACATGAAATGCACAGGAATAGCCCCTTTGAACTAAGTAGCAATTAATGAACATAACTTGGTCGAAAATAGTAGGAGAATTGCGCAAAATCATATTGTAAATAAAAAATCATGGGATTAGAATCAAGATAGTAGAGCATTTTATTACTAGGTAGGGGAAATATTATGGGAAAGAGAGACAAAAAGTGGAAGTATCCCAGGACCAGATTACAATGGCTTTGGGATAACATGGAAGGACACAGATTTATCTATGTCCTGGCAATGCTAGGTACTGTAGTTTACAACATGTTGCAGCTTACAGTACCTTATTTTTCTGGAAAGATTGTGGATAACTTTCTGACTGGAGAGAATGCAAGTCAGAATCTGACGGAGCATCCTGATCTTTTTATTCAGAACCTGGCACTTATGGTGGGACTTACAATCTTTAGATGCATCATTGTGTATGTAGATTGTATGGCCTATGAGTATGTGTCTCAGGCAGTACTTTTCAGAGTACGTAATTACCTTTATGACAAGATCCAGAGACAGGACATGAAGTTCTATAGTACCTATAGAACTGGTGACCTTATGACCAGAGTAACAGGTGACCTTGATGCTGTAAGACACATGGTAGCCTGGGTTGTGAGAATGGTCATGGAGGCTGTTGCCCTTGTTTCATTTACATCGATTTACTTTATCATCATGGATTGGAAATTGGCCTTCAATCTTTTAATTGTTGCGCCACTTATTTTCTTTATCATCTATGTGTTCAAGCTCCTGGTTGCGCCAATGCATGCACTTCTTCGTGAGAAGCTTGCCAATATGAATACAATAGCTCAGGAAAATATTGCAGGAAACAGAGTGGTCAAGGCATTTGCAAGAGAAGACCATGAAATTGAAAAGTTTGATGACTGCAATACAGACTATAGAGATACTAACAAAAAGACTGCTGGAGTATGGCTTAGATTCTTCCCATTTGTGGAGACTCTTGCAAACCTTTTGTCAGTCATACTTCTCCTTGTTGGCGGTACTTTCCTTATAAGAGGAGATATGTCCATGGGTGAATATGTTGCATTCTCAGGACTTATCTGGGCAATAGCAAACCCTATGAGACAGCTTGGTAACGTAATGAACGAGTTCCAGAGATTTTCTGCTGCTTCTGCCAAGGTCATGGAAATCTACTATTCTGAGCCTGAAATTGTAGATGCAAAAGATGCAGTTGATAAGCCAGACAGATTTAAGGGTGAAGTAGAGTTTAAAGATGTTTCTTTCCAGTATGCAGATGCCAAACTTCCCGTGCTTGAGCATATCTCTTTTACTGCCAAACCAGGGCAGACAATTGCCATCATGGGTGAGACAGGTTGTGGAAAAACTTCACTTATCCACCTTATTCCAAGGTTCTATGAGCCTACAGAGGGTGAAATCCTTGTGGATGGAGTCAATATCAATAAGCTGAAATTAAACCAGCTTCGAAAGAACATAGGACTTGCAACACAGGACGTGCTTCTTTACTCAGATACAATTGATGGCAACATAGCTTACGGAGACAGCAATATCAGTAAGGATGAGGTTGTTCGCTTTGCTAAATACTCAGCAGCGTCTGACTTTATTGCCAAGATGCCTGAGGGCTATGAGACTATAGTCGGAGAAAGAGGAGTAGGCCTTTCTGGTGGTCAGAAACAGAGGATTTCTCTTGCAAGAGCACTTGCAGTAAGGCCATCAATCCTTATCCTTGATGATACAACCTCAGCTGTTGACCTTGAAACGGAAAAAGAGATTCAGGAAAGCCTAAGACACCTTGACTTCCCATGCACTAAGATCATTATCGCCCAGAGAATATCTACTACCAAGGACGCAGATCAAATCCTTATCATGCAGCATGGCGAGATCACAGAGAGAGGAACCCACGAGGAACTCATAAAGAAGGGCGGCTATTACGCTGAACTTGTTAAACTCCAGGCGGGCGCCTGAAAGGAGGAGAAAAAATGGCTAGAAGAAATACATATAAAGAAGACGAAATCTTAGAAGAGCCTTTTGATATACGACACCTTTTAAGGGCCTGGGTGTATATTAGAAAACATGCTGGCAAGATGGTTCTTGCACTTATTCTGTCAGCACTTGGCGGAGCGGCAGCTCTTGTGAGCCCTATGATTGTTCAAAAGGCTCTGGACGTTGCTGTCCCTAATGGGGATATGGCAATGCTGTACAGACTTGTGGTTTATGTAGCTGCATTTTTTGTAGTGAGCGTTATCTTTACTACAATTCGTTCCTACATCATGATCAATGTCAGTCAGGATATAATCTATCAGATAAGGGCAGATCTTTTTAAACATCTTCAGAAGCTCCCTTTTCAGTATTATGATGACAGACCTCAGGGAAAAATCCTGGTAAGAGTAGTTAACTATGTAAACTCAGTGTCAGATATGTTAAGTAACGGTCTTATAAACGTTATCCTTGAGATCATCAACCTGATCTTCATTGTGGTGTTTATGTTTGCAGTTGATGTGAAACTGAGCCTTGTTGTTATGGCAGGTGTACCATTTCTTATGGTCTTCATGTTCTGGATAAAGAATAAGCAGAGAAAGGCCTGGCAGGCAGTTTCCAACAAGAACTCAAACCTTAATGCTTACCTTCAGGAAAATATAGTAGGAGCAAGGATCACACAGATCTTTGCAAGAGAAGAAGAAAATGCTGAGATTTTTAAGACCCTTTCAGGTAACTGCAGAAAGACCTGGATGACAGCTGTTGGCTACAGTACACTTGTGTGGCCTGGAATCGACACTATATCAGTTCTGGTCCGTGCTTCAATCTTCCTCTTTGGACTCCTTATCTTTTCACAGGGAAGCGAGACTCTTGGTACTATTGTGGCTATATCCAGCTATGCATCAAGGTTCTGGCAGCCTATCATGAACCTTGGCAATATCTTTAATGGCTTTATCAACAATATGGCTTATCTTGAGAGAATTTTTGAGACTATGGATGAGCCTGTAACTGTAGATGATGCTCCTGATGCTGTGGAGATGGAGAAGGTTAAGGGCGAGGTTACCTTTGAAAACGTATCCTTCTCCTATGAAAAGGGAAAAGAAATACTCCATAACGTATCCTTTAGTGTTAAGCCAGGAGAGAGTGTTGCTCTCGTAGGACCAACTGGTGCCGGAAAGAGTACTATTGTCAGCCTTATTTCAAGATTTTATAACGTGGATAGCGGAAGAATCCTGATCGATGGCCAGGATATTTCAAAGGTTACTCTTAAGTCTCTTCGTTCTCAGATGGGAATCATGCTTCAGGACAGCTTTATCTTCTCAGGAACGATTGAGGATAATATAAGATACGGCAAGCTTGATGCCACAGAAGCAGAGATCAGGAGAGCCAGCAAGACTGTTTGTGCCCATCCTTTCATTAAGGGCATGCGTGACGGCTATAGAACAGAGGTAAAAGAAAGAGGTGCGCTTCTTTCTCAGGGACAAAAGCAGCTTATCTCTTTTGCCAGAACTCTTTTATCAGATCCTGCAATTCTGGTTCTTGATGAAGCAACCTCAAGTATCGATGTACAGACTGAAAAAGCCCTTCAGCAGGGCCTTGATGCAATGCTTGCTGGAAGAACAAGCTTTATCATTGCTCACAGGTTATCCACAATCACAAGATGTGACAAGATCATGTACATAAACGAGGGTGGCATAACTGAGTGTGGAAGCCATGAAGAGCTTATGGCCAAGAAGGGAGATTACTATCATCTGTATACTGCACAGATGGAAGGCCTTGAAGTTAGCTAAAACATTGCATACAACGGAAACTAGGATATATAATTACAGTTTCCACATTTTTGGTTGAAATTTTGTTGATAAATCAACAAGAATACACAAAGAGTTCACACTTTTTTCTTGTGATTTTTGACGAAAAAAGATAATATACCGGTATGAAAATATACGACATACCGCAGGCAACAAAAATAACCATCAATTTGGTTCATAACAATCAGAACAAGACTGTTGATGCAACTGTTCTTACCCGTTACGGTGACGGAATTTTGATCACACCAGTCATGGTGGATGGTCGCCTTATAGATATTTGTTCTAATGCTCATTTCGAATATGTGGAAACAATTTGTGGGGTTAAGCATGTATTCCAGGCTGATACTATCAGCAGGGTTGATTTTGCAGGGACAGATTTCCATGTGATAACAGGAAAGGAAATCTTACTTGGAAACCATCAGCGAAAGGCAGAGCGTTACAGTGTTCAGCTTATGGGCAATGCTGTGATAAACAAGACAAGACATATAAGCGTAGTGCTTCACGATATCTCTCTTCGTGGTTTTTCACTTATGGTCGGTAAGAATACAGGCTTTAATGTAGGCGATAAGGTCAAGCTTGAATTTATGAAAAATGAGCTCAGCCCCAAGCTTGTATTAAATGGCGTAATAGTCAGAAAGTTTAGCATAAGCGGCTACAATGCCATTGGCTGCGAGATTGAGAATATTAACCCAAGAGTCCTGGGCTTTATAATGGAAAAGAAGGCTGAAAAGCTTAAATTTTCTAAAACATCAGCCAAGGGAAGCGGAGCAGTTAACTTCGCATAAAAAGAAAAAATAAAGAGCTTTCACTTTGAATCATATCAATCAAAGTGAAGGCTCTTTTTATTGCGTTATATTATTCTACTGTTACAACCTTGGCAAGGTTACGTGGCTTATCTACATCGTAGCCCTTGGCAAAGGATGTGTAATATGCGATCAGCTGCATTACTACTGCTGCAGGGAATGTCATGAACAGATCATCCATTTCAGGAAGGATAAATGTATCTTCCTCAGGAATGTTCATATCCTTGTAAAGTGATTCCCTTGTTATTAGTAGAACGCTTGCTCCACGAGACTGTACCTCGCGGATGTTTGAATATTCCTTGGAGGCAAGTGCTGTCTGAGTTACAAGAGCAACTACAGGAATTCCGTCAGTAATAAGAGCGATAGTACCATGCTTTAACTCGCCGGAAGCATAAGCCTCTGAGTGAATGTAGGAAATCTCTTTAAGCTTAAGTGATCCCTCAAGAAGAAGTGAGTAGTCAAGTCCACGGCCAATCATAAATGCCTGATCGTGAGAGAGGAACTTGTTGGTCATCTTCTGAACGATAGACTTCTTCTCAAGAATCTGGCTGATGATTTCAGGAACTCGTGTGAGCTCGTCAAGGTAGTGGCTTACTTCTTCTGTTGAAAGAAGACCGTTAAGTCTTGCTGCATGTATAGCAAGAAGATAGAACACTGACGCCTGGCTTGTGAAAGCCTTGGTGCTGGCTACGGCAATTTCAGGGCCTGCATGTGTATAAATGCAATAATCACTGTTATCGGCAATTGTAGAGCCCTTTACATTTACAATAGAAAGAACCTTGGCGCCCTTCTTCTTGGCAAACTTGATAGCTTCAAGTGTATCAATTGTCTCACCTGACTGTGAAACTGCGATCACAAGAGTGCCTGGCTTGATAACAGGGTTAGTATAAGTAAACTCAGAAGCTATTGCTACATCTGTGTGGATGTTTGCAAGAGTGTGGAAGAGCTGCTGTCCGATAAGTCCGGCATGCATAGCTGTTCCGCAGGCAATAACTACGATGTTCTGATTTTCTCTAAAGAGTGAATCAGGGATTCCCTCCTCTGCAAAGGATGTCTTACCATTTACAATATGAGGTGAAACAGTGTCCTTAATAGCGTCTGGCTGTTCGTGAATTTCTTTTTCCATATAGAAAGGATATCCACCCTTGCCACCGCGGCTTGTATCCCAGTCGATTGTCATAAGCTGAAGCGGTACTTCATGCTTCTTCTCGTCGTGAACAAGGATTCCCTTGGATGAAAGGCATGCAATATGATACTCAGGAAGAAATGCGTATTCCTTGGCATGCACACCAAGAGCAGCTACGTCAGATGCAAGAAGTGCACCGTGATCTGTCATGGCAACAACGATTGGGCTTACATTACGTACAGCGTAAATTTTGCCAGGCTGATCTGAAAAGAGAATAGCAAAAGCGAAAGTTCCCTTAAGTACGTTTACTGTCTCCTTGATAGCCTTTTCTGGGTCACCATCATAAAAGTGATCAAGAATAGAAGCAGCAACCTCAGTATCTGTCTCTGAAAGAAGCTTGCCCTTAAGATCGTACTCCTTGATAAGTTCCTTGTAGTTCTCGATGATACCGTTGTGTACAAGTGTTACCTTGCCATGATGATGTGGATGAGCATTGGCATCGCTTACTCCACCGTGTGTAGCCCAACGTGTATGTCCGATTCCTGCACAGGACTCCTCTGTAACATCCTTGCAGACCTCTCTAAGGTTAGATACACGTCCTGCGATCTTTCTTACTATAGGCTCATTCTCGCCCTCTGGAAAAAGAGCTATTCCAGCACTGTCATAGCCTCTGTACTCCAAAAGCTCAAGTGAATCCAGAAGGATCTCTTTAGTGCTTCTCTTACCAATATAACCAATTATTCCGCACATAATTTCTCCTATCGTTTTGCGTCATTTTGTTCTATATTAATATTAATAAGTTTCTGTGATCATTGATCCGTATTTATAGATCCTATGATCCAATTTATTGTACCTGTTTGGCAAGTATTTGAACATGCTCAAAAATAGGCATGTTATATTATAAGAGGTTGATACTTTTTAGTCAAATTTGACATATTGTTACGTCTAATGTAAAATTTGTGAGGTTGAGGGAATAACTTTTATATTTGGCGAGCTGTTTACTGATTATATTTACTACTTAAGGCTCGTAATGAACATGGTGATATTATGAACATGCACAAAGAAAAAAAGAAAAACCTAATCATACTTTTTGCATTTGCAGCAATTCTTTCAGCAGCTCTTATCATTGGAATCAAAGGAGACAGGGCTCAGACAGTAGCTACTGCCATTATTAATGATAGAAGTGATCTGATGGCCGCAGAGAATGCAGATACTGTAGTATACGAATCTGAGAGCGGAGTGCAGGCTGTTTGCCTTAATGCGGATGGAACAGAAACTGCCTTATCTGATGACATTGAAGAGTCAGCTGGCTTGGAGGATTCAGAGACAACAGTTGTTGAGGCCAAGGAAAATGCAGCAGAGCTTTCACTTACAGCTTTTACCGTAACAGAGTATGAGACTGTAGCCAAGATGTTTGCAAGCGATACTGTAAATGTTCGTTCAGGAGCAGGTACAGACTATGACAAGCTTGGTAAGGTGACCTGGGGAACTGAGATTTCAGTTACCGGAGTGACCGACAATGGTTGGTTTGAAGTTCTTTATAATGACCTTATTGGATATATTAGAGGCGATTATATGGTAAGCGAGATGCCAGGAGTTCCATTCCTTTTTGTTGGAGATTCCAGGACTGTACAGCTTCAGAACGCAGTTGGATCAACTGACAAGGCCTATATTGCCAAGATTGGTGAGGGATATAGCTATTTCAAGAATACAGCTCTTCCTGCTATTCCTGAGTATGCAGGCCAGGGAACAGTCATGATCATTAACTTTGGAGTCAATGACCTTGCCAATGCTAATAAGTATATCAAACTTGTTAATTCAAACATTGGTGCCTGGACAAGTGCTGGAATTACTGTTTACTATGCTTCTGTTACTCCTGTTGGAGCAGGCTGCGCAAGTGTATCCAATGCCCAGATTGAGAGCTTTAATAATAAGCTCAAGGAAGGTCTTGATCCAAGGGTACAGTGGATTGACAGTTACTCATATCTTTCACAGGCTGGATTTAGCTCTTCAGATGGTCTTCACTATAGTAAGGATACTTACAAGAATCTGTATGCTTATTATGTTTCTGTGATACAGCAGAATCAGGACAACATGGTTGCAAGCAGCGCTCAGTAATAATATAGCTTTAAGTATTTGCACGAAGTAAGCAATGGACCTAGCAGTAAATTCTAAGATATAGTTTAAAAGCGATGACTTTATAATTTGCACCCTGGAAGAGAAGATTTTTACAAATTTCTCTTTCAGGGTCTTATAAATTAATGGTATAGTGTCATGTGGCATAAATGTTGCTGTATTTAGCCCGAGATTATCACGGATGATTTTCTCTTTATGCACATAATAAATAATAAGGAAGAAGTAAGGAAGAAAATGAATATTGTACTTTTGTCCGGTGGCTCAGGAAAGCGCCTTTGGCCACTTTCAAACGATATCAGATCTAAGCAGTTTATAAAGATCTTTAAAAAGGAAGACGGATCCTATGAATCCATGGTGCAGAGAGTTTATCGTCAGATAAAGCGCGTGGATCAGGATGCTACAGTAACTATAGCAACTAGTAAGGCCCAGGTTTCATCTATCCACAATCAGCTTGGGGAAGATGTAGGTATTTCAATCGAGCCATGCAGAAGGGATACTTTCCCTGCAATTGCTCTTGCTACAGCATATCTTGTAGATGTTCAGGGAGTTGATCCTGAAGAGTCAGTTGTTGTATGTCCTGTAGATCCTTATGTTGAGGATGACTATTTTGACGCTTTAAAGGCCCTTTCACAGCAGGCTGATAAGGGAGAGGCCAATCTTGTACTTATGGGAATTGAGCCCACATATCCTTCTGAGAAATATGGTTATATCATCCCTGCTTCCAAGGATGAAGTAAGCAGCGTTTCTACTTTTAAGGAAAAGCCTTCAATGGAAGTTGCTAAAGAGTACATCAGCCAGGGCGCACTTTGGAACGGTGGTGTTTTTGCCTACAAGCTCAAGTACGTTCTTGATAAGGCTCATGAACTTATTGATTTTACAAACTATCAGGATTTGTTTGAGAAATATGATACTCTTACCAAGATTTCTTTTGACTATGCAGTAGTAGAAAAAGAGGACAAGATCCAGGTTATGCGCTTTAGCGGACAGTGGAAGGATCTTGGAACCTGGAATACTCTTACAGAAGCCATGGAAGAGAGCGTTGTAGGTAAGGGCGTTTTAAATGAGACCTGTAAGGGTGTACATATTGTAAATGAAATGGATGTTCCTGTACTTGCTATGGGACTTACAGATGTTGTTATATCTGCTTCTCCAGAGGGAATCCTTGTTTCTGACAAGGAACAGAGCTCATATATCAAGCCATTTGTTGACAGCTTTGAGCAGCAGATCATGTTTGCTGAAAAGAGCTGGGGTAATTTCAAGGTTATTGATGTTGAGCCTGGTAGCATGACCATTAAGGTTACATTAAATGCCGGTCACTCTATGAACTATCACAGCCATAACCACAGAGATGAGGTTTGGGTTGTGATTTCAGGAACAGGTAGAACTGTTGTTGAGGGAATAGAAGAGAAGGTAGCTCCTGGGGATGTTATCAAGATGCAGGCTGGATGCAAGCATACAGTATTTGCAGATACAGAACTCAAGCTTATTGAGGTTCAGATTGGTGAATCTATCAGCGTAGAGGATAAGGTTAAGTATTCACTTTGACCCTAACAAATATAGTGTCAAGAAATAAAAAAAGAGGCTGTCAGCGACAGCCTCTTTTCTATATTTGAGATTAACAGGGAACCTTAGCAAGGTTTCTTAGCCCTTTACAGCACCTTCGATCATTCCATCCATGATCTGACGCTGAGCGATAAGGAATACAATCACCATTGGTACGATTGCAAGAAGAGCAGCAGCAAGGATCATGTTCCACTGCTTAACATAAGATCCAACGAAAGCCTGAACTGCTACAGGAAGAGTCTTAACTGCACCATTCTGACCAAGCATCATGGAAGGAAGAAGGTAGTCATTCCAGATCCACATACCATTAAGGATTGAAACTGTTGTGATAACAGGTGTCAGAAGTGGGAAGATGATCTGGAAGAAGGTCTGCTCAGGTGAGCAACCATCGATAGATGCAGCTTCCTCAAGATCATAAGGAACTCCCTTGATAAATCCGTTAAGGATAAATACTGTCATGGCTCCGCCGAAGCCAAGGTATGCAAATACAATACCTGGCACGGACTGAAGCATAGGAATACCAATAAACTTACCAACATCGCGGAAGGTAGATATAAGTGGGAGCATTACTACTTGGAAAGGTATTATCATGGATGCGATGAAGGTAAAGTAGATAACTGTTGACCAAACTGTCTTGTTACGGCAGATGACCCATGCAGCCATTGCTCCAAATAAAGCAAGAAGTACAAGGGAAACTACTGTAATAAGAAGTGAATAACCAAATGCCTGCCAGAACAGGAAGTGTGTGTTACCGATAACATCCTTAAGGTTACAAAAGAGCTGTTCAAAACTTGCTCCATTGAAGCCTATAGGATTTCTTGTTATATCATCTGTCTGCTTGCAGGAGTTGATAACAACAAGGAAGAATGGGAATAATACATAAATAGCAATTATAATAGCGATAATAAGTCTTATTACTACGCTGGATGTTTTCTCTTTTCTATGCATTATAATTCCACCTCCTTCTTATTAGATATACGTACCTGAACTATTGAAACAGTTGCAAGTATTATGAAGAACAGAACGGCCTTGGCTTCACCGAAGGCATATTCGTTGTTGATAACTGCTGTGCTGTAGATGTTAAGTGCCAGCATTTCTGTACCGTTTGTCAGATAGTTTCCAAGGAAATTAACTGAACCAGTACCATTTGTGAGTGCAAGGTTTACATCGAACTGTTTGAAAGCAGATGTAAGTGTAAGGAAAGTACAGATTGTGATTGTAGGTGCAATCATAGGAATCTTGATGTTAAAAAGAGTCTGAGTAGGATTAGCACCGTCAATGGCAGATGCTTCAAGTACATCGCCTGGAATAGTGTTAAGACCAGTGATGTAGATCAGCATAATATAACCTGCGTACTGCCAGATATATACGATAATGATAGCCATGAAGGCTGTCTTTGTATCCGAAAGCATTGAATAAGTTCCAGTAAACTTAGTAACTACGTTACTGAAAATGAACTGCCAAATGTAACCAAGTACGATTCCACCAATAAGGTTTGGAAGGAAGTATGCTGCTCTGAAGAATCCGAGGCCCTTGATCTTGGAAGTGCACAAAAGAGCAAGCAGGAAAGCAACAAGGTTAACAAGAATCATGTTAAATACTACAAATAAGAATGTTATGAGAATTGACCATAAAAAGCTCGGCTGCCTGAACATTCTGGCATAGTTGGCAATACCAACAACATTTTTGATTCTGATTCCATTCCAGTCAGTAAATGAGTAACCAATACCAAGAACAAGCGGTATTATGACTGTTACTGCGAATGCAAACAGAAGAGGAAACAGGAATATTATGTTTATGATTGTGCGGTGATGTTTAAGTGTTGGAAAAAGATATAGTCCCCAAAAGAAAAGTAAAACGCCACACACAAGTACTGCGCCCCTGTAGCTTTTACCCTGGCCTAGTATAGCAAGGATAAGTCCCCCGATTGCAAGCGCAATTCCCGCGATGAGGCTTACAAAAGAAGTTAATTTTCTTGTCATAGAAAAAGTACTCATGTGTAATTCCCCTTTCGTGAGTAAAAAGAAAGTTCAAAAATCTAGTGGAAAGTTAGTTAAAAATGGGCAGGGCATTAAGCCCTGCCCCCTAAGTTCAACATTATTAGTTGTTGTAGTAGCTTGTGATAACCTGAGAAATTGTAGAAGTGAAGTCCTCAGCTGTTGCAATCTTGCCCTTTGCATAGTCAGCAAATACCTGGCAAGTTGTGTTCTGAAGGCCGTCCTTCTTGAGCATTGTGTGCCATCCTGAATAGTTACCAGCATCGATGTAGCTCTTCATGCTCTTATAGAATGGGTTAACAGCCTCGTACTGGCAATCATCAAATGGAGAAACAAGACCAGCGTCATTAACAAGAATGTTCTGAGCTGAGTCGCCTGCGCACCAGTTAAAGAATGCTTTAGCACCATCAACATTACCCTCAGAGTAAGCTACCCAGTATGAAGGTGGTCCAGCGATGATTGTGTTGATTCCATCCTCAAATGCATAAGGAGCGAATCCGCACTCGAATGATACGTCATCAGGAGATGTTACGCACCAGTTACCCTGTGTGATAAATACATATTTGCCATCCTTGAAGCCAGCAACCTGATTATCATATGTGCCGTCTACAAGAAGAGCAGGATCTGAATACTGGTTCATCATGCCGATGAACTCAGCAAACTTTGTCATTCTCTCTTCGTCGATCTTACCACCGTCGTTAAGAAGGTCGATGTATGTTGTGTCATCAGCCTTAAGTCCAGCGTCAAGATACTGACCAAATACGTGTGTACCTGAAGACCATCCAAGGTTTGCAGGCTCTGCGCACCAACCAAATACAGCTGTGATTCCAAGCTCATCCTTCTTGGCATCAAGTGTTTCGCAAGCTGCCTTCCAAGCATCAGGGCTTGTAAGTGTTGAAGGATCTACGCCAGCCTTAGCAAGAAGGTCAGCGTTGTAACCAAGAGCTGTAGCCTCAACAGTGTAAGGGAATCCGATTGTTCCCATGCTGGCATCTACAAGTTCGAAACCTGTCTTGCCTGTCCATTCGCAATCTGAAAGATCTGCAAGCATTCCGTCCCAAGTAGCTGTCTGGTTAGCTTCGATAACGAAGATATCTGGCATGTTATCTGCCTGATACATTTTCTTGAGCTCATCAGAAGCATTTGTGTCACCGCCGATTGTCTCAACTGTGAGAACATTACCTGTCTCTTCCTGGTACTTAGCTGCAAGAGCCTGCATCTGAGCATCAATCTCAGGCTTACCATTAAGAAGACGAACAGGCTCAACAGATGCAGTTGCATCAGTTGTCTCTGCAGCAGGTGTCTCTGCAGCAGGAGCTTCTGTCTGTGACTCTGTGTTGTCAGATGAAGTTGTTGTTGTGTCAGCAGCTGTCTCGCCGCAAGCTACAAGTGAAGCAGCCATAGCGCCAGCTAAAAGAACTGACATGAGTTTCTTTTTCATTTTGTAATCCTCCTTTTGTGCATTTTGCCATAACACATTAAAAAATTGGTGGTTCCTTTTGCGCATAAGTTGTACGCTAATTTCAAAATACCACACAAATGCACAAAAAACAAGCCAAAAACGCAAAAAAACTAGAACACAAAAATGCAAAAAACCGCAAAGCCACATATGACAAGCTCTGCGGGTGTATAAATTTTTTATTAAAATATAAAATAATAATAAACAAATATACGCAATATAGCGAAAAAACAAAACTTATGCGCAAAAGTCAAATTGTACAAAATGTACAATGCAAAGTATCAGAAATAGTCTGTAAAACAAAAAAGGTTAACCATTCAGTTAACCTTTTTTACTGTATCTCTTATGATGAGCTTTGTTGGAAGCTGTATCTGATTAGGAGTTTTCTGACCTGACAACTGTTTAAGCAGCGTATCAGCGGCAGTAACTCCTTTTAACTTGATATCCTGATGAACTGTTGTCAGAGCTGGCCTGTGGTATTTACCCAGCATATTGTCATCAAAACCGACAATCGAAATATCATCTGGAACAGAAATGCCGCGATCTTCAAGGGCTGCCATAAGTGTTACAGCATAAAGATCTGATACACAAACGATAGCGGTAAAGTCTTTGGATCTCTTGCAGATTTCCTCCAAACTTTCCTCGATGTCTTCAGTTCTGGGACGGATCTTTAAGAAGTTGTCAGGCTTGTATTTGAGTCCTGCATCTGCAAGCGCTTTCTGGTAACCGTTCAATCGGGCAAGATCGACACCTGTCATATTATCTGAGAGGAAGGCTATTTTCTTGTGACCTTGCTTGATGAGATAGTTTGTGATGTCATATGTTCCCTGTTCATCATCCAGTCCAACATTGGTGAAATGCTTGAGCCCCTCGATACTGTATGTGTCTATGCAGACAATTGGCTTTTTATATTTCTCACTGACACGGATGCCATCATCACCAATCATACCAAAAAGAATCAGGCCATCTACATTCCAGGTAGAGACATGGCGCATGATTTCTGTAGTGTCACTTGAAATGTACAGCATCATGAAGTAACCGGCATTTCTGATGGTTTCCTCCACACCACCTATAAGTTCTGAAACGAAAGGATCCATGATCAGGTTCTCATATTTGTCAGCCCTTGCCTTCAGGGCAAGCCCTATGATCTTGGACTCGTTCTGCGCCAGATTTCGTGCGCTTATGTTTGGGACGTAGTCAACCTTGTCTAAAAATTCCTGGACCTTCTTTTTTGTATCATCAGACACTTCGCTGGTTTTTCCATGGATAACATTTGAAACCGTCGTAGTGCTCATATTTAGTTGTTTTGCAATCTCTTTTATTGTGATCATAAATTATTTTGGTCTTTACAAAGAAAAAAAGTTATTGTATCTTGTGTTCAAAATAACACGGTGGGACATAAGTTGTCAAAAACATAAGTTGTGTTCAATGTATATTTATGCATTTTGAACAGGAAAAACGTTTGGCGTTTGGTACAATTGCACGCAATTCAATTTATGGGTGGTTCTATTATTGGATCATGCAAAGTGCCTTTTTTAAAGAAAGAGGAGAATTATGAACAAACAATACAATAGAATAGCAGCTAGTTCCGATGAAGTAATTGCAAAGCTTTCCGGAGCAAAAGAAAAAGTGGCAGCAATTACAATTCCTGCCGATATTCCACATGGTGATATGCCTGGAGATAAAGTTGAAATTGGTGATAGTCATACAGCCAAGGCTAAGACTATCTTTTCTAAATTAGTAGATGAACTTGAAAAGACTTTCAAGGAAAACAAGTACGGACGAGCAGTAATTGCTGTCTGCGGTGGTTCTGGAGTGGGGAAATCTGAAATTGCGTCATGCCTGTCATATTTGCTCGAGCAGATGGGAATAGGCAGTTATACAATGTCTGGAGATAATTATCCACATCGTATTCCTATGTACAATGATGCTGAAAGACTTCATGTATTCAGAGAAGGCGGCATAAGAGCAATGGTTGACGCAGGTGTCATGTCTGCTCAGAACATGGAAGTATTGAAGAAATGGCAGATTGCAGAAGACGACGCTAATGCTGCACATGCAGAAACTGACACATGGTTTGGAAGCTACCTTGAGGGCGGCAGAAAGTGCCTTGATGAATATCTTGGAACTCCAAAGGAGACAGACTTTGAGGAAGTTGATCAGATCATGAAAGCCTTCAAGGATGGTGCAGACAAGCTTTTCCTTAAGAGAATGGGAAGGGATGAAGCTTCTCTTTGGTACGATGAAGTAGATATGTCTCAGAAACAGGTTCTTATTGTTGAGTGGACCCATGGAAATAGCGACTACATGACACAGGTGGATATCCCGGTTCTTCTCAACAGCACTCCACAGGAGACACTTGAGCACAGACGTAGCAGAAACAGAGATGGTAAGCTTGACAGCCCATTTACTATGATGGTTCTTGAGCTTGAACAGAACAAACTCGTAGCACAGGCTCACAAGGCTAAGATCATTATCACTAAGGCCGGTGAACTTATAAGTTATGAGGATTTCAAGAAACTATACAACCTCTGATTTTTAGCTGATGTTGCATATTTCAAGCAGAGTGCCGAAATAGAGAAAATAGGAGATTTTAATGAGTAAGAATTTAGTGGATAACGGACCTATGCTCAATGCTTATCCAGATAGCATGGGCGGAACATTATCAGATATAGTATCAGTTCTTTCTAAAAAAGAGTTTGAGGATGTATTTCAGTCTTTTTACATCCTTCCAAGTATCTTTAATACTGATCTTGACCGTGGCTTTTCAGTTATAGACTACGGAATCAATGAAGAACTTGCAGACAAAGATGACCTTGCAAAGCTGGATAAACTTGGAATTAACCTAAAGCTTGATTTTATCTTAAATCACGCGTCAGTTCTTTCACCACAGTTCCAGGATCTTGTTAAAAACGGTGAGAAGTCCAAGTATGCTGACTTCTTCATCAACTGGAATAAGTTCTGGGAAGGCTGCGGAGAGATGACTCCTGAAGGCTATATTCAGCCAGATCAGAAGTACATTAAGGATATGTTCTTTAGAAAGCCAGGACTTCCAATCCTCATGGTGAGAATGCCAGATGGCAAGGACGTTCCTTACTGGAACACCTTCTATCAGGAGGTTCAGTATAAGCGCCCTGATGCCCAGGACCTTATGGACAAGATTGATATTCAGTATCTTGCAGCTCAGAGACTTTCTGAGAGAGTCTGCAAGGGACTTGATGAAGGCAAGAAACCTTCAGAAATAGACTTCACAGGATATGAGAAATACAAGGATGCAGTAGTTGACCTTCTTGAGTCAGAAAGACGTTACCTGGGACAGATGGATCTTAACATCAAATCTGATCTTGTATGGGAGCACTACCGCAATACATTAAAGACTCTGTCTGGATATGGCGCAAGAATAGTAAGACTTGATGCCTTTGCCTATGCACCCAAGGAGCCAGGCAAGAAGAACTTCCTCAACGAGCCAGATACCTGGGATGTGCTTGAAAAGGTCAAGAAGCTTGCTGATGAGTTTAATGTATCTCTTTTACCTGAGATTCATGCAAGTTACAAGGAAAAGATCTATGAAACAGTTGCAGATAAGGGCTATATGACCTACGACTTCTTCCTGCCAGGACTGCTCATCTATGCAATTGAGCACAAGGACGGAGAAGTGCTTGTAAAGTGGGCTAGAGAGATTCAGGAAAAGAAAATCCGCGTAGTCAACATGTTAGGCTGCCACGATGGTATTCCTCTTCTTGATCTTAAGGGAATCCTGTCTGATGAAGATATCGAAGAGATGATCCAGACTATCGTTGGAAGAGGCGGATTTGTCAAGGATCTTCACGGAGCCAAGAACATGTACTATCAGGTAAATGCTACCTACTACAGTGCTCTGGGAGATGATGACAAGAAGATGCTCTTTGCAAGGGCAATCCAGATGTTCATGCCAGGTAAGCCACAGGTTTGGTATCTTGATCTTTTTGCTGGCAAGAATGACCATGAAGCAGTTAAGCGCGCTGGAGCCGGTGGACACAAGGAAATCAACAGAACAAACCTTAGCCTTCCACAGATAGAAGAAGCCATGAAGAAGGATGTAGTGCAGAAGCAGCTTGAACTATTAAGACTTCGTAACACAAATCCTGCCTTTGGCTTTGATGCACAGCTTGATATTCAGACAAACGGAAGTGTTATGACCTTTACTTGGACTAATGGAGGGCACAAGATCGCGCTCAAGGCAGATTTTAGTGATTATTCATTCGAAATAATTTAAAAGTTTTTCAATAATTGAGGGTATTTAATTTAGGGGTATAGTTATATTGGCGCCGCAGGAGTTTTTCCTGCGGCGCTTTTGGCTATAAAAGAACGGCAAGTGAATACGCTGATGTGTTATGCACACCACGCTTTCATGTGCTATCATGTTTAAGGGGTATGTCTCCATTTTATAAACTTAGAGAAAACATATTTTCTGAGTAGGAAAAGAGATAAAAACATGAGGGTGACGATGATACCCAATAAGAGATTAGAACTTGAACAGGCAGGCAAGCGTGTTCTTGAGGCTTCAAGGACAGAGCTTTATATAGATATGCGCTTTTTTGGCGGGGCCCTTAATAGTCTGGGCTACGAGATGGATCTTTCTACAACTACGGTAGGAACTGATGCAGTGAGCATTAGATTTAATCCAAACCACGTGCTGCGGCTATTTGTGGAGGAACCAGGCAAGCTAAACCGCACCTATCTTCATATGCTTCTTCATTGCATATTTATGCATATGTATACATCAGCAAGGTATGAAAATGAGAGACTCTTTGATCTGTGTGCGGACATAGTTGTTGAGTCTATCCTGGACGGAATGGACTATCAGTGCATTTACAGAGTATCCTCTGACTACAGGGATAATTGGTACGCATTACTTGAAAAAGAGATAAAGGTTCTCACAGTTGAACGGCTGTATAAATATTTTTCTGAAGATCATGAGCTTGATGTTTTTGAACTGGAAAAACTTGAGAGAGAGTTTAAACTTGATGACCACGGCTTCTGGACAAGGCTACAGGATGTAGAGGATGATTCTGATCAAAGTGGTGAGCAGGATAAAGATAATGACAAGGCCAGGGATAAGGATATTCCGCCCATGGATGATTCTGACAGCCCTGATATAAAAGAAAATAAAGACAATAAAGATAAAGGCAGCAAAGATAAAGACAATAAAGATGAGGATAATGATAGGAATGATCAGCTTCAGGGAGGCGGACAAAATCCTGATAATGACACTGACAGGAAGAAGACCAAATATATAAATCCCCGCAGACTTCAAAAAATCAAGAATGCTCAGAAAAACTGGGACAAAGAGGGAAAGCGCATCCAGACTGAAATAGAGACAATTGGAAAAGAAAACAGTGACAGACTTGGAAAACTATCCTGGCTACTAAAAATACAAAACACCTCACATACAGACTACAAGGAGTTTTTAAACAGGTTCAAGGTTCTGCGTGAGGAAGGCGGGATAGATCTTGATAGCTTTGATTATGGAATGTATTCTTTTGGCATGGATTTTTACGGAAACATGCCTCTTATAGAGGAAAATGAGTTCCGAGAAGTCAAAAAGATACAGGAGCTTGTCATAGCAATTGACACCTCAGCATCCTGCAAGGACATTCTGGTTCAGCGTTTCCTAAATGAGACAGCGGCTCTTCTTTTGGGAGGAGATAACTTTTTCCAGAGGATAAAAATCTGCGTGATCCAGTGCGACAACCAGATCCAGAGGATAGATTTTATAGAAAATAAGGATGAGATGTATAAATATTCGTCAGAAGTTCATGTGGAAGGTGGCTATGGAACCGACTTTAGACCTGTTTTTGAACAGGTAGAAGAACTAAGACAGCAAAAGAAATTTGAAAACCTTAAAGGTCTTATCTATTTCACAGATGGATTTGGAATATATCCGGATAAGCCAACCACCTATGATACAGCATTTGTATTTGCGCAGGATGAGGATTATGACGATGAAAAAGTTCCGGACTGGGCACTGAAACTATATATATGATATAGGTGTCAAAAGTCAAAATGCGTACATGCTTGCATGTTAAGCATTATGACTTTATGACCCGAACAAATATGAGGAATTAGCAATTTACGCAGTAAATTAGCGGTTTCCGAATATTTGTAGAATTGCGAGAATGACGTAAGTCATGGAGCAATTCGTATATCATATAGGTGTCAAAAGTCAAAAGTCAAAATGCGTACATGCTTGCATGTTAACAAAAATAGTAGGAGAACAACCATGAACATAGATCAGGCAAAAGAAGAAATTAAAAATGCAGTTCGTGCTTACCTTGAAAAGGATGACGCAGGACAATATGAGATTCCAACAGAGAAACAAAGGCCAATTCTTCTTATAGGACCTCCCGGAATTGGTAAGACAGCAGTTATGGAACAGATTGCCCATGAACTTTCTGTTAATCTGGTTTCATACACCATAACTCACCACACAAGGCAGAGCGCAATAGGCCTTCCAATGATTTCTGAAAAAGAATTTGGTGGAAAAAAATATTCTGTGACGGAATACACCATGAGCGAGATCATCGGAGCAGTTTATGAGCAGATTGAAAAAACTGGGATAAAGGAGGGAATTCTTTTCCTGGATGAGATCAACTGCGTCTCTGAAACACTTGCTCCAACTATGCTTCAGTTTCTTCAGTATAAGACCTTTGGAAGTCACAAGCTCCCAGATGGTTTTGTTATTGTAACTGCCGGAAATCCGCCTCAGTACAATAAATCTGTGAGGGACTTTGATATTGTTACCCTTGACCGTGTCCGTCAGATAAATATTGAGGAGGACTTTGAGGCCTGGAAAAATTACGCCTATAAGGCTGGCGTTCATGGTTCCATAATAGCTTATCTCGAGATTAAAAAAGATAATTTCTACAGCATAAAGACTGATGCTGACGGCAGAAAATTTGTAACAGCAAGAGGCTGGGAGGATTTATCAAGAGTTATAAAGGTACATGAAAAGCTTGGAATAGCTGTTGATGAGAATCTTACAGTTCAGTACCTCCAGAATGTTGATATAGCAAGGGATTTTGCTACTTATTATGAACTTTATCGCAGATACAACGAGCTTTATAAGATTCCTGATATTTTAGAGGGAAGATTCCCAGAGGATAAGAAGGCCTTAAGAGATGGCTCTTTTGACGAAAAACTAAGTATTATCGGACTTCTTACAGATAAGCTCATGGAAGAATTCCGCAAATACGCTCAGGATCAGGCTGTGCAGAAAAAGTTATTTGAACTGATAAAAGAGTTCATCACAGTGGCGACTGCAAATGGTGAAAGTCGTGATGCATCCGCAAATTGGTTCGAAGAAAAGGCATCTATGCTTGAAAAAGAGCTTGCGGATAGCCTTGATGCTGGTCTTCTTAGCAGGGAGGATGAGAGAGTACAAAGATTTACAATTGCTGCTCTTTACGAGTATGAGGCAAGAGTTTCTGCTGATGCTGATCTTACAAAAAATGCAAGTCAGATCACAGAAGATATAAAGAGCTGGTTCAATGACCGGGAAAATGCCCGCCAGGAGCGAAACAAGCAGACCGGGGAACACCTCACAAATTCCTTTAAATTTATAGAAGAAACCTTTGGCGATAAAGAGTCACTTTCCGGTAGCCAGGAGATGGTAATCTTCATAACTGAGTTGTCCAAGGCTTACTACAGTCTTAAGTTTGTCAGGGAAACTGGCAATGAAGCCTACTATGAATACAATAAGCTTCTTCTTTTAAATGATAGAAAAAAAGAACTAAAGGATCTTGCAGAGAGCTTGATCCTGTAAAAATATGTCCAATAAATCATGAGCAAAAGTCTTCAAAATTTTTTTCAATTTTTGAAGACTTTTTTGGTTCTGCTTCGTTTTATATAATAGAAGAGCAAATGATAAATATCCAAAACACGCGTGGGAGCTTGAAATTGGGGAATACAGATTCTAAGGAAAAGTTAATAGAGCTGATGAATAAATATCAGAATCTCGTATTCTCTATTTGTCTCAAAATGACAGGAGACTATTTCTGTGCAGAGGATATTACTCAGGAGACCTTCATTTCAGCCTACGAGCATTTGGAGAGCCTGGATGAAGCTTTAGAAAAGGCCTGGATATGCAGGATTGCCTCTAATAAATGCATCGACTATCTAAAAGCCGCGGAGAGGAGGGCAACTCCTACTGCGGAGGAGGAAATGCCTGAAGCAGCCTCACGAAATGGACCCTTTGAAGAATTTCTTGCAAGAGATGTTGTGGAAAACATTAGGGAAAAATGTGATAATCTGCCGAAAACCTATGCTTTTGCTGCGGAGATGTACTTCGCTGATGGAATGACGGCAAAAGAAATATCGGAAAAAACCGATACGCCACTTAAATCCGTTCAGACAAGGATCCGCAGAGCTCGAGAAATGCTACAAAAAATGGTGAGAAAGGAGGATTTTCTTTCATGAATGAAAACAACAGATACTTATCTGATGAAGAACTAAAAAGATTGATAAATAATGTGGAAGAAGAGGGACTTATAAAAGCTCCTGCCCAGATAAAGTCAGAAGTACTGCGAAAGATTGAAATAGAAAAACCTTCAGCTAAACCTGAAAAAAGCATGGCTGAATTATACAGATACTCGGCAAAAGTTGTATTTGCTATAGCTGCAGCTCTTTTGCTACTACTTATTACTCCAGGAATTACAGATTCTCGTGACAGGATTCCTACAAGGGATGAGGTTATTAGTCAGGAGAGAGCAAGGGTTTGGGCAATTTCTGGTGAAGTGCAGACAAATGACGAGAATAATACAATTACCAGAGAAGAAGCAATCGATAAGAGAAGAAAAGATCGCATAATAGGTGGTTTTGAGAACTTCATTTTTGAAATGGGAGGTAAATTAAAATGAAACCAAGGAAAAAGAACAAATTTTTTACTTTTATATTTTCTTTCTGCCCTGGAGCAGCAGAAATGTACATGGGCTTTATGAAAAATGGATTTAGCATTCTTGCTATATTCGCTCTGTTGTGCGGAGCGATAACAACTATGAGAATTGACTTTTTATTATTTATTTTGATGCTTGTATATTGCTTTGGATTTTTCCATGCAAGAAATGTGGCAGGTCTTGATGATGAGAGTTTTGCTGCATTTGAGGACAAGTACATCTGGGAAGAATTTGTAACTACAAATGCCTTTAAGGTTAAGGCAGAAACATTGCGCAAGATTGGAGCCTATGCGTTGATTCTTGTTGGACTATCCATGGCTTGGGGATACATTTCAGATATTATATTGCGCTATATCCCAGAGGGCTATTGGGACGACATATATCCTTTACTTGATAACATCCCTAGTCTTGTTGTTGCGATTGTGCTGATAGTTGCAGGTATTATCCTTATCAGAGGCAAGAAAAAGGAACTTGTCGGGGAGGGCTGAAAATGGAAGAAACATTGGTTGTTAATGAAAAAGAAGTTTCAGATCAGAAAGTTAAGTATACAAGAACCCACAGAGTTGGTTCAGTTACTACGGGCCTTTCACTGATTGCCTTTGGAATCCTGTTTGTAGTCCACATGTTTACTGGAATCATGTCCTATGAAATAATCTTCAGACTTTGGCCTTTTATGATAATAGGCCTTGGTGTTGAACTACTTATCTCCAATTTCCTTACAGAGAAGATTGTGTATGACAAAGCAGCTATTTTTCTAATGATCATGACTAGCTTTTTTGCAATGTGCATGGCAGGCGCAGACCTATTTTTCCAGTACTTCAAGGATGGGATAGTTTTTTAAATGGTTAGGGCATATTGTTTATGGAAACCGGTTTTGAAGAAATAGTTTCTACATCATTGCTAATATCATTTCGGTTTACCGAAAGATTATAGTGAATTGTAATAGAAAAATAAGTTTATAAAAAATTTATATTGCATTAATAAAATTTTTTCATTATAATCCTCGTTGTTTCAAAAATATTTTTGGCAAAACAGGCGAAAGCCTGCGGCGCAAAGCTATAGGGACTTTAACATGTCAGCCAGCTGCATTCTACTTAGTTAGGATTATCAAAAGCATGGGACGTGTCTCCTATGCTTTTTTTATTGTTTATGTAGAGAGGTTTATTATGAAGAAAAAATCAAGAAACATGGTGCGCGGTATTATTCTTATCGCGTCAGCGCTTGCCCTTTTAATGGCAGCGCTTGTAGGCTATATTGGCTACAGGCACATTCAGGAAGCATATTACACATCTTTATCAGAAGGATTGCACGCAGCAGCAGTACTGCTTGATGATGAAGTTTCTCATCAGTTTGAGGGAGACTGGCATCTTTCTGAGGACGGAGAACTTATGAAGGGTGAGACAGCTGTCCACGACATCTATCAGGAACAGCTGGATGCTCTTAGCGCCAAGACAAATATGCATTATACAATTTTCTATGGAGATACACGCTTCGTGACATCTCTTAAAGATGCAGACACTGGACTTAGAATGGAAGGAACAAAGGCATCAGATACCGTGGTTGCAGAAGTTATAGCAAAAGGGAATGAGTACCTTGCAACTAACTTTGAAATCGCAGGCCAGGACTGGTATGCATACTATCTTCCTTTAAAGAACACAGATGGAACTGTTGCAGGAATGATCTTTGCAGGTCGCGATACTTCTATTGTTGCAGACAACTTGAAAACTGCAGGAAGAGCAATTGTTTTTACTTTCCTTGGATTCTTTTTATTTAACTGGGGAGTTGCCCGAATCATCATTACAAGATCTACAAGGTCAATCCGTGATATCATTGGCGGACTTCAGAGCCTTGAAGATGGCGAACTTTCTTTTTATATAAATGATCGTACATTTAACCGAAAAGATGAACTTGGCGTTATTGCTGCAAGTTCAGCTCAGGTAAGAGATAAGCTTCAGGATGTTATCAGCGCAACTAAAAAGCTTTCTGAGGACGTTACAAATTCAGGCGTAAGCCTCGCAAATTCAGCAGAGACAGCTTCTCAGGTAGCACAGCAGGTAACAAATGCAGTTGAGGATATCAGCCGTGGCGCAACTTCTCAGGCAGAAAGTGTAGAGAACTCAGTAACTAACACAAACGAAATGGGCGATAGCATTGAGGATATTACAGCTAAGGTTGAAGCTCTTTCAAATGCAGCAAGCCAGATGCTTACAGGCGCTCAGCGTACAGTGGATACACTTGGAAATCTTATGGACAAGAATGACACTGTCATGAATTCAATGAAGGACATCAACGACCAAATCCTCCTTACAAATAACTCTGTTAAGGATATTGCGGAAGCTTCTAATATCATTACTGACATTGCAGGTCAGACGCACCTTCTTTCTCTTAATGCTACAATCGAGGCAGCAAGAGCAGGTGAGTACGGAAAGGGCTTCTCAGTAGTAGCTTCTGAGATTGGCAACCTCTCCAAGCAGTCAAAAGAGGCTGCTGAGAAGATCAACCTTATTGTAGAGACCCTTGTAAAGGAATCTCAGAAGAGTGTTGATACTATCGGTCAGCTTGGACAGGATATGAAGGAGCAGAACGCACAGCTTACATCTACCAAGAATGATATGGACAATGTAGTAGATAACGTCAACAATGTTGAAAACTCAACAAAAGTAATAGCTGAAAAGATCCGCCTCCTCAATGACCTTAAGGCAAGCTTCTCAGACATCATGGCTGAGCTTGCTGCAATTTCTGAGCAGAATGCAGCTTCTTCTCAGGAGACAAATGCTTCTATGGAAGAGCTTAACGCTACCTTTGCTCTTATCAACGACGCAGCTGCAGACCTTCGTGATATGGCAGAGACACTTAATGAGAAGATGTCATACTTCACATTAGAGGATATGTCAGCTTGATGGGAATTGGCATTTTGCCAAATGGATTATTTGCGGCTGCCTTGTGACAATCAGCATTTGAAGCGGCGAAAGTACATTGAAGTGGCGAAAGTACATGCATTTGCAGATGATGCTAATATGCGTGTATATGGCTCTGAGGCATAGTGTATAGATAATATTCAGATTCAATGTAGAGAAATACAAAAGACTCCTGGCGTGCGCCAGGAGTCTTTCTTATAACATATAAATTACGCATATAAATATAAATAGGTAATAAAATCTCCTCCCTAACAGACAGATAACCTATGAGATAGTATCAAAAACTATGTGCAAGAGTAAATTCCGTTTTTGTTATTTTTTGCTTTAAAAACCGGAATTTAAAAATTCACATTACGATATAAATATCGTATTGACAAAAAGAATACAAATGATATCATAATGATATCAAATAAATTTCATTAGCAATAATTTAAAAAAGAGAATGTACAGACAAAAGATAGCACAGTATATGGATTTGCATGCTGAGAAAGCTTGGATGTGCATTTGAATGGAATTATGAGGAGGTATAGATATGAACGAGAACATTAATGAAAAAGTAATTAGTGGACACAAAAATGGAATCGCAGTACTTTGCCTTACAATAGCTTTGTATGTGCTGGCAACTGTAGGAGTTGTGTACTTTGCGATTCTTGGTGAGTCTAAGGATTTTACTGGATTAACGATAACGCTGATGGTTATTTGCCTGCTGTATTTGTGCCTTGGATGGATTTGTTTCCTGGGACTTAAAGTTTTAAAGCCAGGAGAAGCCCTTGTTCTTACACTTTTTGGTAAGTACGTTGGGACTTTAAAAGGAGACGGATTCTTTTTTGTAAATCCTTTTTGCACAGCCTTCAATCCTGCTGCTGAGACCAAGCTTGGACAGAGCGGAGATATTTCAGATAACAAGAAGAGTGGCATAGGAAGCATTCTTATTGGCTCAAATCAGCTTGGAGGCGCATCTGCGGAGCTTAAGACAGGAGTAGATAAAAAGATATCTCTTAAGGTCATGACACTTAGTAATTCCAAGCAGAAGGTCAATGATATTCTTGGAAATCCAGTGGAAATCGCTGTTGCAGTAATGTGGAAGGTTACAGATACAGCCAAGGCAGTATTTACTGTGGATAACTACAAGGAATACCTTTCTCTTCAGTGCGATTCCGCTGTTAGAAATGTAGTTAAGCTCTACCCATACGATATCACTGAAAATATAGATACTACAGGCGATGGCAAGGCTGACGACGGAAGCCTTCGCGGTTCGACCGAGGTTGTTGCTGAGAGAATCAGACAGGAAATCCAGTCTAAGGTTGAAAATGCAGGACTTGAGATAGTAGATGCCAGGATCACATATCTTGCCTATGCTCCTGAGATTGCAGCAGCAATGCTTCAGAGACAGCAGGCAAGCGCAGTAGTAGATGCCAGAAAGCTTATCGTTGATGGCGCTGTTGGAATGGTCGAGATGGCACTTGAGAGACTTAGTGAGAAGAAAATGGTTGATCTTGATGAGGAGCGTAAGGCGGCAATGGTTTCAAATCTCCTCGTGGTTCTGTGTGGCAACCATGATGCACAGCCTATAGTAAACTCAGGAAGTCTGTACTGATATGGCGGAAAAGAAACAAGTCCCTCTTCGACTTAACGAAAATCTTTACAATGCTATAGCCGCCTGGGCCGAAGATGATTTTCGTTCCGTCAATGGACAGATTGAATATTTACTTACTGAGTGCGTCAAACAGCGCAAAAAAGATGGCAAGTACGTTTCGCAACATCTGGACGAGCCTCCTGAGTTTGATCTGCACTAATTGTTTGAGGCGAAAAATAGAGCAACTCACAATTCAAAGATCATATAAATGGTATTGAGATTTAAAAATATAAAATGTAGCGGATATATTAGAATATCGCGTGCACATAGCGGTATTAGGAAGATATAAGAGGAAAAAAGACATGAAGGAATTAGACACAAATACAAAAACTCTTTACAAATATCTGGCATGGACCTTTGGCCTTGCCTATCTCATTCAGTTCTTTGCAGCATTTATGAATTACAAATTACAACAGGATAATGCAGGCGCTAACATGATTCTTGTTGCTGCTGTTCAGTACCTTATTGCAGGAATGATGTTCATCCCTCTGATCTCTGTTATGCTTGCAGGTGGCAGGATTAAGGAAATTGGCTGGAAGCCTAGGATCAAAGGCTGCGTGCCGCAGTTTCTTTTTGCATGGTTTGTGCCTGCTATATTAACAATTGTAGGAGCGTTACTATATTTTGGTGTTTTCAGATCTCACTTTGACCTTACAGGCTCTTATCTTGTGGCAGTTGCGGGGCAGGAAGGGCTTGATACGATTACTTCTACAGGAATGACATATGGCACATATATTATCATAAATTGCATTGCCTGCCTTACCTATGCACCACTTATCAACATGTTCCCAGCTGTAGGCGAAGAGGCAGGCTGGCGAGGCTACATGTATCCAGCACTTAGAGAAAAATTCGGACAGAAAAAAGCCTGGATCATTGGCGGCATCATCTGGGGAATGTGGCATTGGCCTCTTATAATCTTTACAGGATACGAGTACGGCAAGGACTATCTGGGATTTCCTATTGTTGGGATGATCTTGTTCTGCGCTATAACTGTTGCTTTAGGGATTTTGTGCGACTACGTATATCAAAAGACTGACTGCATCTGGTATCCTGCTATTTTCCACGGAGCCTTCAATGCAGCAGCTACGATTCCGCTGACTGTAACACTAACTGGTCTTGATAAATTCAGGATTCTGGGAGCTGCACCAAATGGCCTGATAGCGGGCATTCCGGTGCTTGCACTGGCAGCATTTATATATGTAAAGTATAAGAAGGATTGAACTTATTAACTTATTGAGAAATACAGCTGCTGTATCAAAAAAGAAATAGCTTTTTATGAATATGTAAAGTGCCCTCGCCAGCGGTATACTGGTGAGGGTGTTTTTTTAAAGACTTAACGAATACTACCAACTTTAAACTAAAACTTTCCCAAATCGTCGGACTATAGGTTAAGCCCCTAAATCCGCGGTTTGTTACTTCAATTGTCAGAAAATGAGTGCACCAAAGGCAAAAATCCTTGGTAAACCGCATCATTTTCCCTGATTTTTACTGCACTTTGACATCAGATTTTTGTAAAATGGGACAAAGAAAACTTGATTATATAGTCCGACTATGGTATAATAGGACTATATAAAAAGGAGGCTTTCTTATGCCAGTTCCAGCAGATATCCGTGCAGTTCCCAGACCAGTGAATACTATTGTAGATGACAGT
>NZ_FMVS01000058.1 GCF_900102515.1 Butyrivibrio sp. INlla14
AAGAAATACGCAAGCTCAAGGCAGTTCTCGACAGCGAGATCAACAGCGGGAACTTAAAGAGCGAAGATCTCAAGACCACCAAAAAGCTAAGAACCTGGGTCAACAATACACCTTTATATCTGCAGCTGCAGTGGTTTGATACAGTCGAGCAGGTAGAGATATCTACCAAACTCCGCAGTCGCAGATGGAATACAGAAATAACCTCCTGTGATGCGCTCTATCTGGAAAAAATAGGCCTAAATCAGGAGTGATGATTTGAGTACACATTTAACGACTTTAGGGCTAATAAGTAGTTATCTTCTTTTTCTTCCATATTGCTTGGTTCAAATGGCATGTGAAAAAAGGAAAAAAAATAATCACGGATATCCTTTCTGTTTTCCGTTGCTCGATATATTTTCCAAAAGTCATCTTTTCCTATCCGGCACGCACTGATTCCTTTTTCTTTTATAATAATTCCCAATTTTATTAATTGAATGGCTTCATCCTGTCCTACTGCATCTACATCACTTATCGATAATTCATTATAAAAGCTCTCCATAAGCACCTTCACACTAATAATTCTGAAATATTAAGACCCCATTCATCCAATAATCCATCCGGAAAATTGCTTAAGTTACCTTGATCATCTAGCTTAACTTCCAACAAATGTGTATTCTGTTCTATATCTTTTTCAAAATAATTCACTGTCACATCCATAGGACTAATTATTCCTTTTTTGGTAGCAACCCTTATAGCATTTATTATATGATCACTATGAGATTCACAAATTATTTGGACACCACCTTTTGCAGCCAATGACATCAACTTAGCAATTTTACTCTGTCCTCTAGGATGTAAATGAGATTCAGGGTTTTCTAAAATAACCATCGCATCCTTATTAGCAATTAGTAATTCAACAACTAGTGGTAAAACATAAGGAATACCAAAACCAACATTCACAGGAGTAAAGAAATCAGTTTCTAATCTTTCTCTTTCATATTTAATTCCCAACTTCGCCTCTTCTGCAACAACATCATACTCTGCTCTAATTTTGATTCCTGGCGATATTTCTCCCATCCAAGCATTCACTTGATCAATCAACCTATCACTTTTGGCATTTTCATGACACCTCTCAGGAGATACTCTAAATGTCTCCCCATGAATAACCAAAAAAGGTGCCACAAACTGTCCAAGATTTCCAAATGGATTAATGCCATTCTCATCCCATTTTGTTGTTTTATATTTAATCTTTGGTCCTAAATGTTCAGCGCTTAAATACATAAAATCATTTGCAAAGATATTCTCTTCATCAATCTTTTCATCAAGCACTTGAATTTTCTCACTTTTCATTACGTTTGTCACAGAAGTACTTAAGTCAACTATGTATCTGTAATCTATTTTCATCCCGTCAGCAAATACCAATACAAATCTAATCATTCTTCAGTTCACTCGCCATTTTCATCATATTTTCTTTTGAAAGAACCAACGACATGTCCCGAAACAACTGCTCAGCTTGTGGTTCGAAATCAATAAAGAACTCGCCTGTATCTACAAAGATTTTTTTTATGTCTTTACTAGTCTTTATTTTCTCAGCCAAATGTTCTCCAGCTGCCGTTACAACTTCAGTTCCGCCTGCAACAGCCAATTCCCCAAGTAAAGCTTCTATCATATACAATGTCCTTCCTTTTCATTAACATATAACAACCCATTTTCCAGTTTTATTTCCACCCTGACGCTCAATAACCTTTTTTTCTTTCAATGAGGCGAGTATTTTTCTTATATATCCATCAGAATATCCACTTACAGCAACTAATTCTTTTATCGTGATACTAGAATTTTGACTTATAAAATCGATAACACGCTGCTCAGCCTCATTAATGCTGACATTATTATCAGTGCCCGTTCCATCACTATTCTTTTTCTCATAATTAAATGGAATAGTAACATTAACGAAATTTTCCATAATATCAAAAGCCTGTTTCCCATAATTACTGATAATGAGAGGAATACCGTGCCCAGTTTGTTCCACATAACCCAGTTGTCCAAATATCTTTTGCAATTTAGCATTAACTGGCTTACTTATCCCCTTGTAGAACTCTTCTTTGTTTAAATCTACAGGTAATCCTCCTGTAGATATAATTTCTATTCTGTCAGAGAAAATATAAACCGCAGGTGGATTTCCTTTGTCCCACTTCGTATGGATACATGCGTTTTGCCAAGCTTCTTTAAAGCTTGCCATATCAAATAGTTTTTCTTCCGTTCGCCTATGATTTCCCATCGTAACCATAGTTTCATTAATGGATTCCATATAATCCAACACTTTATCAATAGCGGTGACCAGACAAGTTCCACCATACTCATTTCTCTTTATAAGATCCGTCTTATCTTTTCCTGCAAATGTAACAACTTTTATT
The DNA here is from genome assembly GCF_900102515.1 of Butyrivibrio sp. INlla14. GTDB lineage: Bacteria > Bacillota > Clostridia > Lachnospirales > Lachnospiraceae > Butyrivibrio. Next base: position 2,394 of record NZ_FMVS01000058.1, read on the forward strand.
GAAATGTCATTTTCGTCAGCAAGCAAAAAAGCCATCATATTATATTTTCCATCGCTGTTTTTCAACCCTGTATTATCTTCAAAAGTTGTCTGATCAACTGTCAGCCCAGCTGTTACATATGCTATTTTAAGTTTATTAAAAGTAAGCGTCTGAATCGGAGCCGGAATTATAGTTATAATATCTGATGAGGTTTGTCTGTCCATCAACTCCTTAAGGGCTGTTGGACTCAATTCTCTATCTTCATCTGCCGATCGCATGTAGTAACGTCCATATGCCGAATATGGTTTTTCCGAACCGCGCACTTCGATTTTTATCACGTTTTTATCATCGAGCAATTCATGTTCTATAGTCGGTATAACCTGCGGCTTAAGGAAGCTTGCAATTGCCTGAGATATCTCTCTAAGTGTTCTGTCCCCCATTTGCTGACCGACCACATCCCCATTATCCTTAACTCCAAAATATAGAACCCCATAGCCATTCTTATTGAGCATAGAAGCCAATGATGTTATTCCTTCCTTGAGCTCACCGGTTGTTTTCTTGAATTCTATTTTTTCAGTTTCTACTCCTATATTCATCACCTATTGCCTCCTAAACACGCAATCATTAGCACTAAAACTTTCCTAAGTTATTTCAGCCAATCCCTACTATCATGGATTATACTCTATTCAATTCTTTTTTGCTACTTTATTTGCTACTTTATTTGCTACTTTATTTGTTACTTTATCCGACACTAAACTGTTTCTTCTTTTTTTGCATCATTTTTCATTTGCCTAGTACTGCTATTATTAATTATACCGACATTTGCACCGACATTTTAATCTTACATAGTTCTTTTTGCAACTTTATTTACCACCTTATTTGCTACTTTAATTGCTACTAATTCAAAAACAGCCGATGATTTTCTTCATCAGCTGTTTTTTCTCAATACCTCTGCGTATTCCTTTAACTTCTACTTAAGATATACTCAATTTGTCCATATTCCTGCCAATCCATTCAGTCATAGCCATGTTTATCCGATAGAGTTCCTCATACTTATCTTTTCCCTCAAAGAAAGCTGTAGAAACAAATTGATTTGCCAATATCATATATGGAATAGTATTTCCGTTTTTGCTATTTATAAAAATCCGCGATCATCCACATATAGCAGATAATCGCGGTAACCATGTTTTCGTAGGATAGTTCACCTTAAAAGGTGTAAATCAGATACCACTCCGCCCACAAATGACCTATTTCCGCCATTCTTTGCTTTGGCATTAAATCCTGCCGTGACAGACAAAGAAATCAGATCTCTGCAGATTTTATAACTTAAAGCATAAAGTCAGCCAAATAATTCTTTTATCTTCTTATGGTATTGGGAATCTGATAATGCTCTCCTTCAATAATCAGTTCTACGCTCTCATAATCCTCAGGATATTCATCCTTATACTGATCATTTCCTATTGGCTGGCACTCATTAACTAATGCCGCTTCTGAAAGCTTAGCCTGATATTCTGACAATTCACAATAGCTATAGCAGTACTTATCCTTAGCAGGATAATCACTATTAGCATGTTCTTTTATCCTGCGGTCAATATTATTGCTTCTTCCAATGTAGCAAAGTTTAGATACCTTATTATCATTTGTCGAATAAATCGCATAGACCCCGCTTGTTTCTGGAAACGTATTCTTACACCAATAATATCCCTTGAATAATACTTTAATTTGTTTCATACGCTAACTCTCCTCCCTTTATAAGATGTATATTAGCAATATATTCTATTATGCGGATTATGCCAAGTTATCTCCTACTTGCTTCTATATATCCCATCAGTCTGTCACGCTGACTTCTAGTCATTTCATTGTATATTTCTATTATCCTCCCCACTTCTGAATTACGATCAATAGCATACCAATCCAAGCTCTCCGCTCTATCCCCTTCTCCTTTGACTCCAGAAAGTAACCATTCCGGAGTCACTCCAAGGATATTGCATATAACCATGATTTTATCAGATGCAGGGTTTGTACTTTTTTTCCTCCAGTCACTTATAGTGCTTTGAGGAATTCCAGTTTTTTCAGAGAAAAACTTCTGAGTCATACCTTTTTCTTCCAAAATCTGAAATATTCTATCACTTACTGTCATGAAATAACATCTCCACTCAATCTATAGATTATCCCTTTTAAATAAAGGATATTGCAAATCAATCAACTCTTTTAAAATTTAATTCATGCTGTCATAATACTTTTTCAAATCTTTCTTAAAACTGTCGGCATTATCTTCCTTGAATCTTAATAAGACAACCACGTGATTTTCTAATAAATTCTCTATCCACATTATCCAAATATCAATGCAATCATTGTATTTGGCATATAGGTCATCTATGCTTTTCTCTCCACATAATGGGTTCAGCGAATGTAACATTTTTCCGCATTTATTATACACCTCAACAAATAACTCTTTAGTAAGATATTCTTTGTCAGATACGACCAATTTATCTATCTCTCCTACCCTTTTTATCGTAAGTGTTGGTTCTGGATAGAATTTTGGATTTATACGTTCCAAATCTTTGATTATCAAATCAGCTTTCCACATTTTGTTAATAGAGTCCATCTTCTCTTTATATATTTTATAGTCTGAAATCAGTGAAGAAATAGCTATTAGTTCCAAAATTTTACGAATTTGAAGAGTACAGTATTCTATGTCAGTAAAAGTATACATTGTAGATGTTAAATGATTTCTTACATATTTAACGCTTTTTATACGTTTTTTGATATTTTTCATATTTCTTAAATATTGTACATACTCGAAATCTTTCTTCATTTATACTCACCCATTAGGGTATTATTATACCCATAAATATATTACTAGATTTGTCCTATGGGAAATTATATCATTACCAAGCAATACAAATAATTCTCAAAATAAAGTGTCCCAAAATACTTTCTCACAGAAATCATGCAGTATAATTAACAATCTGTCTCGTTTATACCTACTCAATATTTGATTTTTAAGCACTTTGCTTGAACCTATATTTATTACTATGTATCATTAGATTAGTTAACACTTTTAGGAGATTCCTGCAATGAAAATATTGAAAATTGAATTATTAAATAATCCAATACTTGGATCAACAACATTTGATTTTACAAGAAATAACGGAAAGCCTTATGATAATATAGTTTTCGCAGGAGAAAATGGCTGTGGAAAGACAAGCTTATTAAATATAATATTTGATTTTTCCAATATGACCAAAGATAAATCCATGCCCCAAAACGAGGAAAGAATTTTTTATATACAATTGTCAAATGATGAAATCAACAGATTTAATCAACGCTCGCAAAACGAAAAGCTCCCTTCTGATTCAAATGTATTCAAAGTAACCATCACCGGAAAACATGCAGATTGGACAGGAATCACCATTAATTCTTTCGATATAAAGGGTAATAAGCTTAACTCATCCACTACACCATTTTCCGCCAATCAAGAATATCGCGATATTTTTAAAACAGTCTTTTCAACCGCAGAAATTTCTTACATGCCTAAAACCTCAAATACCGTAACTTCAATGGAAATAGACGAGGATTTCACATCAAGTCTACAAAGCAATTCTCAATTAGCTTCCGAAATCCAGCAGTTACTTATTGACATATATACAAACGACGCAAGCGACTTAAGCGAATGGGTCACAAAACACCCACAACAAGTCCCGCCCAACTCAATTATTGAAAGGCGCATTTCTCGCTTTAAAAAAGCTTTTTCTCGCATGTTTGATAATCTAAACTTTGAAAAAATAGCAACATCCAACAATCAAAAGACTGTCCTGTTCAAAAAAGACGGAAAACATATTAGTATTGCCAAACTAAGTTCTGGAGAAAAACAAATTGTATTCCGAGGAGCATTTCTTTTACAACGGCAACAGGTATCAATGGGATATCCTGTTCTTTTAGATGAACCAGAAATAAGCTTACACCCACTATGACAACAGCGTATATTTGTATTTTACAAAAATTTATTTACTGCAGGAAACAACGTTCAGACATCACAGATATTTATGGCCACTCACTCTCCATACATAATAGAATCTGCTCTAAACTACCCTTCTAATTCAATTGTTTATTGTTTTTCCATAAACAATGGTACCACAGTTGTCCGCAAAATATCTGCTCCATTTCTACTGCCAGTAATAACAACTGCTGAATTAAATTATGAAGTTTTTAGGATATGTTCCAAAGATTATCACAATGAATTATATGATGTAAGGGTCAAAAGCCCTTTACATAAATTTATCTGCTCCTTGAAAATTCATACAAACCGATTTTTGATGTAAAACTTGAGTATTTTACTCTCAAAGTGTGGATATGGCAGGGAATTCCCTATTAATCATCCGGCAAGTACCGGATTCGGAGCATAGTGCCCCAGACCCTTCCGATATCGAAAGAGTTTTCTGAAATTCAATGCCGCTATTTTGCATCCAAAGAAAAATTTACATCGGAGCTTTCCATGGACACACATCTTGTTTACACCATAGACGTTTTTC
>NZ_FMVS01000009.1 GCF_900102515.1 Butyrivibrio sp. INlla14
ATTATACTACCATTATTGAAATTGCAGATATATTTATACGGATGAAAAATGAATTAAAGAGAAAGGCAAGCATGAGAACTGCTTCTTTGGGAAGAATGACTTTTTTATACTTATTATTTATCCCTGCAGACATAAGTCTCCCAGGGTCAACTGTCATAGGGGGCTCTTTTTTTTATTGACATATATCGAACAACGATATAGTATATAGATAAGCAATATATAGACAATCTATATAAAGGAGGACATCATGGCAGTTGATAAGTCACTTTTGACCGGGAGCATGACGATGCTTGTGCTTAAGCTTTTGTCGGAAAAAGACATGTACGGATATGAGATGATCGATACTCTCAGAAAGAAGTCCCAGAATGTATTTGAGCTAAAGGCGGGTACTCTTTATCCACTTCTTCATGGTCTTGAAGAGAAGGGTATGCTTACTGTTTATGAGCAGGAGTTTCTTGGTAAAACAAGGAAATACTACAGCATTACTAAAGAAGGAAAAAAACTCCTCAAAAGCAAAACAGAAGAGTGGAATGAGTATTCAGGCGCAATAGCAAATGTTTTGGCATTGGAGGTGTGACAATGGAGGAGTATATCAGAAAACTTCTTGAACAGGTGAGGTTTAAGAAGGCTCATAAAGGCATTGAAGGGGAAATACGTTCTCATATTGAAGATCAGATCAATGACAACATGGGTGTTGGAATGGACAGGGAAGAAGCCGAAAAAGCAGCCGTAGCTGATATGGGAGATCCCATTGAGGTAGGAATTTCCATGGATAGGATACATAGGCCGAGGATTGCTTGGAGTGTAGTTGCTATCGCTGTTCTGATAGGAATTGCAAGCAGTGTAGTTCATGAACTCATGGTTTTAGATGCATCAGCACATGATGCAAGTATAAGTGTCATCGGAAGCCATGTTTTTTATACTAATGTCCTGGCAGGATTAATTGCCATGATCGTTATATATATGATCGACTATACTGTTATTGCTAAATATGCAAAGGTTATAGCTATTGCCATGTTCGTGGCTTTGCTCCTTGGAAGTCTGGGATTAACAATCAATGGGGTGCATATGTATCTGACAGTGGGACCGGTACGCTTTCTTACGTCAGCGTTTATGCTTTTATATGTTCCGCTTTATGGGGCAATAGTTTACAAGTATCGTGGAGGGAGTGCTGGCGCATTCCTTAAGGTGCTTATCTGGATGATAGTTCCGGCAGTATTTGTATTAAAATGGCCGAGATTTATGACGGCATTGGTACTTGTAATGACTATGGCAGTTCAGCTCTCAATAGCTGTTGCTAAAGGATGGTTTAAAGTTCCTAAGAAGATTACGATTGCTGTGCTATGGGCTTCAATCACTGTGCTCCCATTAGCCATACTTGCATTGCTTTACAGAACAGGCTCTCTGGCAAATTATCAGATGGAGAGGATCAGAGCGTTTCTTTATCTTGATAATGATGCTGCATTTTTAACACGAACTGTACGCTCATTTAATGAAGTTAACATGGTGGGGGATTCCGGAAAAGAGCTTTTGGGTGCGTTGCCAAATCCTAACAGTGACTTTCTTCTTCTTTATTTGGCTAACAAATATGGTCTTGTCATCGTGTTAGTTGTAGTTGCTGCTGTGGTAGCAATGATTGTAACCGGATGTATAGCATCAGCAAAAAGCAAAAATCAGCTAGGACTTGTAATGGGAGTTGGATGTATGAATGTCCTACTTGCAAATCTGATCATAAATGTGTTCCAGAATATGGGAGTGGTCCCATATGCAGATTCGTTTATGCCGTTCTTTTCAGCTGGCGGAAGCAATATTGTTTTGGCATATATCTTTTTGGGAATCATACTCAGCATATACAAATATAAGGATGCATATCCGCAGAATATGGATATAGGCATACGCGGAAGATTAAAGCTTGGTAATATGGAAATCATGAAAAACTAAGAATTGGTTAAAGGGCATTCCTTAAGCGGAGTGCTCTTTTTCGTTAGGTTATGTGAAATGGCAATATTCCGCTTTTTTCCCTGGTGTAAAAAGTATATAATATTCTTATGTGTTTTTGTTGGAGGGGCTTATGAAAAGAACTGTAATAGCGGCGCTAACGTTATTTATAGCCATAGCAGCTATTGGATGTGGTGCCAAGAAGGATGATAATTTAGATATAATTGGTGGTGCTGATGGACCAACATCAATATTTCTGGCATCAAAGAGCAAAGAAGACAAAGCTCTTAGCTGGTTATATGAAAAGGGTGGAATAAATGTAATTTGGGGAGATAAGATTTCCTCTAAGGACACTCACGGTGGCTTTCATGGAGACGGAAGCAGTTTATACAGCTATCAGTTTACTGATAGCTCGATGGAACCGGAAATGGAAGAATCTGAATACTGGAAAAGTTTTCCTATTTCTGAAGAGGTTTCCAATTTGATCAATAATTCCATCGGGGATGAATGTGCTGAAGCTATTCCGGAAATATCTAATGGCTATTATTTCTTCTATGATCGCCACACTGAAGCTGCGGATCCTTATGATGAGAGTGAATTATGGAACAGAGCTTCAATAAACTGTACTGTAGCTTTATATGATGCGGATGAAGATATACTGTATATTTTTATGAAAGATACATGATTAAGCTGAAAAGGTAAAAGCGTTGTCTTTATGGAGGGGAAAAGATGGCTTATGAAGATCCACAAATAGTACAGGAGTGGTTAGATGCACTTATCGAGCTTGATGTGAAAGTAAAAAAGATGTTTGGGTGCTATTGCTTGTATTGCGATAACCAAGCTGTTGGCTGGATTTATGATAGTGTCATGAGTTTAAGGGAAGTTGGGCTGGATTACTTACCAGACGATATCAAGAGACCCGGCAAGGACGACAAGATACAAGAGTTGGTTATTCCGCTTGATTATGTCAAAGCAGATTGGCTGCCTAAGGCAGTTCAGGATACTGCTGATATAAGAAAAGCTCAGGCATGAAGGCTTTAGCAAAAGGTATAGTGAGCGGAGTGATACTTATGAAAAGAGTAATGGCAAGTGCATTGACACTGGCTCTAATATTAGGAGCTGTGGGATGCGGGGAAAAGAAAGATGATAACGCTTCGATAATCGGGGGCGCAGACGGGCCTACTTCAATTTATCTGGCACCAAGTACTGGAAGTGATAAGGCTTCAGAAGACCAGACAGCGGATGTTCTCGAGGCGGAAGAAATAATTGTTACGCCAAAAGGAGTACCTGAAGAGACAACACACGAATATAAACCTGGCGAGGGCGGTTTTGGTAATCTACCAAACGCTGAAGGACAGGAAGGTGAGTGGATAGACCTTAACTATGCTTCTGTGTCGGAGTATTTTCCAGATCCACACGAGCATGAATCCATGAAGGATGGCTATACTAAAGAGGCAGACCTTGATGGAGATGGGACTCTTGAAAAGATCGTGATTGAGGATTTGAAATATAATGGCGGGGATGGAGGCTACCTTCCTCATGTATACAAGGCAGATGGAGAAGAGATAAAGCTGCCCATAGATTCTGAATCTAATCCTTATGCTACTCTGTGGGGAGATGAAGACGTAGAAATATTCCAGGAAGATGTAGGAATAGGAGCCCTCAGCTGGGATGAAGTTAAGCAGATATATCAGAGCAAAGGATATACTGAAGAGGCATTTGAGGAACTAAGGAACAATCTGAGCAAAGACGCATGGATAAGAGGCGATTTTGCCAGTGGCTTTGTTATCAATGATGATGGAAAAAAGCCGGAATTGATAATCAAGTTCTATATGCAGGGTATGGGTGGACATGCAGATACGCTTGGTTACGTCCTTATGCATCTGACGCTTAATAGTGATGGCACTTGGAATCAGGAGAAGGCCGAGTTTGTGCTGGATAAGTAACTTGCAGCTTATTGAATAAAGGAGATGCACATTATGGCAGGAACAATTATTTCCGGAGTAGTTTTTGGTTTTGTTGCACTGATTATGTTTGGGATAGGGATCAGCCAATTGAAGAGCAAAGATCCTGTTGGATTTTATACAGGAGAAAAGCCACCTGAAAAAGAACGATTGTCAGATGTAAATGCTTGGAATAAGAAGCATGGAATGATGTGGGTAATCTACGGAGGATGCATTTTATGCTCATGGTTGTGTTCAGCTTTTATCAGGAATAGTCTACATCCGGTGATTCCTTTGGTTGTAGGGGTTCTTGCACCTATAGTTATTATGGTGATTTGTCATCATATACTTGTAAAAAAGTATGTTTTAACTAAATAGTTATTTTCGTAAAATTCTATAGCATAATATATTACGATAAAGATGGTATCTGTCCTGCTTATCAAGAAGAATGGCAAAACAAAATGACATTTGACTAGTAAAATGATCAGAAGTACAACAAAAAATCACAACTGATATTTAACGCTGCCACGAGGCTGAACTCCAGTAAACAAGCGGATGTCAAAAACTTTTGACATGGCTATAAATGCTAATGTAAAAGCCTTTTGATGGCAGCATTTTCAATATCTCGGTATTCTGAGGTGGAAAGAGAGACATACGACTATGGAACTAGGAAGCAGAATTAAAGAATTAAGGAAAGCACAAAATATTAACCAGGATGAATTGGCTGAGAAGCTTTTCGTTTCAAGACAGACAATTTCAAATTGGGAAAATGATAAAAGCTATCCTGACATTCAGAGCGTATTGCTTCTAAGTGAAATATTTGGTGTCTCCGTAGACCAACTATTGAAGGGAGATGTTGAAAAGATGGAAAGAATCATCACGGAACAAACGCAGGCAGACATTAACAAGATGAACACCTATGCGATAGGAATGCTGATTTCTATAATAGCTCTTCTTATCACAACACCGGTGCTGGCGTTTACAATTGGCTTTTGGTTTTTTATACCATTTGCAGTGCTGTTTGCTTGCACAATGTATTTTGCAACAAGAATTGAGAAGTACAAAAAAGAATATAATGTCCAGACATACAAGGAGATTATAGCTTTTACAAAGGGAGAGATGCTTTCTAAAGAAGATCAGATAAGAGAAGAGGCAAAAAGACCTTATCAGAAAGTGTTATCCACCATATTGTCAGGCGTTATAGCTGCGGTTTTGTGTGGAGGTATAGGACTTATGCTAATGCTTTTATTTAAGTAATAAACAAGATATTGAAAATATAGAAGATTTAACTTTGAAGGATGAAAAAATGGCGAACTTTTTAAATAATAAATATGGATATGCAAATTTTGTTGGGCTTATGATGATTGTATTTGCAGGCTTTTTCAATATACCTGTATTCCTTAAAATGTTCATGCTGGCGGTTGGCTTTGGACTGTTTTTGGGTCCTATCATAATCACAATAGTTACGATATTCAAGCGTTACAATGAAGAAAAGAAAAAGGCAGAGCAGACCGAGGAATAAATCCCCTGTTGTGCTTCGATAAGGTCTCACATTGGCTGGTTCTCAGCTGATGTGGGGTTTTTTTTATATGCTGAAAAAGGATATAGTAGATGATAAGTGTTTATAATTATGCGGAGGAAGAGGTATGAATGCAAGGGAGTATTTGGAGATTTTACATGTGGCTGAGAGGTTAAAAGACACACCTCGTCACTGCACAACAACGAAGCGCAGGACAGAGAGCGTTGCAGAGCACAGCTGGCGTATATCACTCATGGCATTTCTCTTAAGACATGAGTTTAAAGATCTTGATATCGATAAGGTGGTTGATATGTGTCTTATTCACGACCTTGGCGAATGCTTCACGGGAGATATTCCTACATTCATTAAGACTGACGCTGACAGGGAAGTTGAAGATTCTCTTCTGGATCAGTGGGTCAAGTCTCTTCCCAAGGAATTATCGGATGATATAGCGGTTCTGTATAAAGAAATGGATGCGCAGGAGACGAAAGAAGCTAAGCTGTACAAGTCGTTGGATAAGCTTGAGGCTTTGATCCAGCATAATGAGTCTCCAATCGATACCTGGTCTGAAAATGAGTATGAGCTTAATAAGACATATGCATTTGATACAGTAGCCTTTTCAGAATGGCTTACAGATCTAAGAAAGGTGATTCTCGAAGATACCTTGGAAAAGATTAAAAAAGAAGGTCGGAAATGATTATCTTGGAAGATAATATCACTATTCTTTCAGCCGAATGGTTTTTAAAATGTATTCTGTTGGGGTCATTCCATACTCTTTTTTAAAACAGCGGTTGAAGTATGTAAGCAAGAGGTGACGCAAGCCGGCAAGCCTATTCACACTTTTTCAGAAGTAGAACTTGCCCAAATGTGATTGATCTGAATAGTTTAATATTCTATGAATTCTTTCAAAAAAGAAAAATGCTGCATAAATGGAGAAAATTCACAAATAACGTTAAAAATCTCCAAATATAAAGCGAATATTGACTATAATTGGCAGATGCGATATAATCCGTCTTGTGAAAAACTTTATACAAGGAGACTGCATATGGCCATTATAGGGCGAAAAGAAGAAATCAGAGAATTAGAAAAGTGTGAAAAATCAAAAAAATCGGAACTGATATGTGTATATGGCAGAAGGCGTGTTGGGAAAACATATCTTGTTGAACAGACATATGCGGATTATTTTGCGTTTCGTGCAACCGGAGTAGAAAGCGGCAATACACGCACACAGTTAAAATCTTTTAAGCAGAGGCTTGCAGAAGCTGGAGATAAAGAAAAACGCATTCCGGCAAACTGGTTTGAGGCATTCTCGAGACTTGAGAAGGTTTTATCTGCGGAGGAAACAAAACGTTCTGTTCATGGAAAGAAAATAGTTTTTTTTGATGAATTCCCGTGGTTCGCGACTGCAAGATCGGATTTTTTGGAGGCATTTGGAGAGTTTTGGAACAGATGTGGAACGGTTAATAGAGATTACGTATTTATAATATGTGGAAGTGCGACTTCGTGGATCATAAAAAATGTTTTAGAAGATTCAGGAAGCCTGTATGACAGAGTTACAAGCCAAATATTCCTGCGCCCGTTTTCACTGAAGGAAACAGAAATGTATATGCAGGACAGAGAGTTTGGGTGGTCGCGAAGACAAATAGCAGAATGTCAGATGGTATTTGGCGGGTTGCCATATTTTTTTAGTCTGTTGAATCCGGATGAGAGTCTGAATTGGAATATTGATGCATTGATATTCAAGCCTCATGCTTTACTGCGTCATGAATCAAAGAAACTTCTGGAGGCAACGCTAAAAAAATCGGCGGCATATAATACTATAATGGAATGCCTGTCTTCCCATCTTTATGGTATGACAAAAGCGGAGTGCTTTGAAAGTCTGGATATATCTCAAGGAACATTTTCCAGGGCTGTGGATGACCTGGTGAAATGCGGATATGTGCATGAGAGTGTAGATAATTATTCGAAAGGGCATCCATTAAGACTGCAGCTTGTGGATCCGTTTTTGCTCTTTCATTATAAATTCCTGACCAATGGCATATCCGAAAATACAAGATTTGAAAATTTTAAGAGCGACACCGGAAAGTATACGAATTGGCGTGGACATGCGTTTGAGATACTTTGCATGTATCATATAGATAGCATTAAGAATGCTTTGGGTATATCGGGAGTACAAACTAACGAGTATGCATGGGTCAGCGAAAAAAATGAAGCTCAGATAGACTTGTGCATAGAACGGGATGACGGGATAATAAACCTCTGTGAAGAAAAATATACTGATACTGCATTTTCTGTCAGCCCGGAATATGAGAAAAATTTATTAAAAAAGAGAGATATTTATCGTAAAGAAACTAAAACTGATAAGGCACTTAAAATTGTGGTTATATCAGCTGAAGATATAGCAGGAAAAGCCAATACGGAACATATTACAAGAGTCTTGACATTAGATGATTTGTTTATATAAGGCAACCTTGTTAAGGAGGTGAGTACGGTCAGAAAGATAAGATGATGGCTTGGGTTAATCTCATGAAGGAAAAAGCTGAGGGAAAACATGTTAATTCTAAAGATCTGAAAAAGCATAAAAATGATGTCTTTCAACTGTTTCAAATCCTCCCGGAAGGAGAACGGGTTGAAGTAACTGGGGATGTGGCTGATTCAGTGGACAGCTTTCTTGAGAACATTAAAGGAGAAAATATTGTTTTTGCAGATCTTGGCATTGATTCTGATATTGATACTGAAATAAGTGCGATAAGGGAAACATATGTAAGGGTTTGAAGATTATGAGCAATTGTTCTACGGCGGATTCGGAAGCGTGGATGCGGAGAGACTTCTGAAGAAATATCTGACTCCGGAGCTGTGGGAAATTTTGAATATGTAATTGCATGAAGATTTTACGTGGGCTGGAGCAATCCAGTCCATTTTTTGTGGGAGGAATAGGGCTGTTGGGGTTATAATGGATGTGTGTTATGAAAAAGTTGTATGTGTGTGGGGGCAAGAAGCTTTGTTCTTCTTGATGGTTTTATCATAGAACTTGAACTTTAATCCAAGCTTAAAACATTGTGAAAAGATTGTGACGAGAATTAACCAACCAACTAAGGGGATTGTTGTGGATTTTTTAGATGAGAGAATGAGCTTACCAATTCAAGGAGTAAGCGTTGACTGGGATAAGATAGATGGAGGCAGTTACCTTCGTGGGATAGAGGCAATCAAAGGTCTGGACTATCTTTCTTTTAATAATAAAATCACGATATTTGTTGGCGAAAATGGTAGTGGAAAGTCCACCATGCTGGAAGCGATTGCTGTGAATTATGGTTTTAATCCTGAAGGCGGAACCAAGAATTACAGCTTTTCAACGTATGATTCGCAATCTGAATTGTGCGATGCAATTAAGCTTTCCAGAGGGATTAGAAAGCCTAAATGGGGATATTTCCTGAGAGCAGAGAGCTTTTATAATGTTGCTACAGCAGAGGAAATGTACGCAAAAGAGGATCCGAGAGGCAGGCATGAACATTTTCATGAGAGATCACATGGGGAAAGCTTTCTGCAACTTGTACAATCCAATTTTCAAGGTAATGGATTATATCTTTTGGACGAGCCAGAGGCAGCATTATCGCCGCAGAGGCAGCTGACTCTTTTACTGGAGATTGTAAACTGTGCAAAAGAGGATTCTCAGTTCATTATGGTAACTCACTCTCCTATACTGTTAGGAATTCCTGGGGCGGAGATACTAAGCTTTGATGATGGGCAGATTCATACGATTGATTATGAGGACACGGATAGTTACCAGATTACAAAGATGTTTATAGAGAATAAGGAGCAACTTTTAAAGAGGTTGTTAAGTGATGAGCTTGATATAGATCCCTGGAATCTGGAGGATGAGTGATTGCACTAAGCAATGGAGGAGCCGTATGAAAAGATTATGTGTTGCTATGGTAATGCTTATGACGATTGCCGCTGTTGGATGTGGAAACAATAAAGTGGCAGATAGCAGAGCTGCTTCCAGCACAGTGAGTGAACCGGAAACAGTTGAAGTTGATAGTCTTGGCGTGCCTGCGGTTAAAGACGGCATTTTGAGACCAGGAGAAGACTGTGCAGAGGTTGTTTTCGATTGGGATCCGGTTGAGGGCGCTGATGGATACGAAGTCTCTGAGGAGAATAAGTACTATTCAGAAAAGGAATACAGAGAACCTGAAACTGTAGAGATTTCAGATAATTCTTATGTTACCGGTGCCCAGGATTATTTCGATTTCAGAATAAGAGTAAGGGCATTTAAAGGCAACGGAGCCGAGAGAGTTTATGGCGAATGGAGCTCTTTTGCCACAGGAAGTGCTTATGAAAAGCAGCTAGTTTCAGTGGGCGGACCCTATGGAGAGATGTCTATAGTTGTTCCGGAAGGATGGACAGCGGAGATTTCTGCAGTGGATGACGGGAAGCTCACTTATGGTCTATATGGATTGATACTAAAACCAAAATCTGCAGATGCAGGGCAGATAGAGCTCTTTTGCTCAGATAGCTTTGGCGTTTGCGGTACAGGTCTTTCCCAGGAAGAGATTACATTAGCGGGATATACCGCGCGTGTTGGCACATATGATGATCATGAGCACTGGGATTTCATTACGTTTGGCGATGAACGTCCGCAGATAGTTGCCCAGAGTATAGACTGCGATTCCTGGATAAGCCATATGTGGGAAGAAGCAGATACTATTTTGGATACGCTTAAGTTTGATCCCAGCAAGACTGAAGGCGGAATAGGACAGTACATTTCAGATTCTGAAGTTGAAGCTCTTGGGCTCATGATGAGCGTAAGTAATGTTACTCCTTCAGGACTGACTGTTCATTTCAGGCAATATGATGATAAGAATACCGGTGAGCTGATATATGGAGAAGACTACACCCTTGAGAAACGTGAAGGTGAGAAGTGGGAAGCGGTTCCAACGATAATCGATAATGGAGTTTTCACTGATATTGGCTACAATATTCCAAAGAATGGGGAAGCTGAGGTTGAAACTAACTGGGAGTGGCTTTACGGAAAGCTTGAACCTGGAACATATAAGATAACCAAGACAGTTTTGGATTCAGGAGCCAGCGACGAAGGGGATAGTTTAAATCGGTATACTATGAGCGCACAGTTTTTGATTGCCGGATGAGGGAGATTAAAATATGTCATATTGTTCCTGGGATCAGTCTTCTGAACTGATTATAAAGTATCACGACTCTGAGTGGGGCGTGCCTTTGCATGATGACAGGGGACAGTTTGAGTTCCCGATGATGGAAGTAATGCAGTGTGGCCTCAACTGGAACATGATGATCAATAAGAGGGAGATATTCCGGTGAGTAACGGCCTTTCAGATATGATTAGCAAGGATTTGAAGAAAAGAAGGCTTTAAGGTGGTATCAGCTGAGTTCCTAGAGGATGGAATTCCGCATGTTCAGATGGAACGGAGAATAGTATGAGAATAGATAAAAGAATGTTGGAAGATATTCCAGCGTGGCTTGAAAGACAAGATGACATCCCAAGTGGATGGCTTTATATCGGGGATGAGAAGGAAAGATATCTTCTTGGACAGCCCGGCAGAAGGAACATGCTCGTGTTTGGCGTGAATCCCAGCACAGCTTCTGCAGGAGAGAACAATCTGGATCCCACTATTAAAAGAGTGCGTAAGTTTGTTCAAAAAGATCCTGCCTGTGATGGATGGATCATGGCGAATCTTTACCCGCTAAGGGCAACAAATCCCGATGATCTGCCTGCCAAGGCAGACAAAAAACTTATCGAGAAGAACCTGAAGGTCCTGGAAGCTCTTCAGAAATCTTACTTCATTGATAAGGTATGGGCTGCATGGGGAGATCTTATTGATTCCAGGGATTATCTTGGTAACACACTTTTTGACATTCAGGATATGATAGAAGAGGCTGAGTGGTACCACCTTGGAACTACGACCAGATGGGGGAATCCCAGACACCCGCTGTATTTGAAAGGGAATTCTGAGTTTCAGTGGTTCCCGGTTTTTGATTATGCCTGCGAATGTAGAGATGGGGATATTTGGTGATGACTGAGGAGACTATTAAGTGAAAAGAAGATATTTAGCCATTGGGATGCTTACGCTAGCCATAGTATTGACGGGCTGCGGATCTAAAACTGAATCGGATGTAACAATTATCGGCGGGGCTGATGGACCGACATCTATTTTCCTTGCGTCAAAGAACGATAAAGACAGCTACACGCAGATTGATCAGGAAACAGCAAAGCTGATGATGGATCTTAATGATGGCCATGTGATTGTAGATGTCAGGCGCCAGGATGAGTATGATGAAGGGCACATTCCGGGAGCTATATGTATCCCTAACGAAAGTATTACTGATTCTATGCCATCGGAACTTCCTGATCTTGAACAGATAATTCTTGTTTATTGCAGGAGTGGAAGGCGCAGCAAAGAGGCAGCACAGAAACTTTTTGATATGGGATATACTAATGTCTTTGAGTTTGGTGGAATTATCGACTGGACTGGAGAGGTTATTACAGAGGAGGCAAAAGAGACAGCTATGACACTTTATATTGATGGAAAAGAAATGCAGGTTACATGGGAAGATAATGCCTCGGTAAATGAGCTGAAGGAAATCTTGCCTCTCAAAGTAAACATGTCAATGTATGGCGGCTTTGAGCAGGTTGGATCAATAGGTCAGAGCATAAGCCGGGATGATAAGCAGATCACAACAGAGTTTGGGGATATCGTGCTTTATTCAGGAAATCAGATTGTGGTTTTCTATGGTTCAAATTCCTGGGCATATACTAAGCTCGGGCATATTGATCTATCTGAGGAAGAGCTGACACAGCTTCTTGGTAATGGTGATGTTGTTTTAGAGATAAAGTAAGGGGCAAATTCGCACTTTTATGGAGAGTGAATCTGATGAAAATAGAGCAGATGGCTATGAAGTTGTCAGCGGGCCGCGTACTACAGGAGATGGATATTATAAACATCGTGCGAGAAAATCCCTTCCGATGAAATCGGTTGTGGGATGAATCGCACTAGCTTTTCTTTTTGTATTTCCCCGTCTTACTGTATTTGCGTTTGTGTTCTTCTGTTCGCTGATCTTCAATGTATTTCTTAACAGTATCAAGAGAAACGCTTCCGGTAGTTGCACAAAAGTAACTTGCACTCCAGAAGGGTGAATCTCTCCACAGATACTTTTCTATATGAGTCCTATATGTATTTCTCACTTCTTTGGAAAGCTGTGATTTTAACGAGTTGATGAGTTTTACAGGTGCCACATCAGGTGGCATGGAGATCAGCAGATGCATGTGATCGACATCTGTCTCTGCAGAAATGAGTTCACTGTTCATGCGTCCGCATAGGTAATGCTCTTACTGAAAAGAGGAACAGAAGGATAAAGGATCAGTTCCATAAGGTGAGCAGACAGCTTGCAGCCTATGCAAGGGATAACCATGTAGATGTAGTAGTGATGGGACATAATATATACCAGAAACAGGAGATAGGTATAGGACATGTCAATAACCAGAATTTTGTGCAGATACCAATGCTGATATTTGCAGACATGCTCAGATACAAACTTGCTGAATATGGTATAAAGTTTGTTCTCACGGAAGAAAGCTACACATCAAAGGCAGACTTTCTTGCAAAAGACTATATCCCTGCGTATAAGAACAGTTCAGGAAACTACTTTTTCTCAGGAAAGAGGATACAGAGAGGACTTTACAGGCACTACGATGGTACAATAACAAATGCAGACATAAATGGAGCTGCAAACATCTTAAGGAAAGTATTCCCAAAGGTAAGCCAATGGGATAGGGGCATAGTGGACATGCCCTGTTCTGCAGGCTGCATAGAGCATCCTACAGGTTCATGCCGCCATTCCGGCGTGACTTGAAAGACAGGATGAGGATATTTGGTAATGGATACGATTGATATTGTTGTAAAGCGTATTATTGAAATGGAATCCATTCTGGAAGAGGCATTGAGAAGAATGGATAAGGCTGAGGAGGTACCAGAAGCTCTTTTGGCCTATCAGTCAGAGATAAAGAAACTTGATGTGTATTACTCCAGCCAGGATTGGAAAGATGATTTTGCCTTGGATGAAGATGGGCGTTTACCAAAGGATTTGAAGCGTGGAGTTCTTTCTGAAGATGGAATCTATGATGCGCTTGAGCGGAACAAAGAATTGATGGAAAGGATAAAGGGAACGAGAATGGTTAAGCATGTGATTTTATGGACACTTAAGGATGAAATTTCAGCAGAGGAGAAGGAAACTATCAAGCAGGGAATAAAAGAAGGTCTTGAAGGATTAAAGGGCAAGGTTCCTGGAATTATTGATATCAAGGTTAATATCAATGGTCTTGAGTCCTCTAACGCAGACCTGATGCTTGATTCAACTTTTGAAAGCGTAGAGGCACTTAAGGGATATTCTGTACATCCTGAGCATGTAGCAGTAGCTGATTCCAAGGTAAGACCTTATACCAAGATCAGAAGCTGCCTGGATTATGAGGTTTAAGAGGCTTGTTTTGCATAAAGGAAAGGATAATTAAAATGGCAGAAAAAATCGTACAGACAGCTGGAAGAAATCAGCTTGGTGAATTTGCACCAATGTTTGCACATTTAAATGATGATGTACTCTTTGGAGAGGTATGGAATGAAGAAGCGATTGACGTTAAGACCAAATGCATTATTACAGTGGTTTCACTTATGGCTTCCGGTATTACAGATTCTTCCTTGACCTATCATCTTCAGAATGCGAAGGCTCATGGAGTTACAAAGGAGGAGATTGCTGCAATTATAACACATGCCACTATGTATGTAGGATGGCCAAAGGGTTGGGCAGTATTTCGTCTGGCTAAGGAAGTATGGAATGAAAAGTCAGATGACAATTACAGTTAATTGAAATACATATGAGACCAAAGCTGCACAGAAGTACACAGATGCTGATCTTAACTGGAATGAATTATGTAATAGGGGACATACACAATGATAAGCCCGATAAACATAATCATTGTTGCTTCTACCCACTGTTTGGTGGTAAGCGTAAATGCAGCTTCTCCCGACTCATATTTAAACCTACCGAATTCGGTAGGTTTAAAATTTGGATTATGCAACTGTTCCCATAATCCCAAAAAATCTATAGTAGACCGATTTCTTAGCCAATGGCTGATAACAAGAAATTCATCAGATCATCAACGAACAGACACTAATGTAATGAGGAAACTAACGAAGAATACAAATAAGGATGAGATATGAGCAGAGTTTTACGACCACATCATGGGATGTGTTTTCAGTTTTATGAAGGAAAAGGATACAGTGAGGACTTCACTGATCACATGGGCAGGATAATCAGGGAAATGGAGGCGGATCCTTCTCAGATCATAAAGCTTCAGGTGGAGACAGATATTGTCTGTGAGAACTGTCCCAACAATGAGGCAGGAGAATGCACTACCGCTGATAAGGTTAAAAGATATGACGAGGAAGTCCTCAAAGCTTGCAATTTAGTAGAGGGTGAAGAGATTTCTTTTGCTGAGTTCGCTAAAATGGTAAGGGATAAGATCATTAGCGCCGGTATTAGAAGTGATATTTGCGGAGATTGCAGCTGGGATTACATCTGTAGTGCAAAGTAAAATGAGAGCGAGAAAGGTTTCAAGGACTATAGATGAGTAAGTGTGCTAGAGGCTGCAAAAAGGAAGAGAGACAGCATATAATGGGATAGGACCGCGTAATTACGCGGCCCTATCGGAGATGTTCTCTGATGCCAGTTCACTGTTTATGGTGTCTTCACAAGCTAAGAAAACTAATAAAGTAGGAAGTATTGCTCTGAAAATGAAACATGGACCGGCATGGGAATAGTGGGAACGACATTACATAGAAGGAAAAGAGGTAAAAAAGTGGTATCGTTAATTATTTCTTTTGGCGTGTTGGTAGTAGGATATCTGACTTATGGTAAATTAGTCGAGAGGATTTTTTATCCTGATAACAGGAAGACTCCCGCGTATGAATTTAATGACGGAGTTGATTATGTACCACTTAAATCCGGCAAGGCTTTCTTGATTCAACTTCTAAATATCGCAGGCACGGGGCCGATCTTTGGGGCAATAATGGGAGCGTGCTTTGGACCTGTTGTATTTTTGTGGATAATCTTTGGGTCAATTCTCGCAGGTGCAGTACATGATTTTATGGTTGGCATGATATCTGAGAGAAACGAAGGCAAATCCATAGCTGAATTATCGGGCATTTACCTGGGACAAAAAGTTAAGTGGGGGATGAGGGTATTCTCGGTACTACTGCTACTACTGACAGGAACAGTGTTTGTCACAAGTCCTGCGGCGCTTATAGCCAAGCTTACACCAGAGAGCCTTGGAGTAACCTTCTGGGTTGTTGTAATCCTGATATATTATGTGCTTGCAACACTCTTGCCAATAGATAAGATAATCGGCAAGCTCTATCCGGTATTTGGAGTTGTTCTGATAACAATGGCTGTTGGAATTTTCGCAGGTATAATTATAGGCGGATATCACATTCCAGAAATAAGATTTGAAAATCTCCATCCAGAGGGGCTTCCTATATGGCCGTATATGTTTATCACAGTTGCCTGCGGGGCGATTTCTGGCTTTCACGCTACTCAGTCTCCAATGATCTCTAAGTGCATATCTTCAGAACATGATGGAAGAAAAGTCTTTTACGGAGCAATGCTCATGGAATCTGTTATTGCACTTATCTGGGCAGCAGGTGGCGTAGCTTTTTATGGAACTACACATGCGCTCAATGATGCAATCGGTACGCTGGGGCAGTCCGGAGTAGTATATGATATATCAACGGGTATGCTGGGAGAAATTGGCGGAGTCCTGGCTATAGTCGGTGTTATCGCCTGTCCTATCACATCGGGCGATACAGCCTTTAGAAGTGCGAGACTAATCCTAAGTGAAATCACAGGCCTGGAGCAAAAGCCTATAGTAAACCGTCTTATTATAACGCTTCCTCTTTTAGGAGCAGGGGCTCTTCTTACTCAACTTGATTTTAATGTTTTGTGGAGATACTTTTCCTGGAGCAATCAGACACTGGCCATGATAAGTCTGTGGGTATCAACTGCTTATCTTTTAAAAGAGTCAAAGAATAAATACCATAGTCTCATCACCGCAGTTCCAGCCATATTTATGTCAGCAGTCAGTATCACATACATTCTGATTGCTAAAGAGGGCTTTGGTGTCAACGTACACATTGCCTACTGGATAGGCATCGCCTTCGCAGCACTTTGTGCTGTAACGTATGCCGTTATCTGGAAGAAAAAATATTGAGGATGCTAGAAGAAAAATGAATACAATAATAAAAGAATATTAATACGTTACCTGATATACATCGTCATTGGAATGACTTTATATCTGCTATATTACATCACTCACCGGGGTATGATGTTCATTCCTTCGTATGCGTTGCTGATTGCAACGACATATTTTGCTGACTATCTCTTTCAGGATTGGCTGCATAAGAGATTTGGAAAAGCGGCTTTTTTTATCACAGTTATAGTATTGGTGGTAGGCTATTTTATAGGAGTTAAGATCATGGGAGCGATTAGCGACGCAGTTGAGGGATGGGGTGGCATAACGGTATTGATCATCTTTTTCATGATTCTTTTTGTCTACGTTAGTGGATATTTGGCCTATGAGGCAGAAGTCATGATCCGCAATTTTTTCACAACAAGGTAAAAGAAGTGCTATCCGAACATTGAAGACCATCAATCAAAGATTAAGATTTTTTTTACAGATACTTTATCGCATTACAGATGATTTTTTATGCGTAAAAATATATACTATGATATGTAAAACAAACATCTTTCAATGATAGGATGAAGTAACCATGGTAAAAGAATTTGATGAAAAAAGCGTAACTATCAGAAACCAGATATATGATGTTCCTCAGGGAATGACAATCCTAAAAGAGGGCGAGATCAATCTTGATATGTACAAAATTCTCAAGGGCCATGTAGAAATGTATACAGGTTATGGGACAGAAAATGAGGTTCTATTAGGGCTTCTTGGACCTGGAACCTGTTTTGGAGAATTTGGGATTCTGACTAAAAAGCCAGCTATATACACCATAATTGCTTATTCAGATATTAAAATCCTTCGTGTAACAGAAGAACTAATGATGGATTTTATGAAGGCAAACCCGGAAAATGTATTTCAGATCATGAAAAATATGGCCAATAATATGATGCGAATGCAGCATCAGATCGGGCAACTTACAACAGAAATTGCAAATTTGAGTAATGATCTAAATAATACAGAGAGCTATAAGACATCCATGATGATAAAAGACATGCTGAGAAACTATGCAATATATGATAATAACTCTTCAGATGAAGAGCATATTATCAGCGGATCAGGTATGAAATTCCTGGATAAGGAACATAGACAAAAAAACTTTTCGCAGAATTGACATATATTGCCAGGACTCTGATGACCAATATGGTGTCAGAGTCTTTTTTGTTGCACAAGACCGGCAAGCGTGTAATGATATAAAATTGAGAGAATAATTTATTTATGGAGCAATTCGAAGCTGATACAGGGGCTAAGCCCATGGAGGAAATATGGAATCAATACTTATAAAAGATACGACAAGAGAGCAAAGAGAACAGATAGTTGCTGAATCAATTGGAAACATCAGTGGTTCATGTGACGGATGCATGTCAGGCCTTGCGGACATGTATCAGGACTACATAGATGGCAAAAAAGAAATCCGCGAGATAAATATGGAATTCAGGGCCAATTACGAGTCTGGAGTTGAGGGCCCCAAGAAGGCTGATTGCGGGTATAAATTATGACAGAGAATCAGATTGAATGGTCCAGAAAACGAGATGAACTTGTGGCTGCCATAAGAAACCTTGGCTTCCCAAGGGAACTTGGTGAGCAGATTGCCAAACAACTTGGAAGCCCCAAGGCAATGGATAGAATGCTTGCATATCTATACAATGTAAAGCCCAGGACAGCAGAGCTTGTGGTTGATGAAATGCTGGCCATCTGCAGTGATATTGATAGCTGGCACAACAAAAAGGCTGCAGAAGAAGCTAATGCCAGATATAACGAAATGCTATACTATGGTCTTGGAACAGAGGACGAGTAAGTGGAAAGGGAAGAATTCGTAAATGAATGAAATTTGGGAAATATTACATAAACCGGACACAGTTGTGTTTTTTGATATAGATGGCACGCTGACCAGCTACAATTATGGCAGGCATCACGCCCATCATGAATTAGATGGCAAGCCTGAATTTCGAGATGTGAATATTTATGCTGACTGCAAGAGACTTGAGCCGCTCTATGCTTATATAAGCGGTCATGATGTCAACAGACTCTTTTGCATATCAAGAGAACCACATGGACACGAAGCCTGGAAGTCTGAGATGGTAGAGAGACTCTATGGTATTCCCGCTTCCCACTGCTTCTATACTCTGGAAGCCAGGGAGAAACCTCAGATTGTTATGGACAAGGTAAAGGAGTTATTTCCTAACATCTCACCGGAATCAGTAGTTCTAATGGATGACAACGATGATACTCTTGGTATGTACATGGCGCAGACACCTTTCTGCACAGCACATCCCATGCTATTTATGGAGCATCTGTAAAATCCCAGACCTTGTGTACGATCTGATCATCTTTCTGGCAGCATCTGCACAGATTTTTGATAGGTGACTTAAGCTTGTTTACAAGTATTGAGCTATTATACGAATAAATTTGCACTTTGGGAAAATTCAAATATCAGGCGGGGTGTAACTGATGGAAAAAAGATTTAGGCTATGCTTCTATGGGATAGTACAGGGCGTAGGCTTTAGGTATACAGCAAGACATGCAGCAAATATGTATAGGCTAACTGGCTATGTTAAAAATGAGTATGACGGCTCTGTAACCTGTGAAGTTCAGGGAGAAGAGGCGGCTATCAGTAGATTTGTGGAAACTATCAAAAGTGGCAGGTTCATAGAAATCTCCGGAATAGATAGAACAGAATTGGATATTATTCCAGACGAACGGTCTTTTGATGTTAGATATTAAACTTGTTGATACGATTATTGAACGTTTTATGCAGGGTAGATTATTGGACACGTTATCAAATATTATGAAAGCATAGAAAAAGTATTTAGGGGCGCGATAAGAAAGAGAGGTAGAAGATATGTTATTTTTTCTGATTTGTTTCGTGCCAGTTGCATTTGCGTTATGGATATATTGGCAGGCCATGGCTATCTGCGTACGTTACATAAGCTTTTATATCAAATGTGCAATGATAAAAAAGAAAAACCCTAAGCTGTACAGGCATCTTAGGAACAAGGAATTTAGAATGACAAATGGCTGCGGATGCTCATATTGGTGGCTTATTCATCATCATAAGTGAGCATGCAGTTTTTGGAGTATACTGTATTGTAGAGAGGTATAATGATCATGTGGAAAAATTGTTTGAATGAGATATTTGCAGAATGACAAAAGGTTCAATAACAAAAAATCTAGTATTATTTGCAATACCTCTTTTCTTCGGGCAGCTCCTGCAGCAGCTATACAATGTTGTGGATTCAGTTGTTGTTGGAAATGTGTTGGGAAAAGAAGCACTGGCTGCGGTGAGTACAACCGGCAGCCTTATATTTTTGATGGTAGGCTTTATTAATGGCCTGTTCATGGGAAATAGCGTTATCATAGGAAAAAGGTATGGCGCTGGTGATGATAAAGGAGTATCTATAGCATCGCATACCGGAATTGCCTTTGCTATCCTGATGGGAATAGTAATGACGGTCTGGGGATACTTTTTTACACCGACAATTCTAAAGTGGATGGGAACACCGGAAGATGTTATGCCAAGTTCAGTCCTGTATTTTAAGATATACTTTCTGGGCGGCTTGGGGAATATCCTCTACAGTGCATGCTGCGGCGTCTTTCAGGCTATGGGAGATTCTAAGCGGCCATTGTATTATCTGGTAGTTAGTACTGTTATCAATACCATACTTGATATAACTTTTGTTAAGTATCTTGACTTTGGAATAGGCGGAGCCGCCCTTGCGACTGTAATAGCGCAGGCTGTTAGTGCAGCCTTGGCCTTGTTTAAGCTGACAAGAGTAGAAGGACCGCATAGGATCTTTATCAGAAAGCTCAGGATGGATATTGAAACTTTGAAAAAAGAGCTGATGATAGGTTTTCCAACTGGTATCCAGAACAGTGTTATTGCTATAGGAAATGTAGTTGTTCAGTCGAACATAAATGCCTTTGGCTCTGTTGCTATGGCAGGCTGCGGAAGCTACTTTAAGCTTGAAGGGTTTGTCTTTTTGCCAATAACATGTATGTGCATGGCGATGACAACCTTTGTAAGTCAGAATTTAGGAGCCGGGGAATTTAAGAGAGTTAGAAAAGGCTCAGTTATTGGAAGCGTCATAGGAGTGTCATGCGCTGAAATCATAGGATTCATAGTATTTGCTTTTGCTCCAATACTTCTTCGGATGTTCTCAAGTGAAGCTGAGGTTTTGGCCATAGGAACAACTCAGGCCAGGACAGAAAGCCTCTTTTACTGCCTGCTGGCCCTTAGCCATTGCCTGGCAGGAGTATATCGAGGAGCTGGAAAAACTACAATTCCAATGATTGTAATGCTCTCTAGCTGGTGCCTTCTTAGAATTACCTACATTACAATCATTGTTCGCATAATTCCTGTGGTGAATGTAATATTCTGGGCTTATCCACTAACATGGTCTGTGAGCTCTGTAGTGTTCATCATCTACTATTTCAAGGGAAAATGGGTAACTGCGTGACACCTGGAAATGTCACCGTGCCCATAAAAAATATATATAAAAGAAAGGCAAGTAAGAAATTGAGAAAAGCACGTTCAGAAAAAGAAGCAGCAATGAGGGAGAAGATGATTCCGGAATTGTATGCTAATGAGTATAATAGTTTTATAGGATTTGAAATCATGGAGCTGAGCTCCACTTACAGTAAGGCCAGGATCAAGGCCGATTCAAGGCTTCACAATACCTATGGAAGTATCCATGGAGGAGCACTTCTTTCATTTGTGGATGCTATGGCCGGCGCTACAGCCAGCATGAGTGGATATTACGCAACTACTGTATCCGCAAACCTTAACTTTCTGCTACCTGCAGTAAACACTGAGTATATCTACTGCGAGTGTATGAAACTCAAGACTGGCAAGCATATCCTAGTGTTTGACATCAGGGTAACAGATGATGAGGGAAATCTTTTGGATAGCGGAGAGTTTTCGTTCTTTGCTAGTAAAGTCCCAGTTCTTGGAGATAACCTTAAGTTTGGCAAATAAGTAAATAGTTGCAAATACATAGAGACAATCAAATTACGGGAGGGCTTTTGAAATGAAATGTTGTATTGCTTATGCTTCAACACATCACGGAAACACCAAGAAGGTAGTAGATGCTATTGCTAAAGAGTTTGACGTAGATCTTATCGACGTCACTCAGGTACAGGAAAAAGATCTTTCTGAATATGATCTTATAGGCTTTGCATCCGGAATTTATGCGGCACAGTTTCATCAGCAGGTCAAGAATTTTGCACAAGTAAATCTTCCTCAGAACAAGAAAATCTTTTACATAATGACCAGTGCCATGAACAAAGATTTTTCCAAGTCAATGGCAGATTCTGTGAAAGGTAAAAATGCCGAAGTTGTAGGTAAGTTCACATGTCACGGCTATAACACTTTTGGGCCATTTAAACTGGTTGGTGGAACCAGCAAGGGACATCCCGATGAGAATGATCTGATAGATGCAGTTGAGTTTTTCAGAGGCCTTATAAGAGTAGGAAGAGCAGAATAAATAATAGAAATAGAAAGAGATTCTACCAGTCAGGTAGAATCTCTTTCTATTATTCTGCAGGGAAGACGTACCTCGCCCCGGAGAATGTCATCTTTATGTTCGATTTTTGAAATCAGACCCTCGGCTGATTTGTAGCCGATGTCGAAAAGTGGAGGCTCAACGGTTGTGAGTGTTGGACGACACACAGTTGATAATTCCCTGTTATCAAAGCCAATAAGTGCAATATCCTTGCCGACTTGGATTCCTGCATCATTGCAGGCATCTATTACGCCCATGGCCATTTCATCGTTATGGGAAAAAATAGCAGTAACATGCTGCTTGATAAGCTTTTTAGTAGCGCTGTATCCGCTGTCTCTTGACCAGTCTCCGTTGATCACATATCCGGGATTGTATGGTATGTTGTGATCATATAAGGATTCCTGATAACCTGTAAGTCGCCATCTGGTGTGAACACTGCTCACCTTGCCAGTTATGGTGGCTATTTTTTTATGTCCTTTTTTGATCAGAAGCGAAACAGCTTCATAGGCAGCGTGCTGGTCATCGTACAAGACAGAAGGGATAGCCAGCGATGGGGAGATGCAGTAGGCACATACAAAAGGGATGTTGTTATCAAATATGCTAGGAACTACTCGGTGAGAATGACAACCAAGATAAATAATGCCATCTACCTGCATGGAATTCATATGTGATACGGCATTATTCTTGATTTCTGAGTATCTGTCTTTGTCTTTATCAGGATCAATACCGAGAGTATTTATACGCAGATTTTCCAAGAGATAACGATAACCCTTTTCCTCGCAACAGGCACCGATTCCATCTATTACAGGAGGTGTATTGAATACTGTAAGATCTTCCGCAAGGATACCTATTGTTTTGCTGGAACCAGTCTTCAGGTTCCTTGCATAGAGGTTGGGATGATAATTAAGTTCCTCAGCAATGTCCAGAATTTTCCTGGTGGTTTCTTCACTTATATTTCCGGTGCCATTTAAAACCTTGGATACTGTTGCGACAGATACCTGGGCCTTTTTGGCAATGTCCTTCATGTTAGGCACAATTCATCCTCACTTCCAAAATACAAATTATAAACTAATGGTAAACGTTTTCTTAATAAAAAACAACCAAAAAATTGCTTGTATTATTATTGAAAATTGCTATTTACATATATAATGCAACAATATAAAATCCAAATCAAGGTAAACGTTTACCTAAAACAATGGTGGGGATGAGTTAAAAGAATATCGTGAGTTGTAGCGAATACTACAACTTTAAATATGAAAAAGGAAAACGTTAACTTTGCACACAACTAGAAGGAGGAAAAAATGGGGAAAAAAGTTGGTGTGGGTAAAAAACGTGGCGCAAAATGCCTTGCAGCAATCCTTTCAGCTGGAATGCTTGTGTCACAGATGTCTATTGGGGCAATGGCTGCGGATCAGGGGAATCTGACCACGATTGCAAGCGCAGCTGATGAGGCATCTGAAGAATTATCTGTAGGATCGACAGACAGACAATCTGACGAATCATCAAAAGAATCATCACGAGAAACAAAAGAAGAAAGTAAAGAAGAGCCTGGAGATGCATCTAATGAGGCAGCAGGCAACTCATCAACCGAGGAGGCTGAAGATAATGCGTCAAACAATACGTCAGGCAACGCATCATCAGTGGCTTCATCAGAAGCATCATCCGATAGCGCATCGGCGGAAGAGTCAGCAGAAGCATCTACAGAATTATCGTCACAAGAAGCTACAGACAGTGCATCAACTGAGAATTCTGCAGATCAGGAGGTGCTTGGAGCAAGGAAACTTGCCGAGAACTATGACGGCGAACTATCAGAAAACGGTGGAACAATTTCTAACGAATATTTCAAGGTTTCAGTTGGCAAACACGGCCAGATCACAACTCTTAAGCTGGTTGGAGATGAGTATGACACCAACTATGTTATGAATGAGAGTAACACTCCTTCCCAGAACACGTCAGGCCATGAATGGCTTGGAGAATTGATGCTGGCAACCAAGAGTGGAAATGACACATCATATAGGGATGAGAGAACTGCCAATTCTGCTGATATCCGCAGAATTTATGTTGACGATCAGCAGAACAAGATTACAGTTGTCTACAATCCTTTAATGGACGATAGCGTTTCTACAAAAGAAATAAATGATCTTCTTATTGTTGAGACCTATCAACTGGTAGGTGAAAAGCTAAAGTGGGATATCAGTTTAAAGAACGTGACAGATAGTGATGTCACTGTTGGAGATTTGGGACTGCCTCTTCCTTTCAATGAATTTTGGACAAGAGGAGATCAGATTTATGAGACAAGATCCGTTGATCACAGCTTTGTGGGACAGAATGGTTCTTACATTTATGTAACAAGGCCAAGCGGAGAGGGAAGATACCTTCTGATGACACCAGACCAGAGTACTGATGCAGGATTTGAGTATCAGGATCACTGGCGCACTAATGAGCGTGAAAGCTATGAAGCTGCGTGGTGTCAGGATCAGTCAGGATGGCAGAACGGACTTAATGTCTTTTACATTCATTCTGATAACATCAAAAAGACTAACAGGGGATACCTGCCTAATACCAGTCTTACCCTTGGACAGGGAGAGGAAAAGAACTACACCTTTAACTTCAGTGCAGTTCCAAACCAGGAGTCTCTTGGATCAGCCCTTTACAACGAAGGAATTATTGATGCAGTAGCTGTTCCAGGCATGACTTTTGCAAGAAATATGCCTGCGAAAATGTACCTTCACACGACAATAGATCCAGAAGATATTTCTATAGACATAAAGTGTCCGGATCAGCTTAATCTTTTTGCAGGGCACGCCTCTACTGTAAGTTCAACACTTCCTCATCAGGGCGATGCAACAATGACCTATGAAAAGACGGTAGAAAAAGACGGTGAGCAGTATCACGTATATGATCTTAAGTTTTACGACCTTGGTCACCATAACGTTACTGTGAGCTGGCAGGATAAAAAGACAACCTTTCAGTTCTACATCATGGATGACATAGACGGGGCGCTGGAAACTCATTCAACTTTTATGGTCGACAAAACGCAGCTTGATCTTCCAGGCCAGACCGGAGATAAAGTCTTTGATGATTGGATGATGGATCAGAAGACAACCAGAAATAATGTAGAGCGTGACTACTTTAACATGAGTTATTGGGGCTGGGGAGATGACTGGGGATTGACCCATGGAACTTTCCTTGCTGAAAAGAATGTATATCAGCCCAAGGCATCTGAAGTTGAAGCTCTTGATGAATATCTGGATAAAGCTATTTGGAACGGTCTCATGCAGGAACATCATAATGACTACCTGGTACATGATTTCCTTATGAATGAGCCAAACGCATCACCTACTTATAGAGGATATGCTTATCCTCATATTTACAATACATACTTTATGATGTACAAGATAGCCAGCAAGTATCCTGATCTTGTGGACTATAAAGAAACGCCAGATACATACCTTTTAAGAGCTTATAATATTTTGAACGCTCTATATTACGGAAACGGCGTAGCTTATAACTGGAGCACTGGTGTAATGGGAGAGAGTACAACACCGGCAATCATCGATGCTCTCAGAGCAGAAGGCTTTGAAACTCAGGCACGTAATGTGGAAGCAATAATGAACGAGAAATATAGTAGCTTCAAACGCCAGAGATATCCGTATGGTTCTGAATATTCATACGATAATACAGGTGAAGAAGCCGTTTATGTGTTGGCTAAGATGCAGCTTGAGGCGGGAAAAGATACAGCTAATGCCGCAAGAATGTTGTCAGCTATCGACCTCAAGACAAGAGCCTGCAGAGGAACTCAGCCTATATGGTACGAGTACAGTGTTCCTGTAACTAACTGCGGTGAGAACTGGTGGCAGTTCCAATACTCGATGTCTCTGGTTGGATTCTGTATGGATGACTATATCCGTTATCAGAATAACGGTCTGTCTGACGCTGAAAAGGCAGAGGCTCAGAGACTTAGCTATGCAGCCAAGCTTGGAAATCTGACCTGTATCAATTCAGGACAGATAGATGCAGATGCAGAGAATATTGGTGCCGCAGCCTGGACCTATCAGGCTGAGATGGGTAACCTTGGCGGACAGGGAACTGGCGGTGGAAAACTCCATAATGGCTGGAGACAGATGACAGGAGAAGCAGACCTTGGATTATTTGGTGCTGTACAGATTCTTTCATCAGATGTGGCTGAGGATCCTATATTTGGACTCTTTGGATATGGCTGTGAAGTATCTAAGAATAACGGTCAGTATGTAGTAACACCACTTGATGGCCTTTATACAAAATTAAATCTAATAAATGAAGAATTATATCTTGAACTTGAAAGAGATCAGTATACTACCGCAACCATAAGTGACAGCAAAGACGCTCTTTCTTTTACCATCAAAAATCTAGAGGAAACAGGTCACACTTCAGAAGTTACTCTATATGGTTTAAACGAAGGGGCCTACACACTTCTGGTTGATGGGCAAGCTCAGTGCGGATTTGTAGTTAATTCTTCAAAAGAAGAAGTTACAGTGCCTGTAAGACTTTCAGGTGTTCAGTTCCAGGAGGTGCAGGTAGTGGCTGGAGCCTTTGAAGGCGGCGTGGTAGTAGATGCAGGTAAAGATTTAACAGCTGATATCTATGACGAAGTAAAGCTTACAGGAACTATAACAGATAGCAGTAATGCAGCTAATAAGGTTTCTGGAACATGGACAGTTACAGCATCTCCAGATGATGGAACTGCAACTCTTGCAACACCCGATAATCTAAGCACTTATGTAACCTTTAATAAGTCTGGCGTCTATGAGTTTACACTTACAGCTTCTACTGGAGAGTCAGACAGCGTAGTAGTTACTATTACAGATGACAATCAGCTTCCTGAACTTATAGCAGAGTATACCTTTGACAATGTAAGCGGCAAAAAGATATTAAACGAAGTTGAAGGTGGCAAGGCTGCTGAGGCAGTTGGAAACTTTGCTACAGGAAATGGAAAAGATGATACAAAGGGCCTAAGCGTAAATGGAAGCAATTCAAGTGGCTATGTAAGACTTGAGGAGAGCCTGTTCAAGAGGCTTAGCGCAAGCACCATAAGTGCAGATATTAAGCTCAACGCATCTCAAGGTAATGGGGCCAAGGTATTTAGCCTTGATGATAATGCAGGCAAAAAGATTGCAATTTCCTTTGAAAATGGAAATGAACTTGTTCTTTCAATAAATGGAACAGCCTACAAGACAGGAGTGGCTATATCCAAGGATTTCTGGAAGAATGTAGCACTTACACTTGATGGACAGACAGCAGTTGTTTACGTGGACGGCTATGAAAAGTTCAGTGAGCCTTGCACACTTACGCTTGGACAGCTTTCTTCTAACCAGTCAGATTACATTGGAAGAGGAACAAATCAGACCGATCCATACTTTGATGGAATTATAGATAATTTCAGAATCTATTCTGTAGCACTGGATTCCCAGAGAGCACTTGATATTTTTGGAACCGGTGAAGAAGTTACAATAACTTCCGCGATAGCAGGAGATGTGGTTACTCCAGTAGGTAAGGCACCTAAGCTTCCTAAGCAGGTACAGGTTCTATATTCAAATGGACTGTTTGAAAAAGCAGATGTTACATGGGATGAGATCGATCCTGAGAAATATAGCAAGGCTGGAGTATTTACAATAACTGGCCAAGTAGCAGGATATGATGTAACAGCTACAGTAACAGTAATGGTTGTAAATGGAAGCCTTGTAAATCTGGCTGAAAATGCAGTGCCTTCTGCTATTTACGAAAACAGAAACGATCTGGGCGGATGTCCTACACTTAACGATGGTTATGAACCAACCTCCAGTAGAGATACAAGCCATGGCGCATGGCACAACTGGGGTGGCAATAATGGCGCACAGGCATGGGTACAGTATACTTGGGAAGAGGAACAGATACTTACAGAAACTGACGCTTATTATTTCAGAGATGGAAATGGAAACTTCAATCCTGCATCAGTCAATTACTATTATCTTGATGCTGACGGAGTAACATGGAAGAACTTTACAGGTGTTGAGGGACTTGGAGTTGAACTAAACAAGTATAACAAGACCACATTTGATCCTGTCAAGACTACAGCAATCAGGATGATCATGAATCCACAGAACCTTGGAAGTGGCGTTATCGAGTGGAAGGTTTATGGATATGGAGATGCACTTTCAGCAGCCAAGCAGGCGCTAAAGGATGATATCAAGGCTTATAAGCTGGTAAAAAAGACACATGTAACAGAAGGCTTTGATGATCTTACAGATGCAATAGCTGTTGCAGAAGAACTTCTCAAGAAAGAAGATGCAAGTGATACAGAGCTTAGAGCAGCTGATGATGCTATGGCTTTAGCATTTGCAAATCTTAAGGTTGAAGGAGATAACCTTGCATTTATCGCACAGCTATCAGCTTCCTACACATCCAGCTGGGAATCACTTCCTGCAGTTAACGACGGCAATCTTCCAATAGATTCCTACAACAGCAGGTATGGTCACTGGGGAACCTGGGGGAATACTTCTGCAAGGGAGCATCTAACATACCTTTGGCCAACAGAAGTTACTTTTAATACTTCCAATATGTACCTGTGGTATGACGGATCTGAGATTGATAATGGCGGAATCAAATATCCTTCACAGATTACCTACGAGATCATTGATGAAGATGGTAAATGGCAAGAGATTGCAACTGTATCTGATGGTGAGCTGATGGTTGATGACTTTACTGTATCAGAATTTGAGAGCATCACTACAAAAGGTATCCGTGCTACATTTACAAAACTCGAAAACGACTACACAGGAGTAGGTGTTCATGAGTGGCAGATAGTAAATGTGGTAAAAGAGGAACCTGTAAAAACGACACTTATAAATAAATACGGTTCTTATTATCTACTTACTGAGGATGGAACAAAACTCACAGGACTGCAGATGGTAGATGGCTCTTATCGCTATTTCAAGGAGCCAAGGGGCACAATGGCTATTAGCCAGTTTGTAACGATTGACGATAAGACCTACTACTTTGACGCAGAGGGCCGTATGGTTACAGGATTTATGACCAAGTGGACAAGCACCTATTATTTCGATGAAAATGGTGTTCAGGTTTCAGGCAGAGTTTATGAAGTAGACGGCGAAAAGTACTACTTTAATGAAAAGGGACATATGGTAGTAAGTTCCTTTGTTGACCTTGAAGATGGAAGACATTATTTCGATTCGGAAGGTCATATGGTAATAGGCAAAACTATTACAAAATGGTTTAAGAAGTACACCTTTGATGAAAACGGAGTACTTATTAACTAAAAAATATGAAGGGGCATTGGGCATGGAAAAAGAAATAAGGCCATTGAAACTTCAGCAGGTAAAAGTCACTGATCCTTTATTCGGGCATTACATCAATAAAGTAAGTGAAGTCATGCTGGTTCATCAGTGGAAAGCTTTAAATGATGAACTGGAAGGAACTGACCCTACGGGGTGTATCAGAAATTTCCGCATAGCTGCCGGACTACAAGAGGGAGAACGGCAAGGAGTAGTTTTTCTTGATACTGATCTATATAAGTGGATTGAGTCAGCTGCCTATTGCATAGCAATAGGTAGCGGGGCTCAGTTTGAAACCAAAATTGATCAGGTGATAGATATTTTGGAAAAAGCTCAGGAAAAAGACGGATATTTGAATACTTACTTTCAGATAACAGCTCCGGAAAAGAAATGGACTAACCTGGTTGAGGGACACGAATTATATACCTCAGGGCATATGATTGAGGCAGCAGTTGCTTATGCACTGGCCACTAATAAGGAGAAGTTTCTTCAAATCGCAATCAGGAATGCAGATCTTATTTGCAAGGTCTTTGGAACCCAAAAAGGACAGATTCCTGGAGTCCCTGGGCATGAAGAAATAGAACTGGCTTTGATAAAGCTTTATAGGTGGACCAAGGATGACAAGTATTTAAAGCAGGCTGATTATTTTGTCAGGCAGAGGGGAACTACACCCAATTATTTGCAGAATGAGATTGATGGCAGAAAAGGCCCGGAGTTCTTTCCTGAGTTCAGAAACTATTCCATGAAATATGCACAGGCTCAGAAGCCTCCGGTAGAACAAACTGAAGCAGAAGGCCATGCCGTAAGGGCAATGTACCTATACAGTGCTATGGCTGACCTGGCTGATTGGCAGCAGGATAAAGAAATGGAAAAAGCCTGTGACAGACTATGGGATAACATGGTAGGCAAGAGAATGTACATTACTGGAGGAATTGGTAGCAGCGGATTTTTAGAGTGCTTTACCACAGATTACGATCTGCCTAACAGTACAAATTATTGTGAGACCTGTGCTTCTGTTGGAATGATGATGTTTGGACAAAGGATGGCGGCATTAAAGAAAAATGCAAGCTATTATGATACTGTTGAAAGAGTATTGTACAACACTATTTTAGCAGCTATGAATCTTGAAGGAGACAGATACTTTTACGTAAATCCATTAGAGATGGTTCCGCAGTTTTGTACTGAGAACACCTATATGGATCATGTCAAACCTACCAGACAGAAATGGTTTAATGTAGCCTGTTGTCCACCCAATCTTGCAAGGACTTTGGCTTCTTTATCACAGTATTTATACTCCTGTGACGAAAAGGGCATTTTCATTAATCAGTTTGTATCATCTACAGTTTTAATAGATGATCCGGGGCAGGAAATATCTGTGAATCTTAAGTCATCTCTTTTGACAGATGGAACAGTAGATATCAGGATTTCAATTTTGCAAGCTGCAGATATCAGGATAAGAGTTCCTGCCTATGCCAAGGATATGACGATAGTCCTTGATGGTGAAAAGCTTTCCTATAAAGCTGAAAATAATTATGCCGTAATTTCTCTTGAGGGTGGCAAACACGCAATCGAGCTTAATATGGGAGTTCATCCAAAATTTGTGGCAGCAGACCACAATGTCAGAGCTGATGCAGGGAAGGTTGCTGTAATGCAAGGACCTATGGTTTATTGTTTGGAGGAGGCAGACAATGGACAGAACTTATCAGATATCTATGTGGATGCTGGTGCCAATCTGCACATGGGCAAGGCCTGTGAAGAATTCCCGGGAGATGTACCGGCGATAGAGTATGAGGGATACAGGGTAAGTGCTGTAGGAATCAAGGACGGAAGCCTTTATGGAGAAGCAAGATTTACTAAAAAGCCTGTGAAAATCAGAGCTGTTCCCTATGCTTTTTGGAATAACAGAGGTATTGGAGAGATGGAAGTATGGCAGAACATTTCTATTTGAAGGATAGAATATTACTGCTGAAAAATAATTTTCTAAAGGAGGATATTTCAAGTATGCAAAAGAAAAGATTGTTGAGCATGGCATTAACAGTTGTTACTACTACGGCAATGTTGGTAACAGGTTGCGGTGCAAGTTCTCAGAGCGCACAGGGGGAAGCACAGGACACAACGCAGAACGCAGTAGAGACACCTAAAACAGAGACAGAGACTGAGACACCTGCTACGACAAGTGAGAGCACTGGAGACAAAGTACATATTACTTATGCGCAGTGGGGCAATGAGACAGAGACTGCTGCAACTCAGGCAGTGGCTGATAAATTCAATCAGTCACAGGATGAAATTGAAGTAGAAGTAATCAAGATTGACCACGATACTTATGTTACTAAGCTAAATGCAATGGCTACAGCAGGAGAACTTCCTGATACAGCCATCATGAGCGAAGCTGGCGTTTTGAAATTTGCAGAGAATGGCCTGCTTGCAGACATCAGCTCAATGTACGGTGAAGGCGATTCCAAGCCTCTTGATTCCATAACCTTTAAATATCAGGGAACACCTGTGGCATATTCAGCAGCTAATGAGGTACTTAACCTTTGGTACAACATAGATCTTTTGGAAGAAATATGTTCAAAGCAAGGATTAAATGTTGCTGATTTCACACCTCCAGCAAGTGCAGACAGTGCATGGGACTGGGATACATTTGTTAAGATAGCTCAGACACTTACTGTTGATATTAACGGCAATAATGCGCTAAGTCCAGATTTTGACCCAGCAAACGTTGATGTTTATGGCTGCACAGTAAACACTCTTCCATGGCAGCTTGAAGTATGGGCAAAGAGTAATGGCGGTGGATATTATAGTGCTGATGGCAAGGAATGTACTATTAACGATGATGCTACAGTAGAAGCACTGCAGAAGATCGCAGACCTTTCAGATGTGTATCACTGTGCACCTCCTGTAACAAGCGCAGCTAACGCACTTGAATCCTCACTTGGTTCCAAGAAGGTTGTTATGGCAACAGATGGAACCTGGAATGTAGGAACCTTCCTTGGACCATCTGCTGATTTTAAATATGGCGTAGGCGTTCTTCCTTACATGAAGGAGAAGGTTACAATTTGTACTGGCGGACCAAACGTGGTATTTGCTACAACCAAGCACCCTGAAGAAGCTATGACATGGCTTAAGTGGTACTACCAGGAAGAAAACAGCTGGTCACTTATTGAAGCAGGAACATGGATGCCTATCCTTGATAAGTGGTACACAGATGATGAATTTACAAACAAGTGGATTGATAATCCTAATTACCCTGACCATGATATGTACAAGAGTGCTGTAGTTGACTACGCAAGAGAAAATTCTCAGTCAACAGCCTGGTATTATATCAACGCAACAGATGAGTTTAATGCAACACTGGATTCTGCATTCTCAGCTGTTTGGTCTGGTGATCAGACAATGAAAGAAGCAATTGATGAGTATTACGATGAGTTAAATGATATTTTCAGTACAAATAATTAATATTTGATATAGTGCCGTGCGAAGACAGTTCATGTAACTTTTGAAACATGGTCAAAAGTGCAGTGTAACTGTCTTCGCCGGCGTTGATATCAGGGGAGAGGGATTATACAATGGAAGTTGCGGGGATATATAGTACAAGCGAGGCGAAGAGTATGAAAAGAGCATCCGGCAAAAGAAAAATACGTACTTCTCAGTCCAAATATAATAGAAAAGAGGAAAGATGTGCCTATTTGTGCCTGATTCCGGCATTCCTTGGAATCACCTTTATTAGTTATCTTCCTACAATTGCTGTGTTTGTGCTAAGCCTTTTTAGCTATAACGGTTTATCCAGCCCGGAATTTGTGGGCTTGGACAATTACATAAGAATTTTTACTAAAGATGTATATTTTGCAAGTGCGGTAAAGGCAACAATTTTGTATGCATTTTTGGCGGTTATCGGCGCGGTTATCTATTCTCTGGTTATAGCCCTTATTCTAAACATGGATATTTTTGGAAGAACAATCTTCAGATCTATTTTCTTTATACCCTATCTGCTACCGGCAATAGGTGTTTTCAAAGGCTGGCAATGGCTTTATGAGCAGAACTACGGACTTTTTAATTTCATCTTCAGGATGCTAGGAATTCCACCTCAGAGATTTTTGGACAGTCCAAGGCAGGTAATACCGTCCCTTGTCCTCATTGCAATATGGGCCAGTGGAAACCTCATAGTAATATTCCTTGCAGGACTGCAGAATGTTCCTACAGTGTACAAGGAAGCGGCTCAGATAGACGGTGCCAACTCCTGGCAGAGGTTTTGGAACATTACCATTCCATGCATCAAGCCTATTATCTTTTATAACATACTGACTGCCCTTATTACGCATCTGCAGGTAGTTAATCCGGCTTTAGCCCTTACAAATGGAGGTCCGGCCAAGAAATCTATGTTTTTGTCTTATGTTATCTACATGTATGGATTTGAAAAAAATAAGCTTGGATATGCAGCAGCTTTTTCAGTTATATTCTTTGTTCTAGTAGGTATTTTCACAATAGTATTATTTGTAACACAAAAAAATAGCATCTTTAGTGATGAAGCATGAGAAAGGGGGAGCAAATATGACAGCAAAAGAAAAAAGGAAACTGGCAAACCGCTCAGTTGTA
The DNA here is from genome assembly GCF_900102515.1 of Butyrivibrio sp. INlla14. Taxonomy (GTDB): domain Bacteria; phylum Bacillota; class Clostridia; order Lachnospirales; family Lachnospiraceae; genus Butyrivibrio. The sequence continues at coordinate 34,122 of NZ_FMVS01000009.1, forward strand.
ACATTGATTGCCTTATTTTTTGCATTTCTAACACTCCTTCCAATATGGTGGATATTCAGATCTTCACTTATGAGTGTTGCGCAGGTTAACGCTTATCCGCCATCCTTTATTCCAACTGAGTGGCTGTGGTCCAACTATGCCAAAACTCTTCAAACCTTCGAATATTGGACATATTTTAAAAATACATTTTCAATTATTATTCCGGCTGTGACATTTGGCGTTATTACTGCTATTTTTTGTGGATATGCTTTTGCCAGACTGAGATTTAGAGGTAAAAACCTTATATTCAAGATCTGCGTCAGCACAATCCTCCTTCCAGGTATGGTTACTCTGATTCCGCTTTACATTGTGTGGACTAAATTTTTTGGATTGGGTGACACATATTGGCCTCTGATCCTGCCGTTTTTAACAGGTGGAGGATTCTTTAACATTTTCTTGATAAGGCAGTTTCTGATGACGATACCAAGGGATCTTGATGAAGCTGCATCTATAGACGGCGCCAGCCGCATGAGGATATTGTGGACAATTCTTGTCCCTGCAATAAAGCCTGCAGTAGTCGTTGTTGGAATGATGTTATTTATACAGATCTGGAATGATATGCTCCAGCAGATAATCTATATTAACAGTATGAGCAAGTTTACTTTTGCTATCGCACTCACTAATTTCACAGGTTCTTTTGGAACAAACTGGCCAATGGCTATGGCGGCCACTTTTATGACTATCCTGCCTGGTATAGTAATCTATATATTTGGGCAAAAGAGCTTTGTTGAAGGTATAGTTCTGACCGGTATGAAAAATTAATATATAGGGGAAAAAATGAAATATTTGAATCGTTTTATGAAATGGTATCTTGGAGAAAACGATGTGGAAAAAGAGCCGCCCAAGGACGGCTTTTTCCGCATCTTATATCTTGTTGTTAATTTTCCCGGAAAGATGCTAATGATAAATCTTGTATTTATCATCACCTGCATTCCCCTGATTACAATTCCGTCAGCATGGGCAGCACTTTGCGCCTTTACCGGCAAAATGTTCTTAAAGGGTTATGACTTTACTCTTGAGGATTATCTTGCAGAATTTAAAGAAGGCTTTGTTAAAAAGCTTGTCTTGGGCATTATAGGGTTTGCTGTCATTTTCTATGGCTATTATCTCATGAGTCTTGCTGGAAATTATAAAGCTTTATCTGACAATATATCCTACATGATCATTATGGGAGCTGGGTGCGTAATATTTGGCACTGGTACTCTTTTTTCTGTATGGACCTTTGTGATGGCTGCTCATCTGCGCCTTGGATTATCAGGAATAATCAAAAACGCAGCCATACTCCTTATTCTGGAGTGGAAGAGCAGCCTAAAGCTTATTATATATACAACAATTTATCTATTCATAATTCTTGCATTTATGCCGTACTCAATTCTTGTTCCAATGATAATTGGTAACTCTCTTTATAGCCTGATCTGCAGCAGCATAATATGTCCAGTGATAAAGCGGAGAATTACTGATCCTTATGAAGAAGCTGTGACGCCATCCACTCCCACATATTAACGCCGTTTTCCTCACACTGATTGTTGAAGAAATAAATCCATGACCAGTGGCCCATGTACTGATATGCGCTGCCATCTTCTGCAGTGTAAGTGCCGGTTGTATCGTGTACATCTGCAAAGACACTTGTGTGAACATCGGCATTTATAGCACGAAGCCTCTCGATTGTAGGAGCTTCAAATGTCTTAGGATCAACTGTTGGGTCATTTTCAGCGTACACAAACCAGATAGGAAGGTCCTTGATAGCCTCTAGCTGATCATCTGTGATACCTGCATCCATGTAAGCTTCGCAGATTGGATAAGCAGCTGCAAAATAATCAGGATAATTAAGAACCATATCCATAGTCATGTAGCCACCATTTGAGCAGCCGCCGATGATGATTCTGCTAGCATCAACATCTTCGTGTTCGGCAACATAAGCATCGATAAGTTCTTTGAGATCGCCAAGGTAAACAGAATCTACGCCCTTATTATCTGCCCAGTTTCCCTCCTCGTCATACTGCATCCAGAATGTTGGACACTGTGGAGCCAGGATATAAGCGCCTCCCATGACCTTCTGGAATTCATCACCAAAAAGAGAAGTAACTTCATTGCCAAGAGTATTAAGTCTTGGATCACTTCCGCCCTCGCCTGCGCCGTGGAGCCAGATTACAAGAGGATGCTTGGCACCATCACTTTCAGGAGTAAATGATGCATATTTAATTGTGTGGCCCTGACTTCCTGTAAATTGGCCGTTCATGTCAACTTTTTCAAGCTGTGGATAAATCGCAGAGTCAAGATCTACTGTATTTGAAATGGTAAAAGATGTAATCTCACTTCCATCAGAAGTCTTAATAACGGAACTATCCTTTAAAGATACTGCGAGCTCATAAGGTGAGCAGATTGTATTATTACCTACAAAGATATCGTAGCAGAAAGGATTTCCTGTGTTAGGATCATATCCAAGTTCAAGAGTTATATACTCAGAATCCCCACTCTTATTACCCAAATCATCACTAGTATAAGCAGCAACTACAGTAAGCTCTGTGTCGGCTGTGACGTGCTTACTGGGATCTTCTGTAGATCCTTCTGCAAGTGCTGCCCAGTTAAAAGATTCCTTGGTTTCAACAACAGAGAACAGATCACTGTTGATTGAATCTGCTGAAACTGAAGTGTTTAGCTTGATAATAGTCTTTGTTACTGCAGGACCCCAATCCTGCCCTTCAACAACAACCATCTGATTGCCAGTCAGCTCTGTGACTGCATCTGCGATTGTCTGATTTTCACTTGATGCCATTACGGTTACCTCCTCTGTACTTTCTGTACTAGTACTTCCGCATCCTACTGCCTCCATAACAACTGTTAATGCCAGCAGTGTTGCCATTACTCTTTTCTTCACGTATGTGACCTCCCAATAGTTTTTTTTGCATTTCCAATTCTAGCAGTAAAGAAACAGAATAGAGTGATTTGTCACAAAATGTATTAAAAGTGGCATGAAATGCAGGTTATTGGTGAAGCCACCTGGTGGAAATTAATTTCAATTATAACACATTTTACACAATTAAATTACGTGTTGACGTTTATCTTTCGTTATGGTAATTATATTGTCCGTAGCAAAAATAAATTTTTAATAACGTTTTTATAAAAATGAAATTACGAGGTGAGAAATGGAAATAAATCAGTTAACCGTGCTGGACGGAGAAGCTGTAGACAGTTCACAGGCTCTTATAGTCGGAGTTAGAAATGAAAGACTGGCAATTGCCCTTTCATCAGTTACTGCAATTGAAAAGGTGCCTGTTTCAGACATTAAATCTGTTGATCAGGAAGATGTTTATGACCATAGAGGCAGGGTAATTCCTCTTGTATATCTTGATCAGGTGTTTGAACTAAAGGGAGATAGCGAGGATAAGGATTTTATCAACGTTGTGGTCTGCACTAAAGATGATGCTGCAGCAGGTCTTGTTGTAGATTCTCTTTACGGACAGTCAGAGATTGAGAGTAAATCACTAGGGGCGCTTAGCGACAACGAGTATTTTACAGGTGTATCAATCCTTCCAGAAATGGATGAGGTTGCACTTATTCTTAATCTTGAGTCTCTTGTGGCTTAAATCATGGAGGATTGAAATGGAAGAGTTAGCAGTTTATCAGGAAAAGAAAAAAGAAGAAAAGAAGTATGTTGTTTTTGGAATAAAAAATGAAAATTTCGGAATAGATATTTCTTTTGTCAATTCAATCATACAGATGCCTCATATAACGAGTGTTCCGAAATCTCCTGAACACTATAGCGGGATCATAACTCTTAGAGGTGAGGTTGTTCCAGTTATCAGCTTGAGGCGAAAGATGAATCTTGATGATGAGGCATATACAGACAATTCAAGGATCATCATAACAGATATAGAAAAAGATAAGCAGGTTGGCCTTATTGTTGATGAGGTAAAAGAAGTTGTGGAGATTCCAAGTGACGAGATCATGGAGCCATCTCCATTTCTCAAGAAAGAAGAATCTCTGATAAGTGGAGTAGGCAAAAAGGATGATGAGCTTATTTCAGTTTGTAACATTGAAATGTTGATATAACAAGAAACAGGAGGTCATATGAACAGGAAAATTAAGGCGCTTAGCCTTTCAATGATCATGACAGCCTTATTACTAACAGCTTGTGGTAGCTCAGTAGAAGCTGCCTCAGCCAGTAGTAAAGGACTGACAAACAGCCAGGTTGTTGGAAGTGTTTCCAATGACGCTGTTAAACCAGCATCCATAACTATTATGGTGGATGGAACTTTGGTTACCCAGGAAAATGGAAGGGATGAATTTGAAAAAAGGTGGGAAGCCCTTACAGGGATTGATCTTATAATAATCCAGCCTGAGCATGACGTGTACTACGAGGAAGTTTCAAAAGCATTCGAAGAGGGTAATCTTCCAGATGTGGTTCTTTTAAGCTCTACTTACTACACCACTTATGCTGCCCAGGAAATGCTTGCTGATATCACACCTTACTACAGCGGATCTGAACTTGAAAAGAGAGTAAGCGATGCAGGAAAAAGCGCTCTTATTGATGGGCTTAAGATAAACGGTAAGTTATTTGGAATTTCTCCTACAAGAGGAAACGGCTGTGTAACTTATATTAAAAAGGCATGGCTTGATAATGTGGGGCTTGATGTACCTACAAATTATGCGGAATATCTTGATGTGTTGAAGGCTTTTACTGAGGGCGATCCTGATGGAGACGGTGTAAATGGAAATACTTACGGTGTGTCAGCTGCTGGAATCATAAACAACGAGGCTCCATACATCAACTATCTTCCAGAGTTCTACCAGGATGCATATCCATCTTTTTATCAAAAAGAGGATGGAACCTGGGCTGATGGATTTACTGAAGAAGCTATGAAAGAAGCGCTTACAAGACTTCGTGATGCATATTCAAAGGGCTATATAGATAAAGACATCGTGGATAATGGAACAGGCGACTGTAGAGATAAATTCTATGCTAATGAGTATGGTATTTTTACTTACTGGGCTGGAACCTGGGCCAAGACTTTGTCAGGTAAGCTAATTGACGCAGGTGTTGATGGAGAGCTTGTCACAATGCCTCCTATAGAGGAGACAGGTAATTATCTTGAGAGAGTTGCCCCAGTATGGTGTATTACTTCAGCCTGCGATAATCCTTCCGGAGTATATAAATACTTTTTGGAAACTATGAATGATGGTGGTGAAGTTGAGGAGCTTTGGACCTATAGTCCTATTTCAGACAGCTATGCCAAGAACCATATAGATCATTTGCTTGCGACTGTAGCTCTTACAAATGATCCTGGAGCAGACAGCATTACTGAGGAACAGGCTAATGCTCTTAAGATATTTAATGATAACAGTAAAATGGCGGATCTTCCCTATAGTACAGATGCATATTCCACCTATAACGAGGATCTGATGGGGCTAAAAAAAGAGCTTATTAAGAAGGTTGTAGTAGAAGGAGCAGACATAGAGACTTCTTTTGCCGAGTTTGAGGCTGCAAACGGAGCTTATATGTCACAGGCAATTGTGGATTCACTCAATGCAGAGTAAGGAGCAGAAAATGGAAAAGAATAGAGGAATGAGATTTAGCATTAAGGCTAAGATCATGCTGGGAAGTATATTGTTAAACATCATTACATGTGCTGTAATGGGAGTTTCAATTTATGGATTTGTACAAAGCAGTTATGTTGAGAGCGAAGCAGCTAATACTCTTGCAATAACTCAGATTGCTGCTAATCAGCTCAATGGAAATCTTTTGGGATTATTGGAAGCAGGCTCTGATGATAGTTATGCAAACACAGTAATGCTGGAAGACATGGGTAAAGTAGTTAGTTCTGCAAATGTCAGCTCTATATATACTGTAGGTGAAAGAGGAGGCTCACTGGTTTACCTTTCTCGTCCTGCATCTGATGGTGTAAGCATTGGAAGCGCAGTTGAAAGTGAGTATATGGAAGGGATGAAGACAGCCCTTAGCTCAACAGGATATGTTTCAACTGATATTAAGAAAACACCTGCCGGAGTAAACTATATTACAGCTTATGCGCCTGTATTTAACAAGGCGGGTGAGGCAGTTGGTATTCTTGGAATAGATTATATTGTTGATGAGCTTGTAGCTTCACTTAATGCAATTGTTAGAACTACAGTCCTTATTGGTGTGATTATTTCACTCCTCTCAGCAGTAGTTTCTATTATCCTTGCAAATGGAATTGCAGGCGGACTTAAAAAGGTAGATGACAAGATTGATGATCTTGTAAGTAATAATGGTGATCTTACGCAGAAGATTGAGGTTAAAGGTAATGATGAAGTTTCTGATATTGCAGATAGCATAAATCACCTTCTTGAGTATATAAGAGAAGTGGTAAGCTCTATTTATACAAGCTCAACAAGCCTTTCTGGTTCTGTTGATACTGCGCTTACTACTACTATTAAGACAAATGATCAGCTTGATGGCGTTTCAGCAACTATGGAAGAGATGAGTGCAGCTATGGAAGAGACTTCTGCATCACTTCAGCAGGTTCAGAATTCAACCAGCAAGATAAAAGACGATGTTCAGGGCATGTATGCAAGCGTTCGTGAAGGTACAGATTACGCAAGCAATATGGAACAGAGAGCTATGGAGATGAGACGCAATGCTGAAGAGGAGACAGAGTCCGCCAAGGCAGCAGCTGATGAAATGACAAACAGCCTCAATGAAAAGATTGAAAAATCTAAGGCTGTAGAGGGAATCAGTAATCTTACACAGACTATTCTGGATATCGCTTCTCAGACAAATCTTTTGTCACTTAATGCAAGTATCGAGGCGGCAAGAGCTGGTGAGCATGGCAAAGGATTTGCAGTTGTTGCTGGAGAAATCAGTTCACTTGCAACAAACTCTGCTGATACAGCCAAGAAGATTCAGACAATCTCTCAGGAGGTTATCGGAACTGTTAAAGAACTTGCTGATGAGGCAACCAAGATGGTTGATTTTGTACGTGAAAAGACAGTTGGCGGATATGTTCAGCTTATGGATACAGGACTTCAGTACCAGGAAGATGCACAGAAGATTTCAGAGATGTTAAAGAATGTAGAGAAAGCTTCTCATAATATCGAAGGATCTATGAATGTTGTTTCTGAAGCTATGAGTGATGTTTCTACAGCTGTAGATGAGAGCGCAAGAGGAATCAGCGATGTAGCTGGAGCTGTTGCTGAGATGTCTGATAACATGAAGCAGAACAAGGACGTAGTCAATGAGAATGCAAATATTGCACAGCAGCTCGATGATGAAGTAAATAAGTTCAAGTTCTAAAACTGTATAAGACTAAAAGATAAGGGACGAAAACCTGTGGCTAATAATCATGCCATGTGGCTTTCGTCCCTTTTATTCTTAATAAAATTCAATTATTTACCAATTGTGGCGTTCATGCTGCCAACCTTGTAACCCTTCATGTCTATAGTCACGAACATGAAGCCAATCTTTTTAAGCTCTTCATAGATTTCTTCTCTGACACCATCAGCTGAAAGTCTCATGATATCCTTGGCTGGAACTTCAATCCTTGCAAGGTTCTTGCCGTGAAGTCTGACTCTTTCTTCCAAAAAGCCATGCTCTATAAGAACCTGTTCGGCTCTATCAATCATATCAAGCTTCTCTGGGGTGATCTCTTCACCATAAACAAATCTGGAAGCAAGGCAGGCATAAGCAGGCTTACTCCAGGTAGGAAGCCCCATAGCCTTGGAAATAAGGCGTATATCCTGCTTGTACAGGCCTGCTTCTCTTAATGGGCTCTTTACCTCAAGCTCCTCTACAGCTCTAAGACCTGGCCTGTAATCACCAAGATCATCCATATTGGAGCCCTCAGCAACATATTCAATGCCGTTTTCCTGGGCAATCTTTTTTATCTCAGTAAAGATACCTTTTTTACAGAAATAGCACCTGTCCTTGCTGTTATGCCTGTATTCCTCTTCCTTAAAGGGATCAGACTGACAAAAGAAATGCCTTATTCCTCGCTCTTTACAGAAATCTTCAGCTTCCTTGATTTCTCTTTTTGGAATGGCTGGATCTGCCTCTGTTACAGCTATAGCTTTATCTCCTAGAACTTCGGCTGCAACTGCCAAAAGAAGCGCGGAATCAACGCCTCCAGAAAATCCCACAGCAAGGGAGCCGTAGCCTCTTAATACATTCTGAAGCTTTGTAAGCTTATCTAAGAGTTCCTCATTTAAACCGTATTTGTTATCCATAGTAAACCTTTCTACGAGTAATTGGACTTTATTATTGATTGAGCAAAATTATATTGTGCCTACTATTATAACAAGTATTTTTTGTCAGTAAAGCCCCTAAGGTATGATCATGTTTAAACTATAGAATACTGCATGAACTCGTACTTTAGCTGAGTCCCTTCAGCTATTCCCTCTGGTAAAAGAGCTCTCGCAACCAGCTTTAAGTCTTCGGATTCAATATCTGTTCTTTTTAAATTGGCGTAATCGCCGTCTATACTTACTACTACGTAATACCAGGTTTCCATTTTTCTTTTACCTCCAAGATAAAGATAAGACTATTATACTTCTATAACACTCATCAATTATTGCTACAACATAATCAAAAGTTGCTATTTGAATCCATTTAGTATATCATGGACAACGGTGCCAATTTAGGTGACACCGTGGTTCATAAAATGGAATGAGAGGTAACAAGTTTTAATGGAAATGAAAAATGTTATTGTAGCTCAGTCAGGCGGGCCAACCTCCGCAATCAATGCTAGTCTTTCGGGTGTTCTGAAGGCTGTTTTGGATTCTCCCAACTATGATATATGTTACGGAGCAGTGAATGGTATCTTGGGTGTTTTGTCAGAAAATTATTTAGACCTTACCAAGAGAGCTCAAAATGAATCAGATTTTATAGATCTTTTAACACATACCCCTGCAATGTATTTGGGAAGCTGCAGATATAAACTTCCGGATTACAGGGATGATGATTCTTCTTATTCTTTTATTTTTTCCCAGTTTAGAAAACTTAATATTGGTGCATTTTTCTACATTGGTGGAAATGACAGTATGGATACTGTACTTAAATTATCTGATTACGCCAGAGTGATTGGCTCAGATGTAAAGATAATTGGCGTTCCCAAGACTATAGATAATGACCTGTGTAATACAGATCACACACCGGGCTTTGGCTCTGCAGCCAAGTATATTGCATGTTCTATGTTAGAGATTGCGCATGATACTTTTATCTACGCAGTCAAATCTGTTACTATCGTCGAGATCATGGGCCGTGACGCAGGCTGGCTTACAGCAGCAGCTTCTCTTGCGCGTAATGGCTATTCTTCAGCTCCACATCTTATCTATCTTCCAGAAGTTCCATTTGATAAAGAAAAATTCCTTGCAGATGTTCGCGGTGAGCTTACAAAGCGCAACAACGTTATAATTGCTGTTTCTGAGGGCATTAGGGACAAGGATGGCAACTACATAACATCAAGTAAGGCCATGGCCGATACTTTTGGGCACCAGCAGCTTTCAGGCGCAGGAAAGGCTCTTGAATTTCTTGTAAAAGAAAACATTGACGTCAAGGTTCGTAGCGTGGAAATAAATGTACTGCAGAGATGTGCCGCTCATATGGCCAGCAAAACTGACCTTGAGGAGTCTTTTGCCCAGGGAAAAAAAGCAGTTTCTCTTTCAGAGGAAGGAAAGACAGGCTGTATGGTTGTTATAAAGAGGTTATCTAATTCACCATACCAGGTGGATTACAGCTATGCTCAGATAAAAGATATTGCCAATGAAGCCAAGTCTGTTCCTGTAGACTGGATAAATGCTGAGGGCAACGACATCACAGAGGAATTTGTGGAGTATTTAAGGCCCCTTATTATAGGTGAGGCCAGCCACATTTTTGAGAACGGGCTTCCTAAGTTTCTTGATATTTCTCATCTAAATGCTAATAGTTAGTTATCTTAAGAACTGCAGCAGAAAAATATTATAATCTGTTGCAGTTCTTTTATCGTGTATTGTCTAATGTAGTTTTAAAGGACATCAATCTCTTTGTGAAAAGAGGGGAGGTTGTGGTAAGTTCCTTAAGACCTTTGCCTGGTGATGGGTCTTAGTCTACATTTATGAGCTCGTACTCTTTTACCCCATAGCCCATTTCTGCGGCGGCATCAACAGTGTGCTCGCCGTTTCTGGTTTGAACTCTTTCAAGGAAGTGGTCTTTTCCAGGATCATCAGACTTGTAGATGAGGTCAAGGCAGGCCCTGTCTATAGCGACAGGATCAGTAGATATGAGAATACCTACATCCTGCATGCATGGGTCCTCAGCTACTGCGCAGCAGTCGCAGTCAACGGACAGATTCTTCATAACATTTATAAAGACCATATTGCCATGGAAGTGATCAACTACCGCAGAAGCGGCCTCTGCCATGGATTCAAGGAAAGCATTCTGCTCTGCGTGGTTATCCCAGACAATTGCCTGGTCATCAGTTTTGGTGAGCTTGCCGCCAGAGTGGATATTAACCTTGCCTGCGGTGGAAGCGCAGCCGATTGAGAGCTGTTTGAGTGCTCCGCCATAGCCACCCATTGGGTGCCCCTTGAAATGAGATAGTACCAGCATGGAGTCATAGTTTAAAAGATTCTTGCCCACAATATCACTCTTTAAGTGATTGGCATGAGCGATTGGAAGCTCAACATCCGGGCCTTCTTCGTCCATAAGATCAACAACAAAAAAGTCATTCCAGCCATGCTTCTTAATGAGCTTTTTGTGCTTTTCTGAGTTATTTCTTGCTCCGTCATAAGCTGTGTTACACTCTACTACAGTGCCATTTACGTGCTCAACCATAGGACGCCAGAACTCAGGTCTTAAGAAGTTCTGATTGCCATCTTCTCCGGAATGGACTTTTACAGCAACCTTTCCATCAAGCTTTTTTCCTAGTGTGTCAAACATTTTTACCACTTGTTCAGGTGTTATTGTCCTTGTGAAATACACTTTAGAAACAGAACCCATAGGCTAATGACCTCCTTGATATTTTTAATTTGAGTTTTCATACAACTATTATCTGTTTTTAGTTAGCTCTATGTCAAGAAATATGCTAGGGTACGGTGGTGCGCTAGATAAGGTAAAGCCCTGGTTTAATATTTTTTTTATACTTATCTTCAGCATATAGGGTGTAACATAAAAAGGTAATGTTCACATGAGGAGAAAATAAGAATGAGAAAAAGTATAGTTCCGGTAATTTTGTGCGTAGTAGCAATTCTGTCAGCCTGTGGTGGCAGCAAGGCAGAGGAGTCAGCTTCAATATTTGAGACTGTAGAAGCAGGAAATATGGAGCAGGAACCTGTTCAGCAGGAAACAGCGCAGCAGACTAAGGTACAAGATAGCAGTTCAGATCAGATTAGTAATGAACAGGCTTATAACGCAGTTATGAATTACTGTAAGTCAATTGATCCTGATTTTAGTGCGGAGATAAATACAGAAGGCTACAATGAGTATTGGGACACTACAACAGATGAGTCTGGTGAAATACTCGTAATATATCGTTCCTATACAGGAGCGCAGACACGTTACCATATAGATCCGGTTTCAGGAGAAGCTTATGTAACAGAGCTTGTACCTGGAATAATCGACGAGGAGCAGGCTACAGGAGAGACCTTCAACGCAAGGGAGTATCTAAAGTAAAGCAGTGGACTTGGTGGGCCAAAAATATTATCAAGAAATTTACGAAAAAATGATCATCGGGTGCATTACAGTAGTATAATCAAATAGTAATACATCAGAACAACACTCATAGGAGGGGGATCATATGCCAAGAGTAAATTTATCACTTAGTCAGGAACTGTTTGACCGCATTGAGAAAGAGGCCAAGAAGGAAAACGTAACTGTCAACTATTATGTTTGCGAGATGTTAGAGGAGCAGTTTGGTAAAAGAACAACCTATGACTATTCTGTAGCAGTTGGCGAGATGATAAAAGAATCCAGAAAGATGGAGAAGGAGTTCACATTATCTGATCTTCCTACTTTTTCTGATGTGGATGCAGTTCTCAAGGAGTACAAGATAAAGGAGTCTCCTGCGCAGGTTAGGGCAAGGCTTGGCAAGATGTTCAACGAAGCAGTTAGAAAGGGCGTTGCCAAGGATGTTAAAAGAGCTACAGTTGTAAAGGACGGCAAGGAACAGCTTAAGTTCTATTGCAGAGCGGCTGTGTATGAGAATAAGCTGAGCAAGGGCAAAAAATAAATTTTCATATTTTTATCGGGGTTATGCAACATTTTTTCCTCTTCTGCTGAATATATGATAGAATGCAAAATATATTAAATATTGGAGGATATAGTAATGAATCAGAGTAAAGGCACAGGAAAGCTAGTTGGTGGAATCTTTTGTGGAATCATAGCAGTTATAAATCTTTTGTTGTTCCTTGTTTTTGGAGTTACAGCTATCGCCATAAAGTCAGAACCAGAGTTGATTGAAGAGTCTCTTGCTGCACAGGGATATGGACCAGAGCTCATGGGACCTGTAACATCAGTTATCAATGGATTTGCTATTTTTGCATTTGCAATTATGGTGATCATGATCATTCTTTGTGTTAAGCTTTGCGGCGCTTATTCCAAGCAGGCCAAGCTTGCCAAGCAGAATGCAGCTATGGGCTACAATCAGTTCCAGAACGGACAGATGCCATATGGACAGATGCCAAATGGACAGTTCCAGAATCAGCAGTTTGCAAATCAGCAGTTCCAGAACCAGCAGTTCCAGAACCAGCAGTTCCAGAATGGACAGACTACAGGCGGTCAGTTCTCAGGACAGAACCAGAACAACACTACAATGTAATTTTTGAAGACTACGGGCGTGCATTTCTGCACGCTCGTTTTTTATGCTCATTTTTTTCACTTTTTTGCTAAGAAATGTATCTAAGTACGGATGTATAATTAAGCTATGATCACATTTAATACACGGATAAAACTAAATTCAGAACTAGAAGCCTTATCATCGGTAAAGATGGCAGTATCGGCGCTTCAAAGGGATATTGCTAATACTTGCTATAAGACAGCTACTCCTGGAATGGATATAATCTTGGAACAGGCACCGGATATTAAGGGGGAGTGCTTTATCATCAAGGAAAAAGACAATACTCTTTCCATAGCTGCTTCTGATGAACTTGGTTTTATATACGGAATCTACCATGTTAGTAAGACCTTTTTGGGAGTGCATGAATTCTGGTTCTGGAATGAGCAGAAGTTTTCCAAAAGGGAAGGATATCAGGTGCCTTCAGACTACTATTTTGCTTCAAAGCCTTTTGCAGTAAGGTTCCGCGGATGGTTTGTTAACGACGAGGTTCTGATAGACGGTTGGCAGATAGATGGCAGCAGGCAAAAGCCTTGGGAGATGGCCTTTGAGGCTCTTCTTCGCTGTGGTGGAAACATGACAATACCAGGAACAGATGAAAATGCCCATATATACTGCGATCTGGCTTCCAAGATGGGATTGTGGATAACTCATCATCACGCAGAGCCTCTTGGTGCACAGATGTTTTTACGAGCTTACCCTGATCTTGAACCTTCTTATGACAAGCATCCTGATCTTTTTGAAAAGCTCTGGATAGAAGCAATAGAAAAGCAAAAGGACAAAAAAGTTCTATGGAATGTGGGCTTTAGAGGCCAGGGTGACAGGCCGTTCTGGGCAGATGATCCTGCTTATGACACTGACGAAAAAAGAGGAAGGCTTATCAGTAAACTTATAAGGCGCCAGATTGATCTTTTAAAGTCCTATGACAAGGATGCTATTTGCTGCAGTAATCTCTATGGCGAGACTATGGAGCTTTACAAGAAAGGATTTATAGATATCCCTGAGGATGTCATCTTCATCTGGGCTGATAACGGCTTTGGAAAAATGGTTTCAAGACGTCAGGGCAACCACAACCCGAGGGTTCCAGCACTTCCAGAAGTAGGAGCTAAGGGACGCCATGGTATCTACTATCATGCATCCTTTTATGATCTTCAGGCAGCAGCGCAGATGACTATGCTTCCTAATTCTCCAGAGTTTGTTGCAAGAGAGCTTGCAAGAGTTTGCGACCATAATGCCAAAGATTACTGGATAATCAACTGCTCAAATGTTAAGCCACATGCCTATATTCTGTCCCTGATTGCGAGATTGTGGGAAAAGGGCCCTGATGGCGATGGCCTAAATATGGATGAATTCTGCACACAGTATTGCAGTGATTATTTCGGACGGGAAAATGCCGGTCTTGTATCTGAACTTTACATGTTGTGGTCTTCGTACTGCCCTAAGTACGGACCTAATGAGGATGACAGAGCAGGAGAACAGTTTGCACAGCATGGTGCGAGAGTGTTAATGACTGGACTTGTTACTAATTTCAATGTGGATAATCCTGCAGATACTAAAGCGGCAGCCCAGTGGCGCTGGTTTTCCGACAAAGACAGGCTTATAGAGCAGGTTCAGGATTATAAGAAAATTGTAGAGGGCGCAGTAAGCGGCTATAGAAAATACCTTGATAAGTGCCTTGATGCAGAAAGCAAGATGGATTCTCAGGGAAAAGAGCTACTAGAAGACCTTCTTATCTGGCAGGTTCAGTACCACTACTACGGCTACCTTGGCGCACTTCATATATGTAACGTGGTTGAGAAAGCTCTTTTACCTCAGCCAGATTTCCTTGATGCCTTCTATGAGGCGGGGCTTGCGGCCAAGGCTTTTTACGAAGGCTATGATAATATGCGCACCCATGAAAATGGAGCGTTTGAAGGATTTTTTGATAATGACTGTGAAGCTGACATAAGGCAGTCCTACTATGCGTCTAAGTCTCTTATGGGATTTTTGAGATTCCACGGGGATGGACCGCACTTTTATGAATGGCAGCGCAGATTCCAGCAGGGAGCCGGAGGAGAGAAAGTGCATCTGATCCTCAGGATCAAAAAGCACCTACCTGATGATGAATTGTGGAAAATGATACATGAGCACAAGGAAAGACCATCCACTTGAGGATGGTCTTTTATTGGCACATATTATGCTTTCTTTCTTCCAGACTCTATAAGCTCTTTTTCAAAAGCCTCAGGATTTTTCAGGTAATAATCCTGATGGTATTCCTCTGCTTCGTAGAAGTTCTTGTAGGGTAAAAGAGCTACCTGGGCCTTCTTGCCAGATGCGGCTTCAAGAGCATTTATCTTGTTCTGGGCTAGTTCTTTTTCCTCGTCGCTGCTGTAGAAAATAGCGAGAGTATAGGAAAAGCCTTTGTCGATGTACTGGCCTTCGCCGTCATAAGGGTCAACGTTGGCAAAATAAATATCAAGGAGCTTATCATAGGCTACTTTCTCAGGGTCATAGACAAGCTTGATAGTCTCTCTATGTCCTGTTTCCTGGTGCTTGACCTGCTCGTAAGTAGGATTTTCTTCATCGCCACCTGCGTATCCGCAGATTACCTTGTCAACTCCGTACATTTTATAGATTGGCGTAACGCACCAAAAGCATCCGCCAGCAAAATAAGCTTCTCTCATTATGTCTCCTTTTTAATGGCCAATTATTTATTTGCTGATTCTGTGAAGTTCACTTGTTTCAATGATTACTAAAAGAGTAGTCTCTTCTGTGAGCTTTCTGTTTGGATCGATGAAAGCCCAGTTACTGCCTCCGTTGCGGACAGCTACTACATTGAGCTTATATTTTTTTCGAAGTTCAAGTTCTATTAGACTTTTGCCAACCCAACTCTCCCTAGGCTTGATCTCAATCATGGACAGGTTATCATCTACCTGGAAGTAGTCCATGAAGTTATCTGACAAAAGAATCCTTGCAGACTGATTTCCTCCGAAATCCTCCGGGATAATGATCTTGTCTGCACCGACTTTCCTAAGGATGGATGACATTCTCTCTGATGAACTTTTGGCAACTACAAGGGGAACACCCAACTCTTTTGCCACAGCTACGATCATGATGCTGGCAGCAAGGTTCCTGCCCATGGCACAGACAACAGTGTCCATATTCTTGATGTCCAGAGCCTTTATCTCTTCTTCATTTTCAAGGTCAGCGCACACAGCAACGGTGCAATGATCCTTCATTTCCTCAATCTTATCTTCATTTATATCTGCGACCAGAACGTCTGCGCCCATGTCGTAAAGACTCTTTGCAAGGCTTGTTCCGTATCTTCCAAGTCCGAGTACTGCAACTGATTTTTTCATATATCCTCCTTAACCTACGTAGAATTCGCCATCTGCGTATTTGCTGGTATTATTGCTTTTCTTGGGGTTGGCAAAAAAGATCGCCATTGAAATAGGGCCAATCCTGCCAAGGTACATAGAGATAATGATGATGATCCTTCCTGCCAGATTTAATGAGGGAGTCAGATCTCTCGTAAGGCCTACTGTAGCTGATGCACTTACAACTTCAAACAGAGCATTGGTGATTCCAAGACCTCTATTTGTTGCCATAAGGGCAAGTGTCATTACTACTACGGTAAAAGAGCTGACAGCTACGATAACTGTGGCCTTTCTCATGAGGTCGTCATCAACCCTTCGGTGAAATACCAGGTTCTTTTTATCCTGATTGATATAGGTGATGATATTCATGGTGGCCAGGAAAAATGTTACTGTCTTGACACCACCTGCAGTACCTATTGGAGATCCACCTATGAACATTAATAAATAAGATACTATGCAAGAGGTTTCAGTCATGCGGCGCTGGGAAAAGCTGGCAAATCCAGCTGTCCTAAGGGTTACTGACTCGAAGAAGCTGTTTATTATCTTATCTGGAAGAGACATATTTCCAATAGTTCCAGGATTGTCGTATTCAAATATGAAAATAGCAACAGCACCTAAAAGGATAAGTGAAAAGGTCAGTGACAGCACAAGTTTAGTGTGCTCCGAAAAACGCTTCCAGACCTGGACTGGGGTATAACCTTTTTTAAAGCCATATTTGACGCCAGATGAAACATCAAACCATACAACGTAGCCAAGACCGCCCATGACGATGAGCAGCATAGTTGTAAGGAGCATACCTGGCTGGCTGCTAAATTGTCCCATACTGGTGGGACCTATGATGTCCATTCCTGCGTTACAAAAGGCAGATACTGAGTTAAAAACTGAGGCCCAGATTCCTTTTTTTACTCCTAGTAAAGGTACCAGCGTAAAAGAGTAAAGAACTGCACCGATAAGTTCGACGGTGAAGGTCCCAAGCATGATGCGGACCAGTTTGCCAAGAATTCCTGACCTTGTGTTTAAGTTAAGGGCATCCTTGAGCATCATCCTCTGGCCCATTGAGAATTTTCTCTTGGTTACCAGAAGAAGCATTGAGAAAACGGTGATGATTCCAAGACCGCCAATCTGTGCCAGGACCAGAATAACTGCCTGACCAAAGACGCTCCAGTGGCTGTAGGTATCAACAACTACAAGGCCGGTTACACAAACTGAGGTTGTAGCTGTGAAAAGAGCTGTTATAAAATCTGTACTCTGACCTGATGCGGCAGAAAATGGCAGCATCAAGAGGATTGTTCCTAATATAATTGCCCCAAGAAAACTTAGTGGTATTAAGTGTTCTGAGGATAAACTCCACTTTTTCAAATTCTTCTCCTAAAAATGCGTATTAGCAATGGATAAATTGCTAATACGCATTATAGCAAATAATCATAGAAATCGCTTTATACAGTTTTACCAAGTTTATTGCTTATCAAGGCGCTCAGGAAGAAATACTTACAGAAGTAGCATGGTTATCAGCAATTTCAATTTCAAAATATAGCTGGGAGTCCATAAGCTGGGTGAGGTAATTGTCAAAATCTTCTTTGCTTACGATTTCCGGGCCTTCTTCTCCGCCAACCATCTGAAAAGTGGTGTCATCTGTGATGGTAAATGCATAGATTCCATTGTCGGAAACAGATACTATATCCTGATCCTGGAAGTTTCTATATCCGAAATTTCCGTAGATAACAAGGTTGTTGTCGATTATCTGGGCCTGATAGATGATAGTGTACAAAGAACCATATTCATTAGCTGCTCCAATTTTATCTTTTCCTGAGGATTGCAGAGTACCGGAATAAAAGCCATCTGCTGTGTTAAATTCAACGCCTTCCGGAAGAGAAGAAGAGGTGTCTTTGTCAGTATCTTTATCCTGAGCGGCAGCTGAGTCATCTATTGGCTCAAAAATACTTCCTGTTTCAGTGTTTGCTGTCACATCAGCATTTTCTTTTTTTGATCCGCAGGCTACAAGGCTAATACCAAGTGCCAAAGTCAGAATTACTCCAAGAGTCTTTTTTTTCATATTTTTTTCATTCCCCTCTCAAAATGAAATTACCTATTTATTATACAAGATTCTACGGTAAATAATTAAGTAGAAATTAAGTAAATCATAAAAGTTGATAAAATCACATTATTTTGATGCTTATATGATTAGTTTTATGATTTTTTGGCGATATCTAAATATAAGATAAAGTTAACAACTGGCCGAAAATATGGTCAACAGTATGATTCAAAGAGAGGGGATATTCATGCAGGAACGTAGAAGTATTAACAGAGTGGAATTTATAGCTAATAGTGTGATTGTAGACAAAGAGACACTTACCAGATACTACGGGCAAGTCAAGAATATCAGCCCTTTGGGAATTGCGATAACTGTTGATAAAAGAATTCCTGATCTAGTAGGCAGGGATGTGATCATTGTTGCAGAGACAATGATCATGTACGCAGAGGCTGTGCGTGAAGACAAAGAAGAAAATGGCAAGAAGACACTTGCTTTTAAATCCAGAAAGTTTACGCCTGATGTACTACAGTATCTGTTTACACAGATAGGACTAGAGGATGCTTCTGAGTAAAGTGAGAGGACACGCTTATGAAGAACAACACTCTTACCAACAAAAAATTAGTATCTGCACTGATGATCGGTATTTCAGCCATGATAACCTTGCAATCGCCTGTAACAGCATATGCAAGTGGGCCAAGTGAGGAATTGCCAGATAATACTGGTCCGGAACCGAATACCGAGACACAGGCAGAAAGTGTCGATACTTACGAGTCAGTAACTTCTGATGCCCAGAGTCAGGCAGACACAGCTAAGGAGGCAATTGCCGTAAACCAGGAGCAGGCTCCTGCGGCAGAGGGGCAGAAGGCAGCTGATGCGGTGGTGACAGGCGGCGCAGCCCATGACGCTCAGGAAGCAGCAAATCTGATCCTCTCTGGAAATGAGGAGGCAGGAATCCCTGCAGCATCCGTATCAGAGGAAGGAACAAAGGCTGGCGGAGAGATAGGAAAACTTGTAGAAGCTGCTGAGGCTATCGTCAACGATGGCCCGCAGGAGGATGGAAGTATTGCGCCATCTGCAGTTTCTGATTTTTCAGAAGCTGCTTCCAAGGTGGCAGAAGTTAAAGGTGATCTTATTCAGGCTGAAGAAGTCAACAAAGAGATAGAAGCATCTTATAGTCAAGTTCAGGAAGAGTCAAAAGAGATAACAGATTCAGCCAGTGAAATGATAAAAACTGCCGACGGAATGAAGCAGGATACAGAAAATGCTGATACCAAGGCTGCTGAGCTTGTAGAGAAGGTCCAGAATGCTACAAGTGAAGAAGATGCCCAGAAGGCCAGGAGTATAACTACCACGAGTTTAATTTCAAATATAGGGATAAAGACGGTAATATTCATGAAGCAACCAGATACTTTAACTGGGATTCACTGACCAAGTTAAACCTTGGTGCTCTTAATCTTAATAGTAACGCAGGTGTGGTTATCTTTGAAAAGACTGAGGATGAGATTGAGGCAGACAAAAAGGTCAAGGAGTACTATAAGGGACAGTCAATCCTCAATAATAATAACAAGAAAAATGCTTATAATCAGGGCAAGTTTGATGTCTTTGTATACACAGATGATACAGGTCAAAAGAACTATCTCATCCGGGATGAGATTGAGAACCCACAAGATGCAAGCAAGTTCTCTTATGGAGATGATGGAACACCACTTAGCTATGATGGTCATGAGCTTAAAATGGTTGTTCAGAACCAGAACAACCTTCTCCGTGATGGAAACTGCCTGATTGTAGCTTCCGAAAAGAATATTGTGAAGTACACTACTCAGAATACAGATGTCCGCAATAAAGTAATCTGGAATGATGGAGTACAGAGACTTTCAGATGAGAAAGTTAAATCGATCATTGAAAACAGCAGGGCACTTAATAACTTCATTGCCCAGAACAGCGTGGCTAAAAATCCTAATACTGCGGAGCTTATGTCCAAGTACGCCCAGTATAAAGAGGCTACTATGGAAGCTAAGGCTGCTGCGGCTGCGGCAACAGATGAGGTTGATAAGCTGGCTGATGCAATTGACACCATCAAGGAAAAGAGCAGAAACAAGAAATCCAGAATGGCGGTGGATGTCCTAGGGGTATCTGATATTGCAATACATCTTGGAATCACTGTTTCTGCAGAAGAAGCCACAAGGCTAAATGGCATGACTATGTCAGAGCTTGTAAATGAGCTTAATGGACTGAAAGTTCAGGCTGATGAAAAGGCTACAGCTGCTCAGGAAAAAGCTAATGAGCTTCAGGCCAGATTCGATAATGCTGCTGGAGCAGGCTTTGGCGATGTGGTTGAGATTGGAGAAGAGGAAGTTGCACTATCCGATGGTATTACAGATCCTTCTGCCGAAATAGATTCAAGACCGACACTAACAGCTCAGCAAAACGTGGTAAAAGCCGATACTGAAAAGGTTGTTACTATTGAGGAAGAACATACAGCTCTTTCGGCATCAATAGAAAGTGGAACATTACCAATCAAGAAGAACTGGTTCTGGCTCATTGTCATTGCTGTACTTGGAAGCACCGGAGAAATGCTCTACAAGAGACACATGGAAAAGAAGGAAGAAAAACTTCGAAAAGAAGATGATGAGTGGGGCGATTGATAACAACCCATGTAAATGATACTAAGATAATAAAAAGGACTGCAGCTTGAAAACTAGCTGCAGTCCTTTTTGAAGAACTACTGATATGAAATATGTCAGTCAAGCGAAGCGCTTCTTTTGCATAAATACTGCATTAAAGAAGACGTCCTACAATCGAGTCAAACAAGCTAAAGCCTAGCTGGACTGAAATAATTGAGAATAACCAGTATGCGATGAATACCAGCATACCTACATTGAGGATAGCAGTGCTAAATCTCTGGCCTTTTGGTATTTCCTCTTCATGATGCTGGAATACAAATTTTTTGTGGAACACGATCATGAGTATGATACCAGCGATAACAAGCATGAAAATGAATATTGAGAATAAGCCAAGTGTAGCAAAGACATCAATATGTTCCATTACATATTGGTTGTATTTTTCCATATCTCCACTGTAGTAGAGATCCATAAATTCTGATAAGTTTATTTTTGAACTCAGGATCAATGTAAGTGTAGTGCTAAAGCCATTTACAAACATGTGGAAGAGGATAGTATACCAGATTTTGCCTGTTCTAAGGTAGATAAAGGCAAAAAATATGCCAATGCCGAAAGCATAGACAAACTGAGCAAGATTGCCATGATAAAGTCCAAACATCAGCGCAGAAACCAGCATTGCCGTAACTTCACCGTAGTTTACCACCCTGTCGATGATGAACTTTCTAAAGAGAAGCTCTTCGCAGATTGGTGCAAGTATAGTAACGACAACAACCTGTACTACAGGGGATATGTTTCCCAGGGCATCAATAAGCGGATTCACATTTCCAAGACCTGTGTATTTCCCAATGAAATTATTGATAAGAATGCCAACGATATTGAAAAGAATCATTGTTGCGTAGGTTATGCAGATTGAAGTGAGAATTCCGCCAAATCCCAGTTTGTTTTTTTGAATGTCAAATTTGGGGAGCTTTCTGATAGCAAGATACATAGCAGGGTATAACAGGCCTACGCGGACAGCGTAATTGATTATTATGTTTGCATCCCCTTGAAGTCCTTCTTTTCCTGCAATCCTGGAGTATACAATATAGCAGATAGCCATAACAACAAGATAACAAAAGTAAAGAAGAACGTAACTTAGCCCGATACGGGAGTAAGTTTCCTTTGCTTTATTTTTTTCCATATAAACCTCCATAAAATCAAAAAATATATGGTTATTATAAACTAAAGATACTTCCTGAGGAATTATCTATTTTGTGAATAATTTGTGCATAATTTGTTATATGTGGCAATAAAAAATCAATTGCCACAAGTTCTTTTTTTTCGTATAAATAAATGTAAAAGAAAACATGAATGCAATATCATTTATTGATAATAGGAGGCATACCATGGAAAAGAAGTTATCAAGGCTGTTTGACTATCAGAAATTCGCACACAGTAGTGAACTTGCAGATGTTCTTGCGGATGTGGACTCGCGATATCCAATGGCCAGAGAACTGTCGGATGATGATCTTATGAATGTAGCAGCTGCAGGGTCTATGATGGACAGCTGTAATGGTAAAGGCGAAAGACCAAAGAAGCGCACATAAAAATTTATCGGAGGAGTAAGTAGAGGTATGATAAACGAAAGTTTCAAGGCCATGTTGGGGGCCAAGTCGGTTATCCGAGAGCTGTCGGAGTATGCCACAGCAAGGGGGAAGGAGATCGGCTACGAGAACGTTTTTGATTTTAGTCTTGGAAATCCAAGTGTAGCGGTACCACAGGAGTTTACAGATGAGATGGTAAGGCTCCTTAAGGAGGAAGATACCATGACGCTTCATGGTTATACTCCAAGCCTTGGAAATCCTTTATATAAAGAGAAGATTGCGAAGTCCTTAAATGAAAGATTCGGAATGAATTACGGACCTGAACATATCTTCCCTACTACCGGAGCAGCGGGAGCAATAGCTCACGCTGTTCGTGCTGTTACTAAGCCTGGAGATAAGGTCATTACCTTTGCACCTTTCTTTCCTGAGTATGGACCATATATAACCGGAGCTGGTCTGGAGCTTAGCATAGTTCCAGCGGATACAGAATCTTTTCAGATCAATTTTGATAAATTTCAGGAGATGCTTGATGAGAAGGTTATGGCTGTACTTGTGAATACGCCCAATAATCCATCTGGAGTTGCTTATTCTACAGCAACTCTTACAAGACTTTCCGAGATTTTAAAAGACAAGTCAAAAGAGTTTGGACATACAATTTTCCTTCTTTCAGATGAACCATACAGAGAGATTGTGTTCAAGGGGGCAGATGCACCTTACGTTTCCAAATTCTATGATCATACCCTTAGTTGTTATTCTTTCTCTAAGTCTTTGTCACTTCCTGGAGAAAGAATTGGTTATGTTGCAGTTAATCCTGCCTGCGAGGGAGCAGAGTTCATCGTGCCAATGTGCGGCCAGATATCAAGAGGCACAGGACACAACTGTCCTCCATCCATCATTCAGCAGGCAGTTGCCAAGGTATGTGGCATGACAGCAGATCTTTCTGTTTATGAGACTAATATGAATATTATTTATGATACCCTTGTAGAGCTTGGCTTTACAGTAGTAAAGCCCGGGGGAACCTTCTACATCATGCCTAAGGCTCTTGAAGAGAGTTCAATAGAATTCTGCAAAAAAGCCAAGAACTACGACCTTATCTTTGTTCCTACCGATGGTTTTGGGGCACCTGGGTTCTTTAGAATGGCTTATTGCATAGATACCGAGAAGGTTGAGCGTGCAATGCGGAGATTAAGGGAGTTTGTAAAAGCAGAGTATAATCAAATGCGTTGACAATGCGGGTTAAGGGGTGTAAACTCTATTTCGTAAACTGCTTTATTGTTTTAACGAGTTGCATAAATCACTTTTGATTTTTGAGGAGGAGAAAAAGAGATGGCCGAAATCAAGAAGACAGAGGCAACTGTAAAACCCGTTGCTTCAATCAAGACACCCGTTGTTGCAGAAGCTAAGATAGCAGAGGCTCCAAAGGCTACAGTTGCAGCCAAGAAGCCAGCAGCTAAGAAGCCTGCAGTTAAGAAGGCAGCAGCTACTACAGCTAAAAAGCCTGCAGTTAAGAAGGCTGAGCCCAAGAAGGCAGCAGCTCCAGCTACTAAGAAGGCTCCTGCTAAGAAGGCAGCAGCTAAAAAACCAGCTGCCAAGAAGGAAGTAGCTCAGACTACATTAAAGACAAACATTGTACTTCAGTATGCTGACAAGAACGTGACCTATGATACTCTTGTTGAGAATGCTGAGAACGTTTATCAGTATGATATGGGCAAGAACGTTTCAGATATCAAGAAGCTTGATCTCTACGTTAAGCCTGAAGAGAATACTGTATACTTTGTTGTTAATGACAAGGAACACAATCAGTACGGATTATAATTTTATAGTGCTCAAACAGTTTATAAAGTCCTGGTCAGCTGCTTGCAGTTGGCTGGGACTTTTTGCGTTAAAACAAATGATTGTATACAAAACGTTCTTTACGTAAAAAAGAACATTAATATTACACTTATTCTCGAAGGTGCATAGAAACTGCTTATCGCTGGCGATAAAATTTTATTTTAATAATTTTTTTAGAAATTGATTATTTTTTCTTGACTTAAATTAATATCGCTCGTACACTATTATCAATACGATGAAGTATGAGAGTGCTTCATTTTTTTTACCCTAAATACTTTAATGCTTAAAAGTGGTAATGGGGAAACGCTTTAAATCAAATCAGTTTTGTCAGACTATTACGTATTATCGGTAAAAATGCCCTTTTAGGTGCTTTTTTATAATATTATGTGGAGGAAAAGTGTATGAAAAGAAAAGTGGGACCCGCTAGGGTGCTCGCAGTGATCTTAAGTGCTACATTTGCACTTACTAATGTGGTCACTGTTTCAGCTACATCTGGGGATGACGCAGCTAACCTTTCCAGCAGCCAGGAAGAGGCAGCACAGGAAACAAGCGCAGCAGCTGAAGAAAGCACAGATGAGAGCGGAGTAGCTGCTTCAGAAGCAGCTGAAGAAGTTTCAGAAGATGCGCCTTTGTTCGAGAAGGTTAATCCTGAAGATGAGGATTACTTGAATGAAAAGGAAGTTTTTGAAGGTGATGTAGCAGAACTTCCAGTTGAGGAGAGAGATCCTGAGGAGCAGACTCGTGTAATCATCGTTATGGAGGGCGATAGCGTCCTTGATAAGGGATATGACACAGAGAACCTTGCTGACAATGATGCAGCTATGAATCTTTCAGAGCAGATCGTTGCCGAGCAGGAAGAGACAGTAGAAAAGATCGAGGCTGAGGCTCTTGATGGAGAAACACTCGATGTTAACTACAATCTTTCAATCATCACAAACGCTGTATCTGCAGACGTTGCTTATAAGGATATCGCCAACATCGTTGATGTTGATGGTGTAGAAGCAGTTTATGTAGCACAGCAGTATGACCCAATGGTAGAGACAGCTAACCCTGAGACAGTTACAGCTGGAGAGATGGTTGGCAGCTATACATCATGGGCTACAGGTTACACAGGTGCAGGCACAAGAATTGCTATCATCGATACAGGTATTGATTCAGATCACCCTTCATTCGATGAAGGAGCTTTCAAGGCTCACCTTGAGGAGACAGCAGAAACTAACGGTAAGAGTGTTGAGGACTACAACCTTCTGACAGCAGAGGAGATTGCATCAGTTCTTCCAAATCTTAACGTGGCACAGAGAAGTGAAGGCGTTACAGCAGATCAGCTCTATTTAAACGAGAAGATTGCTTTCGCTTTCAACTATGTAGACAAGAACCTTAATGTTACACATGACAATGATGATCAGGGTGATCATGGTACACACGTATCTGGTATTGCTACAGCAAACTACTATGTTCCTAACGCAAACTCAGATACAGGATATGCTAGACAGGATATCGGTGTTGTAGGTGTTGCTCCTGATGCACAGCTCATCACTATGAAGGTATTTGGTGCTAAGGGCGGTGCTTACAGTGATGACTATATGGCAGCTATCGAGGATGCTATCCTTCTTAAGGCTGACGTAGTTAACCTTTCACTTGGTTCATCAGCAGCTGGTTATTCAGCTGATTCTGAAGCTTACATCAATGATGTATTTAACAAGCTTCAGGGAACAAGCACAGTAGTATCAATCTCAGCTGGTAACTCAGGTCGCTGGTCTGATGATTCTTCATATGGTGTTAACCTTAGTGCAGATGTAAACCAGGATACAGTTGGTTCACCTGGATCATACTACAATGCACTTACAGTAGCTAGTGCTGTAAACAGCTCAATTACTGCCAAGTATTTTGATGTTGCTGGCCAGAAGATCTTCTATTACGATGGAAATGATACAAAGGCTCCTAAGTTTGCAACACTTGCAAAAGACGAGGATGGAACAGAGTATCCATACGTATTCCTTAATGCTAAGGGATTGCCTGCTGATTATGAGGGAGTTGATGTAACTGGTAAGATTGTATTTGTACAGCGTGGCGAGTGCACATTCGGTGAAAAGCAGATGAATGCTGAAGCTGCTGGTGCAAGCGCTGTTATTATCTACAATAACCAGCCAGGTACTATTAATATGACACTTCAGGGAAGCACAGCTGTTATCCCTGCAATTTCTATCACACTTGCTGATGGAGAGGCAATTGCAGCAGCTTCCACACAGGTTTCTGATAAGGTTTACGAAGGAACACTTACTGTAGTAGACAAGCTCGGCGTTAATTACAATGTTGCTGATGGATACACAATGAGTGATTTCTCATCTTATGGTGTTCCTGGAACACTTGATCTTAAGCCTGAGATCACAGCTCCTGGTGGAAATATCTACTCAACAACAGACAACGGTACATACGGAATCATGAGTGGTACATCAATGGCTGCTCCTTCAATCACAGGACAGAGTGCACTTGTTGAGCAGTATATCCGTGAGAACGGACTTGATGCACGTACAGGACTTTCAGTTCGTACACTTGCTCAGTCACTTCTTATGAGTACAGCAGTACCTCTTCACGAGGGTAATGATCCTGAGGGACTTGAGTATTCACCAAGATCACAGGGTGCAGGACTTGGAAATGCATACAATGCAGTTACAACACCTGTTTATGCTCTTGTTGGTGACAAGGAAGGCAACGACGGTAAGGTTAAGGCAGTTCTCGGAGATGATCCAGAGAAGAGTGGTAACTACAGCTTCTCATTTGATCTCTACAATTTAACTGATGAACCTCAGTATTACGAGCTTGATGCATCTGTTCTTACTGAGCAGATCTATGAGCAGAGCGGACTTACATTCTTTGCTGGAACATCACACAAGCTTAACCCTTCAGTTTCACTTACAGCTGATAACACAGTTCCTATTTTTGATCTTGATGGAAACGGTGTAACAGATAAAGCTGATCAGAAGGCGTTCCTTAAGGTTGTAAATGGAACACTTGAGAATGAAACATTTAAGGCACATCCAGATTTATTCGACCTTAACGATGATGGTGCTGTAAATACTAAGGACGTATATCTCTTTACAAAGAAGGATCTTTCTTCAGAGAAAGCTTTAGTTGAAGTAACAGATAAGACAACAGTTAATGTAAATATCAACCTTTCAGACAGCGACAGAGAGTATCTTGCATTGTTTGAAAATGGTATGTATGTAGATGGTTTCGTATATGTTGATGGCGATGTAGATCTTTCAGTTCCATTCCTTGCATTCTATGGAAGCTGGGCAGATTCTTCAATGTTTGAGCCATATGACTTCTTCGAAGCTAGATACAACAAGGATTATGCAGGACAGACATATTCAGGAGTTTCAAAGACTAACTTCCTGTCAGTGTTCCCAATTGGCGATACTGATGAGTACTACTTCACTCCTAACATGTTCGTAGATGAGGATGAGTACTTACCACAGAGAAATGCTATCAGTTCAGAAAATGGAACATTACTTGGTTCACAGTACTACTCACTTATCAGAAATGCTAGCAGAGTAATTACAACAATCAAGGATAAGAACACAGGTGAAGTTTACTTCGAAGATACAAAGACAGAGAACTATGCAGCATTTGTATATCAGGGAGAGTGGCAGAATTATATCGACAATACAGAGCTCAACTGGGCTGCTACAGACAA
The DNA here is from genome assembly GCF_900102515.1 of Butyrivibrio sp. INlla14. Lineage (GTDB taxonomy): Bacteria > Bacillota > Clostridia > Lachnospirales > Lachnospiraceae > Butyrivibrio. The sequence continues at coordinate 62,065 of NZ_FMVS01000009.1, forward strand.
AGAGGGTAAGCCTCTTCCAGAAGGAACAGAAGTTGAGGTAACTCTTCAGGCGATTCCTAGCTACTATGACAAGGTTGAAGATCCTACTACTCTTCAGAATGCAGGTCTTTACCTTAGAACACCTATGACAGTTGATAACACTGAACCAGAGATCGTAAATGTTGCTCCAAATGCTGAAGACCCAACAAAGATCGATGTAACAGTTAAGGATAACCGTTATGTATCAGCACTTCTTGTATATGACAAGAATGGAAAGAGCCTTGAAAAGCATGCTATCAACCAGACAGAAGAAGGCGCTGAGACTGTAGTAACAATCAATAATTATGATAAGAAGATCTTTATTGATGTAGCAGACTATGCTCTTAACATTGTTGAGTATCGTATAAACAACACAGACCATGAAGAGACAGAGTTCGTTGAGTCTATCACAATTGACCAGGGTGAAGAGATCATTCTCGGAACATGGGTAATGGATAACTTTACAGCAACTGTTGGTCCTGATTGGCTTGCAGAGGGCGCTGATGGTGTTACATGGTCATCTTCAGATGAGGATGTATGCTATGTTCTTTCATCAGGTCTTTTCCTTACATTTAGTGAGGGCGAATGCATAGTTACAGCAGAGACAGTCAATACAACAGTTGATGGTGAGCACCTTACAGCTCAGATCAAGGTTATTGTAAATGATGAGCTTTATGAGGGCAGCAAAGAGCTTCCTGAGAACCTTCCTGAGGATGTTCCAGCAGAGTTCAGAGCACGCTTTGAGCAGATCAAGGCTGCAAGAGCAGCTAAGGCAGATGACAGCGCTTCAGAGGCATCAAGTGAGGCTTCAAGCGTAGTTGCTGAAGATGAAAAGACAGATGATGCAGCAGTAGCAGCTTCTTCTGAGGTAGTAGAAGAGGCATCTGACGAGGCATCTACAGGCGCTTCTGATGATGAAGTAGTAGAGGATCAGGCTGGAGAGGCTGGTTCAAATGAAGAAGTTGTAGGAGGAGAGAATGATGATTAAATTATTGAATAGGGGAGTCGTTCTCGGATTAACAGCAGCAGTTCTTTTCTCAGTAGCACCAGCACAGACAGTTGCGGCAGCAGATGTTGCCCCACTTCACACAAGTGTTACTGTTGATGGAAAGGATTCAAAGCAGACAGTTACTTATGATCTTAATCTTGATACAGTTACTACTACAGATGGTAGAGTTGCTGTAACATACGATCCTGAGGTACTTGAGCTGACAAAGGCAGCTGATAAAGTTAATTTTGACATAGAGGACTTCAATAGCGATTATTCAGATGAGGATTCAAAAGGTGTAGCATTTGCTTATGTTAATGCTAAGCCAAAGAGCCGTAACGGAAAAGTTCTTCACGTAAAGTTTGCTGTTAAGGACTGGACTAAGGCTCAGGACACTGTTATCAAGACAGAGGTATTTGGTATCAACAACGAGGATCAGGAGGTTGTTCCTGCAACTGTTATCGAAGATCAGGTTTCAGTTGGAAGAAATAAGCCAGTTACTCCTCAGAACGTTACAGCTACACAGGTAGTTGGCGGTGTTGAGATCAAGTGGACCAAGGATGAGAACGCAGATTACTACGTAGTATATCGTGCAAAGTCCGAAGAAGGACCTTACCAGAAGGTTGGTACTTCTAAGGGTGATTCACTCCTTAATGTATTCGTAGGCCAGAAGGACTACTACTATAAGGTAGTTGCTCACCAGACAGGTTCACCATCTTATGATTCAGAGCCTTCAGCTCCAGTTAAGGTTACTGTAACAAAGCTTCTTGGAGTTATTGGTGGCTGATAAGAATTTACATTAAATAATGAAGAGACCTGCATCAATTAAGGTGCGGGTCTCTTTTTTCTTTTTTTATAATTCATACATTATTAATAAATGTAGAGGTTGACATTGGATGTAGGGAGTGATATTTTATGATACAGAAGATGTTAGCACTCAAACCTAGTGAGTGCTAACACTCAAAAATACCATTCCAATGAATTTAACCGGTGAATGCAGAGGAAAGGCCTATGGAACTAGACGAGAGAAAAAGAAAAATACTTCATGCTATAGTTAAGAATTACCTGGAAACAGGAGAGCCTGTAGGAAGTCGTACCATTTCCAAGTATACAGATCTTAACCTTAGCTCAGCCACAATCAGAAATGAAATGGCTGACCTTGAGGAAATGGGACTTATCTTACAGCCTCATACTTCAGCAGGTCGTATCCCTTCAGATCAGGGCTACAGAGTATATGTAGATGAGATGCTAAGGGACAAGGAGCAGGAAGTTGAGAACATGAAGGAGATGCTTCTTGACAAGGAAGAGAAGCTTGAGAACCTGCTCAAGCAGGTTGCCAAGACTTTGGCTGTAGATACTAACTATGCAACCATGATATCTGCACCTCAGATCAGGAAGAATAAGCTTAAGTTCATACAGATTTCCAAGGTGGATGAGGGACATCTTTTAGCTACCATAGTAATTGAAGGCAATGTCATCAAGAACAAGATCATTCCAGTTGATGAGGTTTTGGATGATGCCACAATGCTCAAACTTAACATCCTTATGAATACAAGACTTGATGGTCTTGCAGTTGAGGATATTAACTTAGGTCTCATCGCTGCTGTCAAACAGGAGGCAGGTATTCACAGTGAGATCATTGGAAATGTTATAGATGCCGCAGCAGAATCTATCACAGCTGATGAAGATCTGCAGATCTACACAAGCGGAACAATGAATATTTTCAAGTATCCTGAGCTTACAGACAGTGCCAAGGCCAGCGAACTGATCAGTACTTTTGAGGACACCAAGGATCTTACCAGCATTGTTGAGGGAACTCTTTCAGCAGATACTGAGGAGACTGGAATACAGGTTTATATTGGTAATGAAACTCCCGTACAGGCCATGAAGGATTGCAGCGTAGTTACAGCAACCTACGAGCTTGGAGATGGCATGAAGGGTACAGTAGGTATAATAGGACCTAAGCGAATGGACTATGACAAGGTTATATCGACTCTTAAGAACATGAGACATGCGCTGGATGATCTTTACAAGAAGGACTAGCGCAGTTTGACATAGATTAGTGATTATCATCAGGAGGCAATTGATTTGAGTAATACAGACAAGAAAGAGAAACAGGTTTCCGAGCAGGAGAAAGAGGTTCTCGAGGATATCATGGAAGAGCTCGAACAGGAAGCAGAAGAGAGAGCTGAGAACAAGGAATCCGAGAACAAGGAAACAGAGAGCAAGGAAACAGAAAATATGGATTCAGCGGACAAGGCTGAGGCGCCTGCAGATGCTGAAGCTCACAAGAAGAAAGGACCTTTTGCCAAGAAAGAGAAAAAGGATCCACTTAAAGAGAAAGTTGAAGAACTCAATGACCGTGTCATGAGACAGATGGCCGAGTTCGATAACTTCAGGAAGAGAACAGACAAGGAAAAGGCTCAGATGTTTGAACAGGGCCAGGGTAGTGTCCTTGAGAAGCTTCTTCCCGTTATAGATAATTTTGAGAGAGGCCTTGCAGCAGTTCCAGAGGCAGAAAAGGATGGAGCTTTTGCAGATGGTATGAACAAGATTTACAAGCAGCTTATCAAAGAACTTGAAAATCTTGGAGTAACCCCAATTGAAGCTGTGGGTAAGGAATTTGATCCTAACCTTCACAATGCAGTAATGCAGGTTGAGAGTGCGGAGTACGAATCCGGAATAGTAGCACAGGAACTTCAAAAGGGATATAAGTTCCACGACACCGTGCTGAGACATAGCATGGTTGCTGTTTCACAGTGATGATCGCTTTGAATGCGATCTGAATAAATAAGATATATCAGATTATTTGTAATTATAAACGGAGGAAAAAATCATGAGTAAAATTATCGGTATCGATCTTGGTACAACCAATAGCTGCGTAGCAGTTATGGAAGGTGGTAAGCCAACTGTTATCGCTAACGCAGAAGGCGCTAGAACAACACCTTCTATCGTAGCTTTCACAAAGAATGGAGAAAGAATTGTTGGTGAGCCAGCTAAGCGTCAGGCAGTAACAAATGCAGACAACACAATTTCATCAATTAAAAGAGACATGGGTACAGACAATGGTCGTACCATTGATGGCAAGAAGTATTCTCCACAGCAGATTTCAGCTATGATCCTTCAGAAACTTAAGGCTGATGCTGAGCAGTATCTTGGCGAGAAGGTTTCTGAGGCAGTTATCACAGTTCCTGCTTACTTCAATGATGCTCAGCGTCAGGCAACAAAGGACGCTGGTAAGATTGCAGGCCTTGAGGTAAAGAGAATCATCAACGAGCCTACAGCAGCAGCTCTTGCTTATGGCCTCGACAATGAGAAAGAACAGAAGATCATGGTTTATGACCTTGGTGGTGGTACATTCGATGTATCAATCATTGAGATTGGTGACGGCGTTATCGAAGTTCTTTCAACAAACGGTGATACACATCTTGGTGGTGATGACTTTGACCAGGCAATCATCAACTGGATGGTTCAGGATTTCAAGAATAAGGAAGGCGTAGACCTTTCAGGCGATAAGATGGCTATGCAGAGACTTAAGGAAGCTGCAGAGAAGGCCAAGAAGGAACTTTCTTCTTCTACAACAACAAATATCAACCTTCCTTTCATTTCAGCAGGCGCTGATGGCCCTAAGCACTTCGATGTAGATCTTACAAGAGCTAAATTCGAAGAACTTATCCATGATCTTGTTGAGAGAACAGCTATTCCTGTTCAGAACGCTATGAAGGATGCAGGTCTTACAAATGCAGATATCAGCAAGGTTCTCCTTGTTGGTGGTTCAACTCGTGTTCCTTGCGTAGTTGAAAAGGTTAAACAGCTTACAGGGCATGAGCCTTCAAAGAGCCTTAACCCAGATGAGTGCGTAGCTATCGGTGCTTCTATCCAGGGTGGTAAGCTTGCAGGAGATGCTGGTGCTGGTGATATCCTTCTTCTTGATGTAACACCTCTTTCACTTTCTATCGAGACAATGGGTGGTGTTGCTACAAGACTTATCGAGCGTAACACAACAATCCCTACCAAGAAGAGCCAGGTATTCTCAACTGCTGCAGATAACCAGACAGCTGTAGATATCAACGTACTTCAGGGTGAGAGACAGTTTGCTAAGGATAATAAGTCACTTGGACAGTTCAGACTTGATGGAATTCCTCCAGCAATGAGAGGAGTACCTCAGATCGAGGTTACTTTCGATATTGATGCAAACGGTATCGTTAACGTATCTGCTAAGGATCTTGGAACAGGCAAGGAGCAGCACATCACAATTACAGCTGGTTCTAACATGTCTGACGAGGATATCGATAAGGCAGTTAAAGAGGCTCAGGAGTATGAGGCTCAGGACAAGAAGCGTAAGGAAGGAATCGATGCTCGTAACGATGCAGATGCATTTGTATTCCAGACAGAGAAGGCTCTTCAGGATGTAGGAGACAAGATCGACGCATCTCAGAAACAGACTGTAGAAGATGATATCAAGGCTCTCAAGGATCTTCTTGAGCAGACTAAGGATAAGGAACTTTCAGACTCTGAGATTGATTCACTCAAGAGCCAGAAGGAAAAACTCATGAACGATGCACAGGCTCTATTTGCTAAGATGTATGAGAATGCACAGGGCGCAGCAGGCGCAGGCCCTAATATGGGTGCAGGTGCAGGCCCTGATATGGGATCAGCTTCACAGAACACATCAACTGGTGACGACAACGTTGTTGATGGAGATTACAGAGAAGTTTAAGTCTTTGTTAATGGATATCTACGTTGAGTGAGAATATAATAATAGCCAGGCGGGATTTTCCGTCTGGCTATTAAGAGAATTTATCAGGAGTAATATGGCAGAACAGAAGCGAGATTATTATGAAGTCCTTGGTGTCAGCAAGGGCGCCAGTGAGGACGAAATAAAGAAAGCATACAGAGTGCTTGCCAAGAAGTATCACCCAGATATGAATCCGGGAGATGCATCTGCAGCTGAGAAGTTCAAGGAAGCATCTGAAGCTTATGCTGTACTGAGCGATCCAGAGAAGAGACGTCAGTATGATCAGTTTGGTCATGCGGCCTTTGATGGTGGTCAGGGCGGCTTTGGTGGCTTTGACTTTAATGGTGCAGACTTCGGAGATATTTTTGGAGATATCTTTGGAGATTTCTTTGGAGGCGGCAGAGCCAGAGGCGGAGCTAGAACAGGCCCTTCAAAGGGTGCGAATCTTCGTGCCAGCGTACGTATAACTTTCCTTGAGGCAGTCTTTGGTTGTGAGAAGGAACTTGAGCTTACTATCAAGGATCCATGTCCAACTTGTCATGGAACTGGTGCTAAGCCTGGTACATCTGCGCAGACATGTTCTAAGTGTGGTGGTAAGGGACAGATTGTTTATACTCAGCAGTCTTTCTTTGGCACTGTCAGAAATGTTCAGACATGTCCAGAATGTGGTGGTACTGGTAAGGTTATCAAGGATAAGTGTACAGATTGCCATGGTAGTGGATATATTGCCAGCAGGAAGAAGATCAAGGTTACAATTCCTGCAGGTATAGATAATGGACAGAGTGTAAGGATCAGAGAAAAGGGTGAGCCAGGTGTTAATGGCGGACCAAGAGGAGACCTTCTTGTAGAGGTTATCGTATCTGATCATCCTATTTTCCAGAGAGAGGGATACGACATTTATTCTGTAGTCCCTATGTCTTTTGCAATTGCAACACTTGGAGGAACAGTTATCATTGATACTGTTGATGGTAAGGTAGCCTATGATGTCAAGCCTGGTACACAGACTGATACAAGAGTAAGACTTCGTGGAAAAGGTGTTCCTTCCCTTAGGGACAGAGATACAAGAGGCGATCACTATGTAACCCTTGTTGTTCAGGTTCCTGAGAAGATTTCCAAGGAAGCCAAAGAACTTCTCAAGCAGTTTGATGAGAAGACAGGAGATAGTCTTGGAGCAGCTGATCGTGTTATGGGTTCTGGTGATAAGGGACCAGATAACGGTGGCGGCAAGAAAAAGAAGGGATTATTCAAATAACAATAATCTAAAATATAAAAATCGAGGAGAGACCTCCTTTCAGCGTTGTTCAGAGAAGTCGGTCTCCCCTCGATATTTTTGATTTTACACATCTGTATTTGTATATTTAAGTAAGTATATTTGGTTATAGATTGTTCACATATTCTTGTGATATATGTTATACTTCGTTGGTTGTAATGTTGTATACTTTGAGTGATGACTATCAAAAATACTTGGATAGATATATTGTTTGAAAGGATAAGATTCTTATGAAATGGATGAGGTTTAGGGTTCGTACCAATGAAGAGTCAGAGGATATAATTGTTAGTTATCTTGAGGACATTGGACTTGAAGGAGCGCAGATTGAGGATAATGCGCCTCTGACTGCGGCTGAGAAGGAGCAGATGTTTATTGATGCGCCTGAACTTGAGCCTGATGAGGCACCTAGCGGAATAGAGAGTGGCGTAGCTTACCTTAATTTCTTTTTGGAAATAGATGATGAGAATATGCTGACAGTAGAGCTTCCAAATGAGGATGGGGACTATGTCAAGGAGAAGAGGACTCCTGAGCAGATGCAGGCTGATATTAGGGAGAAGCTTGATGAACTTAAGACTTTTTCTGATATCGGAGATGGTACAATATCTGTTGATGTAACAGAAGATATAGACTGGATCAATAACTGGAAGCAGTATTTCCACAAGTTTTATATAGATGATATTCTGGTAATTCCTTCCTGGGAAAAGGAAACTGAGGATGACGAGAACAAGGCACAGATGGTTCTGCATATTGATCCCGGAACTGCCTTTGGTACTGGAATGCATGAGACAACACAGCTTTGTATCAGAATGCTCAAAAAGTACGTTAATTCAGAAACTGAGCTTCTTGACGTAGGTACTGGTAGCGGTGTATTATCTATTCTTGCATTGATGTTTGGTGCCAAGCACGCAGTTGGTACAGATCTTGATAAATGCGCTATTCCAGCGGTAAAAGAGAATATGGAAAATAACGGTATTGCGCCTGAAAAATTCGATATGATGATTGGAAATATTATCGATGACAAAAAGGTTCAGGATACTGTTGGATATGATAAATATGATATAGTAGTAGCCAATATTCTGGCTAATGTACTAGTACCTCTTACTCCGGTGATCATGAATCAGCTCAAGAAGGGCGGAATATATATAACATCCGGTATTATAAATACCAAGGAGGAAGAGGTTAAGAAAGCACATCTTGATGCTGGACTTGAGATACTTGAAATCCATCATCAGGGCGACTGGGTTTCAATCACATCGAGGAAAAACTGATGTACCATTTCTTTGTTGACGGCTCACAGATAACACCTGATTTTAAAAGTGTAGAGATAACAGGGAGCGATTATAATCACATAGCCAATGTTCTCCGAATGCAGAAGGGAGAGCAGTTTTCAGTAAGTATAAGAGACGATGATGAGGGTAAGGAAATCTTCTATGAAATAGAGGAGATCACGGATTCATCAGTTATTGGTAAACTCTGTTTTATTGAGAAGGTAGGCAATGAACTTCCTTCCAGGATATATCTTTTTCAGGGACTTCCCAAGGTGGACAAGATGGAGCTTATTATCCAGAAGGCGGTAGAACTTGGGGCGTTTCAGGTGATTCCTATGGCAACCAAGAGATGTGTTGTTAAGCTTGATGATAAGAAGGCAGAGAATAAGATAAAGAGATGGCAGGCTATTTCTGAGGCTGCGGCCAAACAGAGTAAGCGTGCCATTATTCCTGAGGTTACAATGCCTGTTACAATGAAACAGGCTGTAGAACTTGCCAAGGATATGGATGTGAAGCTTATTCCATATGAGAATGCCAAGGGCATAGAAGAAACCAAAAGGATTATAGAGGCCATAGAGCCTGGCCAGAGTATAGCCATATTTATTGGGCCTGAAGGAGGCTTCTCTGAGCAAGAGATTGAGCTTTGCCAGAACAATGATATTAAGCCTATCACGCTAGGAAAGAGAATCCTTAGAACTGAGACTGCAGGATTTACAATTATTTCATGGCTTATGTATCATCTTGAAAAATGATTTTTAAGCTTTGAAGTTTTCTGATTGATAAGTAGTTAAAAGGCAGATTACAGCCATTGCCATATTATTATAAGTTTTAAGAGTTAGGATACAAAAATGCAGGCATATTTAGATAATTCAGCGACAACAAGGGTCTACGACGAGGTGGCCCAGGCGGTCTATAAGACAATGACAGAGGAATATGGAAACGCATCAAGCGTTCACCATATGGGTACAATTTCAGGAGAAAGAGTTGCAGCGGCTAGGGAAACTATAGCTAATACGTTGAAAGTAGATCCTGCAGAGATTCTTTTTACATCAGGAGGAACAGAGTCTGACAATCTTGCTATTATTGGAACTGCCAGAGCTAATAAGTGGAGAGGCAAGCACATAATAACAACCTCTATCGAACATCCTGCAATTCAGGAGACAACAGCTTTTTTGGAAAAAGAGGGATTTGAAACAACTTATCTTCCTGTTGGACCAGATGGAGTGGTAAATCTTGAGGACTTAAAAGCTGCCATCAGACCAGATACTATTCTTGTTTCCATGATGTTTGTAAATAATGAGATTGGAGCTATTGAACCTATTGAAGAGGCTGGCAAACTTATAAAGTCTGTAAATCCTGAAATTGTCTTCCATGTTGATGCGGTTCAGGCTTATGGCAAGGTTTTGATAAGGCCAAGATCTATGAACATAGATCTTTTGTCAGTTAGCGGGCACAAGATTCATGGCCCCAAGGGAATAGGCTTTTTATATATCAAGAAGGGAACAAAAATTGTCAATATCTGCTATGGCGGAGGCCAGCAGAAGGGAATGCGTTCAGGAACAGAGAATGTTCCAGGCATTATTGGGCTTTCACTCGCAGCTAAAATGTGCTATGAAGACTTTGATGCCAAGATAAAGAAGCTCTATGATCTTAAGAAGTATCTCATAGATTCACTTAATGAGCGTCTTACTGATATTAAGATAAATGGACCAGAGTGGGATAAGGGAGCACCTCACATTGTGAGTGTTTCTATAAAGGGGCTTGCAGCAGAAACTGTTCTTAATATGCTGAGCAGCAAGGAAATATATGTTTCTGCGGGAAGTGCTTGTACTTCAAATAATCCTCATGTTTCAGACACTCTTAAGGCTATCGGACTTGATAAGAGCCTTTTAGAGTCTACAATCAGGATCAGTATGTCATTTATGACTACCAGGGAAGAGATAGATTATTTATTGGATACACTTTGTTCACAGGTAGAGACCATGAGAAAGTTCTACCGCCACTAAGAAAGGAATTATTTATGCAGTACCATGCTTTTATCATCAAGTATGCCGAGATTGGAGTAAAGGGCAAGAACAGATATATTTTTGAAGAGGCTTTAGTAAGACAGATAGAGAGAGTTCTTTCTAAATGCGATGGCTCTTTTTCTGTATCAAGAGTAGCAGGTAGAATCTATATTGAGGCTGAGGGCTTTGATTTTAACGAGGTTGTAGATCACCTTGGAACAGTTTTTGGAGTGACAGGAATCTGTCCTGCAGTAACAATTAATAGAGATTCAGAAAACCATCTTCCGGATATAGATGGCGTTACCAAGGCTGTTCTTGATTTTATAGATGGAGTTTACCCAGACAAACACAAGACTTTCAAGGTTAAGGTTAGAAGAGTTGATAAGAGCTATCCAATGGATTCAATGGAAATGGGAGCTGAGCTTGGTGCCAGAATACTTGGCGCATATCCAGAAATGAAGGTTGATGTCCACAATCCAGAAATTCTTCTTAATGTTGAAGTTCGTGAGAAGCTTAATATCTTTTCCGAAATTATTCCTGGACCTGGCGGAATGCCAATAGGAACAGCAGGTAAGGCAATGCTTCTTTTGTCAGGTGGTATTGATTCTCCTGTTGCTGGATACATGGTTGCTAAAAGAGGTGTAGACATTGAGGCTGTATATTTTAATGCGCCACCTTATACTTCAGAAAAGGCCAAGCAGAAGGTTGTTGATCTGGCTGGAGTAATTGCCAGGTACACAGGTAAGGTTAAACTTCATGTTATCAACTTTACTGATATTCAGATGTATATTTATGAGAAGTGTCCTCACGATGAGCTTACTATCATCATGAGAAGATATATGATGAAGATTGCTGATATTATCGCAGGTCAGACTGGCTGTATGGGACTTATAACCGGTGAGAGTATTGGACAGGTGGCTTCACAGACCATGCAGAGCCTTATGTGTACAGGAGAGGTTGTAACAGATATGCCTGTTTACAGACCACTTATAGCTTTTGACAAGCAGGATATTGTGGATATCTCTTTTAAGATAGATGCTTATGAGACATCAATTCTTCCCTATGAGGATTGCTGTACTATTTTTGTGGCCAAGCACCCTGTAACAAAGCCACGTCTTGACATTATAAAGAAGCATGAGGAAAATCTTGCAGAAAAAATAGATGAACTCATGAAAGTTGCTCTTGAGACTGATGAAGTGATCACTATAGAGAAATGAAAATAAGACCTTAGCAAGTGCTTTACACAAAAGACCATCTTAGGAAACCCTAAGATGGTCTGAAACATCTTTTTAATATGGATCTAATCCTATTAAGATTAGATCATGTAAGGCTTGAGAATCTCAAGAACCTCATCTGCGCCGTCTTCTGCATGGATATTGAGATCGATTGGCTTAGAAAGATCCAATGAGAAAATACCCATAATAGACTTCGCGTCGATAACGTATCTTCCAGAAACGAGATCGAAATCATAATCAAACTTCGTAATATCGTTTACAAAAGATTTAACCTTATCGATAGAGTTTAAAGAAATTTTAACGGTCTTCATTGAGCAAATACCTCCTTCTTTATCTTATTTAATAGTAACTAGATAAATGATAAAAGTCAATGACCTAAGAGTTAAAAGGTAATGAGTTTTTGATAAAAATAAGAAAGATTAAGAAATATTATGGACAATATTCAAAATAACGTTAATGGTATGAGAGTTGCTCTTCATAACCTTGGCTGTAAGACGAATAGTTATGAAATGGATGTAATGGCTATAAAGCTTCGCGAGGCAGGCTGTGAAATAGTGCCATTTACGGATGAAGCAGACATCTATATCATCAATACCTGCACAGTTACTAATATTGCTGATAGAAAGTCAAGGCAGATGCTGCATAAGGCCAAGAAAGAAAACCCGGATGCTATTGTAGTTGCAGTTGGATGCTATGTTGAGACGGGCATAGATGGAGTTAAGAAGGATGAGAGCATAGATCTGGCTGTAGGTAACAATAAGAAGTCAGAAATTGTCGAAATACTGAATACATTCCTTGATGCAAAGGAAACAAATAAGGACAAGACTCTTGGCGGAACATCAATCATAGATATTAACCATACAAATGAGTTTGAAAATATGCTACTTTCAGAGCTCCCTGAGCATACTAGAGCATATATCAAAATTCAGGATGGCTGTAATCAGTTCTGCACTTATTGTGTTATTCCTTATGCAAGAGGAAGGGTACGCAGCAGGGAGATGAAGGATATTCTTGCTGAAATCAAGGGTCTTATCCAGAAGGGCTGCAAAGAGGTCGTTTTGACAGGAATCCATATTGGCTCCTATGGTGTTGACCAGGGCCAGCCTATGTTGGTTGAACTTGTGGAAAATATTGCCCAGCTTGCCGGAATAGAGAGAATCAGGCTTGGATCAATAGAACCACGACTTGTAACTGAGGAAAATGCCAAGAGACTTGCGGCGGTTGATAAGCTCTGTCCACACTTCCATTTGTCTTTGCAGAGCGGATGTGATTCAGTTTTAAAGCGCATGAACAGACATTATACTGCAGCTGAATTTGCTGAAGGTGTCAGACTATTAAGAGAGGCCTTTGACAGACCTGCTATTACTACAGATGTTATTGTTGGTTTCCCTGGCGAGACAGAGGAAGAATTTGAAGAATGCAGGAAATTTGTAGAGGACATTAACTTCTATGAAATGCATGTGTTTAAGTATTCTCCGAGAAAAGGTACCGTTGCTGCCGGAATGAAAGATCAGCTTACTGACAGAGAAAAGTCAGAAAGAAGTGATGTACTTATAGATCTTACTGAGAGGCAGTCTCTTATCTACAGGAACTCTTTTATCGGGGAAAAGGTAGGCGTACTCTGGGAGGACCAAGAGGAAATCAAGGGCAGAACGTTTATGATTGGTCATACGGACAGATATGTCAGGGTGGCTATGGAAGAAACTGAGCTTGGTTTTGGAAGAGCAGTATCTGGCGAAATCACCATGGAGACTATATCTGGGCTGCTTAACTCGGATACTCTTCTTGCTGCAAAAGAATAATAGTGATTTGCTTAATTTTTTTGGCTGGTGTAGAATTAATCTAAGTATACGCAAAAGAATAAGTGAGGGTGTCGGTAGCGACACGCTCTAAATAATAAAAGATTGGAGAAAGAATATGGCAGATCAGGATTTAGGAAATACCCAGTATTTTAAGGTAGAAGTAGAACCAGAGACTGGTGTTAAGAAGGTTCTTTCTGTGGTTTATGATGCTCTTTTGGAGAAGGGCTATAACCCTGTTAATCAGATTGTTGGTTATATTATGTCAGGTGATCCTACTTACATTACAAGCCATCAGGGGGCCAGAAGCCTTATCATGAAGGTTGAGCGCGATGAGCTTGTTGAAGAGATGCTCACAGAATATATTAAAAGTAACGATTGGGCACAGCACAAGTAATGAGGATAATGGGACTAGACTACGGCTCCAAGACTGTGGGAGTTGCTATCAGTGATGAACTTCTGTTAACAGCTCAGGGTCGTGAGATAATCCGTAGGAAAGAAGAAAATAAACTACGCAGAACTTTAGCGCGCATTGAGGAGCTTATTCAGGAATATGGGGTGGAGAAGATTGTGTTGGGACTACCTCTTAATATGGATCAGACTCCCTCTGAGCGCTCACAGTTGTGCCTTGAATTCAAGGATAAGATTGAGAGACGAACAGGAATCCCAGTGATCATGTGGGATGAACGCCTTACAACAGTTGAGGCTGATGAGATCATGGATGAAGCAGGGATCAAGGGTCGAGATCGAAAAGAGTACGTTGATATGATAGCGGCGCAGATCATTCTGCAGGACTATTTGGATAACAGAGAACGGAGTTGAATTTGGAAAAGATCATATTTAGCCCAGATGGAGGCGAACCAGTAGAATTCTATTGTTTGGAACAGACTGTTATTGGTGCCAAGACTTACCTTCTTGTCACAGATGAAGAAGATGGTGACGGAGAGGCGCTTATTTTGCGCGATGACTCCGATATTAAAGATGAGCAGGCGCTTTATGCGATCGTCGAGGATGACCTGGAACTGGAGGCAGTTGCAGGTGTATTTCGCAAGCTCCTTGCCGAGGATGATATAGATCTGGATATTTAACGGGGACTTTGGTTAATATCCTATTCTACATCTCCGCCAATTACTTATGGAGGAAATAATTTGAACAAAAAGAAAATTGCAAATGCGTCCAAGCTGCAGATCATCCCTTTGGGAGGCCTTGAGCAGATTGGAATGAACATCACTGCCTTCAGGTATGAAGACAGTATTATTGTGGTGGATTGCGGTTTGTCATTCCCAGATGATGACATGCTTGGAATCGACCTTGTTATTCCTGACATTACTTATTTACAGGAAAACATAGATAAGGTAAAGGGGTTTGTAATAACCCACGGACATGAGGACCACATCGGTGCGCTTCCTTATGTACTTCACGAGCTTAATGTCCCTGTTTATGCTACAAGGCTGACAATGGGTATTATTGAGCACAAACTTGAGGAGCATAATCTTCTTAAAAAGACAAGGAGAAAGGTGGTCAAGTTTGGCCAGTCTATTAACCTTGGTCAGTTTAGAGTTGAATTTATAAGAACAAACCACTCTATTGTTGATGCTGCTGCTCTTGCTATCTATTCGCCAGCAGGAACTGTGGTTCACACTGGAGACTTTAAGGTTGACTATACACCTGTTTATGGAGATCCAATAGATCTTCAGAGATTTGCAGAAATTGGTAAAAAAGGAGTTCTGGCTCTAATGTGCGATTCTACAAATGCAGAGAGACCAGGATTTACAGCTTCTGAGAAAACTGTAGGAAGAGCTTTGGGCTTTCTGTTTGAGGAGCATGCTAACAACAGGATTATAGTAGCTACCTTTGCTTCTAATGTAGATAGAGTTCAGCAGATCATCAATATAGCTCATAAGTGCGGGCGTAAGGTTGTGGTAGAAGGCCGCAGCATGGTCAGCATTATTGATATAGCTCAGAAACTGGAGTGCATCCAGATTCCTGAGAATACGCTTATAGATATCGATCATCTCAAGGATTACCCTGAGAACAAGACAGTTATTATTACTACAGGAAGCCAGGGAGAGAGTATGGCTGCTCTTAGCAGAATGGCCAACGGACAGCACAGAAAGCTCTCAATTGGTGCGGGAGATACTGTTATCTTTTCCTCCCATCCAATACCTGGTAATGAGAAGGCTGTTACCAACATAATCAATGAACTTCAGATGAAGGGCGCGGATGTAATATTCCAGGATGTTCACGTATCAGGACATGCCTGTCAGGAAGATATCAAGCTTATCTATACACTGGTTAAGCCTAAATATTCAATTCCTGTTCACGGTGAGTACAGGCATCTGCAAGCTCAGGCTAATATCGCAAGAAGCCTTGGTATTGATAAAGAGAATATCTTTATCCTCCATTCAGGAGAGGTTTTAGAGCTTGATGATGAGAGTGCCAAGGTCAAGGGTAAAGTCCCTGTTGGAGCTATTCTGGTTGACGGACTTGGAGTAGGAGACGTTGGTAACGTAGTTCTAAGAGATAGACAACATCTTGCAGAAGATGGTATTGTAATAGTTGTATTTGGACTGGATCAGGCCAATGGACAACTGGTTTCAGGACCAAGTATTGTTTCAAGAGGCTTTGTATACGTAAGAGAGTCAGACAAGCTGATAGATGATGCAACTGATCTTGTGCTCGATGAGGTAACAGAGGCTCTAGATAAGGGAATCACAGATTGGGGCAAGCTTAAGAGCATTGTTAAGGATGTCCTGAGTGATTATATCTGGAAGAAGACAAAGAGAAGACCTATGATCATGCCAATCATCATGGATACAAATTATTGATGATGTCATGAACTTGGTTGGGAGAGATGCATGAGTGCTAGAAAATTTGCATTAGGCTTTCTTGATACTGCAGTCAAGGTAGTCTTCGTGATCTTAGTTATTATGCTCATCAGTAAGTATTCCAAAGTGGCTTATGACTATGGTTACCATATTTTTAATCAGGTCCCTGTTTCTTCAGGAACTGGCAGAACGGTTTCAGTCACTATAAAAAGTGGCGATTCTACAAGCGATATTGCTGATAAGCTGGCTGAAGTGGGACTTATAACTGACAAGACATTATTTAAATTACAGGAGAGGTTCTCAGATTATCATGGACTTGAGACTCCTGGTACCTATGAACTTAGTACAGCCATGACACCGGAAGAAATGTTACAGATCATGGCTGCAGGATCTATTGAGGCAGCTGAGTCTGGTTCAGAAGCAGCTTCTACAGAGACGGCTCCTGAAACTAACGTGGCAGGCGAGGAATCAAGCGGTGGTTGAGCAGGATAGAATGACGGCATTTATAAATTCTCTGGATAGGGGAAATGCTCCTTATCTTGATGAATTGGAGAAGAGGGCCAAGGCGGATGATGTCCCTATCATCCGCAAGGATACTCAGGCTCTACTTAAGTTCTTAATGGCACAGAGTAGACCTAAAAACATTTTGGAGGTCGGCTGTGCTATTGGCTTTTCTGCCCTACTAATGGCAGAGTACAGTGACTCTGACACCAGGATCACGACTATAGAGAAGTTTGAGAAGAGAATTCCTATAGCTAAAGAGAATTTCATACAGTATGACACAAATAATAAAATCACACTCTTAGAAGGTGATGCGACAGAAATACTTAAAACGCTATCCCCGGGGTATGATTTTATTTTTATGGATGCGGCAAAGGGGCAGTACATCAATTTCCTGCCTGATTGCCTTAGAATCCTGAATAAAGGGGGACTACTGGTATCTGATAATGTTCTTCAGGATGGAGATGTTATAGAGTCCAGATTTGCGGTAACCAGGAGAGACAGGACAATACATGCCAGAATGAGGGAGTATCTTTATGAACTCAAACATAATGATGCCCTGAATACGGTTATTCTGACTGTGGGAGATGGCATGACCTTATCTGTGCGGTTATAAGCATGATGTAACGATTTTTGTTTTAGCTTAGAAATGTGGAGAAATCAATGAAAAAACCTGAATTACTGATTCCAGCAAGTAGCCTGGAGGTACTAAAAACAGCTGTTATTTTTGGAGCAGACGCAGTTTATATTGGCGGAGATGCTTTTGGACTGCGTGCCAAGGCCAAGAACTTCAGCCCTGAGGAAATGAAGGAGGGCATAGAATTTGCACATGCCCATGGAGTAAAGGTTCACGTAACAGTTAATATCCTCGCTCATAACTACGATCTTGACGGAGTTGAGAAATATCTTCATGAGTTAAAAGAGCTAAAGCCTGATGCTCTTATAATAGCTGACCCCGGAATCTTTATGAAGGCTAGAAGGATCTGCCCTGAGATAGATATTCACGTATCGACACAGGCTAACAATACTAACTATGAGACATATAATTTCTGGCATGATCTAGGAGCCAAGAGAGTAGTGGCTGCAAGAGAACTTTCACTTCGCGAGATAAAAGAGATCACGGAAAAGATTCCTGAAGATCTTGAGATGGAATGCTTCATTCACGGAGCTATGTGCATTTCCTATTCAGGAAGATGTCTTTTGTCTAATTATTTCACAGGAAGAGATGCCAATAAAGGAGCATGCACACACCCTTGCAGATGGAAGTATTCTGTTGTTGAGGAAAAGAGACCTGGAGAATATCTTCCTGTCTATGAAAATGAGAGAGGAACTTATATCTTTAACTCCAAGGATCTATGCATGATAGAGCATATTCCAGAGATGGTAGATGCAAGGATTGACAGCTGCAAGATCGAGGGCCGTATGAAGACTGCTCTTTATGTAGCTACTGTTGCCAGAACTTATAGAAAAGCTATAGATGATTTCTTTGAATCTGAGGATAAGTACAGACAGAATATGCCATGGTACCTTGATCAGATATCAAAGTGTACATATCGCCAGTTTACTACGGGATTCTATTTTGGCAAGCCTAGCGATGAGGCACAGATTTATGACAATAATACTTATGTTAATGAGTATATCTACCTAGGAATTGTAGGGGAAATAGATAACAGAGGTTATGCTAAGTTTGAGCAGAGAAATAAGTTCTCTGTGGGTGATGAAATTGAAATCATGAAGCCTGACGGAACGGATATAAAGGTTACCGTTAAGGGAATGTATGCGGAAGATGGAACACCTGTAGAATCATGTCCACATTCCAAGCAGACACTTTTTGTAGACCTTTCAGAAAGGCCTGAGAAATACGATATTCTGAGGGTGAAATCTAGCTCGCCGGAAGTTGAGACTAATCTTCCAGATTGCGGTGCCTGAAAAAAGTGCTTTGCGTTTTGCACAATGTGTTGTAATATGTAACGGAAAAATTGAATTATAAGATCAAGGTCTTGTAGCGAAAGGAATGTGAAATCACATGGGGAACAAGGTAAATGTTGAAGAGATTTTTGGGCAGAATGTCTTTACTCTTGCCAAGATGAGAGAGAGATTACCCAAGAATGTTTACAAGGAAGTTGTAAATGTAACTGAGCATGGCGGAGAGCTTTCCAAGGAATCTGCAGATGTTGTGGCAAATGCTATGAAGGAGTGGGCAGTAGAAAATGGTGCTACTCACTATACACACTGGTTCCAGCCACTTACAGGTATTACTGCTGAGAAACATGATTCTTTTGTTGGTTCAGCTGACAAAGATGGCCGTATGCTTACTTCTTTTTCAGGAAAAGAGCTCATTAAGGGCGAGCCTGATGCTTCATCATTCCCTTCAGGAGGTCTTCGTGCCACATTCGAGGCAAGAGGATATACAACCTGGGATATCACTTCACCTGCATTTTTGAAGGAATCTGGCGCAGGTGTTACACTTTGCATTCCAACAGCGTTTTGTTCATACACAGGAGACGCTCTTGATAAGAAGACTCCACTTCTTCGTTCCATGGAGGCTGTTAATAAGCAGGCTCTGAGGATTGTAAGACTTTTTGGTAACACAACTGCTACTAAGGTCAATGTTTCAGTTGGACCTGAGCAGGAATACTTCCTTGTGGATTGGGATAAGTCCATGAAACGAGAAGACCTTATTTTCACTGGAAGAACATTGTTTGGTGCTCAGCCTCCTAAGGGACAGGAGATGGAGGATCACTATTTTGGTGTTATCCGTGAAAGAGTTGGCGAATTCATGAAGGATCTCAATGTTGAACTCTGGAAACTCGGAGTTCCTGATAAGACTCAGCACAACGAGGTTGCTCCTGGCCAGCATGAGCTTGCACCAGTCTATGAGACTGCCAACATTGCAGTAGATCACAATCAGATCATTATGGAGACAATGAAGCGTGTTGCTGAGCATCACCACATGAGATGCCTTCTTCACGAGAAGCCATTTGCAGGTGTAAATGGTTCTGGTAAGCATGATAACTGGTCACTTTGCACAGATGATGGTGTTAATCTTCTTGATCCAGGCGATACGCCTAACAAGAATGTTCAGTTCCTTTTTGTTCTTGCCTGCATTTTGAAGGCAGTAGACACACATGCAGACCTTTTAAGGCAGAGTGCTGCTGATGTTGGTAACGATCACAGACTTGGTGCCAACGAGGCTCCGCCTGCAGTTATTTCTGTATTCCTTGGAGAACAGCTTGAGGATGTTGTAAGACAGCTTATTGAGACTGGTGTTGCCAAGTCCAGCAAGAGAGGCGGTAAGCTCAAGACTGGTGTATCTACACTTCCACAGTTTGAGAAGGACGCGACAGATAGAAACCGTACTTCACCGTTTGCATTTACTGGTAATAAATTTGAGTTCAGAATGGTTGGATCATCAGATTCAATGGCCAGCTCAAATACGACACTTAATACAATCGTTGCTGAGGCTTTCTGCGAGGCAGCAGATAAGCTTGAAAAGGCCAAGAATTTCGACGAAGCTGTTCATGATCTTATCAAGGAGTATCTGACAGATCATCAGAGAATCATCTTCAATGGTGATGGATACTCAAATGAGTGGATCAAAGAGGCTGAGAGAAGAGGACTTCCTAATATCAAGTCTACAATCGAGGCAGCAGACACACTTATTACTAAAAAGGCAATTAAGCTTTTTGAGGATTTTGGTGTATATACCAAGACTGAGCTTGAGTCCAGAAGAGAGATCATTTTTGAGAACTATGCCAAGACTATCAATATCGAGGCTCTTACTATGATTGATATGGCTTCCAAGCAGATCATTCCTGCAGTAATGAAGTATGCAGGAAGACTTGCAGCAGATATCAATGCTATAACAGCGGCTGGTGTTAGCGCATCAGTTGAAATAGATGAACTCAAGGAAATCCAGATGCATCTTGGCAAGATGAAGGAGGCTCTTGATAAGCTTAAAACTCTTGAGGGCAAGGCATCAGTTATAGAAGATCAGAGAAAGAGAGCATTTTTCTATAAGGATAAGGTTCGCCCAGTAATGGATGATTTAAGAGAACCTGCTGATAAGCTCGAGCTTTTGTTAGATAAGAAGGATTGGCCATTTCCAACCTACGCCGATCTATTATTTGAAGGTTAATGAAGCGCCGCTATCTGTGTTTTAAAATACGGATAGCGGCATATTTATAATCGAATTAACGATTTTTATAAAATTTTAAAAAAAGTGCTTGCATTTTATTTTTTACATGCGTATAATTAACACTTGTCGATGGGCTATCGCCAAGCGGTAAGGCAACGGACTCTGACTCCGTCATTACGTAGGTTCGAATCCTACTAGCCCAGCTATTCAAACGGGATTGTTGGTCACAACAGTCCCGTTTTTTCTATATTATTTTTGCTTCATATTTTTTGAGTAGACCTATAACTGCTTCATTTGTTTGTTGACTCTTGGGGAGGAATTATGTACAGCTTTGACTCACGTATCAGGTACAGCGAAACGGATAGTAATGCCATTTTGACGCTGGAAGCACTTATTGACTATTTTCAGGATTGCTCGACATTTCAAACTCAGGATGGACCAGCAACCATGGAATACCTGAGAAAGCAGGGCATAGCATGGGTTTTAAATTCCTGGCAGATAGAGATCGGGCGCTTGCCAAGGCTCTGTGAAGAGGTGACAATAGGCACAATCCCATATATGTTAAAGGGACCTTTGGGACTACGTAATTTCTTTATGAAGACCAAGGATGGAGAGATGCTGGCTGTAGCTAATTCTGTATGGACCTTGTTTGATTTCAAAAAAGGAGTTCCTACAAGAGTTACTAAAGAGATAGTAGAGGCCTATCCATTAGAGGACAAGCTCGATATGGTATATGAGGATAGGAAGATTACTATTCCGGAGGGAGTTAGCTACAAGGCTGAAGAGATTGTAGTCAGGAAGAATCACCTTGATACTAACAATCATGTCAATAATGGTCAGTATATCAGAATGGCCATAGACAGCCTCGGACAGCAGGAGCAAAAAGTGATATCTATGAGGGCTGAGTACAAGAAACAGGCCCTATTGGGTGATGTTTTGTACCCTGTTGTTATCAGCAGCAATATAGGGGATAATAAGGTTTATACAGTAAGTCTCCAGGATTCAGAAGGACTTGGAGTATGTACTGTTCAGTTAAAAATGGATTAAGATGTAGTTGTTTAGCATGTGCATAGCATGTACAAAGAAAGGACGGAAGACATTATGATCAAACTTGGAGAAAAACAGAAACTAACAGTAGTTAAAAAGGTGGATTTTGGCGTATACCTGTCAGAACAGGCCGGAGCGGAGGAGAAGGTTCTTCTTCCTGCTAAACAGGTTCCATCAGGAACAGAGGTTGGATCAGTAGTAGAGGTATTTATTTATAAGGATTCTGATGACAGACTGATCGCGACTACTAATGAGCCGAAGATAATGCTGGGTGATGTAAGAATGCTCAAGGTTAAGGAAACCAGTAGAATTGGTGCTTTTATGGACTGGGGACTTGAAAAGGATGTTCTTTTACCATTTAGAGAGCAGACTAAAAAGGTTAAGGCCGGCGAAGAGGTTTTATGTGCTCTTTACATTGATAAGAGCAGCAGACTTGCGGTTACAATGAATGTATATCCATATCTTAAGACAAACAGCCCCTATGCCAAGGATGACAAGGTTATAGGTACAGTTTATGAGATGAGCGATAATTTTGGCGCCTTTGTGGCTGTTGATGATATTTATTCAGGACTTATCCCTAAAAAAGAGCTTTTTGGCAATGTGAAGATTGGTGACAGTGTTAATGCCAGGATTACTTCTGTCAAGGAAGATGGGCGCCTGAACCTCAGCATAAGGGAAAAAGCATATCTTCAGATGGATACAGATGCTCAAAAGCTTCTTGATATGATAAAAGACTGTGGTGGAAGACTTCCATTTACAGATAAGGCATCTCCTGATCTTATCAGAGAAAAGACTCAGATGAGCAAAAATGAGTTTAAGCGTGCAGTTGGCCGCCTTCTCAAAGAAGGAAAGATCACTATTGGCAAGGATTCTATTGATCTGGTTTAAGGAGAATTCTGATGGATTACAGGAGAGCTAACAGAACGTATTTGTATATGATATTGTCTACACTTGGACTAGTGCTTGCAATGTCGCTTTGGTATGCCAATGGAGGACCTACAGTATCAATTCTGGCTAATAACATCTTAAGTGAAGGAGTTGTACTTATCCCTGCACTGGCAGCGGTGTTTTACAGTGGTGAGAAGCTTTCTGTCATGATACCTTTTCATAAGATCAGGATTAAGACAGTGCTACTTGTGATCCTTTATGTGATAATGCTATTTCCGATGGTGACCTTTGTAAATGCAGTGTCCATGATATTTGTGGAAAATACTGTATCGGCTATAAGCGGGGACGTTTTAAAGATGCCGATGTGGGTGATGATTCTTTCTATCGGCATTCTGGGGCCTTTGGTTGAGGAGATTGTATTTAGAGGAGTTATTTTGCAGTCATACCAGAGAACAGGAAGAATAGTTGGTTCAATTCTTCTTTCATCTGTTTTGTTTGGTATGATGCACATGAACTTCAATCAGTTTGCTTATGGAGCTGTAATGGGAATCATGCTGGCTCTTTTGTATGAGGCAACAGGTACGATAACAGCATCATTTTTGGCTCATGCGACCTTTAACACTATAGAAGTTGTGATGATGTATGCGAATAACAGTGCACTGGATGAAGCTGCGACCATGGCTGAGGATTACATTGGCGCATCAGGTCTTGATACTATTTATTATGTCTATCTTTTTGTGGCAGCAGCCATATTTACAGTGGGAGCAATACTTATTTTGCGTCTGATCGCTACTATTGAGGGCAGGATAGAATTTCTGGAAAGTATTCCAGGAAGAAGCAGATTTGGTCTGGAACTTATAACACTACCGCTTATCATTGCCATGGTAATATCAATTTCCTACATGTATTTATATACTTTGCTATAAGAAAGCATGTTGCTTGCAACATGCTCGCGCCGAGCGCGGTTGCATTTATGCAACATTTGCCTATCGCGCGAGTGCGCATCCTTTGCGGAGCGTTTTTTATGATATAGCTATATCATAAAAAAAGACACCCATAACCTTTCGGCTATGGGTGTTTTTTTCTCAGATCCTAATGTCGATATTGGCCCCAAGGTTCGGGTTTACAGAAAGCTCTGCAGCCGAATCGATGGTGGATACTAGCGCTTCTCCAGCGCTCTCCATAGTATCCAGGCTTTTTGATAACATGGCCACACCAACATCATTAAGAACTTTGTTCTGAGATAGTGCCATTGATAAAGCGGGAATATCCATAAGCACCTCCTGTGCGACTGCAATGTACCTAAACTACAGGGGTTCATGTACATATACACTTTATCCTATCAAGTATATCGGCTAGAAGATTGGAAGCTTAATAGGGAAAAGAGTCATTATCCACACAAAAAACAGTATATGTTTTTGTAGAATATGACGGAGAAAATTGAAAAATAGACAAAAAATGCTGTTCCTTGGCTAGATTTTTTTGTACAAATATATTAAAATGTCTTTAAGTTTTTTATTATCGTAGCATATTATGTGCTGCAGAAAGAGTGATAAATGATATCGAATCAAATTCTTCAGAATACCATTGATGGGCTTAAGACTATAGCTCACGTGGATCTTTGTGTTCTAGACATTGATGGCAAGGAGGTGGCATCCACTACTACAGATATTGGAAATGTGTCCATGTCTGCAAGAAATTTTGTGGATTCTCCAGCAGATTCTCAGGAAATTCAGGGACATCAGTATTTTAAGATATATGACGAGCAGCAGCTTGAATATATTTTGATCTGCACTGGTAGTGGCGAGAATACCTATATGCTTGGCAAGATGATCGCTTACCAGATCCAGAGTCTTTTAGTTGCCTACAAGGAGAGATTTGATAAGGATAACTTCATCAAGAACCTATTGCTTGATAACCTTCTTTTGGTGGATATCTACAGTAGGGCCAAGAAACTACATATACAGACTGACGCCAAGAGAGTGGCTATGATCATAGAATCAGTAAATGGCAGAGACAATAATGCTCTTGAGATTACAAGAACTCATTTTGGAAATGGTAATGATTTTGTAACCGAGGTTGATGAAGACAATGTTATTGTGGTCAAGGACGTGAGCGATATGCTCAAGCCTTCCGAGATTTCAAAAGTGGCAGATGAAATGCTCATGGCCCTTGAGAAAGAGGGACTTACGGGAGTCAGAGTTGCCTATGGTACAGTAGTCGGTGAGATCAAGGAAGTGAGCCGTTCCTACAAGGAAGCTAAGATGGCCCTCGATGTCGGAAAGATATTCTTCGACGAACGCAAGGTTATCTGTTACAGCGAACTTGGAATTGGACGTCTTATCTACCAACTGCCAATACCTCTTTGCAAAATGTTCATCAAGGAAATATTCGGGGGTAGGAATCCTGATGATTTTGATCAGGAGACCCTTACTACTATCGACAAGTTCTTTGAGAATAGCCTGAACGTTTCTGAAACATCCAGACAGCTCTTTATACACAGAAATACACTTGTATACAGACTGGATAAGCTTCAGAAGAGCACAGGACTAGATCTTAGAGTTTTCGATGATGCGATCACCTTCAAGATTGCACTTATGGTAGTAAGATACATGAAATACATGGAGAAGTTTACATAAGCTCTTTTGCTTAAATAAGACTATCTCCGGGGGAGAATATTATGGAAAGAGGATATAGAAGAAAAAGAACAAATAGGCAGATACCGGAGGATGAGGTTATCACGCTTGAGAACGTGACTAAATCTTATTCTACGGGTGCGCCTGCATTAAACGGAGTCACCCTTCATATTAAGAGGGGTGAATTTGTTTTTATAGTGGGAGACAGTGGATCAGGTAAGTCTACATTGATCAAGCTCCTTTTAAGAGAACTGGTTCCAACTGACGGAGAAATCACAGTTCTAGGTTATAACCTTAGGAGGATCAAGCACAGCAAGATCCCTAAGTTTAGGAGAAATCTTGGAATCGTTTTCCAGGATTTCAGACTTCTCAAGGATAGGAATGTCTATGAGAATGTGGCTTTTGCCCAGAGAATCGTACAGACACCTACAAGAGATATCAAGAGAAATGTTCCTTCTATCCTTGCCACTGTTAATCTGGCTGGCAAGTACAAGAACAAGATAAACCAGTTGTCAGGTGGTGAACAGCAGAGAGTTGCGCTGGCAAGAGCACTGGTCAACAAGCCGGCAATTCTTTTGGCGGATGAGCCTACTGGAAACCTTGATCCTAACAATTCATGGGAGATCATGAAGCTCATGGAGCAGATCAATGAGAACGGAACAACTGTTATTGTGGTAACCCATAACAGAGAAATCGTTAATGCCATGAAGAAACGAGTGATCACCATGAAAAAGGGCGTTATCATAGAAGACGAGGAAGAAGGTATGTACATCGATGAGGATTAATAGTTTCTTTTATACCATTGGTCAGGGATTTAAAAATCTTGGAAGAAATAAGTGGTATACACTTGCTTCTGTAGCAACTATCAGTGCATGTCTTTTCCTTTTTGGAATGTTCTATGCCATCATCACAAACTTTCAGCATGTGGTAAAAACTGCAGAAGAGGGAGTCTCTGTAACAGTGTTCTTTAATGAGGGTACTACAGAGGACCAGATACTTGCTGTAAAGAGTGATCTTGAGAAGAGAGCAGAGGTCAGAGAAATCGTATATGTTTCTGCTGACGAGGCCTGGGAGAGCTTTAAGGGAGAGTATCTTGGCGAGTATGCGGATGGATTTACTGAGAATCCTCTTGCAGATTCAGCAAACCTTCAGATTTACTTAAATGATGTCTCAATGCAGCCAGCACTGGTTACTTATGCAGAATCTATAACAGTTGTCAGATCAGTTAATCGTTCAGAGGTGACAGCCAATACTCTTAGTGGTATTAACAAACTGATTGCTTATGTTTCTGCAGGTATCATAATCATTCTGCTGCTGGTATCTATTTTCCTTATCAGCAACACAGTTACAATGGGTATCTCAGTTCGTAAGGATGAGATCAATATTATGAAATATATTGGTGCTACGGACTTCTTTGTAAGAGCACCATTCGTGGTTGAGGGTATTTTGATTGGAATCATTGGATCTCTGATTCCCTTGACGATAGTTTATTTTGTCTATACAAGAGCAATCACCTATGTAGCTACTAAGTTTACAATGCTGAGCTCATTGCTTAACTTTTTACCGGTTGAGGTGATCTACAAACAGCTTATACCTATTTCTCTGGCTATAGGCATTGGAATCGGCTTCTTTGGAAGCTTTACAACAGTAAGAAAACACTTACATGTGTAAGAAGAAAAGGAAGTTTGGATTTTGGGAAAGAGAATTCTGTACGCTCTGTTGAGCCTGGTCATGATACTGACCTTGTGCGGGAGTAATCACATAATTGTTCACGCTGAGGTCACGGAGGAGAGCATCAAGGAAAAGGAAAATCAGATTTCCAACGCGAAAAAGGAAAGGGATTCCTTGAAAAATGCCAAGACGGATCTTGAGAAGGTCAAGAAGGAGCTTGAAACTAGCAAATCTAATCTGAATAGCTATATTACCAAGATAGATTCCTCATTAACTGAGGTTCAGAGTAATATCGATAATCTTAATGAGCAGATAACTGCCAAAGAAGCGCAGATCCAAACGACTACGGCTGAACTGGCTGCAGCGGAAGAGGTTCAGAAGAATCAGTATGAGGCCATGAAGAAGCGTATCAAGTTCATGTATGAACGTGGAGATACGATGTACATGGAGCTTTTGATGAAATCTGGAAGTTTTGCGGAGATGCTGAATAAGGCGGACTATATTGAGATGTTGTCAGCCTACGACAGGCAAAAGCTCGAGGAATATAAGGCTACTACGCAGCTGATCTCTGTGACCAAGCAGGCTCTTGAAGAGGAAAAGAAAACTCTGGATGAAGCTAAGGCGACGAAAGAGTCGGAGCAGGCTAATCTTGAGACCCTCCTGCAGCAAAAGAGCTCAGAGCTTAATACTGTGCAGGCTAACATCACAGACAAAGAGGCGGCTATCAAGGAATACGAGGAAGAGATCAAGGCTGAGAATGCAGCTATAGCGGCTCTGGAAAGAGAGGTTGCTGCAGACAAAGCTGCGCTATATAGCAGGTATACATATGATGGCGGAATGTTCACCTGGCCATGTCCGGGATATACCAGAATCTCTGATGATTACGGAATGAGAATGCATCCCACTCTTGGAATTGAGAAGATGCACAATGGTATTGATCTTGCAGCTCCGGGAGGAACACCTATTCTTGCGGCCTATAATGGAACAGTAGTGGCTGCAGCTTATGAAGGCTCAATGGGTAACTACATAATGATAAGCCATGGCGCAGGTCTTTATACGGTTTATATGCACTGTTCAGCGCTTTATGTTTCAAAAGGACAGGACGTTACAGCAGGAACCAAGATTGGAGCAGTAGGTACTACTGGCCGGTCGACTGGAAACCATCTTCACTTTGGTGTAAGACTAAATGGTGCCTATGTCAGCCCGTGGAACTATCTAAAATAATTTTTGAGGTATAAATAAGTGGACAATAAAGATTTAAATGAGACAAGGCCTGAGGCCATGTCCGTTGATGAGATACTTACTAAGGAAAATCCTGTAAGGCAAGAAAATGTTAAAGACAGAAAGCTTGCAGGAAGATTTATAGCTGGAATACTGGTAGGATTTTTGGTGGCAGTTCTGGTGGTATCTTCCCTTGCGTTTTATCTTTTGTATTATACAAGGGCCAATTACGCCGCAAGTCTTGGATTTGAAAATAGTGAAATCCTGGATGAGTCTGTGGCAAGCAAGATAAAGGCTCTTGAGAGCGTTATAGATACTTACTATTACAAGACAGATGTGGATAAACAGGAAGAGATAAATGGAATGTACAAGGGACTTATGGATTCCCTTGGAGATCCTTACTCAGTTTATTACACTGAGGAAGAACTCAATGAGATAATGAACAGCACCAAAGGTATTTACTTTGGAATAGGTGCCTATGTTAGCTTTGATAATACTCTTAAAATGGCCAGAATTTCAGGGGTTATGCCTGGAAGCCCTGCTGAGGAAGCACAGCTTTGTGTGGATGACATAATTTATCAGGTTGACAAGGTTTCTACTGAAGGCCTTTCACTTGAAGAAGTTGTTGGGATGATCAAGGGAGAAGCTGGAACTACAGTACATCTCACTCTTGTAAGATCAGGTGAAACAGAAAATGTTGAAGTTGATGTAGAAAGAGCACAGATAGAGGTTCCTACAGTAAGCACACAGGTTTATGAAGATAACATTGGTTATCTTAAGATAACAGAGTTTGACGAAGTTACTACTGAACAGTTTATAGAGGGAATGGCTGAGCTTCGCGCCCAGAATATAGAAGGCCTGATTATTGACCTTAGATCCAATCCGGGCGGAAACCTTTCTACTGTCTGCGATATAGCAAGGCAGCTTCTTCCCAAGGGCGTAATAGTGTACACCGAGGACAGAGATGGTAACAGAGAGGATTACAACTGCGATGGAGAAAACGAGATCGATATTCCTGTAGTTGTACTGGTTAACCAATATTCAGCAAGTGCAAGCGAGATTCTTGCTGGGGCTATCAAGGATTATGAGAAAGGAACTCTTGTAGGTAAGACAACCTATGGCAAGGGAATTGTCCAGAGGATATTTGACCTTAGAGATGGAACCGCAGTTAAACTTACAGTCAGCAGCTACTTTACACCAAACGGCGTCAATATCCATGGCGTTGGAATCGCACCTGATATAGAGGTCGAATATGATCCTGAAGCTTATGCTGCAGACAAGACAGATACTCAGCTTGACAAGGCTCTAGAGGTTATGCAGGAGATGCTTGACAAATAATTTCATAAATAGTATTATTCATGACTGTGTCTTTTTTATCTAAAAAGGCACAGTTTTTTCTTTTTATTCAACAGCTCGTATCGAGCACTTATTCCACTTAGGATTTGATTGTTGTTTGTAGTAAGGAAAGGGATTTTATGAAAGTAAAAGCATGTATTTATACTGACGTTGGTCAGACCAGGAACATTAATCAGGATTCTGCGCTTGTGAAGGTTGCAAATACCAGAAACCATGGAAGAATATCTTTTGTGGCAGTATGTGATGGTATGGGCGGACTTTCCAGAGGTGAGGTAGCAAGCTGCAAGGCAATAAGGACCTTGGAGTCTTGGTTTCATGAGGAGCTGAGCCTTATGCAGAATATGTCGGAAAGTGAATTATGGGATGCCATAGAAAGCTCTTTTGTCAGAATGATCAGCAGAATAAACGGGGACTTGCGAAGGTACGGCAAGCATAGAGGCCTGCAGCTTGGAACCACGCTTACGGCTCTTTTGCAGATTGGAAATAAATATATGTCAGTTAACGTAGGAGATTCAAGACTTTATGCAATTAAGAGCAGGGAAGTAGTGCGACTCACAAGGGATCAGAGTCTGGTGCAGGACAAGATAGATAAGGGAATGATCACAGAGAGTCAGGCTATAAATGATCAGGAAAAGAGTGTTCTACTACAGTGCATAGGAACGAGTCATGCCCCTGTTCCAGAGGTAAAAAGAGGAACAATAGAAGGAAATACTACTATTATCGCCTGCAGTGATGGCTTTTGGCGGACTCTTTCAGCAGAAGACATGAGGACAAAGCTTTGCCCTCAGATGTGCATAACTGATGCAGATATGTTGGATCAATGCAAGAAATTGGCGAATCTGGCTATTTCAAGAAACGAAGAGGATAATATTTCGGTAGCAGCCATGTGCCTGGAAATGTGAGGTATTATGGACAAGATTAAGCTACTAGAGCCTCTTGGAAGCGGTGGAAACAGCAGAGTCTTTCTGGGAAAAGAGATTTTTACAGGAAGAAAAGTCACTGTGAAGATGTGTAAGAGTGGAAATCTATGGGAAGCAGGTAAATATGAAAATGCAGAAGCTGGCGAAAAGAATGCTAAAGCCATGAGAAAGCTTCTTGCAGAGAAGAAAAACCTGGACAACGAGGCTAGAATCCTTGAAGGGCTAGACCACGAAGGAATTCCTAAGTTGTACCAGAGAAGCTCTGACGGCATAGTGCTTGAATTTATACCAGGTATAAGTCTTGAGAAAGTTCTTTTTGCGGAGGGTGTGCTAACGGAAAAAGAGGCTGCCAGAGTGGGATGCGAAATTGCGGAGATACTCAGGTATTTGCACGGTAGAAGGCAGCCAGTTATCTACAGAGATCTCAAGCCTGCCAATATAGTCAGAAAGCTTGATGGCCACGTGTGCCTCATTGATTTTGGGGCAGCAAGATTTTATGAGGCTTTGGAAAAGTCAGATACTCTGAATCTTGGAACATTAGGATTTGCAGCGCCTGAGCAGTTTGGAAATCTTGGACAGACTGATCCGAGGACTGATATTTACTGCCTGGGAATGACACTTCTGCAGTTGGTATCAGGAGCAAATGTTGGTGACCAGGAGGAAGTTACATCTTTTTTAAAGAAGGGCATAAAGGGCGTTTCTCCAGAATTTCTAGGGATAATCAAAAAGTGCACAAGGCCGGACAGAGAGGATAGATTTAGGTCAGTTAAAGAGATTGAGAAAGCTCTTTTGGAATATCCAAAGAAGGTAAGGCTAAGAAAGGCCAAAAGCGGGATCAAGGTTGTGGTAGCGGCAGTTATGATGTCGCTTGTAATTTCAGGCTGCCTTATAAAAGGAGAGGCTGTAAGAGAGGCAGCTGCTAATGATATGGCAGTTAGGCTTCCTGCAGTCAGAGAAAGACTTTTTGCTGCAAGAATCTGGATAGAGGGCCAGGTGGAAAACATATTAGATAGCGAGGTTTTACAGAAAAAATGATAATCTTTGTATATACGTTTGTGATAGTTCTTTTTGCTCTGGTGGTGATACTGGGAGTTGGAAGCCTTTTAGGGGATGATGCAGAGGAGCCTGTTAAGGCAAAGGAAGGCAAAGCTACGGCAGCTATGTGTACGACCCAGCTTCTTGAAAGTACAGATTATAGCCGGGAATTTGCGGAAGAGGATTTTGTTATAGAGCAGGATCTTGTATATACCTACGATTCATTGAATCTCAGCATATAAAAGAACAAATGTTCTAAAAATAGTGGACTTTGATTGTATAAAATGTTATACTTGCTCCAGAGAGGAACTGAATCGATATGGAGTTCAAATTACACAGTGAATTTAAGCCTACAGGCGATCAGCCTCAGGCAATAAAAGAGTTGGTGGAGGGTTTCAAACAGGGTAACCAGTTTGAAACCCTGCTTGGCGTTACAGGTTCAGGTAAGACCTTTACTATGGCTAATGTAATAGCTGCTCTTAACAAGCCTACGCTCATAATAAGCCATAACAAGACGCTGGCTGGACAGCTTTATGGCGAGATGAAGGAATTCTTCCCGGAGAATGCCGTAGAGTATTTTGTCTCTTACTATGATTACTATCAGCCAGAAGCTTATGTTCCCCAGACTGATACTTATATAGCCAAGGATTCGGCCATAAATGATGAGATAGACAAGTTGAGACTCTCCGCTACAGCTTCACTTGCAGAGAGGAAGGATGTCATAGTTGTAGCCAGTGTTTCCTGCATTTATGGACTGGGCAGCCCGGAGGAATTCAAGGGTATGTCTATTTCATTGAGACCAGGAATGCAGAAGGACAGAGATGATCTTATCAAGGATCTGGTGGCAATCCAGTACGACAGAAATGATCTGGATCTTAACAGGTGTAATTTCAGAGTTCGAGGCGATACAGTGGAGATTTTCCCTGCCAACGCGGATGACTATCTTATAAGAGTAGAGTTTTTTGGAGATGAGATAGACAGGATCTGTCAGATAGAACCAGTTACAGCCAAGGTCAGGAGCGAACTTACCCATGTGATGATATATCCAGCTTCCCATTATGTTGTCCCACAGGAGAAGATAAATATGGCCTGTGACAATATAGAGAAGGAACTTGAGGAACAGATAAAGTTTTTCAAGGGCGAGGACAGGCTTATTGAGGCCCAGAGAATATCTGAGAGAACAAACTTTGATGTTGAGATGATGAGGGAAACGGGATTTTGCTCTGGAATCGAGAATTATTCAAGGCATCTCAATTTTATGAAGCCTGGGGAACCACCGCTTACTCTATTGGACTTCTTTGATAGAGATTTTTTGATCATAGTTGATGAGTCACATATGACTATTCCTCAGGTTGGAGCCATGTACCACGGAGACAGAAGTAGGAAGCTTACTCTTGTAGATTATGGATTCAGGCTTCCATCTGCATTGGATAACAGACCTCTTAACTTTGAGGAGTTTGAATCCCATATAGATCAGATGCTATTTTGCTCGGCTACACCTGGTAAGTATGAGGAAGAACATGAACTGTTGAGAGCAGAGCAGGTTATAAGGCCCACAGGACTTCTTGATCCTGAGATTTCTGTACGCCCTGTTGAGGGACAGATAGATGATCTTATAGGTGAGATCAGGACAGAAGTTGACAAGAAGAACAAGGTGCTTGTTACTACGCTTACCAAACGCATGGCAGAGGACCTTACTGAATACCTTGCAGAGTCAGGGATCAGAGTAAAATACCTTCATTCAGATATTGATACTCTGGAGAGGTCTGAAATCATCAGGGATATGCGACTTGATGTGTTCGATGTACTTGTTGGTATCAACCTTCTTAGAGAGGGCCTTGATATTCCTGAGATTTCTCTGGTGGCTATCATTGACGCGGACAAGGAAGGCTTCCTTCGTTCAGAAACATCCTTGATACAGACTATAGGACGTGCAGCCAGAAACTCTGAGGGAAGAGTCATCATGTATGCTGATAACATGACTGATTCAATGCAGAAGGCTATTGACGAGACTAAGAGACGTCGTGCCATTCAGGAGAAATATAATAAGGAGCATGGCATAACACCTCAGACTATCAAGAAGGCAGTCCGTGATCTTATCGCGGTTACCAAGGCAGTTGCCAAGGAAGAAGTACGCTTTGAGAAGGATCCAGAGTCTATGGATCAGGCAGAACTTGAGAAACTTATTGGTGATGTTCAGAAGAAGATGAAGAGGGCTGCTACAGAGCTTGATTTCGAGACTGCGGCTACTCTGCGTGACCAGATGATCGAGTTGAAGAAGATACTTAATGATCTAACGGAAGGTAAGTAAGGGACTACTTACTGATCAGGAGTGAAATATGAGTACAGATAACAGAAATATGACCAAGAAGAACACCACGACCAAGAGGATACTACCCTCTGATATTCATGATTATATAAGAGTTCGTGGTGCCAATGAACATAATTTAAAGAATGTAAGTGTCAAGATTCCAAGGGAAACACTTACAGTATTTACGGGACTTTCAGGCTCGGGTAAGTCATCGCTTGCATTTGACACAATTTTTGCAGAGGGACAAAGACGTTATATGGAGTCTTTGTCTTCCTATGCCAGAATGTTTTTAGGACAGATGGACAAGCCTAATGTTGAGAGGATAGAAGGGCTTTCGCCAACTATTTCCATTGATCAGAAGTCCACTAACAAAAATCCAAGGTCAACAGTAGGAACTGTTACTGAGATTTACGATCATTTCAGACTTCTGTATGCCAGGATTGGTATTCCTCACTGCCCTAACTGTGGTCGTGAGATCAGAAGGCAGACTGTAGATGAGATGTGTGACCAGATCATGGCGCTTGGGGAGAATACCAAGATCCAAATCCTGGCTCCAGTTGTAAGGGGTAAGAAGGGTGAACACGCCAAGACACTCGACAGAGCTAAAAGAGCTGGCTATGTAAGAGCCAGGATCGATGGAAGCCAGTATGAAATATCAGAGGAAGAGATAAAGCTTGATAAGAACATCAAGCATTCTATCGAAATCATTGTAGATAGAATCGTAGTTCATGAAGACAATGAGAACCTTAGAAGACGACTTACAGATTCTGTGGAAAGCGCACTTGCTTTGGCTGATGGCCTTCTTCTGGTGGATGTTGTGGATGGCAAAGAGCTTAGCTTTAGTCAGAATTTTGCCTGCCCTGACTGTGGAATAAGCATTCCGGAAATTGAGCCTAGAAGCTTTTCTTTTAACAACCCATTCGGAGCATGTCCTGACTGCTTTGGACTTGGCTACAAGATGGAATTTGATGAGGATCTTATGATTCCGGATAAATCCCTTTCCCTAAATGACGGTTGTATCGTTGTTATGGGATGGCAGTCATCCAACAAGGAGGGAAGCTTTAGTAATGCTACCTTAAAGGCTCTTGCCAAGGCTTATAAGTTCAGTCTTGATACTCCTTACAAAGACCTTCCTGAAAAGGTAAGACATATGCTGGTTCATGGGGCAGACAAGACGGTCATGGTACACTATGAAGGCAGCAGAGGAGTTGGGGATTATCCGGTTCTTTTTGATGGCCTGATAAAGAATGTGGAGCAGAGATATAAAGAGACCTTTTCTGAGAACATGAAGGCGGAGTACGAGGAATTCATGAGAATCACCCCTTGTCCACTATGCGGCGGTCAGAGACTTAAAAAGGAATCTCTTGCGGTAACTATTGATGACAAGAACATTTTTGAGATCACCTCTATGTCGATTGGTGAGCTCCACGACTATCTTGAGAACCTGAAACTTTCTGAGCAGCAGATGCTTATTGGAGCTCAGGTACTCAAAGAGATAAGAGCAAGAGTAGGCTTTCTTATAGATGTGGGGCTTAACTATCTGTCTCTTTCAAGAGCGACAGGTACTCTTTCAGGCGGCGAGGCTCAGAGAATAAGACTTGCGACACAGATTGGCTCAGGACTTTGCGGAGTATGTTACATACTGGATGAACCTAGTATAGGCCTTCATCAGAGGGATAATGATAAGCTGCTTAATACTCTAAAGAACCTTAGAGACCTTGGTAATACGCTGATAGTGGTTGAGCATGACGAAGATACTATGAGGGCAGCAGATTACATTGTAGATGTTGGCCCTGGAGCAGGATCACACGGAGGCAAGATTGTTGCCTGCGGAACAGCAGAAGAGATAATGGAAGTCAAGGAATCCATAACTGGTCAGTATCTTTCTGGAAAGCTTAAGATTGAAGTTCCTGACGTGAGGCGCACACCCACAGGTTTTATCAAAGTGATAGGAGCTCAGGAGAATAACCTCAAGAATATTGATGTGGAGATTCCGCTTGGCGTTATGACTATTGTAACTGGCGTTTCCGGATCAGGAAAAAGTTCACTTGTTAATGAGATTCTTTATAAAAGCCTGGCAAAAGAGCTTAACAGGGCGAGAGTAATACCTGGTAAGCACAAGGCAATAGAGGGACTTGAGCAGGTTGATAAGGTTATTGCTATTGATCAGTCTCCAATCGGACGTACCCCAAGATCAAATCCAGCTACTTATACGGGTGTATTTGATATGATCAGAGATCTTTTTGCAGGTACTCCGGATGCCAAGGCAAGAGGGTATAAGAAGGGAAGATTTTCATTTAACGTTAAGGGCGGACGTTGTGAAGCCTGCAGCGGTGATGGAATAATCAAGATAGAGATGCATTTCCTTCCTGATGTCTATGTTCCATGTGAGGTATGCGGTGGAAAGAGATATAATCACGAAACTTTGGAAGTAAAGTACAAGGGAAAGAGCATCTACGATGTACTTGATATGACCGTTGAGGAGGCGCTGGGATTCTTTGAAAACGTCAAGACAATAAAGCGTAAGATCCAGACTCTTTATGATGTAGGACTTGGATATATAAAGCTTGGACAGCCTAGTACAGAACTTTCCGGTGGTGAAGCACAACGTATCAAACTGGCTACAGAGCTTAGCAAAGTTGGAACTGGTAAGACGGTTTATATTCTGGATGAGCCTACTACAGGACTTCACTTTGCGGACGTGCAGAAATTGGTTAAGATAATGCACAAGCTTGTAGAACAGGGCAATACAGTGGTTGTGATCGAGCACAACCTGGATGTAATAAAAACAGGTGATTATATCATCGATATGGGACCTGAAGGAGGATCTGGAGGAGGAACTGTGGTAGTGCAGGGAACTCCAGAGGAGGTTGCAAAGTGCAAGAAATCCTATACAGGTGCATATATAAAGAAAATGTTAAAGTGAGTATTTGAGTTTTAGGGGGACATGTACGCATGTCCCCCTAAAGTTTGCGCTGATATCAGCCGATATAACATTAGGATGGAAGGCCCTCTTTTCAAGGCGATAAAATTGGTTTATAATCGTAGTGATATTATGAGCTAATTGGCAGAACTGTAGTGTTTTGCTTTACATTTGAAAGGGGTACTTAGGAATTATGCAGTACGCAGATATTGGAATTGATTTAGGAACAGCCTCTGTACTTGTTTATATTAGAGGCAAGGGCGTAGTACTTAAAGAGCCATCAGTTGTGGCTTATGACAGAGATACAGAAGAGATCAAGGCTATTGGTGAGGATGCCAGACTTATGCTTGGCCGTACACCAGGCAACATTGTTGCTGTCAGACCACTTCGTCAGGGCGTTATCTCTAACTACAAAATTACAGAGCAGATGATGAGATACTTCATCAAGAAGGCTATTGGACGCAGAATACATCGTAAGCCTTTCATAGCAGTATGTGTACCAAGTGGAGCTACTGAGGTTGAGAAGAAGGCCGTTGAGGATGCAACTAGACTTTGCGGTGCCAGAGATGTTAAGACTATCGAGGAACCTATTGCAGCAGCTATCGGCGCAGGTATTGATATTACAAAGCCATGTGGAAACATGATTGTTGATATAGGTGGTGGTACATCTGATATCGCAGTAATTTCCCTTGGTGGAACAGTTGTCAGCACATCTGTTAAGGTTGCTGGTGATGATTTCGATGAAGCTATCGTACGTTACATGAGAAAGAAACACAATCTTTTGATTGGTGATCGTACTGCTGAAGATATTAAGATCAAGATTGGATCAGCTTATCCACGTGCTGAGGATGATTACATGGATGTCAGAGGAAGAAACCTTGTAACAGGTCTTCCTAAGACAGTAAGAGTATCATCTGAAGAGACAGAGGAAGCACTTAGAGAGCCTACATCGCAGATTATTGAGGCTATCCACAGTGTACTTGAGAACACTCCTCCAGAGCTTGCTGCAGATATCGCGGATAGAGGAATTGTTCTTACAGGTGGTGGAGCACTTCTTCGTGGACTTGAGGATCTTATCTATTCCAAGACTGGTATCAACACTATGACCGCTGAGGATCCTATGACAGCAGTTGCCATAGGAACAGGCCGTTATGTAGAATTCATTGTTGGATATCACGAGGACTGATCTGTTGTA
Organism: Butyrivibrio sp. INlla14; assembly: GCF_900102515.1. Lineage (GTDB taxonomy): Bacteria > Bacillota > Clostridia > Lachnospirales > Lachnospiraceae > Butyrivibrio. Next base: position 100,057 of record NZ_FMVS01000009.1, read on the forward strand.
ACTAAAATGGCTGCATTGCAGCAATTGTCGTTCACGGATAGAACGTCTAACGATAAGACCAGGATGGTATGAGGAAATTGTATGGTAAAGGGTCTATACACTGCTTACACCGGTATGATCAACGAGCAACACAGAATGGATGTGCTCACCAACAATCTTGCGAATGCCAACACAAATGGTTATAAAAAAGAAGGCGCAACTGCTCAGGCTTTTAGAGATCAACTTGCGCTGAAAATAAAGGATTATACTGATGCCCCTAACACTGCACGTGGACTGGGCATCATTAATCCTGGTGTAAAAATTGGAGAAGGCTATGTCGACTGGACAGAGGGGCCAATGAGGGAAACTAATAATACCTTCGACCTCGCTATCGGTGGATATGGCTTTTTTGGTGTAGAATACACGAATAAGGCTGCTAATATTGAAAGAGATACAGCCGGTGTTACAAATACAATGTACACTAGGGACGGTAACTTTACTCTTAACAGTGAAGGTTTTCTTGTAACACAAGACGGGGATTATGTTTTGTCAGCAGAGGGCGGAAGGATCCAGCTTGATCCTAACCTTTCAACGCAGATCAATGTTCTTGGTGAGATTGTTCAGGATGGTGAAGTAGTGGCTAGAGTCGGAGTCTTTGACTTTGAGAAGACTGTTTATCCTGATGGAAGAATAAGCTATGACAACTTGGAGCACTATGGAGAGAACTTCTTTATTCCGATAGATGGCGCTGCTACAGTTGATGCAACCTACACAATTTATCCGGGTTTTTTGGAACAGTCTAATGTATCTGTTGTAGATGAGATGGTTACAATGATTGCTGTTCAGCGTAATTATGATACTAACCAGAGAATGATAACTACAATTGATGGTACCTTGGATATTGCAGCTAACCAGCTTGGACGACTTGGATAAAATTTAGAAAGTTTTAATAATATATCATAGGGAACGAACCGATATAAAGAAAGAGCAGAGATTACCAGTCACGGAGGACGGTAAGAATACTTTTTATCTCGATCGGAGGTGGCTTATGGTAAGAAGCTTATGGTCCGCTGCGACAGGTATGAATGCACAGCAGACAAATGTAGATACAATTTCTAATAACCTTGCAAACGTCAATACGACAGGTTACAAGGCACAGGGAGCACAATTTAAATCCCTTCTATATCAGGAGCTTCAGACCGTTACAACTACAGCTAACGGAGATCCGAAGCCAACGACTTCTCAAGTGGGACTTGGTGTCCGTACTTCTACAATAAACCAGTTTTTTAGACAGGGATCTTTTTTAAATAGTGATAATCCGGCAGCCATGGCTATCAGCGGTGATGGTTTCTTTGGTTATCTTGATACAGATGGAACAACACAGCTCTATACAAGAAATGGTAACTTTACCTGGGCATTAGCAGAGACTGGCGGCACAGACCTTGTCCTTACAACAGCAGAAGGTAATAAGGTCCTTGGAATAGATGATCAGGAGATAAGAGTTACAGGAAACCTTGTGGCTAGCCGTATAACAATCGGCGGCGATGGCAAGATTTATTATCCTGATGCAGATGGTGTTCCACAGCAGATACAGAATTTCCAGATTGAAATGTACCAGTTCCCTAACAGGGAAGGACTTGAAAGAGTTGGAAGTGCAGCCTGGAAAGAAACTGCTGCAAGTGGTGCTGTGATAAAAGAAAGCACAGCTGCTGGAAATGGTATAAAGCCAAGTGAGATTGTTCAAGGTTACCTTGAGGGATCAAATGTAAATGTAGCAACGGAAATGGTTAATCTTATTGTTGCACAGAGAGCTTATGAAATGAATTCTACAGCAATACAGACTACAGATGAGATGATGCAGACAGCTAACAGCTTGAAGAGATAATAGATGGCAATAGGCCAATGGGGGATAAACATGGCAGGATTGGATATCACTGGACTTAATGCTACGGCCATAACTGAATTTGCAGCAAACGAAAGCAAGAATGCTGCCACTATTGCACTTCAGAAGAAACTTGAAAATGTTTCAGACAAATCTTCTGATGATGAACTGTGGGCAGCCTGCAAGAGCTTTGAAGCATATTTCCTTGAGCAGATGTTTAAAGAAATGCAAAAGTCTGTAGATGCACTTAAACCAGAAAGTGGTGATAAATCTAACGAGACGCTGGTTGATTACTTTAAAGGACAGACTCTTCAGGATATTACAGCTACAGCTGTAGAGAAGCAAAGTAACGGATTTGCCCAGATGTTGTATGAAAATCTCAAACGAAATTACGACATACCACAGGCTCCAGGCCAGGTGGAAACTGAGTCAAACGAGTAAACGGATTCATTTGAACTTATTAGCGCATAATTCTTAAGAAAGATTAAGAATTATGCGCTTTTTATTGTGGTATCATATGATGATATAGGAATTTCGGAGAAATTTCCTATATCATAAATAATTATATGTTTTGACTCGAACAAATATGAGGAATTAATCAGAAACATGTCAGAAGAACTTGAAATAGTAAAGGGATATATAGAACATTTTATATACAAGAATGCAGAGAATGGCTATGGAGTAGTGAACCTGGTGACGGATGAAGATGAGATCATCTGTACTGGTAATTTCAAGAATGCGGATGTAGGGGATTTTCTGGAGATAAAGGGAAACTATGTGACACATCCTGTTTATGGAGAACAGCTCAAGGTAGATAGCTTCAGAGAAGTGGTTCCGGATGATGCAGTTTCGATGCAGCGCTATCTGGGGTCTGGTGCTATCAAGGGGATTGGAGAGGCCCTTGCAGCCAAGATTGTAAAGAAATTCGGAGATGATACTTTTAGGATCATAGAAGAGGATCCGCTCCAGCTTGTAGAGATAAAGGGAATAAGCGAGAAAAAGGCCAGAGATATAGCATTGCAGATGGCTGAGAAAAGAGAAATGCGTGATGCCATGATCTTTTTGCAGCAGTATGGAATTAGCAACACCCTTGCAGTGAAGATTTTTAATAAGTACGGTAGCAGGATATATAACATTATCAAGGAGAATCCTTATCAGCTGGCGGATGATATCAGCGGTGTTGGTTTTAAGACTGCAGATGAAATAGCAGGAAAGGTTGGGATAGCAGTTGATTCCGCATACAGGATCAAGTCAGGAATCCTATATTGCCTGCTACAGGCATCTCTTGATGGCAATACATATCTGCCCCTGGAACAGCTGATAGATAGGACTATAGGGATATTATCCAGTGGACCGGAGGCTGTTTTTGACAAGGAAAACATTAAGGTGCAGATAGGAAACCTTATGATGGAAAAGAAGCTTATCAGCAAGAATGAAAATAATATTTTTGCTGCAAGTTTCTATTATGAAGAACAGGGCTGTGCCGCTATGCTTCATGAACTTAATCTGACTGAACAGGTGTCAGCTTCTGAGAAGGAAAGATATCTCAAAAAAATCTGCGAAATTGAGGAAAAGAGAGGTATATCCTTAGATGATCTTCAAAGAGAAGCAGTCTTAAAGAGCATTTCCAATGGAATAGTGATCATTACAGGTGGTCCTGGTACTGGTAAGACTACTACTATCAACACAATCATAAATTATTATGCCAGTGAGGGACTGGATATTATGCTGGCTGCGCCAACCGGGCGTGCTGCAAAGAGGATGACGGAAGCGACAGGTTATGAAGCCAAGACAATTCACAGACTCCTTGAGGTTTCAGGACAAGTTAGTGAGGATGATGATGTAAGGTCTGGCGGAGTTCATTTTGAAAAGAACAGAGATAACCCCCTGGAGGCGGATGCCATTATCATAGATGAAATGTCTATGGTTGATATTCATCTTTTTTACGCCTTATTAAAGGCTCTTGTTCCGGGAACTCATCTTATTCTGGTGGGAGACAGCTCTCAGCTGCCAAGCGTTGGGCCAGGGCAGGTTTTGGGTGACCTTATAAGGAGTGGCAGGTTTCCAACAATCATATTGCAAAAGATATTCAGACAGGCAGAAGAGAGCGATATTGTAATGAATGCTCATAGGATCCACAATGGTGAGATGCCTGTTCTTGATAATAAGAGCAAGGATTTCTTTTTTCTGGAAAGAGATGACAGCAACGTCATTTATAAGCACATGATACAGCTTATAAGAGACAAACTCCCAGGGTATGTGGGAGCTAATGCTTATGATATTCAGGTCCTTACGCCTATGAGAAAGGGACCACTTGGCGCGATACAGCTTAATCTGGTACTGCAGGAATATCTTAATCCTCCGGCACCTTCCAAAAAAGAGCATACCTACGGGGACTTGATTCTCCGTGAGGGTGATAAGGTAATGCAGATCAGGAATAACTACCAGGCAGAATGGGAAGTTGTGGGCAAATATAACGTACCTATTGACTCGGGAACAGGGATTTTTAACGGCGACATGGGTATTGTAAGAGAGATAAATGAGTATTCTCAGGATGTAGTTGTGGAATATGACGAGCACAGAAGGGTCAGATATCCTTTTTCTGATCTTGATGAAATTGAGCTATCCTATGCTATTACAATTCATAAGTCCCAGGGAAGTGAGTACCCTGCAGTTGTCATGCCAATCCTGGGCGGGCCCAGAATGCTTCTTAACAGGAACTTGCTGTATACGGCGGTTACAAGGGCCAAGAGCACAGTGTGCATACTTGGAAGTAGCCAGACACTCTTTAGCATGGTCGATAATGAGCAGCAGTTAAAGAGATATACAGGACTTAGAGATAGGATAGAAGAGTTTTTTAATGCTTCAGAAATTTAGTGATAATATATGGGATTTAAAAGAGGGCGTTGTCACGGCAATTTTTCCAAGGAGATGCCCGGTTTGTGATGATATTGTTGAATCCATAAAGATTAGAAATGGAAAGCTGATCATTGGGCAGCTGATCCATGACAACTGCAAAAAGAAGATAAGGTACGTAAGGGGTGCAACATGCATGAAATGTGGAAAACCCCTTGGGCAGGCAGATAGTAGTAAGGAATTCTGTTACGATTGCAATCGGGTCAGACACGTTTATGACAGAGGTTTTTCGGTGTTTGACTACAGAAGTATTTCTGGATCTGTGTATAAATTTAAGTACATGGGAAGACAGGAATATGCAAGGTTTTATGGAAGAGCTGTATATGAGCGTTATGGCAAGGCTATCCGAAGTCTTGGGATAGATGCTATAATACCGGTTCCAATGTACAAGGGTAAACAACTTACAAGAGGATATAATCAGGCAGAAGTTCTTGCCAAAATGGTAGGGAGAGAGTTGGGAATTCCTGTGTATACAGATGCTGTTGTCAGGAATAAAAATACCCTTCCTATGAAGGAACTTGATGCCCGCGGACGCCGCAATAATTTGAAAAAGGCTTTTAATATAACGCGAAATGATGTAAAATTTAAGTGCATACTTATTATCGATGACATCTATACAACTGGAAGTACTATTGACGAGATCGCCCATGAGTTTCGGATTGCCGGTACCAGGAAGATATACTTTCTGACATTAGCAATCGGGCAAACTACTTAAAATAGACGGAGGTCACTATATGAACTTACGGAATTGTGCAAGATGCGGTAAAATGTTTAACTACATTGGAGGTCAGCCTGTGTGTGATGCCTGTAAGAAGGCTATAGAGGAAGATTTCCAAAAGGTAAAGCAGTACATAGTCGATAATCCAAGAGCAGGGCTCAAAGAGATTGCTGAAGAAAATGGTGTTACTACCAAGCAGATTCAGCAGTGGATTCGTGAAGAGCGTTTGATGTTTACTTCTGATTCTCCACTTCAGATACAGTGCGAGAATTGTGGAGCACAAATACAGACAGGAAGATACTGTGCTAAATGTAAGGCATCTATGGCTAACAACTTGAATAATACATTTGCAAAGCCTCAGCCTGCAATTCAGCAACCAGTCAAGAAGGAAGGTAAGGCTGGAATGCGCTTCCTGGATACATAAGGAGTAGCAATGTTGGATGAAGAAAAAGTCATTTTGATGACCAAAATGGCTGCATTCATAGATCGAGAAGGTAAGAAGAACGATTCTATAAACACTTATTTTAAGAGTGACTATATAGGCTATAACATTATAAAGTCAGTGATAAGTGCAACGATTGTATATGGTATTTTTCTTGGCACCTATGTTCTATGTAATTTTGAAGAGGTATTATCAAACCTCTATAATACAGAGAATCTATTGTCAGTTGGCAGGAGGTACTTGATACTATACCTCCTGCTTGTTGGCGTGTATTCACTTGCATCATATGTCATTTATTCATATCGATATTCCAAAATGCGAAAGAGTATGAAGACATATTATGGAAATTTAAAAAAGCTAGCTAGAATGTACGAAAAAAAGGATTGATAATATGACTTCATTACTTGAACTCAAGCAATACATCAACAAATTTTATATTAAATACGAAACCTACATTTCCTATGTCTGGAAATTTGTTCTTGCCCTTATAACAATAGCTGTTATCAATAACAAGTTGGGCTATATGCAGCCACTTAATAACATAGCTATTGTCCTGATGGCTTCTTTGTTGTGTGCTATTCTGCCATCCAATTGCATTGTCCTGATGGCTGCAGTGTTTATGCTGGGACACTTGTATTCACTGGCTGTAGAGAGTGCACTTATAGCTGCTATCATTATGCTGCTTATGTTCCTTTTATACTTTAGATTTTCTCCAAAGGATACATTGGCAGTACTCCTTACACCAATATTTTTCTATTTGCATATTCCATATGTGATGCCACTGGCTATGGGACTTTTGGGACTTCCTACATCCATCGTTTCCGTATCTTTTGGAGTTATCATTTATTACATGATCACATATTTTTCATCAGGAGCTAATGTTGCCAAGCTTGGAACAGACGTTGAGGAAGCATCCAATCAGTTCCAGGCAGTTCTTAAGGGTATTCTTGGAGATAAGGCCATGATGGTCATGATAGTAGCGTTTGCAGTAGCTCTTATTCTGGTATATGTGATTCGCAGATCTTCTATAGATCATTCCTGGAGAATAGCTATTGGTGCTGGAGCAATCAGCCTTATAGTTTGTATCCTTATCGGAGATTTGGTTTGCGAGACAAATATCTCCTTCTTTGGAGTTATAGTTGGAACAGTAGTTTCAGCTGCTTTGATGCTTGTTGTGGAATTCTTTGCATTTAATGTGGACTACAGCAGAACTGAGAAGGTTCAGTTTGAAGACGATGACTATTATTACTATGTTAAGGCAGTTCCAAAGGTTACAGTATCTGCTCCAGAGAGAAGGGTTAAAAGAATAAATCGTGCCAAGGAAAGGCATAGATAATTATGGATTTTCTTTTTGATTTTAACAGAACAACTTTACACATGCCCACCATAAGATTTTTCGATGTGCTTGAAATCTTTATCATAGCATTTCTTGTATATCACATTTTGGTATGGGCCAAGGATACAAGACTATGGTCTCTTCTAAAAGGGGTCATAGTTATTGTTGTGTTTATACTTATTGCAGCTATTTTCAATATGACCACTATTTTGTGGATTGTTGAAAAGGTAGTAGGAATAGCCATCACTGCTATGGTCGTTATATTGCAGCCTGAGCTTAGAAAGGCACTTGAGGAATTGGGACGAAAGAACTTTATATCGAATTTCTTTACCATCGGAGATGGCAGAGTAGAAGAGAGATTCTCAGATAAAACTTTGAATGAGATCACAAGAGCCTGCGTAGAGATGGGGAAGGTGAGAACAGGAGCTCTTATTGTTATTGAGCAGAGCCACCCTCTTACTGAGTTTGAGAGAACAGGAATTGATGTGGATGGAATAGTAACAAGCCAGCTCCTTATCAATATTTTTGAACACAATACACCTCTTCATGATGGTGCAGTTATCATCAGAGGCAACAGGATAACTTCAGCCACATGTTATCTTCCTCTTTCAGACAATATGGGGATTGGTAAGGATCTTGGAACAAGACATCGTGCAGGTATCGGTGTATCAGAGGCAACAGACGCCCTTGTTATCATAGTATCTGAGGAAACGGGCAAGATCAGTGTTGCCTATGAAGGAGAACTTGAGAGAGCTGTTGACAGTGACAGACTTCGAGAGAGGCTTAGAGTTATTCAGAACAAGCACAAGACAGATGCTCCTGTCAAGCATTTTGCCAGAAAGGCCAGGGCTAGGAAATGAAGAAATTAACAGCCAACTGGGGATTGAAACTGGCATCACTGATATTTGCAGTAATAGTGTGGTTTTTGGTAACTAATATCAATGACCCTATCACTTCAGTTAGATACACCAATATCCCGGTAACTATCAAGAATGGAAACCTGATAACTGACAAGGGTCAGGTTTATACAATACTGGATGGCAGTGATACGATAAGCTCTGTGGCTATTTACGCTCCAAGAGCTGTGATAGATTCGCTCAGCCCCAGTAACATAGTTGCTACTGCTGATATTCAGAATCTGTCCAGTCTCAATACTGTTAAGATTGATGTGACTACCAACAAGTATGTTGATAAGATTCAGAATTATTCTCTTAGTTCAGATGTGGTCAAATTGAACGTTGAGAGAAAGGCCAGCAAGAGCCTTGCTCTTAGTGCCTCGACTTCCGGAACAGTAGCTGATGGCTATGTTATAGGTGATGTTACTACAGAGCAGAATATGGTCAGGATAAGTGGACCAGAGTCCTTTGTAAACAGTGTAGTGAAGGCTTCTGTTGACGTAGATGTAACAGGCTTTACATCAAACATCGGTACTGATGCGGATATAGTTCTGTATGATGCTGAGGGTAATGCTCTAGATATAGCTCAGTCCGGTGTATCTATGAACATAAGGACTGTAAGGGTCAACATTCAGATTCTGGAGACCAAGTATGTTCCTGTCAGGTATATAGTCAAGGGTGAACCGGCAACTGGATATGCTCTTACAGGGCAGATAGATTCTACTCCTGATGAAGTATTGGTTGCAGGCAGGAGCAGCGCAATATCTTCCATTGACGAACTGATCGTAGAAGATGATAGTCTTGATGTAGCTGGACTTACAGCTAATCTTACTACTTCGGTTGATCTATCCAGTGCGCTTCCTTCAGGAATCAGCTTTGGAGACAGTGATTTTAATGGTACAGCTTCTGTAGTAGTGTATATTGGTCCGGTCGTTGAGAAAACTTTTGATATCAGCACCGATAAGATATCAATTGACGGTTCAGTAGACGGATTTGATGTTTATATCGATGATAGTGAGTATACTCAGGTGTCCTTGACACTTCAGGGACTTAGGAGCAATATAGATGCGGTAAAAGAGTCAGATATTACTGGTTCAGTCAGCATAAGTGATCTAATGACAGCCAATAATCTGACAGAGCTAAAGGCCGGAACCTATGATGGTTACATCTCCTGGAAACTGCCAGAAGGTGTATATGTTAAATCGGCAGTTAGTGCTTATGTTACTGTAAAAGAAAAGGAATAAAGAGGTTTTATTTATGAGTAGATTATTTGGAACAGATGGTGTAAGAGGTGTAGCCAATGATGAGCTTACTCCACTTCTTGCAATGCAGCTTGGACAGGCAGGAGCGTATGTGCTTTCAAAAGAAGTTAATCACAGACCTACTATCATGGTTGGCTGCGATACTAGACTTTCAGGAGATATGCTATCGAGTGCTCTTATGGCGGGGGCATGTTCTGTCGGAGCTGATGTAGTAAATGTTGGAGTAATTCCTACACCTGCTGTGGCCTATCTTACTAGGAAATACAGAGTGGATGCAGGTGTTGTTATTTCTGCTTCCCACAATCCTATGGAATTCAACGGAATCAAATTCTTTGATGGCAATGGATTCAAACTTCCAGATGCTATGGAGGATGAGATAGAAGAGCTTATCAGAAACAACATGGAAGGCGTTAAGATGCCTACAGGAGCTGGAGTTGGTAAGATCAAGAATCGTACAGATGCAAGAGAAGAGTACATCAACCACAATTTAAATGCCGTTGATATTAATCTTTCCGGAATGAAGGTTGTAATGGACTGTGCAGAAGGCGCATCTTTCTATACTTCTGTCGAGGCTATAAGACAGCTTGGTGCAGAGGTTGTAGTGATCCACAATAATCCGGATGGAACCAATATCAATGCTAACTGTGGCTCAACTCATATGGAAGAACTTATGGGAAGAGTAGTTACTGAGAAGGCTAACATTGGACTTGCCTTTGACGGCGATGCTGATAGATTCCTTGCTGTTGATGAGAATGGCAAAATGGTAGATGGCGATGAGATCATGGCTATCATCGGTAAATTTATGAAGGACAATGGCAGACTCAAGAAAGACACTATTGTTGCTACAGTAATGAGTAATCTTGGATTTTTCAAGATGGGTGATAGAGAAGGCATCAAGATTGAAAAAACTAAGGTTGGAGACAGATATGTACTTGAGCATATGAAAGAGATTGGAGCTAATCTCGGTGGTGAGCAGTCAGGACATATTATTTTCCTGGATGATAATACTACTGGAGATGGACTTTTGTCAGCGCTTCATCTTTTAGAGGTAATGGTTTCCACAGGCAAGCCTCTTTCAGAGCTTGCAAAGGTTATGGAAGTAATGCCTCAGGCACTTGTTAATGCTCACGTTCCAACACACAAGAAGGATTCTTATATGGAGTATCCTGAGATTGCTGGTGCAATTGCAAATCTTGAGAAACAGTTTGCAGGCGATGGAAGAGTTCTTATAAGGCCTTCAGGAACAGAGCCACTTGTACGAGTTATGATCGAAGGTAAGAATCAGGAGCAGATCGAAGAGGAAGCAAAGAAGCTTGCAAAGCTCATCGAGGAGGTTATGCTTTAATGGTAAGCCAGAAGGTAGTAATTACAAACCCTACAGGACTTCATTTAAGACCTGCAGGCAATCTGTGTAAGGTAGCTATGAACTATAAGTCACATATTACTTTTAGCTATGGTGAGAATACAGCTAATGCTAAGAGTGTTCTGAGCGTCTTAGGTGCTTGCATAAAGTGCGGAGATGAGTTGGAATTCAGGTGTGAGGGCCCAGATGAGCAGGAGGCAATGGATGCTCTTGTTCAGGCCATTGAAAGTGGACTGGGTGAGTAAAACAAAAAAGGGGAAGATGAATGAAGAGATTTAAAGCTTTTGTTTTGGCGGGAATAACAGCTTCAATGCTTATTGGCTGTGGTAAATCAAGCGATGATGCTGTAGTTGGTATCAGTATTGAGAAGCTTGAAGACATAGCTCCAGTTGTTGAGGCAACAACAGAGGTTTCTGAAGAAGTTGTTAATGAGGATGAACCACCACGTGAAGGAATGGTCAGAAGCTATTTTACAAACGAGTGGGTTGATGAATCTGTTAATACAACAAGGCCTTTGGCTGTAATGTATCCTATCAACAAGGAGGCACAGCCACAGTACGGACTTAGCAATGTGTCAGTATTCTATGAGATCATGGAAGAAGGCAGCATGAGCCGTCAGATGGGTATCGTTCAGGACTGGGAAAATCTTGAGAGAATCGGTAATGTAAGAAGTATCCGTGACTATTTTGTATATGCTGCTCTCGAGTATGATCCTGTAATCATTCACTACGGCGGTCCAGAGCTTTATGTAAGCGGTATTCTTACAGGTAAGACAAGACCCAATAAGGTTGATGATGTAGATAACTTAAATGGTGTTGGTGGTAAGGCAATGGGACCAGATTATGGTGCATTCTTCAGAGTTCCTGAGGGAAGTACCTCTGAGCACACAGCTTTCACAGATGGTTCACATGTAAAGGCTGCTATTGATAAGGCAGGATTTTCACTTACACACAGGGCTGAATATTTCCAGGAGGGTTCACATTTTACTTTCACAGGTTATTCAAACCCTAATACTCTTGATGCATATGCTGATGCAGTAGAAGCAACAGATATTGACATGTCTGGCTGCTACCCTGTTACCAAGTCAGCTCTTACATATGATCCAGAAAAAGAGGTATATCTTAAGACTCTTTACGGGTCAGCTCAGAAGGATGCCATCACAGGTGAACAGCTTGCTTTTGCCAATGTAGTCATCCAGAGAACTTATCATGAGGTTCGTGACAGTAACGGATATCTTGCTTATCAGATGCATGACAAGACAAGAGATGGTTACTATCTTACAAAGGGCAAGATGATCCATGTTACTTGGGAAAAGACATCAGACTACGAACCAACCAAGTACTACGATGACAATGGAGAAGAGGTTGTATTCAATACAGGAAAGACTATGATCTTTGTCATTCAGGAAAAGGGCGGTTCATTCTCAACCTTTAAGGTTAATGGGACAGAGTACGCTGATTAATGAATTGTATTTACTGCGGACGGCAGAAATGCCGTCCGTTCTGTTCAAAAAGAAATGATTTAAGGAAGGCATTTTATGGATAAGATTATTGTTACAGGCTGTAATGGTCAGCTTGGAAGAGCAATCAATAAGGAACTTTGCACAAATAGTAACATTGAGATAATTAATACAGATGTGTTTCAGGGAGATGGAATTACTCCTCTTGATATAACAAATGTTGATGCTGTAGTAAACCTTGCAAGGAAAATCAAACCTGCAGCTATTATCAACTGCGCTGCGTATACTGCTGTTGACAAGCAGGAATCCGATGTTGATCTGTCTTATAAGATAAATGCCATTGGACCTAGAAACCTTGCTATTGCAGCTACAGAAGTGGGAGCCAAACTCGTACACGTGTCAACTGACTACGTATTTGAGGGTAATGGAACAAGACCATATATAGAGTTTGATAAGACTGGCCCTGTCAGTGTATATGGCAAAACAAAGCTTGCCGGAGAAGAATTAGTCAAGCAGTTTGCAGATAAATACTTTATTGTAAGAACTGCATGGCTTTATGGTGATGGCAAGAACTTTGTAAAGACAATGCTCTCTCTTTCAGAGAAGATGGATGAGATCAGTGTTGTAATGGACCAGCAGGGAACACCTACAAGCGCCAAAGAGCTCGCTAAGGCTATATGCTATCTTTTCCCTACAGATAATTTTGGAACATTCCATGGAACTTGCGAAGGAAGCACAAACTGGGCTGACTTTACAGATGAGATTTTCAGAATTGCCGGAAAGAGCACTAAGGTTAATCATGTTACTACCAGAGAATACCTTGAGAAAAATCCTCAGGCTGCTCCTAGACCTGCCTACAGTATTCTTGAAAACTATATGCTTAAGCTTACATCTGACTATATGTTTGCAGATTGGCACGATGCGATAGAAGAGTATTTGAAAGAACTTCTGTAACAGAGGTAGGAAAGTTTGGAGAATTATATGCAGTATATTTATGAGATACTTAGTAATAAGATACTTATCGCATCATTTTTTGGCTGGCTTTCAGCACAGTTTTTAAAGACTATTATTTATATACTTGTAAATAAAGAATTTAATGCGGAAAGACTTCTTGGAGATGGCGGAATGCCAAGTTCACATTCAGCTACAGTAATGGCTCTTGTTACATCAACAGCATTTTATTATAGCTTCAGTAGCTTTGAGTTTGCAGTTTCTGCAATTATGGCTCTTATCGTTATGCATGATGCTATGGGTGTCAGAAGAGAAACTGGAATTCAGGCTAAGGTCATAAACAATATGATGGAATGGTTTCAGGAGATGAATAGCGATATTCCAGTAGAACAGAAGCTAAAAGAGTTTGTCGGACATACACCACTTCAGGTTTTCTTTGGCGCAATCCTTGGAATAGTGATAGGTATAGTGGTTTGCAACTTTTTATGATTTTTTGATGCGGGGGCAATTAGTACATGCTATCTGTTGTACTTATTTGGATATATGTTTTAATCACAACTTATTTGACGGGGTTTGCTTTTCTTAAGTTTGTAACATCGCTTGAGTGTATGCATTCGCAGAAAGGCAGTAAGGGAACCTACAAGAAATATAATACACATTTCAGGGCGAGCTTTATAGTAGCTGGTCTTGTGGTTAATACAGTTTACGCTGAACTTTTTAGTATCTTTGCAGGCGTTGGTATTGCTGCAAATGTACTTATGATTGCGTTCTGTGTACTTATTGCAGTTTATTACAGAGAGGAACTGATTGGCGACTTTATTGATGTGAGTCGCCTTTTTGTAACTGGTTATACAGGATACTACTATCTTTTGATCTTTCTTATAATGGCCTATGGAACATCACATGGGTTAATGCATTACGACTCAGATTTATATCATGCGCAGGCAATCCACTGGATAGAAGATTATGGCGTTATTAAGGGGCTTGGAAATCTTCATGTCCGTTTGGCTTATAATAGCGCTTCCTTCGCATTATCAGCGCTCTATAGTATGAGCTTTATAACAGGACAATCCTTCCATGTTATGGCTGGCTTTTGTGCTCTGATGCTAGCCTGGCAATGTCTTGATCTAAAGGATATCGTAAGGAGAGGTCATCCAATAATATCTGATTTTGCAAGAATAATGGGCATATACTATCTGTTCATGGTGTTTGATGAAATAGTAGCCCCAGCATCAGATTATTTCCTATCAACATTTATATTTTATATTGTAATAAGGTGGCTTGATATGAATGTCAAGCATGAGCGCTCTTATGTGCCTTACATCATGTTGTCACTTCTTGGGGTATATGCTGTTACTATTAAACTCTCAGCTGCTCCGATACTGATACTTGCGATCATCCCGATATACAGACTCTTATCAGGTAAAAATCCAGGCAAAAGAAAAGCGCTTTTGATCTCAGTATTATTAGCTTTTATAATTGCAATCCCATATTTTATCAGGAATCTGATAATATCGGGCTGGCTGGTCTACCCGGTAACAGCCATAAACCTCTTTGGTGTAGATTGGAAGATCCCTAAGGGAATTGCCGATTATGATGCCAAGGAGATCAAGGTTTATGGCAGAGGATTTACTGATGTTGAGACTTATGGTGATATGCCCTTAAGTCAGTGGCTTCCGCAGTGGTTTGCAGGTATTCATGGACTAAACAAGATCATGGTGATACTTGATATAGCAGCTATAGCAATCTACCTTGTTTGCCTGGTGTATTTCTTTGCTGTCGCAATCAACAAAAAGACAGAGTTTGGAAAGAAAAAGGTATTTAACATAAGTCGCCATAGCATGCTAAATTTTGCTGATTTTATTACTATTAGCACTACCATGGTTGTATGCCTTTTATTCTGGTTATTTACGGCACCACTTATAAGATATGGAGAGGTCTATGTTTGCCTTACCTTTGCAATTATCTTTGGAAGACTGCTTGTCCGTGGTTTTAATCTACTTGATGCTGATGGCATATTTGCAAAGAGACTAATCGCTATAACTGCCATCATAATAGCTGTATGGGTAGGATATAAAGGTGTAAATGTGGTCAAAGAGGATATGCCAAGGTTTAATCCGGATTATCTATTAGTTCAGCAGGATTATGGCAGGTATGAAGCAGATACTTTCCAAATATCGGGAATGACATTCTATTATCCAGTTGAAGGAGACAGGATAGGATATGATCTTTTCCCTTCTGCTCCTAAGAACATGGATGGAGAAATTGAATTTAGAGGTTATGATATTTTCAGTGGTTTCATGCCATTGAAAAATTAGTAAAGAAATTCTAAACAAATGATAAGAACCTAAAAAAAGAATAAAAAAGTCTAAAAAAGCGTTAATTTATCACGCTTAAGCTTCGAAATAAAGTATCATACTAGTAGGGAAAGAGGTGATACTTTATGAAGAAAGCATTTGCGATTTGGTTAGCTTTTTTGATGGTATCGATGATCTTAACACCAGTAACTGCCAGAGCGTCCAGTGAAGAGGATGTTCTTGATCTGATGAATTCTGTGAGGGAATCTGCAGGGCTTGATGCTTTCACAATGGATTCAGATTTGCAGGAAGTTGCCTATGTGCGGGCAGAGGAGTGTGCAGAGAAGTTTTCTCATACTCGTCCTAATGGGCAGGCCTGGTATACAGTATCAAATCTCACTAAGGGCGAGAATCTTGCTCATGCAAGAAACTTTAATCAGCAGAAGCCAGAAAATGTGGTCTATGCCTGGACATTAAGTAAAGGGCATTATGCAAACCTGGTGAGAGGGAGCTTTTCCTCAGTAGGAATTGCATATTATGTTGCCGATAACGGCGATACATATATTGCTTGTGAATTTAAATAAAAATGATCATAAAAATATACCCGGAAGAATGATTTCTTCCGGGTTTTCCTTTGCTTAATTTTATCTCTCTGCACGCATTGGATTATTGAGGAAGTCTTCATATGCAAGACGGATTCCATCATCCAACTCTGTAGTATATGTCCAACCAAGATTTGCAGCCTTAGAAACATCAAGTAATTTACGAGGAGTTCCGTTTGGCTTAGAAGGATCCCAACGAATTTCGCCTTCGTAACCAATGATCTTAGCAACCTTCTCTGTAAGCTCTTTTATAGTGAGCTCTTTACCTGTTCCAGCATTGACAGTCTCGTTGCCGCTGTAGTTATTCATAAGGAATACACAGAGGTTAGCAAGGTCGTCAACATAGAGGAACTCACGAAGTGGACTTCCATCGCCCCAACATGTAACGTAAGGAAGATTCTGCTCCTTGGCCTCGTGGAATCTACGGATAAGAGCAGGAAGTACATGTGAATGAGTTGGGTGATAGTTATCATTTGGACCATAAAGGTTTGTTGGCATAACTGAAATGTAGTCGGTTCCATACTGTCTGTTAAGGAACTCGCAGTATTTAAGCCCTGAAATCTTAGCAAGAGCGTAGGCTTCGTTAGTCTTCTCAAGCTCAGAAGTCAAAAGACATGACTCCTTCATAGGCTGTGGAGCCATTCTAGGGTAGATGCAGGATGAACCAAGGAACTCAAGCTTCTTACATCCATTTCTCCATGCAGCATTTATAACATTCATCTCAAGGATCATGTTGACATACATAAAGTCGGCAAGGGCTTCTGAATTACCCATGATACCACCAACCTTGGCAGCTGCAAGGAAAACATACTCGGGCTTTTCCTCTGCAAAAAACTTCTCTACAGCATCTTGTCTTGTGAGATCAAGTTCTGCATGAGTTCTGGTGATAATATTGGTGTAGCCCTGTTTTTCTAATTCTCTGACAATGGCAGAACCAACCATTCCGCGGTGGCCAGCCACATATATTTTTGCATTTTTCTCCACTTTATTTGCCTCCAATTACTTGTCGATACCCTTTTCAAGGAACTCGGCAAGGTTGAATTTTACGTGCTCATTGGCTCTTTCTACAGCAACCTTCTTCATGTCGTGCTCAACCATGATTCTTACGAGCTCTTCAAATGATGTTGTCTGTGGATTCCAGTGAAGCTTTTCTTTTGCCTTTGTAGGATCTCCTAAAAGGTTAACAACGTCAGTAGGTCTGTAGAAGTCAGGTGACACCTCAACGAGGACCTTACCTGTAGCCTTGTCATAACCCTTCTCATCTGCGCCTTCACCCTTGAATTCAAGTTCAATTCCAGCGTAGTGGAATGCAAGCTGTGCAAATTCACGAACAGAGTGCTGAACACCTGTTGCGATAACGAAATCTTCTGGCTTGTCATTCTGAAGGATGAGCCACATACACTCTACATAGTCCTTGGCATATCCCCAGTCACGAAGTGAAGAGAGGTTTCCAAGATAGAGTTTATCCTGCTTGCCCTGAGCAATTCTGGAAGCAGCAAGAGTGA
The DNA here is from genome assembly GCF_900102515.1 of Butyrivibrio sp. INlla14. Lineage (GTDB taxonomy): Bacteria > Bacillota > Clostridia > Lachnospirales > Lachnospiraceae > Butyrivibrio. The sequence goes on from NZ_FMVS01000009.1 coordinate 117,665, forward strand.
TCTTACGAGTAACGAAAGTCTCACCACGACGCTCTGACTCATGGTTAAAAAGAATACCTGAGCAGCAGAACATGTTGTAAGCTTCGCGATACTCCTTGATGATCCAGTAACCGTAAAGCTTGGCTACAGCGTATGGGCTGTATGGATGGAAAGGAGTCTTCTCGCTCTGAGGAACCTCCTCAACCTTACCATAAAGCTCTGATGTAGAAGCCTGGTAAATACGGCAAGTATCAGCAAGGCCACACTGACGAACAGCCTCAAGAACTCTAAGTACACCGGTTGCATCAACATCAGCAGTGAATTCAGGTGAATCGAATGAAACCTGAACGTGTGACTGTGCAGCGAGGTTATAGATCTCGTCTGGTCTAACCTTTCCAACTACACCGAGGATACTCATTGAATCTCCAAGATCTCCATAGTGAAGGTGGAAGTTAGGATGTCCCTCAAGGTGTGCGATTCTTTCTCTGTAATCAACAGAAGATCTACGAATGATGCCGTGAACGTCATAGCCTTTTTCAAGCAAAAACTCTGCAAGGTATGATCCGTCCTGACCTGTTATTCCGGTAATAAGTGCTTTTTTTGCCATACATTTGTCCTTTCAAATAAAAATATTTGCATATTTCTCTCACATTATAGTGCTGAAATTTTGCGATTAGAATTCACTTTCTTGATTTTGATTTGCATTATCTTGACGAGAGGATTACACTACAGATATCAGAACTATGTAGAGTCTGTGTTTTTTCAAAGGAAGGTATTATGGGAGAGAGACTGTTTCAAGGTGAATATGTATCCTCAGATAGGATGCTGTATACTCCATCAGAGTTTGCCAAATCAAATTTATTGTATTTACAGGAAATTGGAAGCCTGAAGGCTAGAAAGACCCACACCAGTAAAAGACAGAACCTTGACTCTTTTTTATTCTTTTATGTCAAGGAAGGAAGCGGAGTTTTAGACTATGGAGGACGAGAATATGTGGTAAGAAGCGGAGACTGCGTGTTTATAAACTGTAAAAACCCGTATTCTCACAGAACGTCAGAAGATCTTTGGAGTCTTGAGTGGATACACTTTAATGGAGAAAGTGCTCTTCCAATATATCTTAAATATGTGGAAAGAGGTGGGCAGCCAGTATTTCATCCAGATAAGGAACTAATGACGGAGGGGTTGTGGGATAGTCTTAATGCCATAGCCAGGTCTTCTGACTATATCAGAGATATCAAGATAAATGAAAAGCTTTCAAGCCTTATTACCTTTCTGATGAGTTTTAGCTGGAATCCTGAGACTGTACCAACTTCTGGCAATGCTTCTACACTTACTAATCTTAAAGACTATATCGATACCCACTATAATGAGAAAATAAGTCTTGATATGCTGGCGGATATGTTTCTTATAAACAAATACACTCTTTCAAGGGGGTTTAAGGAGCAGTTTGGAACCTCTATCATAAATTATCTTTTGATAACAAGAATTACCCATGCCAAGCAGCTTCTTAGATTTACAGATGAAACTGTCGAGGAGATTGGGAATAAATGTGGGATTTCGCCGCTCTATTACTTCTCAAGGATCTTTAAACAGATAGAGGGTATAAGCCCTCTTGAATACAGGTCGCAATGGAGTAGAAGTGTATAAGGGCCTCAGACGTTGAAAGAACCTTCCGATAAGTGTAAAATGTTTGGTAGGATTGCGTATCTATGCGCAAAAATCATAGCCATTTATGATGGGAGCAATAGTATGAAACTATTAAGTGTTATTGTCCCCTGCTACAATGAGCAGGACAATATTTTTGATTTCTACGATGAACTCATGAAGAATGAGGCATTTTTTAAAGAGAAAGATGTTGAGATAGAGCTTATCTTTGTTAATGATGGATCCAAGGACGAGACAGCAAAGCGTGTAAGAAATCTTCATGACAGAGATGAAAGAGTCCATCTGATAGATTTTTCCAGAAACTTTGGGAAAGAGGCTGGAATGTATGCGGGACTTAAGAGAGCTAAGGGAGATTATGTGGTTGTTATGGATTGTGATCTACAGGATCCACCAGCTCTTTTACCTGAGATGTACAAATATATAGTTGATGAGGGCTATGACAGTGTAGCCACAAGACGTGTTGACAGAAAGGGTGAGCCGCCTATCAGGTCGTTTTTTGCAAGGCAGTTTTACAAGCTGATCAATAAGATGTCCAATGCAGAGATAATTGACGGAGCCAGAGACTACAGACTTATGACCAGGCAGTTTGTGGATTCTATCCTTTCTCTTGAGGAATATAACAGGTTTTCCAAGGGTATATTTGGATGGGTTGGCTTTAATACTAAGTGGCTGGAATTTGAAAACATTGAGAGGAAGAAAGGTGAGACCAAGTGGTCATTTTGGAAGCTTTTCCTCTATGCTTTGGATGGTATTGTGGCATTTTCAACAGCACCACTTGCTATGGCATCAGTCTTTGGTGTTTTGTTCTGCTTTTTAGCTTTTATATTTATTATTTTTATAGTTGTGAGACAACTTACAGTAGGTGATCCCAATAACACTGTGGGCTGGGCTTCAACAATCTGTATAATCTCATTGGTGAGTGGAGTGCAGCTCTTTTGCCTTGGAATCGTAGGTCAGTATCTTTCAAAGGCGTATTTAGAGGTCAAGAAACGTCCAATGTATATTGTTAAAGAGGAGTTATAATGGTTAGCATTATTGTTCCTGTATATAATGCAGCGAAATATATAAAACATACTATCGAGATGGTGTGCGAGCAGACCTACAGGGATTGGGAACTCATTTTAGTGGATGATGCATCCTCAGATGGTAGCTGTGATGTGATTGAAAAGATAATTAGTAGTCAGGGAAAGAGGATAAGGCTGATCCGTAAGGATCGCAATGAAGGGGTGGCAGCCGCCAGAAACAGTGGAATCGATGCTTCTTCTGGAAGATATATAGCTTTTATTGATGCGGATGATGTTTGGAAACCAGACAAGCTGGAAAAACAGGTGGCCTTCATGGAGAAGACTGGTGCAGCTTTTTCTTTTCATTCCTATGAGTTTGGAGATGAGGAGGCAAATCCTACCGGAAGAATTGTGAGAGCCCCCAAAACTCTTAAGTTCAAAGAAGCTTTATCCAGAACAGTTATCTTTACTACTACTGTTATGTTTGATACTGAGAAGATTGATATGGAGATCATCCATATGCCACAGGTTCCAAGTGAGGATACGGCTACCTGGTGGAGAATCTTAAAGAGTGGCTATGTGGCCTACGGACTTGACGAAAATCTGGCAATTTACAGAAGGCCGGGCAAGTCTCTTTCCTCAAATAAATTTGTTGCTATCGAGAGAATATGGTTTCTATACAGAAATATTGCGGATCTGTCAGTCATTAAGTCCTTTTACTACTTTGTGGGCTGGGCTGTGAGAGCAACACTTAGAAGATTGTGATCCAAAAGGGGATTTGGTATGAAAAATGTGGAGTCAGCTAAGAGAGTCTTAGTATTATTCCTTGGATTTATAGGACTAACCATGCAGACCTTGGTGTATGCCTGGTTTTGGTTTAAAACATATTATCCAATTGTATCTGCAACTCGTGTGAGTCAGGATGGATACGTTCTTGGTAACGGACTTAAGTTGTATTTCAGAGGTCATTTGTTGATACTTGGAATCTATTTTATACTTCTTTTGTTCTTTTCTAACACCTATGGAGGGCTTAAAATAGGCTATCTCAAGCCTATGGATGTGTTCTTTTCACAGATTTTTGCTCTTTTCATGGTGAATTTCATTTCTTATTTTCAGCTTTCACTTTTGAGAAACTGGCTTGTGAGGGTTACACCTATGGTGATGATCTTCATAATTCAGCTAATCATTTCGTTTTTGTGGGCATATACCACGAACTGGCTCTACATGAGGATATTTAAGCCTAGAAGACTCCTTCTTGTAAGCGGCAAATACCCGGTTGATGATATTACCCACAAGTTTAATTCAAGGAAAGATAAATATCATATTGTAAGATCAATGAATATTTCAGAGGGCATTGAGAAGATTTACGAGGAATGCCTTGGTGATTATGACGGCGTTATTATCTGGGATGTTCCAAGTGAGTATAGGAATGGCCTTGTAAAATATTGTTATGGTAGAAACATAAGGATTTATGTTATGCCTAAGATCACAGATGTGCTATTAAAGGGCTCAACACAGTTGCACCTGTTTGACACACCTGTTCTGCTCTTAAGAGAATATGCTATAAAGATTGAGCAGAGAGCTATAAAGAGACTTATAGATATCGTACTGTCTCTTTTGCTGATAGTTTTATCATCACCTGTCATGCTGATAACAGCTATTATCATCAAGCTCTATGATGGTGGCCCTGTACTGTACAAACAGGTGAGGTGTACTCAGAACAGGCGTGAGTTTAAGATCATGAAGTTCAGGAGTATGAGGGTTGATGCGGAAAAGGATGGAGTAGCAAGACTTGCGTCCAAGAATGATTCACGTATCACACCTATCGGTAAGTTCATTCGTGCATGTAGGATTGATGAGCTTCCACAGCTCTTTAACATATTGGTTGGAGATATGGCATTTATAGGCCCAAGGCCTGAAAGACCTGAGATTATTGCTCAGTATCTTGAAGAAATGCCGGAATTTGCCTTCAGAATGAAGGTTAAGGCCGGACTTGCCGGATATGCGCAGGTTTACGGCAAATATAACACCACACCATATGACAAGCTCAAGCTTGATCTGACTTATATAGAGAATTATTCAGTATGGCTTGATATAAAGCTTATGCTGTTAACAGTAAAGATCCTGTTTACGCCAGATAGCACAGAGGGTGTTGATGAGAACCAGATTACAGCCCAGAAAAAAGGGTAATAGCTGGCCTTTGGGAGAAGTGTATGGAAAGAGGAAGTAAGGGACATTTAGATGAGAGTTTAAATCTAAGGAGCTTTTATCTTAGATTACTTAGGAAGATTTGGATCATTCCGGTTGCAGCGCTTGTTGGCGCACTTTTGGCAGCAGGGCTGTATACTCTTGTGACTGTGACTTTTGGACCAGCCAAGACCTACAAAGCTGTGGCCAGGCTTTACATAAGCTTTGCCTATGACGAGAATAAGGGAACCCTGGTTGATTATTATAATGCTTACACCTGGGATAAAGAGCTTTTGCCAACAGATGATATTTTAAATCCTATAATTTCTGAGCTTGAAAATGATCAGATTTTTGTAGTAGGGGACGATGGTGCATCTTCCACCTATGGCGATGCAAAAGTTATTACCAGAGATGAACTTTTGGATGCAATCACTGCTGATATTCCTTCAGATGTAAGGGTTATGAGGCTGACTGTAGAATGCCAGGATAAGGAAATGGCAGATTTAATACTAAAAGCTTCAGTTAATTCCATGGAAAGCTTTGGAGATAACAATAAAGCCTTTGATTCTATAAAGCTTCTTGGCATTGAGAATGCCAAGCTTGTGACCTATTCTGACAGAAGCGTAGTTGCAGCAGTATCTGGCGCTGTAGTTGGAATTGTGGCTACAGTTCTTTTTCTTATGCTTCTGGCTGCTTTAGATGATGCAATCTATGTTCCAGAGGATGCGGAAAAGAGATATTCAATAAATGTTCTTGGATGTTTATGCGATAAACCTGTGGATTTCTTTAAAAATGAACTTGTGGCAGCCACAGGCAAGGCTGTAGAGGGTATGTCTGAAGTTACAGTTATTTCTACAGATAGTCTGTCAGATGATAAAAAATCTTTGGCTGATCTTGCTTCTTTTGTGGAAATCATTGCAGGAACAGAGGCTTCTAGTAATGTAAAATATACAGCTATGGCTGTCCCAGGTACAGTTCTTGATAATTACAGGAAAATAGGGACCTGCGACGGCGTTATTTTGTGCGTGCCTTACGGGGTAAGGAAGGGCGCAATGACAGAACATGTAATTGCTCAGCTCAAAAAACATGAATGTCCTATCATTGGTATATTGATGGTTCGTGTGGATAGTAAATTTATAAAAAGATATTACGGTCTCAGATAATGGGGAAAAATATGGATAAAAAAAGACTCCAGATGCTGGTGTCAGCTGTTAACAAGAAGGCTCTGGATTTGCCGGGCATAATGAATATTGAATCAGATGCCATAATTGTGGACCAGCTAATTGGTGATGCAGGAAAAGAGTTTGAGAGCGAGCCAAGTGACCAGGAAGAGATCATAAAAGGCAATACTATCAGGATACTTCGCAGATGTGAAAAAGGTGTAGGACTATCTAGAAACACAGGCCTTTTTAATGCGGAATCTGAGATAATCCAGTTTGCAGATGATGATATCATCTATGATGATGGCTATAGTCAGAGAATTCTGGAGGAGTTTGATGCTCATCCGGAAGCAGATATTCTTTTGTTTAATGTTAAAGCTCAGGCTGGAAGAGAAACTTATTGGAATAAGGATTATGCAAGGATTTCCTGGATGAATTACGGAAGATATCCAGCCTATGCTATTTGTGCCAGAAGAGATAAGCTGATACAGGCTGGGATCAAGTATTCCCTTTTATTTGGTGGCGGGGCACCATATATGAATGGAGAAGACAGTCTCTTTTTGCATGATTGCCTAAAGGCAGGACTTTCAATTTACAGAACCACAGCAGTTCTTGGGCACGAACAACAAAATGAGTCCACCTGGTTTAAGGGTTATACTGAGAAATTCTTTTTTGACAGAGGCGTTTTGTATCATTTCCTCTATGGGAAAATGGCTTTTGTATGGGGCTTTAGATTTTTGCTAAAAAATAGAGCAGAAATGTGCAGTGAATACGGATTGTTTAAGAGCTACAGAATACTGTTGTCTGGAGTAAGGCACGGAAGGACGATAAAAACGCAGTGACAGTTTATTTATCACTTACTGTAGTAGTGCTTTTGACAGCACTACTTATCAGAAAAACTGAACTAAAGAGCGAGCATAGTGCACTGATCTACAGGGGCATGAGTAGACAAAAGATGGTTAATATAATTTGCTGTCTTATTATATTTGTGCTGCTGTTTTCAGTTTCAGCTTTAAGACTTAATGTGGGTAATGACTATTTGAATTATGTTGAGTTTATGCATCTTGCCTACAGCAGAGCTTATGTTCCAACAGAGATTGGATTTAATGCGCTTGCTTGTATTGTTTATTATCTGTGTGGATTTGAGAATTACCTTCTTATCTTTGCTATATTTGCTTTTGCTACTATTTTCTTTTTTATGAAGGGAATGCTTGATCAAAGCAGATGGTTTACTTTGAGTTTTGCCATGTTTATGCTACTTGGCTACTATTTCCAGTCTCTTAGCACGGTCAGATATTATCTTGCTCTGTCCATGGCATTTTTTTCCATAAAATATGTTATAAACAAGGATTGGCCTAGATTTGTGCTGATAATCCTGATAGGAAGTTTATTCCACAAATCACTACTTGTGGTTCTGCTCTTATATGTGATTGCCCAGATAAAGTGGAACAGATTTATGTATGTGGCGCTGTTTATCCTTGGATGCTCATGCTTTGTACTAAGTGATTTTTATCTGAAGATTGTAGTGCAGCTCTATCCATCCTACAAAGACACAGTTTATCTCGAGGGCGGAACAAGCATTGTAAATATTTTAAGATGCCTTGCGGTATTAGGACTTACTTTGTGGCTTTATAGGGATGTGGTAATGGAGAGCAGAACTTACAGGTTCTATCATATATGCAATGTACTATCAATTGCTCTTTATGTGTTTGGATCTTTTTTGCCAATAATATCAAGGATAGGATATTATCTTACAGTTACACATATCTTGTTTGTGCCTGCATTATTAAAGAGTATCAAGGATGACAGGAAAAGAAAAATTGCAATAGCATGTGTTATCATGGCCTGCATTCTATATTTTGGACTATATATGAGGGGAGCTTCAGCTGACGGCGTCAGGATTTTACCATATCAAACGTTCTTGTTCCATGACCTGCCACTGACACTTTCTGAAAGAGGCTACTATTAAGGGAGTATAAAGATATGAAGAAACCATTTTTTACAATTATCATAGTGTCATATAATCCCGGGGAGAAGCTATTTGAAACTATTAGAAGTGTAGAAAAGCAGAACTTTACTGACTATAGGATTCTGATAAAGGACGGAATGTCAACTGATGGATCCATTGATAAATTAAAAATAGCATACGATATCGGAATTGCCGGCGAAGATGAAGGAAAAGTCATAACTCTTTTAGAGAGCTGTGATAATGGCATTTACCACGGTATGAATATTGCTACGGCTTTTCTTGAAGGCAAGATCAAGGAAAAGAGAGCTATGAGAGAGGAACTCGATGATCCTCAGGAGGTCAAGCTTTTAAAAGCTGGTGAGGAACCTTCATATGTCTTTTTCCTGAACTGTGGCGACAGGTTCTATGATGAGAATGTCTTAAGAACTGTGCATGATGAGATAGAAAAGAGAATTCACAGGAATGGTACTACGCTTCCTGCAATCTATTATGGCGATATATTTGATGCTCAGACAGGGCATATTGTAGCTTCAAATCCTACAATAAATGATTACGCGTGTTATAGAAATGTGCCTTCACATCAAGCTTGTTTTTATGATGAGAGACTGATCTACAATAATCCATTTGATCTGAAATATAAGGTAAGGGCTGATTATGAGCAGTTCCTTAGGTGCTACTACAAGGATAAGGCAGAAACTCATTATATAAAGACTCTTATTTCAAGCTATGAGGGCGGAGGGTTCTCAGATCAGAATAAGAAGCTTTCTGAAGAGGAGCGAAGTGAGATAATCAAACATTATCTAACCAGGTCTCAGATACGGAAGTATGATTTCCTTAGGGTTGTTACTTTGTCTGGATTTAGAACATTCTTAGCGAATAATAGAATAACGTCAGGTTTATATAACGCCATCAAAACAGCAGTATATAAGGCAAAGGGTGGCAAGGAGGATTGATATTGAAGGTTCTTTGGTTATGTAATATTATGCTTCCAGCTTATGCCAGAGCTCATGATCTTAATTTTTCCGTAAGAGAAGGCTGGCTGTCTGGCTGCTTTAACAGAATAACAAAGGCAGGAGAGTCAGAGAGAGAGGTTTTGCTTGGTGTATGCTTTCCTGCTTGTGGAGAGATTGCCTCATCTAGTGAAGTTATAGATGGGGTTACTTACTACGGCTTTGAAGAGGATTTAAATCACCCGGAGAACTATGATGAAGCTTTGGAAAATCGATTTGCCCAGATTCTGGAAGATTTTAAGCCGGATATAGTGCATATCTTTGGAACTGAGTTTCCACATGCGCTTGCAATGCTTAAATCTTTTGATGATTCCAAGAAAGTACTTTTGGGGATACAAGGATTATGCGGAAGAATTGCTGATGAATATATGGCCATGCTTCCTGAATCAGTTCAGAGATCGGCTACATTTAGAGACAGGCTCAAAGAGGACTCTCTTTTGCAGCAGCAGGAAAAGTACAGAATAAGAGGCGAGAGGGAAAAGGAGACAATTCTTCTGGCTGGAAATATCACAGGCAGAACTGAGTTTGACAGGAAAGAGACTAGTGCAATAAATCCGAACGCCAGATATTTCGCCATGAATGAGACAATGAGGCCTGCTTTTTATGAAGGCAAGTGGCAGGAGAAGAATGCAATTCCACATAGTATCTTTTTGTCTCAGGGAGATTATCCTCTCAAGGGCTTTCATTTTATGTTGGAGGCTATGCCTAAGATTTTGGAAAAGTATCCTGATGCACATTTGTATGTGGCTGGCAATAATATCATAGGCAAGGGACAGAGTAAATATCCTTATTTTCTGAGGGCAAGTGCCTATGGCAAGTATTTAAGAGGCCTTATATCTTCAGGGAAACTCAAAAAGAAGGTAACTATGGTGGGAATGCTTAGCGAGCAGGAAATGAAGGAAAAGATGCTGCAGAGTAGTATTTTTGTATGTCCATCTATTCTTGAAAATTCCCCCAATTCACTGGCGGAAGCAATGCTCCTTGGAATGCCAATTGTGGCTGCAAGAGTTGGTGGTATTCCCAGCATGATACAGAACAACAAGGAATGTACCTTTTTTGAAGGCGGAAATAGCGATCAGCTTGCTGATGCCATAATTCAGATGTGGGATGAACCTGTGATTTCTGCAGTTTACGGAGATAATGCCAGAAAGCATGCGCTTATTTCCCATGATCCTGACGCTAATTATCAGAAGCTCATGCAAATATATAGAGAAATAGTTGATCATAAAGGATGAAACCAGTGGAAAGACAGATAGTTGTTACTTTTGTCTCTAACTACATAAATCATCATCAGCTTCCTTTTTGCCTTGCTATGAACGACATGGAAAATGTGGAATTTCATTTTGTCCAGACAAGCCCTATGGAGCAGAAGAGGCTGGAAATGGGCTGGGGAGTTGATACAAAAGATTACCCTTTTGTAACACTGTTCTATGAGGAAGAAGAAAAGGCCAGAGAATTGATTCTTGATAGTGATGTTACAATTTTGGGATGGTCTGATGGGGTAATTGCTGATATTGAAAAGACAAGGCTTTCTTCCGGTAAGCTTACCTTTAGAGTAAGCGAGCGTATCTATAGGGAGGGACAATGGAAGTTTATAAGTCCCAAGGGGCTTATGCGCAAGTATCAGGAGCACATAAAATATAGGAAAAAACCGGTATATCTTTTGTGTGCAGGAGCTTATGTGGCTTCTGACTTTGAGCTGATAAACAGCTACCCTGGGAAAAAGTATAAGTGGGGCTATTTTCCGCAAAGGCAGGCAGAGAGCTCTTTTACCAAATCTGAGATCATAGGGCCATTAGACACTATAAATATCTGCTGGGCTGGAAGACTGATAGATCTAAAGCACCCGGAATTTGCAATAGAGGCGGCAAGAAGGCTAAGGGACAAAAATTACTCTTTTCACATGGACATAATTGGAGATGGAGATAAGAGAGAAGAGCTTAGTGGCCTTATAGACAGATATGCTCTTGGCGGTCTAGTTTCTTTAAGAGGTGCCATGAAGCCAGTTGAAGTGGTAAGTTACATGGAAAAGGCAGATGTATTTCTCTTTACGAGTAATTATCTCGAGGGCTGGGGAGCAGTAGTGAATGAGGCTATGCAGAGCGGCTGCGCAGTAGTTGCTTCTTTCGAAGCAGGAGCTGTGCCATTTCTGATTATGGATGAGATAAATGGTCTTACCTACAATAGCGGCAGTTTTGAGCGCTTTTTTGACAAGGTATTGTATTTATTTGAAAATAGAGATAAAATTCGAGAGTTTGGTAATAGGGCAAAAGATACTATTTGCTCAAGATGGAATGCAGAAAGCGGAGCCAGGGAGTTTGTGAGGTTTGCAAGAGAGTACCTTGATGGGAAAGAGCCGCAGCCAAGCCCTGAGGGACCTATGAGTATAGCACCCATATTGACACCTCCTGGATTTTTCAGAACTCTGCAGGAAAAGAATAGATTGGAATAAGCTTTATGAGAATGATTGACAAGATTTTTGAAGTGGAATTTAAGTTTGGAAAGGTGAAGCTAAAGTGTTTTGATATACTGTGCGCCATGGTGCTTACAGCTATGGGGCTTCTTTTTCGCTTCTCTTTGTATGATATTAAGTCTGGCGATTATGTAACAGCCTTTGCCGACTGGATGAGAGAGTGCCACGAGGCTGGAGGATTTGCCTATCTCGGAATTCAGCCCGGCGTGACAGCTGCCAGTACATTTGACTATAACTGTATGTTTCAGTATTTGATAGTGATACTTCATTACATTGGCGGACATGTTGAGGATATGTATCTGGTAAAGAGTTTATCAGTATTATTTGACTTTGTATGTGCAGTGAATCTGGCCCGCATTACTTTCCAGGTAACAGGCGGAAATATGCAAAAGACAATGCTTTCTTATTATGGAGTTCTTTTCCTGCCTACAGTCGTATTAAATAGTGCTGCCTGGGCTCAGAATGATTCGATTTATACTGCCTTTATACTGCTTGCTCTTTTGCATATAATAAGAGGCAATGATTTCAGGGCATTTATGTACCTTGCTATTTCATACAGTTTCAAGCAGCAGGCAATCTTCTTTATGCCTTTCATAATAATCATGTGGCTAAAGAATAGGATAAAGATCAGATATATCCTTGCTATACCAGTTTTTCACGTACTTGCGATGATTCCTGCAGCTATTGCTGGCAGAAGCTGGGGAGATCTTCTTGGAATATATGGCAATCAGGTTTCTATGTTCTCAAGACTTACTATGAATTACCCTAGCATTTACACTATTATCACTTCTGATCTTAAGAAGGGAACAAGGCAGCTTGTAATAAGAGCTGGAGTGTTGGCCACAGTTATTATTTTTGGAATGTTGGCTTCATATATTTATCACAAGAAGTTTAAGATTACGGATAAATTTATAATCACACTTGTTATTTTTACTGCAGAACTTTGCTGCTTCTGCTTGCCTGTAATGCATGAGAGATATGGCTATATGCCAGAAATGCTGGCTGTTGTTTATGCACTTTATAGCTATAAGAGGCTTCCAATCTGTGCATTTTTGCAGGTGATATCCATGATCACATATACAAGATATTTATTTGGCTCTACAGTTACAATGTTATGGCCATTGACGGTAGCTATGCTTGTTATTATTCTTACAGTTGGCTATGACCTGTATCAGCAGATGCAGATTTCGGAGGAAGCAGATGCCTGACTTTAAGGACAAGATTTCAGTAATAGTGCCGGCTTATAACATAGAAGACCTTTTGCCCAAGTGCGTGGAGTCTCTAGTTGCGCAGGATTATCCGGCAGATCTTTTTGAAATTATTGTTGTAGATGATGGCTCAACTGATGAAACTGGAAAAGTGGCTGATGATCTGGCTGGGCGCTATGGAAACGTAAAGGTATTTCACAAGAAAAACGGTGGATCCAGTAGTGCCAGAAATCTTGGCATCAGCAGAGCAACAGGTGATTATATTGGTTTCGTGGATAGCGATGACTTTGTTGATGAGCACATGTACAGCACTATGATGAAGGCAAGCCTTGAATATGATGCAGATATGGTGCAGATTTCAAGAAATGAGATTGCAGAGGATGGAAGTTTCCTTCCAGATGTTGTTATCCCTCCTTCTGAGATTACCACGATTACTCCATCTGAGCATCTTAGGACGCTGCTCATGCATATAGGAGATGCATCTTTTTGCACCAAACTTGTAAAAAGAGAATTCTTCGGAAAAGATATGCTTTTTCCTGAGGGAGAGCTTAACGAAGACTTTTATCTGATGATCCATATGCTGGAGAAGGTTAATAAAGTCGTGATTCTTCCGCAGCAGTATTATCATGTGTTTTATAGAACTGGCAGTAATTCTCGCAAAAAGGCTGAGGATAAGGATTATTTCCCATCAGTATTTACAGATATAGTAAGAAATAGCGATGTTGTACTTGAACTGGTAAAAAGAAATCATCCTGAGCTTACTGATATAGCACTTAGGTTTGGATTTGTCCAGAGACTGGACTACCTTCTTCATATACCGATTTCCAAAATGACAAAAGACAATTCTTTTTACAGAGCTGTTGTCAGATTTATCAGAGGAAATCTAGGGGAGATATTTGCAAATGATTATCTTACTGGCAAGCAGAAGGCATATCTTATGATCCTTGCAGTAAACCCAAGGGGAATCAGAATGCTTCACGCCAGAATTCGCGGCTTATAGAGGGTTTATAAATGAAACGAATAGGTATAATATTGATTTTCGTGTTTTCTATAATAGTAAATGTTTACTTTGGCTTTCAAAAAGCCGGATTTCACGAAGATGAGTATTATACCTATTTTTCTTCTAATAGAACAATGGGGCTTTACCAGCCAGACAGACAGTGGCAGGATAGGCAGACTATTCTCGATGAATTTGTTGTAAAACCAGGTGAGGGATTCAGGTTTGGGCTGGTACGGCTGGTTCAGTCATGGGATGTTCATCCACCTTTTTACTACTATATATTTCATACGGCTTGTTCTATTGTTCCTGGTGTTTTTACAAAATGGACCGGAATCATAACAAATCTTTTGGCTTTTGCCCTTTGTTTCTGGATTTTATATCTGATCCTTGAAAGACTTAGGGTTTCAGTTGGGATGCAAGCTGCAGCTCTTTTGTTTTATGGAGTAAATCCTCAGATTATATCTTGTAATATGCTGATCAGGATGTATGCCTGGTTATCACTTTTTGTTGCTCTGTGCGCTTATCTTCATGTGAGAATGGTGCAGGAGGAAGAAAAAGAGAATTCAGAGAGAAAATTCTTTATTGGACATATGCTTCCAATAATGATTGTTTCATATTTCGGATTTCTGACACAGTATTTTTACCTGTTTTTCTTTGTGGCTATAGGCGTTTCCTATAGCGCTTATGTTGTATTCTGGAAAAAGAATCTAAAAAGAGGAATACTATATGTCTCTTCCTGCGCTGTTTCTCTTTTGCTGGCGGTAATTAGTTATCCGGCAAGCGTGCGTCACCTCTTTGGAGGCTATAGAGGAAGTGAAGCGGCGGGAAGTATCTTTGATCTGGGAAACACATTTATGAGACTATCTTTCTTTACAGATCTTCTCAATGACTTTGTTTTTGGCGGATTCTTTTACCTGATAGTGATCTTGTTACTGGTGATGGTTATTGCGTCTTATATTTCTAAAAAAGTGATACAGAAAAGTGATGGAAGCAGACAGATCAGCCAAAAAGATTCTTTCGGGCCGGAATATATCATTCTTACCCTTGGGACGATAGGATATTTTCTTCTTACAGCTAAAGCAGCTCTTTTGGTTGGAAGTGCTTCGAACAGATATGAGATGCCAGCGTATGGATTGATCATAATTATAGTGTTTGCATCTTTTAACCTTGTTTTTAATTTAAAGACAGACACTAAAAATATCAGAAAAATCAGGAGCTATACAATAACAATTGTTTTTGCTGCGGTGGTTTTCTTATTGATCAAAGGAATAAATATCAACGATAGAGTACTGTTCCTATATAGGGAAGATACAGAAAAAATAGAATACGCTACTCAAAATAGTGAAGGTGTTGCGGTAGTTATGTTTAATCCTGCTACTCCGCATAATGTATGGAGACTTACTGATGAACTTCTAGAGTACAGGAAAGTGTTCTATATGGATGAGGAAAATCTTGACAAACTGACTGAACCAGAAATCGTAGATGCAACAAGGATCACTTTATATGTAGCAGATGATGATTATCAGGAAGAAGCGATTAACAATCTTATGGACAGCGTAGAGCTTACTAACATTAGTCAGTTATTTTCTGAGGATATGTGGAAAACTTATGAGATATATTGACCTTTTGTGGAAAAAGATATTGTGAGGAAGAATAGTTTTGCTTATTGATTTGTTTTTTACCTTTTTTAAAATTGGCCTTTTTACCTTTGGCGGTGGATATGCCATGATATCCCTCATTCAGGATGCTTGTGTTGAGAGGAAAAAGTGGATAACTGACGAAGAGATGATGGATATTACAGTGATAGCTGAATCAACACCAGGTCCTGTTGCTATCAACTGTGCTACCTATGTTGGATATAAAAAGAGTGGGCTAAAAGGTGCAATTGCGGCTACTATTGGAGTTGTACTGCCATCCTTTGTCATCATCTATCTTATATCATTGTTTCTTGACAGTTTTCTGGAAATTACTTGGATAGCCAGCGCTTTTAAAGGAATAAAGATAGCTGTTGGAGTGTTGATACTTGATGCAGCACTTAAGCTCATCAGAAAAATGCAAAAAAAACCTTTTCAGGTAGTGGTGCTCATTACAGCATTTATTATAATGATGGTTGTTAACCTTTTTGCCGTTAAGATTTCATCCATAACACTAATGCTGATTGCTGGTGCGTGCGGGCTTTTAGTATATGCCCTTGCGAAAATTAAAAAGAAGGGAGATTGTGCCAGATGATTTACATTGACCTTTTTCTTGGATTTTTAAAGGTAGGCCTTTTTTCTTTTGGTGGAGCCTATGCAGCGATACCACTTATCAGGGATGTGGTACTTTATTATGGTTGGATAGATGATGAAAAGCTCTCTTACATGATAGCAGTCAGTGAGAGTACCCCAGGGCCTCTTATGGTCAATATGGCAACTTATATAGGAAGTACCATGGCAGGTTTGCCTGGAGCGGTGATAGCAACTTTTACAGTTGTTCTTCCTGCGTTTATCATTATCGTTTTGGTACTGGTTGTTATGAAAAACTTAATGGGTAACCCTTACGTTCAGGCGGTTTTAAACGGATTAAAGCCTTGCATTATGGGAATCATCCTGGCTATGGGAGTTAATATGATCCTTCAGAGCACGGTTATATCAGGTACAGCGGAGAGCTTATCATTAAATGGTGATACTAGGGCTATACTATTGTGCTTTATATTTGTAATTGTGTACTTCGGATCAAGGAAAGTTGTAAAGAAAGGTATTTCTGCCATTACACTTATTGGCTTATCAGCCATTGCAGGAATTATCGCTTACGGAGTATGAGAAGTGTTGTCTGAAGCAGGACAGGTCAAAAATATATCTAATAAGAAAATGCCATAGCCCGCATCACGGACTATGGCATTTTCTATTGTAGTATTACTTACAGTCCTGCAAGTTTCAATTGCAGACCGAGGGCGTTCATGCAATCAGATTCCTGTGTCATATACGTAGATAGTGTAAGGACTGGACTCATCGGTGTATGTTCCAATCAGGGACAGACCAAGCTCAGAAGCATTGGAAAGCTCAATCCTTGAGAAAATGTACTTGCAATCAAGGCTCTTTAATCCGTCCATGTTCACAATAAGCCGCTTGTCAGTTACTTCAAGATTACGAAGCGGTGCATAAGTATTCTCATCAGAGCCGGAATAAAGACTAACTCGAGCGCCCCATCCTTCAAAGTAGGACTTAAGGGAAGGCGATCCTTCCAGAGCAGGCTCAATGATACTTGTCCACTTCTCCTTGTATTCCTGAGAATACATTCCCAGATAACCATCCACAGAAGCTATACCGTTGTAGTTAAGTACAGCGGGATGCATTCCGTAAGCAACAGACCATTCTCCGTTGTAATCAATATCATCGATTATTTTATCAAAAAGCTTGGTTGAATAGAACTCATTATAGTTAACATAGGTTGTATCCCTGTGTTTGATGATCTTGAAGGCCTGATTATAACAGGTGTAATAGAAGTCGTTATACACCTGAGGCACAAACATTACAACTAAAACAGCAAGAGTTACGATAACATTTGCTAGTGGCTTGAGGTTTTTGCCAGCATGATCATACATTCTGACACAGACAAGTAAAAGCTCTGCATACCACAAAAATGTATTGAAGAAAGCTGTTCTGGCAAACTCAAAGCCTGTAAGAGGTGGTACCAATGTTTCAAACAAATGTCTGAATGGCGCATACTGATACAGACCAAAGATTAGAACATTGAATATCATCCAGAGAAGCACCAGGTTAATGGAGTCTTTGAGGATAAGCTTTGATTCTTTTCTCTTAATGTATCCGATATTAATAATAACTACCGCTATTAAAACAACACCAAGAATCACATATGTATGAGAATCTTCTGAGTGGAAGGAAGCATTAACAAACTCGCTAAATGCAGTGGCCATGGCCTGACCAAAGCTTATCTCACCATGTTCCATGGTGGTTCTGATAGTTACAGTATCTGACAGAAGCATCTCTTTAAAGAGCCTGTATTCAAACAGAATATAGCCAAGAGAGAGAATTACTATTGAAGCAAATGTACTCTTTGGAAAACGCTTGTCTTTTATCCAAAGAATAATAACAGCTACTACCATATATGACAGGATAAAGAAACCATGGTAGGAAAAGTATGATAACAACGGATATAAAAATACCCCGATATAGAAAGGGAGTCTTTTCTTAAAACTGTCAGCAAAATAAAGTTTTCTGAGGAAGAGCACTATAAGCGGAACTGAAGTAAAGGCAATACCATAAGTTGGGAAAACAGGTATAAGGCCAAATGCAACAGAAATAACAACGATGATAGGTTTGTACTGTTCATATCTGTCTTTATACACATCCTTGGCAAGGAGCCTGAAAGAAATAATACCAACTGCTATCTTTGCGGCGTAGCCAGCAAGATAAGCCCAGACCCCAGGAAGCAGGATATAAAAGAGATTGTATATCAGAAACTCACTTCCAAATAAATCTCTTGGAACTCCGTGAAGGATAGGAGCGTTTTGTCCCTGAGAAAACCACAGACCGGCTTTTTTCAGCATTTCGTAGTGAGCCATGAACAAATCTAAGTTGTCGTGGATCTGGAAATAGCTTTCTCCTCTAAACACAAGAAACACTGCGGCCTGTAATGCCAGCAGTGCTCCTGTCAGATATAGATACCAATACTTTTTTATAGTATTTGTCTTTATCATGATTCGTAATCTTCTCCTACAGTAAACTTAGGTACCCACTTACCATCTTTCTTTTCGAAAAGATCTCTGTTTACGTACTTATCAACAACTTCCCAGAATTCCTCTTTGGTTATTCCAAGATAATCGCAAGTTTTCTGGATGTATTGATCTCCGCATTTGCCATCATATTCGTTTACATACCACTTGCCATCTTCTCTTGTGAATCGACCTTCTCTGATATCATAACAAATCTCGTCTGTAGCAAATCCAAAGCCAAATTTAAGGTATTTGATCATCTGGTTTGGAATCTGAAGATCACAGTCAAGGGCTGCATATCTTCTATAGCGTCCGTGATCGTGAAGATCTCCATCTCTTCCTAATAAGCCTCTGGCAACTGCAAAGTCTGCATTACCAACCTGAGACCATTCTCTTACATAGTACTGAAGGAAGATAGCCTTGATGCCTTTGGCCTGCATCTCTTCGACAGTAGGTATCTTATACAGGAAGAGGTCTTTTTCAGTGATATTATTTGAAAGATCAACAAAGCTGTCTACACTTGCTCCGCGGATTGTTTCAAGCTGCATGACAGAAAATGCATTTCCAGAAGCTTCCTGGTTCTTGGCAGCGCCAAGTGTAAGAGCGGCATTTTCTCCCTGGATAATAAGTGGGATATTGAACTTAACAGCCATAATATAAGCTGAAGCCCAGAGACAATACTCAGATGCAGCGATGATATTTCCTCTTTCAAAGAAAGACTTTCTGGCCAGCTTCTTGGCAACTATGGGGTTTGGTCTGATGGAAATAATATCAAATCCCAGATTATTAAGGTTCTCTATATTCTTGCGTCCGACTTCTGTAATTTCATCAGGCATACAGTTAATAAGAAGTGGATTAAGTCCCAGCTTCTCTTTAGCATATACAGCCTGGAATGTGGAATCCTTACCACCTGATACTCCAATGATACAATCGTAGGTATTTCCGCGCTTTTTAGCCTCGGCCTTGGCCTCATCAGCAAAAGCCTGAAGTTCAGCGTGGCGCGCTTCCCAATCTATAGTTGCCTTAGACTCTTCATAACGGCAGGCAAAGCAAACCTGCTCATCGTCAAAAATGATGCCTGGTCTTGTGTCTGGCTGCAGGCAACGTTTGCAATAACGCATTTTCATGTGCGTAATCTCCTTTTACACTTACAATTTATAAATCCAAGAAATTATACTACTTATAAATAAGGTAAGGCAAGTAGAGGATGACAAGGCAAGGGATTGATTATATAATAAATGGCATGAAAAAGGTTAGATCAGGCAGACGAGTGTATATCTGCCACACGTATTATCATGCTTATATAGCAACTGTAAAAGAACTAGTAGGAAGACAACAGATTGGGGGCAGTGCCGATATAATACTGAGCACTATGTCCAACAATTTTGAGAGCCTTGAAGGGAGACTTGTAAGATCTGGAGTCTTTGATAATGTTTACATGTTCGATGAAAAGGAAGATGTTACCTCAGATGAAGTGATGAAATATCATCAGGATAGGGGAAATATCATCCTTAATTTGTTGCAGAGAATTAAGTATACTAAGATGCTTGGTAAGCTTCAGGAAGATTACATACCAACAGATATTTCAAAATATGATGATGTCTATGTGTTCTGTGACTCAGATCCAATTGGATACTATCTAAATTACAAGAAAATCTATTATCACGCTGTGGAAGATGGGCTTAATTCAGGACGACTTGATGATCAGGCTAGAAATGCCAATAAGGGAGCCTGGCCTTTGAAAAAGGCTATGGCTAAACTTGGTCTTATATTCATCGAAAGTGGGTATAGCAAGTATTGCCTCGACTATGAAGTTAATGATATCAGTGCCAACCATAGTGTTCCGGATAATGTTGTAGAGATCCCAAGAAAAGAGCTTGATAGCAAACTTACAGAGGAAGATCATAAAATACTTGTTGATATTTTTTTGGAGAATCCCGACAGAGTGCTAGCACAGCTTCTTGGAACAGAATCTGATAATAAGGACAAAAAGCCCAATGCCATGATACTTACAGAGCCTTTATGTGAGCTTGATGTAAGGGAAAAACTATTTGGTGATATCATAAAAGAGTATGAGAAGGATCATCGTATCATAATCAAACCTCATCCAAGAGATCTTCTTGACTATGAAAAGGCCTTTCCTGATGTCGTAGTTATCAAGGACAGGTTTCCTATGGAGGTTTTGGGAGATATCAAGGGATTTGAAGTTGACAAGATGATTTCTGTTATTACTCAGATGGATAACACATATTATGCCAAGGAAATAGTTTATTTGGGTCTGGATTTCCTTGATAAATATGAGGATCCTTCTATCCACAGAAAGACAGAACTTTTAGACAAATAACAGGAGATGGACAAATGTCTAGCGTAGCTATTATTACTGCCCGCGGAGGCAGCAAAAGAATACCTAAGAAGAATATAAAAGAATTTTGTGGTAAGCCAATTCTGGCCTATAGCATAGAAGCTGCACTTAAAAGCGGAGCATTCGATGAAGTAATGGTATCAACTGATAGCCAGGAGATAGCGGATATTGCAAGAGAGTATGGTGCTGTGGTTCCATTCATGAGGTCTGAAGCTAACAGTAATGATGTTTCAACTACGGCGGATGTTCTGGAAGAAGTGATAAGTGAATATGAAAAGATAGGCAAGGACTTTGATACTCTTGCTTGTATTTATCCTACAGCTCCTTTTGTAACAGGGGAAAAATTATCTGATGCCATGAAAAAGATGCAGGAAAGCGGGGCTGATGCACTTGTTTCTGTGGTTAAGTTTGGTTTCCCTCCCCAGAGAGCTTTTGTAATAAGGAATGAAAAAGTTTGTTATCAATATCCTGAGTATGAGAGAGCGAGAAGTCAGGATCTTGAGAAGATATATCATGATTGTGGACAATTCTATATTCTTAAGAAAAAGGCTCTTTATCAGTATCATTCACTGATAGTACCTAACACTATTCCTTACGAGATTCCTGAGGAAGAGGTTCAGGATATTGATACTATGTCTGACTGGAAGATTGCGGAAGTTAAATATACAGTTTTGCATCAGGGAGAATAAGGATGTTTAGGATTTATGACAAGATAAATAGTGGAGAAGTATATATTATAGCAGAGATGAGCGCTAATCATGGCGGAAGTCTGGACAATGCTTTAAAGATAGTCAATGAAGCGGCCCAAGCAGGGGCGGACTGTCTCAAAATTCAGACCTATACTGCAGATAGCCTGACAATAGATTGTGACAATGAGTACTTTAAGGTAAAGGGCGGTCTTTGGGATGGATACAAGTTATATGACTTGTATCAGGATGCCGGAACTCCCTATGAGTGGCAAAAGCGCATAAAGGAAGAATGTGATAAATGCGGTATCGACTTTTTGTCTACCCCTTTTGACAATGCCGGGGTAGATTTTTTGGAGGAACTTGGAGCAGAAGCTTACAAGATAGCAAGCTTTGAGCTTATTGATATTCCACTTATAAAGTACGCTGCTTCAAAGGGAAAACCCATGATTATTTCAACTGGAATGGGGAGTCTTGAGGATATCCAGGATGCTATAGATGCATGCCATAGTGTAGGCAATGACAAGATTATATTGCTCAAGTGTTGCAGCGAGTATCCTGCACCATGGGCAGATATGCACCTTGGAAATATTCAGGACATGAAAAAGAGATTTGGCCTTCCGGTGGGACTTTCAGATCACAGCGAGGGAAGTCTAGGAGCTGTCGTTGGAGTAACACTCGGAGCAGTGGTTGTTGAAAAACATATTATGCTTGAAGGTGTTGAAAGTGCTGATAGTAAATTCAGCATGCCAGTCAAAGATTTTGCCAAGATGGTGAGTGATGTGCGCAATGCATGTCTTATAGCGCAAGGGCCAAATTATGACCTTACTGATGGTGAAAAAGCTTCAACTGTTTTTAGAAGAAGCATTATAGCTGTAAGAGATATCAAGGCTGGAGACGAGATACAAGAAGAAGATCTCAGAGTAATAAGGCCCGGATACGGAATAAAACCTAAGTATCTTGGTGAAGTAATAGGTTCCAGAGCAAAATGCGATATACCAAGGGGCACTCCAATCAAGTTTGAGCATTATAAGGATTAAATAGATGGGAGTCTTATCGTGAAAATTCTGTGTTTATATAATAATGACTGTGCTATTGAACTTTTTGACTATATTAGAAATCTTGGCCATGAAACTGTTCTCTGGAGTGATAAATTAACAGAAGAATTTATACAAGAACAGGCTTTTGACCTGGCTGTAAGCTATACATATAGATATATCCTGCCAGAAAATTTTATTTTGGCGCTAAAAGAAAATGTAGTGAATATCCACAATTCTTTTCTCCCCTTTAATAGAGGTGCAGATCCTAATATGTGGAGTATAGTTGATAATACGCCGAGAGGTACGACTCTTCATTACATAAATACTGGACTTGACAAAGGCAGTATCATAGCTCAGGAGATGATATCTGATCTGTCTGATGAAGAGACGCTTGCTTCAACTTATAACAATCTGGATAAGGCAGCCAAAGACCTCTTTAAAAAAGCTTTTGAATATTATGATAAGTGGCCAGCCATGCGGAAAACACCTGAGGGTAAAGGAAGCTACCACTCTGTTAAGGATGGAGCAAGGATAAAGGAGCTTATTACATCCTTTGACATCACAATTGCGGAGTTCAGGAAAATTTTGAGGGAACAGGCATGAGAGAGCTATATTTCAGAGTTGATACCAATGATGTAGTAGCTACTGGTCATATAATGAGATGCCTTTCCATAGCTGATGCAGCAAGAAATCTTGGCATCACCCCGGTCTTTATTCTTGCTGATGATACCGGCAAGAGAAGGGTTGAAGAGAGAGGCTATCGGTCTATCATACTTGATTCTAAATGGGATGACCTTTATTCTGAATCAGATAAACTAAAAGAGGTCATAATAAATAATGACATAAAAGTTCTAGTGGTAGATAGTTATTATGCATCTGATGAATATTTCAGTAAAATATCAGAGATTACAAATGTTATTTATATAGACGATCTTGGTAGCTTTGAATACCCTGTGTCGGGGGTTGTCTGTTACGCAAATTACTATGACAAGTTTGATTATCCGAAAAGATTTGTGGATTCAAAGGTCAATTTCTATTTGGGATGCGACTATGTACCTTTGAGGAAAGAATTCGAAAAGATAGAGCCTAAGAAAATAAAAGAAAACATTGAATCAGTCCTGCTTTTATCCGGTGGAGGAGACCAAAATCATGCTCTAAAGACATTTGTTCAAAGCTTAAGTGCAGATTTTGACTTTAAGATCATTGCAATATGTGGACAGTATAATACAGATTACGATGAGCTTGAGAGAACTTATTCTGAGGATGAACATGTTAAGATTTACAAATCTGTCGACAACATGCTTGAGTTAATGCAAGGAGCTGATCTTGCGATTTCAGCGGGAGGAACTACGCTTTATGAATTAAGTGCCTGCGGAACTCCGACGATAACCTATTCTTTTACAGACAATCAGCTGGATAATGTGTATCAGTTTGAAAAAGACAGACTTATGAAATATGCTGGAGATATGAGAAATGGCAGCGTAATAGAGGCTATAGAGAGACACATCAATTTTTATAGTAGTAAGGAAAAAAGGAAAGAAGCATCACTTGGTCTAAAAAAGCTTGTTGATGGCTTGGGGGCAAAACGCCTGGTTGAGAAGATAGTGAGAGATTATAAATTATGAAGCTTAGTATAATTGTTCCTGTTTTTAACATGGCAGGAGATGAAAAACTAACTTACTGTCTGAATAGTCTTTTAGGACAGAAGCTGAACGATTATGAGATAATAACAGTAGATGACTGTTCAACAGATAATTCACTTGAAATTTTAAAAGAATATGAAAAAAAATATCCTGATAAAATAAGAGTAATCCATAGCGAAGTCAATAAGCATCAGGGCGGAGCTAAAAATATCGGAATGCAGGCGGCGCGCGGAGAATGGATTGGCTTTATTGATGCTGATGACTGGATACATCCGGATATGTACAACAGGATGATCAGTAGAGCAGAGGAAACCGGTGCTGATATGGTGGGATGCGATCTTACTATGGTTGATAGTCACACAATGGAAGTGTCTGATATTATTGAAAAAAATGGAGACGCAAGCCAGAGCGGTATTTTGGATCATGATAAGAAAAAGCGCCTTATTCTGGATGGGGGCCGACTGGTTACAAAGATATACAAAAGAGATACACTTCAAAGGAACGATATTCATTTTCCGGAAAATATTTTCTATGAAGATAATGCCATGAGCAACTCTTTTTTGCTGACTGCTCAGCATTATGAGCATATATCTGAGCCGTGGTACTATTATTATCAGCACGATGCTTCTACAGTGCATTCCTTTTCTGAGAGAAAATGTCTTGATAGAATGGAAGCAGGAAGAATTATCCTAAGTGAAGCAAAAAGGCTTGGTTTTTATGAAGAGTTTAAAGACGAAATAGAGTTTATGTTTATACAACTTTTTTTCGTAAATACTCTATTTACCTACATGCCCTGTGTAAGACCTACAAAACTGTCATTTGTTAAAGGGCTTACGAATGAGCTTTTGAATACTTACCCTGAGTTTGAGATAAATAGATATTATAAGGATAGGGTTAATCCTGAGGAAAAGAAACTGATCAAAATGCTATGCAATTCACCACTTAGATTCTATGCGTATTATAAGCTTCTTTGGACATACAGGAAATTTAGAAGATTGCTTAGTAAATAATAGTTTTGTTTGTTTTGAGGTGAAAGATGGAGAATAGGAAGATCTGGATCAAGGCCAACGGAAATGAAGACATAGCTACTGGGCACATCAGAAGATGCATGACTATTGCTGATGAACTTATAAGAAGAGGAATGGATGTGGAGTTTATTCTGGCGGATGACGACAGCGCCCACGTTCTTAGAGTTCTTTCTGACCAGGATAATATTGTTTTCGATGCCAGAATTTTGCATACAGATTATTCCAAGCCGGAGGAGGAACTTGAAATCTTTGCTGAATTTTTCAAAGAAGAAGCTCCGGACTTTTTCCTGATTGATTCCTACTATGCAACTCCTGATTATTTTGCGGATTTAAAGGATCTTATTGCAGAGAGTGGAAGGAATATCAAACTTGGGCTTATTGACGATTTTGGCAAAAATGATTATCCTGTGGACTTAATTGTTAATTATGATATTTCCGGGGGAAAAGATATTTATAGCGCCGGGATAAAGCTTCTTGGGGAGCAGTATGCGCCTATTCGCCCTGCGTTTTCAAAAACAGACTATCAGGTAAGGCCAAGAGCCAGGAAAGTGTTTTTATCTACTGGTGGAACAGACCCATACTTTGTTATAAAAAATATTCTGACTGAAATTTACGAGGGTGACAGCCCTTGCAGAAAGGTCCTTGATGTTACAGGCCTTGAATGTGAGGTTATAGTAGGGACATTTTTTGAAGAGGACTATAGGAGAGAATTAGAAGCTCTTTCTGACAGGCATAAAGAGATAACTCTTCATGAGCACGTTACAAATATGCCTGAACTTATGAGTAGCTGCGACTATGCTGTTTCTGCTGGAGGCGCTACTTTGTATGAGCTATGTGCAGTTGGAGTTCCAACGGTAGCTTTTAGCATGGCTGATAATCAGGTTGATTTTGCCATTGGTTTTGATAAGCTTGGAGCAGCTAAATATGCCGGTGATGCCAGAAAGGATCATAGGCTGGTTCAGAAGATCGTTACCTGGGGAACTGCGGCTGTGGATAACCCTGGTTTTAGAAAAAGAATGAGCGATAAAGCCAGAAGTATCATAGATGGAAAAGGAACAGAAAAAATAGTGGATGCCATAGTCGGGCTATTGGTTTGATCCATTGGAAGGATTTTTTATTATTTTATGCGTAAGATTTTTAAGAAAATAAACATACTTCTTGATAGAAGACAGAAACTTCAGATGGTAGGTATAGTATTCCTGATGCTTATCGGCGGATTATTAGAAGCTTTAGGAATTGCAATTATTGCCCCTATCATGCAGATTGTTATAAACCCTGAGAAGGTAGAACAAAACAAGATTCTGGCGGCTGTTTATCATGGGCTGAACTTAAAAAGCACTATACAGCTTGCTGAGATCATCATGGTATGCCTTATCCTTGTTTTTGTGGTCAAGAATTTGGTTTTGTTCCTTATAAACGTTGTTCAGCTTAAGTTTACTTATACCAATCAATTTGCAACATCAAGGCGAATGATGATCAACTTCATGCAGAGGCCTTACGAATATTACCTTAATGCTGATACCAGCGTTATACAGCGTAGTATTACCTCTGATGTTAACAATATGTACGCACTTATTTTAAACTGCCTTCAGCTTACCAGCGAAGTTATTGTATTTATATTTCTTACAGCTATTCTGCTCAGACAGGATGCCAAGATGACTATTACAATAGCAGTTCTTTTAACGGCAGTTCTTCTTATAATCAAATATGTTATAAAACCGGTAATGGTCAAGGCTGGACAGGACAATCAGGACTATTACAGCGGACTTTATAAGTGGATAAATGAGTCTGTTACAGGAATAAAAGAGATAAAGATTGCAGGCAAGGAAAACTATTTTATCAATGGCTATGCTGATTGCGGAGCAGGTTATGTGTACGCAGTTCAAAAGTATAATCTCTATAATTCCACACCAAGGCTTCTTATCGAGACAGTTGCAATTGCAGGCATGGTGGGCTACATGCTTTTTGATATGTCTCAAGGAACAGCTCTTAAGGACCTGGTATCACAGCTTACTCTCATGGGAGTAGCTGCAGCAAGGCTTATTCCAAGTGCCAACAGGATAAATAATTATCTGACTTCAATTGCTTACTTTGAGCCGTTTATGATGAATGTTACTGACAATCTGCAGCAGGAAATAAATGATGGATCAGTATCATATAATAGCGATGACTATAGGAAAAAAGTAGAAGTAGAAAAACTTCCTGTTACCAAGGATATTGAAATGGTGGATATCTGCTACAAATATCCTAATACAGAATCCTATATTTTAGACAAGGCTTCCATGAAGATTCCTGTTGGAAAGTCAGTGGGAATTGTTGGAACATCCGGTGCTGGAAAAACCACAATTGTGGACGTATTACTCGGACTGCTAAAGCCTGAGAGTGGCAGAATCTGTGCTGATGGCGTAGATGTCATGTCCAATTACAAGGGCTGGCTTAAGAATATTGGATATATACCACAGACTATTTTTATGGTGGATTCTACAATCCGCAAGAATGTGGCCTTTGGCTATGCAGATGATGAAATTGATGATAACAAGGTATGGCAGGCTCTTAAAGAGGCTTCTCTTGATGAGTTCGTTAAGGGACTTCCAGAGGGCCTTGATACACAGATAGGTGAGCGAGGAATCAGGCTTTCTGGTGGACAGAGACAGAGAATTGGTATTGCCAGAGCTCTTTTTGAAGATCCCGAGGTTCTTGTTCTTGATGAGGCTACATCAGCTCTCGATAATGAAACTGAGGCAGCAATCATGGATTCTATTAATAGGCTCCATGGCAAAAAAACTTTGATCATTATTGCTCATAGGCTTCAGACCATAGAGAAATGTGACATGGTTTACAGAGTTGGTGATGGCAAGGCTGAAATAGAAAGACAGTAATAGTTGGAGGATATATGTCAGACGGGGTAGTGCTAGGAAAAAAGAGAAATGCAAACTTTGAACTCCTGCGAATAGTTGCAATGATAATGATCATTGTACTTCATTATAATACCTATTGTGATACACTGATCCATTTGGGAATGCCAGTTACAGGAGTAGACGTCTATGCAACTATTTTAGAGGCTTTTTGCATAACAGGTCTTAATACTTATGTATTCATAAGTGGATATTTCCTTTCTAATTCCAAGGTTAAACTGAGCCGTGTTTTGCAGCTTATCTGCCAGGTATTTTTTTACACGGTCATGATTTCTTTAGTCATGATGATTACTGGAACTTATGTTGTGAGGTCAAATGATTCCTTTTACAAGATAGTTCAGTATCTTTTTCCAATAACCTCTGAACACTACTGGTTTGTGACAGCCTATATAATCATGTATGTTCTTGCCCCTGTCATGAATTCAGCAATACATGCACTTTCTCGTAAGCAGCTCAAGACAGTTATTTTGGGACTGCTAATATGGTTTTGCTTTATTAAGAGCTTTGTTCCAGTTATGTTCGTTACTGATAAGTGGGGATATGACTACGGATGGTTTATTGTTTTGTACCTTATTGCAGCTTATATACGTAAATATGATGTAAGGGTGTTCTATAATGCCAGAAATAGCCTTATAGTCTTCTTTATATCCTGCATTATCATTGCCTTTATGAAGTTTGGAATTTACTATATAAACCTGACAAGGGGAGGCTTTATTTATTTCTTTGACGTTCCGTTTCATTTTAATTATTTCTTTACCCTCACTGGTTCTTTGGGACTTTTCTCTTTCTTTAGATATTTCAGGGTAAAAGAAAACAAGACTGCGGATGTGATCAGATTTATAGCGCCATTTACCTTTGGTGTATACCTTCTTCACATGCATATTGAGATGAAGGACAGATGGGTAGAGTGGATAGAACATATAATAGGAGAAGTGCCTGTACATAGTGTTCCTTTATATGCTCTGCACCTTGCGGCTTCAATAGTTATAATCTTTACAGCTGGTGTATTTGTTGACTGGATCCGAAAACTTGTATTTGGCTTTGTAGGAAGAGTTTGTCATGATACATGGCTCTTTAAGAAGATAAGACAATGGGATGAGTCGTTATGTTGAGTACTATCAGAAGTTTTTTCTATAAGTTCAAAAGATATCAGGCACCACTGGAAAAATATGTTTTTCCAGTGGCTTTACTATTATACCCACTCATAGGAGTAAATTTGGGAATAGATATAGCAGATACTACTTATAGCCTGACAAATTTTGAGTATATGTCTTCTATTGATCCAATGTGGATACTTTCTACATTTATCAGCAATCTTGTAGGAAAACTATTCATGCAATTACCCTTTGGAAATACTATGTTGGGAATTGGTATTTACTGCAGCTTTCTTATAAGTTTTGTGGCGCTTGTTTCGTATTATATGCTTCAGGACTATATGCCTGGTTGGATGATATTTATAGGACTATTTATTGCAGAAAGTCTCTGCTGGTGTCCAAAGGCTATATTGTATAACAACTTGTCCTATGTTTTTTTATCACTTGGTGCTCTGATGCTTTTAAAGGGAATGTTTGCCTGGAAGAGGCAGGAGCTATATTTGTTTCTGGCAGGAGTATTTCTGGGAATCAATGTGATGGTGAGATTTCCCAATATAGTGGAAGCTTCCCTGATCCTGATCCTTTGGTTTTATCTTTTTATCACAAAAGAGGAATTTCCAGCAGCAGCCCAAAAAACAGGCATCTGTATCGGTGGTTATGTAACTGGATTTGGCATTTTTTATTTGATAACATGCATTATGTATGGGCCGCTTGCATATTTTAATATGATTGGATCTTTGTTTAGCATGACTAGTGGCGCTTCGGATTATTCTTCTGGCGGAATGATCTCGATGATAATTGAGGGATATACCTCAGTACTTTTCAAGATGGCAATCATTGTGCCATGCATGTTGGCTGGAATAGTAATGTTCATGCTAAAAACAGATAGGTATATCTGGATCAAGAAAGGACTGTATGTGGCAGGACTTCTTATTCTTGTCAGATATTTCTTCGCTGTAGGAACCTTTACCAGGAACTATACATATTATGACAGCATATTTAGTGTTGCTATGATGTTTGTAATAATAGCTGTTATTATTGGAATCCTGGGCTCCACTGGCTTTTTAAATGGAAACAAGCAGGAACAGGCTCTTTCATTTGCTGTGGTGATGCTGATACTTGTTCTGCCAGTTGGAAGCAATAACTATACATATCCCATTTTAAATTGTCTGTTTATCATAGCACCTATTACTTTATGGCTTATCAGGCGCCTTATGCAAAGACTCGGGGATAAGGATATAAATTTTCCATGGCAGGCAATGATAACAATGGTTATCATAGTTCTTCTGATCCAGGGAACAATTTTCCATTTTAGATTTGCTTTCGGAGATGGAATGGATGGAACAGCAAGAGTCAGCTATGTTAGTGGAATCGAGAAGATTTCTGGTATGAAAACTACCAAGGCTAATGCTGATAGTCTAAAAGAGCTAAATGATTTCCTGGGTGAGAACTCACTTATGGATGAGAAAACCATATTTTTTGGCGGAGTTCCAGGGCTTTCCTACATTTATGATCTTGAACCCGCTATAAACACTACGTGGCCAGATCTTGACAGTTATTCTGTTGACAAATTTGAAACGGCTCTTTCTGAGCTGTCTGTTTCAGAGGAACCAGAGCCTATGATCATAGTTGGCAAGGACATGGCAGAATATGCTAATATAAATTCAAAATATGATATTTTATTGGACTATATGGCTGAACATGATTATAATAAGGTATTTGAGAACGAAAGATTGACAGTTTTCGTTACAGGATTTGAAAGTGAGGACTGATTTAGTTTTTATGGAAGAAAAGAAAGATATTTTTGACAGGATCATGTCTTTACCCATTCTGAACATATTTGAACCTTTTTATAAGAAGTACAAGGAAGGCTTGTTATACCTCTTCTTTGGAGGACTTACTTTCTTTTTGAGTATTTTCCTTTTTTGGTTCATGGATAGTGTTATGCACCTTAATGAGGTGGTCAATAACTCTATAGACTGGGTAATATGTGTTGCATTCCAGTTCTTTACCAACAGAACATGGGTATTTGATGGCAAGGTAGACACCAAAAAGGATTTCCTGAAGCAGGCAGGATCATTTACTTTAGGAAGGCTCTTTACACTAGTGGTTGAAGATCTTCTGATATTTATTTTCATCACTCTGATGGGGTTCCCCAAGATGCCGGTCAAATTGGGAGCAACCTTTGTTGTAATAGTACTTAACTACATTATTAGTAAACTTATAGTTTTTAAAAAGCCAGACCAGAAAGAGAAACTGGCCTCAGAGGAGTAACTTATGCGTATAAATTTTAATGTACCACCATTTACTGGAAAAGAATTTGATTATATCAAAGAGTGTGTTGAGAATCAGAAGATATGCGGAGATGGTCCATTTACAGCCAAGGCTAATGAGTGGATTGAGAAAAAGACAGGTGTATCCAAGGCACTTCTTACTACATCCTGTACTCACGCTACAGAGATGTCAGCTATACTGGCTGGGATCAAGGAAGGTGATGAGGTCATCATGCCTTCATATACCTTCGTTTCTACAGCAAATGCCTTTGTACTTAGAGGAGCCAAAGTTGTATTTGTAGATATCAGACCAGATACAATGAACATCGATGAAACAAAGATCGAGCAGGCTATTACTTCCAAGACTAAGGCTATAGTTCCTGTTCACTACGCTGGTGTTGCCTGTGAGATGGATACTATCATGGATATCGCCAAGAGACATAATCTTCTTGTTATAGAGGATGCTGCCCAGGGCGTTATGTCAACCTATAAGGGCAAGGCTCTTGGTTCAATAGGCGATTTTGGTAACTTTAGTTTCCATGAGACCAAGAACTACAGTATGGGTGAAGGCGGAGCCCTTCTTTTAAGAGATGAGACCTATGTGGATGATGCTATTATCATCAGAGAAAAAGGTACTAACAGGACTCTTTACAAACTTGGTAAGGTAGATAAATATAGCTGGATCGAGCCAGGCTCTTCATATCTTCCAAGTGAGATGAATGCAGCTTACCTTTATGCTCAGCTTGAAATGGCAGATGAGATCAATGATGCCAGAATGGATCATTGGAACAGATATTTTGAGGCACTTAGACCACTTGAGGAAAAGAAGCTTATTGAGCTCCCAGTAGTTCCAGAGGGATGCGTTCACAATGCTCACATGTTCTACATTAAGTGTAAGGACCTTGAAGAGAGAGAGCAGCTTATAAACTTCCTTAAGAGTAACGATATCCTTCCTGCTTCTCACTATGTACCACTTCATTCTTCAAAGGCTGGTAAGATATACAGTGAGTTCAGAGGAGAAGATAGATATACTACCAGAGAGAGCGAGAGACTTCTTAGACTCCCTATGTACTACAAGCTTACTAATGATGATATTGATGAAGTTGTTATGAGGGTTAAGGAGTTCTACAAATTCACATAATTGGGGAATAATATGGAAAAGCTTAGATCACTGAAGAGCTCAATAATATCTGCATTAGTTGTACTGGCTGTGCTTGTATTAACAGCATATTTTGGTGACTACTTTTTTGACCTTAACGATGATGTTTTAATGAAAGATATTCTCTCAGGAGCCTATACAGGAACTCCTGAGGGACATAATATCCAGATGCTGTATCCTATCAGCTTCTTTATCTCTGTTTTATATAGAACCGGGATAAATGCAGATTGGTATGGCATCTTTTTATGTCTTTTGCAATATCTGTGTATGTTTATCATTGGTAAAAAAGTATATGAGTATGGAGAAAATGC
Source organism: Butyrivibrio sp. INlla14 (assembly GCF_900102515.1). Lineage (GTDB taxonomy): Bacteria > Bacillota > Clostridia > Lachnospirales > Lachnospiraceae > Butyrivibrio. The sequence continues at coordinate 150,545 of NZ_FMVS01000009.1, forward strand.
AAGGAAGGGCGTCCTTTATATTATTGCCTTTGCCAGTGCGGTTCTTGGATTTTTCTGGCCACACCTTCTTTATGTCCAGTACACTGTTGTCTGTGGCCTCTTATCGGCAACAGCGGCTTTCCTTATACTTTCATCCAGTGACAATTCCAAAAAGGATGACATAATAGCTATAATAATGATCCTTGTAGCATATCTGATAAGGTCAGAGATGCTTCTTTTGACACTACCTATGGTAGGCGTTGCCATTCTGATAAAATGGTGCCTTACCAGGCTGCGTCTTGCAGATGATAAAGGTATTTCAAAATGTGGCCTTAGAAAGCATCTTTTTGGCAAATATGTAAGACTTTGCGCTTTTCTGATCCTTGGACTTTTTGCTTGTCAGATGGCTCACAGAATAGCCTATAGCAATCCTGAGTGGAAGGAATTTAACAGGTTTTTTGACAACAGGACAGAGCTTTATGACTTTCAGTACATTCCTGATTACGCAGAGAACAAGGACTTTTATGACAGTATAGGTTTGTCTGAGAGTGAACAAAAACTCCTTCTTAACTATAACTTTGAACTTGATGATGAAATAAACGCAGATACCCTCAAAAAAATAGCAGACTATGCCGCAAGCTTAAGAGGAGAAGAGAAACCACTTAAGGACAGGCTGATGAATGCGGTATCTCTTTATATATACAGGCTTCATCATGTTGAAACTCCAAGGGCCTATGAGTATCCAATGACAGACTATCCATGGAATATGGGAGTTATCGCTCTTTATATTTTTGTATTTATCGCGTGCATTGTTATTTACAAAAAAGATAGAGCAGGACTACTTCAGAGTATTGGCCTGATGGTAGTTCTTTTTGCCTGCAGGAGTGTTTTGTGGCTTTACATCATAATGAGAGGAAGAGATCCTATAAGGATAACGCATCCTATGTACTTCCTTGAAATGTTGATACTTCTAGGAATGCTGACTCTGATTGTAAAAGACAGACAAAAGAAATTGTGGGTTCCTGCACTTTGTATCTGCCTGCTTGGAATGGTCACAGTGCCAATGCAGATCAAAGTAATTGAGAGAGAGCATTTCGAGAGAAGCCTGATGCTTGCTCATTATGAGACGCTTTACGATTACTTTAAAGATAATAAGGATTCCTATTACTTTGTTGACGTATATACAAGCGTTTCCACTGGGGACAATGTTGTTGGTGATGCCACTTTTTCTGAGAAAATGTTTTACAGAGTAGATAACAGCTTCTCTAACCACGATATACTAGGCGGATGGGCCAGTAAGAGTCCTGCCTACAGAGATAAGCTAAAAAAGGCAGGCTTTGAGAATGCCCAGGATGCGCTTTTATCTGAAAACGCATACTTTGTTATCAGGGATATGGATGATGTTACCTGGCTTTCAGATTATTACAGAGAAAAGGGAATAGAAGTTAATTTAAATAAAGTTGATCTTATAAATCAGATTTTTGCAATATACAAGGTAGAGAGAGTAGAGTAATGAACGAAAAGATTATCAAAACTGGAGAACAGGTCTGTCTTAGGCTTATAACAAGTGAAGATACTGAACTTATCGTTAAGTGGAGAAATAATGAAAGAGTAAGACAGAACTTTGTCTACAGGGTTCCATTCACAAGAGAAATTCACGAAAACTGGCTACAGACTCAGGTTTTTGCAGGTCGTGTAGTACAGATGATCATATGTGAAAAAAATAATGGAAACAGGCCAGTTGGTAGTGTGTATCTCAAGTACATAACAGAAGATAAGTCTGAGGCCGAGTACGGCGTATTTATCGGTGAGGATGATGCTACAGGAAAGGGATATGGGAATGAGACAGCAAGGCTTGCTGTTGAATATGCAAGAGATCTTGGGCTTAAGAGACTTATCCTCAGGGCATTTAGCTATAACAGTGTAGCTATAAAGAGTTATGAGAATGCCGGATTTAGAGAGTATCAAAAGCTTCCAATGGTTGAGTGCAGTGATGGCATAAAAAGTGATATGATACTCATGGAGAATCTTTTACAAACTGAAAGGGCAAATTCCTAATGCACAACAAAAAGATTAGTTTTGTGATTCCATGTTACAGGTCAGAAAAAACTATAGGATCTGTGGTTGATGAAATAAGAGATACCATGTCAGGCATGGCAGATTATACCTACGAGATCATCCTGGTCAATGATGGCTCTCCAGATAATACCTGGGATAAGTTAAAAGAGATAGCGGCCAAGGCTGATAATAAAGATGTAGTTGGCATCAATTTTGCCAAGAATTTTGGACAGCATGCTGCCCTTATGGCTGGCCTTCACAGGTCAACAGGAGACTATGTTATCTGCCTTGACGATGACGGACAGACTCCAGCTGATGAGGCTTACAAGCTTATTAACGCTCTTGAAGAAGGAGCAGACGTAGCTTATGCAAGATATAGCCACAAGCAGCACAATCTATTCAGGAACTTTGGAACCTTTATGAATGAAACTATGGCCTATGTGATGCTGGGTAAGCCCAAGGAGCTCTTTGTTTCAAGCTACTTTGCAGTACGCAGGTTTGTAGTAGATGAGATGGTCAAATATGAAAGTTCCTATCCTTACGTTATAGGTCTTGTGCTTAGGACCACCAAGAATATAGTAAATGTTGATGTTAACCATAGGAAAAGAGAAATTGGCCAAAGCGGATATAACTTTGCAAAACTCTTTGGCCTTTGGATAAACGGATTTACTGCTTTTAGCATAAAGCCCCTGAGGGTTGCAACCTTTACAGGCTTTTCCTTTGCAGCAATAGGCTTTATCTACGGTATTTATACAATAGTTAAAAAGTTTGTGCGCCCTGATGTTCCTGTGGGTTTTTCTGCCCTCATGAGTGCCATAATCTTTATTGGCGGGATGCTGATGCTGATGCTTGGAATGATCGGAGAGTACTTGGGGAGAGTATATATTTCTCAGAACAAAAATCCACAATTTGTAATTCGCGAGACTACAGAAGATGGAAAAGAGTGATTTGGGGAAGAACAAATTCAATAGAAACAGTAAGATAGCCTGGCTTATGTCAGGCTTATTTGGCGTTTTATCAGGGCTTTTTATGGTACTTGGATACCAGCTTGAAAATCAGTCCCGGATAAATCTTGCAGATAAAAATGCCATGTACATAATGGCCCTTATAATGGTGGTTTTGACAGTTGATGCCAAGCACGTGTGGGATAATTACACCAGCACCTTTTACGGCGAGAAACTGATGGGCCTGTTTAGACTTGATAAATACAGGGCAAGCTATGGCAAGAGCGACAAGAAGAGCAGATTTGTGCAGAACTGGCTTCTTATGATGGCTTTAAATATTCCGGTACTTCTTGGAACATTTCCTGGCTTTTTCGTGTATGACGCTCAGGATGAGCTCAATGAAGTACTGACCAGGACCTTTACCACACACCATCCGCTTTTGCACGTGCTTCTCTTAGGCGGCACAATAGCCCTTGCTCACAAGATTACAGGCTCCTGGAATGCAGGAATATTTCTCTATATTCTTCTTCAAATGATGGTGATCACGGCTATATTTGCCTATGTTACAGATTATCTTTACCAAAAGAAACTTGGAAAGACAGGAAATTTGATCACATGTCTTTACTACGGCCTTTTTCCAACCATAGTGATGTTTACCCTTTGTTCCAGTAAAGACGGCCTGTTTGGAGCTTTTTTGCTACTCCTTACAGTATTTTTATTCCAGATGGTTGAGGATTTGGAAGGATTTCTATCAAGTAGGATCAAGGTGGTCCTGTTTATCAGCACAGCTGTTTTAATGCCGCTCTTTAGACATAATGGCTTTTACGCCTATTTAGTATTTGTGCCATTTGCACTTTTTTATTTCAGGAAAAAGATAAAGAGTCTTGTAGCGCCTATGCTGCTCATTCCTGTAGCTTTATATCTGATCATCTCAGGGCTTTTTTCTGGAATTCTTAGCAGTGAAGGAACTCATCATCAGGAAATGCTTACGGTGCCTATAATGCAGATGGCGAGGGTATATACCTATGAGCCGGACATAATGACCCAGGAGGAAAAAGAGCTACTTATTAGCTATATACCAGAGGAAAACCTAAAACTGTATACTCCAAGGGTTTCAGATATGGTAAAGGTTGGCTTTGACAATGAGCTCTATGAGAAGGATTCAAAGTCATTCTGGAAACTGTGGAAAAGTCTCCTTGTCAAGAAACCAATGACATATTTAAATGCATGGTTTTTGACTTCCTATGGATACTGGTACCCAGCTTCTGTTATGAATGTTTACCAGGGGAATACAGTATTTACCTTTACCTACGAAGACAGCTCATATTTTGGCTATGAGGTAGAGGCACCAGGACATAGAGTCAGCCTTATTCCGGCACTTGACTCCTTGTACAGATATCTTTCAATTGGAAGTTTCCAGCAGGATGCGCCTGTACTTGCGCTTCTGTTCAAGCCTGGCTGTATTCTGCTTATCTACATGTTTGTTCTCTTTTACAGGTTATCAAGAAAAAGCTTTAGCGGCGTGTTGCCCTTTATGCCAATGATCTTAACCTTTTTGACAGTACTTCTGGGGCCTACATATCTAGTGAGATATGTAGTTTATCTCTGGACTTCTCTTCCTTTGCTGCTGGCAGGAAATCCTGCATCAAATGCGGGAATAGAGTGATAAGAGATACGCGTTTGGCGAGTTTGATTAAGAATTGCATGTATGTTAATATTTAATGATGGTTTTTTGCGCTTAAAAATAGTGGGAATACAGATAAATGAGAAAAATAATCAGTAAAAAAACTGGAGCTAAAATAGTGGTCATGTTGCTGACACTTCTGGTAGTGCTTAGCATATGGCCTTTTAGAGTATGGACAGATGTAAAGGAATATAGTGCCGGTGGCGAATACGTAGGGGCTACTGAGCAGAATGCCTCCTTTGAGAGGAGTTATCTACAGAATTTCATAACACAGTATGACAGGCTTAGCAGCATAGATGTATACATTTCAGAAATGGCAACTGGCAAATACATCATGGCCCAGGTTCTTGATGAGAATTATACAGAGGTCTTAAGAGTAGTTGTCGATACAGATGAGTATGAGATTCCTGGATTTGTTAATATTCCCATGGAACTTAATGTGGAGGTTGGCAAGAACTACAGCCTTGTTCTCAAGGATTGCAGGTCTATGTACAAGATTGGACTTGAGGATCTAAATGGAGAGGCCGGATATGTTGGAAGCCTCTTTTGCTCAGGCCAGGAGATACCAGCAAGGCATTTCTATGCAAAATATAATTACAGAGTTCCTATGCCAAAGAGCTTTTCTATGATCGCTATCCTGATTGCGCTTGTTGTAGCAATCACAGCATTTACCATCATAGAGCTGTTCTTTAAAAAATATCCTGAAAAAAATACCATTTCAACTGTTGAAAAAGCCCTAAGATTTATAGCTAATCCTGTGGCAGCAGTTTTTTTTGCTACACTTATGATAATGGTATTTCCTCTTAAGATGTTTGATTCGAGAGCAATAGATATTATCTTTTATGAGCTTGGACTTATCATCTGTGCAGGAATAGTATTTTACGGAATCAACCACAAGGTTGTGACACATAAGCTGGGGATTTCCTTCTGGGATGGAATAGCTGACAAAAATAAAGTCGTATATGTCCTTCAGATGCTTATGATAGCTATGGCAATCTGGTATGCAAGTGAATATATGAACGGTCTTTATGATATCTTCCATACTCTTTCACAAAGATGCATGGAAATATGCCTGTTGCTTTTGATATTACTGACATTTTCATTTAAAGAAGTTTTCAATGTCTTTAATCTGATATGGCTTGTGGTTTCAGTTATATGGTCCATAGGCTATTACGGACAAAATAAGCTTCCCATGTCAGATAAAGAGTACGATATAAGAAATCTTGCACTCAGATATTTCATAGTGATAGTCATTCTGGCAGGATTTGTTGTCATAGGTGTAGTAAGGCCGCTTGTCCATGGCATGATCAGCAATGTAAGGAGCAAAAAGCCTTTCTTTAGAACAAACTATTCACTGACAGTATTTGGCTGGTTCAGCCTTGCATTTTTTGTTTGTCTTGTTGTTTTTAGAAATACCAGAACCTGGGGAGTATTTATGGTCCTGATATTTGGAGCTCTTTTCATCAGAATGCTGATGTGGAGAGGTCGACTTGACTGGTACAAGATTCTTTCCGGGGGACTAATGCTGAACTTTGCTATATCCCTTGGATTTTCACTACTGCACAGATATTTTGCAGGATATATGCTTGGAAGATTTGGATTTATCTTCCACACAGTTACAGTTACTGCTGAATACTTCACAGCCATGGGAGCTGCTGCGACTGTAATGCTGGCTATAAAGGTTATTTCTTTCCCTAAGAACTCATCAAGGATCGAACTTTTTAAGACAGCCTGGAAAGAGATAGTTCTTTTTGGATGGATCATGTCCTATGCCCTGTTCACAGTATCAAGGACTACCTATGTGGCTATAGTTGCCTGCATATTTGCAGTGGTTATAGTTGTAATATCTTTCCACAAAAAACAGTTTGGAAGAATCCTTTGCACTATGATCCTTTCAGTTTTGGTGTGCTTCCCTGCGGCATTTACTATGCAGAGGATCATTCCTACAATGATAGCGGAGCCTGTTCATTATGAAATAGATGATACTGATGTTCAGATAAGAGGCGGTGCTGATTGGGATAACACTAACTTCATGTGCGTTGAGAGATTTGTAAAGCTCTTTGGACACAAAATTCTGGGACTTGATTGGGAGGGGTATAATTACCCTAATGATTCAGATAATTATGACAAGGATGGAAATCCTGTACTGGATATTTATGGTTATCCTATGCAGGGTGCTATCACTTTGCCAGAGCCTGTGGGCGGCTATCTTGTTTCAAACGGCTTCACCAGAGCTGAGCTCTTAATTCTTACAGAAGAGCTTGGCGGTTATGTTGATATGGACAATAAGCTTGACGTGATATCAGGTGGAAGAATCACCATCTTTAAGTCATATTTTAAAGAGCTTAATCTGACAGGCCATGATGTAATGGGAGCGGAGCTTCCGACTGGAGAGATAGCTGTTCATGCTCACAACGTGTATCTTCAGGTGGCTTATGACAACGGAATAATTACAGGAATACTTTTTATACTGCTTATATTGGGCGCGCTCATATATGGAGTAGTGCTCTATAAGAAAAATATAAACACTAACCCTCTTTCACTTATGGTATTTGCCATTACAATTGGATTTGCGGCTGCAGGTATTTCTGAGTGGGTATTCCACCTCTGTAATCCACTTACAGTTGCACTTATGCTTTCTTTCGGGGGAATGATCTTTAAGGAAAAGAGATATGAGTAAGAAAAAAGAACCTTTTAACTTTGCAAAACTATATAGAAGGACTGGTCTTATCGTATATGATGTGATGAGCATTATACTTGCCAGCTATATCGCGGTTATCATGCGATATGAGTTTAAGGTGGATGCTATTCCGGATTACTTTTTGTCTCCGGTCAACAAGTTTCTTCCAATAAACATACTGCTGACAATAGTAGTGTTCTATATATTCAAACTTTATGACAGCCTGTGGGCATACGCTGGTGAAAGAGAAATGCAGAACCTGGTAATGGCCTGCGTTGTATCTGGTGTTTTGAACGCTGTGGGACTTCAGTTCTTTAAGGCACATACCCAGGCAATGCCACAAAGTTATTACTTTACCTATACATTCCTATTGATCACACTTATTTTTATCAGCAGATTCTCCTATAGATTTCTTCGAAGTCAGAAACATCGTGTGGAGAACAGGAATAACAGTAAGGCAGTAATGATCATTGGTGCCGGAGAAGCAGCCAACATTATCATCAAGGAAATCATCACTAGCAATTTCTCTACAATGTCAATAAAGTGCATTATTGACGATGACAGTAATAAATGGGGCAAATACATTCAGGGCATCAGAGTTGTAGGTGGCAGAGACAGGATCGTTGAATGTGCAGACCTCTATGATGTGGATGAGATAATTGTTGCGATTCCTTCAGTTTCAAGGCCTGAACTTAAAAAGATCCTGGATATCTGTAAGAACACTAATTGTAAACTTCGTTCTCTTCCGGGAATGTACCAGCTTGTAAATGGAGAAGTTAATGTTTCGAGACTTCGTGATGTAGAAGTTGAGGATCTTCTTGGAAGAGATCCTATAGCAGTAGATATGGATTCTATTGCAGGCTATGTAAGTGGCAAGACAGTAATGGTCACAGGTGGTGGCGGCTCCATTGGTTCAGAACTCTGTAGACAGATAGCGGGACATAAGCCAAAGCGCCTTATAATTGTTGACATATATGAGAATAATGCCTATGAGATACAGCAGGAACTTATAAGAGCCTATAAAGAGCTTGACCTTGTTGTGCTCATAGCTTCAGTTAGAAATACCCTTAGGATAAACAGTATTTTTGAGCAGTATAAGCCGGATATTGTTTATCATGCGGCAGCTCACAAGCATGTTCCTCTTATGGAGACAAGCCCGGGAGAAGCTATTAAAAACAATGTTTTTGGAACCTGGAAGACTGCTATGGCAGCAGCTATGAATGGAACCAAGAAATTTGTGCTCATTTCAACAGACAAGGCTGTTAACCCCACAAATGTAATGGGTGCCAGCAAGAGAATCTGTGAGATGATCGTGCAGACTTTCAATAAGCACTATGATACGGAATTTGTAGCAGTTAGGTTTGGAAATGTATTAGGCTCCAATGGCTCAGTTATTCCGCTGTTTAAAAAGCAGATTGCCGCAGGAGGCCCTGTTACTGTTACTGATCCTAAGATAATCAGATATTTCATGACAATAACAGAAGCAGTTTCTCTTGTGCTTCAGGCAGGAGCATACGCCAAGGGCGGTGAGATATTTGTCCTTGATATGGGTGAACCAGTCAAGATCCTTGATCTTGCTGAGAACCTTATAAAGCTCTCTGGCTACAAGGTTGGAGAGGATATCAGAATTGAGTTTACAGGCCTTCGTCCGGGAGAAAAGCTCTATGAAGAGATGCTTATGGATGAGGAAGGACTTCAGGATACATCAAATAAAATGATCCATATCGGTAAGCCAATCGAGATGGATGAGATGAGGTTCTTTTCACAGCTTGAAAGACTCAAAACAGCAGCAGTTGAGGAATCTGCTGAGGTTAAGTCCATCGTTCAGGAGATAGTTACTACTTATCATCCAACAGATAATGAGGCAGACCACACCAAGGAGCATAAAGAGGCCTTGAGAAAAGTGGCTGATAGGATAAACGAAGAGGAGTAATCATGGAAATAAAGCCTTTTGAAAAGAAAGTTTGGCTGTCTTCACCAACCATGCACGGCGAAGAGATCAAGTATATACAGGAAGCTTACGATACCAACTGGATGTCTACAGTAGGTGCCAACATAAATGAAGCAGAAAAAATGATATGTGAAAAGGTAGGCTGTAAGGACGCAGTAGCTCTTTCATCAGGAACTGCAGCCCTGCATCTTGCCATAAGACTTGCAGGGGAGAAACTCTATGGCCAGCAGAGGGCAGGCCACGGAACCCTGGAAGGCAAAAAAGTATTCTGCTCAGACATGACATTTGATGCTACTGTAAATCCTATTGCTTACGAGGGTGGTGAAGCTGTATTTATCGATACAGAATATGACACCTGGAATATGTGCCCTAAGGCTCTTGAAAAGGCTTTTGAAATCTACCCTGAGGTTAGACTTGTTGTTATAGCGCATCTCTATGGAACTCCTGGCAAGATTGATGAGATAAGACATATCTGTGATCAGCACGGAGCTCTCATTGTAGAAGATGCAGCTGAGTCTCTTGGAGCTACTTATAAGGGAAAAGAGACAGGAACTTTTGGCGATTATTCCATCATTTCTTTTAATGGCAATAAGATAATCACAGGCTCTTCAGGCGGAATGTTCCTTACAAATAATCTTGAGGATGCTCATAAAGTCCGCAAATGGTCAACTCAGGCAAGAGAGGATGCCCCCTGGTATCAGCATGAGGAGCTTGGCTATAACTACCGCATGAGTAATGTTATTGCAGGCGTAGTAAGAGGCCAGATTCCACACCTTGAGGAGCACATTGCTCAGAAAAAGGCTATTTATGAGCGTTACAAGGAGGGCTTTAAAGACCTTCCTGTTAAGATGAGCCCATTTGATGCCAAGAACAGCGAGCCAAACTACTGGCTGTCCTGCATCCTTATCAATAAAGATGCGCTTAGTAAGCAGGTTCGTGGTGAAAAGGATGTTCTGTACATTACTGAACCTGGTAAGAGCTGTCCTACAGAAATTCTGGACACTCTTATGAAATATAATGCAGAAGGCCGTCCAATCTGGAAACCAATGCATATGCAGCCTGTATATCGCATGAATCCATTTATTACCGCAAGCGGAACAGGAAGAGCAAGAAGTAATGCCTACATAGACGAGGGTGCTATAGCAGACGTAGGAGCAGATATTTTTGCAAGAGGTCTCTGTCTTCCAAGTGACAATAAGATGACTCCGCAGCAGCAGGATGTCATTATTGAGATCGTAAAAAGGTGCTTTGAATAATATGTATAGTAAGTTTTTTAAAAGACTATTGGATATAATATTGTCACTGCTTGTAATAATCCTCTTTTCATGGTTATACATAATAGTGGCTATTCTAGTAAAGTTTAAGCTTGGAAGCCCTGTGATATTCAAACAGCCACGTCCAGGCATGAATGAAAAGGTCTTTAATATGTACAAATTCCGTTCTATGACGGATGAAAGAGATGAAAATGGAAATCTCCTTCCAGATGAAGTCAGGCTTACTGCTTTTGGAAAAAAGCTTCGTGCAACCAGTCTGGATGAACTTCCTGAGTTCTTTAATATATTAAAGGGTGACATGAGCTTTGTGGGACCCAGACCGCTTCTAGTCAAGTATCTGCCTTTGTATAATGAGGAGCAGAGACACAGACATGATGTAAGACCTGGACTTACAGGATGGGCGCAGGTTAATGGCAGAAACTTGCTTAGCTGGGAAGATAAATTAGAAAAAGATGTTTATTATGTCAGAAACATTTCTTTTTTATTTGACCTAAAGATCGTGTTAAAGACTATTGCAGTAGTTTTTAGACATAATGATATTAATAGTGCTACAAATGCTACGATGGAGGCGTTTACCGGTACTAAACCAAAGCAAAAGGTAGAATGAAAGCAATCTAATGAAGATACTGATTCTTACAAATTATGCCAACGGATTATATTTATTTAGAAAAGAACTAATAGAGCATTTTCAGAAGAACGGACACGAGGTTTTCGTGTCTGTTCCTTTTGATGAGAACTGTGTCAAACTAAAAAAACTGGGTGTTACGCTACTAGAGGCTCCGCTAGAGAGGCATGGTATGAACCCTGCAAAGGACTTTAAGCTCTTTAGGCAGTATATGCGCACAATAAGGAGAGTAAGACCAGGGGTAGTTCTGACCTATACTATAAAGCCCAATATTTATGGAGCGTTGGCGGCAAGAATAAAAAAAGTCCCGTATATATGCAATGTCACAGGACTTGGACAAGCCATTGAAAGAGGCGGGATGCTGAGTAAAATACTATTAAAGCTCTACTCGGTCTCTATGAAAAAAGCCAGAAAAGTCTTTTTCCAAAATGAAAGAAACATGAATTTCATGCAGGATAGAGGAGTTGCCACGAAAAATGCGGGTCTTTTGCCAGGGTCTGGAGTTAATCTTATAGAACACCCACTTTCAGAATATCCTTCTGAACAGGCTGGAATTCATATTCTTGCTGTAATGAGAGTGATGAAAGATAAGGGCGTTTCAGAATACTTCGAAATGATAAGAGCACTTAAACCAGAAAATCCCAATGTCTTTTTTGAACTTGCTGGAGAATACGAGGAAGATGAGAAAGCTGATTTTGAGCCAGAGATAAATGACCTTGTCAAGATGAATTATCTTAAGTACTATGGGCATATTGACAATGTGCCAGATGTTATGGCTGCAAGCCATATTGTTGTTCACCCTTCTTATCATGAAGGGCTATCCAATGTGCTGCTTGAGGCTGCAGCTTGTGGCAGGCCAGTACTTGCAACAGACGTTAACGGGTGTAAAGAAACTGTGGATTTAGGTAAGAGTGGATATCTCTTTGAAGCTCGTAATTCGAAGTCTCTGATAGAAGCAGTGGAACAAATCTTATCTCTTTCAGAAGATCAGAGAAAAGAAATGGGGCTTGCAGGTCGAAGATGGGTAGAAAAACACTTTGACAGAAATATTGTAATAAATGCCTATGATAAAGAAATAGAAAGAAAATGATCAGACCATTACGGCCTGATCATTTTTATGATATAGCTTATAAGTTATAATTTGCTCAGTTTGACATGCGTAGTATAATAACTATGTATGTAAATTTTTGAAAAAAGAACATGATTAGTGTGGAGGAAACACAATGAGTTTATATGAGAAGCTCCTTTCAGGAGAGGAGAAACTTTCACTTGTAGGACTTGGCTACGTTGGTATGCCAATCGCTGTAGCATATGCCAAGAAGATCAAGGTAGTAGGCTATGATTTCAATGCTGCCAAGGTTCAGCTTTATAAAAACGGAATCGATCCAACAAGAGAAGTTGGTAATGATGCTATCAAGGAGACAACAGTTGAGTTCACTGCA
>NZ_FMVS01000033.1 GCF_900102515.1 Butyrivibrio sp. INlla14
TTAAAAAAGTTAGAGATACACTATACTCCCAAGCATGGAAGTTGGCTTGATATTGCCGAAATAGAACTCAATGTTATGACAAGGCAGTGCCTATCACGACGGATATCAAATATTGATTTGCTTATAAAAGAACTCAGCACTTGGGAAGATGAGCGTAATTCAAATAAAGCAACTGTAGATTGGCAATTCAAAACATCTGATGCAAGAATCAAACTCAAATCGCTGTACCCTGCCCTTTAAGGCAGGGAGCGACTTTGATTAATTGTCAACGTGTCAGTACACTAGTCTCATTTGCCTGAGTATATCCGTTTTCTTCGCCAACATTCTGCTTGTGGAATCCTACGTGAACACTTCCACCCTTAGGTTCATTTCCGTAAAATGTTATAGTCTCAAGAAATGCATCAAGGAATGTTGTATGTGTTCCTGTTCCTGTTCCTGAATTGTTATGACCATCATACCAGTCTGCGCTTGTTGGCCATGTGTATCCGGCATCTAAAAGAGTCTGGCCATAAAGGCCCTTTATCTCTTCTACTGTATACCACTCATTTGCAGCGCCAGCTACTGTTTTATATCTGGCACCTGTATATTCTGAGCCATCAGGCTTATACCAGTTAGTCACAGTATTAACATGTCGCTCAAGAACCACATAGACCCCATTGATTCTGCCGTAGTAAGTCCTGTTTACTGAATAATTATCTATTCCCTGGTAAGATCCGTTTGACCTGCGGAAATAAACTCTTCCAGTATATTCCTCACCATTATATGTGAGAGTGTAAGTCGTAGTGACTCTCCTGGTAAGTCTATAAAAACTTTCACCACCATCATCTGTTCCATAGTACTGTGTTCCAGAGTTATCCTCTGTTGTTTCATAATACTCAGAAGCAGGTATACCATATCTGGTAAATGTAATTGTCATAACCTTACGGTCATAATACACATTTACAACAGTATTGCCACGAGGCTCAGCTACTGTAGTCTCACTATCAGTGTGAGTATCATATACTGTAAATGTCCTGTACTCAAAGCCAGTATCACCATGTGCCTTATAATCTACTGATAATTTCTCGTTGAGGAATGCGTCTGTAATCTCTGTTCCAGTATCAACATCCTTTATTACATAGCTGTCCTTATAATCATAGGTTCTTTTTGCTTCTTCCGTATCCCAGGAATCTGTGATCTTCTGCTGCCAGAATACTACGCTGACAGTTGTCTTGCCCTCAGGAGTCCATACAGCATAGAGTCTGAGAACTTTCTCAGCATCAACTTGCTCGATTTCCTCAATCTTAAGAGATGCAAGTTCAGCTTCCGTCAGTGCTTCACCGTCCGCTGTAAGAGACCAGCCTGCAAATTCGTAGCCGTCACGGGTTGCCGTAATATCTTTTACCTTAGAAAGGTTGTCACCCTTTACAAGATATGTAGGCTCTACATAGGAAGCACCTGATCCGTTTCCTTCAAAGTGGATCCAGTATGCTTCTACAATAACAGCATAGAGATTTCTGTTCTCTGGCTTGGTTACATCTGCATAGTTCTTGGTTCCGTTGTCCTGTACGTATGGTCTTGTTCCCTTAGGAGTCGCATTAGATGTAGACCAGCCATCGAAAGCATTGCCGCTATCAGCTTTCAGATAGTACTCATCAACAGTATTTACATACTTATCTTCTTCTGGACTTTCGTCTGTGAGGACATAGTCTTTTACAAAAGCTATCTCATCATCCAATCCATGATACTGAATATAATATGTTGTCTGTATTACCGGAATAACAATTACAACATCAGGTGTTTCTGCGGTGATTCCGGAGATGGTCTCGTATTTAACATCTTCTCCTTCCTCTGTTTCCCACTTGATAAACACCTGATTTTCCGCATTAGATATAGAAAGCGGAACTCCCGGATTTGAAAGAGCATCGCCATTTTTAACGAGCTGAACATTGAATGGCTCGCCTGTCATTTTTCTATTATCATAGAATCTGAATTCTACAACTTTTTTCTCTGTTGCAGAAGGATCATCTTCTTCTGCAATAATGAAGATTGAGAACTGATTAGCATCAAAAGATACTGCATCTACGTTGCCTTCTGCATTTGTACTTACATTTGCATCAAGGGTTTCAACATTTCCTTCATGATCATGAAGAACGCTGACATTTTCAAATTCAGTTGTGTCTTCTAGTGCAAGGGTTACATGAACATATTTGCTATCTGCAGGCTGAATAACATTTCCTTCGAATACAAAAGAAATGTCAACGCCCTTGGCTGCTGATACCTTATCGCCAAGCTCTCCTCTTGCTGTAGCAAGGGCATCATCTTCGGGAACTGCGCTGATCTTAAGTTCTGTACCAGCCGGGAAAAGACCTTCCTCAGCATTTACAGATACGATCATGCCGCCCTCATGAACGCCATCAGCGATAATAGCAGGCATCTTTTCTTCAATATTTTCTACTGCCTTAAAGTTGGCTGTGAAGGTAGCGTCTGTTTTAACATCCGCTGGAACAAAAGTAGCTTCTTCGCAAACTACATTACCCTCTGCGTCAGTCCAGTTTACGAATGTATACTCATCGTTCCAGGCAGCTGCAGTTGCGCCAACAAATTTAGCAGATTCATCGTTAAGGTTTATTGTTTCTTCTTTATTAGAAACACTTCCGCCTTTTGTAGATCTGTAACTAACAGTTACCAGGTTTTCTTTAACTTCCTCTTGGATTTCCCCAGAAGATGCTTCTGTGGCAGCTTCAACTGATGCCTCTGATGAAGCTTCTACTGCAGCTTCCCCAGTAGAGCCTTCAGTTGCTGCTTCTTCTGGTTTATTTTCTTCTGTAGCTGATCCACCTGTAGCTGCTGCATCATCTCCTGCAACATCTGCTAAAGTGGCAGCTTCGTCAGTAACCTCAGGCTGTACCTCTGGTTCTGACTTCTCTGGTTCTTCAGGAACTTCTTCCTGAACTTCTTCAGGTTGCTGCTGTGGTTCTTCCACAGTTTCAGCTGCTGGCTCTGCGCTTTCAACCTGCAAAGTCTGCTCTTCACCCTCTTCGGCAAAGGCTCTTACACTTGCAAAGTCGCTACCAAGCATGGTAAAAACTAGCGCAAATGCCAAAAGAATTGACAGTGCTTTGTTACATTTCTTCAACATCTTATCTCTCCCTCCGTTAAGAATGTTTATGAAACTGAGTTCTGTGTCTTTCTTTTGCTGTCTTTCTGTGCCTGCTCAAGTGCGTCGTTCATCAGCTGCACCATTTCCAGTGCGCTTCTGAAATTAACCTTTTTGTTTTCTTCAGCCCAAGTGATCTTTCCCTGCCAGGTATTGTTCTGGCAGTATTCCACTTTTACGATAAAAGTCCCCTTATTTTTATCGCCTGAAGAGTTTCCTTCATTATGCTTATGTTTTTTATTCATAATGCTCACCCTCACACCTGTGATTATAGGAAACTATCAATCATAAAAGTAATCATATTTAGGATAATTTGTGAACTTTTTTTCAAGAATTGTACTTATAATTTTAAATTAAATTTCACTCATTTGATATAATTTAGCGACGTAAAACTGATTAACTTTTTATAAAATAGCGACAATTGCACTTGTGCTCTATATTTCGTTGGAAGTTTTATGCGGAAACGCATACTGATGTTTAGAATTATTTTATAAATAAAACGGCACTGGTAAGGAAACCAATGCCGTTCATAATTTGTTTACAATTAATTAAAAGAATGGTTACTCAGAATCATCTTTTGGACACATCCTCTTGTTAATATAATATTGTCAGATGAGTTAAGACAATACCAATTTTAAAAAACTTTTTCATAATATGCCAGGTAAGGAAGCTTACCTGGCATCCTCCCTTTTATAGGGACTTTTTTTAATTAATCGTTCTTACCCTGAAGAAAGTTCTCAAGATCTGCTACTGCTGCCTCTTCGTCAGCACCTTCAGCGATAACTGTAACATTTTCTCCAGACTCAAGTGTGAGCGTCATCATACCCATGATGCTCTTGGCGTTGACCTTTTTGGACTGAGCCTCAATGTGAAGAGTGCTGTCATACTTGCTTGCAAGCTGAACAAGCTCTGCAACGGGTCTAGCTTCCAGGCCTCTAGGCAACTTGATTTCGATAGATTTTGTGATCATAATTCCCCTCCTAAATCTTAATCGGTTACTATCCTTTTATCTTGTCTGCTAACTCGCTTAA
The DNA here is from genome assembly GCF_900102515.1 of Butyrivibrio sp. INlla14. Lineage (GTDB taxonomy): Bacteria > Bacillota > Clostridia > Lachnospirales > Lachnospiraceae > Butyrivibrio. Next base: position 4,171 of record NZ_FMVS01000033.1, read on the forward strand.
TTTCCTAAGTCTATGATTAACTCCCGACTTGCCAACTGGAGGATCAAGGAATTGTCCCAGCTCCATTAGCGTTGCGTCAGGATGTTCCAGCCTTACTTCTGCCATTTCCCTAAGGTTAACATGAAGATTCTCAAATCCATAGTGGTCTCTTAAATATGTTATATCTTCTATCTGCTTGGTAGCTGCATTTACAGTCTTGGTAATATTGGCTACCTCGCAGTTAACCCTTCTGTTGATGGAGTTACGCATCTCTTTAACAATTCGGAGATTCTCAAGATTCATAAGGCTCACTGGCGCTTCCATTATATTAAGAAGATCCACAATTCCGGATCCCTCCTTAATATAGAGGACATAGTACTTCTTGCGGCGAACGATCATAGCCTTGATATCAAAGCTCTCAATCATCTCCTGAAGTCCCTCTGCCTGCGACTGTGTTGTACAGACAAACTCCAGATGATATCCCTTATTAGGATCGCTGATGGAACCTATGCACATAAATGAATCTCTAAGGAACGCTCTCTTACAGCAGGAATTTCTGGTAACCTGACGACTAATTCCATCTGAAATATCTCGAATATTGCTATCCTGATCTATCATCCTGATGGCACCCAAAACTGAGTGGATTGCCTTCTGATCTGTCACTACCGGCCTATATATTCTGCCGTTTTCCTTAATGTTGGGAACGCCCTCCAAAATGCTAGTTCCTATATTAAATGCTTTTTTTAATAATGTAAAGAACTTTCTAACTACCAGGGTATTGTCATCCTGCAAGTACAGCGTAATCTCGCCGTTTTCAGCCTTTCTGATGTAGCCTGCCCCGTCAATTATGGCAGCAATTTCTGCAAGCCTACAGTGCCTCGATGAACCTATGTGTTTAGAAAGCTCCTCTTTTACTTCAAGAGAAAAAGACATGTCTCACCTTGCCTGTTTAACATCCCTGTGGGAAATCTTGATACCATAGTTGCCACCTGCTTCCTTGAGCCTTTTATAAAGCTCATTGGCAATTGTGACACTTCTGTGCTGTCCGCCAGTGCAGCCAATTCCTACAACCAGCTGGTATTTACCTTCCTGAACATAGCCAGGTATCAAAAACTGTAGCATATCTGTGAGTTTATCAAGGAATTCTCCACAAGCAGGAAAACTTTTTACGTAGTCCTGAACACCCTTATCATTACCTGTCTGATGCTTGAGTTCATCGATATAATAAGGGTTTGGAAGGAATCTTACATCAAAGACAAGGTCTGCGTCTGAAGGTATTCCATACTTAAAGCCAAAGGAAAGTATTGTTACCATCAGTGAATTGTACCCTTCGTTCTTAACGAAGATCCTGTCAAGTTCCTCTTTAAGTTCTCTTGTAAGAAGCTGGGATGAGTCAATGACATAGTCTGCTCTCTTTTTGACTTCTGCCAGCACTGCTCGCTCCTTGGCTATTCCATCCTCAATTCTCTTTCCAGTATCGTTGACATTCATAGGATGTACACGTCTGGTTTCTTTATATCTTTTTATAAGTACCTGATCACTGCAGTCCATGAATAGGACTTCTACAGGAATTCCTCGTTCCTTGAGAGAATCGATCATGCCTGCTACTTCTTCCACGGCCTGACCAGCTCTTGCATCTATTCCAAGAACTACCTTGTCGATCTCATTTTCTGGCATTGTGATAAGGTCTGCAAATTTCTCGATAAGTGATACTGGAAGATTATCAACGCAGTAAAAACCTGCATCCTCCAACATATGTATTGCTGTGGCCTTTCCACCGCCGCTCATTCCTGTAACAATGACGAATCTCATATTCTGTCCTTCTCGATACCTTACGTATCGCCAACTGATAAAAATTACTTTTAATATAGTTAGAACTTGCCAAGCATGATAACTTCCGGCTCAAGCTTAACACCAAAGTCATCATAGACTTTCTTTTGAACATCACAAATAAGCTTATAGATGTCTGAAGATGTAGCATTTCCTTTGTTGATCACAAAGCCGCAATGTTTCTCTGATACCTGTGCTCCGCCGACTGAATATCCTCTAAGGCCTGCATCCTCAATAAGTTTGCCTGCAAAGTATCCTTCTGGTCTCTTAAATGTAGAGCCAGCACTTGGATATTCAAGAGGCTGCTTATCTTTCCTCTTAAGGGCCAGTTCCTGCATTCTGGATGTTATCGCCTCTTTGTCCCCTTTTTCTAGTTCCAAAAGAGCTGACACAACCACAAATTCCTTGCCCTTTAAGGCGCTTGTTCTGTAGCCAAATTGAAGTGAATTGTTATCAAGTCTGATAAGTTCTCCCTGTGGAGAAAGAGCTCTCACTTCTTTTGTTACAAGCTTCATCTCTCCATCGTACGCTCCGGCGTTCATGATCATTGCGCCGCCGATGGTTCCTGGTATTCCAGCAGCAAACTCGAATCCAGTCAAAGAATTATCTCTTGCAAAGGCTGCAATCCTGGAATTCATAGCCCCCGCTTCGGCATATATCTTGTTTTCGTCTTCTAAATGTATATCGGCTAATTTATCAGTTGAAATAATAGCTCCATCAAAGCCCTTGTCTGAGACCAGCAGATTACTTCCATTTCCTAAGATAAAATATGGAGTTTCTGCTCTTCTTAAGATAGAAATTGCTCCCTTTAATTCATCAAGGTTCGCTGGTCTTATAAACAAGCTTACAGGCCCACCAGTTTTAAACGTGGTGTGCCTGCTCATTTTTTCATTTTTATTAAGTTCCAGACCTGAAGCGATCTGGCGTATAGCATCAATAATATCCTGATTCAAAAAAATAACACTCCCTAATTAATAAAGTAGCATCTTGGCTGCGCCATATACTCCGGCATCGTTACCCAGCTTTGCAAGAGCAAACTTCACATCCTTGCAGCCTGAGAATACATACTTCTCATAACTTGGCTTTAAAAGATCAAAGAGCATCTCACCAGCCTTGGATACACCGCCACCAAGAACAATGATTTCTGGATTTACAACTGTTGCTGTAGCTGCAATACCCTTTCCAAGATAATAGCCGTATCTGTCAGCAATATCTTTAGCTACCTTATCTCCAGCCTTGGCTGCATCAAAGATATCCTTGCACTGGAAGTTGTCGATATGTCTAAGTGTGCTGTCCTCTTCAGTAGCAGCGAGAATTCTCTTTGCAAGTCTTACAGCACCTGTAGCGCTGGCATACTGCTCAAAGCATCCATGATTACCACATCCGCAAGCATCTGGCTCATCGTCCTCTAAATTAATATGACCAATCTCTCCGCCTGATCCCTTGCTGCCTGCAAGAATCTTGCCTTCGTTGATGATTCCGCCACCTACACCTGTTCCAAGTGTTACAAGAAGCATATTCTGGTAGCCCTGTCCGCCGCCCTTCCATGCTTCTCCAAGAGCTGCAACGTTAGCATCATTACCAGCCTTAACTGGGAGCTTTAACTTAGAGTGAAGTTCATTCACTACATTGATCTTCTCCCATCCAAGGTTGACTGCCTGATAGCAAAGTCCGTCTACATTGACTGCACCTGGAACTCCGATACCTGCTCCGATAACCTCTGTATCCTCAATTCCTCTCTCCTTCATCTTGGCTCTGATTGCTTCTGCCACGTCAGAGAGAATATACTGTCCATTATTTTCTGTTCTTGTAGGAATTTCCCAGAATTCCACCTTTTCTCCGCCTTCTGTAAGAAGTCCGATTTTTACTGTTGTTCCCCCAAGGTCAATACCGAATACGTATCTAGCCATTGTGTATTTACTTCTCCTCTATTATTACTATATATTTTTATATTATTATCTACTACGTGATATACGGATTTCTCCGTACTTCGTACTCTCGAAATCCTACATACATGCGGAAATCGATATGCTCACAAACATTCGCATATCACTCATCATCGTCATCATCCTCGCCGCGTCTTCTTGCGAGAGAATTCTGAACTCTATTGTAAAGCTCCTGGGCTGCATTATAACCCATCGCTTTCTGTCTGTGGTTAACCGCTGCTGATTCACAGATTACTGCTAGGTTTCTACCTGGGCGAATTGGAATACGGTGGCAAACTATCTTGTTGCCAAGGTACTCAGTGTATTCTTCTTCCAGACCAAGTCTGTCATATTCTTTGTCCTTATCCCAGTCCTCAAGTTTGATAACAAGGTCGATTGTCTGTGTCTCTCTAACACTTGATACACCGTAAAGTGTCTTAACATCGATAATTCCGACACCTCTCATCTCGATAAAGTGCTTGGTAATATCAGGTGCAGTACCGATAAGTGTCTCTTCACTTACTCTTCTAAGCTCAACTACGTCATCTGATACAAGACGATGTCCTCTCTTGATAAGCTCGATAGCTGTCTCGGACTTACCAATTCCACTCTCACCGGTAATGAGAACGCCAACACCGTAGATATCTACTAAAACGCCATGGATAGAAATGCATGGTGCAAGCTTGACGTTGAGCCATCTGATGATTTCTGCCATAAATGCAGATGTTGACTTTTTAGTGATCAGAACTGGAACTTTCTCCTCTATTGCTATCTTTATAAAAAGAGGATCCGGAGTGAGTTCTCTGCAGAATACTACGCCTGGAATATCAAAAGCCAGAAATTCTCTGTATTTCTGTTCTTTCTCGTCCTCTGGAAATGATTCCATGTAAGTATATTCTACGAATCCAATAACCTGCAGTCTTGTTGCCTCGAAATGTTCAAAGTACCCTGCAAGCTGAAGGGCTGGTCTGTTAATATCCGGCTGACTGATCCTGATCTTCTTGATGTCAAGCTCTGGAGTCAGATTCTCAAGCTTCATTTTCTCAATGATAGTTTTAAGACTTACACTTGCCATGATTTCCTCCTGGGTGAATTTGTTGTTATTGATTATTTATCACTTCAGAAATCGATATGCTCATTTCATTCGCATATCTTTTTCCTCGTGTTTGTTCGGTCTTCAAGGTCATATGTTGCTTTATGCAAGCATAGCAACCTATGACTTTGAATCCCTATATCATCACATGTTTACATTAAATAGGTTTCTGAGTTCGTTGACGATGTCTTCTGTGTCTGCATCGATGCAAACTGCCTCGTTGATCTCTGAAAGAGTCTGCAGATCTTTTTTGTCAGAACTATTCATCTCATATCCAATAGTATATACCGAAATTCCAAGACCACCAACTATTGGTGTTATTCTCTTAAGTTCATAACCTGCATTCTGTGCTCCGTCTGAAAGAACAAAGAGCATAAGGTTAGCATCAGGAATTTCCTTGCTCTTATCAAGAAGCATCTGCATTCCTACAAGTACTGCATCGTAAGTAGCTGTCTGTCCGCCTACCTCAAGGTCTTTGACAGCACCGCTGAAATAAGCACGCTGCTTGTTGTCAAACTGAGCAATAGGAAGATTTATAAATACTTTGTCGCTGTAGCTTACAAGTCCAATATAGCTGCTGGAATCTATGTATTGCATTGTATTAAGAAGAGAGTTCTTAAGGGACTTGATTCTTGTACCGTTCATAGATCCTGATACGTCTGTTACAAATACTGCGATAGTAGGACGTGTACCGTTCTTGTTGGTCTTCCATACCTTCTGAGCTGAAAGATAGTCAGCACCTGTCATACCATAGTTTTCTGAAACGTAGTCCTCATGAAGGTTAAAGCCTCTTTCCTTGGCCATATCCTGACATTCAGCTGACTGGCAATACTCAACAAACATCTTGGCAACTTCCATCTCGTCATCATCTGTCCAGCCAAAAGCGTAAACAGGGTGATCATGGCGAACTCCTGCTGGAGTATAAACATAATTCTTAAGTTCTGGAGTGTTGATATAAGTCTGCTCTTCCATTACCATAGCATCAATGATTCCCTTGGCAGCTGAATCCTTGAGAATAGATGTGGTATAAGCTGCAGTAGGCGCATTGTTCTGGTACTGAATAAGCTGCTGAACTGAGTTATCTGAAAGAGGATTCTCATTGTCAAATGCATGAAGCATTGAGCAGAGAATATTCATACCTGTAGCTGATGTGTATGGGTTAGTATAAGCAAATACAAGGTCTCCTGCGATAGCTGCCTGAAGAACGCCATCTACTGTAACATCGCCGTATTTAGCTGAGTATGAATCATATACATCCTTGGACATAAGGATACCTGCTGTGTTTCCAGCAATTCTGTCTGTCAGCTCAACAGTTTTAACACCGCTTGCCTGAAGCATTTCGCCCCACATCTCATTGGAAGGGATATAAAGATCTGGCTGATATCCACCCTCTGCTATATAAGTAAGTGTCTCACCAGATGAAATCTTTCTGATAGAAACTGAAACGCTCTTGCCATCCACTGTGTAGCCTGCCTTATTGAACTTCTGGCCAACTGCCACAAGCCACTCATCAGGATAAGATTTGCCGCTAAACTCTGAAGGAGCAGCAATCTCAATGTTGATGTTACCAGATCCCTGAAGCATCATATCAAATGTGTCGATGCTTGCAAGTGAATCTGCAACGGACGCATCCGCCATATCTACGTCTATTCTGGCAGGTATTGTTGTTGGATTGATCTTTTTTACAAAAGTATTCAGCTCTGTTACAGCATCATCATAGCTGAGCGAATTATTCAAAGTGTTGTTACTTGTAACATTACTGGAGCAGCCTGTTACAGCAAGCGCAAGAGCTGCTGCCATAAGGCCTTTTAAAAATCTGTTCTTTTTCATAGTTTTTCTCCTCACATATCATTATATAATGGCTTACCCCAAGCCATTTAAGCAAAATCATAAACACTTAGTCATAAGTGTGTCTAAGCGACTGACCAATAGCATCTGCATAATCCTGGATCATTGTAACTGCGTCAGTATCTTCATTCTGCTCGTTGGTGTATCTTGCAAGCTCAAGAAGGAACTTCTGTGCATTGTTTAAAAGCTCGTTGTTACTCTGAATGATCTTGTCCGCTTCCCCGTTAAATTCCTCAGAAGTTTCAAGTGCCACATAAAGATTAACAACCCCGCGGCAGTTATGGTAAAGAGCATTCTTGGCCTGAGAGATGATTTCTTTCATACTCTCAAACTCTGTCATATCGTTGTAATTAAAGAGCTTGTCATTTCTCTCAACAAACTCATCCATGTCTTCCATCTCCTTTAACAGGATCTGTCCAACTGGTGCAAAGTCTGCCTCTTCCTCCATAAGCTGAGTTACAAGACCTTTAACATCCTCTTTCTTTTTACGGATAACCTCTTCCTCAGCCGCTTTCTTTTTAGCGAGGGCTTCTTTCTCTTTTTTATCTTTTACAAGCTTGATGATCAGTGGAATAAAGGTTAAAAGAAATCCCGCTCCCACAGCTGCAAAGCCTATGATTGCAAGGATTCTGAATATTCCGATTCCAAGTGTGATAATAAGGTCTCCCGCGTTAAGCCCAAGACCTACAGCTGCTGCAATTCCTACAATTAACAGCAATACTCCTACTATAGGATTAAATTTCTTCTTCATAATGTATATCCATCTCCCTTTTCTATCATTGCAAGAAGATTAACTACGTCAAATGTCTTTTTCTGTTTCTGCGCAAGTTTTAACTTATCAAGTGCAACCTGGGCTCCATCCAGCTGAGCATCAATTGATCTGCAGTAGGTCTCAACTGTGGCCGCCGCATGCTGAAGCTGTACATGACTAAGCTGAAGAGATTCCTTGGAATCATCCTCTCCATTCCATGCCTCCTGCATCAGCTCTTCAAGCCTTTTAAGGTCCGCATTTATAAATTCACTTATTTTGTCAAAAGAGCCGCTGTTGACCTTGAGCTGTAAGATATATGCGTTAAGCCCCTTTATGGCCGACTCTATATTGTTGGCCTTTGGCGCCCTCACAAGAGCATATCTTTTTTGCATCTTGTCAATCCGCTCTGGATAATCTGCTATCTTGCGCTGTAGCAGAATGATTTCCGGATTCATCATTGCACTAAATATCAAAAAATTTCCTCTCAACAATCTGTGAGATATTATATATTATTCATGTTTTGTTTTCTACTTTATAAACATAAATTTCTCAAAGACTGTTGCAAAATTGTAACTACTCCCCATGGAAGAAATCATAAATCTTATTTGCCACATTTTCCGGAATCTCAGGAACTTCCATGAGCCTTTCTACGCTGGCATTTTTGATATCTTCTATGGATTTAAAGCTCTTCATAAGAGCCTTTCGCCTTGCAGGACCGATGCCAGGAATATCATCCAGAGAGCTCTTTACCTGAGCCTTGGATCGTAAGGACCTGTGGTACTCTATGGCAAATCTGTGGGCCTCATCCTGAATCCTGGTAATAAGCTTAAAGCCTTCAGACCTGGTATCTATAGGTAGTTCAACATTGTTAAAGTACAGTCCTCTTGTCCTGTGGTTGTCATCCTTGACCATACCGCAAACAGGGATGTGGATTCCAAGTTCATCCAAAACCTGAAGACAGATATTGACCTGGCCTCTTCCACCATCCATAAGAATAAGATCCGGGAACTTGGTAAAACTGCCGTACTGAGCATCTATATCTCTTACCTGAAGGTCATGTCTTTCCTCTATTCCGTGAAGGAGTCTTCTTGTGAGCACCTCATGCATGCAGGCATAATCATCAGGGCCTGCTACCGATTTAATACGGAACTTTCTGTAATCGCTTTTCTTGGGCTTACCTTTTTCGTAAACTACCATGGATCCTACATTGGCAAAGCCGCTGATATTGGATATATCATAAGCTTCCATTCGCTCAAGGCCTTTGATTCCCAGAAGATTCTCTATCTCTTTTACCGCTCCAATGGTTCGGCCTTCCTCGCGTTTGATTCGCTCCTTGTCTTTGGACAATACAAGCTCAGCATTCTGAGTAGCAAGCTCCATGAGCTTTTCTTTTTGGCCTCGCTCAGGCACTGTAATGTAGACTTTACTTCCCTTTCTCTGAGAAAGCCACTCTCCTATGACTTCCATATCTTCTATCGCCTCTGGAAGCATTAGTTCTCTTGGAATAAATGGTGTACCGGCATAGAACTGTTTGACAAAATTTAAAAGTATCTCAGCCTGGGGGTTCTCTGACACATGTGTCATGTAAAAATGCTCTCGGCCAATGAGTCTTCCATCTCGCACGAAAAAGACCTGAATAACCGCATCCTTGTCATCTGAAGCTATTGCTATAATGTCCTTATCCTCCATGGAGGAGTCAGTCATCTTCTGCTTCTGAGCCACCACTTTAACGCTTGCAAGAAGATCTCTATATTTTGCAGCGGCCTCAAAGTCAAGTTCCTCTGAAGCTGCCTCCATCTTTTCCTGCAAGTCCTTGATGATCACTGCATAGTTGCCGTTTAAAAAATCAAGGGCCTTGTCTATGCGCTGCCTGTATTCTTCTTTGGAAACATCCCCTGTACAAGGACCGCAGCACTGTTTCATATGATAATTTAGGCACGGTCTCTCTAGGCCTATATCTCTTGGAAGGGTGCGATTGCAGGTTCGAAGCCCATATATCTTGTTTATAAGTTCAATAGTATCCTTTACCGCTGCTGCACTGGTAAATGGACCAAAGTATCTGGACTTATCCTTTTTCATAAGTCTTGAGAAAAGAACTCTTGGATAATCTTCTGAAACGGTCACTTTAATGTATGGATAGGTTTTATCATCCTTTAGAAGTGTGTTATATCTTGGAGAATTTTCTTTTATTAAATTATTCTCTAGAACCAGTGCTTCAAGCTCTGAATCCGTTACGATATACTCAAATCTTGCAATCTGTTTCACCATCTGGTCTATCTGCGGACCTCGTCCTATATTTGCACGAAAATAAGACCTTACACGGTTGTGAAGGTTTATGGCTTTTCCCACATACATGATTGTGTCATTTTCATCTCGCATGATATAGACACCTGGCTTATTGGGAAGTTTTTTCAGTTCTTCTTTTACATCGAAATTGCTCATCTTCCACCAGAAAACCCTGCCCTAGAAAAGGGCAGGGCTCGTAAAAAAATAAGTTTTTTAGTTTTTGTCAAAGTCATCTGGTACATTTGAGAATCTTCCACGATTCTCACTAGAAGTGTTGCTGTCATCAGCTGGGGTATTACCTATTTCCTGACCTGGAGTCCAGTTTATCTGGCTTTGAGCACCATTATCAGTAACCTGAGCATTAAAAAGGCTCTGGAACTGGCTCTTATCATCACTAGGCTGTTCCTGTGAAGGATTCTGATCATGAGGTTTTTCTTCTTCCTTCTTGCCTCTTATAGGAACATTTTCTCCAACAATAGCTGACTCTGGACGAGTTGCATATAGTCTCTTGGCCTTAGCTGATTCTTTTTCCTCTTCTGTAGGCTCTGGAATGTTCTCAGCCTCTCTATAGATCTTCATAAATTCCTTACCAGTAATTGTCTCTTTTTCAATAAGGAACTGCGCAATCTTGTCCATAGTATCAAGATGGCCGCTGATGATTTCCTTGGCTCTCTCATAGCACTGAGCAATAAGCTTCTTGACCTCTTCATCAATCTGAGTTGCTGTCTCATCACTACACTGAAGGACTCTGTTTCCGTCAAGGTATCTGTTCTGGATTGACTCAAGCTGCATAAGACCAAATCTATCACTCATACCGTATAAAGTGATCATACTTCTTGCAATTGAAGTTGCCTGCTCTATATCCTGGGCTGCGCCTGTTGTTACAGTATTGAAGATTGTCTCCTCAGCTGCACGACCGCCCATAAGCTCAGTAAGCTCATCAAGAAGTTCTTCCTTGGTCTTAAGATGATTCTCGTCCTCAGGGACGTTGAGCACGTATCCAAGAGATCCCATTGTTCTTGGAACAATTGTGATTTTCTGAACTGGCTCTGTATTTGAAAGAACTGCGCTGACAAGTGCATGTCCAACCTCGTGGTAAGATACGAGCTTACGCTCTTCCTTACTGAGGATTGAATCCTTTTTCTCTTTTCCGGCAATAACCTGTTCGAAGGCTTCCATAAGGTCCTTCTGGCAAACGAACTCTCTGCCTTCCTTAACTGCGATGATAGCAGCCTCGTTTATCATGTTGGCAAGGTCTGAACCAACAGTTCCACCTGTAGCCAGGGCGATTTCCTTAAGATTTACAGTTTCATCCATCTTGACATCCTTGGAATGAACCTTGAGAATCTCTTCACGTCCCTTTAAGTCAGGCTTGTCCACAATGATTCTTCTATCGAAACGGCCTGGACGAAGGAGAGCCTTATCAAGTATCTCCGGTCTGTTAGTTGCTCCCAGGATAAGAACACCCTTAGAAGAGTCGAATCCATCCATCTCTGAAAGGAGCTGGTTAAGGGTCTGCTCTCTCTCCTCATTGCCACCGCCATACTTGTTATCACGGCTACGACCAATCGCATCAATCTCATCTATGAAAATGATACATGGTGCATTCTTGCTGGCTTCGCTAAAGAGATCACGAACTCGGCTGGCACCAACACCAACATAAAGCTCGATGAAATCAGAACCTGCAAGGGAATAAAATGGAACATGAGCTTCACCTGCAACTGCCTTGGCAAGAAGTGTCTTACCTGTTCCTGGAGGGCCTACAAGAAGGGCTCCCTTAGGAAGCTTGGCACCAATCTTGGCATATTTGGCAGGATTATGAAGGAAGTCTACAACCTCTACTAAAGACTCTTTAGCCTCATCCTCACCTGCAACATCCTTGAAGGTAACTCCTGTTTCCTTCTGAACATATACCTTGGCATTGCTCTTGCCTACACTAAGAGGACCGCCGCCTCTGCCCATTTTCTTAAAGATCATGGAAAGAATGAACCACATGAGCAGAATTGGTGCAATATAATAAAGAATAAATGTAAGAACAACACCTGAATTATCAGGAACTTCGCTCTTAATATCAACTCCAGCATCGAGCATTCTCTTGGTCAGTTCGGAATCCTCTTCTGCCTTACCTGTATAATATGTGATCTGATTGCCACCGCCAAAAGCTCCTACAAAGCTAGGCTGTGAATGTTCCTCATCTTCCTCAGATACAGGAATTATCACGATTCTGTCATCCTCTATCACAACGCTCTTAACTTCGCCTTTTTCAACCATTGCGATAAATTCAGAATAAGTCCTCTCCTGAGTTGTATTTTCTGAGAAAGCTCTTAGAAAGTATGTCATACAGATCATGGTAACAAGAGCTGCTACTAACAGAAGAATTATGTTCTGTTTTCTAGGTGAATTTGATCCATCACCCAGTGGATTATTATTTCTCTGATTTTGATTATTATCCATACCTTTTTTCCATTTCTTACATTATAATTAATAATGTTATGATAATTGATCCTTTTAGTCAAACGCCTATTACTATTTAAACAGTTATACACGGTAGTTTGATGCATTTATATTTTTATTTTGTATGATTATATAGCGTACAATTTATTTTTTCAAGTTAATGTTCCTAAAAGTTTTTTAAAATTATTTTCAATATTACCTAGATTTTCTTTCGGTTAGTATATATAATAAGACGTTGTTTTTAAGAGCTTATTTTTCTTACAATTTCATTTTTACTTTCACAAATTTAGTCTCGTCATAAGATCAGGAGGAAATCAGAATAATGGCAGTTAAGTACATTTTTGTTACAGGCGGTGTTGTATCCGGTCTAGGAAAGGGAATCACAGCGGCTTCACTAGGAAGACTACTTAAGGCTCGTGGCTACAAGGTTACGATGCAGAAGTTCGACCCCTATATTAACATTGACCCCGGAACTATGAACCCTGTTCAGCACGGTGAGGTATTCGTGACTGAAGATGGTACTGAAACTGACCTTGACCTTGGTCACTACGAAAGATTTATTGACGAGAATCTAGATAAAAATTCAAATGTTACAACCGGTAAGATTTACTGGTCTGTTCTTCAGAAGGAGCGTCGCGGCGACTATGGCGGACGCACCGTACAAGTTATCCCCCATATTACTAATGAAATAAAGAGCAAATTCTACAGAAACTTTACTGATGATGAGACACGTATTGCAATCATCGAAGTTGGTGGTACTGTGGGTGATATCGAATCACAGCCTTTCCTTGAGGCTATCAGACAGTTCCAGCATGAGGTTGGCCATGAAAATGCCATGCTCATCCTTGTATCTCTTATCCCATATCTTCGTTGTTCACAGGAGATCAAGACCAAGCCTACTCAGTCTGCAGTTAAGACTATGCAGGGAATGGGACTTCAGCCAGATGTTATCGTATGCCGTACAGAGATAAAGCTTGATCAGGAGACTAAGGACAAGATAGCTCTTTTCTGTAATGTACCTAGCAGTCATGTTCTCAACAACCTTGATCTTGAGTACCTCTATGAGGCTCCTCTTGCAATGGAAAAAGAGCATTTGGCTCAGGTAGCCTGTGAGTGTCTGAATCTTGATTGTCCAGAGCCGGATCTTGGAGACTGGAAGGAAATGGTCGACACTCTCTACTCTCTTAAACATGAAGTTAAGGTTGCACTTGTTGGAAAATATACACAGCTTCACGATGCTTACATTTCTGTTGTTGAAGCCCTCAAGCACGGTGGTATTTCTAATCACACTGCTGTTTCGATCAAGTGGGTTGATTCAGAAGAAGTTACTGAGGAAAATGCAGAGTCCTTCTTTAAGGATGTAGATGGTATCATCGTTCCTGGCGGTTTTGGTGACCGTGGAATAGAAGGTATGATCACTTCTATCAAGTATGCAAGAGAGAACAATGTTCCTTTCCTTGGCCTTTGCCTTGGAATGCAGCTTGCCATTATTGAATTTGCCAGAAATGTTATAGGTTATAATGATGCTCATTCAATTGAGTTTGATCCTAATACTACTCATCCTATGATAGCTCTTTTACCAGATCAGAATGGTGTTGAGGACATCGGTGGAACACTTCGTCTTGGTTCTTACCCTTGTGTTCTTGATAAAGATTCCAAGGCTTATGAGTTGTTTGGTTCAGAGAATATCACAGAGCGTCATCGTCATAGATACGAGGTCAACAACGATTACAGAGCAGTGCTTGTTTCTAACGGCATGAAGCTTTGTGGTCTTTCACCAGATGGCAGAATTGTTGAGATGATCGAGCTTCCATCTAATTCTTTCCATATGGCTACTCAGGCTCACCCAGAGCTTAAGTCTCGTCCTAACAGACCTCATCCATTGTTCTCCGGATTTATCGGAGCTTCACTTGAGCATGAAAAGAATCGCTGATATTTAAAGGGAGCAGCTAAAAGCCGCTCCCTTTTTGAATACCACGCTTTATTTAGTTGTTCTCTTCCTCTTTTCTTTTGCCGATAAGAAGAAATGTCGCTGATGCTGCAGCTGCTGCAAGGATTACAAGAAGTCTTGCTGGAAGATTTGTGCTATCTTCTGTTCTAGCTCTTCTTGCTCCAAGTACCGCCTGTCCACTATCTCTACGTGCTCCAAGAACTGCTTCGCCTGCAGGTGCTATTGCTACTGGAGCTGGTGCTGGTGCAGGTGTTGGTGCTGTAGGTGTTGGATCATCAGGAATTGGTGTAGGTGTTGGTGTAGGATCTGGTGTTGGGTCATCTGGAGGAGTAATTGCTGTAATAGTGAACTTTCCAGGTACATATTGAACCTTGAAGTTACCCTGTAGCTCTTCTCCTGTAGCATTTACTGCATATTCTCCTGCTACTTCACCTGCTTCTCTGCCTACTTCAAATCTTACATTCTCTTCAGCCTCTGCCTGAAGTGCTTCATTCTCAGCTACAAGTTCTGCTGTGAATTCTGGATCCTGTTCGTTCACCTGTTTGCTAAGTCCGTCAACTGCTGTAACTGTAACTGGTGCTGGCTCGATGATAAGCTTCTTTAGGTCATAGTTTATGGTGAACTGGCTGGTTACATTTTCATCGCCAAGCCAAATCTGAGGATCTCCAACGTGACTGAAGTTATAATCTCCAACATTTTTACCTCTTTCACTCTCGATAGTTACGTTATTGATCACATATTCTACATCATCTATTGTGAATTTGATTCCTTCTGCTGCGCCTACCTTGAGTGTGAAGAGACGGCTTACCTTATCCCAGAACCATTTAAGAATTGATGCGTCCTCTTCTGGTTCTTCTACTGAGTATTCGCTAATGTATTTGTGTTCCTGACCATCGTAGGTAATCCTGATTTCTTCATTAGAGATAGTTATTTCGTATTTTTCTGCTCTATCCAGGATTTTAAGCGTTCCTGGCTTAAGAGTTATCTCGTAGTTATCAGTTACATCTTTTTCTCCCTTCTTTATAACCACGGAGTCTTCTACTATAGTTACTTGCTGCTCTCCAGCAACAGTTCTCTTATTATCCTTAAGTTCTGCTGTGTAGGTATCACCCTCTGCAAGTTCGCCTTCTGTGATGCTATAGTCTTCTACTACAACTTCTTTTCCATCAAACTCGTGATCTTCTGAGCTTCCAGCTGTTATTATGATAGCTCTTGCCTTGATTTCAAAGTCGCCTGTTTCGTAGGATACTTTGTAGTTGCCCTGGGTTGTTTCACCAGATACTACTATTGCACCTTCATAGACATCCACATCTTCATCTGTTCCTGCGCCTGGTCTTGTTACGTCATATTTAAGTTCGTAGCCATCTATAATCTCGCCATCTACTATTGCTGCTGTATAGGAAGGATCTGGATTTCCATAAATCTTTTCACTATTATCAGCTTTAACCTTAATCTCTCTAGGTCTGATCATTACTGTTGCAGCTGCTGTTGCTGTCTGGTAATTTGGATTTTCAGCCTTTACGTAAATTTCTATTGCGTCCGGAGTCACATTTTTATATGTGAATTCGTCGAGGCTATCTTTCCATTCGATGTGATCAATACTGTAGTAGATTTTGGTTCCTTCTTGTACAGATACCGCAGCTTCTATTGTGTGGCCCTGTCCGTCATAGATACCATCATAGCCAGTTGCAGTTACTGAAAGAGCTTGAGACTCTGTAATTGAGAAGGTACCAGGTTTATAAGTTACTTCGTAATTGCCCTGATCCTTACTTCCTTCAATTACTATTGCATCTACATAAACACCAACTGCTTCATCTGTTCCTGCGCCTGGTCTGTATACTCTATCCCAAACGATTTCATAGTCATCAACTACACCGCTGTTCTCTGTAGGTTCTACTATTCTAGCTGTGAATTCTTCAGGATCAGCTTCTCCGAATACCTTACTAGCGTTATTAGCCTGAATTATTACTGGTCTAGGACTTATTGTTACAGTAGCCTGTGCGTAGCAGTCCTCGTAATTTTTGTTTTCTCCCTTTACATAAACTGTAGCTCCATTAGTTACGTTTGTGAACTGTGGAAGTGTTTCTGACCACTCTTCATTTTCGCTCTGTCTATATTTGTATGTGGTTCCCTCTGCTCCACCAGATACTATGATTGAATGATATTCTGCGTCGTATATTCCGCTGTAGTTCTCTGCAGAAATCTCATTTCCACCAGCTCTTGTTATTGTGAAGTCGCCTGGAAGATATTCTACAATGTAGTTGCCCTGTTCTTCTTCGCCGGATGCTACAAGAACATCTTCATATGTTCCAACTTCTTCATCATTGCCTTCTCTTGCAACTGAGTACTCAATTGTGTCTTCACCAACAAGTCCTGTTACTGTTGCGCCAAAAGGCTGAGGATCTGATTTTCCATATTCTTTGGAAGCATTGTCTGCCTTGACTGTAACTTTCTTAGGAGTAATCTTTACTATTGCTGAAGCTGTTGCATCATCATACTGATCATTTACAGCCTTTACATATACAAGATATTCTCCTACATCCTTGTAACCAGGATTTGTTTCACTCCAGTTCTCCTGATCTATGCTGTAATAGATTGTTGTGCCTTCTGTTACATCTACAGTTGCTGTGATGCTATAGAAGTTGCCATCGTATTCGTGCTCAATGCCCTCAGCAGTCAGTACCATGTCTGTCTTTTCCCAAACTGCGAACATTGCCTGATATGGCATGTCTTCATCAGCTGCTACCATAGCAACCTCGTTTCCAGTAAAGTCGCTATTTGGATAGTACTTTCTATTATCTTCACTATAGAAGTACTCAGCAGTCAGATTTGTCTTTTCCCAGTTGGATGGATCATCCATGAAGTTTTTTACTTCACTTTCTTCTTCACCTATATTTACTCTGGTCCAACCTATGAATTTATATCCCTTTCTGGTTGGTGCTGGCTGCATCTCTACTCCCTCGTTAATTCCAAGGGTGCTTGATGAGTATTCCTCAGCTGTTGTATCAATGTGGAATGCCTTGAATCCATCATTCTTGAACCATGGAATGAAGGTTGGAGTTGCTTTTTCTTTTTCCTTGTAATCTGCACGGAGCTGGATTGTATATTTGGCCTCTATTATATTGCCATCTCCGTCCATATCTTCAATTTCTACTTTTGCATATTTAGCCAGAACTTTGTATTCCTGTCCTGGATAGATTGCTGCCTCTTCTGTATCTACATATTCGTCAGTAGCAACCCATTTCTGCATTACCCAGTGATCAAATACGTAGCCATCAGGTGCATTTACTGCTGGAACTGCAATTGCATAAGCGTTATCAACATATTGATTACTATCTGCTGCCGTTCCGGTTCCTTCAGTTTCCACATCTGGATCTTTGAGGCTGTAAGTAATATTGATTCCATTTGCTCCAGTGAGGATCTTTCTCCACTTGCCGTAGATGTTGAATTCTTCTGTAATCCAGAAACGATCCACATCAGCGTTTGTCGTTGCCCCTTCGCCCCACTTATCCATAGGGTCTGTCATGTGAGCGGTCTTGTTATATTCCTGAAGACCTATTGTCTCGTTAAGTACGTATGAATTACCGTTAAAGACTCTTGTGCAAGCCTCATCGAAATACCATCCTACGAATATGTAGCCATCTCTTGTTCCGGTAGGAGTACTCACCTTTTGGCCGTAGGAAACACGGAAGTTCATCTGCTGCCTGTGCTCTGGATCATTAGGATCATCACCCCAGTCAAGAGATTCGTCTTTTGTTCCATTTTCGTTATATGCGTTAGGATGAAGGAATACACGGTACTGAACCTGACGCCACTTAGCATATACTTCAATTCCACCAACAGGCATTGTTCCTGAAAAGTTATACAATGTGTTACATGTGGCATCTGCATACCAGCCTTCAAATACGTAACCTTTTTCTCCATCTGGAAGAGTAGGCTTGTAGTTCTGAATATTATCTGGAATTATTGCCCCAAACGGAACATTTTCACTTTCTGCTAAAAGAACTTTTGAACGGTCGTTAAGCTGGTTTCCATTACCATCAACGTATTTACCATCCATGAAGTTTACTTTGTAGGCAAGTCTCTTATATACATAGTTGATATTGTAGGTATTTCCAACTGTCCATCTTCCGTCTCCATCCCAGTTCTCATTACGTCTGAATGAATATTCATATCCTGTATATTGTGGAGCGTTCTGCTGATTAACGTCCGTATTACTGGATCTTGGTGTTACTATCTCTGCTTTATAGTAGAGAACACCATTGTATTCTCTGGTTGGCTTATCGCCTATATCTTCTCCTTCAACTACTGGGAACCAAATGTGATATCTCCAGTCATTGTAATTATTGAATCTTACAATAAGGAAGTTACCATCAGAATCATTTGTAGCTCCAAGGATGTTTTCATCCAGAATTGAGATATTACCCTTTACAGTACCGCTACCAGTCGACGTTGGGTTTGGTTTAAGCTTCGTACCATTCATCATTACAAAGCTTACTGGCTGATTATTGCCCACTCCATGGATTTTATCATACTGAGGCCACTGCTCTAATATGTTCTCACCATAGTATCCATGGATTACAAAATAGTATGCCTCATATCCCTCCACGGTTGAATGCTCAAGGGTGTAATCAGTTGTAGGGTGACTACTCTGATTATCGTGCCAATTTACTACACCCCAGATGTTCGCACCACTTGCCGAGTTATTACCAAAGGAATATTGATTTACTCTGTTGCCATTATCTCTATAGAGATAGAATCTTAAGTTGTATTCAATTCTGTCAAAGTAGATATTTAAAACTGCATCGCCTTCAGGCGTGATCTCAACCTGCTGCTCTGGCTCTTTTGCACTAAATCCTTTGTAATGCTTCTCGACATCTTTATTGTTACCGATAAGTGCGTAGTTTTCGTCTCCATTATTTGTATAGATTTCATATGGGATATTCTCTCCGACTGTGCCTTCATTTTCAACAAAGGCTTCCTTCAGATCATATCCACTTCTACTTATATTCTCTGTCCAGAGAATAACAGTATATGGAGCTTTCTCATTTGGAGTCCACTTAGCATAAATTGTGGTATTTACTTCAAGGGTATTTCCGAATTCAAATGGAGTATCCTTGAGCTGGATTGTTGATGAAGCCGCTGGAGTTTCACTTTCGCCATTCTCTTCGTCTGGCGCTTCTGTCGGCTCTGCCTCTGCTGCTTCGAACCATCCTGCGAATGTATATCCATATCTTGTCATGTCTGCTGGATCACAAGGCTCATGTGTAACATCACCAGTCTTAACAAACTGAGGTGCGTTGTACTTACCACCTTTGCCGTTTTCGTTAAATACAAGCCAGTGTCCTAAAGGTGCATTTACCTTAAAGATTACATTGCCATCGATTGTGATGACATCATCATTTTTGAAGATGTCGCCTTCAGTATATTCGTAAGGCTGGCCTGCCTTTCCTACGATGTGGTCTCCGCCTTCATTTACAAGCCATCCCTGGAAATCATGTTCACCGTCAGCTGTGTATCCCATGTTAACCTTATATTCACGCTTAAGATCTTCTCCAGTTGCATTGGCCAGAACCTCAATCTGTTCCTGCCCGATTGATGCGCCGGTTTCATCTACATAGGTCACAAGGTAAAGTTTTGTAAATATTGGGTAATAATTTCTTTCAAATCCATCGTATTCCGGTGGAAGGAGATCTTCCATATCATTTCTTATGTCATCGATACTAAGAGGAGTTGTTTCAAGGGTGTAGTTTTCTTCTGTGGTCCATCCCTTAAAGATTACTCCTTCTTCAAGTTCCCCTACGCCTGGATCGTAGAGAACTACTTCCATGTTGTCGCCCTCTTTAACATACATTGATGGGGCTGGAGTTGTTCCATTGTTGAATATAACCTTTAATCTTGCGTCACTACCTACATTAACAACTGCATAGATTGAGAAACTCTCTGCAGTTATTTCTGCGGTTATTCCGTTAACATCACTGTTGATAACGTCTGCGTTTCCAGAATTATCAATGTGTACAACCTCTGTATTATCAGCATTTTCAATTGCTGTTGTTGTAAGCTTTACTGTTATTGGCACTTCTGGCTGAACTTCTGCGCCATTATATTTGAAAGTAATGTCTACAGCTTTTACTTCCACTGCTGTACCCTCAACAGCATCTGCTGCCTTGTCGAGCACTTCCTGATCTGAAACTTCTGCCACTTCCATGACTGTTCCTTCTGGGAATGCACCTTCCTGGGCATCTACATAAACAGCAACACCGCCGGCATAGCCATTAAATCTCTGAGCTGGCATCTCTATTTCTACTTCAGCTTTTTTGAAATTAGCTGTAAAAGTAATGTCTTCAACTACATTTGAAGGAATATACTCTGCGCTTTCAGATACCACTTCTCCGTCAGCATCTTTCCAGCTTACAAATACGAATCCATCATCAGCTACTGCTGTTGAGCCTTCTATCTTAGGCTCTTCTTCATCTGCATCTATCTTCTCTTCTGACTTTGTTACTGATCCACCTTCTGTAGCCACGTACTTAATTGTTATGAAGTTTTCCTTTTCTTCTTTCTCTTCTGAAGAAGCCTCTGTTGCTGCATCGTCTTCTGATGAGGCTTCTGCTGCAGCGTCTTCCTTGGATGAACTTTCGCTAGCCGCATCTTCTTTTTCTTTGTCAAAAGAACTTTCGGTTGCCGCTTCCTCTTTTGGCTCCTCAGGGATTACTACCTCTGTAGATGCTGCATCTGGAGTTGCAGGCTCTACTGCTGGAGGATTCTGAGTTGATTCTTCAGGAGCAGGCTGCTGATTTGAATCCTGTACTGGCTCTTCAGCTGGAGGTGCAGTTTCTTCACCGCCATTTTCTGGCTGATAGTTTTCTCCACCGCCTTCTTCCTGATAATCTTCTCCGCCATTATTCTCTGGCTGAGCCTCTTCTCCACCGCTCTCCTGCTGTGGCGCTTCTTCTGCTGGCTGCTCTACTGTTTCTTCTGGAGCATCGTCAGCAAATACTCTTACACTTGCCAAATCACTATTAAAGGTAGTTGCTACAAGTGCAAATGCTAATATGAATGCTAAAACTCGATTCCATTTTCTTAACATAAGCATTTCCTCCCTCATAAGATTTGCTTTTGTTTTGTGTCTCTCTTTTATTCTTTATACGAATATCACTAGGTGATAGAAAAATGATTAGCTTGAGGCTTTAAATATCTCATTCTCTTCCTCGGCGCTTACTGCCTCATCGATCAGTTTGATCATTTCTAACAGGCTCCTGAAATATTGAATCCTGTTTTCTTCAGCATAGGTTATTCGACCTTGCCATGTTCCGTTTTCATTGCTTAAGATCTTTACCACGAATGTACCCTTTTTCATAGGCTGTTCCTCGCTGTAGTTGCTAAACCACGTGCTATTATGATGTTTCATGGTCTTATTTTAGAAATTTTGCAATCATAAAAACTATCATGTTGCGTCAGAAAATTGATGGTTTATGATTAAAATTGTCTGAATATTGTAAATGAAAAATAAAGAAATCGATTAAGAAAAATAGATTTTGAACAACAAAATAAGGGTAGATTCCCGTAGGAATCTACCCTATATTGTGTTTATATTTAGTTTATAAGCTTAAAACCATCAAGCTTTAGGACCAGCTGCTACAAGTGCCTTACCAGCTTCGTTGCCCTCATACTTCTTGAAGTTCTTTGTGAATCTGTCTGCAAGATCCTTAGCCTTTGTCTCCCACTCAGAAGCATCAGCATATGTATCTCTAGGATCAAGGATTGCAGGATCAACTCCTGGAAGTGATGTAGGAACTTCGAAATCGAAGATAGGAATCTTCTTTGTCTCAGCCTTGTTTACATCGCCATTAAGGATTGCATCGATGATACCACGAGTATCCTTAATAGAAATTCTCTTACCTGTTCCGTTCCAACCTGTGTTAACGAGGTAAGCCTTAGCTCCTGACTTCTGCATCTTCTTAACAAGTTCCTGAGCGTACTTTGTAGGATGAAGCTCAAGGAATGCCTGTCCAAAGCAAGCTGAGAATGTAGGTGTAGGCTCTGTGATTCCTCTCTCTGTTCCAGCAAGCTTAGCTGTGAAGCCTGAAAGGAAGTAATACTGTGTCTGCTCAGGTGTAAGGATTGATACTGGAGGAAGTACTCCGAACGCATCAGCTGAAAGGAAGATAACGTTCTTAGCATCAGGACCTGCGGATACAGGGTTAACCTTCTGAACGATGTTCTCAATGTGGTTGATAGGATATGATACACGAGTATTCTCTGTAACTGACTTATCATCGAAGTCGATCTTACCATTAGCATCTACAGTTACGTTCTCAAGAAGAGCATCTCTTCTGATAGCATTGTAGATATCTGGCTCAGATTCTTTATCAAGGCCGATAACCTTAGCATAGCAGCCGCCTTCGAAGTTGAATACTCCGTTGTCGTCCCAACCGTGCTCGTCATCACCGATAAGAAGTCTCTTAGGATCTGTTGAAAGAGTTGTCTTACCTGTTCCTGAAAGGCCGAAGAATACAGCTGTGTTCTTACCTTCCATATCTGTGTTAGCTGAGCAGTGCATGGAAGCCATGCCCTTAAGAGGAAGGTAATAGTTCATCATTGAGAACATACCCTTCTTCATCTCTCCGCCGTACCATGTATTGATAATAACCTGCTCACGGCTTGTGATGTTGAATGCTACGCAAGTCTCAGAGTTAAGTCCGAGTTCCTTGTAATCATCAACCTTAGCCTTTGAAGCATTATAAACTACGAAATCTGGCTTGAAATCTGCAAGCTCAGCGTCTGTAGGCTGAATGAACATGTTCTTGATAAAGTGAGCCTGCCAAGCAACCTCAACGATAAAACGAACTGCCATACGAGAGTCTTTGTTTGCTCCGCAGAAGGCATCAACAACGAAAAGTCTCTTGTTGCAAAGTTCCTTCTTAGCAATCTCTTTAACCTTTTCCCAAACTTCCTGGCTCATTGGGTGGTTATCATTCTTGTACTCGTCAGTTGTCCACCATACAGTGTCCTTTGAGTTATCGTCCATAACGATGTATTTATCTTTAGGAGAACGTCCTGTGTAAATACCTGTCATAACGTTAACTGCACCGAGTTCAGTATCAACGCCTTTCTCATATCCTGTAAGATCTGACTTCTTCTCTTCTTCATAAAGAAGTTCATATGAAGGGTTGTAAACGATCTCAGTTGTACCTGTGATGCCATACTGGCTTAAATCGATGTTTGCCATTTTGTGACCTCTCTTCTTTAATATTTTTGTTACGAAAAAATCTGATAGTGCGTCGCATCCAGTTGTAACAGGATTGCGGATAATTTGTGTGCAATATTCAGATAATTCGTAGATACACTATGAAATTCATGGGCAACTTGCGCCCACTACTACATTTATACTACAAAGTCTATCTTTTAACAATGTTTTTGGGACATTTTTCTATAAAATTACTGTAAATAATCTCATAAAAATATTAGCTTTTACTAACAGTTTCCCCTGCCTCAATTTCAAAACATCTTACGCTGTGTGGCTTAAGCGTTACCTCCTTTTTGTCCTTTAATGTGTATCTGCTGCCTTCCCATATATCTACAGCAGGAAACTCTTTTTCTGTATCTATTCCGATATCTTTGAATTTAATCTTAGCCTTGTTCTCTTTTTCTCCTATATTAAACACAGCTACATAGACCTTGCCGTCCTTGGTCTGGCTCTTCCAGATGACCATATCATCTTTCCTTAAGACTTCCCTGGCCTTTCTACCATGTTTGTGCATATTAAGGAGCTTTTTATTAGTCAAAAGAGATAGTGTAAACTCATCATTATCTCTCATCTCCGCGCCGATCATCAGAGGAGATCTGAAGATACACCACAAAGTCATCATTATCTTCTGCTCGTCCTCAGTAAAATTGGTGTAATGGCCTTTGTTTGCCCTTTCTGGATCATCAGATAGCTTTTTATCTGTATTTTCCTTAGCTTCCTGGCATACACACAGATGTCCGATCGGAAGCATGTCGCAATCTGGCCAGTGATCCTTGCATCCAATACCTTCCCAGGCCTTACATCTTTCAAACATGCCATAGAGAAGAGCCCATTTATCCCAGAAGTCATCTGTCATTCGCCATAAATTTGCATTTTCCAACAGGAAATCCTTCTGCTCAACTCTGGCTGGTCCTGGAGAAAGTGAAAGAACTATGTCTCGACCGCTGTTTTCAATAGCTTTTTTGATCATAGCAATCTCAGAAAAAGCTGCTCCAGGCGCTTCCGGTCCGCAATCCTCCCTTGCTATATCGTCTACCTTGACATAATCAACGCCCCAATCAGCGTACATCTTAAATATGGAATTATAATATTCCTGCGCATCCTCACAGTTTGCATCAACGCCGTACATATCTGTATTCCACAAACATATTGAAGCCGGATGTGCAATGTCTCTTGCAGTCCTATCACTTCCAAGAAGTGGTGTATTTCTGTGAACGGCCTGCCTTGGTACGCCTCTCATGATATGGATTCCAAACTTAAGTCCCATATCGTGGATTTTCTGGGCAATTGGTGCAAAACCTTTTCCACCCTCAGATGATGGGAATCTGTCAATTGCAGGGATCAGTCTTGAATATTCATCCATTTCAAGTTCTGTGAACTTGTGATATTCATGGGAATCTGCCCCTTTCTCATACCATTGTATGTCACAAACCACATACTCCCATCCGTATTCCTTGAGGTTTTCTGCCATATATTCAGCATTCCCCAAAAGCTGCTCCTCGTTTACTGCTGCCCCATAACAATCCCAGCTATTCCATCCCATAGGCGGACGCTTGGCAACATACTTTTTTTCTTCCATGCTTTACCTCCAGTTTGCCTTACTTCTAGCGTATATAATAATTTTCTATATCATTTTTCTGATTCTAACAAAGCCTGGTAGATTTCTCTTTTTCCTACACCCCTGTCCGCAGCAACTTTCTTCATGGCTTCCTTATGAGGAACGCCCTGCTCCTCATAATATTTCATGTGGTCTTCGATAGTCATCTCATTCCAGGACTGCCTTTTTTCTTCATCCTGCTCCTGCAAACTTTTCCCTTCGATTACCATTACATATTCGCCACGAGGCTCATTCTTCTGATAAAAAGAAATAGCTTCTTCGATAGTTGTAGGAACTACCTCCTCAAACTTTTTAGTAAGCTCCCTGCATATTGAAATACGGCGGTTTCCAAGGGTTTCATAAAGGTCATCCAGCGCGGTCTTAAGATGATGAGGCGCTTCATAAACTATTATTGTTCTGCTCTCATCTTTAAGATCTTCCAGAATTCTTTTCCTGGCCTTTTTGTCATCTAGGGATGGCAAAAAACCTTCAAAGCAAAAACGTCTTGTTGGAAGCCCGGAAAGTGTGAGGGCTGTTATACATGCAGCAGGTCCTGGAAGTGAAGTTACAGTTATTCCGGCCTTATGGCATTCTGCAACCAGTACTTCTCCAGGATCAGAAATGGCCGGGGTTCCAGCGTCTGTAATAAGTGCTATATTAAGTCCCTCCTGCATTTTGCCAATCAGGTACTGCGCCTTGTCGTATTTATTATATTCGTGATAACTTGTCATCTCTGTGTGTATATCGAAATGATTCAAGAGTTTTATACTGTTTCTTGTATCTTCAGCAGCTATCAGATCAACAGACTTTAAAGTCTCAAGAACTCTAAAGGTCATATCAGCCAGATTGCCAATGGGAGTGGCGCATAAATATAATTTTCCTGCCATATATAATCTTCTTTCTTTTCCTCAATGATCACAACTATGATCAAATACACTTCAATATCTTTTATTCATCGGCATATCTGCATTTGCCTGCGCGATCATGTCTTCTAATACCCATAAATATCATATATTTCTCTGGTGTATTTGCCCTGTTCCTCATAGATTATAAGCGGACTCTCTACAGTAATCCTGGATTTCCCTCCACGAGCTCCCTCTATAAGGACCATACTTGGCTCTTTATCCACAAAAGGATATACTAGCCGCATCCTCTTAGGCTCCACTTTGTACTGGTGCATGAGCACCATTATCTCCGTAAGTCTAAAGGGTCTGTGGACCATATAAAATTTGCCACCTGACTTAAGCAGTCTTGCAGC
Organism: Butyrivibrio sp. INlla14; assembly: GCF_900102515.1. Classification (GTDB taxonomy): domain Bacteria; phylum Bacillota; class Clostridia; order Lachnospirales; family Lachnospiraceae; genus Butyrivibrio. The sequence continues at coordinate 30,393 of NZ_FMVS01000033.1, forward strand.
TGTCCTTATAACATCCTCCAGGTCGCACATTATTTCATGCCTTGCAATTGCCTTGGGCGCGTCAGGATTCTGAAGACCATGGCTTCCCTTCATGTATGGTGGATTGCTTGTAACAACATCAAAAGAGGCAGCCTCAAATATTTGATCTGCCTCCTTAATGTCACCTTGTACAATTTTTACTCTGGTCTCAAGGTCATTAAGGATCACACTCCTATTTGCCATTTCCGCGGATGTCTCCTGGATTTCAAGACCAATTAGCTCTCTGGCACTGGTCTTGGCAGCCATGAGTATTGGAATTATTCCAGTCCCTGTTCCCAGGTCTAAAACTCTCCCTCCCTCTGGAGCATCAGCAAAACCAGACAAAAGAACTGCATCCATTCCAAAACAGAATTTCTCCGGATCCTGTATGATCCTATAGCCATTTCTCTGTAGATCATCCAACCTCTCGCCAGGCTTTAGATCAATTGTCCCCAAGTTTTGACTTTCCTTCCTGTTTCTCAATCTTCTCAAGAGCCTCAAGTTCTTTCATCTCTTCGTCTTCCTGAGAGTTCTTTTTGCCATTGTTATTCTTTTTCTTTTGTTTCTTCTTTATAAACTCAAGTTCCTCGAGTTTATACTCATGAACTTCCTTCTCATCGTCAACATCAACAAGAATCTTTACCATCTGCCTCAAAATGTTAACGCTTGAAACCTCACCCTCAAGTCCGTCCTTGGCTCTGCAGAAATCACCAACTCCAGGCATCTTTCTGTTGAGTTCTTCATATACGTCCTCTTCATTCTTGAGACAACACATCAGTCTTCCACAAACACCTGAAATCTTAGTAGGATTCAGTGAAAGACTCTGTTCCTTGGCCATTTTGATAGAAACTGGCACAAAATCTGAAAGATATGAATGACAGCAAAGTGGTCTTCCGCAAATACCATAACCACCGATAATCTTAGTCTCATCACGGACACCAATCTGTCTAAGCTCAATCCTGGTCTTGAAAACAGCTGCTAAATCTTTTACCAGTTCTCTGAAGTCAATTCTTCCGTCAGCAGTAAAATAAAATAAAATCTTATTATTATCAAAGGTATACTCAGCATCTATAAGTTTCATCTCAAGATTATGTTTTCTAATCTTCTCAAGACAAATCTTAAATGCCTCTTTTTCTTTTTCCCTGTTGGTTCTCTCCTGCTCATCATCCTTGGTACTCGCAGTTCTTAGTACTGTCTTAAGGGGCTTGATGACCTCGTCATCTTCCACTTCTCTAGGAGCTGCAACTACTGTTCCGTACTCCACTCCCCTTGCGGTTTCAACGATAACGTGATCACCCTTTTTGATCTCATATTTACCTGGTGAAAAGAAATATATCTTTCCGGCTGTTCTAAATCTTACGCCGATAACTTTTGTCATAAATTCTCCTTAATGCCAAGGAGCATCAGCTCCAGAGCCAAATCTATATTAACATTGGAGTTTATACGGTTTCTGGCAATCTCCATGTCATTAATAATACGATTAATTCCATCGTATGTACACTTCTGTGTAACATCTCTAATATACGATAATTTATCCGAGAAAATCAAGTGTTCCACTTCATCAGTCGCCTTGAAAACCAGTATGTCCCTAAATAGAAACAGAAGAACATCCATAAAATCTTCAAGGGCATGCATATCTATTCCTTTTTTGGCACTTTTCTCATTCTCCTCTGATGGTGCCAAAAGCTCATGTACCCTATCCATCATGTCGTGGATTTCAAGGTTTTGAAGCTTGGATACAAGCTCAATCGTGCCATTTTTCAATTCATCAAAGCTGCTATTAGAAGCAAGCGCAAGTGCTTTTCCCACATTTCCTCTAGCAAAAGAAGCGCACAGCATTGCTTTATAATCCACTACATGGCACTCCTCCATCAGATATTTCTTAATGGAATCGTCCTGCACTGGTTTCATCGGAAGCACTATGCACCTACTAGTGATAGTAGGTAGAAATGCATTGATATTATTGGTAAGGATAATAATTACTATATAAGCCGGTGGCTCCTCAAGGGTTTTTAAAAGCGCATTTTGCGCAGCCGGTGTCATCTTTTCCCCCTCTGGGATGATATAGATTTTATAATTGCTCTCATAAGGTCTTATGACAACATCGTCCCTAAGCTTTTCTCTAATATCATCTACACCAATACTACCTGGCTTTTCATGCGTGATAGTTATAATATCAGGGTGATTATCACTTAAAGCCTGAACGCATGAATGACATTCGTTACAGGCTTCTTCGTATCCATTCTTATTCTCTTTGTGTTCGCACTGCAATGCCTTGGCAAAAATCTTGGCAATATACTCTTTCCCTGATCCATTCTCTCCGGAAATAATATATGCGTGGGAAACCTTGCCAGTTCTAAGCACATTCTGCATGTGCTCTTTCATCTGATTCTGATCTATGATGTCGGCAAAATCTGCCATTTCCTATCCCCTTATCTATCCCCACTCAAAACATTTACGTAAATATATCAAGCAATAAGCCTTGTATCTGTCCGATTTTGGCTAATATTGCTATGTTGTCCTTTTCATCCTTGACCAGTTCTCTTGCAAGTTCATCAAGTTCGTCATCAACCTGCCTGATTATGCCATATACTCTATGTCTTCCCTTCCTATCAAGGAAGTTCTCTCTGGAAAAAACGTGGGATCTGGTCACTACTTCATTCATAAAGTCCTTGATCAGGATTCTGTATCTCTGCATGTCCCTGATATCATTCTTTTTGGAAATACGCTCTCCCTGTTGAACAATATCCTGCATCATCAGATTCAGGCGCTCTGCAAGAGAAGCATCTTCAAGTTTACTGGTAAGAACAAACTTAAAATCGCCAGTTGCCTCCTGAACCTGCTCCGGTGCTGGTGCCTGTGGTGTCTGAGAGATATTACTAATCTTAATATCCATACTACACCCTCCTGAACTATCCACTCATGAAATCTGCAAAACAGTACTAATAATATAATTATCGTTCCAAAACGTTAATTTACTTTACACCTATATCATTATATCGTGAAATAAGGCTTATAATCAAAGGTTCTCTTTTATAAATTCCTTTATCTCTGCAATACAAATATCTATTGTATTGTTATTATCAAATCTTCTAACTATGCCTGCGCATGCAATCTTTTCCTCACTGAAGTCCTCTTCATCTGCAAGAAATCGTCTGCACATTTCGTCATACTTGGGATTTTCCTGTTTGTCCTCTCTATCAAGAGCTCTATGCAGTCTTATCTTCGTGCTGACTTCAATAAGAATTGGCTCAACATTTTGAGAACCAAAATAATCTCTATAGGAGCAATAGGATTCAAGGGTTCCAATCACCAGATAATTACCTTTACTAAGATCTATCTGCCCATCGTCAGCTGTAAAATATCTCCATTCCCCGTATTTTGTGTGATATGTTCTTTCTTCTATTATCTTTTTTAAAGCTCCAAGTTGAATATACTCTTCTTCGCTTTTAAAGAAATACTGAACTCCATCAGTTTCTCCGTCTCTCATAGGACGCGTGGTGTATGGCACCACCTTTTTTAATCCCAGTTCCTCATCCTGAATAAGGTTCTTGTATATGCTATCCTTACCAGATGTGCTCTTTCCCATCAAAAGAAATATTTTCCCCATTTTACTACCATTCTCTCTTTTTAATAATATAGTCTGCTATTACTTACCCCTAGTAATAGCAGACTAGTAGTTACTGTTTACATGCCTGTAGCTTGTTTCAGTAGCTAATATATTCGTATCTTTAAATTTCTTCTACTCGGATCATATTGGTTCTTCCTGGAATACCAAGAGGAACGCCTGCTGTAAGAACAACTTTATCTCCAGCCTTGAGATAACCTGCATTCTTGGCTGCATTTATTGCCTCTTTGAAGAGTTCATCCGCAGTATCTTCCTGTCTTATATGAAGTGGTGCTACACCCCACATAAGATTAGCCTGTCTGCACACTGTAGGATTTATAGTACATGCAATAATCTGGCAATTTGGCTTATATCTTGAAACCATGCTTGCTGTGAATCCTGACATTGTAACTGTAAGAATTGCATCAGCATTAACTTCTGCTGCGATATTACAAGTAGCATGTGAAATTGCAGTTGTAGAATCACCTGGCGCGTAATCTCTTTTACGAAGTCTTCCTACATAATCAATATCGGCCTCTGTTCTCTCTGCGATTCTAGCCATAGTCTTAACAGCTTCAATAGGATAATCTCCATTAGCTGTCTCTCCGGAAAGCATTATAGCTGTTGTACCATCATAAATAGCATTAGCTACGTCAGTAACCTCGGCCCTAGTTGGACGTGGATGATGGATCATTGAATCAAGCATCTGAGTAGCTGTGATAACATACTTACCCTCTGCCTCTGCCATCTTGATCATTTCCTTCTGAATAACCGGAACGTCCTCAAAAGGAACCTCTACTCCCATATCGCCTCTGGCTACCATGATACCATCAGCCACCTTAAGAATTGACTTAAGGTTCTTGATACCCTGAGTACTCTCAATCTTAGCAATAATCTTCATCTGGCTATTCTTGGCCTTTAAGATCTCTCTTATTGCCTCAACATCATCCTTGGTTCTTACAAAAGATGCTGCTACAAAATCAAATCCCTGCTCACAGCCAAATTCGATATCACTTCTATCCTGTTCACTAAGGTAAGGCATTGTAAGCTCAGCGCCTGGAACATTTACGCCTTTCTTATCTGAAATAGGACCACCATTAACTACTGTACAAACAATATCTGTATCACTGACTTCTTCTACTCTAAGCTCGATAAGACCATCGTCAAGAAGAATTGTCATTCCCTCTTTGCAGTCGTTTGTGAGTTCCTTATAAGTAATTGCTACTTCATCTTTAGTTCCCATGATATCGCGGGAAGTAAGAGTGAATCTCTGGCCTGTAACAAGCTCTTCCTTGCCATTCTCAAAATCTTTTAATCTGATCTCTGGTCCCTTTGTATCAAGCATAACAGCAATAGGAAGCTCTAATTCGTCTCTGAGCTTCTTGATCCTATCATACTTTCTCTTGTGCTCTTCATGTGACCCATGAGAAAAATTGAAACGCGCTACGTTCATACCAGCAAGCATGATCTCTCTTAGTTTCTCTTCACTCTCACTAGCTGGTCCTATAGTGCAAATTATTTTTGTTTTACGCATAAAACTCCCTTTCTAATTATATCCTGTGATTCCATATCATTATCCCCAATACAAACTATCCCCTGCACATTCATACAATTATCCAAATAATGACATACCTCGTCTATTATTGCCCTGTTAAATATCTCCCCTGGCGCAATAAGTGGTATACCCGGCGGATATAAATTAATAAATTCCGCAGAAACTCTGCCTTCAGCCTCTTGCAACTCTACTACTTCGCTGTCAGCATCCCATGCACTCCTTATACTTGAAAAGGCACAAGGAAGTTCGTATATCTTCTCATTAGAAGACACGCCGTTTTGTTCGTCGCTTGAATTATTATGTGAATCTTCAAGAGTACCTATAGACTGTTGTAGCTTATTATCTATGTCCAAAATAGCTCTAATAAGCCTGTTAACCCCATTATCTGCATCCCAACCAGAAATGATAGCCAAAGCATATCTATCTCCTGCCATCTCTAATTGTAGATGATATTCTTTTCGAAGTATATCATATAAATCCTGACCTGTCATTGTACCAATATTGACATAAATCAGTACTTTTGCGGCATCTTCTATTGCATTTTTTCCCGGAACAATTATATACCTGCAATTACGTGTAGCAGTTTGTATTTTATTTCGGAGTTGTAAAAGCCTATTAGCAAAGCTCTTACCATTATCCGTAATTTCCTTCACGCATAAATCTATAGATGACATCAACACATATGATGGACTACTACTCTGATAAATCCTAAGAAATCTCTTTAGCCTATTTCTATCTACCAGATTACCCTGCACATGTAAAAGAGCGGTCTGAGTCATTGAAGGTAATGTCTTATGAACACTATGAATTACCAGATCTGCTCCCTGTGCAACTGCACTTTCTGGAATGTCATCATATAAATTATTAGTATAATCAATAGCGCTAGCAGTATCCTGAGTAACCGTACTGTCATCTAAGACTTTCTTGTCTGCTCTATTATTTAGAACAAAGTGTGCCCCATGAGCTGCATCGACAATAAGTGGTATTCCTCTTCTATGACACACCTTGGCAATTTCTCTTATTTCTGAACATTTTCCTTCGTATGTAGGAGATGTAATAAATACGCACTTGATGCCAGCTTCAAGATTATCCTCAATCTCTTTTGCCGTATATCCTGTAGGTATCCCATAATTCTGATCAAGCTTATAGGGAAGATACTTTATTTTTAAATTTCTCATGTAAACAGCATGATAAAAAGACTTATGACTCCCTCTTGCAGCTAACACTGTATCACCTTCGCCTGCCACAGCAGAAATGGCTGAAAGAACTCCACATGTACTGCCATTAACAAGAAAGAATGTCTCTTCGCTTCCATATAATCTGTTGGCTCTCTTCTCTGCCTCTAAAATGATTCCACTGGCATCATGAAGATTGTCATAATCATCAATTTCTGTTATATCACAACGAAAAGCACCCTTCATCGGGGTGCTCTCTAAATTGCGCTTATGACCTGGCATATGAAATGGATACATATCTGAATCTGCCAGTTTACATAGTTCCTGGTATAAATCAGGCATAATTTACTAAAATCTTTCCCTTTCTCAATTTGAGAGTCTCTAATGTAGATGAATACTTGTCCGCAATACAAACAATCCAAGCCTCTCTACATCTAGGCGGATTAATAGTTAGTGGCCACATGTGCTTTCTGATTATATCTTTCTCTCTCTCAGATAAGACAAAATCTCTCGTAGCATTTCTTAATGCTATTCCTGGATGGTAGAATCCATGTAGTTTAGGATGAATATTTCCAGGCGCCTCAGAATTGTGCCAATCATACAGAAAATAATCATGCAATAGAGCACCTCTTACAAGTTCTCGCTCCTTACAATGTACTCCCAAAACCCTTCCTAACTTGATTGCACATAACGCTACATGTAAACAATGCTCATAAACTGTCACATTTCCATGCTGAATAAAACTTTTTAGTTTAATATACTCTTCTGATTGGAGAATATCCTGTCCATGCTTCTTGATAATAGACTTATACTCCTCGTTAGCCTCTAACTCATCTAAGACCTCAGGATTAAATGTATCTGGATCGTAATGTTTTATATCCAATACCTTTTTAATGGCATTTCTATCTTCCGCTTCTAATCTATGCATATACTTCCCTCACAAGCATCTTCCTTGATTGTTATATATTAACATAATTATGTGAGAAATAAATAAAAAACAAGAAAAAATAGGATTAACTCATATAGAATTTGCGATTTTATTTCAAAAAATGGAATGATCATTGAATTTTAGACATAAAAAAGATGCCTAGAGTCGGAATCGAACCAACGACACGAGGATTTTCAGTCCTCTGCTCTACCAACTGAGCTATCTAGGCATAGTAGCGGGGACAGGATTTGAACCTATGACCTTCGGGTTATGAGCCCGACGAGCTTCCAGACTGCTCCACCCCGCGTCATTATAAATCCGTACCTCGTACGAATTATATGATTTTCTGTCTATAAGACAAAAAAATAAATGGATGGCGGTGGATTCGAACCACCGAAGCAATTTGCAGCAGATTTACAGTCTGTCCCCTTTGGCCACTCGGGAAGCCATCCATATAAAAGCCGATGAGCGGACTCGAACCGTTAACCTGCTGATTACAAATCAGCTGCTCTGCCAATTGAGCCACATCGGCTTACACACGAATTGTGTTCGTTGTATAGTGGGGCCTACAGGGCTCGAACCTGTGACCCTCTGCTTGTAAGGCAGATGCTCTCCCAGCTGAGCTAAGACCCCATACAAACATATAAGCCAAACTATATTAAGTTTGAGCGACCCGAAGGGGGTTCGAACCCCTGACCTCCGCCGTGACAGGGCGGCGCTCTAACCAGCTGAGCCACCGGGCCATTTGGTAATCATTTGTACCTTCAAAACCGAACACTGATAATCTAAATCCTTCTTCAATCGTTCCTAACCTTCTTGGATAAGCCCTCGACCTATTAGTACACATCAGCTGAACACGTTACCGTGCTTACACCTTGTGCCTATCTAACCTCATACTCTCTAAGGGGTCTTACTGGACAAGCCAGGGATATCTCATCTTGAGGGGGGCTTCACGCTTAGATGCCTTCAGCGTTTATCCCTTCCGGACGTGGCTACCCAGCCTTATGCATCTGGCGATGCAGCTGATACACCAGCGGTCCGTCCATCCCGGTCCTCTCGTAC
>NZ_FMVS01000011.1 GCF_900102515.1 Butyrivibrio sp. INlla14
CCTACAATTATGAAAATTAGGTTAAATTTTCAGAAATCTCTATTTTATGAAAATTACATTTACTTTTCTTCTTTTTGTGGTTTATCCATTACAAAGCCGCATTCCTGATTGCTGCAAGCGAGTTTATTACTCTTAGCTACCATAAAGTTACCACATTTAGGACATTTCTCTTTAACTGGTCGAGCCCAGGACATAAAGTCGCATTCTGGAGCATCAATGCAACCATAGTAAATTCTGCCTTTTCTAGTACGTTTAAGTACCAGATCCTTGCCACATTTAGGACACTCAACACCAATCTTTTCAAAATAAGGCATAGTGTTCTTGCACTCAGGGAATCCAGGGCAAGCAAGGAATTTACCATGAGGGCCATATTTGATAACCATATTTCTGCCGCAATTAGGGCATATCTCGTCAGTTACTTCATCCTGTACCTGAATCTTCTCCATCTCTTTTTCTGCAGCAGCTACTGCCTCATTAAGATCAGGATAGAAGTTCTCAATAACTGTCTTCCACTTAACGCTTCCCTCTGCTATTCCATCAAGAAGTGCCTCCATATTGGAAGTAAAGTTAACATCAACGATCTGTGGGAAGGCATCGTTCATCATCTTGTTAACTGCCTGACCAAGCTCTGTTATAAAGATAGCTTTATTTTCCTTGGTAATATAGTGTCTAGCAAGTATTGTAGAGATAGTTGGCGCATATGTACTAGGTCTTCCAATTCCAAGAGCCTCAAGGTCATGAACAAGTGAAGCTTCTGTATAATGTGGCGCAGGCTGAGTAAAGTGCTGTGCACTATCAAAACTGCCAAAAGAAATCTTGGTATTAGTGTCAAGATTCTTCATAAGGACATTCTTCTCAATCTGATCCTCATCATCTGTATAAACATTTAAGAAGCCATCAAATACAGTCTTAGAAGCTGCAACAGTAAATCTGTGCTCTCCCGCGTCAATCTTGACCGATGTTGTCTCATATTTAGCTGGAGCCATGCGACTTGCCATAAATCTTCTCCAGATCAACTGATAAAGTCTGAACTGATCTCTTGAAAGAAAATCCTTGACCGCAACTGGAGTATTCTCGATATATGTTGGTCTTATGGCCTCGTGCGCATCCTGGATCTTTGCATCGCTCTTTTTGGCTGTTGCACCCTCAGAAAGGTACTTGTCGCCAAAATTATTCTTGATATATTCATTAGCAGCAGCTACAGCCTCATCTGATACACGTGTCGAATCTGTACGAAGATATGTGATAAGACCTACTGTTCCCTGCTTGCCAAGTTCTATTCCTTCATAAAGCTGCTGAGCAACTCTCATGGTCTTCTGGGTTGAGAAGTTAAGTGCCTTGGAAGCCTCCTGCTGAAGTGTTGATGTAGTAAATGGAAGTGGTGCCTTCTTGGTTCTCTCACCTTTTTTAACATCACTTACAACATACTTTTTACCCTTAAGCTCAGCGCAGATCTTATCAAGCTCTTCCTTGGACTTGATTTCTTTCTTCTCATTGCCAATACCATAGTAGTGAGCTACAAGGGGCTTCTTTTCCCCTTCTGCATTAAGATTAACATCTAATGTCCAGTACTCACTAGGGATAAATGAATCAATTTCTTCTTCTCTATCAGCAATAATTCTAAGAGCTACAGACTGAACACGGCCTGCTGAAAGGCCTCTTTTAATCTTGGACCAGAGAAGTGGAGAAATACTATATCCAACCATTCTGTCCAATACTCGACGAGCCTGCTGAGCATCTACAAGATTCATATCTATATCCCTTGGATGCTTCATAGCCTCTTTAACAGCGTTCTTGGTGATCTCATTAAAGGTAACTCTCTGTACCTTAGCCTCTGCTTCATCAAGCTTAAGTGCCGCGATAAGATGCCAGGAAATAGCCTCACCCTCGCGGTCCGGGTCAGTTGCAAGATAAACGTGATCTGCCTTCTTGACTTTCTTGCGAAGATCAGCAAGAACATCACCCTTACCTCTTATTGTTATATATTTAGGCTCAAAATCATGCTCAACATCAACGCCCATCTGTGACTTTGGAAGATCTCTTACATGACCATTACTGGCTGCTACATCGTAGCCAGTGCCCAAAAACTTCTTGATAGCCTTCACCTTGGTAGGTGACTCAACTATAAGAAGTGAGTTTTTCTTGTTGCTAGTTGTCTTTGTTGCCATACTAATCGGAAAGTCCCCTTCATAATAATTTGCGTAAACATCAATTCTTATTAATATACAACTTTAAAGATTAAGTCAAGTGTCCAATTATGAACGCTTGACTTAAGTCTATCTTATAAACAAAATTTTATCGAATATTAGTTGTTTTTAGGAAGCCAAGCAGTTTCCTTAGGTGTCTTCTTGACAAATGGTCTTGCAACAGCCTGTTTTAAGCCATTTGGAAGAATGTATTTAAGCTTATCTTCGGCTTTTCTCATTGTTGTGCAATCTGGGTTATCTCTTGTAAGCTTGATAGCATCAAATTCGCAACGTGTTGTGCAAAGTCCACATCCTACGCACTTGTTAGGATCAACTATTGATGCACCACATGAAAGACAACGTGATGTTTCTTTCTTGACCTGCTCTTCTGTAAAGACAAGCTTATTGTCGCGGAATGAAAGCTTACCATCAGTATTCTTGACACCAGGCTGCTGGCGTCCAACGTGATCATAATCCTTAACCAAAATATCATCCTTATTAAGTTCGATAAAGAAGTTAGGATCACGGCCAATTGTAAGTGAAGAATGAGGCTGAACAAATCTATGGATGGATTCAGCACCCTCTCTACCACATGCTATAGCATCAATAGCAAATCTTGGTCCATAGAACATATCTCCACCTACGAAGATATCTGGAACTGTAGTCTGGAATGTTACGCTGTCTGCAACTGGAGCAGGGCCTCTAAATTCAACCTTCTCATCCTTAAGAAGATCTCCCCATACAGTTGCCTGACCAACTGAAAGGATAACATTAGAGCATGCAATCTCCATAGTCTCGTTCTCATCATACTTAGGATCAAAACGACCTTCTGCATTCTTGACCTGAGTACACTTCTTAAATACGATGCCCTTTACCTTGCCGTTCTCTGTAAGGATTTCCTTAGGACCCCATCCGCCTCTAAGCTCGATGCCTTCAGATTCAGCAACTTCGATTTCTTCTGGAAGAGCTGGCATAATATCACGAGTCTCAAGAGAAACCTGTGTTACCTTAGGTGATCCGCAGCGGATTGCTGTACGGCTAACGTCGATAGCAACGTTACCACCACCGATAACAACTGTGTCTCCATTTAACTTGTAGCTCTCATCATCAATTACAGCATGAAGAATATCTACACCCTTGATAACGCCCTCAGCGTCCTCTCCAGGAACATTTACACCACGACCGCCCTGACAGCCGATTGCAATGTAAAATGCCTTATATCCATCTGCACGAAGCTGAGAAAGAGTAATATCCTTACCAACCTCTACACCAAGACGAATATCAACACCAAGCTCTCTAAGTACATCAACCTCAGCCTCGATAACATCTTTTTCCATAACGAAGGAAGGAATACCATAGGTAACCATTCCGCCTGGCTTTTTGTTCTTATCAAACAATGTAGGCTTATATCCCTTAAGTGCAAGATAGTAAGCACAGGAAATACCTGCAGGACCTGCACCAATAATAGCTACCTTCTCATCAAAGCCACCGCCAATCTTAGGAATTACCTTTTCTGGAATATAACGTGTAGCGGACTGAAGATCACGCATAGCTACAAATTTCTTAACTTCATCGATAGCAATTGCCTTATCGATAGTACCTCTTGTACATGCATCCTCGCAGCGTCTGTTACATACATGTCCGCAGACAGCAGGAAGTGGGTTGTACTTCTTGATAAGAGCAAGAGCTTCTTCATATCTGCCCTGTGCTGCCATCTTGAGGTATCCCTGTACAGGAATATGAGCTGGACAAGCTGTCTTACATGGAGCTGTACCAGTCTTGTGAGTATTGATACGGTTAATATCACGATAGTCCTCAGTCCACATCTCTGGAGACCACTTCTTCTCTGTAGGAAGAGGCATCTTAGGATAAACAACCTCAGAACCATCCTTCTTGCAGAGCTTCTGACCAAGAGTTGCTGCTCCGGCAGGACAAACCTCAACGCATCGTCCGCAAGCTACGCAGTTCTCTTTGTCAACATGTGCCACATAAGCTGAACGTGACATATTAGGAGTATTAAAGAGCTGTGAAGTACGAAGAGCGTAACAAACATTTACATTACAGTTACAAATAGCAAATATCTTGTGCTCACCATCAATATTTGTAATCTGGTGAACAAATCCGTTATCCTCTGCCTGTTTGAAAATTTCAAGGGCTTCTTCCTTGGTAATATAACGACCATCCTTCTGTGTCTCAACAACATAGTCAGCCATATCACCAACTGCGATGCACCAGCCTTCAGGATCATCAGCGCATCCCTGCTCGAAAGTCTTTCTTGATCTTCTGCAGGAACAAGGAGATGCTGCATACTTGCCTTCGTAATAGTCAAGCCAGTAAGAAATCTTTTCAAGGTTGATAGCTTCTCCCTGCATGTTTATAGCCTTTTCAACTGGGATAACATGCATACCTACACCAGCGCCGCCCATTGGCACCATATGTGTAAGTCCTTCAAGAGGAATACGGCTCATTCTCTCGAAGAAAGCACCTGCTTCCGGGTGAGCCTCAAGAACCTGGTGGTTCATGTTTCCAAACTCCGCAGAACCAGGAACATACATAGGAAGCACATACTGCTTCTCATGCTTGTCGTTCTCATAGTTCCACTCTATAACGCCATTAAAAGACATCTCGTCGAGCTGCTTCTGAAGTTCTTCCCTTGTATATTCAGGGCAAAGAGCAGCAATCTCTTCAAATGTCTTAGGTTTACGCTTTTCAAGCTTCAGTGCGATCTCACACTGAGCATCTGTAATAAGGTTATAAAGGCCCCAATATTCAGGGCTTTCCTTGGTAATCTTTTCAATGCCAAGTTTAATATTCTTTCTGTCCGTAACTACCTTGGAAAATCTTGCAAGTGGTTCACGGAAAGGAGCATTCATATCCACAGAGTCAGGAATAACGCCTGCTCTTGGATCCTTCCTGTTACGATTAGGATCCAGGGAATATGGAGTCATCAGATCATTCATATCAAAATTATTCTTATCCATCTCTCTACCATCTTTCTTAAAAAAGTTTACGTTGCCGCTATCTCTTTAATCATAAATTCATTGCCCCTTAAGAGATAGGTATGTTCACTGCCACAATTGGGGCATATCTTGCCATGTGCCACGGTTTCATATTCAGATTTACAATCCTCACAATAAGTTACAGCAGGAAGTGTCTCAATGATAAGTTCAGCTCCATTCATAAGCTCAGTCTTGGCTGCCGCCCATTTCCAAGCATCTGTCAAAAGAGATGGCACAACTCCTGAAACTTCTCCAAGCTGAAGTGTAACTGAATGTATCTTGGATATCTCATTCTCTTTGCCTACCTCTGTGAGGTCATCTATTATTCGGAAAACAACACCTAATTCATGCATATCAATATCTTTTCCCTTAGTAAGAAAACGCCAAGCGATAGCTTTTTTATGTTTATCGCCTGGCATCTTCTAGTCGCCTGTTATTTTATTATCTCATCAATCTGCTGTGAGAGCCAATCTGTCCACTCAGATATTCCCTCCCCAGTTTTAGCACAAATAGGGATTATCTTAGCGTTTGGATTACGCATAAGGATATATTCCTTACATTTCTCAAGATCAAAATCAAAATAAGGCATAACATCAATTTTATTTATTAGTACAACATCGCAAATAGAAAACATAAGCGGGTACTTAAGAGGTTTATCATGTCCCTCAGGAACTGATAAGATCATCGCATTCTTGATGCTACCTGTATCAAACTCTGCAGGACAAACCAGATTACCAACATTTTCAAGGATAGCGAAATCAACATCCTCTACTCCGAGTTCGTGAATTCCCTGTCTTGTCATATCTGCATCCAAGTGGCACATACCACCTGTGTGAAGCTGTATAGCCTTAACCCCTGTAGAAGCAATTGTCTTGGCATCTACATCTGAGTCAATATCAGCTTCCATAACACCTATTCTGTACTTGTCCTTAAGGGCCTCAATTGTACGTGTAAGTGTTGTTGTCTTGCCTGATCCAGGTGAAGACATAAGGTTCAAAAGAAATGTCTTGGAATCTCTAAGCTCTTGTCTGAGCTTATCAGCATCCTTGTCATTACTTTCAAATATACTTCTTTTTACTTCGATGATCCTAACATTATCCATTTTTATTCAGCACGCTCCATTGCAAGTTTAAAGTCCTTGGTATCAGCAAATACTTCATTAGCATAAGGATTCTTGCCAAGCTTAACTGATCTCTTGATGATCTCAGCTATGCAGATAACATTGATTGCAATTGCAAGAATTGCAACAAATCCCTGCATTCTAGGATCTGCTGTGATACCCATTGCTGCAATTGCCTCATTAGCAGCTGCAGTCTTACCCTGACCATTATTATAAAGCTCGATAGCCTTAGCGTAAAGGTCCATAGTTGTGATTCCATTAGCTGTAGCTCCGCCATAAACTGAAGGAAGAGCTGCTGCAAATCTAGAGCTAAGCTGGAAAACAGGAACAACCTGTGCCCACATGCACCAGATAGCAAGAGTATTTGCACGGTTCTGGATCCATGCACCCTTGTTCCAGAAAGCATTTGCAAATGTAGGAGCAAGCAAAAGTGCAACACCACAGTACCATGAATGTGTAGGAAGGTTGAGGTATGTGTACTCAAAGTTCCATACATCATAAGCAATGATGAACCAAACAGTCATATCAGGCCAAAGCATATCTGCGTGGTTCTTGTCCTTTGAAGTGTAAAGGTGAACACATCCTGTCATACAGAAGATGTTGATCATACCAGCGATAGCATTAACAACATTCCACCATCCACCATAGATGAATACACCCTCGTTAGATGCCCACCAAGCACCTGTAAGATTACCAGTGATTGAATAAGCTGCAAGAGCTGACTCCATATCAGATACATTAGCAATCATGATATTTGCTGCAACGATGAGCCATGGGAACCAAGCAAACCATTTTTCTTTGCCAATGCCCCATTTGTACTTGATCATCATGAAGCCAACGCAACCTATATCAGCAGCGTAGAGTTTGAAGTAGTGGAACCAACCGTCCATAAATGCGACAGTAGGGTTCTGAGCACCACCAAACATACCAAGATGTGCCAGAATGAAATAAACAGTAAGAATACATGGAATTACTACGAATACGAGCATTCCACCAGCCTTTGTTCTACGACCGATCTCGTTCATAAGAATAAGGCCACAGAAAACCAACACCCAGCCAAGTAACTGCATAGCAGCATGATCGCTATAAAGTTGGAATAGCATAAAAACCTCCTTGCGATATTGCATTATTATAGTTTGGAGCAACATCGTCATATTTTTGACATTAGTATAGCATGTTGCACAATCAATTACAACAATTCAAAGCCTCAAATATGCAAAGTGGGGCACTGACTATTTAAGAATTAGTTTCCAGTTTTTTAATTCTTTTTTAAATATTGAACAATTGTCGAGCAATTATCAATCATTTGATAATATTTGAGAATTATCTATTATCAACAGTTCAACATCCTTAGAATATTCACATAAATAGCATTTTCTTTCTGTCAATCATTTCCATAATATTATCCATGTACATTTTTATATCTTTGACATTATCGCATCTTTCGATTCTGCCGTTGCCATAAACCCTCTTGGTTACTGTGCCTGCGCCAAGAGCTACTATGGATTGGACTTCTTCATTGATTAAAATATTATAAATTCCGGCTTTTGCTCGTCTCGCATAGCCAGTATTTTCGAAATTGCCGCTAATGTTCTTTTGTCTATATAGATAATAAGGCTCAAGTCCAAGATCGCTGGCTCCCTTTTGAGCTATCTTCATCATTTCCTCTGTATTGTTGATGGATTCCATTATCGGGACCTTGAGTTCACCCTTTAGCTCTTTTTCATGGATAACTTCTGCAAGTCTTGAGCCTCTCTTTATTGCCAGAGAATGAACTGTAAGGTCATCAGGATCAAGCTTTTTGATTTCATCTATTGTGTATCTGACATCCTCTGCAGTTTCCCCGGGAAGTCCCAGGATGATGTCCATATTGATGTTATCAAAGCCCTCTTCTCTTGCCATGTTAAAAGAGTCAATAAGCTGCGCAACAGTATGCCTTCGGCCAATAAGCTTTAATGTCTCATCTCTCATAGTCTGGGGATTGACTGAAATCCTTGTTACTCCCATCTTTTTCATGGCTTTTAGCTTATCTCTGGTAATAGAATCAGGCCTTCCAGATTCCACGGTAAATTCCTTTACGTGAGAACAATCAAGTTTTTCTCTCACATAACCAATAAGTCTCTCTATCTGATGAGGTTCAAGTGTAGTTGGAGTGCCACCACCAATATAAATTGTATCAAGAGTTTTTTCCTTGAAGTTTTCTGAAACATAGTCAATCTCTTTTTCCAGACAGGAAATATAGTCGTCCACTACCTTGCTATAAGCTCCAATTGGGTACGAAGTAAATGAACAATATAGGCATGTGGTTGGGCAGAAAGGAATTCCAATATAAAGGCTATAGCCATTTTCATAGTCTATCTCCTTCAGAATATCTTTTTCTCTTCTGGCTATGCTGATACTAAGCGCAATCTTCTCATCACTAACAAAATATGTGTTTTTCATGTAGTCATAGATTTCACTGTCAGACTTGCCCTTATCTATCAGATTCATGGCAATCCTAGTGGGTCTAATGCCGGTAAGATTGCCCCAGGGAAGTTCTGTTCCGGTAGCCTTTACCAAAGCCCTATAGATTGCCTTCTTTAGGGCATTTTTGCTGGTATCAAAAGTACTACTATCACCACTTGTAGAAATATTTTCGTTCTTGGAAGTGCTAAGATAGTCAATAAATTCAGCACTCTCTACAGCCTTAGGATCAATCAGGATTTTGACCTGAACTAACCCTTTGATGTACTCAGTTGTCTCTTCCTTTATAACGATATTAACTGTGGCATAAGCGTCTTCAAAACCACTCTCTTTTTCAGAAGTCTCAGTTGTCACATTTTCGCTTATTATGACTTTGACGTCTTCATTACCATGAAAAGCTTTAAAAAGCGAATGGATATCATATTGGTACTTATCAACGTTTAAAAAAATCTTTTTCATAAAATGTTCCTCGTAAATATATGATTGAATCAAAAAGCAGTAAGTCTCTTACACAATAAAAAGTATAGGGACAATGATACACAATCATTGTCCCCTCACTATATATCAGTCATCTCATAAGCTAAAACTAAAAAACTAACTACCAGCCCAGTACAAATGGGTTGAATTCCTTCTCATGCTCGATTGTTGTGATTTCCCCATGTCCGGGATAAACACAAGTAGCATCTGGGAGAGTAAATAACTTGTCATTTATAGAGCGCAAAAGTTCGCTTGTGGAGCTTGTAGGGAAATCTGTTCTGCCAACAGATTCTTCAAAAAGAGTATCTCCCGCAATAACAAAGCCTCCCTCTTCACAATAATAGCAGCACCCCCCAGAGGTATGGCCTGGTGTGAATAATACCTTAAATGAGAGACCTGCAGCCTCCACAATATCTCCATCTCTATAGGTTATATCAGGATCTATCTTAAGATGCATTCCGTAATCGTTGGAAAGGTTAAGATATGGGTCCTTGCACATGGCAATTTCTTTTTCAAGGCAGCCTATCTTGGCTCCTGAAAGCTTTCTGAGTGCTTCTGCTCCGCCAATATGATCAAAGTGGCCATGAGTAAGAAGAATAAGGTCTATAGCAAAACCTTTTTCTGTAAGAGTGTTAAAAATATAATCGCCCTTATCTGCTGGATCAAATAGTACCCCATGCTTCTTGCCGTCATCAAAAGAAGCTCCCTCATCAAAGACAAAGAAGCAATTTGTTGCTACCATGCCCAAAGTCATACAAGCTATCTGAATGTTACGTTTTCCCATTAGTCTATATGTCCTTTTAACCAGTTGTTCTCTCAATGTCGATGACACTATCGATCTGTCTTATCTTATCAACAATCTCACGAAGCTGATTTCTTGAAGATACCTGGAATGATGTTTCCATTGTAGCAAGTCCCTGCTTGCTAGTTCTGGTATTCATCGAAATGATATCAATATCCTTTTCAGAAAGAGTTCTGGAAATATCGGCAAGAAGTCCACTTCTGTTATTAGCAAAAATCTTGATAGTAGCCGCATATTTGCCGCCAGATCCAGGAGTATCTGACTGCCACTTAGCCTCTATAAGTCTTGTTCTGTCTTCTTCCTGCATCTTGATAACGTTGACGCAGTCCTTTCTATGAATAGAGACTCCACGACCTCTTGTGACAAATCCGCAAATATCATCACCTGGTACTGGATTACAGCACTTAGAGAATCTTACAGCCACGTCATGTACGCCCTTAACAATGATTGCATTGTCAGAACTTGAGATCTGCGGTGTCACATTGGACTCAGCAACAGCTGCAAGAACTTCTTCATCAGTGATATTTCGCTTATGTTCCTTATCACCAAGTTCCAGCATCTTATTAATGATCTGTCCCTCGCGAAGTCCTCCATGTCCTACAGCAGCTAAAATAGCGCTCCATTCACGGAAACCGTATTTTCTTGTAATTATATCCTGATACTCAGGCTTGGTTATAGCAAAAAGATCTATTCCCTTACTCTTACAATATTCTATAAGAAGTTCACGTCCTCTTGCTATATTCTCTTCCTTGAGTTCATTTCTAAACCACTGATTGATCTTGTTCTTGGTGGAAGTAGCCTTGGCAATTGCAAGCCAGTCACGGCTAGGTCCCCTCGAATTCTGACTGGTAACAATCTCTATTCTGTCACCATTTTGGATCTTGTAATCAATAGGAACAAGTTTGCCATTGACCTTGGCTCCTATCATCTTATTACCAACAGCAGAATGAACACTATAAGCAAAATCGATAGGTGTTGAACCTGCAGGAAGGTTCTTGACTTCTCCTGTAGGTGTAAAGCAGTAAACATCATCAGAAAACAGGTTCAGATCGCTCTTAAGCAGGTTCATGAATTCCTGGTTATCAGACATGTCTTGCTGCCACTCAAGGATCTGGCGAAGCCATATGAGCTTCTCTTCCTCGCTAGTTTCAGCCTTCTT
Organism: Butyrivibrio sp. INlla14; assembly: GCF_900102515.1. Lineage (GTDB taxonomy): Bacteria > Bacillota > Clostridia > Lachnospirales > Lachnospiraceae > Butyrivibrio. Next base: position 11,207 of record NZ_FMVS01000011.1, read on the forward strand.
TCCATCAGATGCTTCTTTGTACTTCCAGTGAGCAGCAATACCGTATTCAGCAGCCTTATGCATGTCATAAGTTCTGATCTGAATCTCAAAAGGCTGCCCGGTCTGACCAATAAGCGTCGTATGCAGAGACTGATACATATTAGGCTTTGGCATCGCTATGTAATCCTTGAATCTTCCTGGGATAGGCTTGTACATTTCATGGATCACGCCAAGAGCAGCATAGCAATCCTTGACAGTTGATACAATTATCCTGATAGCAAAAAGATCATAGATCTGATCCAGAGTCTTATTCTGATTGCGCATCTTCTTGTAAATACTGAAGAAATGCTTGACTCTGCCATTTACTTCGCCATCAATACCAGCGGCAAAAATAGCCTTACGAACATTCTCGCAAATGTCCTCAACATATTTTTCTCTTTCACTTTTTCTGATGGAAACTTTATCAACCAGATCATAGTAAACATCTGGCTTGAGATACTTCAAAGATAGGTCATCAAGTTCAACCTTGATCCTGCTGATACCAAGTCTACCAGCAATTGGAGAATAAATATCCAGAGTTTCCTGGGCAATCCTCTGTTGTTTCTCAGGAGGCATATGTCCAAGAGTTCTCATATTGTGCAATCTATCGGCCAACTTGATCAGGATGACCCTGATATCCTTGGCCATAGCCAGAAACATCTTGCGCAGGTTCTGAGCCTGCATATCTATCTGTTCCTGTGTCTTATTGGTATTATCTGTAGAAAGCTGCAATGCAGTCAGTTTTGTAACACCATCTACCAATAGAGCTACATCAGCACCAAAGTCAGCTTCTATCTCTTCCTTGGTACAGATAGTGTCTTCAACGACATCATGAAGAAGCCCTGCTGCTATGGTCTCTTTATCCATTTCCAGATCAGCAAGAATAATAGCCACGCATAGTGGGTGAATGATGTAAGGCTCACCTGATTTGCGTAGCTGGTCTTTATGGGCCTCAGCAGCCTGATTATAAGCCTTCTCAATAAGGGAAATATCATCAGATGGATGATATTTCCTAACTCTTAAGATCAGGCCCTCATATAGGGAATCAGGTGACTGAAACTCTTCAATGGCTTCAATTTTTCCATCGTCGAAATTCTGAGGCATCTAATTACTTCCCTTCATAGCTGATAGCAGCATCTAGTCTGTAATTCTTAATTCTCTCTCTTCCGTTAAGTCCCTTAAGCTCCATGAGAACTGCAACTCCAGCAACCTCACCGCCAAGTTTCTCAACAAGTTTGATCATAGCTTCAATTGTGCCACCTGTAGCCATAAGGTCATCTACAAGAAGTACCTTCTGTCCTGGCTTGATTGCATCCTTGTGAAGCTCAAGAACTGCCTTGCCGTACTCAAGGTCATACTCAACCTCGATTGTCTCGCAAGGAAGCTTACCCTTCTTACGTACAGGAACGAGTGCCTTTCCTCTGTTATAGGCAATAGGAGCACTGAAGATAAATCCTCTTGATTCAGCTCCTAAAACAACATCAAAGTCAAGGTCCTTGACCATGTTCTCCATTGTTTCAATTGCCAGGTGGAATCCATCTGGGTCCTGAAGAACAGATGTGATGTCTCTGAACATGATGCCTTTCTCTGGGAAATCAGGTATTGTTCTTACGTAATCTTTAAGTTCTTTCATTTTAATATTTCCTCTCTTATATGAAAAAATCATATTAACATTCTAATTATGAAATATAGTGAAATAATGATTCACTCTATAGTATAACACAAAAAGAAAAAGCTGGAAAAGGGACTTGAACCCTCGACCTACTGATTACGAATCAGTTGCGCTACCAACTGCGCCATTCCAGCTTGTGTCAAAACACGAATTTAATTATACATTCGCTGAAAACAATTTACAATGCAAAATTTTAGTGGCCACAAAAAATTATGGCCACTAAATATAGAATTTATAGAATTATTTATCTTTTTTCTTGGTCTGAGCTTTCTTGGTCTGAGCCTTTTTGGTTGCAGCTTTTTTTACAGGAGCCTTGGCTGTAGTAGCTTTTCTTGTAGTAACTGTACTCTTCTTTGATGCCTTTTTGCCATTCTCAAGGCCTTTAACAGCTTCATCAGTAACTATACTAAAGATTCTCTCTTCTTCGATTTTTTCATATTTTTCTTCGATAGCCTTTTCCTGCTGAGCAAGTTCTTTTTCATATTTGAGCTTAAGCTCCTCAAGAAGTCTTTGCTCTTCCTGAGACTGTCTTTCTTTTAATGCTGCAAGCGCCTCTTCTCTTTCCTTTTCTTTCTTTAATTCTTCTTCCTCCTTGATAGCGCGGATTTTCTTCTCCTGCTCTGTGTAAGGAGTATAGCTGAATATTGAAAGAGAAACCGGAGCAATCCTGACCTGTATGCAATAGCTTCTACCATCAATATCTTTTCTTCTGGCCTCTATTCTGCCAGAATTAAGAATGCCACTTCCGCCATAGGATATATCATCGCTATTAAAGATTTCACTATATCTTCCATCCTCAGGCACACCTATCTCAAAATCTCTTTCTACGCCTGCCATATTGGCAACTACCAAAAGAGTTTCCTTGTCATTACTGCTCTTTCTTGCAAAAGAAACCATACACTGGTCAGAAGCCATATCATTTATCCACTCAAAACCGCTATCTGAGCTATCAAGCTGATGAAGCGCATCATGACTATAATATAACTTATTAAGTTTGCTCAATAGATTCTCTACAAATACAGACTGGTCAACAGTCAGAGCATCCGGCTCCATATATAGATGCTTGCGGCCAGGATGAACCATCATATAGGAAAGTGCAAGCCTTAAATTAGCCATCTTTTGTGAGGAATCACCCGGCATCAGATAATACAGGCCTTCCATTCCCTTCTCAACATCTTCATGGGTGATTGCCAGCACAAATCTCTCAGTATAGCTATAGATTATGCTAAAGGTAAGTTCATCATGATGTCCGCCTCTAAAGAGTGGATCATTCTCCATATAAGAAAGAAAATCCCTTGTCCAGCCATTGTTCCATTTAAAATCAAAGCCAAGGCCACCTTCGTCCACGTCCTCAGTAAGCTGAGGCCAGCAGGCTGTCTCTTTGGTAATAGTTATAACGCCAGGATTATTTTTGTGAATTATCTGATTGAGCTGTTTTAAAAACTCGAGAGCCTCTAAGTTCTCATTACCGCCATAAATATTCGGGAGCCACTCTCCAGGTTTTCTGTCATAATCAAGATAAAGGATCCTTGAAATATCAGAAGTCCTGATGCCATCTACATGGAAATTCTCAATCCAGTAAAGGGCATTTGAAATAAGGAAATTGGTAACTTCTTTTCTTCCATAGTCAAATACAAGGTCCCCAGCCTTTGGAGATACACCAATCCTTGGATCTTCATACTCAAACAAAGCTCTTCCATCAAAATCGCTCAGTCCACAGGAAGACTTAGGGAAGAAGGTTGGAACCCAGTCAAGAACAACTCTGATTCCTGCATTATGACAGGCATTAACAAAGTTCATAAAATCATTAACATTGCCACTGTTGTCATCAAGAGCAAAGAAATTCATGACGTGGTAGAAATGTCCCGGAATATGCTTCATTATAGGCATAAGCTCAATTGTATTAAAGCCATGGTTCTGAACATATTCAAGAATATCCGCAGTGACAACCTCCATCGAATTCTTGTCACCATGTCTGCCGACAAAAGCTTCCAGAGATATTTCACAGATTGAAAGAGCGTCCTCATCAAGATCAAACTTCGTCCTCTCAGCAAGCCATTTCTCATCTGTCCAGCTGATCTGCTTAAGGTTCCTTATCACAGAAACCATACCATTTTCGCCCTTTGATTCAAAAGCAAAGGGATCTGGACGCTTATAGACAAGTCCACTTCTAGTCTTTATCTCGAACTGGTAACCATCAAGCTCTTTAGCCCCAGGAACAAATATTTCAAAAATGCCTATAGGATCAAGCCTGTGCATCTGACATACTCTTCCATCCCAGTTGTTAAAATCTCCAATTACACTTACTCTTGCTGCTGATGGTGCCCAAACTGCGAACTCAGTGCCATCTACGCCCCCTCTGGTCATAGGATGTGCTCCAAGCTTTTCATATATATGATAGTGAATGCCGCTGGCAAACTTGATAAAATCTTCTCTATCCATAAGTGGTCCAAAGGCATAAGGATCAACTTTTTCAGTCTCTATGCCTTCAGAATCCTTTATGATAAAGCGATACTTTATTTTTTCTACGTAAGGAATTATCACTGCAAAAAAGCCTGCTTCATCAGCAAGTTCCATCTCATATTCCTTTTTTGTATTTTCTACCCTGACCTTTATAGAATCAGCATCAGGATAAAAAGCCTGAATCAGGTAACTGTTTCCCACCTTATGAGCCCCTAGTATTCTGTGAGGGTTATCACCATCTGAGTAAATAATCTCCTCTATTTCGGGCCAGTTCATCATTTTATACAGTTTGTTGTTCACTGCATTCCCCTCCAAAATGAAAATTTTCAAACTTCTCTTATATGATACCACGTATTGTATGAATAAATAACCCACTAAGTAGCTTAGGTTCAAACCAGGTGGACTTAGGTGGCATCAACATTTTTTCATCTGCAACAGCAAATAATTCGCTTATAGACGTAGGATAAAGAGAAAAGGCAAGCTTCATATCCTCCCTGCACCTGTGCTCAAGCTCTTCTAGTCCTCTTATACCGCCCACAAAATCAATTCTCTTATCAGTTCTGGGATCTCCTATCCCAAGAATCGGAGAAAGGACCTCATTCTGCAAGACAGAAACGTCAAGTCCCTGGACAGGATCATTGTTTTTAATAATGTCTTTTGCATTTAACCTGTACCACTTTTCATCAATAAAAAGTCCAAATTCCCCTTTCTTTTTGGGTTTGACTTTATCCTCAGCCTCCTCAATATCAAACTTTTCTGATAATCTGCCCAAAAATTCATCTATAGAAAGACCGTTTAGATCCTTGATCACACGGTTATAATCCATGATCATAAGCTCATCATCAGGAAAAAGAACTGATAAAAAGTAATCTGACTGAAGCCTTCCCTTGACTTTTCCTTCAAGTTTTTTTCTTTTCATAAGGCCCACCTTAACTGCTGATGCGCAGCGGTGGTGACCATCTGCAATATAGATAGAATCTATATTCGTAAACACTCTACAGATTGTCTCTGTCTCCTCAAGGTCATCAATGATAAATATACGATTTCTGACCCCATCCTCAGATACGAAGTCGTATACTGGCTCATCTACCTCTTTTACCTTCTCTACAAGATCTGAAATAAGGCGATTTTTCCTATAGCACAAAAAGATTGGGCCTGTCTGTGCCTCGCAGGTATAAACATGGTTTATCCTGTCCTTTTCCTTGTCCTGCCTCGTGTTTTCATGCTTTTTTATTACATTATTCATATAATCATCGATAGAAGCGCAGGCAACAATTCCTGTCTGTGTCCTTCCATTCATGGTTTGTTCGTATATATAGTAGCAAGGCTTCTCATCCTGGATAAAAACCCCTTCCTGAATCTTTTCATCAAGCATCTGCCTTGCCTTGTCATATACTTCCTGAGCATACATATCCTGTTCTATTGGTAATTGTGTCTCCGGTCTATCGATAGCAAGAAAAGAATCTGGTTCTCTCTGCACCTTCTCATATGCTTCGCTCCTACTAAATACATCATAGGGAAGCGACGCCACTATTTGTGCCATCTCCTTACTTGGTCTGTATGCTTTAAAAGGTTTTATATCTGCCATATTTCCTCCAACAACTTTTACACTACAAATCTTACGTCTCTTACGAAATAAACGGGCGGGAAAAGTTTCCCACCCGCCTATTATAGCATAAACAGTATGTTTCAGACGTCTTTTCGAACGATTCTGACTCTGATGACGTCATCAATTTTTTCAATCTTACTTACTATTGCATCCTCTATCTCATCCTCAAGGTCTATAAGAGTATATGCATAGTCTCCTCTTGACTTGTTGGACATATCCTTGATGTTATATCCTGCATTTCCAAGGAAAGTAGTAAACTGACTGATCATATTTGCCACGTTTTTGTGGAATATAGCAAGACGAGGTCCCATGCATACTCCCATATCGCAGTTTGGAAGATTCACAGAATTATTGATATTTCCATTTTCAAGATAATCTTTGAGTTCCAATACAGCCTTAACTGCGCAATTATCCTCAGATTCCTCTGTACTTGCTCCAAGATGTGGAATTACAATACAGCCATCATGCCCTGCAGTAACAGGGTTTGGGAAATCCGTTACATATTTACGAATCTTACCTGAATTGATGCCTGCAAGAATATCAACCTCATTGCACAGTATGTCTCTCGCAAGATTTATGATGATAACGCCCTTTTTCATCTTGGCAATTGCATTTGCATCAATCATTCCTTTGGTGGAATCAAGCGCAGGCACGTGGATTGTGATGATATCGCATTTTGAATAGATGTCATCTACATTTGTTACGTGCTTGACATCAGAAGAAAGTCTCCATGCAGCATCGATTGAAAGGTATGGATCATAACCGTAAACTTCCATACCAAGCTGTCTAGCAGCGTTTGCAACTCTAACTCCTATAGCGCCAAGTCCAATGATACCAAGCTTCTTGCCAAAAATTTCTGTTCCGGCAAACTTCTTTTTGCTCTTCTCTGTAAGCTTGGCAATATCTGGGTCTCCGGCATTAGCCTTGACCCACTCAGTTCCACCGATGATGTCACGGCTTGCAATGAGCATTGCTGCAAGCACCATCTCTTTTACCCCGTTTGCATTTGCTCCAGGAGTGTTAAAAACTACAATTCCTCTCTTGGCACAGGCGTCCAGCGGAATATTGTTAACTCCAGCTCCTGCCCTTGCTATTGCAAGAAGCTTATCAGAAAAGTCCATCTCAAGCATATTTGCGCTTCTAACAAGGATTCCTTCAGCATCATCAACGTTGTCAACTGCTTCATACTGATCAGTGAAATTATTAAGACCAATCTTGGCGATTGGATTCATACATTTATATTTGTACATTTCTTTAACCCCCTTCTATCTTATCAATTTATCATTTTATTATTAGTTTTCTCTTTCAAACTTATCCATGAACTGAACAAGCTTCTCTACGCCTTCCTGCGGCATTGCATTGTAGATACTTGCTCTCATTCCGCCAACAGTTCTGTGACCCTTAAGACTAACAAAACCTGCCTTTGTAGCCTCTGCAATAAACTTAGCATTTAGTTCTTCAGAATCTGTAATGAATGGAACATTCATAAGTGATCTGTCCTCTTTTCTTACAGTTCCTTTGAACATCTTGCTCTGATCAAGATAATCATAGAGAATTTTGGCCTTAGCTTCATTTCTCTTCTTCATCTCTGACAGGCCACCTTGCTGTTTAAGCCACTTAAATACAAGTCCGCACATGTAAATACTCCAGCAGTTAGGAGTGTTGTACAAAGATCCGTTGTCAGCCTGAGTCTTCCACTTCAGCATTGTTGGTGTATAAGATGGAACATCATCTGTAATAAGGTCTTCTCTGATAATACTGATAACAAGGCCCGCAGGTCCAACGTTTTTCTGAACTCCGCCATATATAACGCCGTACTTAGTTACATCTACCGGTTCAGACAAAAAACATGATGATACATCAGAAACAAGGATATGTCCCTTTGTGTTTGGAAGGGTCTTGAATTTAGTTCCGTAAATTGTGTTATTCTCGCAGATATAGACATAATCTGCATCTTCTGGGATATCCAAATCAGAACAATCTGGAATATATGAAAAGGTCTTGTCTGCACTGGATGCAACCTCAATTGCCTCGCCGTACTTCTGAGCCTCCTGATATGCCTTCTTGGCCCACTGACCAGTGATTATATAAGCTGCCTTTTTATTCTTCATAAGATTCAGAGGAATAGCTGCAAACTGCTGACTTGCACCGCCTTGTAAAAAGAGAACCTTGTAATTATCAGGAATATTCATAAGTTCTCTAATGTCAGCTTCTGCTGTCTGAATTACGTTATCAAAAGTCTTAGATCTGTGGCTCATCTCGTTAATAGACATGCCGCATCCGTTGTAATCAAGCATTTCTGCTGCGGCCTGTTTCAATACTTCTTCTGGTAAAACTGCTGGTCCTGCTGAAAAATTGTAAACTCTAGACATTTCTAACTCCTCCTGTTATTACGTTTTATCGAATAAATACTTTTCTCGTTTAAATCGATAAATTTTCCTTTGAAACTACTTTAAAGTGCGAAAGTAAAAATGTCAAGAACGTTATTCAATAATTAATGTTATTAAATTTTTTATTCCAAAAAAATACCGAAATGGAAAGATTTTAAATCTTAACATTTCGGTATTTTTAAGCCTCTAAATATTAGTAATGAAGCATAACTGGAGTTCCTACTTCACAGACTTCCCACAGCTTTTCAACGCTTTCCAGCGGGCAATTTATACATCCGTGAGATCCATCTTTTTTGTATATTTCTTCTCCAAATTTTTTGCGCCAGGTTGCATCATGAATGCCAACTCCTTTATTAACTCCCAGCCAATAATTTACATAGGAAACATAATCTACCCCAACAAGATTTGTATGATAGCGTTTATTATAAACTTCAAAAAATCCTGTAGGTGTTCCTCTTCCCCTGTTAATATTTCCTGTAACAACAGGCATATCCATGGAAAGTTCTCCATTTACGTAATAATACAGATGCTGCTGTCCCATGTCTACTTCAATAAAGGTCTTTCCAAGCTTATCAGAAGCAAAGTCCCACTTAAGATTCTCTACTTTTGATAAATCTTTGTGGCTTTCCTTATCGTAAGAAGAGTCTGTAAATAGAGCTTTTAAATTCTCGAACTCTGCTTCGGCATCAATTAAAACGCCACCGCTTTTCTTGTTTTCGTTATATAAGATAACATCAGAGCCGCCATTTAGATAATTTTGTATTAAGAAAGAAGTATCATATTTATCCGAAAGACCCTCCGCATAGGATAAAAGCCTGTCAACAACAATGATAGGATCCCCATTATCATCCACCATAAAACCGTTATATTCAAAGATTCTTCCAGCAAGATAATCTCTACCACATAGCTCTCCATTAACAATATATATATCATCCGTTACATCATCAAATTCCTCTGCATCAAACTCTGCTGCTGTTAAAATAAAGCTACTGATATCCTTTTTTGATAGTTCAACCTTACTACCCTGAAAATCACGAGTATAAGACTTATTCTGAAGTTCTTTGATTTTTTCAAAAAACTGACCAGTCTGCTTCTCTTGTTCTGTTTCTGTGTATTTTACATAACAGCCTCCACCTACATAAGTCTTGGCTGTAGATAAATCTACCACCTTTGAAAGATTTAAAAGGCCATTGTAGGTAACGCCTTTTATTTCATCCATATTGGGCTTAATACAGCCCTTGGGTTCAAATTCATAACCATTTTCCCCAAGTGTAATCTTAGCACCACCATCATCTGTATCTTTTAATACATCCCAGTCATCAATGGCCTTATCTACTTTTGTCTCATCATACTTGCAAAAAGAAAGCTCTTTTACATGGGTTGGTCTAAATAGAAATTTCCCCCAATAGATTCCTCCCCTAGTTTTCTGAAGTCTCACTAAATTCTGCAAATACGAGTGCTCATAATCAATGTCTTCAGCCCTGATATATAGGCTCTCTCCAGATATATCCATCAGGATAATACCAGAATATTCATCCTGAGCTATGAGAATGTCATTGACTTCTTCCGGAGTTTTGCCTGTACAATAGACTCCATTTACCCATAAAAATGCAGGGAACACATCTTTATAGGCATAAGCCAGAAAAATGTACACCGCACAGGCAATTCCAATTATGAAAGGAACTATCAGCGCCCCAATCAGTCTTCTTTTTTTCATATCTCCCTTTTCCCCACTAAATAACTGCAGCATATTCTGGATAACGAATAATTCTGCTGCAGTTATTAGTATACTTCTTATAATTACTTTTTGCCAGTAAGGTCCTTTTCATCAAAAGCTTCGCTGATAGATGCTCCTGCTGGAACCATAGGAAATACCTTGTCATCCTCTTCAATGATGCAGTCAATAAGAACTGGCACTTTTGATTTTAACGCCTTTTTAAGTGCAGGCACAACCTCAGACTTCTTGGTTACACGGATTGCCAAACATCCAAGGCCTTCTGCCACTTTACAGTAGTCAACCTTATCTTTAAACACTGTCTGAGAATAATGCTGCTCGTAAAAAAGTGTCTGCCACTGTCTTACCATACCAAGAACACTGTTGTTGATCACAATCTCTATGATAGGAAGGTTATATCTTGAGGCTGTTGCAAGCTCGTTCATATTCATTCTAAAGCAGCCATCTCCGGCAATATTGATAACCTGTTTGTCCGGGTTACCAACCTTGGCCCCAATACAGGCACCAAGTCCGTATCCCATTGTACCAAGGCCGCCAGAAGTAAGAAATGTTCTAGGGTTCCTAAATTTGTAGTACTGTGCAGCCCACATCTGATGCTGTCCTACATCTGTAGTTATTATCGCATCATCCTCGGTCAGTTTATCAAGTTCCTCCACGATATATGGACATGTAAGCTTACCATCATCGTAGGAGAGAGGGAATTTCTTTTTATAATCAGAAATCTTTTTTAGCCAATCCTCGTGTTCTTGTTTCTCGAGTTTAGCATTTATGGCGCTTAGTACCAGTTTTAAATCTCCAACAATTGCGTAGTTAACACGTATATTTTTGTTAATCTCAGCCGCATCAACATCAATCTGAAGGATCTTGGCCTTAGAAGCAAAGGTCTTGGCGTTTCCTGTAACTCTGTCTGAGAATCTTGCTCCAAGGGTTAGAAGAAGGTCGCACTCGCTAACGCCAAAGTTAGATGCCTTTGTTCCATGCATACCAATCATGCCTGTATAAAGCTTATTAGTACCGTCAAAAGCACCCTTTCCCATAAGTGTGTCACAAACAGGCGCCTCTACTAGTTCAGCAAATTTCCTAAGTTCATCTGAAGCTCCAGATATAACGGCTCCTCCGCCAACATAGATAAATGGCCTCTTAGAGGCTTTGATCATCTTTATAGCAGTATTTATGTCATCGCTCTTAAAGGTCTTTACAGGCTCTTCCTCTGCGATCACAACTGGTCTGAAGTCGCAGCTCTTTGCTGTGACATCCTTGGTTATGTCAACGATAACAGGTCCTGGCCTTCCGGATTTAGCAATCTTAAAGGCCTTGCGAATAGTATCTGCCAGCTCCTTGATATCTTTAACAATATAGCCATGCTTGGTTATAGGCATTGTAATTCCAGCAATATCTACCTCCTGGAAAGAGTCCTTGCCAAGAAGGGGAAGATTAACATTGCAGGTAATTGCAACAATAGGAACTGAATCCATATAAGCTGTGGCTATTCCTGTCACAAGGTTGGTTGAGCCCGGTCCACTTGTAGCAAAGCATACTCCAACCTTGCCTGTAGATCTGGCATAGCCGTCTGCCGCATGAGCAGCTCCCTGTTCATGACTCGTCAGAATATGGAGAAAATCATCTCCCTGCTTATAAAGCTCATCATAAATATTTAAAATAGTTCCTCCAGGGTAACCAAAAATTGTATCTACACCCTGTTCTTTCAAACATTCAAGAACTATCTGAGATCCTGTCAACTGCATTTTCATATACTCCTCTTATAAAAAATTCACATCTAGCTTGCCAGTTTATTACTTCCTTCCAGGTATTTCAAGAATAGCTCCGCGATTACCACTTGTAACAAGTTCGCGGTATCTTGCAAGATAACCATCCTTAACCTTAGGCTCACGTGGCTGCCATTTTTCTTTCCTCTTTAAAAGTTCTTCATCAGAAACCTTAACGTTAAGAGAATTGTTAGGAATATCAATGCTTATGATATCTCCTTCCTCAATAAGAGCAATTGGTCCGCCAACAGCAGCTTCTGGAGATACATGTCCTATAGAAGCGCCTCTGCTTGCTCCCGAGAAACGGCCATCTGTAATAAGGGCAACAGTTGAACCAAGTCCCATACCTGCTATAGCAGATGTAGGATTGAGCATTTCTCTCATTCCAGGGCCACCCTTAGGTCCCTCATATCTGATAACTACAACATCCCCAGCATTTATCTTGCCGCCAAGTATAGCTGCAATAGCATCCTCTTCGCAATCGAATACTCTTGCAGGTCCTTCATGTGTCATCATTTCAGGTGCAACGGCACTCTTTTTAACTATTCCTGTATCTGGAGCAATATTTCCCTTGAGCACGGCAATTCCGCCTGTCTGCATATATGGGTTTTCAATAGGCCTGATAACCTCAGGATTAAGGTTATGTACACCTTCAAGATTTTCCTTGATAGTCTTACCTGTTACAGTTAAAAGATCTGTATTGAGCAGGTTCTTTTTAACAAGCTCAGACATAACAGCCAGTACGCCACCAGCCTCGTTGAGGTCTTCCATGTAGGTTGGACCTGCAGGAGCAAGGTGACAAAGGTTCGGAGTCTTAGCAGATACTTCGTTAGCAATTTCCATATTAAGCTCAACGCCTGCCTCATGTGCAATAGCGGGAAGATGAAGCATAGTATTTGTTGAGCATCCAAGAGCCATATCCATTGCAAGAGCATTCATAAATGCCTCTTTAGTCATGATATCTCTTGGCCTTATATTCTTTTCTACAAGATTCATTACGGCATAACCTGCCTTCTTGGCAAGTCTGATACGGGCTGAATATACAGCAGGGATAGTTCCATTTCCAGGAAGTCCCATGCCTATTGTCTCTGTAAGGCAGTTCATGGAATTTGCTGTATACATACCTGAACATGAACCGCAGGTAGGGCAAGCCTTTTCCTCATATTCACAGAGTTTCTCAGATGTAATCTTGCCGGCAGTAGCACTTCCAACAGCCTCAAATACAGATGAAAGAGATGTCTTATGTCCGTCAACTCTTCCAGCCATCATAGGGCCACCTGATACAAAAACTGTAGGGATGTTAACTCTGGCAGCTGCCATCAAAAGTCCAGGAACGTTCTTGTCACAGTTTGGAATGCAGACCATGCCATCAAAAGCATGCGCCTTGGCAAGACATTCAGTACTATCCGCAATAAGATCTCTGGTAACAAGGGAATACTTCATTCCAACGTGTCCCATAGCAATTCCGTCGCATACTGCTATGGCAGGAACAACCACAGGCATTCCGCCAGTTTCCGCTACTGCAAGCTTAACAGCATCTGTGATCTTATCAAGATTCATATGTCCTGGAATAATCTCATTATATGAACTCACAATACCAATAAGTGGTTTTCTTCTCTCTTCTTCAGTAAATCCAAGAGCGTTAAATAAGCTCCTGTGAGGTGCCTGTTGAATGCCTTCAAAAACTCGTTCACTGTTCCTTCCCATAACTCAAATCTCCTTTTTACTTAGTATATAAAATAATAGAATCATTTTCATATTGAATGTGCATAGTACTAAGATATTCCCAGTCTATAGTCTCATAGGTCTGATAAAATCTTGAAAGGTACTGGCCGCTATAGCCCTCTTCCATCATGTTCCTGTCAAGAATCACAACATCAGCCCCTGTCACATCTCTTTTATCACATTCCAGATCAAAGCCAAATTTAAGAAGATACTCCTGGTCTTCGTCAAGAACGCAAGGCGTCTTTTTAGCTGAAATGTTTGCAATATACATAGTGTTAAAAATATCATTTTCCCTAATGCCAACTTGAGAATTAAAGGTACTTCCAAAAAGTCTCGCAATAAAAAGCAGCATTATGACGACAACAGGAGTATATACTCCAAGCCCATCATACCACTTGCCTGTCCTGGTGACATTTTCTGTCTCATTGTGTTTCTCAGAGTGTTTGACAAATAGGCCTTTTCCACTTACGGCTCTGTTATAAAATCTTATTGTGACATTAATCAGTTTCTCAAAGCAGGATATAACACAAAGCGTCATAAAAAAAGAGCCATATCCAAAGCCACGTAGTGATGGCAAATTGTGAGTCGCTATTAGCACAAGGACCACGAAAAAGATATTGATAATGGCCATAAGATTAACTACAGTCCTGCTATATTCAAAATGCCTTATGCACTCAGCGATCATTATAGCTACGCCACTTACCAAAAATATCAATAAGACTACCCAGAATCCAGGCAACATATAGTTTAAAAGATCAACTATCCAGGATAGAAACTGTTCTTTAAAAAGATCTACCCTGCCGTAGTCCTGTTGTCTTTGCATATACATAAAACTCATACCAGTTCCGAGCGCCTTAATGGGATTTCTAAGAAGCACCAGACCATCTGATGTTTCATAAAAAGCTGACCTGCTGTCCCCTACAAGCCTCTTAGCGCCAACCATAAACCATATGATCGTATATAGGATAAGAGTTCCAAAAAAGCTTACACCAATAGCTGTAATAACACTGTTTAACTTTTTAAAATAAATGTTCTCAGCATCACTTTCAAAAAACTTCCTGCTTCTGAAACCATTAATAAAAAGAAATACTACAGTAGTCAGACAAACAGGAACCGCCCAATAAATGCTGCTTGGGGTCGTGTAAACTCCGTATATGATGCAAATGATAAAAGTAATATACCTGTAATTTCTAGCCTCAACAGCTCTGCACATATCAGTTGCAGCATACACAGCAAGCAAAAAGCAAAACGTAGCAAGGGTATATCCTCTCCCCTGAATGCTATATTCATTTACTACCTGCATAGAGGCATAAAGAACAACTGCCGCAAAGGGAAGGGCATGGGCAAAGAATTTCTTGCATATCCTGTACACCAGTATAAGATTGCTGACAGCGCATATATAGGATATTCCTCTAAGACCTATGTAGTTGTTACCAAAATAATTCATGACAGAGGCAAGAACCGAATAGCCAATATGATTATTGGGTGATGGCCAGTTCAGGGCAGAATATAAAGGCCCATTACTAATGAAATGATAAAAAGTCACAAGTTCCTCATGCTGAGGTGTTATGACAAACATCCTCCACATGTAGTAGGCAGCCATACCAATAACAAATAGTGTTGTGGCCATTGTCTCTGGTTCATGAGGCAAAACATCATATATTTTCTTTTCAGTTTTAGCAATTAGTAATTCTCTCTGCAATTAAATCTCCCATCTCAGTACAGGAAGTTTTTGTAAATCTATCTTCCTGCCCCTTAGGCATGATGTCAACTGTTCTGAAACCATCCTCTAAAACTTTTTTAACAGCTTTTTCAATAGAATCTGCTTCTTTATCAAGATTAAATGTATACCGAAGCATCATAGCTGCAGAAAGGATTGTAGCTATCGGATTAGCAATATTCATTCCTGCAATATCAGGAGCACTTCCATGGCTCGGCTCATAAAGGCCAAAACTCGTGTCGTTCAAAGAAGCGCTGGACAACATACCAATTGACCCTGTTATCATACTAGCTTCATCTGATAAAATATCACCAAACATATTTTCAGTAAGGACCACATCAAACTGGGAAGGATCCTTAACAAGCTGCATAGCGCAGTTATCAACCAGCATATGTTCAAGTCTTACATCAGGATAATCCTGCGCAACTTCCTCTACAACTTTTCTCCAAAGTCTTGAAGAATCAAGAACATTGGCTTTATCAACACTAGTTACGCTTTTTCTGCGCTTTCTGGCAACATCAAAGGCTCTTATAGCAATACGTCTTATCTCAGATTCCCTGTAAACAAGAGTATCAGTCGCAACCAGCTCTCCATCTACTTCTTTTGTATTTCTCTCGCCAAAATATAGACCACCAGTAAGCTCTCTCATGATCAGCATGTCAAAGCCCTTTTCACCTGTAGCCTCTTTTAATGGGCAGGCATCCTTGAGCTCTGGATAAAGATAAGCTGGTCTGAGATTAGCAAAAAGATTAAGGGATTTACGAAGCTTTAAAAGTCCTGCCTCTGGTCTAAGCGAGGGATCAAGCTTATACCAGGGAGAAGTAGATGTATTTCCTCCAATAGAGCCCATAAGTACAGCATCTGCTGCTCTGCAGATCTCAATCGTCTCATCTGTAAGCGGAACGCCCACAGCATCTATGGAGCATCCCCCCATAAGTACATCAGTGAATTCTATTTCATGTTCAAAAACCATTGAAACCTTTTTAAGAACCTTCTTGGCCTCTGTAACGATTTCAGGTCCGATTCCATCCCCCGGAATACAAGTCACTTTCATTTTCATGTCTTACTCCTCCTGATATTTTTACACGTCATTATTTTAACGCGTGACAGTGCTATGTTAAATAAAAACCTGATTGGCCGTAGCGCGTGCCAATCAGGCTAAAATTAAGCATAACAATTATTTCTTCTTGGATTCCTTCTTAGAATCCTTGTCAGAAGACTCTGTTGCTATAGCATCCTCAGGCTTCTCAACCTCAACAATGGCTTCCTTGTACATAGGAATACGGCAGTTCTTGTTGTTGCCAAACTCAACAATTACCATGTCATCAGTGATATCAAGAATAACACCAACGAAACCACCAGTTGTTCTAACACTATCACCTACTGCAAGTGAAGCAAGTGTCTGTGCCTTCTGTTTCTGTTCCTTCCTCTGTGGACGGATCATAACAAAATATAAAAATCCGAATAAAACAGCATAAATTGCA
Source organism: Butyrivibrio sp. INlla14 (assembly GCF_900102515.1). Lineage (GTDB taxonomy): Bacteria > Bacillota > Clostridia > Lachnospirales > Lachnospiraceae > Butyrivibrio. The sequence goes on from NZ_FMVS01000011.1 coordinate 27,789, forward strand.
ACGATTACAAGCATGTTACCCTGTGCAGCAGAATCTGCAGTCAATAATAATCCCATAAAAATCCTCCAAAAAAACTTTATAAAATAAAATACTAGTCAATATTACTAAAATCTAAATGGAAATTCAAGTATAAGCTTTAACCCTTTCTCCAGTTCTTGTCAATATTGGCATATTCCTTGTTCTGCAAGCTGTCAAACTCCTGCATTCCGGCAAGCTTATTTCTCTTGTACTCCTGGAATCTGCCATTATCTATAGCATCACGGATTTCTTCCATCATGTGATTATAGAAATAGAGATTATGAAGTACGCATAAGCGAAGCCCCAGCATTTCTCCAGATTTAAGAAGATGACGGATATAGGCCTTACTATAGCGCCTGCAGGCAGGACACTGGCATCCCTCTTCGATAGGTGTTTCATCAAGCTCGTACCTGGCATTCAAAAGATTGATGTGCCCTCTGTTAGTATAAAGATGGCCATGTCTTCCGTTTCTGCTAGGATACACGCAATCAAAGAAATCAACGCCTCTTTCAACAGCCTCCAAAATGTTTGCCGGAGTTCCTACACCCATAAGATATGTGGGTTTCTCAATAGGCAGGTAAGGAACTACTGTCTCAAGGACATGATACATTTCTTCATGAGTCTCACCTACAGCAAGACCACCAACAGCATACCCATCAAGATCCATATCACTGATCCTCTTGGCATGTTCTATTCTGATATCATCAAATATAGCCCCCTGATTGATTCCAAAAAGAAGCTGATTCCTGTTAACTGTATATTCCAGGCCATTAAGCCTATCCATTTCTCTCTTACATCTCTCAAGCCATCTTGTTGTTCTGTCTACTGACATCTGAACATACTCATGCTCTGCCTTGGCAGATGGGCACTCATCAAATGCCATTGCAATTGTCGAGCCAAGGTGTGACTGAATACGCATACTCTCTTCAGGTCCCATAAACAGCTTGTGACCATCGATATGTGAATGGAAATAAACGCCTTCCTCTTTTATTCGTCTGGTCTTGGCAAGAGAAAAGACCTGGAATCCGCCGGAATCTGTAAGAATAGGCTTATTGCATGACATGAACTTGTGCAGTCCACCCATTCGATAGACAACGTCGTCTCCTGGTCTTAAATGCAAATGATAAGTATTAGAAAGAACGACCTGAGTTCCGATTCTCTCCAGGTCTTCTGTAGATACACCACCCTTAATTGCTGCAACAGTTGCCACGTTCATAAAAACCGGTGTCTGAATTGTTCCATGAACTGTCTGAAACTCAGCTCTTTTGGCACTGCCATCTCTTTTTAAAACTTTGTACATAAATATATATAACCTCTGGTCAAAAGAATTGCCCCCAAAGACCTTTCATACTCATTTCAAATGATCAAAAAGATCACTCCACATAAGTGTTCCAGAACTCCTCAAGGCACATATCATTTTGAGCCATAATCGTCGCTGCGTCAACACCCACATATCTAAAGTGCCATGGTTCAAACTCAATGCTGGTGATTTCCTCTTTTCCAGCTGGATATCTTAAAATAAAGCCATATTTGTAGCTGTTTTCTTTGAGCCATTTTCCAGCTGCTGTATTTCCAAAGCCCTCATCAAGGCTGGAATATCCATCTGTGATAATATCAATTGCAAGCCCTACCTGATGTTCAGATGAACCTGGAACTGTTACTGCCTGAGAAGCAAGATTATAGGCATCCATATATGACATACCGGCTTCCATATACCTATCAATCTTATTATTAAAGAGCATAGTCTGCCTGTCTCTGTCACGATAAGGTGAGCAGATTATGAGTGAAACACCATCCTGCCTTGCAGCCTTCATCATATCAAGAAGAGGCTGGATGATTCTCTCATCGCATCTCATACTGCCGCTTATTGTGCCCAACGGAAAACTGTAGTCTTCAGGAAATGGATGCTGTTTATTTACAAGCATTATCTTCCAGTCATCTCTTGAAAAGGTGACCTTAGCTTCATCTGCAAGTGGTACATTACTGTTTTCTATCTCCAGAGTTTTTTCATTTTCAGTTGTGTTTTCGTTCTCGGCAACAGCTTCAAGCATATCATCCAGTGATACCTGATTATCAGTGTTTAGATGATCCGCTTCTGAAACATCAGGATTAATAGCATCTAATGCTTCATCCAAAACCTGGGTATCCAGATCGCGCTGCTGTGCAAGTTCAGCGTCAGACTCAGCAATTTCTTCCTGCGAAATCACGCTGCTATCGTAAGAGCTATCTTCCTCAAGAGAAATGTCAGATTCAAAACTGATGTTAAGTGACATGGCCGGATATGAAAAACTACTACTGGAAACAAAGAACAATAGGATGCAAGCTAGACAAGTAAATCTTTTGATATTCCTGTAGAAATAAAATAAGAAGTTGTAAATAAAAATTGCAGCAAAAGCGTAAGTCAAACCAAGAAGCGAAAGATGTTTGTGCTTTCTATTAAACTTCCCTACCCGAGAAATTATTTTTTCTTTATAACTGTATTTCTTCTGTAAATGACTGGCATTCATATCAGAAATCCCCTCTATTTCAGATATTTTGCACATTTATGGAACTACAATATAGATTATATAACTATTTCACAGAAAATTCACTATTTTTTTCAATGATACAACTGCCTCTATTCTAAAAATTGGATAAAAACACATCGTATCCAATCAAGTAACATATATGCTACAATGTTCACATGGTATAGTAAAGGTCAGATACATCTGTCTATTACTGTTAATACAGTTTACGATAATAATATATTTCACAAAAGAAGGTGCTTCATATGTCAGGTTCTATCATAGGAAAAAACATACAGTTCTCAACCTGGGGCGAATCTCATGGAAAGGCTCTGGGCGTAGTTGTTGATGGCTTTCCAGCAGGAATGGAGCTTAATGAAGAAGATATCCAAAAGTTCCTGGACCGGAGAAAGCCTGGAACTTCTGCAGCAACCACTTCCCGCAAGGAAGACGATCTTGTTGAGATCTTATCTGGCGTATTTATGGGAAAAACAACAGGTACTCCTATTTCCCTTATGGTCAGAAATACCTCCCAAAGGTCATCAGATTATAGCGAGATTGCACAATACTACAGGCCAGGTCATGCCGATTACGGTTTCGATCAAAAATATGGATTCAGGGACTATACAGGTGGTGGAAGGTCCTCCGGCCGTGAAACTATAGGACGTGTTGCTGCCGGTGCCATATGCTCCAAACTTCTGTCTCAGATGGGTATTGAAGTCTGTGCCTACACAAAGTCAATTGGAAGCGTCACAGCAGACATGGATAAGTTCGATAAATCAGCCATTTTAATAACTCCAACAGCCATGCCAGATATAGACGCTGATAAAAGAGCTATGGAGCTCATTGCCAAAGCCCGAAACATGCAGGATTCTCTTGGCGGAATAATTGAATGTCAGATAACAGGACTTCCTTCCGGAATTGGAGAACCTGTTTTTGATAAGCTTGATGCACTCCTTGCAAGAGCTGTCATGAGCATCGGCGCAGTAAAGGCTATCGAGATTGGCGATGGCACTAAGGTTTCAACCTACATTGGTTCAGAAAATAATGATGCTTTTGCTGTTTCTGAAGAAGGAAAAGTTGTCAAAAAGACAAATCATTCAGGTGGGATTTTAGGCGGGATATCTGATGGAAGTACTATCATTATCAGAGCTTATGTAAAGCCCACTCCCAGCATAGCCCGCACTCAGCAGACAATAAATAAGCAAGGAGAGAATATAGAAATTAACATAAAGGGCCGTCATGACCCGGTTGTTGTTCCAAGAGCCGTAGTTGTTGTAGAGACCATGTGCGCTCATACAGTCCTTGATCTTATGATTTCAAACATGGCTTCCAAGGCCGACAACCTGATAAACTTCTACAAGAAATAAAAAATAAGCCCAGGCTTTTGCGTGTCAGCAAAAACCCGGGCTTTTTCTTAATAAATTAGCATTTACGTATTACTATGATTTATCAAACCTTGAATTCTCAGCTTACTGATCAAGTTTGTGGAATACAATGCAGTTAGGTCTTGAGATAGCCATCTCAGGTCCGTTCATTACAAGTGTGCCCTTATCCATATCAACAGTAAAGAATGTCATTGTGTCTGACTCATGGTTAAGAGATACAAGATGCTTGTTATCTGGGAAAAGAGCTGCATCCTTGGGATACTCTCCTGCAACAGGAAGACATATCTTCTCAGTTAAAAGACCTGTCTCTTTATCAACCTTATATACAAGAACGTTATTCTCTCCAGCTGTGGAGCTGACAAGATAGTTATAATCCTCAGAAAATGTAAGCGCTGAGCTTGCAACACCAATTGAATCGGATTCCTCAGAGTTACTTACAGACTGGATCTTGTTAAACTCAGGATCTCCATCATTGTCTACATATTCGTAAACTTCAATTCCGCACTTCTGTTCAAGACATACATAAAGGAATCTTCCATCCTTGGAGAACTGCATGTGTCTTGGTGATGACTCCTGATCACAATGGATAACATCAGCATCCTTGATCTTGCCAGTCTCATAATCAAGAGAATATACATTAACCCTGTCCATTCCAAGATCTGCAGCAAGAAGATATTTATTGTCCTTGGAAACCTTGATGCACTGTACATGAGGCACGTGATTACGGCCAGCAGCCGTTCCAAGTCCCTTGTGATATCTCTCATCTGTGATTTCACCAATGCTGCCATCTTCATTAAGTCTAAGGATAGTAACCTTACCATCATGATATCCAGCAGTTACAAGAAATCTGTCCTGCTGGTCCATATTTACATAGCAGCCTCTCATACCATTAATAGAAGCTTCATTTAAAAACTCAAGGCTTCCGTCTGGCAGTATGTGATATGACTCAACACCTGCATCAGTTATAGAATATAAAGTCTTGTTATCATGGGAAATGTTTATATAAGAAGAATTGGTGATCTCAACCTTCTGCTTCTCAGAAAGTCTCCCGTTCTTAAGATCTACATCATAGATTCTGATTCCATATTTGGTTCCAAGCCCTGATGTATAGCTTGAAACATAAGCAACATATTTATCTTTAGCAGCCATTGTAGCCTTCCTCCTAGAACTAACCTATATCACTCACATTTTATCACACCATGTGCAAACTTTAAATATATTAAATTAACACAATGCGAATATTTGCTGTAAAATAGATATTGTAAAGCTTTTTTTCGTCTATTTATATGCGCAATAAAAACATTCACAAAATTGAATAAAAATGCATTGACAGTGTATAATTTCCAATTAAAATTAAATAGATTGTTATAAATATAAATTTTCAAGTAGGGAGTATCGCATAATGAGCAAAGACCTGATAACGCTAGAGCATATCTCTAAATCTTATGACGGACAGATGATCTTAGATGACCTTAGCCTGTCTATATATGAAAATTCCTTTGTTACCCTTTTAGGCCCCAGTGGATGTGGCAAGACTACAACACTTAGGATCATTGGCGGTTTTGAAAAGCCTGATCAGGGACGTGTTATTTTTGATGGAAAAGATATAACTGATCTATCTCCAAATAAAAGGCAGCTCAATACTGTTTTTCAGAAGTATGCTCTTTTTACACATATGACGATTGCCGACAATATCGCCTTTGGTCTTAAGATTAAGAATAAATCTGACAGCTACATAAAAGATAAGATTAAATACGCATTAAAACTTGTAAACCTCGAAGGCTTTGAGAATCGTATGCCTGAATCATTATCTGGTGGCCAGCAGCAGAGAATTGCCATTGCAAGAGCTATAGTTAATGAGCCAAAAGTTCTTTTGCTGGATGAGCCCCTTGGCGCCCTTGACCTTAAAATGCGTCAGGACATGCAGTACGAGCTTAAAAGGCTCAAGGAAGAACTTGGCATTACCTTTATATATGTAACTCACGATCAGGAAGAAGCCCTTACTATGTCTGATCATATCGTTGTCATGAATCAGGGCTATATCCAGCAGGAAGGCTCTCCTGAAAAAATTTACAACGAACCTGAAAACGCCTTTGTTGCTGACTTTATCGGAGACAGCAATATAATCAGGGCTACAATGGTCAGAGATGAGCTAGTAGACATACTTGGGGCTAAATTTGCCTGCGTGGATACGGGCTTTGGTGAGAATAAGCCTGTTGACGTAGTAATAAGGCCAGAGGACGTTGAGCTCGTATCTCCTGAAGAAGGAACTATTTCAGGTGTAGTTACAGACCTTACATTTAAGGGTGTTCACTACGAAATGGATGTACAGGCAGGCGGCTACGAATGGCTAGTCCACTCAACAAAAATGTCAGAAGTTGGCAAAGAAGTCGGAATCAAGGTTGATCCTTACAACATTCAGATAATGAACGTTCCAGCTTCTGAAGACGAGGAGGCAATCAGTGAAACTATTTAAAGATAATAGGAATGCTCATGTTATGGCCTCTCCCTATATGGCCTGGGCATTTATCTTCATAGTAGTTCCCCTGTGCATGGTCATCTACTATGGACTTACAAATGCCGATGGAGCATTTACCTTCGATAATATTACTACAATACTAAAGCCTGGATATTTAAAGGCTTTAAAAAGATCTGTAATACTTGCAATCATCAGTACATTGGTATGTTTTTTACTAGCATACCCTCTTGGCATGATCCTAGCTTCCATGAAGCTTAGAAAAAATGCCTACATTATTACTCTTTTCATTCTTCCAATGTGGATGAACTTCCTCTTAAGGACTCTTACCTGGATGACACTTTTAGAGGGAAAAGGTGTTATAAATACTATTTTAGAGTTTTTGCACCTTCCAACGCTGAATATCATAAATACCTCCGGTGCAATCGTACTTGGTATGGTCTATAACTTCCTGCCATTTATGATCCTGCCTATTTATAATGCCCTTAATAGGATTGACGAAAATGTTATAAACGCCGCAAGAGACCTTGGAGCAGATTCTTTCCAGACCTTCTGCCGTATAACACTGCCTCTCTCAATGCCTGGTATCTTAAGCGGCATTACCATGGTCTTTATTCCAGCACTTACTACCTTTGCTATTTCAACAATGCTGGGTGGATCCAAAATACTGCTTATTGGTAACATTATCGAGCAGGAATTTACACAGCTCTATGACTGGCATCTTGGAAGCGGCCTTTCAATAGTTCTTATGGTATTCATCCTGCTCAACATGATAATTGAGAATTTATCAGATAATGGAGGTAACTCATGAAAAAAGCAATAGAAAAAATCTACCTTACCATTATCCTTATATTCATGTACGCTCCTATCCTTACTCTTATCGTACTTAGCTTTAATTCCAGTAAATCAAGAGCAAAATGGGGTGGCTTCACCTTGGAATGGTATATAAATCTTCTTTCCGACGAGGCCGTAGCAAGTGCACTTTTTAATACCCTTACGATTGCTATACTTGCTACTATTTTTTCAACCATAATTGGAACAATTACTTGTGTAGCAATGATTGGCCTTCCTGGAAAGCTTCGTTCCGTTATTATGGGAATCACCAATATACCTATGATAAACGCAGATATCGTAACAGGTATCTCACTTATGCTATTGTTTAGGTTTCTACATATTGGCGCAGGCTTTACCACTATACTTCTGGCTCATATTACCTTTAATATTCCATTTGTGATGCTAAGCGTTATGCCAAGAGTCAAGAACATCAATTTCTATGTGTACGAAGCAGCTCTAGATTTGGGAGCATCCAGAACCTATGCATTTTTTAAGACCATCCTTCCTGATATTGTTCCAGGAATCATATCAGGAGCTCTTATGGCCTTTACTATGTCCCTTGATGACTTTATCATTACTTATTTCACCAAGGGCTCTGGCTTCGAAACCCTCTCTACTCTCATCTACAACGAAGTAAAAAGAGGAATTCAGCCAGAAATCTACGCTCTGTCAGCCCTTATATTTATTGTGGTACTAACACTCCTTCTTATCGTCTACAGAGCGCCACAGTCTAAAACCAAGGAGAATTAACAAAATGAAAAAGCGTTTTGTTTCTATACTACTTACCTGCGCCCTCTTTTCATCTCTTCTAAGTGGTTGTGGTGAAAATGATTTATCAAAATATCCCAACGGAAAGCTCTATGTCTACAACTGGGGAGAATACATTGATGAAGATGTGATAAGTGAATTTGAGGAAGAATACGGTATCAACGTTATCTACGATATGTTTGAAACCAATGAGATCATGTTTGCCAAACTCGCTCAGGATAACTCAGCCTACGATGTTGTATGTCCTTCAGACTACATGATACAAAAGCTCATAGAAAATGACATGTTAAAAGAGCTGGATTTTTCTAATATACCAAATGCCAAGAATATAGGCGATCAGTACTTTGAGCAGTCAAGGGATTTTGATCCTGAAAATAAATACTCAGTGCCCTACTGCTGGGGAACAGTTGGTATTCTCTATAATAAAACTATGGTTGATGATCCTGTAGATAGCTGGGACATATTGTGGAATGACAAATATAATGGTCAGATCCTCATGCAGGATTCTGTGCGAGATGCCATGATGGTTGCACTTCTTAAAAACGGCTACTCCCTAAACACCACAAATCCTGATGAAATAGCTGTTGCAACTGCTGATCTTGTAGCGCAGAAACCCCTTGTACAGGCCTACGTCGTTGACCAGGTAAGAGACAAGATGATAGGTGGAGAAGCTGCTCTTGGCGTTATCTACTCAGGAGAAGCCATATACACCGCAAGAGAAAACCCAGATCTTGTATATGTAGTTCCTAAGGAAGGTACCAATGTATGGATTGACTCCTGGGTTATCACCAAGGATTCAAAAAACTCAGAAAATGCAGAAAAATGGATTGATTTCATGTGCCGAGGTGACATAGCTCTTAAAAACTTTGAGTACATAACATATTCAACTCCCAACACAGTAGCCCAGGAAAACATCGAAGACGAGGCTATAAAGAATTCCGAAGTTGCTTTTCCTGACCTTAGTAAGATCAGCACCGAGTCCTACAAGTACCTTGGCTACGATGCTGACCGCCTCTACAACGACGCCTGGATGGAAGTAAAATCCGCAGACTATTAAGCTGCCACTACGCAGTGGCTAACGCGCTGGCTTAAGCGTATGCTCCCCCGAACCAAGCTTAAAGAGAGTGTACTTATCTTCACCAAAAACAGGAAGGTACACATCTGCTTCTGTGCCCTTTGGTATCTTCAATTTCATGTGATAGCTGTCCGCAGACTTGTATATTTCTACATATATAAGACCTTTTGCGGACGGAACTGCACATTTTACATTTGTCAGATCACCAAGATATGGTTTTATCTCAAAACGTTTATACCCTGTTTCCAAAGGTCTGACTCCTGCTATAAATTTGGACATAGTAATAAGTGGACCGCCTGACCAGGCATGATTAAGTGTCCCATCATGATTCCAGTACTCCCATAATGTGGAGTAATCATAATCCACCATCTCTTTATATCTTTTCTTCATTCTGATGATGGCCTTGTCTATATAACCTGCAATGCAAAGAGCATCAAGTACATACTTTTCCATGTATGGACTTGAATTTGTGGTTTTTTCCAGAACTTTTACTATATCAGCATACTTCTTTGGCCCTGCGAGTCCTGAGATTACTGCAAGAGCATTAGCTCTGTCATCTGGCTTTTTATTATCAGTTTTGTTGTAATAAAAAGATTCTTTCCAAAAGTGCTTGTCATAGCTATTTTCAATATCTTTTTTCCTTTTGATAAAAAAGCCTGATTCATCTTGCTTTCCAAGTAGTTCGGCCATGTTTATCAGAGAATCTAGTGCCATATAGTACCAGGCATTTTCCATAGGAGCTATATCAGCATTTTCGCCCCAATCCGGCCAGTCCCAGCTGCCAGTTCTGTGAACTACAAGTCCATTCTTCATTTTAAAAAGTTTAAGGTAATCTTTTGATGCTTCATATGCCTGAGGCATAAAAGACGCATCACCTGTATACTTGTAGTAATACCAGAATCCCCAGATGCCTGCCAGGTTTTGCATAGGAAGCTCAAACTGATCTTTACCAGAAGGAACTACAGTCAACATATAACCACTATCTTTTGTCCAGCCAGCCATCATTTCTACGCCTTTTTTATATAGGAGTAGCGCTTTCTCGTCGAGACAGTATAGCATTTGCTGCATTTCAAGATTAACATCTCCCCACCACTGGGCCCTCTCCCTGTCAGGACAATCCATGAAATTATCCCTCATAGTGATGTAAAGTGTTCTAAGTGATTTCTGCCACAATTTATTAAGGAATGTATCATCACACTCAAAGCTGCCTACAAATTCGGTATTATAACCAGTTTCATGATATCCTAGCTCTTCGATGGTAACGTCTTCATCTATTTCATAAAAAATATATTCCCCATTCATCCATCCAAGCGATTCATATTCCTGATATCCATCCTTGGTATAATATACAGCCATTACACTTTTGGTATCATATAGTGAATCGACGTAATTGTCTGCTTTTATCGCTATCCTTTTTCCCTCAGGAGCTGTGACCTTCAGCATAGGGGTTATCTGGGCATTATAGGGAAGTTTCATTTTTATTTGTTCTTTTTTCTTTGTTTTATGCCCCTTTAGCTCATCACTATTTACGTATTTTTTATAGCCAAAGTCCTTTAGTTGAGGAATTACTCTTTTGTTAAAAGAGCCCCAGTATGAAAGCGCATCTTCTATAACTTCTGCATTATCCCAATCTGAGGTATCATGATCAGGCATAAACCAATCAGGAATGTCTTTAGCAGCATCAAAATACAAATTAGACTCAGATAGCCTGAAATTGGATTTTTCATCATTTTCATCTGCAGAGACATATGCCGGATGCCTTTTTATCTTCCATGATTCATCTGAGCAAATGATAGTCCCATTTATATCCATTTCAAACACTAGGCCGCCTCTTTTGCTATCCAAGTGAGAAAATCCTTGCTTGCCAAAATAACAAACAAGGATAGCTATTGTATTTGTCCCTTGATTTAGGAATTCACCAAGGTCAATTTCATCATAATATATGGAGTGTCTATCAGGTCCGCGTTTTATACCGCCTTCAAATATCACGGGTTTGCCGTTGACATAGAGCCAATATTTTGAATCAACTGCTATTTTGGTCAATGCCTTATCTGCGGCACTATTTAAATCAAAATTTTTGACAAAACACATCCAGGTGTTTTCACTATTTTCACCTTTTTTCCAAATGCATTTTCTATTTTCCATAAAAGATAACACCTATTTTGTTGGCTATAAGAGCACTTTTACTTGATCACGTTCATGTCGACGTTACCGGCAATTCCTGGGACTGAGCCCTTTGAGGTGTATTGCCACATGTCGTAGCGTGTTGCTGTGTAGGTAGGAATGTCCACGTACTGGGCAAGCCAAATTTTGTAATCTGTGAAGGATGCAGTATTCATGCGTCCTTCCTCGAACCATTTCTTGTTGGAGTAAATTCCTGCGGTATAGCCTGCGTTCCTGATAGTAGTAAGGAAAGCATGGCACACTGCAGTTCTTTGTTCACCACTTATCTGATCTCCTCTGCCGTGGCTTGCCTCAACGTCAAGGTATACAGGCATCTGGAGATTGTAACCACTTATAAGTTCAAGAACCATGGAGGCTTCTTCTACAGCTTCAGCTTCGTTGACGGCCTGTGAAAAGAAATAGACGCCAACATTTATACCGTTACTCTGCGCTCCTGCAATGTTCTGATAATATAGAGGATCAATTACAAGTGCACCTGAACTAGAACCTCTGTAGCCACATCTGATAATAGCAAAGTTGATTCCTGAGTTCTTGACTGCCCCCCAGTCTATGTTTCCATTATGCTTGGAAACATCAATCCCCTTAACTCCTGAATGAGCTGCCACATAATTAGGATCCGATGCAATAGTTGGTGCAGCAATTGTCCCAGAGCTTGCCCCCTGGTAAGCTGCCTTGGAAGCCTGATTGGCCGCATCTTCAGCCTCTATCTGAGCCAAAATGTCCTCTGCATCCTCGGAAATATCTTCATCGTAGGATTCCTGGTTTTCGCCCTCAGCTACTCCCTCTGACGCTGCTGAAATATCTGTAGTAAGATCCTCTTCCTGAACCTTGGTATCCTCTGCCGCAACATTTATCTGAGACTCATCTTTAATCTCATCCTTTATATCTACCTTGGCATATTCAATGTGATCAGATACAGTGATTGTCTGAGATTTATCTGAGTGATAATTGGCAGTCTCTGTGGAAATATCAGAAAGAAAAACAGTATAGTCTCCAGGATCAACAAAAGGAATATAGATAATACCATCCTTGTCAGTATCGTTATAGGTCATGGTCTTATCTTTTCCCTTTACAGTTACAGTAAAGTCAACACCAGAAATAAGAGTCTCAGTGCCACTTTTTGAAAGCTTGATCTTAAGATCATCCTGAATGGAACGAAGTGAAATACTTACTGTCACATTTTCTTTTACAGCAGAGTTAAAAGCTCCACTTTCAGAGGTCTCTATCCCATTCTGTTCCCTAAGGTCATCACCGTCCACAAGGCCCAGATCAAGCGCCTCCAGTTCAGAAACCGACTCAAAAAGTGAGCTATTATCCTCATCCGCCTGTGCGCTCTTATTTTCCTTTGCGATATTACTAATTAAAAGCCCTACAGGGATAATAACCAGTAGGGCACAAATTATACCTATTAAAAAAAGTTGTGTCTTCTTTAACATCCAATTTACCTTTTAGAATCTGCAAGCTTGGAATATGGCTTCCTATAGTGCCTGTTCATCTTGATGCATTCCCAAAGAGAAAGATAATGTCCTTCTCCATTTCGAAGAACTGATATGTAAGCAATGCATCCCTTATCAAGAACTATGGCCACTGCCATAGCATCATCAAGAGTACTTCCAACGCAATAAGCACCATCATTAAGAGAAAATACAGCGTTGACGTTTTTCTTGATGTTGTGGTAGTTGTTACCATCCTTGCCATGTTCATTACTTGGGATCTTAACCCCAACACCAATGAGCTGTGCAAAATCATCCAAAAGAGGTTTCATATGGCTGGCTCTTCTGGACACAGTCATTACCGCCTCAGATTTGTTATGAACAATGTATCTTACATCTGGTCTTCTCTTATAGATTTCCTCGTGGATACTCTTAACTCTCTCAGGAGTGTCCGGAAGATCATAAACAATCTTTTCTCCATCAAGATGGCTGTTAAAGCCAGCTTCCACACCATGATTCATATCTGTCTTGCAGACATCAGACAGGAAATTGTGACAGGCAACTTCCATTTTCTCTGCTTCAAAAACTGCTTCCTTGGAATCCCTGCCAAGGCAGAGTGTGCCATGGTTTGCCATGATAAATCCCTTGCTGTCGGGATATTTCTTAACTGTAGCTGCCACGTTGGACGCCAATTTATCTGTTCCTGGAAGTGCGTATGAAGCAACAGGAATCACCATGTCTGTATCATCAAAATAGGTAAGAACCTTCTTAAAGCCCAGGGTTCCTGCGCAGGAAGCATAGACCTGATGAGTGTGGACGATAAACTCCACATCCGGCCTTTCCTTGTAACATACAGCGTGAACCGCCTTCTCACTTGAGGGCAAAACATCTCCTTCATAAGAAAGATCGTCAATATTAACCTTCACGATCATCTCAGGTTTTAAATCCTCATATTTAATTCCACTTGGTGTGATCAAAAAAGAAGTCTCATCAATTCTCTGAGAAATATTCCCCCATGTACGTACCAAAAGACCTACCTCATGAAGTTCTTTGGATACCTCAATAATGTGCTTCTTGGCTTCAAGAAGCTCTTCACTAGTAGTTAATGCCATAACCCTTATAAATCCCCAATCAAAAAATAATAATTCTTAATTATATTAGCACATTTTCATCCTCTTATCTGACCTGTGCCAATTATCTCGTACTTATAGGATGTAAGTTCCTTAAGTCCCATAGGCCCTCTGGCATGAAGCTTCTGAGTACTGATACCAATCTCTGCCCCAAATCCAAACTCAAAGCCATCTGTAAATCTGGTAGAAGCATTGACATAAACACAAGCTGCATCAACTTCATTTAGGAACTTGCGTGCTGTCTCTTCATTCTCTGTAATAATAGACTCAGAATGACCAGTGTTGTATTTATTTATGTGATCGATTGCTTCCGAAACATCACTAACAGTCTTGACTGAGATAATGTAATCAAGATACTCTTTACCAAAATCCTCATCTGTAGCCACAGCAGAGTCAGTAAGAATTTCTCTGGATGCCTTATCAGCCCTAATTTCTACATTATACTCCTTCATAGCCTTATCAAAAAGGGGTAAAAACTCATCTTTTACAGATTCATGGACAACCAAAGACTCTGCGGCATTACAGACGCCTATTCTCTGAGTCTTTGCATTTATTATGATAGGAATTGCCTTTTTAAGATCAGCATCCTTGTCCACATAGATATGACAATTTCCTGTACCAGTCTCTATAACAGGAATTGTAGAATTCTCAACGACAGCTCTGATGAGCCTTTCACTTCCTCTTGGAATCAGGACATCAACGTATTCCTTCATCTGCATGAATTTCTGTGTCACGCTTCTGTCAGTATCTTCAATTAACTGAACTGCATCTGGATTTATACCCTCAGAACTAAGGGCATCACGAATAACCCTGGTGATGGCGATATTACTGTTAATTGCATCGCTTCCACCCTTTAAAATAACAGCATTGCCGGATTTAAAGGTAAGACTAAAGGCATCTGCTGTGACGTTTGGACGAGACTCATAAATTATTCCAATAACTCCAAAAGGTACACTTACCTTGGAGATTTTAAGGCCATTTGGCCTCTCAAAGTTCTCTATAACTGCTCCGATAGGGTCTTCTAAGCCCGCTACCTGCCTGACGCCCTCTGCCATAGCTTCAATTCGCTTTTCGTCAAGCTTTAACCTGTCAAGCATCCCCTGGTGCATGCCATTTTTAAGGCCATTTTCATAGTCTTTACTATTGGCATCAAGAATATATTTAGCCTCAGACTCAAGGCACTCTGCTATTTTAAAAAGAGCCCTGTTCTTATCTTCTGTACCTAATTTCTGTACTTCGTACTTAACACTTTTTGCCCTCTGACAAATCTCAAGAAGTTCCATGCCGTTCCTCCATTTACCCCAAAACAAAACACAAGTCACAAATTTTCTTAATATTATACTTGTTTACGGCTTTCCCTTCAATTGAACTTTTTTATCCTTCGCTACTAAGTATTGTAATTATCTCTCTTGCCCAGCCCTCATCATCCGGATCAAGCTCGAAATCTTTAAATTCTTCGCCCTTTCCATGGGTTATAAGAAGAGAATCATTGGCTATATGAACAGTTTCTTTATATTTGTTAGTGATAAGCTCCTTCATGTTTTTGGCAGCTTCAGTATTATACACTTCTTTCTTGGCAGTGGCAGTGATTATGCCATCTACATGTACTGTATACTTTCTGAAAAATTTCCTTATATCATCAATAGAATAATAATTAGCAGAAAATACCCAGATGTCATATCCATTTTTCTTAAGGAAGCGGAAAAGAGCTGGAATTCCAAGCCTCATGCGCCTTGAAGCCTGACTTCCCAGTGCCAGGGCTGGCTTTTTCTCTATCAGTACGTCACTATTACTTCTAAAAACAACTTCATCAAGATCAAGGGTAACTCTCTTTTCATGAGTAGAGTGCTTAAGGATATCCTTGATTTCCTCTTCCAGCATCATGTTAACTACTTTTATAGGAACTTTTTTTACACCCGCCATCATGGCTGCGCCCCATCTATGATGGCCATTTATGAGCATAAAGCCAGATGGATGTGTACGAATAACGATAAGTGGCTCCATTGCAGGCTTCAAGCCTCTAGCCATTGAGTCAAGATATGCTCTTTGATAATCTGACATAATGCGATAGCTTGGCCCGACATCAGGAAAAGAGAATTCATCATCCGGATTGGGATGAAGATTTGTGCAGGGTGTGTTCAGGTAAAAGAGCCTCTGCAGTCTTGAAGAATTAACTGGAACATACATTCCAACTTCTTTTTCAAGTTCGTTTTTCAAATATTCCTTAAACTCAGAATTAGTCATTGCCATAGTATTAAACCTCTGGTAAAGAAATGCCACTTAAGTTTCTTTTCTCATACTCCTCGGTGAAACCCCATAAAACTTTTTAAATACATTTGAAAAGTAGCTTACGTCATTATAGCCAACCGATTCTGCAATCGCTGTAAGCTTTTGATCTGTTGTAGTCAAAAGAGCTTTTGCTTTCTGCATTCTGACGCCTGTAATATACTCAGTAAGCGTCATATCCATCTCGCTCTTAAACATTTTTCGCAGATAAGTCTGGTTAAGACATAGCTCACCAGAAATATCAGAAATAGAAAGTGCGCTATCAGAATAGTTATTATCTATGTACTCCTTGGCTGCAGTGGCAACATCGTGAGTCTTGGTGTCCTTTTTGCTTTTTTCAAATTCTATTCGTTTTTTGTATAAATAGATAACTCTATCCTTCATCTGACTAGGGGTTGCAGCATCAGACATATATTTTTCAGGTGAAAACCCTTCTCCATAAATCTTATCTATAGAAAAGCCCTTGGAAATAATGTTTGTCATAAGGATGCTTATGGCACTGGTCAAAAGATTCATGTCATAAATTTTTATATCTCCTTCTGAGCCATTATTATCTCTAAGCTTGTCCCATAAAAGATTCAGTGCATTTTCTGCATCCTCCGCCTGCAGGGTTTCAAGATCCTTATTAAGTCTTATTATGGCATCCAGAGAAGAATAGGCTGCGTCATCACCACTGTTTCTTAGGTCATAAAGCTTTCCAAAGCCCGTCCTTGAAAGATGTCCAAGTGCTTTTTCATAGGCCTTTTTTATATCCAAAAGCTGCATGGCCTTTGTAAGAGCTATGGAAGTGTTTATTTCAAGCTGGCTTTTTACAATCTGAATAATGTCTGAAAACTCATATCCCTTATACGTATTAATATCGGCTAATAAATCGAATTTCATAAGTACAACAATATTATTCTCAAAATCATGGAAAATTTTAAACTGCCCCTTTATTTCAAGCTTATCAGAAAGCATCTTGGCAATAAGTTTCTCCCAATTCATAAGCTGCTCTCTGTCTTCATACTCTTTATACGAAGAAGCATCGAATCGTAGCAACGCTAAAAGATATCCTGACTCTTTTTCGCTCCATGTTCCAAATATCTTTTCTTCAAGCTTTTTAGCTGCCTCATCATCAGAAACGCCAGCATATATCAGAGCTCTAAGTTCTTCATAGTGCTCATCACTTTTTATTTCAGTGTTCTCAACTGCCTTACTTATATTATCCTGAAGCTTTAAAAGACTAAGTATCAGTTCCTCTTTTTCAAAGGGCTTTACAATATAATCACAGACTCCAAGCTTGACTGCCTTTCTTGCATACTCAAACTCATTATTACCAGTGATCAGGATTACAGAAATATCAGGGTAATCTCTAGTTACCTTTTCAGCAAGCTCAAGGCCATTAACATATGGCATAGTTATGTCTGTAAGAACCACATCAGGATAGAACTCTTCTATCTTTTCAAGAGCCTCTCTTCCATCAGAGGCTTCACAACATATCTCAAACCCATATGAATTCCAGTCGATGCACCCTCTTAGGTATTCCAGAAAAATAGGCATATCGTCAACAATCATTATTCTAATCATTATTTTGTCATCCCTACTCTAGTTTCAGTTCTTATTGCTCGCATCAGAATATGGTACATAAACCCTGACAGTAGTTCCTTTATCTTTTATGCTCTCAATCTCAGCCCCATATTCATTTCCAAAATAAAGACGTATTCGCTTTGCCACACTATATAAACCGAAGTGACTTCCTCCCTTTATTTTGTCGTGTTCTGTAATTCTTGCCTCTTCTTTTTTCTTATCCTCTTCGCTGTCAAAAACACTTTCATCAGAAAGAAGACTATTTAGCCTTAAAAGCTCATCCTCACCTATTCCAACACCATCGTCAATAACAAGTAGTTCCACTCTTCTATCAGCAGTAGAATCCTGATCATTACAGCCAACTACATGTCCCTTAACCAAAATTTTCCCTGAAGAAGCCTTATTTTTGACTCCATGGTAGATTGCATTTTCTACAAGAGGCTGAAGTGTCATCTTTGGAATAAGCGACATAAAAACATTTTCATCTACATCGATTTCATAGCTGAATTTGTCACCATATCTCATAGTCTGAAGATCCAGATAGTCAGTTATTATCTGAATTTCTCTTTCTATGGTGACTATTTCATCACTTCCGGATAAAGAATTTTTATAATAATTTGCCAATTTGTGTGTGACTCTGGAAGCCTCTTTCGCCCGGTTCATCTCAATCAGCATTATTATGATATCAAGCGTATTATACAGAAAATGTGGTTTTACCTGTTCCTGGATCAGCGCAAGCTCATACTCTCTCTTTTTTCTGGCTTCATCATCTACCTGCTGCAAAAGCTCTAAATTGCGCTGAGTCATATAGTTAAAGATTCTTCCAAGACGTCCAATCTCGTCCTTGGTCCTGAATCTGAACCTCACGCTCATATCCCCTTCAGCAATTTCCTGTGCTCCATCATGAAGTATCTTAAGGGGTTTGGTTACAAAATTAGCAGAAAACCAGACAGAAATTATTAAAAGTACTGCGGTAAAAGAGCTGGTTGTCAAAATGATAAATCTAAGATCCCTGCCCGTTACATTAAATTTATTAAGATTTGTAATCCCCACAAGAGTCCACTTATAATCAGTGATCACCTGCCTTGATAAAAGATAGGACTCATTCTTGTACTTTATGAGCTTATCATTAGTATCAAAAAGGCTTTCAATCAGAGTATCATCTTCATAAATAGGGTCTATCACGCCATTTTGTTTTATGAGTCTTGCGTCAGTATCATACAAAAAATAGTAACTTATCTCGCTTTGAGAAGATTCTATAAGATAATCTTTATCCATATTTATAAAAAGATATCCCAGGTGAGTGCCACTTACAATATTGATAACATGCTTGCCCATGGTGATAACTTCTTTATCATCACGGCTAAAAGGATTAGATTCAAGTGGCATCATAACAGTCTTGCCGCCCTGGTCAGAAAGCCCCAAAACATAATCTGAATATCTTATATTTATGCTGTCTCCAAGGTAATAAGGATCTGATGAATAAAACCTTCCATCTCTGTCTATAAATACTATAGATGATATGCCATTATAGATAAGGAGCGACTGAGACAGCTGGCTTGTTATCTTACTATCTCTTGTAACCTGCCTCATGGATTTATCATTATAGTAATTGCCAAATTCTATAGTCAGGTTGTTAGAACACAGTTCACCATTTTGAAGGACAGATGAAAGCCTGTCAGACATGATGCGTATATTTTCCTCTATCTGCTTGTCAGCCCTTTGCATAATTGCCCTGTTATAAAAGGCAAGCATCAAAATAGTAAGTACCACCATAGGAATAAGTGCTACCAGTAAAGTTATAAAAGCTAGTTTATATTTGATGGACATGTTTCTGGCCTTGTTCTTGCCAGTGCTTAATTTCTCCATGTCCTCAATTGTCATATTTTTTATATCCATCTTTTTCATACCCATAATATTATCATGGTATAGGTGGTAAAAGTCAAAAAAGCGCAAAGGGCCATCATGTGACTCTTCGCGCATATATTTTTTATCCTTTTACAGCTCCGCCTATTGTCATAGCACTCTCAACCTGCTCTGAGAAAATAGAATATACTATTATTGCGGGGAAGGATGCAATTACCATAGTAGCGCCCATTCCTCCCCAATCCGTCGTAAATTCGCCCTGAAAAAACAGTACTCCAAGAGGAAGAGTCTTGAGCTTTGGTATACTACCTACAACTACATTTGCCAATATAAACTCATTCCAGGCATTAAGGAAAATATAGATCACCAGTGTAACTGTAGCTGGCCTTACTAAAGGCTCAATGATCATAAAGAAGGTCTGGTAGATATTGGCTCCATCCATGCAGGCTGCTTCTTCAAGTTCCATAGGAATCCCTTTGAAAAATCCGTAATAAACCATGCAGGCAAATGCCAGGTTTATTGCAATATAAGGAAAGATCAAAGACCATCTTGTTCCCATCAGGCCAAATTTCTGTACGATCTTAACAACAGGAATCATTATTGCCTGAACAGGTATAAACATTCCTAACCCCAAGAACAGCCTTGTAAAGGTCTTTAACTTCCAGACCATCCTGCTGGTTGCATATGAAAAGAGTAACGCACAGAAAATAGTTATGATCACAGTACCTATTGATACTATCAGGCTGTTTATAAAATATAGCGGTACATCATACTTGGTCCAGGCAGTTATATAGTTTTCATAGTGAAGTGGCCATGGTGGTCCAAAAGGATTCGTTACAAAAATCTCGTTATTAGTCTTAAATGAATAAAATAGCATCCAGATCAGCGGATATAGGGAAAAAGCTGCATAAATCCAGCAAAATGCTATAAATACATAATGAAGAGCTTTATTTGATCTATCTTTACGCACGACGCTTCCTCCTTGCTTTTTCTTCTTCTTTCTTTTGATCTCTGTCCCTAAAGATAAAATTGATAACAAGCATTACAAGCATACATTCAACGACCATCACTGAAGCTGCAGCAAGACCATATCCATAATCAGACTTCTTAAAGGCTGCGTTATACATCATGTATGTAAGTGTATAAGTTGACTTGTTAGGACCGCCTCCTGTCAGGATGTTCATCTCAGTGAAGGCTTTGATACCTCCGGTTAGCGAAATAATAAGACAGAATTTGTAGGTTTCAGCAAGAAGCGGGATTGTGATCTTAAGGTGGGCAAGGACATTGGAACAGCCATCAATTCTTGCAGCTTCATAATAGTCTGAAGGAATTGACTTGATACCAGCTACAATAAGTGCAAACTGATATCCCATCCACTGCCATGCATTAACAAAGGCGATAACATATATTGCTTTATATCTATCTCCAAGCCAGTTCTGTTTAAAATCAAAGTTTCCAGCTTCAAAGAGCTTATTTAATAGTCCATCTCCTGCAAGAACGGCACTCCATAGCTGACAAACTACAGTTACAGATAAGATGACAGGAATGAAATATGCTACTCTGAGGAATTTCCTGCCCTTCATCTTCTTATCCGAAATAGTGATGGCAAATACAGTAGCAAAAAGCATCTGATAAATAGTTATGACAACTGCAAAAATCAGCTGATTTCTGTTGGATGTAGCAAATACTCTATCAGTAAACAGGTCAAGATAGTTCTTTATACCTGTAAAATTCGGAATTGTAAGACCATTCCAGTCTGTAAAACTATAGGCAAAAACCTGGATGATCGGAATAAAATCAAATGTAATAAATATAGCAAGTGCCGGTAATACAAAAAGCAGGATTGCCAGCTTATTTCCCATGTATTTTTTCATGGTTCATCTCCCAATAATTGACGTAAATAAAATTATAAAGCTCATATATTTAATGCGGAGCTGGCAGATATAACCCCTTATTCTGCCTATGCCCCGCACTAATTAGTAACCCTTCTCTAAAAAGAATTATTCCATTGTATCAGCAATATCCTGAACAAATTCATCTGCTGTAAATTGTCCGGAAACAAGTCCCTGTGACTCAGACTGAATTGCATCGTTAAAGGTTGAGTTTGTAAGTCCCCATGTAAACTTTGTTGTTGCAGTGATTGAAGGAAGAGTATCTGAAAGCTTCTTCATCATTGCAGGATACTCAGAATCTGGCTCTTTTCCTGTATCAATAGCAACAAGTGGATTATGTCTGTACATAACCTTGGCTTCGCAGTATTTCTCTGTTATAAATTCTGCTACCTCTGCAGCAAGCTCTGCATTCGCTGAATCAGGATTTACAGCAAATCCTGAAGCTGATCCGCCGCCTGAGAATACAGCCTTACCAGCTTCATAAGAAGCAGCATCAGCAGCTGGGTAGAACATCCAGTCTACATTATCGCCAAGTGCCTTTGTAGCATCCTCGATGTACCACTGACCGTTGATAAACATAGCAGCTTCGCCAGAAAGGAATTTTTCTGAAGCCTGGTCATAATTGGTTGTTGTAGCATCTTCCTGGTAAAGACCTGCTGCAACAAGTTCTTCCATCTTCTTGGCAGCATTTACATAGCCTTCATCTGTGATAGAAGCTTTACCCTCATCAAGAGCCTTGATACCGCCTTCTGCATATCTTGTTGCAATAACATCATATGCAGCTGCTGTATTCCAGCCTTCCTGTCCAAAGAGTGCAAGTGGTGTGATTCCTTTGCCCTTGAATACTTCGATGCAGTTTAAAAGATCATCATATGTTTCTGGAATCTCGAGTCCGTTCTCCTCAAAAAGAGCCTTATTGTAGTACCAAAGAACATATTCCTGTCCAGAAAATGGGAACGCATAAATGTTACCATCCTCTGCATAAGCAAGATCCTTGTTGGCATCATAGAGCTTATCAAGGAATCCTGTAGACTGAGCAACCTCGTTTAATACCATGATCTGATTGGACTCACGGAATGTATTAATGATATCTGTTGATGCCTGATAGATATCTGGAAGCTGTCCTGTAGCAGCCAGTGTCTTAAGTGTCTGTCCATCATCCTGAGCCTGAACAATAAGGTTAAGCTCTACATTTGGATAAGCTTCCTTGAGCTGTTCTACAGCATAATCGTAAGGAACCTTTGTGTCATCATCAGCATACTGTGTGTAAATTGAAAGTGTAACCTTATCCCCTGAAGCTTCCGTTGTTTCAGTTGCATTTTCCTCAGCTTTTTCCTCAGCTTTTTCCTCAGTTTTAGCTTCTGTCGTAGTTTCAGCAGCTGCTGTATCTTTTCCAGTTTCTTCTACTGGCGCCTTACTGCCACAACCGATTATTGATGTTGCTGCAACAGTCAGACAAACGAGAGTACTAAGAATTCTCTTTTTCATAATAAAATGTCCTTCCCTTCTCTAAATGAGTTAAGTTAATGACGAGTTGTAACCCTTGGAAACTCGTCAACCTCTTTACAGTACTCATTATAAAAAAGGTAAGGACATTTAAAAATGCAATATTCAAAATTGTTTTTGTAATTTTTAAAAAAAGTACAACTTTTTGGATTCAGTAATTATTTTGTCGGGCTTTATATCATGCTCATCTATGATTTCGTCTGGAAAACTACCATCATATATCTGGCAGTCAAAGGCCAGGGCAATTGTACTTATTCCGGCATTCTGGCTCAAAAAGGTATCATAGAAGCCTCCGCCATAGCCAAGGCGATTTCTATCTCTGTCAAAAGAGACTCCAGGCATGATAACAAGGCTATGGGAAAATGCATCTGCACAAAAGATCACGCTTGTTTCAGATATCTCTGGCTCTCTGATCCCCATATAGCCGCTCTTTAAGTCAGATAGGCTAGTAATTTTTACAAATGCCATCTCACGTTTAGCCCTGTCTGTAACCTTAGGGCAAAAGACATTTTTACCACTTTCCAGGGCATTTTTAATTATTCCATCTGTTATAACTTCGCTTCCCATTGATGCATAGATCAGTATATTTAAAGCCTTTTTGTATTCTTCAGATGAAAACAGTCTTTCCTGGATAAGCTTTGTCTTTTCTGATAATTCCTGAGTAGATAATCTGTCTCTATCTTTGATCATCTTTTTTCTTATGGATTTTTTATCATAACAGATACGCGTCATCTGGTGTTATCCTCTTCTCTCTTGTAAGAACCATCCAGTCAGTAATGTCCTTCAGGTCAAAGCTTCTTGTGTCTCCCTTCTTGATTCCGGACACATAATATGGTTCCTGAGAAAGCCTTGCTACAACCTTGTCATCCTTAAAGTCCACAACATCAAACCAGATATGCTCTTTGTTAGATTCAGGTTCTTCATCGCGCCAATACTTTTTATCTTCCACAAGGCCAATCTTCACAACAGCCTTATTTTCCTTATTCGAAAAGCCTTTTTTAAGATAATCCACACGCTCGAGAGCAAGATCGCTCATTCTCCGAGTTTCTGCTCCAGATATATAGAACATAGGATTTTCCCTTAAAAGCTCGTCAAAGTACTGAACTTTAGTAAATACTTTATTATCCATATCATTAGGATTAAGATAGCACATTACAGGGCATGTGTCCTTACTGTGATATTCATCTCTATCTTCCGTAGTGCCAAGTTCAATTCCATCATAGTATTTAAGAGCATCTTCCCAGTTAATTGCAGTTGTGACCATAAAGCCCTGTCCAACCCTGCCAAGAAAAACAGGGTCTTCAACGCTGTAAGGCTCATCTGCCTCTATCATCCTATATGCCATATTTTCCAAGACGTTATAATGAGTATTGTACATTTCTCTGTCAGAGCCCAAAATTTCCAGTTCATGCATTCCACAGCGTTTAAGTCCATGAGTATGGAGCCACACTTCATCATTTTCACCACTGATTGCCTGCACAGTAAAAAGATATCTAGGAGCCGGCAGAACTGCTGAACTTGCAGCAAGTCTTACCCAGTTACCTGAAAGTATTTTCTCTGATGGACAATCTAAAACAGCAATCATATCAGGAACAAGTGCATCAATGATCCTAAGCTGATCATAAAAGCAAACTCTCGGATCATTGTTATAACTCATTGAAACGCTAAGTCCAACGGACTTTTCATCAATTTTTTTAAGCTCTTCTTCTGTAAAATAGTGACCACGTCTTATAAAAGGCGGAAAATCAATATCAGCTGCACCAAGCCATACCTGATATTCTCTTCCATCAATAGAAAGGCTGAGCTTGGCAGCTTCTCTGTTGTCATCATATTCGATATCATTTACATTTATGTTTTCTTTTTTTCCAAGGTTTTCCATGAGAGCATGCGGATTGGCTACAATTCCCTCATCCTCCGCAATAACTATCATGTAAGATTCTTCTTTCATACTTTTTTCTCCTTTTTAATATCCCATACTAGAGAGCTCTTTTGCCACATTGCAGTAAAAGTCAGGAATATTTGAGACTCCCTCTCCCTTTTTTCTGGTAAAGGGCAATCGTCTCATATCCACTTCGTCGCAGTGCGAGATTCCTCTTCTGGAATTACTCAATATCTCTCCCCTAAAGTTACCCCATTTTACTGAGTCCGGTGTAAGAAGACCATCGTTAGGGCCATCCAATATCCAGACAACAAGTGATGGAAACCACATGAACATATCCCCAAATGGTGATTTCATCCTAAATGCAAAGCTTTGATAATAGGTATCAGGTGAATCCTTGTATTTCTCATTAAATTCCCTGGCGCCTTTGGTTGAAAGCAGTTTAAAAATGCTGTAAGAATCTGGCTTTTTGTCTCCCAAAACCCGGAACACAATATCAGTAAGTGATCCAGCAATACGAACAACAAAGTCAGGAAATTTAAGAAGCTTATCTACAGTGAGTGACCCATTATGGGGCGTATTTATTGTGGTCACAGATGCTACCTTGGCTCCCAGATCATATTTGGCTATAGCGCATCTAATATCAAGACCGCCCTTAGAATGGGCAATGACATTTACTCTAGCTGCCCCTGTCTCTGACAAAACCTCATTAATTCGCATAGCCAGATGGTAAGCATTTGTCTCTACTGAAGCGTTACTATCCTGATTTCCGTAAAAGATTTTACATCCAATCTGCTGGAGAGCACCAGGAATTCTTCCCCAGTAATTAAGATGCTTTCTATCCCTAAAGCCCATTCCATGCACCATAAGGATTGGGTATTTTAAATCAATTGTCTGCTTGCTATCCATAGAATTCATTCCTCCAACAAAAGTGCTTTGCACAGTAACTCTAATTATAATACATGTAAACCATTTCCGATGATGCAAAATGGCTATCTGGAATTTTTCCAGATAGCCAAAAAAATCAGGTAAAAAAATGATATTTGCCACTTGCATCATATTTATCATTTATTAGCAGCAATAAACTCCGCTATCTTAATGCCGTCCATGGCAGCAGACATGATTCCTCCAGCGTAGCCAGCGCCCTCTCCGCATGGATAGAGGCCTCTTACATTTACTGACTGACAGGATTCATCTCTGTTAATCCTGACTGGTGAGGAAGTTCTTGATTCAACGCCTGAAACAAGAGCTCCATCACTATTGTAGCCCTTGATGATTCTTCCAAACTTCTCCATTCCTTCTACAAAGGCTTGATTTAAGTCATCTGGAAGGATTGTATGAACATCAGCAAAAACGTAATCGCCGCACATGTTTGGGGTGTTTTTCTTTTGATCTACAGCGCTGATAATACCAGTATTTTTCTGCATTTCTGCAGATATATCACCAGATGAAACAGCTTCACTTAAATCATTGACCAGAGCCTTTTTAAAGTCCCCATAATACTCAACAGGGATTTTGCCCTGTCCAAGTTCAAAGGCCTTTCTCTCAAGCTTTCTCTGGAACTCAACTCCTGACAGAACATCATCAGAGCCAAAGTCCTTGGGATCAACAGTAATGATAATGGCAGAATTGGCGTTCTTGCCATCACGCCTACTATAGCTCATGCCATTAACTGCAAGCATGCCTTCCTCAGAGGATGCGTTAACAACAAATCCGCCAGGGCACATACAAAAAGAGTAAACTCCGCGGCCAGAATCTGTTGTAGCCGTTAGCTTATATGGAGCTGGTGGAAGACCTGCAGGTCTTTCTGCCCCGTACTGTGATAGATTTATAAGTTCCTGAGGATGTTCTACTCTAAAGCCAACAGCAAAGGGCTTGGGAGACATGTCTATCTTTTTATCCCTGAGCATATAGAAGGTATCCCTTGCGCTGTGTCCAATAGCCAGAACTACATCGTCGCAGTCAATTCTATGTTCAAACTCCCTGTCTGATCCAGGCTCATTAGTAGCCTTGTCTGCTTCATCTTTATAAAGAACAGCTCTAACCTGGCCATTCTCAGTAATAATATCTGTAACCTGTGAGTTAAACTTAACATCACCGCCCCAGGCAATTATCTGCTGTCTCATATTCCTTACTACGTTTCTTAGAATATCAGTGCCTATATGGGGCTTTGCTTCATACAGGATGTCTTCATTGGCGCCATTTTCAACGAAAATGTTAAGAGCTGCCCTCCCGCGGCCATCCTTATCTTTTACCATAGTGTTGAGTTTACCGTCTGAAAAAGTACCAGCTCCGCCTTCTCCAAACTGAACGTTGGTTCTGGTATCAAGCCTTCCGTTCTTCCAGAAATCTTCTACGCTTCTTGTTCTCTCATCAACATCAGCACCACGCTCAAGAATTATAGGCTTATAGCCATTCTGCGCCAGCATATAGCCGCAAAACAGCCCCGCTGGGCCTGCGCCAACAATCACAATCCGGCTGTCTTTCTTATCATCTGCATTATTATCCGCAGGAATACTTGAATTTATGCTATCATCAAGAGCCTTTCTTCTGGCTAAAACCTGCTCATCAAAGCTATATTTATGAACGTCCACCACAGAAACATTCTTGTCTCTGCACTTTTTGACTACCTTGCCCTCATCTAACCCCTTAAGAGATACATCAACCATGTAGATATGAAATATCTCGGGCTTTTTGCGGGCGTCTATAGAGTGTCTTATTATTTCAAATTCGCTTATGTTACTTACATCAACATGAAGGATCTTGCATACCTTCTTTTGAAGATTAGTCTTAATTTCCTGACTGGTATGCTCTTTCCCATCATGCTGAAACTTAATCTGATTAATTCTTATCATTTAAATCACCAAAATATTATCAACGTACCAGATTTATAATGAAGCCACAGTTCCGGCAATAGATCCTGATGTGAATGCCCACTGAAGGTTATAGCCGCCGCACCTTCCATCAACATCGGCAAGCTCTCCTATTACAAAGACGCCGCTGTGACCATTTACAGTCATATCATCCTTGATATCTCCAAGGCTCACACCTCCAGAAGTAACCTGGGCAGCCTGGTATCCAAAGCTATCAGCTATCCGTATTTTAAGGCCCCTATAGCTGTCGAATATACTCCTGACCATACTCTCAGAGATATTCTTCATCTTCATTGAAGAGCCCATCTTCATACGTCTTATTATCATATCGTTGATATTGCTGTTGCATAGGCCATTTAAAAACTCCTTAAGAGTCCTTTCATCCCTAAGACGCAGCATCTCATCCTCAAGACTTTTATAATCCTCGTCATCGTAATCAGGAAAGAAATTCACGCAGGCATATATAGGCTTTTTCTCATCTACAAACTTGATAACCTTACTGCTGGCCTGCATTACAGGAATTCCAGATATTCCATCCTTGGTAAACTGCACTTCTCCATATTCAGAGCAAAGCACCTCTCCGCCAAGAGTAAAAGAAACCTCGGCTGTGCAGCGCACACCAGCTTCCGGCATAATCTCATTCTCATCAACCCTAAATCCCACAAGCGCTGGATGTGTTTCCTTAATGTTCATTCCAAGCTGCTTGCAGATATAATAACCATCTCCGGTAGACATAGTACTCTTTGCCCCAGAAAGTGCGCCAGTTGCAAGAATTACCCTGTCTCCATCATAACTATTTAAGTTAGTTACAACTGTATAACTATCTTCATTCCCATTAACAATAACAGACTTGACTTGCTCGCCGAAAACTACTCTTACGCCAAGCCTTTTGAGTTCATTTTCAAAGGCTGTGACCACAGTACTGGCCTGACCTGAAATAGGATAAAGATATCCATCCTCACTTTTTACAACAATTCCAAGAGATTTAAAGAAATTTATGACATCTAAAACACCATAAACAGACAACCACTCCTTCATACGCTTTTCAGCAGAGAGGTTATACATTTTCTCATTCATTTCAAGATTAGACAAATTACATCTTCCATTACCTGTCATGGAAAGCTTTTTTCCAAGAGATGAATTTTTCTCTATTAAGGTAACATCAGCGCCGTTTCTTGCGGCATAGATTGCGGCACACATTCCAGCAGGGCCGCCTCCTGCAATAACAATTTTCCTAGCCAAGATCATTCCTCATAATACTTATCGTGCTGAATTCTGGAAGAAAAGCCCATAAGGAACTTACCCATAGGAATTTTCTCAAGTTCAGATGTCCTGATACCTCTAAGCACGATCAGCAAAACAATATATACAATTACATAGACGACAAGCCCCAATATAAGAGTAAGTACCTCGCCGATATAGGCAGCAAGGAGTTTATTCTCCGCAAGGAGCACAAGTCCGGTAAGAGCTGAAGCAGCAAGAGGGATTCCTACATTTCCAAGCAGATTGCTGCGAAGTTTCAGCATTTTAAGGACCATAAAAATACAAATTATATCATATACTGCAAAACCTGCAATTTCAGCCATTACAACGCCCTTAAGTTCCCAGTTAAGTGCAAGGACCAAAAGAAGCATAAGCCCAAGATGAACAGCCCAGGCTATAGATATATTCACAACAAGAAGAAGGCTCTTACCCATGTGGTTTAAAAGCCAGGAAATAAATATCCCAAGTGATAGGAAAAACAGCATTATCGCTCCAAGCTGAAACAGTCCGCTTACCTGCTCATTACTCTTTCCAAAAATAGTTATCTGGATCATATCTGATGAAACAAATAAAGCTGTTGCAACTGGTGCAAGAACTATATATGTAAAGTGAAGAAACCTCTTAAGCCTGTCTCTTGCTCCCTCAAGTTCATCTCTTTCTATTCTGGCCATTACCTTATTCCACATTTTTATAAATGGAAGGCAGCACAGGAAAGACAGCATTATGACAAAAGAAACAACTCTGCCATTGTAGGCTCCATAAATAGCTATCATATCTCTGGAATTTCCGTTCTTCATCTGAATAAGGTTATAAATTATATTATCTACAAGGCACATCAGAACCGGTGAAGCATACAAATAAAGAATTGGTCTAATTCCCTTGTAAACATCATTCTTATTATCAAGATACCTTGAAGCACCATTTTTTACAATTTCAGCTATCTCTTTTTTGCGAAGCTCATAGCTTACAAAAATCTGAACAAAGCCAGCCAAAGAGCCGACTAAAAGCCCTATCATCATACCTGATGCACCATAGATTGCGCTGTACTCATCCCCGTGGAACAGCTCATTGACCTTTTTGCCATAGCTATACATAATTCCAGAGATAATGCCACCAGATATAAAAGAAGACACACTGATCAAAAGATCCGCTATAACTATAGGCCTGGTATAGCCCAGCCCCTGCAGATATCCCCTTATGACGCCCTGAGAGCACATAAAGAAAAGGCTGATTGCTACAATGATGAGCTGAAAATATACCTTACCAGCTCCTAAAAGGTTCCTTGCTATATAATAGCTGCCAAAACCAATACCAAGCGATAAAATCAGGCCAATTGCACAAAAAAGCCTAAGAGATTTGACCATATTGGCCTGAGCATTTAAAAACTGGCTTCTTCTTGCTCTTAATCTGACCATGATATAGACAGATTTCTGAACTGCCAGGATAAATGAAATATACAGTAAATAATACAAAGCTGAAGGCCCGGAACAAAAACCTGCCCCCATATCCCCAAATATCCTTACTGAAATCATGTTATAAAACATCATTATTATGATAGACCAAAAAACTGCAGAAGTCAGAATATCTGGCCTGATGCGCTTTTCCTCAGCATAACTTTTCATACAGTTTCTCCCAAAACAAAACTTAATCTCTTGTAATTCCAAGACTGTTTAATACTTCATTTTGCTTGCTCTCCATAACTGCAGCCTCATCCTCCTCCATGTGGTCATAACCGCATAAATGAAGCATACTGTGAGCAACCAAAAATGCAAATTCTCTTTTCTCTGAGTGTCCGTACTCAAGAGCCTGAGACCTTACTCTATTCTCGTTTATTACAATATCCCCAAAACTGATATTTCCTGTGTCAGGATCCAAAAGATCTACCTTCTGCTCCCCTTCTATCACGGAAAAATCCCCAGGTTCATCGTAACTTATGGTTGGAAAAGATAAAACGTCTGTAGGCTTATCTATATTCCTAAACTCTTTATTTATTTCATGAATGCCATCATCATCTGTGATTGTAAGGCTTATTTCAACATTGTAGGAGCAGTTTTCTGACTTTAAAACAGCCTCTGCAACGCTTCTGGCAAGCTCCTCAATATCAAAATCAAACTTGGCTCCAGTTTCATTTTCAACGTAAAAAGTCATAGTAGAGCTTCTCCTTTTTTAGTATCTTGCGCATCTGATCATATTCTCTGAAGGTAACATCACAGTTCTTTAGTTCACCTTCATCTTCCTTCTTATCAAATATTTTGTCAATCAACTGGTCATAGTCAATCTTCATGTCCTTGTTTTTTGCCAAAAGATACATGATAGAAGCTATAACTGTCTCTGAGAGGTTGATAGTCAGAGCTTCCTTGGACTTAATCTTAGTGCTCTTTGGGTCAATATACTCGTGAAGAAGCTCAATAGCTTCCTTGGGAAATTTGTTGTCCTCATAAAAATGCTTAACATCTTCCCACTGACTCTTGCCTTCAAGAATACCTATCCTGTGGTAATATGAGCAGTTTTTAACTGCTCTGTCGTTAAAGCCAAGGCCCAATGCAATCCTCTCTGAGAGATATGCTGTATGGATAGCCCTGAAATACTCGTCCTTATCCATCTCTTTTAACCTGATCAAAAGAGGAAACTCTGTATCATTAATATCCATATACATGTCGTTAGATTTTCTGATAATATACACTCCAAAAATATTAAGAAAAATAAGAAGAATGATCAGATTAAGCATAAGGTTCAGAATAGGAAGTATCAAAAGATTGATAGAAAGAGTCCTGTTCTGAAAAAGGACACTAAATGCAATGAGAAGAAGTGCCTGCATCATAAGTGAAATAGCTGTCGGATAGCCAATAGAGGTATTTTCCTTGAGGTCTCTAAAAAGTGCCAGTGCTACAGCTCCTGCAATAACATACATAAAGGCAACTCCAAAATTGCCATTTTCCTCAAGCATTACTGAAATGCAAACAAGGCCTGTTCCAGAAACAAGCCCAATTTCGGTGTTTGAAAAAAGACCAAGTATCACAAAAAAGGACATATAGGGCCAAAACTGATCTGGCACAAGTCCAAATAAACAGGCCAGCACAACAAAGGCTGCATAAACAATAATAAATCTGTTTCTATGGTAGAAGTTATCGTAAGAAAAACCTTCACTGCCTCTTCCATAGGCATCAAATAACATGAATATTACAGTTCCTGTGACTATTAGAGAAACAATAGTGTTTCGAAGAATAGCTTCATAGCTCTTTCCTGTAAAAAATGAAAAGGCAAAGACGCTAAGTCCTGTAAAAAGAAAAAGACAACCGTATAATAATTTATGCTTTAAGTCTATTTTCTGCTCACTTTCCATCCCTAGATCTTCTCTCCAATTTCTGAATAGATTTCTTCTTTTCTTTGTTTATACTCTTCTTTTCGTAGTCTTCGTATGCCTTTACAATCTTTTGAACAAGTGGATGTCTTACAACATCACTGCTTGTAAGTGTGCAAAAGGCGATATCATCTATTCCCTTAAGAACATTCTGGGCTATATCAAGACCTGACTTGGCATCAGGCGCAAGGTCTTTTTGAGAAGCATCACCAGTTATGATGACCTTTGAGCCAAAGCCAATTCTTGTTAGAAACATCTTCATCTGGGCAGGTGTTGTATTCTGCGCCTCATCAAGAATTATAAAAGCGTTATCCAGAGTACGCCCTCTCATATAAGCAAGAGGAGCAACTTCAATAAGGCCTTTTTCCATGTTCTTTATAAAGTTCTCCGTACCCATTATCTGATAAAGAGCGTCATATAACGGTCTTAAATAAGGGTCAACCTTACTCTGAAGATCTCCAGGCAAAAATCCTAGCTTCTCGCCAGCTTCTATAGCAGGTCTTGTCAAAATGATCCTGCTGACTTCTTCTCTCTGAAAAGCAGTGATTGCCATAGCCATGGCAAGATAAGTCTTACCTGTTCCTGCAGGTCCCAGACCAAAAACGATCATTTTATTTCTGATGGCATCTATATATTTCTTTTGTCCAAGAGTCTTGGGTTTAATGGGCTTACCAGAAATTGTATGACAAATAACGTCCCTGTCTATATCTACAAGAACGTTATCACTTATCTTTTCCGTTTCTCTGGTATCATCTTCCTTGAGAGATATAGCGTAGTCTACGCTCTGCTCCTCAATACTTGTCCCTCGTCTTGAGAGCTGAACAAGCTCTCTTATGATTCCAGAAGCCTTTCTGGCCCCTTCCTTGTCTCCAATAATGTGAAGTTCCCCATTTCTGTCTATTATCTCCACATGGAGACTTTTCTCTATCTTCCTGATATAGCTATCATTGCCGCCAAAGATATTTCTCTCATCCTCAGCTGTTAAAGATAGAGATAATTCTGTAATCTCACTCATATTCATTCCCCGATTTATTTATGATATGGTTCTCCTCGCATAATACGATAGCCCCTGTATATCTGCTCCAGCAAAATAACTCTCATCATCTGATGAGGAAACGTCATATCTGAAAAGCTTATATGGTCGTTGCATCTTTTTAGGACATCCTCATGAAGTCCCAGCGATCCGCCAATAATAAACTGGATATGACTGATACCCCTTACTCCCTTATCTCCTATATACTCAGAAAAGGCTTCAGAAGTATAGCGCTTTCCTCCAATAGCCAAAGCACAGACATGAGCACTTGGATCAATATTAGAAATGATCCGGTCGCCTTCTTTTTTCTTTATCTGATCTTCTATGGCAGGAGGTGCATTATCAGGAGTCTTCTCATCCGCGACCTCAATGATATTTACTTTACAATATCTTGAAAGTCTCTTGGAATACTCCGAAATAGCATCATTCCAATATTTCTCTTTTATTTTACCAACACAAATAATACTGATATTACTCATTTTACAAGATTTCCACCTGAAATCATACCTGAAACACCGACATTTTTAGTCTTTTCTTCTGGCATCCACATATGATTATCGCTATTTTCCATATTAGTAAATACTGGGATATATCCCTTATTATCCTTGGATGAATTAGGGATCATCTCTAAAGTTCCCTTATAGCAATTTCCCTTCCACTCTTTTATTTCCAGGTTATTGTTAACGGTTATAAGATACATCTCGCCATCATATAAGCCATTTGCAAAGCTTCCAATAGCATTTTGGATATAAATATCCTTGTCGTTCATATACTGCTGGTTATAGTCGTAATGCTCCTGCCCTTGTCCATTTGGAAGATCTCCTGCAAATTCTCCTGAAAACATGTGCTCTTTTACAACATTAGTATTGTAATCCGGGTAAAAAGCAAACCAGGTTCCAGCACCACTTCTTATGCCATTTGCCCATTCACCAAAATAATACTGGTTGTTGGCATAAACAGCAGCTCCATGTCCATTTGGCAGGCCCTCTTCATTAGTTTCACCGTAGTAATAGAAGTTATTTGTCCCCTTTAGTGAATATGACATAGCCTCATATCTTTCAAGATGAGCCAGATCTCTTACTGCATCGCCATTATTAGCATCCCAGTATGCAAGCATCTCAGCAAGAAAGTTTGTAGCGTTAAACGCAACATTTTTGTATTTGTCCTTGAGTACAGGTTCAGTTGTTTCATAAAAACAGTTTCCAGAAATAGAATCCTTGGCGCCTGCCTTAGTAATAGAATTTATACCTGCACTTGAACTAGAACCGGCTGTAGTAGCCAAATCCTGCGAAGTTTCTGCATTACTAGCATCAGAAGAACCATTGTCTATAGAATTCAATAGACTAGCATATTCTGTGATCTTTTCATCCAGGAGAGCTTCATCCTCCTTGTTGTTTCCACTATTACCCGCCAAAGCAAGATACAGCACCAAGATAAGGAGTATCACCCCTGCAATCCCTGCTGTAATCGCTACTTTAATCTTTTCATCTCTATCCATTGCCTAATTCTCCAATCAAAATCCTTATAATTATATCATAGCTATATACTATAATCTTATACTATCGAAAAATTCTTAAGATTTACCATCGAAATTTCTTAAGATTTTATGTATATCGCTTATTCGGATAATATCAGCCAATATAAAGTGTAAAATTGAGTGTAAAAAATAAGGTGCTGTAAAAGCACCTTATTCGTAAAATGGATTATATATTATTTTATTTATTGGATAGATACTCGTCGATACCCTTAGCAGCAGCCTTTCCAGCTCCCATTGCAAGGATAACTGTAGCAGCACCTGTTACTGCATCTCCACCAGCAAATACACCTGGCTTAGATGTCTGTCCGTTTTCTTCCTGAGCTACGATGCACTTTCTGCGGTTAACTTCAAGACCCTGTGTAGTAGAAGAAATAAGCGGATTAGGTGATGTACCAAGAGACATGATAACTGCATCACACTCAATCTCAAACTCTGAACCAGGAACTTCTACAGGACTTCTTCTGCCCGACTCATCAGGTTCACCAAGTTCCATTCTGATACAGGTAATACCAGTTACCCAGCCATTTTCATCAGCATGAATCTCTACAGGGTTTGTAAGTAGGTCAAAGATAATGCCTTCCTCTTTTGCATGTCCAACTTCTTCCTTACGTGCAGGAAGTTCTTCTTCACCACGACGATACACAACATGAACCTCTGCGCCAAGTCTGAGAGCTGTTCTGGCAGCATCCATAGCAACGTTACCACCACCTACAACTACGCACTTCTTAGGTCTCATGATAGGTGTTCTTGAATTCTCATCAAAAGCCTTCATAAGGTTACTTCTTGTAAGGAACTCGTTGGCTGAGAATACACCCATAGCCTGCTCGCCAGGAATATTCATGAATCTTGGAAGTCCGGCACCTGAGCCGATAAATACTGCATCAAAGCCTTCCTTTTCCATAAGTTCATCAATTGTAACCGATTTACCAATAACAACGTCTGTCTCAAGCTTAACACCAAGGGACTTAACGTTTTCAATTTCCTTTTTAACTACATCTGTCTTAGGAAGACGGAACTCAGGAATACCATAAACAAGTACTCCTCCTGCCTCATGAAGGGCCTCAAAGATTGTAACATCATATCCCATCTTGGCAAGATCTCCGGCGCATGTAAGACCTGAAGGGCCTGAGCCAATAATGGCAACCTTCTTGCCTTTCTTCTCTTTAGCGCCCTCTGGCTTAATTCCCATTTCTCTTGCTGTATCAGCAACGTATCTCTCAAGCTTTCCGATAGAAACGGCATCGCCCTTGATTCCTCTTACACACTGTCCTTCGCACTGGCTCTCCTGAGGACAAACACGTCCACAAACTGCAGGAAGTGCGCTAGACTTAGAAATAGTCTGGTATGCACCAGATACATCGCCTTCTTTAACCTGGGCAATAAATGCAGGAATATCAATTGAAACAGGACATCCCTGTACACATTTAGGGTTCTTACAATTAAGGCAACGAAGTGCCTCGCTTTCAGCTTCTTCTTTATTATATCCAAGGCAAACTTCCTTGAAGTTTGTAGCACGAACCTTGGGATCCTGCTCACGAACAGGAACTCTTACAAATCCATCCATAATTTACCTCCTTACTCGCAGTGGCCACATCCACCGTGATGTGTCTTGCCTTCCTGTTCTCTAAGAAGAAGTCTGCCTTCTTCTGTCTTGTAAAGTTTCATTCTGTTCATAGCCTGATCAAAGTCAACCTTGTGTCCATCAAACTCAGGTCCATCAACACATGCAAACTTAACCTGTCCATCAACTGTAAGTCTGCAGGCGCCACACATTCCTGTTCCATCAACCATGATAGGATTCATGCTGACAACAGTAGGAATTCCAAGTTCCTGTGTAAGTTTACATACGAATTTCATCATGATCATAGGGCCAATAGCTACGCAGTGATCATACTTGTTGCCCTCATCCCAGAGATCCTGAAGAGCCTTTGTAACCATACCACTTCTGCCATAAGATCCATCATCAGTAGTAATGTGAAGATTACATACCTTTTTGAATCTATCTTCAAGGATAACAAGGTCCTTGGTCTTGGCACCAATAATAACATCACAGTCAACGCCGTGCTCCTTGAGGTACTTGGCCTGTGGGTAAACAGGTGCTGTTCCAACACCACCTGCGATAAATACGATTTTCTTTTTCTTGAGCTCATCTACTGACAATTCGCATAAGTCTGAAGGCTTTCCAAGAGGGCCAACAACATCAGCAAGATGATCACCAGCCTTTAACTTGCTAAGAGCAAGAGTCTCTGCGCCAATGGCCTGAGCAACAATCTCAACTGTACCCTTTTCTCTATCGTAATCACAAATTGTAAGAGGTATCCTCTCCCCTTCCTCATCAACTCGAATAATCAAAAACTGCCCAGGCAAACATGCCTGTGCCACACGAGGAGCTTCAACGATCATTTGAAAAATGTTCGCAGCGAGCTCGTTAGCTTCTAAAATTTTGAACATAGTCTTCCTCCTATATAATTCTATTGATGCAAAAATAGATTGTTCTCAATGCACCAATAATAAATTATTCTAATAAAAATTTCAATCTTTATTTCTTTAAATCAGTAAAGTGCCTATTTTCATCTATTTGAGATAGTTATCAAAGTATATTTGCCGCTAGAGTCGTATCCAAGCCTGTTCACCGTTCCATCATGTGTGTTAACCGCATAGATAAGGCCTGTTGGAGTAACACTTCCGTCGTTGGAAACATGATTTTCTATGATCACGTAATACTCTCCAGCGCCTTCAATCTCAATTTCTTTATTGTATATGTATTCATTGTGGCCACCAAGACCACGGACTTTACCTGAGCTATCCAGTAGAATATCAAGTCGCACAAGAGTGCTGACAAGGGTATTTACTGCCTGTTCTTTTGAAATAAGTCTCGTAAATACCAGATGATAATCTCTCTCTACAATCTCACTGCTAAGCCCGTCTTTATCAATAGCAACAAACTTGTAATGAGTTGTTCCTACGGGCATTGTTATAGGAGAAATGTATTGTTTGGACTCCATTGTAGGGTCACTACCATCAGTAGTATAAAAAATTGTGCAGCCAGCATCAGCAACAGCCACTATCATAGTATTCTGATTATAATCTCCGCTTGGTTCCATTATTTCAGGAGCAGATGGGGTTCCCTTTATAACTGTGTAGGTATCCTCTGCAACTTCACTTGATATACCGTACCTGTTAATTGTTGATGCCTTAATGATATATTCTCCCTCTTCATCAAGGACAATAGCATTCTCATATATGATACTGGAATTATCTGGATTTCCATCATTGACAGTGTAATAAGTAACATCTCCTTCCTGAGATGACTGAG
This sequence comes from Butyrivibrio sp. INlla14, assembly GCF_900102515.1. Lineage (GTDB taxonomy): Bacteria > Bacillota > Clostridia > Lachnospirales > Lachnospiraceae > Butyrivibrio. Next base: position 65,977 of record NZ_FMVS01000011.1, read on the forward strand.
GAAGTATCGATACTATAACTACGTCATCAAACTCGCCTCCTGCGACTCCCATAAGAGGTGCCTTTGGAATATATTTCTCCCTAAAGCTCATAGCAGTCTCATTACTACTATCATTTAAAAGCTCAGCAATCTTGTCATACATCTTGCTCTGTTCATAAATTGAAATAATACTCTCGTAAGCATTGTAGATTTTATCACTGGCAAAATTTTCAGAATCAGTTATTTTGCGAAGTGCATCAACTGCCGATTCAGGATCACCATTTTCAAGGTAATAATCCGATAATCTGAATATTATATCAGGATTATCAGGTAGATTTTTGTTGCCCTCTATAAGGTACTCTATTGCATCATTCATATTACCTGATTTCTTGGCTGTATCTGCCTTTCTAAGGTAATAATATGCGGACCTGTCACTAAAGAGTAAGAACCCCAAAATAGCTAAAAAAAGAATCAGGATAGTTCCTGCACATACCAAAATAACAGGACGTTTTTCCTTTAACTTAGAGAAAAACTCCCTGCGCCTTTCTATCTTCTCCTTCTTTAGCCTTTCCTCTTTATTGAGTTCATCTGCTACGCCTGAAAGAGTCTCATTTATTTCATTTTCAACTTCTGGTTCAAATTCCGGAACTATCTTTATTTCAAGGCCACATTTATCGCAATACATGTGGCCTTCAGGAATTTCAAACCCACATTCAGGGCATTTCATGTGCTCTTATTTCTCCTGTGTTTTCCTTACAGCTGCCTCATAACAGTTGTTCATGAGCATAGCAATTGTCATAGGACCAACTCCACCTGGAACCGGAGTAATGGCAGAAGCAATCTCTTTAACCTCATCATATGCCACATCTCCGCATAACTTACCATCAGCGTTTCTGTTAATTCCTACATCAATAACAATAGCTCCCTCTTTAACATAGTCAGCAGTTATCATGGAAGGCTTGCCAACAGCTGCTATCAATATATCGGCTCTCTTACATACTTCCTTTAAATTAGCTGTCTTTGAGTGAGCAACTGTTACTGTGGCATTTTCTCTTAGCATCAAAAGAGCCATTGGTTTACCAACAATGTTGGACCTTCCCACTATTACGCACTCTTTCCCAGCTATAGAAATATTGCCCTCACAACCTCTTTTAAGAAGCTGGATAACACCGGCAGGAGTACAGGATACAAAGCCCTCTTCTCCAATGCATAGCGCACCAACATTCATAGGGTGGAAGCCATCTACATCCTTGGCTGGGGAAATAGCATCTAAAACTGCCTTTTCGTTGATATGAGAAGGAAGTGGCATCTGCACCAGAATGCCATCCACATCATCTCTACCATTAAGCTCATCTATAAGCTTTAAAAGCTCTTCCTGACTTGTTTCAGCAGGAAGTTCGTAAGAAAGTGATTTGAAGCCAACATATTCACAAGCTTTTTTCTTGTTTCTGACATATACCTGTGAAGCAGGATCTTCTCCTACTAAAACTACAGCAAGTGTTACTTCTATTCCCTTTGCCTTAAGGACTTCAGTCTTTTCTTTTAACTCATCCTTTATCTGAGCTGATATAAGTTTACCATCTATAATAGTTGCGCTCATTATATTCTCCATAGTTTTACTATTATTTACGTGATATACGGCAAGCAGCCATAAATGAAACTTTTCGTCCCTATATCACTCAGAACAGGCCACTGATCTTGCCTGTAGAATCTACATCTATGTTATATGCTGCAGGCTGCTTGGGAAGTCCTGGCATTGTCACAATTGAACCTGTAAGAGCCACTACAAATCCAGCTCCTGCTGAAACATAAGCCTCTCTAACCGTGATATTATAGCCACTTGGTCTTCCTAAAAGGGTTGGATCATCTGAAAGTGAGTACTGTGTCTTGGCCATACATACAGGAAGCTTACCAAATCCCATTTCTTCTATCTTAGCAAGCTGTCTTGAAGCAGCAGGTGCAAAAGTCACACCATCAGCGCCATAGATCTTGGTTGCAACAGTTTCAATCTTCTCCTTAAGAGAAAGATCATCACTGTAAATTGGAGCATAGTTACTAGGTTTATTTTCAAGAGTATCAATAACCTCTTTGGCAAGGGCCTCTCCGCCTTCGCCGCCCTTTGCCCATACTTCTGAAAGAGCAAATCTGCAGTCTCTATCCTCGCAGAACTTCTTTACAAACTCTGTCTCAGCCTGGGTATCTGTGAGGAATGAATTGAGGGTAACAACAACTGGCACTCCATACTGCTGGATATTCTCAATGTGCTTTTCAAGATTAGCAATACCCTTCTTGAGAGCTTCCAGGTTTTCTTCTCCAAGGTTTTTCTTGTCAACTCCGCCGTTATACTTGAGGGCTCTTATTGTTGCAACAAGTACTACTGCATCAGGCTTAAGTCCTGCCATGCGACACTTGATATCAAGGAACTTCTCTGCACCAAGGTCAGCGCCAAAACCAGCTTCAGTAACAGTAATATCAGAAATGCCAAGAGCTGTCTTGGTTGCTCTAACTGAGTTGCAACCATGGGCAATATTTGCAAATGGGCCACCGTGTATAATAACTGGTGTGTGCTCAAGTGTCTGTACAAGATTAGGCTTAATGGCATCTTTCAAAAGAGCTGCCATAGCGCCTACGGCCTGAAGTTGTCCTGCTGTTACAGGCTCGCCCTCTCTTGTATAGGCAACAATAATTCTTGAAAGTCTCTTCTTGAGATCATCCATGTCATCCGCAAGACACAAAATAGCCATGATCTCAGAAGCAACTGTGATAACAAAGTGATCCTCTCTTGGAACACCGTCTGCCTTGGCGCCAAGGCCAACTACAATATTTCTAAGAGCTCTGTCATTCATGTCTACAGCTCTTTTCCATATGATCTGCCTTGTATCTATGCCAAGTTCATTTCCCTGCTGAATATGATTATCAATAATGGCTGCTAATAAATTGTTGGCAGATGTGATTGCATGAAAATCTCCTGTGAAGTGAAGATTGATATCCTCCATAGGAACAACCTGTGCATATCCACCGCCTGCGGCACCGCCCTTTATTCCAAAACAAGGACCAAGTGAGGGTTCTCTCAGGGCAATAACTGTCTTATGACCAAGCCTTGATAGAGCATCCCCGAGCCCTACGCTGGTTGTAGTCTTACCTTCTCCTGCCGGAGTTGGATTTATTGCAGTTACTAAAACAAGCTTCCCCCTATTACCTGCTACTGCCTTAGCTACAAATTCTTCAGATAATTTAGCTTTGTATCTGCCATAATACTCAAGGTCATCCTCGGTAATACCGACCTTTTCAGCCACCTCTCTGATGTGAAGCATTGTAGCTTCCTGTGCAATTTCGATGTCACTTTTTACAGCCATTTAATCTCTCCTTTTCATATAACCTGATACAACAAAACTTTGTAACTATATATTAGAAATCTCTTATAGAGATTATCTACGATGGGACTAAATTTTGGCTAAATTATCAGCCAGCAGCCTGAGAATTTAAATATTCATCAAATTGTACCCTGTTCATAAGGACTTTACGAGGTTTCGTACCCTCTTCATCGCCTACAACTCCGGCATCGCAAAGCTGATCCATGATCCTGGCAGCTCTGTTAAAGCCAATCTTAAAGGCTCTCTGAAGCATACCTATTGAGGCTTTTTCTTTTTCAATAATAAGATATCCTGCCTGAACAAAGAATTCATCTCTGTCTGAATCAGGCTCTGAACCAAAGCCTCCTGAACCAGAGCCCATGGACTGCATGCTATTTATCTGATTTTCTATATCGTCATTGTACGAAGTGTCTATTTTCTGATTTCTTAAAAAGTCAGTAACTGCCTGAACTTCCTTGTCTGAAACAAAGGCGCCCTGCACTCTTGCAGGCTTAGTGTAGCCCTGAGGATAAAAGAGCATATCTCCCTTTCCAAGAAGCTTTTCTGCTCCGTTAATATCAAGGATAGTTCTGGAGTCTACTCCACTTGAAACTGCAAAGGCAACACGGCTAGGCATATTCGCCTTGATAAGTCCGGTAATGACATCAACAGATGGTCTCTGAGTAGCAATAATAAGATGGATTCCAGCTGCTCTTGCAAGCTGAGTCAGTCTACAGATAGCATCCTCAACTTCATTGGCTGATACCATCATAAGGTCAGCAAGCTCGTCTACAATAACAACAATCTGAGGCATAACCTGCATACTGTCATCATCACTGTCTGCAGCCAGCCTGTTATAGCCCTTAAGGTCTCTTACTCCTGCATCTGCAAACTTCTTATATCTGTTAGTCATCTCTGCAACAGCCCAGTTAAGCGCAGCTGCAGCCTTTTTAGGGTCAGTCACAACAGGTATCATAAGGTGAGGAATACCATTGTAAACGCTAAGCTCAACAATCTTAGGATCGATCATGATCATCTGTACTTCTTCAGGCTTGGCCTTATAAATAAGGCTCATGATGATCGTATTGATGCATACAGACTTACCGGATCCTGTTGCTCCAGCTATGAGAAGGTGCGGCATTTTGGCGATATCAGTGACAACCGTCTTGCCTGCTATATCTTTGCCCACAGCAAAAGCAAGCTTTGATTCAAATTCCTTGTATTCTCTTGATTCAAAGAGATCTCTAAGAGCAACTGCCTGGTTCTCTTTGTTAGGGACCTCAATACCAACAGCCGCCTTACCAGGAATTGGAGCCTCAATTCTAATATCCCTTGCTGCAAGGTTCATCTTGATATCGTCTGCAAGATTAACAATCTTGTTGACTCTCACTCCCGCTTCAGGCTGAAGTTCAAATCTTGTTACAGCTGGTCCCTGACTGATATCAGTTACAGTAACATTAACTCCAAAGGTCTTAAGTATGTCCTGAAGCTTAAGTGCTGTCTCTTTGAGTGTCCTTGCTGAATCTGCATTCTTATTTTTAGTTCCCTTTTCCAAAAGACTAACTGGTGGAAATTTATATTCCTTGGGGATAGCCTTTTTGTGAGCTTCTATCTCTTTTTCCATACCAGGACTCGTTGTATGAGGACCTGGCCCTACAGATGAAACACTAGATGGCCTTGCATTGTTAATAGTAGAATCCGCGTCGGTGCTTCTTGATACATGATCCTGAGCATGGATCACATAATCGCCATTCATGCCATTTCCTAAATGCTCGCTATGAACAGGAACATCCGGAAGTATGTCCTCTTCCTCAAATTCATAACTTCCTGCTCTTGCAACGAGTCTCTCTGGCATAGAAGGAGTCTTAACTTCCTCTACAACATGAGGCTCTGGAAGTGGAACAGGTTTAGAAGCACTAACTTCATGAATGTCGTTAAACTCAGACTCTTCTTCATCTTCATCTTCATCTTCTTCATCTGTATCGTCGTACCCCATACCATGAATAGCAGGGCCTGTGCGAAGTACATGCTGGCCATCAGGCTCCACGTCTGTTTCTATTCCCTTATTAAGCACAATCTCATGAATATCATCGCTTATCTCATCTTCTGGAATAAAGACATTTTTGTTGGTAGAAGGGTCGAAATCAGAGTGCTTATGATGGTCATTTTCTTCCTCATCATCCTTACTAAGCGCTGTATCCATCATGACTCCTGAAACCTTTTTCTCCATACGGAGAATCTTCTCGTCCTCTTTCTGTTCCAGTGCAAGACGCTTTTCTTCCTCTATGCGGGCTCTTCGCTCCTGCATCTTCTCACGTCTCTTCTCTGCGTATTCCCTGTAATTCTCAGTTTCTTCCCTGGTCTTTTCAATGAGCTTTCTTCCGCCCTTTTTAATGCCACCTACAAATGAATGCTGAGTAAACACCACAAGGCTAGAAATAAGAAGGACAAGCAAAAGAAGCATCGTTCCAACTAGTGAAAGATACTTATATGAAAAATATGCCAAAGAGCCTGCAAAAAAGCCTCCGCCATTCCTTCCCAGGCTAGACTGATTATAAATGCTGACAAGGTCGTAACTCTCAGCATTCTGAGGTCTTCCTGCAATAAAATCAGCAAGCATTCCTATTATCAAAAATATAACAAGACCTGAAATAATCTTCCGAATGGAAGCATTGGATCCAAAATTAGCGATACCTATTATAACTGCCAAAAGAGCCACTATCGGCGCAATATATGCTGTAAATCCAAAAAGCCCGAACAAAACGGAACTCACCATCCCGCCAAGGCTTCCACAGATTCCAAAATTGCATAAGAAAAGAAAGATTGCCAGAAAAGCTGTAGCAATCACAATAATCTCACTTCTAAGAGAGTAGTCAAGTTCCTCTTCCTGGATTGGTCTTCTCCTGGTACTGGATGAAGCTGATCTTCCCTTTGAAGTTCTCTTTGTATTTTTCTTGTTGGTATTTCCCCTACTACTTCTTGTTGCCATTTTCTCCCCGCGAAACTTTTATGATCATTGCAAAACTCTAATAAGTATACCATTTTTAGAGTCTATGTGCTATACTTACATCGGATTTTATGAAGTAGACTTTGTCAAGTTAAAGGAGACAATAATGGAATTTAAACAGGAATTAGAGACCGGTACCTTTAAGGTTATTGGTAATACAGAAACATCACTCAAGATTAGAGAAGTTGCTGAAAAATGCAGACTGGTCAAGTCAGACAACGGTGTTAAGGTTGAACTTGCGTATACAGGCCCTAACGCCAGCAAATATATGCAGTACGTTGAGAAACACAAGGAAGAGCTCACAAAGTATCTCATGAACCCTGACGAATCAGATCTTTACGAATGGATGGAGACTTCACATCAGACAGCTCTTACTCTTAAGAAACACGAAAAAGAAAAGCTCATCCTCTACGTTAGCTTTGATCCTGAAACCAGAGGAATGCTCACAGGTATTGCTGATGAGAACGTAACTCTCAAACTCGGTGCTCCACTTATGGAGATCAACATCGATGAGCTTACACGTGATGAGTTTAAGTTAAAGATCTATAACATGCTTCTTTTGGCAGATGAAATTGCTGTACTTATGGGCAATGCAGATCTTCGCAAGATGTCTAATATCCAGATTGTTAAGACATATCTTTCCGAGATTTACGACAAGTTCCATGAGAATCCATGAGTTTGATATTATTTGAATTTTGAAAGGCTATCGCATTATGACTTTATACAAGTCTATCGCGATAGCCTTTTTATTGAATACGGGAAATTGCTTTTTTATTCTTTGGCAACAAATAATGTGCCCACTTTCTTTTTCTCTATAATGTCATACAGCATTTCAGGCTTTTTACCATTGGTTATAAGAACATCTATGCCCTTTCTGGTGGCATATTCTGCAGCCTCAAGCTTAGTTATCATTCCACCTGTACCTCTGTTAGAGCCAGAACCTGAAGCGACTGATTTAAGCTCATCTGTTATATCTTCTACCCGGCTAATAAGCTGGGCGTCAGGATTGGTCTGAGGATTTCCATCATAAAGGCCGTCAATATCTGAAAAGATAACTAGTTTACTAGCCCCGCAAAATGCCGCAACATAAGCAGATAGCATATCATTGTCGGAAAAGAGCTTTTTCTCCGATTCAATCTCTGCGTGGCTAACAGAGTCATTTTCATTGACTATAGGAATAATGTGATTTTCTAAAAGCGCATCAAATGTGTTCTTGAGATTCCGGCTGCGGACAGGATCAGCTATATCTTCATTATCAAGAAGTATCTGTCCCACCATCCTGTTATATTCTCCAAATAGTTTATCATAAAGATGCATGAGTTCAGTTTGTCCCACAGCAGCTGCCGCCTGTTTCATCCTGATTTCTTTGGGCTTTTGGGCAAGTCTCATTTTATTAGCACCTACGGCTATAGCCCCTGATGAAACCAGCACCAGATCATAGCCCTTATTCTCAACACCTGAAATAGCACGGCACAAATGATCGATAGCTCTAATATCTATATTTCCACTTTCATTGGTAATTGTAGATGTACCAACCTTGACTACAATCCTCTTCTTGCTCACATCCATGAGTTCAGTCCTCACTTTTTCACTTTAATTTGATAAATTGAACTATATTAAAGTTTATATCCTATTATCGCAAGATGCAAGTCTTTAAAGCTTTTTAGGATCGAGTAGGCTGACTCCTACTCGATTTCGCACACGAACATTCCGCACTTAGTGCTCCATGTTCTTACGACCGGCAAATGAATTTGTATGCAAGCATCCATTCGCTTGCCGGTCTTGTGCTACAAAAAAGAACCTGTAAGATGCACAATCTGCATCCTACAGGTTTATCAAGTCATAAGGCATTCTCCGCAAAAAGCTCTCTCCTTATGGCATATAGTGGATTAGGCGGGAGTCGAACCCGCGTCCAAAAACTCATCCCCTGTCCTTCTACTATCGTAGTCAATTATTCTGGAATTCTACATTCCTGTTCCCTCATAGCCCCGGAAATTGACAACCAAAACTAGTCGGTAGCTTCATGATACGACCATAGCCGCAAAGCTTAAGCTATGTCGTTTCCTACAAAGTTTGACGCCAGTTACCAGATGTGTAGGTGCACCTGGGCTGACGGGCTGCACTTAGGCAGCGAGTGCTAAATTATCGTTAGCGTTTAATTTTAATTTGAGGTTTGACGCACCGTCCTACGGATAGCTTCTCCAGCTTCAAAATCCCTGTCGAAACCTTTACTAACCCTTATTAAGTTGTACTGCTCTATGATTATATCGACTTCCAAGCAGATAATCAATAGCCTGATGGTTTAGTTTTTATCTTTTTTGTTCAAAAGAATCCCCCCCTCAAGGCACTTTTGATGCCAAGAGGAGGGAAAGCATCATATTCTAAAAAGTCAATTTCAGTTCTTAAAGAACTTCATTTCTTCATTGAGCTTTTCAGCAATATCCTTGAGGGCATTAGCTGATCCAGCAAGAGTTGTAACTGTAGCTGAAAGTTCCTGCATTGAAGCTCCGGTTTCTTCTGAAGAAGCTGCATTTTCTTCTGAAATAGCTGAAAGAGCGCTCATAGTGTCAACAACAGCATTCTTGGAGCTGTCACAGGTCTCAGCCCCTTCAGATATGAGCTGTACGCCGCCAACAGTGCTTCCAATATCTTCAAGCATTCCATTAACCGCATCAAGAGTTTCACCAAGAGCAATCTGCTGATCACTGTTGCCCTGCTTGACATCTTCTGCAGCCTGAACTGCTGCTTCACTCTGTTCAAGAAGTGATTCCATCTCTTTCTTGATATCATCAGCCATGGCCTTTGAATCTTCTGCAAGCTTACCAATTTCTTCAGCAACAACTGCAAATCCCTTGCCGGCTTCACCAGCTCTTGCAGCCTCAATACTTGCATTAAGAGAAAGGAGGTTGGTCTGTGTAGCAATAGATGTAATTCCTTCAACCTTTTCATTGATATTATTAACAGCAGTCTGCGTAGCTCCGATTGTTCTAGAGATATCTTCAATCTTGGCTGTCATCTCAGTAGAGGAATCCTGAAGAGAAGCAAGGGATTTACTTGAAATCTCAGATGCTTCTTTCATCTTCTGAGCAATGCCGGAAAGATCATCGGTTGAATTCTGAACATTTACTACAGCATCGCCAATCCTTCCAACGTTCTCTGATGCGTTCTGAATTTCATCAGCCTGCTGAGTAGCTCCTGATGCAATTTCCTGAACCGCATTAGAAACGTCTTCTGCTGTCTGTGAAATCTGATTTGCCATATCAGAAAGCTCTTCAGATGAGCTTCCTACGCTCTTTGCAGATTCTTTTATATTATTAACAATATTATCAAGAGTATCAATAACTGAATTTGTTGCTTTAGAAATAGCTCCAAGCTCGTCTTTGCGGGCATCAAACTTTTCAACCTTTAAGAATCTACCATCAGCAAGGGCTGTAAAGGTTTCATTAAGAGCTTTGATTGGTTCTGTAAAGCTCTTTGCCATCATGAATGAGATAACAATGGCAATGACTACAAGGATAATACCTACAACTATTACTATCATAGCTGCCTGCCTAGCTGAATCCATAATTGACTCAGCGCTCTGTGCTGTAACAACTACAAAACCTGATTTCGGTTCTTTTACATATGCCATGTAGTTTGTTCCAAACTTGGAAGCATTTTTATAAAATCCTTTTTCCTGGCCTGATGTATAAAACTCTGAAGTTGAAACGTCTACTTCATCATGGACACCTTCTGCAATTTCATACTGGGAATGAGCTGCAACCATACCTGTTCTATCAACTACAAAGGCATTTTCAGCCTGCGCAGCAAGAAGTTCATGCAGATTTCCAAGATCATAGTTTCTGTGTACTACACCAATAATCTGATCATTGAACCTTAAAGGCACTGCAAAGGTAACCATTCTACGTCCAGTAGTTTTACTGATCGTTATATTTGAAATGAAAGTATTGCCTTTAATAGCCTCCTGGAAATATTCTCTCTCTGCGACACTTACAAAGTCGCCTGTTCCCCTTGCTATCTGCATACCAGTTGTATCAGTCACCGCGGTATTCTGACCATCATTCATAACCAGGTCATACTGATACAGAGTTTGCTGAACTGCATCATAAGGAATGCCTGCTTCCCCCAAAGCATACTGAACTACCGTAGGGTTCGTTGCAATGGCATTAATAGTGTTCAGGTTTGTCTCTATGACCTTATCAAACATACTCAAAATATATCTTGCCTGCCATTCCTGAGACGCCTGTGCATCCTTAAGTGCCTTGCTGGTAGATGTGTTATAGCTGACAATTATAGCTACAAGAAGAGGTACTACCGCAACAAGAAGCATTATGCCAATAAGTTTTGTCTTAATGCTGTCCTTAAAAGCTATCTGTGCACTGTTGTTTTTATTACCTTCACTTATTTTTTTAGCCATCGTAAGCCTCCGCATAAAAAATTATCGCATTATCAGTAATTTTTACGCTTTATATTATACCGCTTACGATGGCTAAAAATTCAATTTAGAGCAATCCTTAATAATAATTTAATTTATCTAAGACTTACTTTATAATCTCTAAGTGCTTCTCTCTGCTGATCTTTTTTGGCCATATCAGCGCGCTTGTCATAGAGCTTTTTACCTTTTGCAAGGCCTACTTCAACTTTTACTCTGCCATTTTTAAAATACACTTCAAGCGGAACAAGTGTATAACCCTGAACCATCTTCTGCTGTTCAAGCTTTCTGATCTCAGCCTTGTGCAAAAGAAGCTTCTTTACCCTAAGAGGATCCTTATTAAAAATATTACCTTTTTCATAAGGACTTACATTCATGCCCATAATAAAAGCTTCGCCCTTATCAATGCTGATCCAGGCCTCTTTTATTGAGCATTTACCCTGACGAATAGACTTAACTTCTGTTCCAAAGAGTTCTATACCAGCCTCGTATTTCTCTTCGATAAAGTAATCATGATATGCTTTTTTATTATTCGCTACTAGCTTTCTAGCCTTATCTTCTGCCATTTTATATAGCCCCTAAACTTTTCTGTAGTATTGGTATTTCTATTATTTCCTGCGCTTACCCTTGCCCTGAGCGCTTCTTGCAGCCTTACTGGTAGCAGACTTCTTGTACTTGTGGACCTTGTAGACCTTACGCCCTGATGAAGACTTATCTTTCTTAGACTTATCCCTATCAACCTTGTCCTTGGCTCTTTTCCTGCCGCCAATTGCCTTGCCAGTTGCAGGTAAGTGTTTCTTACCTCTATGTTTGGGCTGAAGATCTCCTGTTATAGGATCTGGCTCATACTGACTTAGATCAATCAGCTCACCATTGTATTCTACAATACGTCCCTCTTGTTCCTTTTTCTTACTCTTCTTGCCCTTCTTATCAGCAGGCTTTTTATCTTTCTTACTCTTGCCCTTTATGCCAAAGCTGGCTTCTTTATGTAGAGAATTGTCAGCGTCATCAGCTTCATCTTTAGACCTCTCGATGACCTTTCTGATCTTGTTTGCTCTATTCTCAGCAACCTTCCTTGCTTCTGAATAGACTACAAAATCGTCAGGATCATAGCCATACTCATCTAGAGAGTCCTCAGATTCATTCTCATCTACAATTCTAAAGTCTATTGTTCTGGTTATCCTGTCTGCTCCTAAGACCTTTATCATAACCTTCTGTCCAAGGCAATATTCCTTGTGGGTACTCTCACCTACAAGCTTCATATGATTCTCATCATAAACGTAGAAATCATCATTCATAGAAGCTGCTCTGATCATGCCTTCGCAGGAATTTTCAAGTTCAACAAATAGTCCCCAGGCTGTAACTCCTGATACTATGCCTTCAAAGCGCTCACCAATATGGTTTTCCATATACTGAGCCTTCTTGAGTTTGTCTGTTTCCCTCTCAGCTTCCTCTGCTCTTCTCTCAGTTTCAGAGGAGTGCTTGGCAACTTCATCAAGGATTTCTACGTAATGAGCTGCCTTCTCAGCATTCATTCTGCCCCTTAAATGATCCTTTATGATTCTGTGAATCTGAAGGTCAGGGTATCTTCTTATAGGAGAAGTAAAATGACAATAGTAGTCAAATGCAAGACCAAAATGCCCCGTGCACTCTGTGCTATACTTGGCCTGCATCATACTGCGAAGTGCCATCCTGCAGATAACAGGCTCTTCCTTGCTTCCCTCTACTTCCTTTAGAAGCTTCTGGATTTCTTTAGGTCTTACACCGTCATCTCTCTTAACTCTAATGTGATGTCCAAGGCCAGATACAAAAGCTGACAAAGTGCCAATCTTCTCTGGATCAGGCTGTTCATGGATACGATATACAAAAGGACTTTGCATGTAATAAAAATGCTCTGCAACAGTCTCATTAGCTGCCAACATAAAGTCCTCAATCAGCTTGGTAGCTACATTTCTCTGGCGAGGCTGTATGTCTATAGGATTTCCAGCCTCATCAAGTATTATCTTGGTCTCAGGGAAATCAAAGTCTATAGCTCCCTTATCTTCTCTTTTCTTTCGTAAAAGAGCTGACAAAGCCGCCATATCTTTAAACATGGGAACGAGCGCTTCGTACTTCTCACACTCTTCCTGGTCTTCATCCTCTAGTATCTTGGCAACAGATGTATAGGACATACGCTCATCTACATTGATCACGGATTCAACAATGTTGTGATCAACAAGCGATCCGCTCTTATCAAAAGTCATAAGGCAGCTAAGAGCAAGCCTGTCCTCTCCGTGATTAAGGGAGCAGATTCCATTTGATAGTCTGTGTGGGAGCATAGGAATAACTCTGTCTACAAGATAAACTGATGTGCCTCTCTTAAGGGCCTCTCTGTCAAGCGCTGAATTCTCCTGTACATAATTGGTAACATCTGCAATATGTACTCCCAAGTGATAAAGTCCCTTTTCATCTATAGAAAGACTTACAGCATCATCAAGATCCTTGGCATCTTCGCCATCTATTGTAACCATCTGAAGCGAGCGAAGATCCTCTCTTCCATACATATCAGCCTCTGAAATCTGGTCAGGGCATCTATTTGCCTGATTCATTACTCTTTCAGGGAACTCGCTTGGTATATCATAACCCTTTACAATCGACATGATATCAACGCCAGGATCATTGATATTTCCAATTACCTCTTTTACCTTGCCTTCAGGTTTCTTCCTCTCAAGAGCATTGCCATAGTCGGTGATCTTAACAACTACCTTATCACCTGTAACAGCCTTGCCATGATGCTCGATTGGGATAAAAATATCACTTCCAAGTCTGCCATTATCTGGAATGACAAAGCCAAAATTCTTCTCGCCCTGATAGGTTCCTACAACTTCATCCATACCTCTTACAAGGATGTTCCTGATGCGGCCTTCTGTTCTCTTGCCTGTAGATTCAGGCAATAGTTCCACCTCTACAGTATCAGAATGAAATGCTCCGTGAACATACTCTTCAGGAATAAAGATATCTTCATCTCTTCCCTCGACTTCTACAAAACCAAAGCCTCTGGCATTAGCAATAAATGTGCCAACTACCATTTCTCTATTATTCTTTTTGCCTAAAAAGCTTTCATTCATCCTTTTAAGGCTCTTACCTTTACTCATAAAACCTCACTTATTACTAAAGAAAAAGAAAGGCACTCACTACGGAGTGCCTTAAAATCTAAACAGATTCAAATAAACAGATTAAAGAATGTTCATATTAAGAACGATAGCAACAACTACAAATAAAACTGAAAGAACGATTGTTACCTTCTTAAGAACGCCTTCTCTTGAACGGCCCTTGTTCTTGCCCCAATATGTATTCTCAACTGTTCCCTGGATAGCTCCAAGTCCCTGATTCTTGCCCTCCTGAGCAAGTACAAGAACTACGAGAGCGGCACAAACCAGCATAAATACTACACCAACAACATAACTTAAAACGCTCACTTAGTATAACCTCCCAAAACACATATAGTATTGTTTCTTAATGCAAATTGCGAATTACAAGCAACTACTACAATACCACATTTACGCATCAAAAGTCAATTCATAAAAGCCGATAATGCGTGAATTTAAAGCTATTTCTAAAAGTCTTATTTCTTGATAAGAAGTGACTTACCAGTCATCTCAGCAGGCTGCTCCTCACCCATGCACTCGATAAGTGTAGGAATGATATCAGCAAGGCATCCACCCTCTTTGAGTGTGTAAGCTGGATCATAGTTAACAAGGATAAATGGAACAGGATTTGTAGTATGAGCTGTCCAAGGCTCCCCTGTCTCATAATCGATCATCATATCAGCGTTGCCGTGGTCAGCGCAGATAAACATTGTTCCGTTCTGAGCCTTAACAGCATCTACTACCTTGCCAACGCACTCATCAACAACCTCGATAGCCTGTACTGCAGCAGGGATAACGCCTGTATGTCCAACCATATCTGGGTTTGCAAAGTTAGCAATGATAACATCATATTTCTGAGAGTTGATTGCATTAACAATCTTCTCGCAAACCTCTGGAGCGCTCATCTGAGGCTTAAGGTCGTATGTAGCAACATCCTTAGGGCTGTTTACAAGTACTCTGTCCTCGCCCTCGTTTGGCTGCTCAACACCACCATTAAAGAAGAATGTAACATGAGCATATTTCTCTGTCTCAGCGATTCTAGCCTGCTTCATACCCTTAGCTGCAAGCCACTCACCAAAGGTGTTGTTAAGAAGAACCTTCTTGAAGGCAACCTCTTTGTTAGGAATAAGTGGATCATAGTCTGTAAAGCAAACATATGTAACGTCTGGTCTTGCGCCTCTGTTAAACTTATCAAACTCATCATCACAGAAGCAATGTGTGATCTCTCTTGCTCTGTCAGGACGGAAGTTATAGAAAATGATTGAATCTCCATCCTTGATTGTTGCTACAGGAGCACCATTCTTCATGATAACTGTAGGAACAACGAACTCATCAGTCTTGCCATTCTTGTAGCTGTCAACCATGCACTGATGTGCTGAATCAGCCTTGTTGCCCTCACCATTTCTAAGTGCATTGTAAGCAATCTCAACACGGTCATAGTTGTTATCTCTATCCATAGCATAGTAACGGCCAGAAATTGAAGCGATGGCTCCAACGCCAAGTTCCTTCATCTTGTCCTCAAGCTGCTGAACAAAATCAATTCCGCTCTCTGGTGGAGTATCTCTACCATCAAGGAAGCAGTGAACAAATACCTTATCAAGGCCATTCTTCTTGGCAAGCTCTAAAAGGCCATAGATATGTGTAATGTGGCTGTGTACACCACCGTCAGATACAAGACCATAAAGGTGAAGAGCTGAATTCTTCTCTTTGCAGTTATTGATTGCAGCAAGAAGTCCCTCGTTTGTAAAGAAGTCTCCATCCTCGATAGACTTTGTAATTCTTGTAAGTTCCTGGTAAACAATACGGCCAGCGCCCATGTTCATATGGCCAACCTCTGAGTTACCCATCTGTCCATCAGGAAGACCAACTGCAAGTCCTGAAGCGTATCCCTTAACAAAAGGATAATCCTTCATAAGTCCATCCATTACAGGAGTCTTAGCCATAGCAATAGCATTTCCCTCTGGGTTATCATTAAGTCCATATCCATCAAGAATCAAAAGAACTGTTGGTTTAGAACCTCTCATTATATATATCCTCCATTTTCTGTTCAGAGCATATCCTGCTCTGGTTAAATAACTATTATTAAAATGAACTTTCGTCCTTGCATAGTATATCTCAATAGCTATGGGTATGACAAGCATTTAACAAAAAGTTAATTTATTCAAGAAGATAGCCTCTGATTTCAAAGCTTCTGATATCCATTTCGCCATTTTCTGTAAAACCGAAAATGTTTACTTTGGTAAGCACCAGTGTCTTCCCATTTTTTGTGGTGATTTTCTTCTGGATAACCTTTTCTTTTTCTGTCTGGCCTACATTTCTCTTTTTATACTCTCTAAGAGTATCTACTATGTCGCAAAAATCAACGTAATCTACGGGCTCTGACTCATCATCCCTAAGATATATAGGAATATTATCAATATAAGTGATTCCAGCCCAGTCAGTAAGATCAGTTTCAACGATGCTAAGCCTTGTAAAGCCCGTAACATCTACACTGTACATATCATTGTATACGTTTATGTAGGTTCTCTCTGCATCATCGTGATAATCATTATTTGTAAGGTCGCTCATCTGATCTTTAGACAGCTTGTTATCAATAAATAGCCTTCCCGAAAAGCCGCCCTCTCTATCAAGTACCTTATAGGCTTCATGGGCATCTTTCTTAATAGCATCTGACGTATTACTGCCTCGTTCAAGATAAGCTATGATTTTCCCCTTTTGAGACATTGTAACAGCGCTGTAAACATTTATCCCTGGCATAAAAAGAACTATAAAAGCCCCTGCGATCACTATAAAAATAAGAGTATAAATGTAGTCTTTTTTCCTGATGAATCTAAGAGTATAAATTACAAAATATATAATTTCAAAAACTATTACAACGATTCCAAAGTATCTGCTGGAAGTAAGGCCATAATCCCTAACTCGCATATGCAGGCACATTATCTGAAGAATAATAAATGGGATAAAAAGAAATGGCAATATGGAAATAGCTCTTTTTATTCCTTCATCGCAGCATCCAAAGGCCATTGTCCAGGCAAAAAGGCCGCAGACAAAAAGCGCTGTAAGTATTGGAAATACTTCATTTGATGGAAATGTCCATGTAACAAAAATCTTTATGATATAAACATAAATGATAACAAAAGCAGCTGCGATTATTCCGGTAAATATGTAGGATAAAACAATTCTTCCAAACTTGGAGATTTCTCCTTCTGTTTTAGAAAGCCCCACAACCGCGCATGGAAACTCGACAAGTCCAAGTAAAAGTATTTCTACTCTAAGTGTCAGGTCCATAAAAAAAGTATCAAAGATAAGGGTATCGAAAGCCCATATTATCAAAAGGGCTCCAAGAGCGATAATGCCATACACAAGCTCTGCTTTCATAAATCCGCAAAAAGCCTTGGCAACGTAAGTTTCAGAGTATTCCCCGCTTCTTTTGTAAAAGAAATATATAGTAAGTCCAATTACTGCAATCCCAACAAAGAACAGAATATTTCTGGACAGATCAAGAATTAAATCTTCATAGCCAACTTTAAAAAAACTTTCAGGTATATATTCATCGAGAATTCTAAACTGAAGGGCTGAAAGAAAAGTTGTTGCAATGATCACAATTCTTAAGCCCAGTACTTTTTTAGATTTGGGATTATAAGAAGAATCAGTATCCTTCTTGTATAGATGAATGGACTCGCATAACAATAGTCCAAAAGAAACAGAAAGAAGAAGCCATTCTATGGTTTTCAAAAAATCGAAGATGGAATAAAGCACGTCACCAGCTGGATTGTCCCCTGCTGTAATTGCCCATAGGATCATTGACAGCATAAATGCCCCAAACGAATATCTGTGCTCATTAACCACTTCTTTAAAAATGCTTTTAATTTTCCCCAAAAACTTCATACACATTTTCCTCCATGTTTTAGGATCAGATCAGGTCATCCCCATTGACCACTTCATTCTTGGGATCATAATCGCTTGGATTAACATGGATCATCACATGTTTAACGTTACTGAAATTCTGCTCAACTCCGTCATGAACCTTTTCTGCTATCTCGTGAGCTTCAATCAGGGAGATATTACGATCAACAGATATTTCAAGATCAACATATATCCTGTTTCCAAACTGTCTGGTATGTAAAAGATCTATGCCTACAACTCCAGGCTGCCTTGCAATAAAATCCCTTACATCGTTCTCAAAGTCAGTGCTGCATGATGTATCAAGCATTTTATCTATAGCTTCCTTGATGATATCAAGAGCAACTTTTAAAATAAGAACGCAGATGATAAGACTGGCAATTGGATCCATGATTGGAAAACCAAGTTTTGCCATGCCGATACCGATAAATGATCCGACAGATGAAATGGCATCAGATCTGTGATGCCATGCATCAGCTTTAAAAGCGGCAGAATCAAGCCTTTTGGCATAGAACATGGTATACCAGAACATAGCCTCTTTTACCACAATAGAAACTACCGCTGCTATTAATGGTAACAATGTAGGAACCACAAGTGTTGCACGTTCAAAGAGTATCTTTCTGACTCCGCTATATCCAATTCCAAAACCAGTTCCGGCAAGAATAAGTCCAAGAGCCAGAGAAGCAACGCATTCAAGCCTCTCATGGCCATATGGATGAAGCTCGTCCTCTTTTCTCTGGGCAAGCTTAACTCCCACATATGCAATTAATGTCGCAAATACATCTGACAAAGAATGAACAGCATCAGACACCATGGCGCCTGATCTTCCAAAGATACCTGCAAATAGCTTAAATGCAGCAAGTAGAACATTTCCTAAGATTCCCACACGGGATAATTTACTTACAATCTTTTGATTATCCATGATATACCCCCAATAATAAGCTTATAGCCCATAATATGGCAATTATCTGTCATCAAAATTCACAGGAAATAAGTAACGTGCCGTCCTTTACAGTAACAACAGCTTCTTCATCTATTATAAACTCATTGCTGACTCCAAGAGGAAAATCGCTTCTAAGTTCCCCATCTTCCAGAGTATACATAAGGCCTTTTAGTGTCACTCCTTTAGATACCTCAGAAAGTGAAAAAACAGATAAATACCCGGTATTCCCACGGTTAAAGTTTATGGTCTCATTTTCAGCTATCATGAGCATTTTCCCTGAGTCAAAAATATAGCCCTTGCCGCCATTATGCTTAACAAATAAAAGAGTCTGTATATTGGCCATAGTATGGTCAAATCTCTTTCCCCCAAGAGCTCCATAAAAATAAAACTTCCTATAGCCCTTTGAAAGCCCTATTTTGACAGCTTTAATCGTATCCGTATCATCTTTTCTTACATCAAGCTTAACAATCCTGTCAGGGTCATTTTCTGCTATTTCCTGAATACTTCTCATGAGTATTGGACCAGCCTCAGAAGCAGAGTCAAAGTCTCCAACAATAAGATCAGGAAGTATTCCCATCTGCTGGGCATACATAAAGCCTGCATCACAGGCAATCACAAAGTCTTCTTCGTTTATAGAAATCTCAAGCGGTGTAAAAGAGCCTGCTGAGATAATTATGCATTTTGGTTCGCTCATAAATCCCTCGTAGTAATAAAAGAACTAGTACATTCGTCTTGCAAATATACTAGTCCTATTATAGCACTTATGCTTTTATTCTTGATTCAATAGTATCAATATCCATCACATACTCATTGTCTCCGCCCCAGTCACCAATGATTGTCTCATCAATTTCACCATTTTCATCAGTAATCTCTGTGCAGAGTCTGTAATTCATCTTGGCAACCTTGGTATTCTTGCCAGAGTTTGTATAGCTCTTAAGGTAAGTTACTGAATATTTAGTATGAGGATAAGGATTACCATTTACGCTTTCTGGTTCATAGGAGATTGAGCATCTCTGAACCCCATCATCCTCAAAGTAATTGGCCCAAAGAGTGATAACGCCCTTAGTCTGCGGGTTCTCTTCAAAGTTTAAAAATCTATAGCTGAACTTACCATCATTTTTATTTAAAATAATGGCTTCCCTACTGATAGCAACATAGGTTGTGTTCTCCTGGGGAGTTTCAATATTGTTAAGGAAAACATCCCTGAGAGATAGATACTTCTCAGAAACTACAAAATCTCTCAACTCATCAACATTTCCAACATCAAGCTGAGTGAAAATATCAGCAAATATCTCCTGTACGCCCTCAGCATTTACAAGGCAGGCAATCGCAGAATCTATTTCATCGCTCGTAGCAACCGCTTCTCTTACTCTTTCTAAAATAGCCTTATACGAAACAGCATCTTCGTAATTTATGGTAAAAGAATCAGCTACAGGAATCGCATATTTAAGTATAAGAGCCTTTAGTTCCTCAGATGGTGTATTTTCATATACAGTTATCATACGACTTAGAAGATCAGAATATTTGGCAAAAGAGCATCCATTCTCATCTCCATTTCTAAACAAGCCATTGGGATCACCTGTATATGCGCTAAAGCATCTGTCATAGGCCGCTGATAAAAGTTCAATAGCATCTGCATTAGTGTTATCCTGCTCAAGAACCTCAAGAACAGAAAGCACTGTATCTATATTGCCTTCTCCCTTATTCATTGAATTAACTGCATCATTCATAATGACAGTCAGATAATTGCCAAGAAGAGCTTCATTTTCAGTATTCTGCCAGCCATCGTACAAAACTTTCTTGGCTGATTCTGTATCATCAATACTAAGGTATGCACTAGCCATATTGTTGTAAGCTGTAACTGAACCCGAATCTATTTCAATAGCCTCAGAATAGGAGTTTATTGCAGCGTCATATTCTGCATTCTCTGAATATCTGTTTCCCGCTGCTATAGCCTTACTGACCTTAACAAATGGAAGGCTGGAATATACTACATAGATTGCTGCAACACCAATTACTACTGCGCCAGAAAGAGCTGCAATCATCCTGATATTAATTTTTCTATTAGAGCGTCTTCTGCTTTTACCAGATGACACATTGATTGTCTTATCTTTACTTCTATAACCCATTTTAAAACAAATATCCCTTATAATCTTGTTTAACTAACTACCTATGCCCCACACAACACAAGAAAAAGTATATCATAAAGCCTTTGATTTATCTAGGCTAGTACAAAGAAAAAATCACCACGCCAGATATTAAAAATCCGCGTGGTGACTATATCTTTACAATAATATATCAGTACTTACATACCTAATAGCATAAGGTTTATGCTAAAATTTCGTGAACTGCAGCCTTGATGTTTTCGTCCTTAGCATTTGCATCAAAGTACTCAAGGAAATGCTCTCCAGAAAGTGCTCCCTTCACAAGATCTCTGTCAAGGTTCTTAAGGATAGCTACAACATCCTGGTTGTATGTAACCTTCTTGACTTCATCAAGGATTTTCTTATTTCTCTGCTCTGGTACTGCTCTCTCTCTTGGATAGCCCTGTCCAGATTCCTCTGAGAAGAGCTTCTCAAAAGTATACTCAAGATTAAGCTCTGCGCCCCATCCTGACTTAAGAGCGAAATTCATAGAAATAGCGTTACCATCGTTGATCTGAGCAAATGTGTAAGCATCAAGCGGATCTGTTACATGTCCGCAGATAACTCCTGGGAAACTGTTGCAGGCAAGCATTGCACCCTCACCTGTTCCGCAACCTGTGATAACGTAATCTACTGCACCTGAGTTAAGAAGAACGCATGCAAGAATACCGTTCTGAACGTATGTAAGCTGAGCCTTGTCATCAGCTGAATACATACCGTAGTTAAATACTTCAAAGCCGTGCTTGTCAGCAACCTTTTTAAGAGCACCATAGATCATCTCGTTCTTGGCAGCCTGGCTATTTTCATTGATCAAAGCAATTTTCATTGTGATTTCCTCCTTGGCATAATGTCGGTAATATATCATTCTACACATTCACAAATCATTATAATTAACTCAGAAATGATAAGTCTAGGGCTTTAACTAGCCTGTACCATTTTTTCAATATTTATGTCAAATTTCGCACATTTTGATATAGATGGCATAAAGTCATTACAAAGTGCAAAGAATCTCTCCCATTTCCTTTATGCCTTCAAATACTGCATCAGGCTTAACATCAGAGGTTTCTATGTCTCTTACTGTAGCTTCTCCTGTAAGGACTAGAACTCCCTTTGCTCCATTTTTTACACCAGTCGCAACATCAGTGTACAGACGGTCTCCCACAAAGGTTATCTTTTCTTTTGCTACTCCAGTAAAAGACGCCACCATATCTACAGTTTCCTTAAAAGGTTTTCCTACATACTTAGGCTCTTTTCCTGTAGAAAGAGTTATAGCTGCGCACATTGCACCACAGTCAGGGATAAAGCCTCCCTTCATAGGGCAGTTAATATCAAGATGGGTTGCCAGGAATAAGGCCCCATTTCTGATATACGTGCAGGCATTTGTAAGTTTCTCATAGGTCAAGGTCTTATCAAAGCCAACGACCACAATATCCGGAATATTAGCTGTATCGCAGGGAACAAAGCCATCATTTTCTGATACTTCCGGTTTAAAGAGATTTATTCCTGCTTCCTCAAAACTCTCTTCAAGGGCCGGTGTCCCAAGAAGATATACACTTTTGCCCTTGTAATTTGTATCAAGAAACCTTATCATAACATCCCCGGAAGTCATGATCTTATCCCTATTTATGTGGCAGTTCATCCTCTTTAATTTTTCTATGTAAAGCGCAGGCGAAGTGGACGAATTATTAGTAAAAAATATAAAGTCCTTACCTGCATTTTTGACGCTTTCAAGAAAGTCCAAAGCGCCATCTAGTATATCGTTGTCCAGATAAAAAGTTCCATCCATATCAAGGACAAATAATTCTGTTTCGTTTAATATCTTTTTCTTAGTTGTTAGTTCAAACATGTTACTTCCTCAAATATATTTATGCTTGCCATATAAAAGAACTATATCGCCAGCCTTTATAACTATATTTCCCTTAGGAACAAGGGCCTTACCTTTTCTCCGTATCATGAAGATATAGCTCTGCCTTGAAATATCCAGATCTTTAATTGCTACGCCATTCCAGGAATGGCCTTCATTTATAGTTATTTCCTTAAGATCAATAGGAGAAATATCCTTGATTTTCTCCGCGCACATTACCAGAATGTCGCCATTTTCAAGCACCGTCTGACCTCTTGGAATAATAGTCTCATTTCCCCTCTGAATTGCAACAATCATAACATCCTTGGGTATACCGATATCAACTATCTTTTTTCCTGTCCAGGAATCTTTTTGAGACAATCTGATCCTGATAAAATGAATGTTTTCTTCCTCAGCAAAGTCACCCACAGTCTTAAGCTTCTGGTACTGTTCAACAAAGCCTGCACTGATGATACCAGTAGGAATAGCAACCATGCCAACACCCAAAAAGCTTATGATAATTCCCAGAATCTTACCCATTATAGTAACTGGATAGATATCACCATATCCTACAGTCAAAAGAGTTGACGCAGACCACCATATTCCAGAAAAAGCGTTCTGGAAAACATCTGGCTGTGCGTCGTGCTCAACACTGTACATGCAAAGGCTAGATGCCAGCATCAAAATAAAAATGATAAATACAGAGGCAAGAAGCTGCTGACTCTTACTGACAATGATCTCTGTTATTACATTTAGTTGATCGTAATAGGAATTGATCCTGAATAGCCTTAGTATCCTTGCAATTCTAAAGAGCCTGAATACTGTAGCTCCTCCTGGGAAAAACACTGGAAGATAATAAGGCAAAAATGATAAAAGATCGATAATTCCGGCCAAAGACAATGCATATCTGATTGAAGATTTGCCCGGTGATAGTTTAGGATACAGTTCATTAGCACTAAATACTCGTAGCACATAGTCAACTGCAAAGAAAAATGTTGTAACAGCTTCAATAGCAAGGAGGAGCCCTTTATAGTGCTCCTCCATGTAATCAAATGTTATTGCAAAAACTGCTGCAAGATTTAAAAGAAGGGCTATTATGCTGATCCAATCATAAAAACGGTTTATAGGCTCATCAATCACGCCGGTACTAACCATGTTAAATACCTTAGCTCTAAAACGATTGATTTTCGCTCTTAAACTGTTTCTATCAGCCATTTATTCCCCCTTTTTGCCACGCTTGCCAAAGCTCTCCATAACAAAATTGCTAACGTCTGAAAGGTAATCAAGGCTTCGCTTTTTGTTTTCAGCTTTCATGGCCTTTTTCTCAGATTTTGAAACATTCATGGTATCTGTATCTTTATTCTCTTTCTTGCCCTTTTTAGAGGTATCTTCCATATACCATGACTTTGTAGAACCTTCCCCTTTGATGTTAATGCGTCCTACATTTTCAAATCCGTCACTCTTTTTTTCTGACTTTCTCTCATATCTCTTGGACTCAGTACCGGCTGTGCCTGACTTGCCTGTAGTAGATGTAGTCTTATCTCTGTCAGCCTTTATGCTGGCAATAAGACTCTCATCAAGTCCTGTGCTCCTTGTAAATCCGTCAGAGTCATTTAAAGGCTTTTGCTTCTTGCGTGGCTTTGGAAATTCCTCGCTACGCTCCTTCTTGTCAAAAGATTTGTTGTCTCTGCCACGACTATCCTTGTCATAGCGCTTTCCATCACGGCTGCGGCCTTCCTTGTCAGAGCGTCTTCCATCACGGCTACGTCCATCTTTATCAGAACGTCTTCCATCGCGCTTTCTCTCACCGCGGCCATCTCTGTCAGAACGTCTTCCGTCGCGGCTTCTCTCACCACGGCCTCTGCCGCCCCTGCCATCTCTATCTCTCTCGCCGCGAGTTTTAAAGTCTCTGCGGCTTCTGTCACTCTTTTCAAAAAGAACAAGATCCTCTAGATCTGCGCCCATCTTAAGTTTCATAAATCCGGCTGCAAGCTGCTCTGCAGTATACTCGCCCTCTTCAATCTTCTGATTTACAAACTCAAGTGCCTGCGCTATATCACTATTCTCGATAATATCTATAACTTCTGCAAAAACCTTCTGAGACTTAACTCTTGTTATCTCTTTGGCCTTTGGAACATGACGCTCCTCAATCTTGGTATGGCAAACCTTCTCGATCTCACGAAGCTTGTACATCTCTCTTCCGCCTACAAGAGTAAAGCTCATGCCGCTTCTGCCGGCTCTTCCTGTACGCCCGATCCTGTGTACATAGTATTCAATATCTTCTGGGATATCGTAGTTAAATACAGCTTCTACGCCGCTTACATCAATTCCTCTTGCTGCCACATCTGTAGCAATAAGGATATTGATCCTTCCGTTTCTAAAGAGATTCATTACAGTATCTCTCTGGTTCTGGGAAAGGTCTCCGTGAAGTCCATCCGCAAGGTATCCCTTCCCCTTAAGGTTCTCAGCAAGCTGATCTACCATTTTCTTGGTATTGCAGAAAATAAGTGATCTTGAAGGATTGTAGAAATCCATAAGTCTGATGAGGACCTCTTCCTTCATCTTCTGTGGAACTCTGTAATATGCCTGCTCGATAGCTGCTACAGTAATCTCCTTGGGAGTCATCTTGATATATTCAGCATCGCTCTTCTGATAAGTCTTGGTGATCTTAAGGATTGGTTCTGGCATTGTAGCAGAAAACAGAGCTGTCTGTCTCTCCTGCGGCATTCCCTGAAGGATTGTCTCAATATCCTCTCTAAAGCCCATATCAAGCATTTCATCTGCTTCATCAAGAACAAGGACCTTAACATCCTTCATCTTCATGGTATGTCTGCGCATATGGTCCATAACTCTTCCTGGAGTTCCAACCACAATCTGAACACCATTAGAAAGAGCCCTGATCTGTCTTGAAATATCCTGGCCTCCATAAACAGGAAGAACCTTGATTCCAAACATATACTTGGCAAAATCTCTAATATCATCTGCAGCCTGCATTGCAAGCTCTCTTGTAGGACAAAGAACTACTGCCTGAAGGTGCTTGTTATTTGGATCCACCTGATGAAGAAGTGGAATACCAAAAGCAGCTGTCTTACCAGTTCCTGTCTGCGCCTGTCCTATAATATCCTTACCCTGTATCATTACAGGAATAGCTGCCTTCTGGATAGGAGACATATATTCAAATCCCATCTCTGAAACAGCTCTTATAATTCTCTCATCTAGTCCTGACTCGTCGTAACGAATCTTTCTCTCGTCGTTAACCTCGTTTTCTTTGATTATTTCTTTTTCTAAATCTTTACTCATATAACTCTCTAATTTCTACTACTACAATTGTTTCTTATACGCGATATACATCCTTTCATAAATGCAATTATTCGTGCAAGCACGAAATTGCATTTACTCAGTCCTAATATCGTTACATGT
Organism: Butyrivibrio sp. INlla14; assembly: GCF_900102515.1. Lineage (GTDB taxonomy): Bacteria > Bacillota > Clostridia > Lachnospirales > Lachnospiraceae > Butyrivibrio. The sequence continues at coordinate 92,129 of NZ_FMVS01000011.1, forward strand.
CTCCGCTCATTACGTCCTTGTTTTTTACGATGTAATCAACAAGTGAGATTATTGTCAGAGCAAGAGCGATCCACATGATGATCTGTGTAAGAAGATCATAATAAGGAATAATATCTCCAAGACCTGCGATCATGAGAATAACCATGATCATCTGGAATGTGGTCTTAAACTTGCCCCAGTAACTTGCTGCAATGACTCTTCCATTATCAGCAGCAACAAGCCTGAAGCCGCTTATAATGAACTCTCTTGCAATAATGATAACTACTATCCATGAAGGAATCTTACCTAGGTCTATAAGGCAGATCATGGCACTGCATACAAGCAGTTTATCTGCCAAAGGATCCATAAACTTACCAAAATCAGTAATAAGGTTGTATTTTCTGGCAATCTTGCCATCAGCCATATCTGTAAGGCTGGCAATTACGAAAATCGCTAGAGCAACCCACTTAAAGGTATCGTTTCCTGGAGATAACAATAAAAATGCCACGAAAAATGGAATCAAAATAACTCTAAGTACTGTCAGCTTGTTTGGTAAATTCATGTCTCTTCCTCCCCAATCAGATCATATTCATTTGAGCCTGTAATTCTAACCTTGATATAGTCCCCTGTTATCAGTTCTCTCTTTACACCAGTCACAAAGACATATCCATCGATATCAGGTGCATCCTTGTAGGTTCTGGCAACGTAAGAAAAGCCTTCATCATCATCTGCATCAGTGATTCTGCCTTCAATTACAGCATCTACAACCTTGCCTACCATAGCCTTTGCATTGTCAAAAGCTATCTCCTGCTGAAGACGCATCAGTTTGTTGCGTCTGGTATTCTTGACCCTTTCTGATACCTGATCTGGCATTACAGCAGCCGGAGTATCCTCCTCCTGTGAATAAGTAAATACTCCAAGCCTGTCAAATCTAAGGTCCCTTACAAGAGCCATTGTCTCGTTGTGATCTTCTGCAGTTTCTCCTGGGAATCCGCTTATAAGAGTAGTTCTAAGACAAATGTCTGGAATTTCCTCTCTAAGATGCTTTACAAGAGCTCTGATCTCAGCATTATTAGTGCGTCTTCCCATCTTCTTAAGGATTCTGTCAGAACCAGACTGAATAGGAATATCAAGGTAATGACATACCTTAGGTTCAGACTTGATAGCCTGAATTATCTCTTCTGTAATTTCCTCAGGGTAACAATATAAAATCCTGATCCATCTAAAGCCTTCTATCTCACAGAGCTTGTGCAATAGCTCAGGAAGCTTCTTCTCTCCATAAAGATCAGTTCCATAAAGGGTAGTCTCCTGGGCAACAAGGAGCAGTTCTGTTACTCCTGCAGCTGCAAGATTCTTTGCGTCAGCAATAAGCTGTTCCATAGGAACACTTCTGTATGAGCCTCTTACCTTTGGGATAATACAATAAGAGCAGTGTTTATCACAGCCCTCAGCGATTTTCAGATAATTATATAGACCACCTGTTGTGATCACTCTCTTAAGGCCACCAACAGGCTTTTTATTAAGATCATCAAAATAATTCTTGTGAGAAAAGAGCTTATTTCTCTCTATTGTCTCATCTAACGCAGTTATTATCTTGTCAGTAGATGATATGCCAAGGATTTCGTCTACCTCAGGTATCTCCTTCTGGATTTCCTCCTGATAGCGCTGTCCAAGACAACCTGTAACAATAAGAGCCTTTAACTGGCCAGATTTCCTGCGCTCAGAAAGCTCTAAAATAGTGTTGATGCTCTCTTCCTTGGCATCATTGATAAAGCAGCAAGTGTTGACCACTGCTGCTTCTGCTTCTTCTTCATCATCAGTAAAGCTGTAACCGCGGCCGGATAACATACCCAGCATTACCTCGGTGTCAACTCTGTTCTTGTCACATCCAAGTGACACAAATAAAATTTTCATATATTACTCGTTCTCTGTAGCCTCAGCCTCATTGTTCTCAGAAGCATTCATCTCTTCCTTCTCTTCATCTGTAAGAATACGAAGAGTATCCTGGTTCATCTCATCAACAGCAATTGAAAGAGGCTTCTGCTTGTCCTTAACCTTAACCATAGGCTCGTCACCAGCAATGATCTGTCTAGCTCTCTTAGCAGTAGCCATAACTACTGAATATCTGGAGCTAACAACAGGCTCTTCGCCTTCCTCTACGCCTTTGTTCATAACCTTCATAAGATCAACATAAGATGGGTGTATCATATAAAATCCTTTCCTGCGTCTTACGCACATAACATACCGTATAAAATATAGTAAAGCACAATAATATCCATGCTAAAACTAACACATTATAACACAATACAAAAATATTAAAACATATAATTAATATTATTAGAGATTTCCAAGTTCCTCTCGCATCTTAGCAATGAACTCTTTATTCCTGTCAGGAGTATTGTGTGCTGATGATATTATACCATGAACTTCCTCAACAGCGTCCTCTAGTTTATCATTAATTACTATATAATCATAGTTTTCAATTCCTACAGACTCTTCAACTGCTCTGTTAAGTCTCTGTCTGATGACTTCCTCTGACTCTGTTCCTCTTCCGCGAAGTCTCTTCTCAAGTTCCTTGGCAGAAGGTGGCATAACAAATAAAAGAACCGCATCAGGATACTGCTCTTTGATCTGAAGAGCTCCCTGAATCTCTATTTCAAGTATAACATCAATTCCAGCATTAAGCTTATCTTCTACAAACTTTCTAGGAGTACCATAATAGTGGTTCACATATCCCGCATGCTCGATAAGTCCGTTCTCTTTTATAAGCTTCTCGAACTCTTCATTACTTACAAAGAAATACTCTCTGCCATTCTCCTCGCCTGGTCTTGGATTTCTGGTTGTTGCTGATATTGAAAGCGCATATTGATCATACTTGGCAATAAGTGCCTTCATGATAGTACCTTTTCCAGCTCCAGAAAATCCGGAAACAACTATAATAATACCTTTTCGTTTCATTTTTATTACTCTCACTCTATTTATTTGTGATATACGTGTGTCTCCACTTTGGTACTCAATATCACTCTATATTTTGTATCTGTTCTCTTACCTTCTCGATATCAGTCTTAAGTGCAATGCCCCTATCTGAAATCTTAAGGTCAGTAGACTTGGACAAAATAGTATTGGCCTCTCTGTTCATCTCCTGTGCAAGGAAATCAAGCTTTCTTCCTATACCGTCCTTGTCATCACCCTTTATAAGTGCTTCCTTCGTAGCCTTAATATGGCTACGAAGCCTTGTAAGTTCCTCATCTACGCAAACCTTATCTGCGTAAATAGTAACTTCCATAGCAAGACGATTTTCATCAACTTGCTTGTCCTCTAAAAGATCTGCTATCTTCTCTCGAAGTTTAGCCTTGTACTCAGTAATGATCTCTGGTGAACGCTCTGTAATATATTCAACATTATCAAGCATTCCATCCAGTTTCTCAGTAAGGTCTCTTGAAAGGAACTCACCCTCTTTGACTCTGGATTCAAGGAACTGCTGACCAGCGCCATTTATAGCCTTCTTAAGTCCATTCCAAACCTCGTCTTCATCAAGTTCTTCCTCTTCCATTGTGAAAACCTCTGGAAATCTTGAAAGAACTGAAATCCTGACGTCATTATCAAGGCCAAAATCTGAAGCCATCTCATCAAGATATTTATAATACTCCTGAGCAATTGCCTTGTTATATTTTACCTTGGAATCTGATTCGGAAAAATCCTCATAGATGATGAAAACGTCAACCTTACCACGTTTCATGTATGCCTTAAGTTCTGAGCGGATAGCCGCCTCAAAGGCATTGAATTTCTTTGGCATCTTAATGCCAAGATCAAGATATCTGTTATTAACAGACTTAAGTTCTACTGTATACTTGCGCTGTCCTTCTGTGACTTCGCATCTGCCGAAGCCAGTCATACTACAAACCATAATGCGCCCCCGCGAAAAATTAGTAAATTGTCATTTATTATCGCTAAAAATGAGCAATTCCAATATTCATCATAACGCAAATTCAAGGTCAATGTCAATAAAGCCCCATTTGATGCGACTTTTCGACATCGACCTTGCATAATCTATGACTGTATGTAGTATGAAATTATAATGTTGCCATTACAAGAAGTATGCAGAACAGTACAACCACAGCTGCACGAACTAAGAGGCCAACAATAGCGCCCTTCTTGCACTTCTTATAATTTCTAATGTAGTTCTTCTTTCTAAATACAAATGCAGCAAGAAGACCAAGTATAGGAAGGAAGAATGAAAGAATTGTAAGCCATACACTTCCTGTATCATGAACAGGTGCGCTGAGGATCTCGCTGGACTCAACTTCCTCGTCGCCCATGAACTCTGTGTTCTTGGCTCTCTGCTTCTTAGCTTCCTCTGGATCAATAGTAACAGCCTGAATAGGCTTGTTCTCATCACGAAGCTTCTTGTATTCCTCAATTTCCTTCTTGTTACCATATACGAAATGGTTATGTCCGATATTTACAAGTTCAGGCTTATCCTCAGAATAATCATGAACTGAAGGATCATAAGTAAACAGAACCTTGTTCTTCTCAAGTCTTGGATCTGGGATAGGAACCGCAGATATAAGAGACTTGGTATATGGATGAAGAGGATACTGGAAGAGTTCCTCTGTCTCAGCAACCTCAACGATATTACCCTTGTAGATAACACCGATACGATCAGAAATAAATCTTACGATTGAAAGGTCATGCGCAATGAAGAGATATGAAACTCCTCTCTCCTTCTGGAACTTCTTAAGGAGGTTCAGAACCTGAGCTCTGATTGATACATCAAGAGCTGAAATAGGCTCATCCGCAACTACAAGTTCTGGTTCCATAACCATTGCTCTTGCAAGACCGATACGCTGTCTCTGTCCACCAGAGAACTCGTGAGGGTAACGAGTAAGATGCTCAGGAAGAAGTCCAACCTCTTCGATCATCTTCTCTACCTTCTGTACTCTGTCTGCCTCGTTCTCGTACAGATGGAAGTTATATAGACCTTCTGAAATAATATAATCTACAGTAGCTCTCTCATTAAGAGAAGCAGCAGGATCCTGGAATACCATCTGGATATTTCTAATAACTTCTCTATCAAGAGACTTGGAAATATTACCAGAAATTCTCTCGCCCTTATACTGAATCTCACCAGCAGAAACAGGGTTAACTCTGATAACAGCACGACCAATAGTAGTCTTACCGGAACCAGACTCACCTACAAGTGAGAATGTCTCGCCCTTATAAATATCAAAGCTTGCATCCTTAACAGCTTTGAATGCACTGTCTCCCTTTCCGAATGTGATGTCGATATTCTTCACAGAAAGGAGTATTTCTTTGCCTGTTTCTGGATCTATTGGACCATGTTCAGGAAATGAATTATTAGGCATTTTCAGAAACCTCCGTTACATTGTAAATCTTTAAAAACTTCTCATGAATATTCCGGATAATTTCCGGCTTTTCAATCTTAGGTGCCCTTGGATCAAGAAGCCATGTCTTAGCATAATGTGTATCACTTACCTTGAACATAGGTGGCTGTTCAATTGTATCAATCTTAAGGCAATATGGATTACGTGGAGCAAAAGCATCTCCAATAATCTTGTTGTAAAGTGATGGTGGTGTACCAGTAATTGAGTAAAGCTCTGTATCTCTCTGAGCAAGCTGTGGAAGTGATGACAAAAGCGCCCATGTATATGGATGTCTTGAATCATAGAATACATCTTCTACAGTACCAAGCTCTACTATCTGTCCGCCATAGAGTACTGCAACTCTGTCAGCGATATTAGCAACAACACCAAGGTCATGTGTAATGAATACGATTGTGTAACCATATTCCTTCTGAAGATCCTTAAGAAGCTGAAGTATCTGAGCCTGAATAGTAACATCAAGAGCTGTTGTAGGCTCATCACAGATAAGGATCTTAGGCTGACATGAAAGAGCGATAGCTATAACGATACGCTGTCTCATACCACCTGAATACTGGAATGGGTAATCATCAAAACGCTTCTCAGCATTAGGAATACCAACCTTCTTCATGATCTCTATAGCACGAACTCTAGCCTCTACCTCAGAGCAGTTCTGGTGCTTCATGATGATTGAAGTGATCTGCTTACCAATAGTGATGATAGGGTTAAGTGATGTCATAGGATCCTGGAATACAGTGGCAATCTTCTTACCACGAGTCTGTCCCCAATCCTCTGGATCAGTAACTCTTGCAAGGTTGATGTGGATTCTGCCTGTAAGCTTTGTCTCTGCTTCATCAACAAGCTGACAATACATAACATTGTCAAAGAGCTTGATCTTAACTTCCTCATCTGCAATATTCTCGCCCATCTTAAGAGCTTTCTTGAAATCTGCAAGAAGTCTTGCAACATACTTTCTTCTCTTAGTATAGCCAAATCTACCAACTGAAAGATAGATTTCCTTGGCAATAACTGAATTACGGGCTACCTGCTCCTTGGTAACTGCCTTGGCAATCTCATTCTTGTACTGATCCTTGAGAGCCTGAAGCTTTCTGTTATAGTCAGCAAGGTAAGCTGCATTAGCTGCTACATCGGCCTTGTGCTGAGCGATAAGATTCTCTCTTTCCCTTAAGATAGCCTTGATCTCATCCTCATAACCCTTTATCTTCTTCTCAGACTCTTTGATCTTATCCTTTTCTTTCTTAGGATCAAAGGTCTGCTTTAAGTTAAATTCCTCTGTCTTCTTGAACTTAACGTCTGCGATTCTCTTGTTGAACTCCTGATCCTTCTCATCTGAAAGAGTCTCTTTAGCTCTCTTTTCTGATTCAAGATCAAGGATTTTCTTGTAAGTGTCTGCGCCAAATTCAAGTGGTGAATAAGCATTAAGCTTGTCTGTGATAGAGTTAAGCTCTCTCTTACCAGCTGCGTTAAGAGTAACGATAGTATTGGAAAGCTCCTCATCGTTGAAAATGATATCACCATTGCTGATAAATCCGTTAGAATCAAGCATTCCGGCGAAAGTCTTAGTAAATACTGACTTACCAGATCCTGACTCACCTACGATGGCAATGGATTCATTCTCGTAAATATCAAGTGAAATACCGCGAATAGCTGTAAGAATACGGCCTCTTACACGGAATTTAACTTCCAAATCTTTAACTGATAATAATACTTTCTTATCTTCCATTTTCCCGTTTTCCTTACATATGTGTTCTAGGGTCTGATGCATCGCCCAAATTCTGTCCTGTTACATAAAGAGCAACCGTGATGATTGAAGCAATTACTACAGGGCTCCAGAACTCAAACTGCCAGCCAGGAGTTACCATAGCACTCTCCGCTTCATAGATAAGTCTACCAAGAGACATATCTGACATACCCATACCAATATAAGCAAGGAATACCTCATATGAAATATATGAAGGAATCTCAACTGCAAGAAGTGTAACAATTACTGATGTCATGAATGGCAAGATATTCTTGGTTGCGATTCTTGTAATAGGTGTTCCAAGGCATTTGCTGGCAAGGTTATATTCTCTATCTCTGATAATGATAACCTGTGTTCTGATGAAATAAGCAATAAACAGCCAACCAGTAATTGTAAGAGCAAATACCATTGACCAGAAGCTTGGTGAAAGGATAAGTACAAGTACTGAAATAAGAAGGATCTGAGGAACGTTACCTACGATGTTGTAAACCTCCATCATAAACATATCGATCTTCTTACTAAATCCCCAAATAGCACCAACCAAAACACCAACCGTCATATTGATGGCAGCGCAGATAAATGCCAGGGAAATTGATATTCTTGAACCTGTCCAGATAGCATCAAATGTTGACTGTCCTGAAGCTCCAGAACCAAGTATCCAGTGAATATTGTATCCAAACTTCTTCATAGCCGCACCAGGCATAAGATGCTTGGCTGTAGAATCCAGAAGATTTCCGAATCTATCGTAGCTTATAAGTGATGGATAAATATATGCAAATAAAATAATAAATGCAAGTAGTGAAAGAATAACTATATTTATTTTCTTCTTGAAGAACACTCTAAATACTGATCTCCAGTATGAATATCTTGGAGCTGTGATCTTCTCTGACTCAAGACTGTTGTGGTCTACGCGAGCAAAAAGCTCTTCATCTGTCATTCCCTCTACTGTAAAAAGAGAATCTTTATTTTCCATTGTCATTGTCTCCGTTCTACTTAATATATTACCTAGCTTTTCCTGTGTAGCTGATTCGTGGATCAACTATAGAAATAAGTACGTCACCAGCAATGATGCTCACTACTGAAAGAATTGCGTAGAAAAGTGTTACACCAACGATAACACCATTATCATACTGGTTAATAGCAACTGTAAGCAGGTTACCTGCACCAGGTACTACATAAACACGCTCTGTAATAATAGCTCCAACAATAGATCCCAGGATACCAGCAGGTACGCCGTGGATGATCGGAATAGCTGCATTCTTGAGAATGTGCTTTCTAAATATCTCGCTCTCTGTAAGACCACCAGATCTTGCAAACTTGACATAATCTGAATTCATCTGGTCGATCATATATCTACGGAGCCATTTCATTGTATCAGCTATAGGCTTAAGTGCCAGAGATACAATAGGAAGTACATATACCATCTTGCTGGTAGCTTGAATATCAAACGTAGTAGGGAAGCCAAGCTTACCACCGATAGCCTTAAACAGGAAGATATAAGCAAGTGAAGGAACAGCTACAATAAATACTATGTAAAGTGTTCCAATCTTATCAACGAGCTTATCCTTGTGTCTGGCCATTGCAATTCCAAGCGGAATACCAATAAGGTACATAAGAAGAACTGCAATAATACCAATCGAGAAAGAATATCCAATCTTGGACTTACCATTCTTGAAAGTATTAACACTTGTGTAGTCATCTGTGAATCTGTCTGAGTTAACCTTGTTGGTCTCTCTAGAGCCATAAGAGAATACAGCAGTATGAAGATCATCAGCTGATTCCTCTGTAAGTCCTGTAGGGAATGTAGTTGTCTGCATTACATATGAACCCTGTTTCTTGGTCATTGTATCAAATACATCAATACCCTGATTGACTGCATAAGACTTACCAAGATTAAGTGTAAAGAGGTTCTGATGTACAAATGGGAACTGCTTGTCTACATATAACAAGTATTTGTGATATGTACCGTTACCCATAATAGCTGGTGCAAATGTGCTGCCACCATAAACAGGATCATGGAGAGTAAATGTGATCTTCCTCTCTCCTATATCTATATCTTCATCAACATAGTGAATATTATCAACATTAAAAAGGCTTGTAATATATGTGATCAGTCTATGCGTGATAGGATAATCCTTGGACGCAAAGAGCTGTTGTGCTCCACCGTTAGCATATTTCTTGGGTGATACCATAATGGCGTTACATCTTACTACAGTGTAACCGTTGGCATCGCAATATTCCTGGAACTTCTGAACATACTCAGCTGTAAGTTCGCTGTCGTTCTCAGGCTTCTTACCAATTGAGGCAGCCTTAACTCTGGTCTCCTCATCAAGTTCTCCCTGTTCCTGGAGCATGATCAAATAATCCTGATATGTAAGGAGGTCAAGATATCCATACTCCTCCCACTTTCTGTACATGTAGGCAGTCTTCTCGTTATTGCCATAGTTCTTAAAGACATTATCCTGAGCAAAGATCAGGTTTCTGTCCAGCATGGTATAGATCATTATCATTACGATAGTAACAACAACGAATGATGAAATAAGTCCATGCAATAGTCTTTTCAATACATACTTAGTCATAGCTTTTTCCCTTTGCGGTAGATAATTATTGTATAGCTGTAATATGTGGTTTATGAAAATTTAATAAATACACAGCCACAACATTATACAACATAATGGAGAAAGTGGGAAGATGAAATTCCCACTTTCTCCAATTTTATTTGCAATATCCTATTACAAATCAAATCAGAATTGAGTACTAATTAGAATACTCCAAGGCTCTTAACCATGTATCCTGCATAATCAGGAAGCATTGTGTCAAGATATGTCTGAGGATCACCATAGTCAGGACCCCATCCGGAAACATCCATCATATCAGCGTTCATCTCATAACCATACTCTGGATAGTATCCAGCGTATAACCAGTCATCCTGAGATTCACACTTAACAAGATTGATAACAACCTGTCCGTCAAGTGATGTCTCTACAGACTGCTTAAGAGCATTAGCTCTGTTTGTGTAAACCTCTGATCCTGAGAAATAAGGAAGGTCGATCTGGATTGGGTTCTCTTTAGAGATCTCAACGCCCTGAGTTGCAAGCTGCTCAACAGCCTTTGTAAGCTCTGCCTTAGCATATGTAGGATTGTACCATCCATCATATCCGTCTGATGAACCAACGCCATCAGCTGCTGTAGGATCCCAAGCCTTAACTTCTACGCCGTCAGCATCAAGCTGAGCCTGTACGATCTCACCATAATTTGTTCCAGCAGCAAATGTTGTAGCTGTTCCATTGATATCAACTGTAACTTCCTCAGGAAGTGTTACAAATGTACCAGGTGTGTAAGAGTTTCTAAGGTTGTTAAGCTTAAGGTCTTCGCCTTCTCTCTGAGCATTGTAAGATGCTCTGTCAAGAGATGTTACAAGTGCAAGTCTGAAGTCCTTGTTCTGCATAGCAACAAATGTTCTCTGTGCATCCCATACAGTCTTAGAAGACTTTGTAACTGTAGCGTCATTAAAGTTTGCGAATCCCTTACGGTTTGTATTGATAAATCCGCAGTATGTTGTAGCTTCTGTATCAGTAACAATTACATTCTTGTCAAAGTTACCATCAGCCTTAGCTGTCTCAATTGTTGATGTATTAAGAGCAACAGATGTAAGTGTTCCAGCAAGACAGTCATTGTATGCCTTTGTTACATCTGTACCATCCTCAAATACCCAGTTAAGAGTCTTGATGTTCTGGTTGTCCTTGTTCCAGTATGAAGGATTAGCCTTCATAACGATTGAGTTGCCTTCTGTGTAACTTGTTACAAGGAATGGTCCGCAGTAAGCAATGTGGTCTGGATCTGTACCATAGTTACCTGATCCTGTTCCCTGACCAAACTGTCCGCCCTGTCCTTCATAGTATGATCTTGAAAGAGGAGCAAATACACCGTAGCTAAGCATTGTAAGGAAGTAAGGAGTATCCTGAGTAAGTGTATACTCAAGTGTGTAATCATCAACTGCCTTAACACCTACTGTAGAGAAGTCTGTTGACTCGCCATTGATATACTCGTTAGCACCTACGATAACGCCCTGTACAAGGTACTCAAGACCGCCCATAGCGTCCATCATGTGCTGCATACCAGCTACGAAATCGTCAGCTGTAAGATCTGCAACTTCTCTTCCCTGTGAATCAACCCACTTAACACCTTCACGGATGTGGAATGTGTATGTAAGTCCATCATCAGAAACCTCATAGCTCTCTGCAAGAGCAGGCTGCTGAACATTCTCAGCATCATACTCCATAAGGCCATCATAGAGGTTTACAAGCTTCTCAGAATCAGCTGATCTTGATGTTGCAAGAACATCCCATGTCTTAGCATCAGATGTGTTTGGATAGTTGAAAGTATCTGTTAATGTGTAGCCCTTCTCTTCAAGATACTTCTTAGCCTCTTCCTGGTATGTGCCAGTTCCCTTAAGCTCTTCAAGTTTTTCCTTAAGTGCTACATAATCCTCTTTAGCGATGAAATCTGTAACAGCGATTACGTTGTGCAAACGATATTCATCATTTCCCCAAAGAGTAGTTGTAACAGAACCAGGAGCATGTCTTCTAACAGCATAGTTACCACCACGAGTTGAAAGTGGAATAAATACACCAGATCCAAGGAGCTTACCTTCAGCTAAAGCCATAAGAGCATAACGCTCAGAGATATTATCTGTCTCAAGTGACTTCTGATACTCTTCGTTGAACTCTCCAAGGATTCTGTTGTAAACAGTTGTTGACTCTTCCTGATAACCATCTACATCCCAAAGCTCTGAGTATGCATCACATGCAAGACGTGTATCCTCTTCTACTCCTACAAGTGTTGGTAAATCTGAATCTGCCTCAGCTGTCTCTGCAGGAGCCTCTGTAGCTTCTGTTGCAGCTGTATCTGTAGATTCGCTTGTCTGCGCAGCAGGTGTGTCTGTCGCAGGAGCCTGTCCCTGAGTACATCCAGCTAAAAGAGAAGCTGACATAGATGTAGCAGCAAGTAAGGCGATTACTCTGTTGTACTTCTTCATAATTTTCCTCCATTCGTAATAAGAAAATATATAAAAATAGCTACTTGTATCGTGAAGATCCAAATAGCACTTTTTATCAAAAGATTATGTTCCCCACCTAGAAATATTCGTAAAAACGTCTTTGTTTTTACCCATTTTCAAACTTGTATACAATTATACTACCTAGCTTAAAATAAATCAATATAAGATTCGGTATTAAACTATAACGATTACTTATAGCTTCTGATCGCTTTTCGTTAAGTTAAAGTTTAACAGTTTAAAGTGATGTGTTGTTACAATAATAAACCATATTGATTAATTTTGCTACACTTTTTTTACAAAATTTTTATTTTTGTAATTTCGTTATTGATTCTGGTCAAGTTTAGCCCCTAAATCACATTAATTTCACTTTGAATTTTTTGCGAAGATAAGCTTATTTAAGGGCAAAAAATAACAGCCTCCGGATTAAGCTCCAGGGGCTGTCATATATGTGAATATCAAACTAAAAATTTAGCCAATACCTACTATATTAATTGTATTGCAATTTCCAATTGCTATCTACCATCATCAGATAATCAGAAAACTTATAGGCAACTAGCGTATGCAGCTTCTGCTCCTTCTGTATGGATCTTCTTGAGATCTGCAATTACAGCATCTGTAAGACCGGAAATCTTGTTAAGATCCTGATCCCACATTTTCTCATTAGAAAGAACTGCCTTAACAAGGTCCTCTTCTGAATCATTTCTGTGATCATAGAAGAACTCAAGAGCCCATCTGTCATCACTTACAGTATAAGTATTGCCTGCAGGTCTCTTACATACAAGGCCAGCATCTGTAAGCTCCTGAACATCGCTTGAATAGAATGCGATGTAAGCAGCAAGTGACATTGTAAGGCATACAGGAAGTTTGCCGTTCTTGTCAATGTACTGAAGGAAAGATGGCATATTTCTAGCCTTCCACTTACTTGTTGAGTTAAGTGAAATAGACATAAGCTCGTGATTTACAAAAGGATTGTTGAAACGGTCCTTAACTGCTGCAGCAAACTCATTGAGGTCATTCTCATCAAGGTGATCTACAAGAGTAGGAATAACTTCCTCACTCAGCATCTTATTCATAAAACCAGCAACATTGTCATTGTGCATACAATCACGGACAATATCAAATCCAGCGAGATATGCACCAAGAACAAAACCTGTGTGCGCACCATTAAGAATACGAACCTTGCGGTGTTTGTATGGCATAACATCCGGAACAACATGAACATTAACTCCAGCCTTCTTGAATGGAAGTCTGTCCTCAAGTCCCTCTGGTCCCTCTATGATCCATACACCAAAGATTTCGCCAACATCAATAAGCTCATCGTGATAGCCATTGATCTTCTCAAGCTCTTCAACTTCCTTAGGATCACGAATTCTACCAGGAACAATTCTGTCTACAAGAGTTGAGCAGAAAATATTCTCCTCGTTAACCCAAGTCTTGAAGCCTTCCTCAAGCTTCCACTGATCAATATACTGGTTGACGCACTTAAGAAGCTCTTTACCATTGTTGTCAATAAGCTCGCAGGAAAGAACTACTATGCCCTTCTTGCCTGCCTTGTATCTTGCAAAAAGAACCTGTGTAAGCTTGCCAGGGAAGCTTGCAGCTGGAACATCTTCAAAGTTACAAGCTGGATCATAGTTAATACCAGCTTCTGTTGTATTAGAAGCAATGATGTCAAGCTCATCAGAAACAGCTATCTCCATCATCTTGTCATAATCTGCCTTGTTGTAAGGATTAAGACAGCAGTCTACAGCAGAGATAACACGCTTTGCATCAACCTTCTGTCCATTCTCGCTTCCACGAAGATACAGAGTATAGAGACCTTCCTGCTTGTTAATAAGCTCTGTAAGTCCCATCTCAATAGGCTGTACAAGTGCTACCTTGCCGTTAAAGCCAGCCTTTTCATTACTAATATCAAAAAAGTAGTCAACAAACGCACGCATAAAGTTGCCTTCACCAAACTGAAGTACTCTTACAGGTGCCTCTTTGCATACATAACCCTCATAGCCAGACTTAGCTAATACATCATAGTTTAATAAATCCATCATCAAAATCCTCCTAAATTGTAAGCGCTTTCAAATCGCTTCAAAACGAATTTTTACTAATAATGTTATATCATATTTATGTAAGCGTTTACAATAGCAAATTTTGTTTTTTTATTTTTGATGATAGTCCATTTTTCTTATCTGTGCCCTACTTATCTTGCCATTTGTTGTCCTTGGAAGTTCCTTCACAAAACATATTTTTCTGGGATATTTGTAAAGTGCAACCCTCTCTCTTACAAAATCCTGGATTTCATTTGATAGCTGCTGACTAGGTTCATATTCTTTATTCAGGATAATACTGGCCTTTACCAGAGTCCCTCTGTTTTTGGAAGGAAATCCAGTGACTGCGCATTCAAAAACTGCTGGATGCAGCATTATCACATCTTCTACTTCCGAGGGGCCTATGCGGTAGCCACTGGATTTTATAACATCATCATTTCTTCCAAGGAAAAAGATATTTCCATCTTTATCTTTTATAGCTCTGTCCCTGGTGTGATATATTCCTCCATCCCATATTTCCTGATAAAGTGTCTCATCACCAAGGTAGCCCTTAAAGATTCCAAGCGGCTTTTTGGACTTATCTTTAGGAAAAATCACTATTTCTCCTTCACTTCCATCAGGGACCTCTTTTCCAGCCTCATCCACAAGCCTTATGTCATATAGAGGGCTGGCAAGGCCAATAGATCCGGAAATCTGCTCTTTACCTACTGGTGTACATATCAAAAGAGCTGTCTCTGTCTGACCAAAGCCTTCCCTTATTATAAGTCCAGTCTTTTCAGTAAATTTCTGAGACACTTCTATTGGCATTGGCTCTCCTGCAGTTGTAACCTGCTTAAGAGAAGACAGATCGTATTTACTAAAGTCCTCAAGAACCAGATATTTGTAGATTGTAGGAGGCGCACAAAAGGAAGTTACCTTCTCTTCCTGCAATAGCTGTAAAATATCCCAGGCATAGAACTGTTCATAGTCGTAAACTAGAACCGCAGTTCCAACAAGCCACTGCCCGTATAGCTTACCCCAGGCAGACTTAGCCCACCCTGAATCTGCTACAGTAAGGTGAACTCCATCACAAGAAGCTCCATGCCAGTTTTTAGCTGTATAAATATGTGAAAGTGGGTAAGAATAGTCGTGGATCACGGCCTTTGGAGCACCATTGGTGCCAGAAGTAAAGTAATAGAGCATATCGTTATCTACTGAAGTTTCTACCCTTAAAAGTTTGTCAGAAGCCTTTTCCAAAAGCTTATCAAACATAAGAGCTGAGTTAAACTTTTCTCCAACTACAATCTGCTCTATCTTTTCTTTATCTTTTGCCTTGTCTTCTGCATCTTTGATTGCATCACTTACCTTGTGGCAGATATCATCTGAATTAACACATATAACAGCCTTAGCCCCGGACAAAACAAGTCTCTCAGCTATATCAGTAGCTGAAACCATGTGCGACGTAGGAATAGCAACAGCCCCAAGCTTGTGAAGAGCAAGTATGCAGATCCAGAACTCGAATCGTCTTTTTAATAGAAGCATCACGCTATCTTTTTTACCGATTCCAAGATCAATTAGCATGTTTGCTGCCTTATCTGATAATCTCTTTAGTTCGGCAAAAGAAAATTTTCTTACCTTTCCATCTGTACTCTTATGTATAAGGGCTATTTTTTCAGGTTCTTCCAAGGCATATCTGTCAACTATGTCGTAAGCAAAGTTGAAATTCCTGCCATAGGAAAAGCTTATGTCCTTAATGTCGCCGTTACTGTCCAATATTTCTTTATAAAACTCGGTATATAATCCCGTCATTTTTTGTTTACCCAATCCCTGCAAGAAGGCTATTGAGGATTCCTTTCTAATATCCTATTGTTCTAAATTTTTCATATCGTAGATCAAGAAGTTCCTTGGATGACTTTTTAGAAAGCCCTACTATTTCCTTATAAATTTCATCCAATAGATACTCAGGATCCGAATTTTTTATGATCTTATCAATTATCCCAAGACTATAAAGCTTTTGAGCAGTAAGTCCCAGGGCTCTGGCAGCCACATCTGCCTTATCAGTAGTCTTCCACAGAATATTTGAGCAGCTCTCTGGAGAAACCACGCTAAAATAGGCGTCATCTATCATCCATATTTTGTCTCCATGCGAAAGAGCAAGAGCTCCTCCGCTTCCGCCTTCACCTATAACTATTGATAAAATCGGAGTCTTAAGATCAGACATTTCATATAAGTTTTCAGCAATTGCCCGCCCCTGGCCATGTTCCTCAGATTCCACATCGCAGTAGGCCCCCGCAGTATCAACAAAGCAAATTACTGGCCTTTTAAATTTCTCTGCCTGTTTCATAAGACGCAAAGCTTTTCTGTAGCCTTCAGGCCTAGCGCTTCCAAAATTGTGTTTGATCCTGCCACCTGTATCTTTTCCTTTCTCAATGCCGATCACGGTTACAGGGATATCCTTTAAAAAGGCTATTCCTCCGATTACAGCCTTGTCATCGCCAAATAATCTGTCACCGGAAAGTTCCATAAAATCAGTAAATATTCCCTCTATATAATCTATAGAAGTCCTGCGGCCTATGCCTCTAGCGTTTCTAACTATCTCTATATCAGTCATGTTTTTTCTTTATTCCTTGTGATAATAAAATTCCAAACTCTAGTTGTATCCGTGGAGTTTTAGAAGTCTTTCCAGTATTTCTTTTTGCTCATGTCTTTCAACAATAAGGTCTATAAAGCCGCACTCTTTAACTCTTTCTGCCTTTTGAAAGCCCTCTGGAAGAGATGTTTTTAAAGTTTTCTCAACAACTCTTGGCCCTGCAAAACCAACCCTGGCGCCAGGCTCTGAAAGAGTGATGTCCCCAAGCATTGCAAAGCTTGCGTCAACACCGCCCGTAGTGGGATTTGTCAAAAGAACTATGTATAGGAGTCCGCTGTTACTATGCCTCTTAACTGCAGCTGAAACCTTGGACATCTGCATAAGGGATATCATTCCCTCCTGCATCCTGGCTCCTCCTGATACGGTCACTCCAATAACAGGAAGGTTATTCTTGGTTGCATATTCAAAGAGCCTTGTTATCTTTTCGCCAACAACCGCTCCCATAGATCCCATCATAAAATTGCCATCCATAGCAAAAATGCAGGTCTTAATGCCTCCAATCAGAGCTTCGCCGCAGATAACGCCCTCTTTTTCTCTGCTCTTTTCCCTGGCAGCTTTAAGCTTTTCATCATATTCAGGAAAATCAAGAATATTCCTTGATTCCATGTCGCCATCAAATTCCAGAAAACTCCTTTTATCTGTAAGCATAAGTATTCTGCGTCTTGCTCTTACTGGAAAATAGTATCCGCACGAAGGGCAGACAAAATTATTTTTCCTGATCTTAGAAACGCTTGATAGCGTCTGACATTTCTTGCAGGTGATCCTTCTACTTCTAGTTCTTATATTTTCACTTTCAAGCTCATTGTTTGCTTTTAAAAAAAGCTTTTTTAAATCCATTTCACAAAACCTTCTGACATATGGATGTGTCGTAATTTCCAATGATAAATCTGTTATTATCCATAAATTTCATATGCATTTCTCTGTTGTTATCAACTCCCACAAGTACAAACTCAGACAGGGCGCTCTTCATCTTCCGGATGGCGCCATCCCTTGTAGATGCGCAGACTATGAGCTTGCCAAGCATTGAATCATAAAAGGGTGGAACCTTGTAATCTGTATAAAGAGCTGAATCAAACCTGACTCCTACTCCCCCCGGAACATGGAGCATCTTAACTGTCCCTGTTGATGGCTTAAAGTCCTTGGAATTCTCAGCACAGATCCTGCATTCTATGGCATGATTTCCTGTGTAAACATCACTTTGTTCAAAGCTAATATCCATGCCAGCAGCTGTTCTTATCTGCCATTCCACAATATCAATTCCTGAAACCATCTCTGTTACAGAATGCTCAACCTGAAGCCTTGTGTTCATCTCCATGAAGTAAAAAGAATCTCCTTTTACAAGAAATTCGATTGTTCCCACTGTGACATAGCCAACCTTTTTTGTGAGTCTTGTTGAAGCCTCATACATTTCTTTTCTGAGTTTATCCGATAAAACAGGGGCAGGGCACTCTTCTATTAGCTTTTGGTTCTTTCTCTGTACTGAGCAGTCGCGGTCTCCTAAAATAACAACCTTGCCCTTTTTATCAGCAAGAATCTGCACTTCAACGTGCTTCACATTTTCCAGGTATTTTTCCATGAATATGGCATCATCAGCAAAAGAGCTGGCTGCTTCTTTTTTTACAAGTTCAAAGGCATTATCAAGTTCCTCAGGGGTTCTTACTATGCGGATTCCCTTTCCTCCGCCGCCAGATCTTGCCTTAAGAATAACAGGGTAGCCAATTCTATCAGCTTCTTCATGGGCCATCTTGGCATTATCAAGGATATCGCTTCCCGGAGTAACAGGAACTCCTGCGCTTATAGCGATTGCTCTTGCCATCTCTTTTTGTCCCATCTGCTCCATAACTTCGGCAGAAGGTCCAATAAGTGTAAGACCATTTTCAGCGCATTTTTTTGCAAATTCGGGATTTTCAGAGAGCATTCCGTATCCTGGATGTATTGCCTTTGAATGTGTCTCCAAAGCCACCGTAAGAATAGCATCCATATTAAGATAGCTGTCCTTTAGGCGGACTCCTCCGATGCAGTAGCTCTCATCTGCCATATTCACATGGAGGGCATCTCTGTCTGCCTCAGAAAACACAGCAACAGTCTTTATGCCCATCTCCTTGCAGGCTCTTATTACTCTGACTGCAACTTCACCACGATTTGCAATTAGGATTTTGTCAAACACCTTAGTTTTCCTCCGATATTATCGCAAAAGAAAAATCGCCGCTCATACATTTTTTGCCATCTACTGACACTACGCCCTTTAAGGCATACAAGGGATGGCTTTTCCTTACAAGACTTACATCAATCTTTATCTGATCTCCAGGATGTATCATGCCTCTGAATCTGACCTTATCAAGGCCCGTGTAGACAGGAAGCGTGCCTGCCTTCATCTCTTCTTGAAACAAAGCACAGGCTGACTGAGCCATCATCTCACACTGTATGACGCCTGGAACTATTGGATTATTGGGAAAATGTCCCTGCAAAAAGAATTCATCTCCCCTTACCTTGTAGTAGCCAGTTGCACTTCCATCCTCATTAAGGACCACCTCATCCAAAAGAAGCATTGGCTCTCTGTGAGGCAGGATCTTTTTTATCTCTTCTCTATTCATGCTATTTCAAAAAGAACCTGATCATACTCAACCAGGTCTCCCTCCTTGGCTCCAATCTTTGATATAACGCCATCTACAGGCGCCTTAACTTCATTCATCATCTTCATAGCCTCGATACTACACAGAACATCGCCCTTCTTGACAGCATCGCCTTCTATAAATGTTCTGCCATTTACCTCTCCGTAAAAGACTCCAAGAAGTGGGGATTTTACTTTTGCTGCCAAGTCACTTTCTTCCTGATTCCCAGCTTCGTCCTCACTTTGGGCTGCACTTTTTTCTGCACAGAAAATTGCATTTTCCTTGGCAGATGCTCCACAGAAAGCTTCAGGCTTATTTCTTGACATGCTTATCTTAAGGCCCTCTGCCTCAACGCACAGTTCAGTTAAATCCAGCTCTTTAAAGACTTCAACATACTCCTTTAAAAAACTCATAATGAATGCACCATCCTTTACTCATCGAACTTTTTAAATGCAAGACAGGCGTTATGACCTCCAAAACCAAGTGATGTGCTGATGGCATATTTAAGGTCAGCGCTAAGTGCCTTGTTTGGAGTGTAATCAAGGTCACACTCTTCATCTTTTTCCTTGTAATTGATAGTTGGTGGTACGATACCATTTTCCAGAGCAAGGACAGAAACCAAGGCTTCAACTGCGCCAGTTGCTCCCATCATGTGTCCTGTCATGGATTTTGTGGAACTAACGTGGATGTCATAGGCATCCTTGCCAAATACTGCCTTGATTGCCTTGGTCTCCATTGCATCATTTAAATGAGTTCCTGTTCCATGGGCATTTATGTAAAGGCTCTTGCAGTCCTTTATCCCGGATTCTTCTGTAGCACTTTTTATAGCTCTGATAGCACCGCTTCCCTCAGGATCTGGAGCTGTGATATGATACGCATCCGCTGTGTTTCCGTATCCTGTCACCTCCGCCAGGATCCTTGCTCCGCGCTTTTTGGCATGCTCATATTCCTCAAGAACAAGGATCCCGGCACCCTCACCCATAACAAAACCGCCTCTTCTCTTATCAAAGGGGAGACTTCCTTCCTCAGGGTTCTCAGAAAGATTAAGTGCCTGGCAATTTACAAAGCCAGCCATTGAAAGTTCATTTATAGAAGCTTCTGCTCCGCCTGCAATTATTGCATCAGCATAACCATGCTTTATTGCTCTGTATGCCTCTCCAATAGTGTGGGTCGATGTTGCACAGGCTGTAACTACAGGAAGTGTAGGACCTTTTGCTCCAAACTTTATAGAAATCGCTCCAGCTGCCATATTACTGATCATCATAGGTACAAAAAAGGGTGACACAAAATCAGGTCCCTTATCATTTAACTTATTGTTTTCTCTGATTGTTGAATTGATTCCTCCAATTCCAGAGCCCACATATACTCCAAATCTTTCCTTATCAAGCTCGCTATCAAGGATCCCGCTCTGCTCAACTGCCTGTTTGGCAGCTCCCATGGCATACTGCATAAAAAGATCTGACTTTCTGATTTCCTGCATGGACTCATAATACTTTTTGGGTTCAAAATCCTTGACCTCCGCATCGAGACTTACCTTTAGCCTTGATGCATCAAATCTCTCAATTTTCCCAATTCCGCATTTGCCCTTTTTTATATTGTTCCAAAAGGTCTCTATGTCATTCCCTATAGGTGAAATAACTCCAAGCCCTGTAACTACGACTCTACACATACATTCCTCCATCAACCTTTATTACTTCTCCTGTGATATAAGATGATCTGTCAGAAGCAAGGAAAAGAACCAGTTCTGCCACATCTAAAGGACTACCAAGTCTTCCCAAAGTTATCTGCTTATTTATTTCCTGAACCTGCTCAGGACTTAATTTATCTGTCATATCTGTAGCTATAAAGCCCGGGGCAACTGCATTACATCTTATATTCTTTCTTCCGTACTCTTTTGCTACAGACTTGGTAAAGCCAATTATTCCAGCCTTGGAAGCAGCGTAATTGGTCTGGCCTTTATTGCCCATAAGCCCTACTACGGAACTTATATTTATAATGTTTCCATTCTTTTTTCTTACAAACTGTCTTATAAAAGATCTGGTAACAAACATGGTTCCTTTTAGATTTACGTCAATTACATCCCCGATATCCATTATTGAAAGAGAAGGCAGGATATTGTCTCTTGTTATTCCGGCATTATTTACAAGAATATCTACGCCTCCAAAGTCTGCTGTTATTTCCTCTGCCACACTCTCAACTTCTTCAGGGTTCTTAATATCACAGGTATAGAGCCTTGCATCAACGCCTTTTTCCTTAAGCTCTTCAATAAACTTTTTGGTTTCCTCTGTGGCTCTTGTTGCGATGATCGCAAGATTCGCCCCATTTTCAGCAAACTTTTCTGCAATAGCTCTTCCGATTCCTCTACTGCCGCCTGTAACAACGGCCACTTTTCCTTTAAGCATAATTTAGTTCCTTCTTTATCTTTTCAAGAGATTCAAGATCGCAGATATTGAAGATTCTGGCGCCTTTGACAGTTCTTTTTACAAAGGAAGAAAGGGTCTTTCCTGGCCCACACTCTATAAAGGTGTCAACGCCGTCCTCTGCCATATTAAGAAGGGTTTCCTCCCACTTTACGCTATTTGATATCTGCTCAGTCAAAAGATCTAAGATCTGGCCTTTATTTTCAGGATATAACCTTGCAGTTTTATTGGCGTAAACAGGTCTGTGTTTCTCATTTACCTTGTATACATTGTTATCAAGAAGCTCATTTTTAAGCTGTTCTGAAGCCTCCTGCATATATGGTGTATGGAATGATCCGCTGACATTTAACTGCACAAACCTGATCTTCTCACCAGTAAGTTTTTCTTTAAAAGCTTCCATATTAGAACTGGA
Organism: Butyrivibrio sp. INlla14; assembly: GCF_900102515.1. Classification (GTDB taxonomy): domain Bacteria; phylum Bacillota; class Clostridia; order Lachnospirales; family Lachnospiraceae; genus Butyrivibrio. The sequence continues at coordinate 114,425 of NZ_FMVS01000011.1, forward strand.
GCCTGAGACAACAATCTGACCAGGGCAGTTATAGTTGACAGGATAAACTTTAAATTCATCGCAAAGAGCTTCCAGAGCTTTTTTATCCATTCCCATAACAGCAACCATGGTGCCCTTGTGTTTTTTAGAGGCTTCCTGCATGAGCTGGGCTCTTTTGCAGACAAGCTTAAAGGCGCTTTCCTTGGAAAGTGTGTCAGAAACTGCCATTCCTACTACTTCTCCCAGTGAAAAGCCCGCCACCACGTCAGGATGGATTCCGGCACTTTCAAGGGCCAGAGCTCCTGCAATATCAGCAAGAAAAAGACAAGGCTGTGTGTTTTTAGTTTCCTTTAGCTCCTCTTCTGTGCCCTTTAGCATCTGTATAATCGTTCCTGGCCTTATGGCCTCAGCTACTCCAAAAAAATTATGGACTGCCGGAATATTCTCATATAGATCTCTGGCCATTCCTGGGAACTGACTTCCCTGACCAGAAAATATAAATGCAATTTTTCCCATACTTCCTCCGCAAATATGACATGACTCTTGTCAAAGACTCATATAGCTATCTTTAAAAGTTTCTCTGCCTCGCCTGTAATGGATGTGATTATTTCCTTGCAGGTTCCTTCTTCTTTAACAAGGCCTGCAATCTGCCCACACATACAAGATCCTGTCTTTACATCCCCATCAACAGCAGCTCTTCTAAGTGCTCCTGCTCCCATCTTTTCAAGCTCATCAGCTGTAGTTACTCCATCGTTTTCCTTGGACGAAAACTCTCTTGTCATGGAATTTTTTAGGGCTCTTACAGGGTGTCCCAGGCTCTTTCCAGTAACTATTGTGTCTCGGTCTTTAGCCTTTAGAACTTTTTCCTTGTAATTTGGATGGACATTACACTCCTTGGCTGTAAGGAATCTTGTTCCCATCTGAATTGCCTTTGCTCCCAGCATAAATGCTGCAGCCATTCCTCTTCCATCAGCAATTCCTCCTGCCGCAATGACAGGGATACTGACAGCATCAACAACCTGAGGCACTAGGGCCATTGTAGTTGTATCTCCAACGTGGCCTCCTGACTCACATCCTTCTGCAACTACAGCAGATGCCCCCATTCGCTCTACCATAACTGCAAGGGCTACGCTGGCAACTACGCAGATAACCTTAACTCCATTAGAAATGAGCTTGTCCATATATTTGACAGGGTTGCCTGCACCTGTTGTAACAACCTTTATCTTTTCCTGGCATACAACGTCTACAGCTTCCTCGATATATGGGCTCATGAGCATCAGATTTACACCAAAGGGCTTATCAGTTAATTCCTTGGCCTTTTTTATCTGGGCTCTAAGCTGCTCTCCATTAGAATTCATGGCAGCTATAAGTCCAAGTCCGCCAGCATTTGATACAGCCGCAGCAAGATCAGCATCTGCAATCCAGGCCATTCCGCCCTGAATGACTGGGTACTGTATCCCCAGCATTTCACATACAGGATTTTTTTCCATATTCTCCTCCAAGCAAACAGCAAATATGCGTATTAAGAATTTGATGACTCGATAAGGGCTGTGAGCTTATCAATATTTGTAATGTCCTGCGAAAGCTCGATCTTGCAATCAAGTTCTTCCTGCATCTGCATTACAAGCTCCATGATGTCAAGTGAATCAAGTCCAATCTCAGAAAAAGATGCGCTTGTTGAAATCTCTGACTCCTCCTTATCAAGATACTCTGCGATAATTCTTACTATTACTGCCTTTACGTCCTTCATTTTTTTCGTCTCCTTTTATGTATGTTTTTTTGTTTGTTTTTTCTATGAAATAATTCATTTCTTTGTTACAATAATCTTGGGGGTTACCCCCAGGTCAAGAACAAATTTTTAGAATCCATGAGGTTTTTTATTATGGCAAAACATAGTTTCCAAGACGACAAGAAGGAATATTCATTATCAGTTGGACAATTCGCGAAATTATGCGGAACTACAAGGGACACCTTAAGACACTATTATGAACAGGAAATTATCATTCCAAGAGTAGATGAAAATAACGGCTATCACTATTATTCTGCTTCTCAAATTGGATCTTTTTTCTTTATAACCACCATGAGGCAGGCCGGATGCTCTCTTCAGGAAATAAAAGAGACAATCCACTCATCCTCCAAGGAAGCAATAACAAGGCTTGCAAACGCCAAAATCCTGGATATGCAGAGGGAGCTCTTTTTAATAAATAAAAAAATAAGCGCCCTTCACCTTGGTATGTGGATTTTAAATACCTGTGAGAAACACGGCTATAATAAAATCTATGAAGATATAGCTCCCGACATCAGTGTCTCATCCACGCCTATCAGAAACAGTGACAACGCATACCACACTGCTGATATAGCAAAAGATATCTCCGTGCATCTTAGTAAAGCTGCTGGAAATGAGACTTTGTCTACCTTTCCAACAGGCGTAACAATCAGCTATGATAATCTTTTGAAAAAGAGATATGTCTACAACAGCATAGTAAGTCTCTCATTCCTTCCTGCCGATAATCAGGACTCCAGGTTCCTTCCTAGTAACAAAATTGTTGCCTGTTATCATGAGCATGGTCCATCAGACATAGAAAAGCAGTACCAAAAGATGGTATCCTATATAAAGAGACATAATCTAAGGCCGCTTTCCGACCTGTACATCGTAAGCCTCATAAACTTGTACGATAAAGAGAAGCAGCACACTTACTTTAAGTACTTGTTTATCTGCGTTGAATAAGGGCGGATTGCCGGAACATCCATTTATTCGTATATATAATTGGATTAATTTCTTATGACGGAGGAAAATAATAAATGACAGAAGTAAGCAAAGTTGTAACACAGGATTTTTCCATGGATTATTTCAAGTTTGGAAATGGAAAAAGAAATCTTGTTATCATACCTGGGCTTAGTATCCAGAGTGTTATGGGGGCAGCCAATACAGTAGCAGCTGAGTATCAGATGATGGAGGACGATTTTACTGTTTATGTTTTTGACAGGAGAAGTGACATTCCAGAAGGCTACTCTATTTTTGATATGGCAAAAGACACAGCAGAGGCCATAAAAAAGCTTGGCCTATCTAAGGTGAGTATTTTCGGAGCCTCCCAAGGAGGAATGATAGCTATGGTAATTGCCATAAACTATCCTGATCTTGTAGAAAAGCTTGTTCTTGGTTCAACTTCATCTCACATAAGGCCAGCACAGGCAAAGGTGCTAGAGAGCTGGATCGAACTAGCAAAAAATGGTGATGCCCACTCTCTCTACCAGAAATTTGCCAAAGAGGTCTATCCGCCAGAAATCTACTCAGAATACTCAGACTACTTCAATGACATCAGTAACACAGTAAGCACCAAGGATCTCGAACGCTTTGTAATCCTGGCAAGTGCCATAATTGGTTTTGACATTTCTTCTGGCCTCAAGAAAATCCAGTGTCCAACTCTTGCCATGGGCGTCTTCGAAGACGAAGTCCTTGACAGCGATGCCACCATGGAGATAGCCGAAAACCTTGACTACCGTCCCGACTTCAAGCTCTTCATGTACATCGGCTACGGCCACGCCGCCTTCGACACCGCCCCCGACTACCGCGACCGCATCCTCACCTTCCTGAAGGGCTGAAACTCCCTCCACTTTTTGCCCACCACTAAATGCCAAACAGGGGCCTCTTGTTCAGAAAGATTTTTTTGTCGGTTCTCTCGCTGGGATTTAAGGCATTCCCAAAGATGCCCCAAAATCCTACGAATTAAACTCGGCTCGTCCTGGAACTTCTTAGGCGGGTGGATTTAATACTCGCGAGCGTTAGCAAAAAGTTCCATTTTCTAATGCTCCCAAAGCAGCCTTTCCCGCGCATGCGAAGCGTTGTTTGAAGCAGGACGGCGGAAAAAGATATCTAAAGAAAATGCCATTTGACGCCTTGCGTCATAAAAAAATGCGAAATCAATCTCTTAGTGTACTTAAAGAAGTTGATTTCGCATTTTTTGTTATGCCCGCTATGCGGGCTATGGCATTTTCTATTGTAATACTTCTGACCGTCCTGCAAGTTTACGCTGCAGCATGCGCATTGAAAGAAAGGCTGCGGGAGCATCTGAGAAAATGCGCACTTTTTGATCGCGAGCGAGATTAAATCTCTTGCCGTAGGAGGCCAGGACGAGCCTCGGACAGGTAATTCGTAAGCAGGATTTTGGGACACTTTGGGAAAGCTCTTAAATCCGCAGTTCTTTCTTACGCCAAAAAAATCTTTCTTGAACAGCGAGGCCCCATCGTTCACTTTTTGTGAATGCAAAAAAGTGGAGGGGTGATGCGGGGTTATTTGTAGAGGTGAGGATTATAGTGTAGAATAAGATGCTAGGTGATAGCGGCGGCGATGGTGTCGCAGGCGGTAATTTTTGTTGATGAGGTTTTAGTGTTATGGCTTTTGATGGAATTACAATTGCAAATCTGACTAGAGATTTTAATGACTACTTGGTTGGTGGTCGTATATATAAGATTGCTCAGACTGAAAGTGATGAGCTTTTTATTACGGTTAAGCTTTCGTATGAGAATGCGGAGAAGTTTGGGATTAAGCAGGTCAAGCTGGTTTTATCTGCTGATGCGTCTCTACCACTTACATATTTAACGGATGAGACTAAGGCTTCTCCTATGACTGCCCCTAATTTCTGCATGCTTCTTAGAAAGCATATCCAGAATGGAAGGATCATGTCTATTACTCAGCCTGGTGGACTTGAGAGAATCATCAGGTTTGAGGTTGAGCACTTAGATGAAATGGGTGATCTAAGGCATAAGGTTCTCCTCATAGAGATAATGGGCAAATACAGTAACATAATCTTTACAGATGAAAACAATATTATAATTGATAGTATTAAGCATATTCCTGCTTCTGTAAGCTCTGTACGAGAGGTTCTCCCAGGAAGAGAATACTTCATTCCTTCTCAGGATAAGGCTAATCCTCTTACTACAACTGCTGATGAGTTTTCAAGCTGTGTCCTGAGTAAAGGCATGCCTTTATTTAAGGCTATTTATTCAAGCTATACAGGACTTTCTCCTATCGTAGCTCAGGAAATCTGTTATAGAAGCGGCGTTGATGCAGACAAATCTGCAATTGCGCTTGATACTACTGAATCTATAGCTGTATATAGAGCATATAATGATGTAATGGAGCTTGTTCGAAATGGCTCTTTTACTCCTGCCATAATTTATGAAAATGATGCTCCCAAGGAGTATTGCTCTATTCCGCTGACATTGTACGGTGTTTCAGAGAATGCTGAAAAGTCGCAGGATATAGAAGTAAATAGCGAAGGAACTAATGGCGGATATGATTACACTCTCTTTGAGAATATATCTACTCTTCTTCAAAACTACTATGCTGAAAAGAATGTAGTTACCCGTATCCGTCAGAAGTCTGTTGATCTTAGAAAGATTGTTCAGACTGCCCTTGAGCGAAATGTCCGCAAATATGACCTTCAGCTCAAGCAGATGAAAGACAGCGAGAAAAAGGACAAGTACAGGATTTATGGAGAGCTTCTTACAGTTTACGGCTACAGTGCTGAGCCCGGAGCAGAAAAAATAACTGTAAATGACTATAACACTGGCAAAGATGTGACCATAACTTTAGATCCTACTCTTACACCTTCTCAGAATGCCAAGAAGTACTTTGACAAATATACAAAGCTAAAGAGAACTGCTGAAGCCTTAGATGAGCAGATGAGGGAAACAAAAGAGGCTATTGACCAGCTTGAGTCCATTCAGACTGCTCTTGAAATAGCCCAGAAGGAAGAAGACTTATCACAGATCAAGCTAGAGCTTGCACAGAGCGGCTACATCAAGCAGCACTTTTCTGGCAAAAACGGCCGACGTGAAAAGATCACAAGTAAACCCTTCCACTATCTATCAAGCGATGGTTTTGATATATTCGTTGGAAAAAATAATATTCAGAATGATGAACTTACCTTTAAAACTGCTAACGGTGGCGACTGGTGGTTCCATGCCAAAAAGATTCCCGGATCCCACGTAGTTCTTATAACTAAGGGTAAAGAAGTCCCAGACAGGGCCTTTGAAGAGGCTGCAGCCCTTGCTGCCTTCTACTCTAAGGGAAAGGTCCAGGAAAAAGTTGAAATAGACTACGTTCAGAGAAAAGAAGTAAAAAAGCCAGGAGGCGCCAAGCCCGGATTTGTTGTATATTACACAAACTACTCCATGGCTATTGCTCCTGATATTTCATCGCTTAAACTTATCAGTGACTAATTCATACTCAACTGATGTAATTCTTAATTATATCCAAGCAACTGGTCATCTCAGCTGACATATTTCATATCAATCATTAAAAAGCTCCACTATGAATAAGACTAAACCCAAAAGTCTACTTCATAGCGGAGCTTACTTTAATTAGATATCTTTTTTCTCTTATTCCATAAAAACATTCTGATAAGGAACAACAAGCCTCTTACGCACAGTTCTGTACACATAGCAATCCAGGCACCCTTAAGACCATACCTTGATCCCAGGAAAATTGCCAGTGGGATTCTGACCATCCAAACACTTGCAAGGTTTAAAATGCTTGATAGAAGGGTTTCACCTGCCCCTCTAAATACTCCGGCTGCAGTAATGGCTGCGCCATAGAATAATTCAGCAAAGGCCTCGATCCTTAGTATTTCTGTTCCAAGAACTCTTATCGTAGGATCTGGTGATAGTATTCCTATCATCTGAGGTGCAAACACCCACATCAAAAATCCGCTAAAGCCCATAACAGCCATGCCCAGGATCACACACATCCATCCAAGGCGCTTTGCCTCATCTCTTCTCCTAGCACCTATGCACTGTCCTACAATCGTGGTAGCCGCAACTCCAATTCCAAAGCCCGGCATATAGCAAAGGCTCTCTGCTGTTATGGAAAAAGAATTGGCTGCCACCGCCTCTGTTCCAAACTGAGAAACAATTCTAGTAAAAGCCACATAGGCAAAGCCCATTATTATATTATCTACAGCAACGGGTATAGCTATCTTAAGAGCATGTGGTATATCTTTTCCTACAAAGGAGTAAAACGAAGACTTCTCTTTTTCTTTTCTCCCTAAAAGATGAAGCATTGGAGACTTGACTAGTAATATATACATCATTATCACAGTTGTTATCACAATCGATATAGATGTACCAAGAGCTGCGCCCACAACACCAAGGATTGGGATAAGCAGCGCATTAAAAAGGACATCAAGGCCACACATTATAACGCTAAGTATGCTTGGGACCTTGATATTTCCGCTACTTTGTATCATTCCCTGAGATATGTAGAGCATTTCATGAACAGGAATTGTCAGTGCATATACCAAAAAATAGGCTGAAGCGTCTCTTCTGATTTCGACTGCTCCTCCCATCCAGGTTGGGAGAAACTGGCTGATTGATACGCAAACCGCCATAAGTGCAATGCCAAAGCCAAGAACGCACAATAATCCCCACTTAACAATAGCTCTTGCTCCAGCTTCATCTCTGGCTCCTATCTTGTGAGCGACACTAACAGTAAAGCCCATGCTGGCAGCCGTCATAAGACCTCCAATAAGCCATGTTGTGCTGGTCACAAGCCCGATAGCCGCAGATTCATTTGGTCCCAAATGCCCTACCATTGAGGCATCTATATATTGCATGATAACCGATGATAGCTGAGCCAGGATTGCTGGCAAAGAGAGTCTTATTATCAGAAGAATTTCTTCTCTAAGTGTTAGTTTATCTCCATTTCTAATGGCTAAAAGATGGTCTTTCATTCCTATACTGATCAGATATGCAGCATATACCTACACATCAGATTTTCCCCTTGTTACTCAAGATAAGTGCCTCGAACTATCAAAGGCTGAGGCACTGCTACATTTTACATTGCGCGCTATCTATTTGCAACTGCCAAAACCTCAATAGCCTCAAAAGTGTACAAGATAATCCTATTGTTATAAATATAAAAAGTATATAAAATTATAGATAAGCTTTCGTTTTAGAATGAATACTCTAGTACAGTTTTGAGGGGTTACAAGAGATGATCAACGGTAAAAAGATAATTGCCCTATGTACATATAGAATCTATGAATCCCAGGAATTTACCTTCCTGTCTGAACTTGGTAAGCTGATGCCAGATAACAACTGCCAGCTTTTTATATATGCCATGAATTCCGAAATAGGGATTACCAATAATGAGTCAGCTGAAACAGCGGTCTTTAACCTGATCCCCTACGATAAAGTTGATGTCGTAGTGATCATGAATGAAAAGATCAAGGTAAAAAGCGTAACTCAAGGCATAATAGATAAAGCCAAAAATGCAGGGGTACCTGTCATAGTGGTTGATGGCCATTATGAAGGTGTTACTTCTGTTTGTTATGACTATGCTGGCGGTTTTGAGCAGGTTGTAAGACACGTTTTAGAGTTTCACAAAGTTAAACGCCCGCATTTTATGGCAGGTCACAAGAATAATGCTTTTTCCGAAGAGAGACTTGATATATTCAAAAAGGTTTTAGCTGAAAATAACATGCCCTTTGATGAGAGTATGGTAAGCTATGGTGATTTCTGGGCACTTCCCTGCAGGGCAGCAACTAATGAACTGTTAAAAAGAGATGTTCTCCCTGATTCGATCATCTGTGCCAATGATATCATGGCCATCAACGTCTGCGATGTTTTAAATGAAGCAGGCCTAAAAGTTCCTGAAGACATCCTTGTTTCAGGTTTTGATGGAATCGACGAAGCTTTCCTTGCCTCTCCCGCTATTACTACAGCAGTCTGCGACAATGAAAAAATGGCTCACGCCGTTATGGAATCGCTCCTTGATGTATTATCTGGTAAAACTAATGAGCAAAAGAAAGTTAAACCTATTTTTATAGCCAATGAGTCCTGCGGTTGTCCCAGAGAAGATCATCATATAATTACAACAGTCAGCGAGCTTAATAATCTCTTTTACCACCACGAAGATGAAATCCATGTCTATCAGAATGTAATTTCCAAATTTATGATGGGAAAAGAGCTGGGAAACAGTATAAGGTATCTCAAAGAAAACCATGCCAAATATGCTCAGGTTGTAGTAGAAAAGTCCTGCTTTAACATGGATCACAATTTTTTCTATGATGATATAAAGGATGGGGAGAAAATTGTTGTATATGACTCCTATAGTGATTCCGACAAGTCTTTTCCCTACAATGAAGCAGAGATTATCCCTCACCTTGACGAGATCCTGAAAATTGGTCAGCCACTTATCTTCAACAGTCTTATTTATTTGGATAAATGCCCTGGGTTTGTATGCTACTCCTATCCCAGAACTATGCTGATTGACTATAATCAAACTCCAAATCTCACAAACTGCTTTGAAATGAGTATCGGCGGATATGTTGTAACAAATTATCAGCAATATCTAAGGGATAAGATTCAGAAAATGTATGAGAGTGATGCACTTACAGGTTTGTACAACAGGCTGGCCTTTATTTCAAAGGTCAATGACTTGTTTAGCAAGACTAATAACAAGGGTAAGATGCTAAATGTAATCATGCTTGACCTTGATGGGCTCAAGCAAATAAATGACAATATGGGGCACATGGCAGGTGATAGTGCTATAAAGGCCGTAGCAACAGCCCTTAAGAAATCCGTTCCTGATGATGCAATCTGCGTAAGAGCTGGTGGTGATGAGATGTTCTCTCTTATGGTAGGTGACGTTGATATAGAAAAAATCTGCGCAGATATAGATGAAAAATTGCAAGCTGCAAGTCAGGATCTGGGCTTTAGAGTATCAGCCAGCATCGGAACCTACACTTCAACCTACGAATCCAATGGTGATATAAGTAAAGCGATTGGTCGTGCAGATGAGCATATGTATGCTATGAAACGTGGCCGCAAGGAACAGGAAAAGAAACTGCAAAATAATACTTAAAATAAAGTAAAAGCGCTTCCTCATACTCTTGAGGCTGCGCTCTTTCTTTATATTTTCATAATACTATTATAGAGAGTACTTGATAAGAAGTCTTAATGTATTCTCTGCTCCATCTCTGTGGCTTCTCTCATATCCGTGGGAAGCATAAACACCAGCACCGATAAGTCCATGTCTAAGATCATTACCAGAACGAAGAGTTGCCTCTACATCACTTCCATAATGAGGATAAATATCAACCGCATAATCAGCGCCGCTATCCTTGGCAGCCTTGGTAAGCGCCTTTACTATTTCATAGCTGTAAGGGCCACCGCTATCCTTGGCACAGATTGAAACCTGTTTCTCAGTACAGGTAAGGCCTTCTCCAACACATCCCATATCTACTGAGATAGCTTCTGTGCAACCCTCTGGAACGCTTCCACATCCGCCATGGCCAACTTCCTCATAAACAGTAATATGAGCATAAAGGGCTCTCTTTGGACTTATCTTATTGTCCTTTATATATTTGGCAAGACCAAGAAGTATTCCTACGCTCAGCTTATCATCAAGAAATCTTGATTTGATATATCCTGACTTTGTAACTCTCACATTAGGCTCAAAGCAGACAATATCTCCAACTGAAATTCCTAGTTTTTCAGTATCTTCCTTGGTCTTAACGTCTTCATCAAGAACTACCTCGCAGGACTCCCATGTTCTCTTTGTGTCATCATAGTCACCATTAACATGGATAGATGCATTGTTTAGCTGGAATGTGCCTTCATAGATGCCATCAAACTTTGTGACTACTCTTACATTCTCTGTTTCTGCATTATTTGGATTCATGCCGCCAAGATTAGTAAGCTGAAGTCTTCCATTTGACTTTATAGTAGCTACCATGCCACCAAGTGTATCTGTATGAGCTTCAAGTAAAAGTCCGTCCTTTTTGTCTTTCCCTCCAAGATCTACGATCACGCCGCCTTTATTGGTAAGCTTAGCCTCAAAACCCAGCTTTTCAAATTCCTTTTTTACCCAATCAGCAGCTTCAGACGTATAGCCTGTTGGTGAATCAATGTTTAAAAGATCCGTAGTCTCTTTTACTATAAAATCCGTGTACTTTTTAAGATTTTCTTTTTTCATAGCTGTTCCTCTCCTATTGCTAAATTATTCTAATCCCTAATTACAGGATCCATCCAATACAATTTCGAAAAATACGTGCCTATGCTCAGTATAGCGTCTGAACATCGCATATTTCCCCATCCTTTACCTTAAAACTCCAGATAGAGTGCGAGGCTAGCCTATGCTCAGTCAAATAGTAGGTATCATCCACCTTCGTGATATAGTAGGGAGTTCCTCCACCCACAAAGTACCTGGAATAAATATCTTCAAACTTTCCTTCTGCTAAATTCTCAAGAGAATCTGTCCTTACAATTGTGGCGTAATCCTGATTACCTGTAATATCAGTTGAAACAGTAATATAGTATTTCCCCTCAATAAATGATAGCTGCGCCATTCCCGCAAGTTGATCTGGAACGGGATATTCTTTTTTGATCTTCAGGTTTTTTAGATCACACCTAAGTATTCTGGGAGCTGTTCCCTTTTCCGATATTCCTGAGACAAAATAAATGTCACCATCTATTATGGTAAAAGACCTGACATAGGTATCCGCAAGTTCGTCTATTTTCCTGATCTCAGTAAGATACATTCTGCTGGAGTCCTTGGTATGCCTAAAGCAATATAGCTCCCCGCTTTCAGAGCTCCAGACATAAAAGGTATCTGTAGCCTCATCATAAACTGTAAAATGGGGTCTGACTCCAATATTATCAAATTTCTGGGTAAGGATAAATTTTCCGCTACTCTTCTCATAGATAAGTACTCTGTTATTTTCTGTATCATCTATAAGATAAACTGTCCCATCCCCTGCTATGGTGTGTGGCATGACCGCCTCTGAACACATAATATCGAAACCAGTAAGGGATTCATCTACGTTGTCATTATAAACTACTCTGTTATGGTAGCAGTCTACGATAAACCACATTCCATCTATCTTGGTGATATATGTTGGAACACTCAGAGCATAATCCGGATTTTCTACAACTTCTGCGCTTTGAGCATAATTTTCAAGATCAGAAAAAGCCTCTGTAAGGTCTGAGATCTGCAGGTACTTAGTCCCATCAAATTCAGTATTCTCTAATTTGGTATCTTTAGTGCATCCCTGTATAAAAAAAGCCAATACAAAAATGGAAATAATAGTCCCCATTTTTATACGCATCACATCACCTCATTTCAAATCTCACTTAAGGATATGCATTCTCTTTAGAAGCCTTGCTATAGAAGCCCCTTTGGGAAAACGCTTTATTTCTTCCTGCGTAGCTCCGCCTGTTCTGATAAGGACAACAAAATAAACAATTATGGCTACAAATATAGCAATAACAGAGGCAACTACGTTTACGAAGTAATCAGAATACATAAACTCATCAAAAGAAATACCTACTGGTCTAAGGCTCTTATAAGCCCCAAAGGAAACCAGTCTGTATGTCAGATATGCAAAAACTCCCATAACTACAGCTGAAATAGTGGGAAGTACATAGGTCTTTTTAAAGCTGTTTGATGTATCAATAGACTTCTTTAGTGCCCTTGAATTCAATATGCACATCAGGAGTGAATAAAGAATAGTCGCAATGCAAAGAGCCACATTATTAAGATTCGTCTTTAGCAATAAAATGCTTAATGTTGCTGTCTGAATTATAAGGGCTATAAGTGCATTGACCACAGGGATATTGACCCTGCCTATTCCCTGAAGTACAGCATTTGACACTGTAGACAAGGCATAAAAGACAACTGTTACTGCTAGTATCTTTAAAAGCATGGAAGCTTCATCAATAGATGCTTTCTGAGGGAACAGGATCATCATGACAGGCTTGGAAAGTGCAAATAATCCTGCTGCACTTGGAATAGCTATTAAAAGAATTATCTTGTTCACTTTGGATATTGTCATGCTGGCAGCTTCCTTGTCACCCTTTGCGAAAAGTCCTGATATTTCAGGAATCATGGCTGCTGAGGCAGCACTTGCAAATGCAATTGGAAGATTTGTAATAACCAGAGACTTGCCATTAAAAACGCCGTACATGGCAGCTACAGTAGCTTCATCCATTTCCTTTACATCCATAAGAATTCTGCTAAAAAGTGTCGCATTAAGAGAAGTAGAAAGATTGTAGATAAAAGTACTAAGTATAAATGGAGTGACAATCAGAATTATCATCTTATAAATTTCTTTACTTGATATCTCCTTACCCTTGTCACTATCAAGGCGCTTTCTGATTTCCTTCCTGTTTGTGTAATAGACATGCATCATAAGAAGGAGTGCTACAAGAACACCGCTTCCTGTGCCAAGAGCACTACCAATTGCGCCATACATAGCTCTCTTGGACGTATCAGCCTCTCCTGCAAGCCTTGTCAAAAATAATGCTCCACCAACACTTACAAGTGCATTAAAGACCTGCTCTACAACCTGGGATATAGATGTCGGGATCATGGTCTTATGAGCCTGAAAATATCCTCTTAATACTCCAAGAAATCCAAAAATAAATATAGTTGGAGCAAAAAATCTAAGTACTACTGCGCTTCTCCCTGCAGCAAGAATATCCGCACCCGAAAACAGGATCAGACTTCCTACAAATCCCACTATAGAGACATAAACCAGTGCGCATTTAAAGATTTTATGGGCATTCTTAAATTCTCCAAGAGCCAGCCTTGAAGATATTATCTTGGACATAGCTGATGGGATGCTATAAGAAGAAATAAGCAGCACAATAGAATACATGGCGTAGGCTGCTGTATAATAGCCATTTCCTTCATCGCCAATTATCGCTGCCAATGGGCTTCTATATAAAAGGCCTATTATCCTGCTGATGATCCCAGCCATTGCCAGAATTCCAGCCTGCATAAGAAGCCCTCTTTTTTTGCTAGTATTTTCAGCATCAATATTCATAACTTATAAAAACTCTTTTCATATGAACTATTTTAACAAAAATGAAGGACCTGACAATTGCCAGGTCCTTGTTATCATGGCTTCAACCAATCATACATTTCCTGATATTTCTCTGCAGAAACCTTCCAGGAAAAATCAACTGCCATGGCTCTGTCGATCATCTTGTTCCACTCACGTTTCTGATCGTAATATACATGCTCAGCCTCTCTGATCGTTCCAAGCATCTCGTGAGCGTTGTAATTAAGGAATCCAAAGCCTGTTCCAGTGCTCTCAAATTTATTATACGGCTCTACAGTATCTATAAGTCCGCCTGTTTGACGAACAATAGGAATAGTGCCATATCTAAGAGCCATGAGCTGTGAAAGGCCGCATGGTTCAAATAATGAAGGCATCAGAAATGCATCTGACGCAGCATAAATCTTGTGAGACATAGGATCTGAATAATAAATATTTGCAGAAACCTTGTCATGATACTTCCAGTCAAAATGACGGAAAGCATTCTCATACTGCTCAGTACCTGTACCAAGTACAACAAGCTGAATAGCATCCTGACAAAGTTCATCTAAAACGTAGTTAATAAGATCAAAGCCCTTCTGATCAGTAAGTCTTGAAACAATACCGATCATCATGCACTTATCATCTTCCTTAAGCCCAAGTTCTTTCTGAAGGGCACGTTTATTCTTGACCTTTTCCTTGCGGAAGTTAATGGCATTGTACTTGTAAGGAATGTATTTGTCTGTCTCAGGATTGAAATCATCGTAGTCTATACCATTGACAATACCTCTGAGGTCGCCAGCTCTTGCTCTTAAAAGTCCATCAAGCTCTTCACCATAGAACTGAGTCTTGATTTCTTCTGCATAGGCCTTACTTACAGTAGTAATGGCATCCGCATATACAATACCACCCTTAAGAAGGTTGGCATCCTTAAAGAGTCCCAGCTTGTCAGGGGTAAAATAATAATCCGGAAGACCGGTAATATCCTGAACTGCCTTGATATCCCATTTGCCCTGGAATTTAAGGTTATGAATAGTCATAACCGCCTTGATTCCCCTGTAGAACTCGCTTCCCTGGAATCTCTCCTTAAGGTATACAGGTACAAGACCCGTCTGCCAGTCGTGGCAATGGATAATATCAGGTCTGAAATCAATGACAGGCAGGATTGACAGCGCTGCCTTGGAGAAAAATGCAAACTTCTCAATCTCGAAAAGCACATCATCTCCATATGGTTTCATACCGTTAAAGTAAAACTCATTGTCGATAAAGTAGTATTTTATCCCGTCAACTTCTGCTTTAAAAATACCAACATACTCATTCTTCCAGTGGAAGTCCATATAGAAATTGGAAACATATTCCATCTTCTCTCTGAGCTGCTGATTTATACACTTATAAAGCGGCAGGATTACACGAACATCAAAATATCTCTTGTCGATATCCTTGGGCAGAGAACCTACTACATCAGCAAGTCCGCCTGTCTTAATGAATGGTACACCTTCTGAAGCAACAAACAGGATGTTTTTCATTAGTCTTGTGTCTCCTCATACTTTGCAGATTGCATAGCTATAAGTTCTTTATCGTCAAAATAGTTGATTCTCATTGCATTCTTCACATCTCTAAGTGTAGAAGCTGCAACTTCCTCAGCTACCTGGCTTCCTTTTCTAAGTACTTCGTAAACGTATGGTATATCCTTCTGGAACTCTTTCCTTCTGTTTCTGATAGGCTCAAGTTCTGTCTGAAGGACATTGTTAAGGAATTTCTTGACCTTAACATCACCAAGCCCTCCACGGCTGTAATGATCCTTCATCTCCTGAAGATTAGCATACTCTGGAGCAAATTCAGCGAAATGCTCATCTTTAGCAAAGGCATCAAGATAGATAAATACAGGATTACCCTCAACCTGGCCTGGATCCTCAACCCTAAGGTGATTAGGATCTGTAAACATGCTCATAACCTTCTTCTTGATGGAATCCGGCTCCTCTGAAAGGTAAATACAGTTTCCAAGAGACTTGCTCATCTTGGCCTTGCCATCAATGCCTGGAAGTCTTAAACAAGCTGCATTATCAGGTAAAAGAATCTGTGGCTCAACCAAAGCCTCACCATAGATTGAATTAAACTTGTGAACAATTTCTCTGCACTGCTCGATCATAGGTTCCTGATCTTCTCCAACAGGAACAGTTGTAGCCTTGAAAGCTGTAATATCAGCTGCCTGGCTGATTGGATAAGTGAAGAAACCTACAGGAATGCTGGTCTCAAAATTTCTCATAGCAATTTCAGACTTAACAGTAGGATTTCTCTGAAGTCTGGAAACTGTAACCAAGTTCATATAGTAAAATGAAAGCTCTGTAAGCTCTGGAATCTGTGACTGAACAAACAATGTAGATTTCTCAGGATCAAGACCAACAGCAAGGTAATCAAGCGCTACCTCAATGATGTTCTGTCTGACTTTCTCAGGGTTGTCTGCGTTATCAGTAAGCGCCTGAGCATCTGCGATCATAATAAAGATCTTATCAAACTCCCCGGAATTCTGAAGCTCTACTCTTCTACGAAGTGATCCTACGTAGTGGCCTACATGAAGCTTACCTGTTGGCCTGTCTCCAGTTAAAATTATCTTACTCATTCCCCAATATCTCCTAACAAAAATAGTATCTTATATAGAATACTCTATTTTAGCCTAAGTGACAATGCAAATTGTTCCTGTGAAACCTTAACGAGAACATTTTTTGTTCCTACTGTCTGCCCTAGAAGTCCAAATTCTTCTGAAAAAAGAGCAACGCCCAGATTTAGTCTCCCTCTGCTCCTTGAATTTGCATATTCATTTATGGAATTCATAACACTCATCATCACTCTGTCCCTAAGACCCCAATTGGTAAAAAGAGCCAGTATCTCATCACAGGTTGTGCAGTTCATGACTGTTCTAACCTGACTGGCCGTTCCTCCAACTATAGCTGTATGAGCGGCAAATATCTCTCTTCTGCCATCAGAAGCATAGGAATTTGTATTAGTTATGCCGGCAGCAAGCTTAACGAGCTTACCCACATTTCCTACAAGAAGAAGATTCTCAACTCCATTGGCAACGCAGCTGTCAATCGCCT
The DNA here is from genome assembly GCF_900102515.1 of Butyrivibrio sp. INlla14. Taxonomy (GTDB): domain Bacteria; phylum Bacillota; class Clostridia; order Lachnospirales; family Lachnospiraceae; genus Butyrivibrio. The sequence continues at coordinate 131,325 of NZ_FMVS01000011.1, forward strand.
GCCCAGGATAATTGTAGCAGTACACTGCCGTTTTAAGAGGCACGTGAAGCTGTTTATCAATTTGGTCGGCACAATAAGATCCAGGGGCAACCAAAATGCTCTTTACCCCTATATCAACCTGCTTCTTTATCTGATCATCTACAGACTTTGTTATATCTCTCTGATGAACAGCGCAAAGCTTAGAATACTCACCAATTATTGATATTCCGCCAGTAAAGGTTGTCTGTCCCATGGCAGCACTTGCAGCGATCATCATTCCTTCAGGGCATCTTATTGTGATAAGAAGAAGCTGAGCACCATCAGACGCCTCGCATATCTCACCAACTGTGTCAAAGATCATCTTTCTGGTATTTGCATCTATGAGGGCTTCACCATTTAAAAAACCGGCAGCACCTCCTGAAGCCGTACCAATGCCCTCTCCTCCAGTAAGAAAAAGATTGGGGTGGCTAGGGCTCACAAAAGCATTTTCGCTTATGGCATTAAAGTCATCGATATATGAAACAGTAGCTATTATCTGGGCTTTATCTTTTATATCAGGAGGATTGCCCCCATCATAATTTGCGATATACTCAGATTTTCTTGGGCCACATCCTTCATCGTTTCTACGGACCTGGCATAGTTTACTTGTAGTTCCTGCTATTTCTACGCTCTCATGTCTGATCCTGAAAAGAAGATCTGCAGTTGCAGCATGAGCAGCCGCAGCAGCACATTCGCCTGTTGATAGTCTTGCTATTGAAACATTCTGATTACCTAAATCCCGTGTTGTAAACCTATCCATATTTGGCCTTTCACAGATTAAAACCACAATATTATGTGTTTGCAAAACATTCCTACAACATCATATACCTAGTTCCATTATACAATATTTCGTTGAAAACCCAAAGAAATATTCAATAATTAACTATATATCGTACTTTGATTATTTATTATTTCGATTTACTTTATGGTTAATTTATAAATCGTCCATTTTTTGTCCATATTTAGATACTAGTATATATCTATCAGAAGTAAAAAACTTCTGACTCCCCCAACAAAACTTTTTTCATACCGGGTCGATCGGCTCCCCACTGGTCGACCCCTCCTCCCAAAAAAATTACCACCTATTTAATTCAAAATAGGTGGTTTTATTATGCCCGTAAGGGCTGATATACATTATGCTGTAAGAATCTCATTTTCTTCTATTGAAGCAGCTATCTGTTCAGAATTGTCTGTACTCTCCTCAATCTGTGCCTCAGCTTCAATTTCTGCAGCTGTATCGCCAGCTTCAGATAATAATCCATCAGTCTTCCTGGGGCCTCTAACTCCAAAGCTTCCGTTGTATCTAAGCTCTTTAAGAAGTTTCTTGACCTTTTTAAGATCCTTGTCCATATCTTCCAGATGGAGGCTGATAACTGTTGGTACTCCGCTTCCGCTAAATTCTACTCTAAATCCAGCATCTTTAAGCGTCTTAAGCGCTTTTAACTTATCTGTTGTACTAATCTCATCTACTTCTTTTATATTCTTAGCCATATCTTGTGCCTTTCTTTGTACTAAACACAATATAACACATTATCTTTAAAATTTCAAACATCCGTTCTGACATTTTTGCACAATATTATTATCGTTATTACGTATATAATTTAGCAATATTTTTTCCCTAAATACTGTTAAGTTTTTTATTTACCCACCGATATATTTAGTGAGAATAAAAATTCTCACTCCCCCAACAAAACTTTTTTCATACCTGGGCTGCTTAACTCCCCATTAAGCAGCCCTCCTCCCAAAAAATCTTGTGGAACAAAAAAGAGACGACTCCCTATCGCCTCTTTTTTATTGCTTATTATTTGTCTGTTGTATAGGCCTTCACAAAAAAGTCCTTATCTTCCTGCCTTTTAAGTCCTGTTCCATCTCCTGATATATAAAAGCTGCATCCGCTGGCATTATAGCAGTTATGAACGTTGCCTGTCAGATTGTTCCATTCATCATAATTGGGCTTACTGACGGCATCTACAGCACTCTCAAAAACGACTCGCCCTGGGGTGTAGGGACTAACCAGAATAAAGAACTCATCCCCAGCTGCCAGGTCTATCTCTTTTTCAAGTTCAAAAGTGTGAAAGCCTCCACTTATAGCACTACCTTTAAAACTAGCCGCAGGCTCTTTTAAATCAGAAAACTGAATCGCGTTATCTTTTACCCTGGGATTAACATAAATATCAAACTTATACTGCTGGTAAGTATCAAGTCCCATCAGGCCTATGGCCTCTAGCTTTTCATCTCCTGCTGCAGTATACAGCATTCCATAAGGATTTGTGGAAGCACTATAGCTTGTAACATAGTTATCTGAATCTTCAAGCGTACTTATCATGTAGGTGATAAAGCCTGCTGCCTGATAATTGTGGTCATAGAAATCGTCATCTCCCTCAAGGGCTATGTCGTAGGCTGCCACGTTGTTCGTGCCTGTAGTCTGGTCATAATAGGATAGATAAAAGAATCCATTTTCGCCTGAGTTGTTGCCCCAGCTGTTTCTGCAAATCCAGGCTCCATCAGAAGGCGGCGTCATCCTGAAATTAAATCTGCTGTAGGAATCATCCCATCCAACAATCATGACTTCATGGTCTGCAGTAGGTATCTTAGCTCCTCCAAAATCAGAATAAAGATTCAGATTATGTCCGCTAAAGAACTTACTGTCTGCGCAAACTCCGCAGGTCACTGCCCCATGTTCCATTATCATCTGCTTTATCATTTTATTATTGTCGATATTAGAACATATCTGGAGGGCATTCTGCACATGGAAAGAGCTAGTATAAGCTGGTGAAGGAAGGCTTGCATTATCCTTAAAAAGATATTTTTCTCCGTAGATGCTGTTAAAGCTATCATTCCCTTGTTCGTAAACAGGCCCTTTCCAGGCTGTCAGAAGGCTTATTACAAAGTCTGCTACTCCGCCTGTTGCAACATAATTCGTATCATAGTCAAAGATCCATGCGCCTTCTTCGTTATCTGCGTTAACGAATTCTCTGTAGTCTCCGTCTATATATCCATTAACTGACCCTTCAGCTTTATGCATGTTATAGTAGGCAAGGTGTTTCTCTGAAAGGTCAAGTTCATTCCTTGAAAATTCAGGATAATGCTTTAAAATATCGCTTTCAATTGCGCCAAGAGCTGCATAGGTCCAGCACAGATATGTATAGCCCTGATCTTCCACAGGAGTTACATAGTTTTTTCCATCTACATCTCTTGAATCGTATTTTTCTGGGATTTCTTCAGAAGAAAAGGAATGAATGTCTACCGGAATAATATCAGAAAAATCATCATTCCCATAAAAGAGGCCAAGATTTCCCTCTTCAATAGTGACTGCCTCAGGCAAAAGAACTACCTCAACACTTTCAACGTCCTTGGAAACAGGCTCTGCTCCTCCCATTGACTCTAAAGACGCCATAAGTGCGCTATCTGCTTCCTGTCGCTCAGAGGCCGCTTCTGTGTTTTTGGAGTTTGAGCTAGCTGCCTGATAGTTTTCATCAAGTTCCCCATTTACTCCATCTAAGTCTGTAGCATCTGCGCCTTCTACCATCTGCCCATCCCGCCTTGATGGATTCTCTTTTACATAATTAACCTGGCTTACTACAAGAAATATCACCACCGCAATTGCAACAAGAATTGAAGCACTTATAAGAACTTTTTTCTTCATATTGGGCCCTCATAAAAAAACATGACTACTGGCAGCAATTTATATGAATATGATATACGAATTGCTCCATGACTACTGGCAGTAATTTACATGAATATGATATACGAATTGCTCCATGACATAAGTCATTTTCGCAATTCTACCTTTTCATTTTACTACAATCGTATTAAATGAACCAAATAATGACTGGGATATATCTTTTGCAAAGGCTTCATAGTCTATATAGTGATAGCCCTTTTTCCAGCCATCAACTACTCTCAGCATAGGATAAAGCTTATCTCCCACACGCCAGATGCTATAACCTGCAACTACTATAGTATGGTCCTTATAATAGCCCCTTGCTATGTTCATTATAACTGGTCTTCCCTCTGAGATTTCTTTTACCACCTGTTTCTCAAAGGTCCAGACATATACTCCCCTGCATTTTGTCTTTATGCCGTATTTTGCAAAAGCTTCCTTGGCAATACCAGAAATAAAGAATGGAACTGTCCCTCTCTTGTCTGTATAACCGTAGCTTTCTGCGATTTCCTCAACATCCTTGTATATTTCACGAATATCCTCTGGAATCCCAGGAAGCTTCATAGTTCTTCTGTAGTAGTCAATTACTCTTGCTACAGCTACAACAGAACAGTTCCTGGTCCTGCGGCCACTGATTTCCTCCATAGATCTCTGATCCATGACAATAGGCCGCCCTCTTTTAACAAGAACGCCTCTTTCTCCATATTGTTCCTGTAAGTATTTTGTAATAATACTTATTCCGCCATAGGGCTTTCTTTTCCTAGTCATATGCTCCCTTTACTCGTTTACATCAACATAATTGCCGAAAATCCTGACCACATCACGCTTTTTCTCATCAGAAATTGCAATAAAATCATCATATATATACTTTATTACAACACCATATTTACATCCATCATACTCTCTTACAACTTGCTTTTCTCCTTTTTTTACAGAGCAAAGGCAATCATCGTCCAGGAAAAATAGCTTTTCTTCATATTTATCATATTTTAGATTATAGTAGCCATTTTCAGCTGTTGAAATAAAGTTAAGCTTGCCATCGTGATATTCATATAACTCATTATCGGAGCTGACAAGCCAGAGAGTGTCACAGTTTTCATCCCCGGTTAGACTTTTAACCTTAAAGTCTACGCCAGGAATATCCATATATTCTGTTCCTTCTGAGGTAACTCTTACTGCCTGGAATATTCCATTGTTTTTCTCATATAACCAGCCGCAGTCCTCATCTATTTTATATGGTTCTTTATACACGAATCCATCAAGTTTTAAAAGCCTTGTATTCTCATCCTCAAAGTAGTAGCTGTGGTTGCCAGTTATAAAGCATTTTCTGAAGGTCGGAGCATCACAAACATTGATATCTGATAAACTGCCAGTTACACCAATTATTTCTTTTCCCAAGTAATAATTTCTTGCATTATCATCTAGTAGTTTTTTCAAAGACTCCATTTCTGAATTATAGTAATATAAACCACTACCACCAGCTAAAAACATATCGGTACAGTCGTCATTCACAGTTATTTCCCATATATTATCTGCAGAACCAATGCATTCGCATTTTCCGTCATTATAATAAAATATAAGTTTCAAACTATCATCATAATATTCAAAGAAAGCTCTTTTACCATCTCTTGAAATATATATGGGTCCAAGATCCTTATCTGAAACTTTAGTTTTCTCAGAATCGTCCAAAGAAACTATCCAAGTTCCCTGTTTTTCTAAATAATTATCAGAAAAAACAACATACTTACCATTGGAGGATATTGAGCATTTATAGCAGCTATCTGCTATCTGAATTCTGCTGTCATTATCTACATCGTAAACAAACAATCCATCTCTACTACCTTCACATAGTATATATCCGCCATCTTTACACATTATAAAGTTATATATATCATAGCCAATAGGCCTTGGTTCTAGCTGTCCATCTACATAATATAGCTTATCATCATTTTCTACCGCAGCCATAGTGTGATCATAATTATCGTTATAATCAAAATAAGCATTTTTCTCAAAAAAGTCCTCTAGTACAGCGCCGGTCTCACTAAAAAGAATGTGGTCTCCCATAAAGATCCTGGGGTTCTCGATATCGTTAATATCTGCATACCTTACAATCTTCTCGTCCTTACTATAGTCCATTCTCATGCCTTTGCTGTCATCTATGATCGCAAAAGCAGAAAATACTACAATCGCTAAGATGACAAGTCCTGATATACCGGCTATTATACCGGCCATTTTCTTTCTCTTATAGTTTTTTATAGGTGCGCCACAATAAATACAGTAGCTGACCTTTCCATCATTTTCTCTTCCGCATATATGACATTTCATAAAATCTATCCTCTCATTCGGCTCGCGAAATATGCAAATCACCAGTTTATAGCCTGATTCAGCATCCAGACTCATAATATGATATCACACACGTCAATTTCCACTTTACTTTTCTCTGGCATTTTCTCATAATTATATTTATGGAAAAAAGTGAGCTTTTATCAGTCAAAGAAGCCTCTGAAATTCTTGGAGTGAGCTCTGCGACTGTCAAAAACTGGATAAAGCTTGGGAAACTTAAGGGCCAGCGAAACGGGGCCTTCTTTTTGCTATCTCAAAAAGATGTGCTTGATAAATCTAGTGAGCTTGCGTCTTCCACTGATCTTAGATCCAGACGCAATAAATCACGGCAGTCTTCAAACTTTATACCTAAATCTTATATTTCAGCTTCTTCTCCTAATTATAAAACAATTAAAAACCTCATTCTGTGTGAGGATTTTTCAAAAAATAACATCAAAGATATTCTCTGCTCTTATAGCCATGGTCTCCTTAAAAAGGCTGGCGTGCCACAGAATATCTCTAAAATCCTGTTAAAGAGCCTTAAAAGTTCTTCACAATCTGATGTTTCTTATAACAAAAAGATTTCCGGCCTTGATTGCAATAGCCATACAAAAAACTACCCGCTTGTCCTTATCCCAAAGGAAGATACCCTTGGAATGCTGTATCTGTCTCTTCGCTCTATGCAGGACAAAAAGTCTACAGGAGCCTACTACACTCCTTTCTTTGTGGCAGATGAACTTATTAAAAATGTGTTTGCCGATATTCCGTCAAAAGAGATATCTGGCAAAAAGATCCTTGATCCTGCCTGCGGAACGGGTAATTTTCTTATAAGGCTTCCTGAAAACGTACCTCTTTCCAATATTTACGGCTATGATATCGACAGCACAGCTATAGCTATAGCAAGGATCAATTTAGCTATCAGATACAAAATCACCAGCCAGAATGAGCTTGATATAATATTTTCAAATATCCGCAGCAGAGATTTTCTTTTTGATACAGAAAAAGAATCCCTTGCCTATGATCATGTAATCGGGAATCCGCCCTGGGGCTACGCTTTTAAAAGGCCTCAGATAAATGCCATAAAAAAGCTCTTTGAGTCCTTTGAGGGCAAGGGTAAGCCTGAGTCTTTCACTCTTTTTGTAGAAAAAGCCTTAAAGTGCTCAAAAAGTCTATGTTTTGTGCTTCCAGAGACAATCCTGTCCTCTGACTATCACTGTGGCATCAGGAAATATATATTAAAAATGAGCTGCATCAAGCAGTTATGCTATCTGGGGGAAGCCTTTGATAAAGTTCAGTGTCCTTGCATCACTTTGCAGCTTACAAAGGGCCTTTATATTTCTCATATAAAGGCGTCCTTTTACAAGAAGCAGAATAAAGGTGGAAGAACTCTTTGTCTTCTCAGAAGCTTTGTTGTTCCAAAAAGTCGCATAGACTCTGATAATTTCAATATTTTAGCAGACGACTCAGAGTATGCTATTCTTCAGAAAATGCATGAAGTGCCACATTTTACCCTTAAGGATAATTGTGACTTTGCACTTGGTATTGTGACCGGAGCAAATAGCACTCTTTTGTCAGACACCTATAGTAATGGCCTTGAGCCAATAATCAAGGGAAAAGACATATCCAAATACTCAATTTCTGTAGGAAATACCTATACTGCTTTTTCGCCTGATAAATACCAGCAGGTTGCTCCAATAAGTCTCTATAGGGCCCAGGATAAGCTCTTTTACAGGTTTATAGCAAACGAGCCTGTAGTAGCCCTTGATAGAAATGCTTTATTGTCATTAAACAGTGCAAATATCATGGTTCCGCATGTAAATGGTTATTCAAATTACTATATAATGGCAATCCTTAATTCCAGTGCCATGAGCTTTTATTACAGGCACACCTGTAAGAATTTAAAAGTTCTAAGGTCAACCCTGGAAACTCTGCCAATCCCCATCTGCGATGAGGTCACCAGAAAAGAAATAACTAAAATGTCTAAAATGATATCAGATTATTATGCTAATAATGATCAGTCTTTTGATGAGGAAATTGTTCTTAAAACCATAAAAAGACTAGATAAATGTGTAGCAAACCTCTATAATTTAAATGCTGACCAAGTAAAAATATTGTCAGAATAAGAAATACATAGTTTACTTTTGCGGTTTAAAGTGGTATAGTGTTTCAAGATTTTCGTTTTTTAGGAGGATTATAGAAATGTCTTTTGAATATATACAAAAGCTCCCTACTCCAGATGAGATCAGGGAGAGATTTCCACTTACAAAAGAGCTGGCTGCTATCAAGGCTCAGCGTGATCAGATGATTTCTGATGTCTTTACTGGTAAGAGTGATAAGTTTCTTGTGATCATAGGTCCCTGCTCTGCTGACAGGGAGGACGCAGTCTGTGAGTACGTTCAGCGCCTTGGCAAGGTCAGTGAGAAGGTTTCAGATAAGCTTATTATCATACCCAGAATCTATACCAACAAGCCCAGAACAACTGGCGAAGGCTATAAAGGAATTACTTCTCAGCCAGATCCAGAAGGCAAGACTGATTTCCATGCAGGACTTATTGCCATGAGGCAGATGCAGCTCAAGGCCATTCAGGAATCTGGTCTTACAGCAGCTGATGAGATGCTCTATCCTGAGAACTGGGGCTATGTAGCAGATATTCTCTCCTACGTGGCCATAGGTGCAAGATCTGTTGAGGATCAAGCCCACAGGATGACAGCCAGTGGTTTCGATGTTCCTGCAGGTATGAAGAATCCAACAAGCGGAACATTAAGTGTCATGCTCAATTCAGTTTATGCTGCTCAGCAGGAGCATGATTTTGTTTACAGAGGCTACGAAGTTAAGACTAATGGTAATCCTCTTGCTCACTGCGTACTTAGAGGTTCTTCTAACAAGCATGGCCAGTCTATACCAAATTACCATTACGAAGACTTAAGCCTTCTCATGCAGCTCTACAACCAGCGCGAGATTGTTAATCCTGCTGCTATTATTGACTGTAACCACAATAATTCAAACAAGCAGTTCAAGGAACAGATCAGGATTGCCAAGGAAGTTCTTCACTCCAGAAGCCTTAATTCTGATATCAAGTCACTTGTTAAGGGTGTTATGATTGAGAGCTATTTGGAAGAAGGAAGCCAGAAGATTGGCGAAGGCATATATGGAAAGTCCATTACTGATCCTTGTCTTGGATGGGATGACACAGAAAGACTCATCCTTGAGATGGCAGAACTTGCCTGATCAAAAAATACTATTTTAAATACGATTTTTAAAAAGAAGGTAGCACCTAAATCAAGTGCTACCTTCTTTTCTAGTATATTATTCTTAATCTTGTTTAGTTTCTTATTCTTGCCCACTCATATGGGTCCTTGGACAATCCTTTTTTGCTGGAATACTTGGCCAGAGTAGCTTCATCTGTGAAGCCCATCATCTCTTTTACCGCCAAAGTGTCCGCTCCCGTCTCCAAAAGATGAACTGCAAAGGAGTGCCTTAAGGTATATGAAGTAATGTCCTTATCTATCCCTGCCCTGTCAGCATAGGTTTTAATAAGCTTCCAAAGTCCCTGTCTGGACATGGGCTCCCCTTTGTAATTTACAAAGACTCTGTCCCTTGAAGCTTCATTGTCACTTATAAGTTCCTGCCTTGCATGCAAAAGATAATCATCCAAGGCTTCTCTTGCCTTTTTACCGTAAGGAACAACTCTGTCTTCGCTAAGTCTTATGCAGTTAAGACTCATGTCTATATTACTCAGTTTAAGTTCCACTATTTCTGAAGCCTTAAGCCCGGTTGCATACATAATCTCAAGGAGAGCTTTATCTCTTTTTCCCTTGTAATCATCTGAAAAGCTCTGGGACAATAAATTATCAACCTCATAGGCGCTTAGTACCCTGGGCTGATTCTTAACAGCTCTAGGAGCTCTAAGCTTTTCTGCAGGATTTTCTGTTATATTGCCATTCTCCAAAAGATACCTGAAAAAGGCTTTTATAGAAGAATTATGCCTTATGATGGTATTTGATGATAAATGCTCTTCGTTTAAAGAAGCCATGTAGGCAAACAGCCTGTCCTGAGTCATATCCTCCACAGCTGTAACTCCCCTGTTTTCCATATACTCCAGCATCTTCTGAAGGTCTCTTTTGTAGGAAGCAGTTGTGTTATCAGAGCACTTTTTTACAGTATGCAGATAAAAAATAAACTCATCCAAAAGCTGTCTCATTTTATAATATCCTTATTATCTGTCCATGATATGATCAAGCTTGGCAGAAACGCTAAGGCAATCAAAGGTTGCAAAATAATCTCTTGGCTTTTCAGCTCTTCTTATGAGCTGAACACTTCCATCTTCTTTAAGAAGAAGTTCAGCACATTTAAGCTTTCCATTATAATTATATCCCATTGAGAAGCCATGTGCTCCTGTGTCATGGATAAACAGATAATCTCCCTTGTCTATTTTAGGAAGTTTTCTATCTATAGCGAATTTATCGTTATTCTCGCAAAGAGAACCCGTAATGTCGTAGGTGCAAATGGCCTCATCATTTTCTTTTCCAAGAACAGTAATATGATGATATGCTCCGTACATAGCTGGTCTCATAAGATTAACTGCGCAAGCATCTACGCCTATGTATTCCTTGTAGATGTGTTTCTCATGGATAGCCTTGGTCACAAGAGCTCCGTATGGCCCCATCATAAATCTTCCCATTTCTGTAAAGATAGAAAGATCTCCCATTCCAGCAGGAACAAGTATTTTTTCAAACTGCTCCCTTACTCCATCTCCAATAGCCTTGATATCGTTGGGCTCCTGATCAGGAAGATAAGGGATTCCTACTCCGCCAGAGAGGTTTATAAAGCATACCTTACAGCCTGTTTCCTTCTGAAGTTCTACAGCAAGCTCAAAAAGCTGCCCAGCAAGCTGAGGATAATATTCGTTCGTAACTGTATTGCTTGCAAGAAAAGCATGGATACCGAACTTTTTTGCCCCCTTTGATTTAAGAATCTTGAAAGCTTCAAAAAGCTGGTCTTTAGTCATACCATATTTGGAATCTCCTGGATTATCCATGATTCCATTACTCAATGTAAATACTCCTCCTGGATTATATCTACATGAAATGGTCTCAGGAATCTTGCCAATTGTCTTCTCAAGAAAATCTATATGAGTGAAATCATCAAGATTAATAATTGCTCCAAGCTTGTCTGCGTACACAAATTCCTGAGGGGGAGTATCATTTGAAGAAAACATGATATCCGTGCCCTTTGCTCCTACTGCCTCACTGAGCATTAACTCTGTCTCTGAGGAGCAGTCAAATCCGCAGCCCTGCTTCATTAAAATATCCATAAGCACTGGATTTGGTGTCGCCTTAACAGCAAAGTACTCTTTAAAACCCTTATTCCATGAAAATGCATCATATACAGCCTTGGCATTCTCAACTATGCCCTTTTCATCATAAATGTAGAAAGGTGTAGGGAAGCTCTTAACTATACTTTCCACCTGTTCTTTTGTAACGAAAGCTTTCTTCATAATATATTTCTCCTGCAGTGTATATAGATTTTAAACAATTTAATATACACTTTAACATAGTAACGTGCAACAATGCAAGTACAAATATATGTTAATAAACCTAACAAAAAAGCGGTTTATATTTTTTCTATCTGCCAGTCAATTGGAGCAATTCCGTTCTTTTGAAGAAACTCATTGCACTGACTAAAATGCTTGCAACCAAAAAATCCCCTATATGCCGATAATGGGCTAGGATGTGGTGCCTCAAGGATAAGATGCTTGGGGTTATTAAGCATACTCTTTTTCATCTGAGCAGGTTTCCCCCAGAGCATATATACAATTGGTCTATCCTGCTCATTTACAGCTCTTATTATGGCATCTGTGAAATTCTCCCAGCCTTTTCCTTTATGAGAATTGGCCTGATGCGCTCTGACAGTCAAAACTGTGTTAAGCAGTAGAACTCCCTGATCTGCCCACTTTTTAAGATAACCGTTGTTTGGCACGAAACACCCAAGGTCGTCATTAAGTTCTTTATAAATATTCTGAAGTGAAGGAGGTGTATCTGCCTTACCAGGAAGAACAGAAAAAGAAAGGCCATGAGCCTGTCCTGGCTCGTGATACGGATCCTGCCCCAAAATAAGTACCTTCACGTCTTTTAAAGGGGTTAGGTGTAGTGCATTAAATATATCGTCAGATGGAGGATACACTACATGAGTACTGTACTCTCTTTTAACAAATTCAAATAAGTTTTTGTAATATTCCTTGTGAAACTCCTCATTAAGGGCTGGAAGCCAGTCCCCAGAAACCATTGCCATGTCTTTATGCCACCTTTATAAATTATTGCAGGTTATTTCCGCTTTAGCCTGCTAAAAGATATAGTTAATCCTAATCATAGATTAAAGCCTGATAGAAAGGCCTTTGTCCTTTAGATATTTCTTTAGATCACAAATTTCAAGTTCTTTAAAATGGAAAAGAGATGCTGCTAGAGCTGCATCAGCTCCGCCTTCTGTCAAAGCATCATAAAAATGTTCCATATTCCCTGCGCCTCCTGAAGCTATTACAGGAACGCCAACTGCATCTGAAACCTTCCTTGTAAGTTCAAGGTCGTACCCTTTCTTGGTACCATCACAGTCCATGCTGGTTAAAAGAATTTCTCCAGCACCCAGAGAAACAGCCTTTTTAGCCCACTCAATGGCGTCAATTCCCATATCGATCCTGCCACCATGCTTGTAGATATTCCATCCGCTGCCATCTTCTCTTTTCTTGGCATCCATAGCAAGAACAACGCACTGGCTTCCAAACTTATCAGCAGCCTCAGCTATAAGCTCAGGTCTGTCAATTGCTGCAGAATTCATGGCAACTTTATCAGCACCCTCTCTGAGAATTGCCCTGACATCATCTACAGTTCTGATGCCGCCCCCCACTGTAAAGGGGATAAATACCTTTTTAGCCACTTCTCGGACCATATCCGCTACTGTAGCTCTTCTCTCGTTGGATGCTGTAATATCCAAAAAAACAAGTTCATCAGCGCCTGCTTTAGAATAGGCTTCTCCTACCATAACTGGATCTCCGGCATCTACCAGATCTACAAATTTAACTCCCTTTACTACTCTTCCATTATTTACATCAAGACAGGGTATTATGCGCTTTGTTAACATTTATTTGCCTCCATTCTCATATATTCAGGAAGTTTTTTAGTATCTGCATTCCAACTTCTGCACTTTTCTCAGGATGGAACTGACAGGCAAACACATTTCCGGACTCTACAGAAGCTTCAATAGTAGTCGAATACTCACATGTAGCTGTCACAATACTCTTATCCTCTGCATCAAGATAATAAGAATGAACAAAATAAACGTAAGACCCCTCATCAATACCTTTAAATAATTTGCCTTCTCTTGGAAACTTAAGGCTATTCCAGCCAATCTGAGGAATTTTGTAACTATTTCCATCAGCGTCCCTATCAGGGATACTTACTATTTTCCCACGTAAAATGCCCAGGCCACAAGCTCCTACTGATTCTTCACTTGAATCAAATAAAAGCTGTTGGCCCAGGCATATTCCCATAAATGGAATCTTCTCATCCACAACCTGCTTAATCGTGGATCTAAGTCCATACTCATCTATTTTCCTAATAGCGTCACCAAAAGAACCAACGCCAGGCAGTACCACGTGGTCAGCTCTAAGGATTTCCCTGTTGTCTCTAGTAAGGATTGTCTCAGCCCCAAGATAATCAAAGGCTTTTTCTACACTCCTTATGTTTCCAGCATCGTAATCAATAATAGCAACCATATAGCTTGTGCCTCCCAAGATAGATATCGATGCCTTCTATAGAGTTCCTACAATTTCCATTAGTCTTATGGTGTAGTCTCTTTCCTTTTTTATGGAATTTATATCTGAAATATCTGTTTCAGACAATCCATATTTTTCCAAAAGCAACGATTCTATATTAGAATACACGCCCTGTACTTCAAATTCAACATTGAATTTGGTAGCTTCTTCTAACAGATCCTCCTTATTTCTCATTCCCATAAGAAGCATGTCAAGTGCTTCTTCTTTCATGTTCATAGCCACATAGTTCTCATATCCTGAAAGATACCGCTGTGCCCATGCTAGAACTCTTGATTGCTCATAAATAATTGACTGATCTTCTGTTAGTTCTTTTCCATAAAGCATTTTATATGCAGTAGTATATTCCCTGTGGGTATAAGCACTTGAAGCTTTATTATTTGCTATTCTCTCTGGAAGTACTAAAACCGGAATCATGAAGAAAATACCTATGCTAGCCGCAAAGATGCCTGAAATAGCAATTTTCTTTGGAGACATAACCTTCTCAGGAGCTTCTGGATCCTTTGGAGGTTTAGACTTTTTCTCCTTCTTAGGTTTTGGCGGCTTTTCTTTCTTAGGTTTAGGCTCTTTTTTAGGTTTTTCCTTTTTAGGCTTTTTCTCTTTCTTTTTCTTTTCTTTCTTGGGTTTTTCTTCCCCTGCAAGTTCTTCAAGTACTGTAGCATTTTCATCTGTCAGACTTGCAAGCCCCTCATTTTCCTCTTCAGTTAAGGTTTTGAACAGTTTTGCAAAAAATCCTGCCAAACCCTTCTTTTCCTTTTTCTCCTTCTTGCCTTTACCGCCTTTATCATCTTCCGAATCTTCTTCCTTACTTACGCCTTTCTCAGGTATAGAAGCAAGATCATCAAGTGATGGTTCCTCTGCGCCATCATCAAAACCTTCTTCTGTAAGGGCTTCGAGAATTTCTTCCTTAGGAATTTCTTCATCCTGAGCAACGCCAGCCTCTTCATCCTGCTTGGCAGTACTCTCCAGATCCTCGATTTCATCACTTGCAAGGCTGTTCATGAGGGCGTCTAGATCAGGCATAGAGACATCTTCTCCCTCTGCCCCCTGATCAGCACCTTCATTTGATGAATCAGCTAGTTCAGCAACTTCTCCCTCTGTAGAAGAGGCGGAATCTGCATCTTCTCCTAAAAGATCGTCAAGGCTTGCTTCCAGATTTCCAAGATCAAACTCATCCTCAGAACTTTCTGAGCTTTCCAGACTATCTGCATCTTGCGTAGTTTCTTTTCCATCAGATGAATCCTCACTAGAAGTTTCATCTGTAGTTTCTAAAGATATTTCGTCTGAAGATGTTTCCTCTGGCAATTCTACTTCAGATGCTCCATCTTCTGATGGCATCTCATCTGTTAAACTTTCCTCTAATGATTCGATTTCGGAAGCAGGCTCATCTGCTGTGCCATCCTCGGAAGTTGTTTCCTCAAGCACATCGTCCATCATCTGTTCCATATCTTCTAATGAAACTTCATCACTTGTGCTTTCTTCTGAGCTATCAGAAGGACCATCTTCATCTTGTTTTTCTTCCAAAGAAGAGTCAGAAGTATCTGCTGCGCCCAAAGATGGATCTTCTGTCAGTGAGTCCAAGTCTGCCATATCCTTCATGAGATCATCAAGATTCTCGATTTCACCTTCTGAAGTTTCTTGATGTGCAGTAGCTTCATCCTGTGCCGGCTCTACTATTGGCTCATCTATCTGATCAAGAACCTGCTCTTCAGTTCCTATAGCATCAATTGATTTCTCAATATCCTCGAGGGATAAATTATCAAGGCTATCAGAATCACCCTCTGATAAATCCTGAATATTGTCAAGTACATCACTTAAACTATCGCCCTGGGCCTCATCTGCAGCTGCAGATAAATCGTCTCCAGGCATGTCATCTAATAAACCTGTTAGTATTTCCTCTGGTGTTTCGTCTGCATCAGATGTATTACTACTCTCCATAGCAATTGCATTATCCTCTGGAAGTATAACCTCCGGAGCCATTTCTGAAAGAGCATCATCTTCTTCACTAATATCTACGATGGGAGTATTCTCATCAGGATTTGCTGATGTGTCGTCAAATTTTCCGCTCTGTATTTCTGCTTCCATTCTCTCAGCATCTGCAATAGCTTCATCTAAAGCTATTTCCTCCGGATCCCTTGTATCCAGAGTAGATACATCTTTTCCAACTGTAAAATTCGGAATGCCATCATCTGTTGGAGACTCAATATTATCTAATAAGTCTGCCATTTTTTCGTCGATTATTTCATCACTATCAAGCTTGTTTAGTAAATCTCCAATTTCAGCTAAATCTTCATTTCCATTGGAATTACTTACAAGCTCGCCAAGATCCCCTGATCCTGTTTCAGAAGCAAGGGAATTTCCTTCGCCCTTAGCTTTTGATGACATTCTGCTAAGAGCAGATCCAGGGTTCTTATTTGATTGTGCGGAATTTAGAAGACTGTCGAGATATCTCTCATCGTCAGAGCTCATAGTCCTTTACTCTCCTGCAGGCAATAATCAACTGAATTCATTGGAATAGAATCTGTCTTACCTTCAATCTCCGGAGTATGATGATATAGTTTTTCATGTACTCTTATCAGATGAGCCTTTTTATTGATAAAAGTTATTTTTTCAAATGGCCATCTAACAACTGTAGGATACTCAAGACCAACTCCCAACTCCAAAATCAGCAAATTGGAATTAAGGGTTCTTGAAAGGTAAGTCATATACTCGTTCCATTTATTAATATATGCACTTTCATTATATACTATTTTACTATATTCCGTTCTCTTTTGGTTAAGATATAGTTCTTTTCCTTTGTAAAAAGGTCTGGAAAAAGAGCTATCCTCTCCAATATTTCCATCTAAATCTGTTATGATTCCATGAATTCTCTCAACAAGTTCCATAAAATCAGGTACAGACTGCGCACTGATAAGTTCATCCTTATCGCTTGAAGTCTGAAGGTACATCAGATTTCCGCAAGGATAGACGCACTTTTCCGGGTCAAAACCATAAAGAAGAGCATCCTGAAAAACAATGTCACTAACAAGGAAATATTTTTTATCTCCAAGCATCTTGCAAAGTCCCCTGTAGGCGTCTTCTATTTTCTTATTTGAATTATAATATGCGTATTCATATTCTACGATTGGTAGAAGCCATTGATTACCCTCATCCTTACAATACTCTAAAATCTGACAATATCTTCTGTCCGATTTTATCCCCTTTTTAACCCAGTTCCATTCGCTGCCAATTCCAATTATACATAGATCAGAGGCTTTGATCCTCTCCAATAGGCTTTGTTCCATATAGCACAATACTCCATTCGTTCATTAAAAATAAAAATAACTCCCTTCATTGAAACAGTTAGACACATTTATGTAAACTGAGTCAACAAAGGGAGCGAACGTCAATCAGTATTAGCCGCCGGCATTAACAAGTTCATCAATTACAGCAACGAGATTTCCGATTTCAGGTTTGGAAAGCTGTCTATCAGCGCCTAAGGATTCACCTTTTCTCCTCATTTCCTCGTTTACAAGAGAAGAGAAAATAATAAGCGGAATGTCCTTGGTAGCATCATCACTCTTAACGAGTTTTGTCAATCTATGGCCATCCATAATAGGCATCTCAATATCCGTTATAATACACTTGATCTTATCAAGCTCGTTTCTATCTCTGCAAGCCTTAATGTAATCGTATGCAAGCTTACCATTTTCAAAGTGTCTTACATTATTATATCCCGCCTTGTTAAGAGAATCTACTATAAGCTTATTAAGAAGCTGTGAGTCCTCTGCAAGAACAATAGGTACCTCGTTTCTAGGTCTTGATCCAATATCTCCAAGAGCATCCATATTAAGACCAGTGTTAGGATTGATATCAGACACAATCTTCTCAAAGTCAAGAATAATTATAAGCTGATTCTCAAACTTAATGATACCAGTTGAGATACTCTCTTCAGCTTTTGAAATAGTCGCATTAGGTTTAATGATATCAGCCCATGAAACTCTATGAATTCCTACAACTGAATCAACATGAAAAGCTATGTCCAGCTTATTAAAGTTTGTAATAATGAAAAGCCCACCCGCTTTTGAAGCTCCACGCTGAAGGCAATTTCTAAGATCAATTGCTGTTATCATAGTATCACGAGGCATAAAAATACCTTCAATACTAGGATGTGCATTTGGTACAGGAGTAACTTCCTGATACACAATAATCTCTTTAATCTTAGCTACATTGATACCATAGCAATGGTCATCAATTCTAAATTCAAGGACTTCTAATTCATTGTTACCACTTTCAAGCAGGATCTTTGATTCCATTCTCTCACCTCGTTAAATGAAATAAAAAAAAGGATGTTAACTTACAAAAACTAACATAAAACCGATTGAAAATTAATTGAATATCCTCATTTAGTATAGCATAGATTAAATAAAATAAATACAAAAAATCAAAAAAGACGGCCATTTGACCGTCTTTTAAGAATTCATTTATATCAATTTTATATTTTTCTTTTTTCGTTTAAATTTGTACCTTCAAAACCGAACACTGATAATCTAAATCCTTCTTCAATCGTTCCTAACCTTCTTGGATAAGCCCTCGACCTATTAGTACACATCAGCTGAACACGTTACCGTGCTTACACCTTGTGCCTATCTAACCTCATACTCTCTAAGGGGTCTTACTGGACTAGCCAGGGATATCTCATCTTGAGGGGGGCTTCACGCTTAGATGCCTTCAGCGTTTATCCCTTCCGGACGTGGCTACCCAGCCTTATGCATCTGGCGATGCAGCTGATACACCAGCGGTCCGTCCATCCCGGTCCTCTCGTACTAAGGACAGCTCCTCTCAGA
>NZ_FMVS01000010.1 GCF_900102515.1 Butyrivibrio sp. INlla14
AAACTGTTGCAGGACAAACACCATTTGCTCTTGCACTTTGGCTGTAGGTAAGACGTTTGCCGTGGTTATTATCAAGATCCATGAGTACATGACACCTGCATTTAAGTGTCTTACAACTTGATTTCTTTTTTGAAAGTGAAGAAAGTGTATTGTACTCCTCATCAGTTAAGTAAATTGCATTTTTGTTGGGTTTTCCTGCCATAAGTAACCTCGCCGTTTTCTTTTAATTATAATGGAAAAGCCCAGCAATTAATAGCCTTAATTTAATTAAATATCAATTAGACAAGACACTAGCAGTTTTACTGATAGTTATATTATGTGGATGTGGGAATAGCAATTATGATATTTCAAGTAATAGACATAAAGGGAAGTTACAAACGTTTATGGATTATGATTTATATGCGGATGTGGTGATTGATCAATTGATAGAGATAATAAATGCCAGAGATGCGCAAAAGTTAAGTGATTGTTTTACAAAAGAGAAATCTGAAGAAAATATAACAAAATGCAATGCTGGAGAAATATTAGATTTTATCGAAGGAGAGGTGCTAGATTACGAAAGAGTTACTGATAGAATAAGGAAGTCTAATGGAGGGCTGTTTAGTAATCAATATGCTATTTTTTTTGTTAGAGTATATGATATAAAAACAACCCAAAATGAATATAGAATTTGTTATAACTATTGCTATTGTAATGGAGACCCTGACAAGGAAGGGATGGTTTCTCTAGGAGTGAGTACATTAGAGGATTACGACAAAGGAGCTGTGTTGTATTATGGAATACCAGGGTTGTATATATCAACTTGTGATAATGCGAATGATATTGAAGAAATAAAGACAAATTATGGAGAAAAATTTGATAATGGAGAATTAGTGCCGTTAGAGAATTGACTTATAGGAGTTATATTATGTGGATGTGGGAATAGCAATTATGATATTTCAAGCAATAGGCATAAGGGAAAATTGCAGGCTTTTGTGGACTATAAATTTTGCAAAGATGAAGTTATGAATCAGCTGATAGAAATAATTAATTCTGATGATATACAGCGATTGAATAATTGTTTTGCATATGATTATCCTTCAGTAAATGTAGCGAATTATGATGCGAAAGCTTTTTTAGATTACATTGATGGAGAAGTGCTTGAGTACAAAAAGTGTTCAGATAGGTTATCAAAAGCGAATGGCGGATTGATTAGTAATCATTATAGTATTTTTTTTGTTCGTTCTTATGATGTAAAGACTACAAATAATGAATATAGGATCTGCTATTGTTACTGTTATTGTAATGGGAATAAAGACGAGGAAGGAATGGTTTCTCTGGGAGTAAGTACAATGAATGATCATGATAATGGGGCGTTGATGTATTATGGAATACCAGGGTTGTATATTTCGACAAGTGATAACATATATGATATCGAAGAAATAAAGGCTAATTACGGAAAAATGATTAAAAATGGGAAATTGGTACCACTAGAGAATTGATAGATATTGAGGATGCACAGGAGTAATACCATAAATGAAATTCGAATATTTAGAAAAGAAGGAGCAGGGTAAATTTATAACAAGATATGACCTGCACTACAGAACAGAAGATGACAAGGAAAAGACTTATGAGATCATCAGTAGAAATCCGGATCTCAAGGACTTTGACGATATACATAATAAGAAACCGGATGCGGTGGTTCTTATTATGCATGATATGAGTGGTGAGAAGATACTCATAAATAAGGAATTCAGGATGGCTCCGGGAGCATGGGTTTATAACTTCCCGGCAGGTCTTATAGATCCGGGAGAAGTTCCGGAAGAAAGCGCAAGGCGCGAGCTCAAGGAAGAGACGGGATTAGACCTTGTGGCAGTAGATGATTGGATTGGTGAGAGTTATAGCGCAGTGGGCTTTTCTAATGAAAAGAATGTGTGCTGTGTAGGAAGAGCAGATGGTTCTTTTGCCAAGAGCTCATCAACTCTCGAAGAGATAGAGCCAGGCTGGTATACAAAAGAGCAGGTAAGGGAACTACTAAAAACTCAGCCCTTTGCGGCCAGAACTCAGGCATATTGTTATCTGTGGTCTCGTCAGTAAATGATCATTAACTATGAGTGATGCACGACACACATAGTAATCAGCAGCGATAAATACGGCATTCGTGGGTGAAATAATATGAAGGATAATAAAGAACAGACAAAGACAACTTCATATAAAGGAAAGGGTGTCTACCAGAATCAGGAAAGGGCAGAAGAACTAAAGAGGGGCATTATAGGCCTCAATATTTGTGAGGAGTGCGGCGGATTTTGCACTGAAAGCGTTCCTCTTATCGAGGGTCTTCCAGTAAATGCCCAGGTCAGCCTGATGGAGCACTCCAAGCATGCCAATCTCAAAAAAGGGAGCTATCTCTTTAACGAGGGTGAAGTGGTGGATTCTATCTGTATCATCAGGAAGGGCAGGGTTAAATTATGCCGCTATGATTCCCTGGGAAGAGAACAGATTATAACAATCCTGGCAGATCATGATATCATCTGGGAAGGAATGTTTCTGGATGGCAGTGTTTATCCGTATTCTGCAGTTTGTCTGTCCAACGCATCCATTTGTCAGATCCACAGGGATGATTTCATCAAGGTGGTAAAAGATCCAACCGCTGCTATGAATATCATTATTATGCTTAGTAAAAAACTCCATGATGCCAATGAGAGAAACATGCTTCTTTCTACAAAGGACCCAATGGCACGTCTGGCGGGCTTTTTGATGTATAGGGTAGACAGAAGCCCATCAGATGATATAGTATTGAAACTCGATGACATTGCGGCGAGTGTAAGTCTTCGAATGGAAACAGTCAGCCGCAAGCTTCGGGAACTGGAGAAAATGGGCCTTATCGAGAGGCGTGGCCACGCCAAGATCAAGGTTATTGACAGAGATGCACTTAGAGAGATATATGTATCTCAGTAAGATTAAAAGAGGTATTAGATGTTAAAAGGAGCAATTCATTCTGTAGAAACTTTTGGTTCAGTAGATGGACCTGGAATCAGATTCATAGTTTTTTTGAAAGGCTGTAAACTTCGCTGCAAATATTGCCACAACGCAGATACCTGGGATCCTCATTCAGATGATATGAGAACGCCGCAGGAACTTCTGGACTTTGCAGAGAGATATCGCGGCTACTGGGGCGAAGATGGAGGAATAACTGTAAGCGGAGGAGAACCACTTCTGCAGATAGGTTTCCTTATCGAGTTTTTTAAGATGGCCAAGGAGCGTGGCATCAACACTTGTATTGATACAGCACTTCAGCCTTTTGACCCTGATAGAAACAGTGAATTCTTTGGCAAGTTTCAGGAGCTTATGAAGTATACAGATCTTTTGCTGGTTGATATCAAGCATATAGATTGCAAGGAACATATAGAGCTCACAGGACTTCCTAATGACAATATTATAGAGGGCATGAAGTATCTGTCTGAGATTGGCAAGCCAATCTGGATCAGACACGTTTTAGTACCTGGAATTACAGATAATGATGATTATCTTCATCAGACAAGAGCCTTTATTGAGACCCTTTCAAATGTTCAGAAGATAGAGGTGCTTCCATATCACACCATGGGACAGCACAAATTTGAGGCACTTGGAATTCCTTATAAGCTTGAAGGGGTTCAGTCTCCAACAGCAGATCGTGTTCAGAACGCCACAAAGATTTTAAGAGGCGAGTGAGAAAAGTTGTCAATATAGCTAAAATGCTTAGAAACGAGATACCGAGTACGTTTGTACTTGATACCTCGTTTTTTTATCGAAAAAATATGTGTAGAAATTGTGAATTATTTACCAAATTTGATTACAATCAAGGTTTAGGCTTTTCTATTTTGCTAATATACTCAACGGTAAATATAAGTGACAATATTTTAACAATTCATGTTAAATATTTGAGAAGGAGTTTATATTATGAACGAAGCATGGAGAGGGTTTAAAGGAACCCACTGGCTGGATGATGTAAACGTAAGAGATTTCATCCAGAACAACTACACACCATATGATGGAGATGAGAGCTTCCTTGCTGATGCTACAGATGCTACTAACAAGCTCTGGGGCAAGCTTCAGGAGCTTCAGAAGCAGGAGCGTGAAAAGGGCGGTGTCCTTGAGTGCGAGACAGAAGTTGTTTCTAGTCTTACAGCTTACGGTCCTGGATATATTGATGAGTCTATGAAGGATCTTGAGCAGATCGTTGGTCTTCAGACAGACAAGCCTCTTAAGAGAGCATTCATGCCTTACGGCGGAATCAAGATGGCTGAGGAAGCTGCTGAGACATACGGCTACAAGGTAAATGAGAAGTTCCACAAGATCTTCACAGAGTACCACAAGACACACAACCAGGCAGTATTTGATGCTTACACACCTGAGATGAGAGCTGCCAGACACAGCCACATCGTAACAGGTCTTCCAGATACATACGGACGTGGACGTATCGTAGGCGACTACAGAAGAGTTGCTCTTTACGGTATCGACTACCTCATTGCCAAGAAGCAGGAAGATTACAACAACTGCGGCGATGGAACAATGCTTGATCACATCATTCGTCAGAGAGAAGAGATCTCAGAGCAGATCAGAGCTCTTAAGGGAATGAAGGAAATGGCAGCTGTTTACGGCTTCGACATTTCACAGCCAGCTAAGAACGCTAAAGAGGCTGTTCAGTGGCTTTACTTTGGATATCTTGCAGCTATCAAGACTCAGAACGGTGCTGCTATGTCTGTTGGACGTGTTTCAACATTCCTTGATATCTATATCGAGAGAGATATTAAAGAGGGAACTCTTACAGAGTCAGAGGCTCAGGAGCTTATCGACCACATGACAATGAAGTTCAGAATGGTTAAGTTCGCTCGTATTCCTTCATACAACAACCTCTTCTCAGGTGACCCAGTATGGGCTACTCTTGAGGTTGGTGGACTTGGTATGGACGGACGTCACATGGTAACCAAGAACGACTTCAGATTCCTTCATACACTTGAGAACATGGGACCTTCACCAGAGCCTAACCTTACAGTTCTTTATACTTCAAAGCTTCCAGCTACATTCAAGAAGTATGCTGCTAAGATCTCTGTTACAACATCTTCAATTCAGTACGAGAACGATGATGTTATGAGACCTATCTGGGGCGATGACTACAGCATCTGCTGCTGCGTATCTGCTACACAGACTGGTAAAGAGATGCAGTTCTTCGGAGCTAGAGCAAACCTTGCTAAGTGCCTTCTTTACGCTATCAACGGTGGTAAGGATGAGAAGTTCCTTACAAAGGATGGCAAGCACATGCAGGTTGGACCTGAGATGGCACCTATCACATCAGAGGTTCTTGATTATAACGAAGTTATGCACAAGTATGACATCATGATGGATTGGCTTGCAGGACTTTATGTAAATATCCTCAACCTTATCCAGTACATGCATGACAAGTACTACTATGAAGCAGCTGAGATGGCTCTTATCGATACAAACGTAAGACGTACATTCGCTACTGGTATTGCTGGTTTCTCACACGTTGTTGATTCACTTTCAGCTATTAAGTATGCTAAGGTTACAACAGTTCGTGATGAGTCAGGCCTTGTTGTTGATTACAAGGTAGAGGGAGACTTCCCAAGATATGGTAACGATGATGAGAGAGCAGATGAGATCGCTGTATGGCTTCTTAAGACATTCATGAAGAAGGTTGAGAAGCATCACACATACCGTGATTCAGAGCCTACAACATCTATTCTTACAATCACATCAAACGTTGTTTATGGTAAGGCTACAGGTGCTACACCTGATGGAAGACCTGCTTACGCTTCATTCGCACCTGGTGCATCACCATCTTACGGTGCTGAGAAGAACGGCCTTCTTGCTTCACTTAACTCTGTTGCTAAGATTCCTTACGAGTACGCTCTCGATGGAATTTCAAATACACAGACAATGAACCCTAACGCTCTTGGTCATGATGACGAGGAGAGAGCTAACAAGCTTGTTAGCGTACTTGATGGTTACTTCAACCAGGGTTCACATCACCTTAACGTTAACGTATTTGGTAAGGAGAAGCTTATCGATGCTATGGAGCATCCTGAGAAGCCTGAGTATGCTAACTTCACTATCCGTGTATCAGGATACGCTGTTAAGTTCATCAACCTTACTAAGGAACAGCAGCTTGACGTTATCGCTCGTACATGCCACGAGGCACTTTGATCGATAATATCTATATATTGAGTTAATACTTCTACTAAATAAAAGAGATGAGACATTTGCAAATTTGCAGATGGACTCATCTCTTTTTACGTCTAATAGGGGTAAATTTAACTGATATTTATGCCGAAATAATAAATATATGTGCTGGTGTATTTTTTGATTTGGGTAATACACAAATGATCGAAAACAATTAGAGGAAAATAAAAATGAAGGAATCCATGGGTAGCAGATTGTTTTTTAAGCTTTTACCTGTTCAGATCATGATAGTGGCGATGGGATCGATTAATTCCATTGTGGATGGCGTTATTGCCGGGAGATTTATTGATGCCACAACCGTTGGCGTTATCGGCCTCTTTGGTGCAGTAAACTTTGTGCTATCGGCGATTGGGTCTGTCCTATTAGGAGGTAGCTCAGTTTTAAGCGGGCGTTATATGGGAAGCGGTGACCTGGACAAAACCAGGGGGATATTTTCCTTGAACATAACAATTACAACAATAATTGGTATGGTTGTAATGCTGATAGGTTTTGCTATACCTAAGGTAGTAGCAGATATCTGCGGTGCTAATGCGCAGCTTCGTGATACACTTGCTCTATACATAGTCGGTTTTTCATTTGGAATTGTTCCGCAGCTACTGGCTCAGCAACTGTCTGCTTTTCTGCAACTGGAGAGACAGAGTAAGAGAAATTATATTGGAGTAGCAGCTATGATCATATCCAATATAACTCTGGATATAGTTCTGGTTGTAATTTTTAATATGGGAATATTGGGACTTGCCCTTTCTACAGCGATTTGTAACTGGATATATTTCCTGGTACTTGTTACTTATTACATCTTTGGAAATGCTCAGCTCAAATATAATAGGAAAAATATTTTGTGGAGTGATACAGGAGAACTTATAAAGATAGGATTTCCTGGAGCATTGCTTGTTTTTTGCCTGGCTCTAAGAGATCTGGCACTTAACAGAATTGTATTAAATTATGCAGGACAGGATGGTCTTTCTGCGAAGTCATCTCTGGGAATGGTTGGAGGACTATTTATTGCATTATGTCTTGGGACTGGTGCAGTTGTCAGGATGCTTGCTAGCGTCAATGTTGGAGAAGAGGACAAGGACGCTATAAAGGAACTAATTAAGATAGCCAGTACAAAAGCCTTATTATTGTCAGTTCTGATAACGGTAATCGTGCTTGCAATTTCAGGGTTTGTTGTAGGATTATTCTTCCCTGATAAAACTTCTAATGTCTATAAGCTTGCATATCAGTATTTTGTAGTGTATGACCTCTCTATTCCGCTTATAATCGTGGTTCAAATTCAAACCAATTATCTGCAGGCCATGAAACAGAATATTTGCGTTAATATATTCTCAATCATTGATGGATTTGTAAGCGTTGTATTGCCCTCTGTAATCCTTGCACCGATTATTGGCATATTTGGTGTCTGGCTGGCAACACCAATAGGAATTGTTATTTCAGCTGTTGTTTATCCAATCTATGCCATTATTTTCTGGCGCCGGGTTCCTCAAAATATAGATGAATGGCTCCTGTTTAAGAAGGACTTTGGAGTTTCTGATGATGACAGAATAGTATTTAACGTAGAAAATGCAAGTGATGTTTCTTCTACAGCTCAGAAGGCTCAGGAATTCTGCACAGAAAAGGGATTTGATAAAAAGACTGCGATGTATTCAGCACTGTGTCTTGAAGAAATGACTAGAAATGTAGTAGAACATGGCTTTACCCATGATAAGCAAAAACACTATCTGGATGCGAGGATAGTCAAAAAATCTGATGAGATCGTGCTGAGAATCAAAGATGATTGCGCATCCTTTGACCCAGTTAGTATGGCGGATCAGATAAGTCCGGAAGATAAAACAAAGAATATTGGACTTAGAATGGTCATGAAGCTTGCTACCTCTGCAAGTTATCAGAACCTTCTAGGGTTAAACGTTATGACTATAACAATAAAGCAATAAAAAGAACTGGCAATTGCACTATTTAATTAAGCGCAGTTGCCAGCTTTTTTCTTTTACCTATTCATCTAAGTTCGAGTTTTTTAAAAACAAGGAATTCTTTGCTTCCTACTGATGAAAGTGGTCCTGGAATAGTATCAGATGACCTGTGATTGCCCAGGAAATCCCTGTCAAATGTAATAGGAGTTCCATCGGTATTTTCAAATCTCTGCTCAGGCTCAAAGGCTTTTCCAAGGGTGTCAGTTGTGATGATGCCATCGAGTAGATCTCCAAGAGCTTTTCCATAATTTGTCTTCAGATACCAGTCTCCATCTTTTTCCTTAATCTCTACAGTGACTTTTGCCTTCTTATCTTCCAGATGATTCTTTTTCTTTTCATGTTTAGAGACAGTAGCGCCGCCAAAGTAGGCGTTTCCTTCAATCCATACAGGGAGATGTCCAAAGTGTGCCTCTGCAAGGCCGCCCATATCAGGGTTCTTTGTAAAGTCAAACTGACTGATCCATTCCTCGTAGGAAGGGAAGATGTCAAAAGGCTTGGTTCCAACTACTTCATATTCAGAATCAGCAGGAGTTTTCTTCTTGTCAGTTATTGGATGCTGCTGGATAAATACGTTGTTGTAAATCCTGTCATCACCGTGGAGGATTGTCATAAAGCCGGCAACCTCAGTCCTGTGGCGGATGTGGTAAGGAGTATAGCGAGGCTCTCTCTGACCGTTAACAACGCTGTCTACACCTGAGTTTACAAGGGCAAAACCACCAAGGATCAGATTGTGGATAACTGCAATACCCTCACTTGGAATAGTTACTGCTGTAGGTGACAGAAGTATGTTGTTATCAATAAGTGTAGGGCCATGACCAACTTCAATGAAAATGTCCGTTGAGAACATAGCGCCTTGTGCCTGTTTAAGGCCGCCATGTCTATAGTTGTCGTGCATAAGGTTCTGGCTGATGCGTGCTCCCTGAGCCTCCCAGTCAAGCCATACACCCTCTATGCAGTGGTGAATATGATTTCTTCTTATGGTTACATCAATTGCAGCATGGAGCTTGATTCCGGCGGTCTCTGCTCCGCCAAGCTGTTGTGAAGTGCAGATATCGTGAATCTCGCAATCCTCGATTGTTGAGAAAACACCGCCCATTCGACCTACAATACCTGTCTGCTCGCAGTGATGTACATGACAGCGGCGAATGATATGGTGGCCAACTTTTTCTTTTAACCAGCCGTGATACTGACCTCTGCAGACAGCGTCACGCTCCATCTGAGTAGGGCTCTTTACATGGTTCTTGGTAAAATACATATCATTTTCGGGGTCCAGATATTTGCCAAGAGAAATTCCACAGCATCTGCTTCCATAAACTTCGCAGTCCTCAATTATCCAGCCCATGCTCCAGTGAGGACCAATCATTCCGTCCTGATAAGCAGCGGGCGGAGCCCAGGTTGTAGCAGCTTTATTGATGTTAAAGCCGCTTACAGTGATGTAGTTGACGTGATTCTTGGTAGGCATAAAGACATTGCGCCTTACACTGATCTCGACCTTCTCCTTGTTTGGATCAAGTCCCTGGAAATTGGCATAAAGAACTGTCTCATTTGTCTTTTCATCCTGCTCTGTGTACCAGAGATATTTACAAGCTTCCTGATCCCAGGCAAGAGGATCACCCTTTCCCTTCTGGCACTCTTCCAAGGAAGAAGCTTCATACATCATGTTGTCATTAACAAAAACTGAACCTGTATGTCTGATGATAGGAGAGAAGTACCAATCGCCATAAACCCTTTCCACATATGGGTTATAGGCGCCAAACATAGTATTGCTAACGCGTACAGTCCAGGTATTTCCCTTAACCTTTTTCCAGCCAGAAACAAGTTCTGCACCTGTAATAACAGCTCCCAAAGGCTCCAAAGAGCGGTAGACAATGGGGCTTTCCTTGGTGCCGGCATTAACAGGGATAACGTGCTCTCTGTACACACCTGGCTTAACTATGACTTCATCACCGGCTACAGCGATCTTTGCAGCATCGTTGATATGCTTAAAAGGCCTTTTTTCGCTTCCATCGCCATCTCTAAAAGCTGCGGAATCTACGTAATAAATCATGATGGTCCTCCGAAAATGTGCTTGGGTCCATAGGAATGTAGAGAATGAAGCCTGCACATATTAGTTTAACGATAAACACACCGTATTTAAGCGCAATTGTCTATTATTATTGCAATATTTACGTGGATATCGTTGTTATTAGTAACTTATTTCATATTATTGTTTTATTATTTTTGTGTCAAAGTCAAATTGCACAAAAGTTTCTAGTGAAAATTGTATTTGCTGTACAAATTGATAAAATGTATTGACAATTATGGCCCGAGGAAACTATAGTAAAATTAGTTTAACGATTTACCATTCATAACTAAACAACGCCGTTAATTTATATACGGCATAGTTTCAAGGAGAACTAATGGTAACCCTAAAAGAAATTGCAGAAGCATGCGGTGTTTCTGCAACTACAGTATCCAACGTAATAAACGGGAAAGCTAAGACTAGCGAGGAAACCAGACAGAGGATATTGGAAGTCATTAAGGAAACTGGATATAAGCCCAATATCATGGCAAAGGGCCTTAGGATCAAAAGAAGCAGAACCATCGCTCTTATTGCCGAAGATATTGCACAGTTCACGTCTCCAGCAATTATCGAGAGCATAATGGAAACCTGTGAGAAGCTGGACTACAGGGTTGTTGTTCACAACCTGCGATTGTATGACAGATGGCAGGATACCTGGTATGGGCGAGACGACGAATATCATTCAGTTATTGATCCTGTCATCAAGGATGTTATGTCAGCTCAGGTTGACGGAATCATCTATGTGGCTGGACATGCCAGAATTATCAAGACTTTCAATAAAACCACTGAGCTGCCTGTTGTGATGTGCTATGCATACTCAGAAAGCCCAATGATTCCTTCGGTAGTCATAGACGATGAGCAGAGTGCCTATGAAATGGTGTCATATCTTATAAGACATGGAC
Organism: Butyrivibrio sp. INlla14; assembly: GCF_900102515.1. GTDB lineage: Bacteria > Bacillota > Clostridia > Lachnospirales > Lachnospiraceae > Butyrivibrio. The sequence goes on from NZ_FMVS01000010.1 coordinate 11,151, forward strand.
ATGAGAAGATAGGCTTTGTTGGAGGCCGCATTGATAACATCCACACTGCTCAGAGACTTATGGGTTATCAGAAAGCTGTCTTTGAAAAAGGACTTTTGTTCGACCCTAAGTATATCTACTACGGGGACTGGTCTAGAAAGTCAGGTTATGAAGGTGCAGAGAAACTTGTACCGCAGGGGGTTACAGCTCTTTTTGGAATTTCAGACATGATGACAGGCGGAATATATGACTACCTGTATGAGAAGGGGATCTCTATAGGAAAAGATATATCGGTGGTCGGATTTGATAATGAGAGCATTTCAGCGTTTTTCAGGCCACAGCTTACAACTACAGAACTTCCACTAAGAGAGATTGGCAAAAAGTCTGCGGAACTACTTCTGGATAAACTTGAAAGTCATGCAAAAGGGGAATTGCATAGTGGAGACAAGCCAGAGGTTTACAAGATTCCATGCAAAATGGTGATCAGACAATCCGTGTGTGAAAAAAAGTAAGTGGAAAATTTTTTACCTGTTTAGTTTAACGTTAAACCAAAGGAGGAGTAGGGGTGTCTAAGAAAAAGGCGTATTCAATTCAGTTATTCTTAATGGTTTTACCATTCATTATTTTAGTTCTTTTGTTCTGCTATTATCCTCTGTACGGATGGCTTTATGCATTCTATGATTACAAGCCGCCAAAGACGCTGGCAAACAGCCCATTTGTAGGCTTTAAGTGGTTCGCATCACTTGTTAGCAGCCCTGTAAAAGTACAGCAGATAATCCAGGTTCTCAAAAACACATTTGCGATGAGCGGTATCACGCTTGGAACTAGCTGGCTTCCTATGATATTTGCGGTTTTCCTCAACGAGATCAGAGGTGTCAAGTTCCGTAAATTTGTTCAGACAGTAACCACACTTCCAAACTTCGTAAGCTGGGTAATGGTTTACTCAATTGCTTTTGCTCTTTTCAGCAGCACAGGTATGATGAATTCTCTTATGATGAAGGCAGGATGGATAGAACAGCCAATTCTCTTTTTACAGCAATCAGAACATGTGTGGTTTACACAGTGGCTGTGGCTTACCTGGAAGAACCTGGGCTGGGCAGCAATCATGTATATCGCGGCAATTTCCAGCATTGATGATGAACTCCTTCAGGCAGCCAGAGTTGATGGCGCCAACAGAATGCAGATAATCTGGCATATTACAATACCAAGTCTTTTGCCTACATACTTTGTACTTCTGGTCATCAATGTAGCAAACTTCCTAAACAACGGTATGGAGCAATACTACGTATTCCAGAACGCCTTCAACAAAGAATTTATTCAGGTTCTGGATCTTTATGTTTACAACATGGCCATGGGCAGCGGCGGATATTCAGTTTCAGTAGCAATCAGTATGCTAAAGAGCCTTGTCAGTGTTGTTCTTCTGGTAATCGTCAACGGAGCATCTAAGTCAATCAGAGGGGAGAGCATCCTATGATCCTGAGAAAAGATTTAGAAATTCCAAAGGTAGTTACGGAGAAAAGAGCCATGAAAAAAGAAATAGAGCAGAAAACAAAAATAAAGGTTAGCGCAGGTGACAGAACCCTTGAGATCATATGCTACATAGTATTTACGATAGCTGCATTCCTGTGCCTTTATCCTTTTTACTATATCGTTATCAACACAATAAGTGCCAATGATTTGAGCGCAAAGGGAGATATCCTCTTTTGGCCACAGGGAATACACTTCCACAATTATTTATCAGCCTTTAGGATTGATGGCCTTTTCCAGGCCCTTAAGATATCACTTCTTCGTACAGTTCTAGGTACTGGCTTTACAGTATTTGCATCAGCTTACCTGGGATTTATGTTCACTCAGGAAAAGATGTGGCTTAGGAAGGTATGGTACAGGCTGATCGTAGCAACAATGTATTTCAATGCAGGAATCATTCCCTGGTATCTGGTCATGAAGAGCATGCACCTTACCAACAACTTCTGGGGATATATTCTGCCAGCAATCGTATCACCCTTTAACCTGATCCTGACCAAGACCTTCGTTGAGTCTGTGCCAAAAGAGCTGCAGGAAGCAGCAGAGATGGACGGCGCCGGAGTGCTTACAGTGTTCTTTAGGGTAATCATTCCAGTAATAAAGCCAATCATGGCTACAGTTGCTATTTTCTCAGCTGTAAATCAGTGGAATGCTTTCCAGGACACACTGCTTCTTATGACAGATACAAAGCTCTATCCATTGCAGTTTGTGTTATATCAGTACCTGAATCAGGCCAGCTCCCTTGCATCCCTGGCTCAGAGTAATACAAGTACCTCTTCACTGGCGGCTGCAGCAGCAACCACCCAGACCACAACCAGTGTAAGAATGACCATTACAGTTATCGTAGTACTTCCTATCATGCTAGTGTACCCAATCTTCCAAAAATACTTCGTAAAAGGAATCATGATCGGAGCAGTAAAGGGCTGAAAACACTTGCCGAGGTATTATCGAGGCTAGTGTGAACGTCTACCGGATCACATGCTTGCATGTGATAGCGGTAGGTTCCTTGTAAAGAATCTCAGCCAAGTACATTTATATGCGCACAAACCGGTGGCGACCGGTATTAAGTGTTTTAAAAGAAAAGGAGGAAATGAAAATGAAGTTTAAGAAAATTGCATCTCTTGCTCTTTCTACACTCATGGCAGCATCTATGCTGGCAGGCTGTGGTGAAACTGGCACAGAGAGCACAGGAGGGGCTGCTCAGACTGAAACCAAGACTGAAACAAATACAGAGACAGCTTCTACAGAGACTGCAGGAGGCGACACAGCCGCTGCTCCAGCTGCAGCTGACCACTCATCAGAATACACCGTAGATTTCTACGATGTAGCAGCTAATTTCCAGGGCGTTCAGTCCGGATGGTATGGAAAGATTGTAAAAGATAAGTTCAACATGGATCTTAACATTATAGCACCGCAGGTTTCTGGTGATGGCGCAGCTCTTTATCAGACACGTTGCGCTGCTGGTGCTCTTGGAGATCTTATTATTCTCGACAATGCAGATGCTCAGGAATGCGTAGAGTCAGGACTTATCCATGACCTTACAGATGTTATCGAGCAGTATCCAAACCTTGCCAAGTTTATGCCTCAGATCAAGCAGTTCAACTCAATGATGGGAGACGGAACCAAGATTTATGCTATTCCTCTTGAGATGAACAACAATGGTCCTACAGCATACAAACAGCTTCACGTTTATTCATATCCTCGTATCGGATGGGATATGTACAAAGAAGCAGGTTCACCAAAGCTTAATAACCTTGATGACCTTCTTAGTGTCCTTAAGGACATCCAGACAGCACATCCAAAGAATGATAAGGGTGATCCTGCATTTGCTATCAGCCTTTGGAAAGACTGGGATAGCCAGTACATGGAGTGCGTAGCTCAGCTTACAAAGTGGTATGGACAGGAAGTAAACGGATCAGTTCTTATTGGAACAGATAATTCTATTGCTCCTCTTACAGACAAGGATGGCGCATACTACAAGATGCTTAAATTCTTCTATCAGGCTAACCAGATGGGACTTGTAGATCCTGACTCAGCTACACAGGACTGGAACTCAATGGTTTCTAAGATGCAGGATAAGAGAGTATACCTGTATTGGTACAGCTGGCAGTATGGTTTCTGGAACACACCAGCAAAGGGTAACGAAGGAACAAACTACATCGAGATTCCTGTAGCAGATACAAACCTTTACCAGGCTTCTGACACATACTACGGCGATGGTCGTGTTCTCTGTGTTGGTTCACAGGTTTCAGATGAGAACTTTGCAAGACTTATGGAGTTCCTTGACTGGTACGCTTCTCCAGAGGGAGTTCAGATCCAGCATGGCGGTACAGAAGGACTTATCTACACAGTAGAAAATGGTAAGTACAAACTCACAGAAGATGGTATCAACAGATTCTCAGCAGAAGTTGCTGTTCCTGAAGATCAGGGCGGCGGAAACTGGAATGATGGTAACAACCAGATCAACCAGTGGATCGTAGCTTCTTGTGATGTTAACCCAGATACAAACGAGCCTTATGGAACAGATATGTGGTCATCAACAATCGAGATGAACCAGACAACAACCACCAAGGAGTGGACAGAAATGTATGGCGCAGCTGATGATGTTGAGTATCTTCTTAACAACAAGATGATGACAGTTGTTCCTAGTATCAACATTGCTCTTGCAATCGATACAACAGATATCAGCCTTATCCGTAAGCAGTGTGGCGATACAATCAAGGATGCTTCCTGGAGAATGGTATTTGCCAAGGATGATGCTGATTTCGAAGCTCAGTGGGATGCTATGACAGCTCAGCTTGAAGGACTTGGATGGGCAGACCTTACAGCTTTCGATACAGAAAAGTATCAGCCAATGCTTGAGGCTAGAAAAGCAGCTCAGTAATATAAAAAGGACATTATAAACAGACATAATAAAGGGCAACTACGTGTGATGCGTAGTTGCCCTTTTAAAATATATATTAACTAAGGGGTATTTTATCTATAATAAGCAGTTACTGTTTCGCCCTTTGATCCAAGAGGAATTTCGTGATCAAGTCCTACAAACTTGCCAGTCTTTGAATCGGACCAAAGAGTCTTTTTCATCATGTTGTACTTGGCGCTATCCCATGTTACCCAGTCGCCTTCAAGAAGTCCGCCTGTATCACCTGAGTTAGGATTGATGCACCAGAAGGTGTGGTTAATATGGTTCTTGGCGATGAATTCAGCCATGATGTTAAGGTACTTTTCATTGCTGCCGCCATCCATGAAGCCGCCCCACTCACCGATGAGAATAGGAGCGATTTCCTGATCCTGAAGGTAGAACCAGTTGTCATACCATACATCATCAAGAAGAGTCTTTTCTGAGAAGTCTTTCTTGAACCAGGACTGCTCATATACAAGTGGGCCGTAGTCATGAGGTGAATATACAAGCTGGCTCTGATATCTGCCAAGATCTACTGGAAGGTCTCCGGCAAGTCTTAAGTTTCCGCCCCACCAGTCGCCATAGTACTTGAGCTGATCTTCTGTAGCGTTAGGATCCTGTGTGCCTGAGTTATAGTCATAACCAGGTCTTGGAGTCTCTTCAATACCTTCTACCATGATAAGGAGATTTGGATTCACATCAAGGATTGCCTTGCCGCAACGGCTTGCTGCGTATCTCCAGTTGTTTTCATCTTTTGAATCATCCCACTTTGCAGAAACCTTCTCTGACTGAGAGAATTTGCCATGAGGTTCGTTCTTAAGATCGCAGGCAACGATTGTATCATCGTTTTTGTATTCGCCTACAAACCAGGTCCATCCTTCAATCCAGTCTTCTGTTGTAAAGCCCTTAGGACCGTACCAAACATTGTAGTTATGGCCAGAGTTGTTGGCATCTGCACTGTGGCAGTCAACCATAACTTTTATACCGTTTTCTTTGCACAGAGCAAGGAATACATCAAATACTTCTCTAGAACCCATATCTGAACCGTCAGCTCTCTTAAGCTCTGGGTTAGCATAGGAATTGATGTTTACTTTAACATTTTTTCCTGCCTTCCACTCTAAGAGAAGTTCAGTAGAAACCGGTACACGAACAAGGTTAATACCGTGATCAGCCATGCTCTCAACGGTTTCTTTCATGTTAGCACTCCAAAGGCCGTGGAATACTTTTTCTGAACAGTTAAATCCAAACCAGTTAGCACCAGTCAAATATACTTCGTGACCATATTTATCATATATTCTTCCGCCTGAAGTGTGGAGCCAGTCATCACCTACTACAGCCTCTGAATCTCCTGTGTGTGGATCTGGTTGAGGTTGTGGATCTGGCTGAGGCTCAGGATCTGGAGTAGGAGTTGGATCCTGCTGACCGCCGCTGGTAGAACCGTTTGTGATGATTTCAATTGTATTACCAACATGGCCAGTACCCTGGATACCAAATTCTACAGCCTGTCCGGCTTCTATTGTTTTATTCCAATCCATAGGAGTGATCTCGTAGTAACTGCCGTTTTCTACGATCTTCACATTCCAGCTGGAATCAATTCCAACATCATTTTTATTGATCTTAAGGGCCCATGAATCAGCTCTTTTACCGGTTTCGTTCTTGACCTTTATAAGAACCTGATAACCTGATCCCCAGTTATTTATTGTGTATTCAGTTGTTAAGCTTGTAGCTAAAGCGGAACTGGCAGCAGTGCCATTATTTGCTGCGTGAACATTAAGTGTTGCAAGGCCGGATCCGGTGAGGATCATAGCAGCTGATAATGTTCCTATAAGTGCTTTGCTACAAAGAAATCTTGTGGCTTTACGCATATTTTTCTCCTAGAAAACCTCTATTAGTTAAAACAATCCACAGCCTAAGTTGCAGTAGACTGTGGATTGTCCAGGTTTTGTGATTCTTTTATTTTTTATTTGCCTTCTGCAATGATTTCAATTGTATTTCCGATGTGGCTTGAGCCCTGAACACCAAATTCTGTGCTGCCAGATGCTTCAAGAGAAGCGTTCCAGGACATTGGAGTAATTACATAGTAGTTACCCTCTTCCTTGACATTTACGCACCAGCTTGAATCGATACCAACATCGTTCTTGTTAACCTTAAGTGTCCAGCTGTTGATTCTGGAATCAGAATCGTTCTTAACCTTTATAAGAACCTGATAGCCTGAACCCCAGTTGTTGATTGAATATTCAGCCTTAACTTCGCCTGATACTACAACAGGAGTAGGATCTGGATCAACAGGAGTTGGATCTGGATCTACAGGTGTAGGATCAACTACTGGATCTGGAGCAACAAAGCCTTCTCCAAGAACAAGTGTTGAGCCCTCAAAGAGCTGCATTCCACTTGGAGCTGTCATCTGATTGTTGCTTGTTCCGCCAAGACCCTTTACACATGGGCTGTTTGAGAAATCCCACTTGCCAGGAGCTGTGAATCTGAGCTGAAGCTCGCACTTGCACTCGCTCTGTCCACCAGGATAGATGTTTGCGCCTGCGAGATTAACGTCTACATAGTAGATACCAGCCTTATCAGACTCCTTGAACTCAGAAATCTGAGCCTTGTGCTGCTGATATGTTGTAGAAATCTTCATATCTGATGCACTGTATCCCTGTGCAAGAACATCACTAAGGTCAAAGAAGAGACGAAGTGTTAAGTTATCTGTTACTCTTGCTGGCCAAGCTGTGTGGTTCTCGATAACGGCCTTGATTTCAACGAAGTTGATCTTGTTGTTGCTGTCCTGAGCATTGATGCCGGCCTTGAGAACGAACTCAGCGCCGTCTGTCTGCTCGATTGCTGTAGGAGTTGTAACTGCTCCAAAGCCTGTCTTTTCGTACATGTAAGCGCAAGCACCTGTGAATCCAGCGTTGTAGTCACAAGCTACTTCGTTTGCAATGTAGTCACTACGATCATCCTTGTAGCTGTCGTTAGCTGCATTTGGTCCACCTACAACCGCACCAACAAGAGTATGTCTTGATGTTGCAGGCTCTGCATTGAGGTTGTTTGACCAGCAACCATGAGCTGCTCTGTGATGAGGATTCTTTGGAGACTGTGCATTGTAGCCAACCATGAAGTTCTGGCCTGAGCTACCAAGTGTATAGTTAACAGTTCTCTCAATGTACTTGTTAGCTTCTGCGATGTGCTGTGCATCAGCCTTCTCAAGTCCAACATAGATTGCATCTATGAAAGCCTGGTTGTTAGCATAACGAACTGAACCCCACTGGCTGAGGAATGAAAGTCCGCCAGGACTGATTGTTATAGGATTTGATCCAGCAAGTTTGCCATTCCAGCAGTCGATACTGTTCTCAATTGCTGTATAGTATTTATCTTTTCCTGTAAGCTCTGCAAGAAGAAGGCATGCTCCCATGTGTGTGTCATCCCATGACATTGTCCATGAGTAAGCCATCTCTGTGCCGCCCTGGAACTCAGTTCCAAAGTTCTCGGCAAACTGCTCAGCCTTTTCAAGATAAGTCTCATCGCCTGTTGCCTTATAGAGCCAGCATCCAGCAAGTGCAAGCTCATCATAGAATCCGCTGTAAGATGTATAGAATCCGCTAGCTGCTGTATATCCAGCATCACTCTTAGCTCTTTCTGCCATTCCGAAAAGAGTCTTAGCATGTGAAAGATATGTAGCGCTTCTTGCAGGATCTGTATCCTTTAATACGATAGAAGCAACTGCAAGAGAAGCAGCAGCTTCACCTGTAACACATGAACCACCATTTGCAGAGGTGTCATCAACCTTGAAAGAAGGTCTGTCCATCTTGGCTTCTACAAGCTCAGGAGCTCCCCAGAAGCCGTGATCCTTGCCGCCGTCGCCTACCTGATAGTAGTAGGTTCTTGAGTCAGGATTACACTTTACGAAATAATCGTTTGCCCACTTGATATCGTGGAGCATCCACTTAGACTGGCCAGACTGGCTATAAGCCTGTGGATTATTAAGATATGACCATCCAAGGATCATTGAAGAATAAGCCATTGGAAGGTTGAACTTAACGTTGTCGCCTGCGTCATACCATCCGCCTGTAAGGTCGAGACCATTGTCCTGACCATCTTTAAGGCCTGAATCAGCTCTCCAGTTTGTTCTTGAAAGTGTTTCTTCTGAAAGCTTTCCAGATTCCTGAAGCTGATAGAACAAAAGAGATTTAGCAAGCGCATCACCATAATTATAGTTACCAGCTGCCTCAGCTGTTACTGAAGGAAAACTTAAGCCAGATACTACAAGCAGAGTAGAAAGTGCCCCCACAACCACTCTTTTGCAAAAAGATTTTGTACCTTTATGCATTTTTACACGTTCCTCCTTAAGAAAGATTAGTTATTTAAACGATATCGGCGCGCACGACATCGTAAAAAACCATTTAAAAGTTATCGTAGTTTCCTAAAGAATGGCTTTATTACGTGTGATTACAAGTTTTGTAACATTTTGCAGTTTTCTGAATATATAGGTTGTTAACTATACAAAAGAGAAAATAGAACTATAATTGTCAGTTAATTCACTTATAATCATAGCTTAAACGTTTTAGTTTGTAAACATATTTTTAACAAAGTTTTTGTTTTTGGTAATAAATTGCTTGTTTTTGTGTCAAAAAATGTTACGAGAAACTTAATAAATAGAAGGCTATCTTTTTACCTATATTGATGATAGAGTGAGAATTAGATAAGTACATGGCGTAGCGCCATCTATCAATAGAAATATGGATGATCAGGAAGGATTATCAAATGGAAAAAAGATATGTAACTGATATGACAAAGGGCAATGAGATTGCTCTTTTGGTCAAATTTACAGTACCGATGCTCTTGGGAAACCTATTCCAGCAGTTCTATAACCTGGCTGACAGCATTATCATAGGCCGATTTGGCAACGAATATAGTTTGCCCTCAATAGGTGCAGTAGGAAGTGTCAATTTCCTTTTCTTTTCCCTGTGCCTTGGTATGAGCGCTGGTGTCGGCATCATGATTTCTCAGAACTTTGGTGCAGGCAAGGATGATTATGTAAAGAAGATAGTAGGAAATGCCATCTACATCACATTGGCAGCAGGCATACTTATGAGCTTTGTCAGCGTCGTATTTGCAAGGCCTATTCTTACTCTTATGAAGACTCCGGCAGAATGTATGCCAGAGGCGCTTCTCTATATGAGAATAGTATGCGGTGCCACTTTCCTTGTAGCGGGCTACAACATGATATCTTCAATCTTAAGGGCCCTTGGAGATAGTAAAACTCCGCTTGTTTTCCTGGTTGTAGCATGTCTTATCAATGTTGTTCTTGATATTGTCACTGTAGTTTTGCTTCACTGGGGAGTAGCAGGAGTTGCCGTAGCTACAGTCTTTTCCCAGACCATAGCGATGATAGGTTCTATCCTTGTGGGAGTAAAAAGAAATCCCTATCTTCAGCTAAAGAAATATCATATGGACCTTAATACTGACATTGTGGATAAAGCAGTAAGACTCGGTATACCACTTGCCCTTCAGAACGCTCTTATTGCATTTTCCTGTCTGGCTCTCCAGACCGTTGTTAACAGCTTTGGCAGTGATGTCATGACAGCATATACAGTTACAGGAAGAGTTGAGCAGTTCGTTCAGCAGCCTTTTGGTTCACTTGGAACTGCAGTATCTACCTTTGCTGGACAGAATGCCGGTGCCAAGAAACTTGACAGGGTAAAGAGTGGATGCATAAAGAGTGTTATGCTAGTGGCTGTATTTAGTGTGATCATGATAGCTGTAATGTTTGCTTTTGGCGAAAATATTGTCTGGATATTTACCAAGAATGAGAAAGCGATTGAGATTGGAGCTGCAGGACTTAGGATCACCAGCATGTTCTATTTCTTCCTGGGACTTATCTATGTATTTAGGGGAATGCTAAATGGTGTAGGCGATGCGGCCTTTGCTCTTATTAACGGAATCATAGAAGTTGTAGGACGAATAGGTTTTGCAACAATCCTTATGGCAATTCCCGGAGTTGGCCTTTGGGGATGCTGGTATACAAACGGACTTACCTGGGCTATCACTGGAATAGGATGTGTAGTCAGATACATGCGTGGAAAGTGGAGAAAAAAGATTTTTGTATAATTTTGTATTATTGTATACAAAAAGTTCTTGACATGTTTTTTTATCTGTCTTAGAATTCATAAACATAAAGACAAGGGCGTCTTAGAGATTACTCTCTAAGGCGCTTTCTGTTTATATCAATATTTATGACCAGTAAGTCTCGGTCATACTTTCGTGCGCGATGCAATGGGGCATTCAAGAGCCTTATTGCGTCGTTTTTTTTACATATTTTTACATTGGCCGTGTAAAGAAATCAAAAACTGGAGGAGAAAAGTGTATGAGTGGAGAAATCTTGAGTGAAATAAATGCAAGTGTATTTGGCGTTTGGTTTCTAATAGGCGCGGCTTTGGTGTTCTGGATGCAGGCCGGTTTTGCAATGTGCGAGGCTGGCTTTACCAGAGCCAAGAATACAGGAAATATCATAATGAAAAACCTTATGGATTTCTGTATTGGAACTGTAGTTTTTATCCTAATCGGATTTGGGCTTTTACTTGGGGAAGATCTTGCAGGAGTGATCGGAAAGCCTGGATTTGATATCTTTACAGGTTATGCAAATTTTGACTGGTCTAATTTTGTTTTTAACCTTGTGTTCTGTGCGACAACAGCAACAATCGTTTCAGGATCAATGGCTGAGAGAACTAAATTCATTTCTTATTGCGTGTACTCAGCAGTTATCTCAGCAGTAATTTATCCAATTGAAGCTCACTGGATCTGGGGCGGCGGATTCCTCTCACAGATAGGCTTCCATGATTTTGCAGGTTCTACAGCAATTCACATGGTCGGCGGTATCTCGGCTCTTATCGGTGCTACCTTCCTTGGACCACGTATTGGTAAGTTTGAAAAAGATAAGTCTGGCAAGGTTGTAAAGGTAAATGCTTTCCCTGGACACAATCTTGTAGCAGCAGCTCTTGGTGTTTTCATCCTCTGGCTTGGCTGGTATGGCTTCAACGGCGCAGCAGCAACATCTATTGAGCAGCTTGGAAGCATCTTTGTAACTACAACTATTGCTCCAGCTCTTGCTACAGTAACCTGCATGATTTTTACATGGCTTAAATATGGTAAGCCTGATGTTTCAATGTGTCTTAATGCTTCTCTTGCAGGCCTTGTTGCTATCACAGCTCCCTGCGACGTAACAGATGCTTTTGGTGCAATTGTAATTGGTATTGTTGCAGGTCTTCTTGTTTGCTTTGGAGTATGGTTCCTTGATTACAAGCTTCATGTTGATGATCCGGTTGGAGCAGTTGCAGTTCACTGCCTCAATGGTATCTGGGGAACAATTGCAGTAGGTCTTTTTGCTACAAATTCAGCTCCTGGTTATTCAATTGCAGATGGTTCTGGCAATGAGATGACAGGCCTTTTCTATGGCGGTGGATTTAAACTTCTTGGAATACAGCTTGTTGGTTTCCTTGCTGTAGCAGCATGGACAGTAGTTACCATCACAATTACATTCTTTGTAATTAAGAAGGTACTGGGACTTAGAGTTTCAGAGGAAGAGGAAATCCTTGGCCTTGACTCTACAGAGCACGGTCTTGCATCAGCTTATTCAGGATTTGCCATCATGGATGTTTCAAATACACTTCAGATGTCCGTTAACGAAAATACCGACCTTGGTGTAAGCAACTATGAAGAAGCTTCAGTATTCCAGAAAAATGCTGCAGTTCCAGTTGTATCTGCACCAGTTCATACAGAAACAGGTATTCATAAAGTTGTTATTATCGCCAAGTTATCCCGCTACGACAAGCTTAGAAAAGCTATGAACGAGCTTGGAGTTACCGGAATGACTGTTACTCAAGTCATGGGATGTGGCGTCCAGAAAGGTTCTGGAGATATGTATCGAGGAGTCGAGATGGATGCCACTCTCCTTCCCAAGATCAAGCTTGAGGTAGTAGTAAGTAAGATTCCTGTCGAGAAAGTGATAGAGGCTGCCAAGAAGACCCTTTACACTGGTCACATCGGCGATGGAAAGATTTTTGTATACACACTTGATAACGTAGTTAAGATTCGTACCGGTGAAGAAGGTGCTGCGGCGCTAGCAGACGTCGAATAGGAGGAAAAAACATGTGCGCAATCATTACATATGCACGGAGCGATCTCTCCCAATCCTTTTTTGAAGAGATGCTTGCAAAAACAATATCCAGGGGCCCTGACATGAGCAGGGTCCAAAAAGTGAGAGGCGGCTATATAGGCTTTAACCGCCTCTCAATCATGGGCCTTACAGAAAGCGGAATGCAGCCCTTTAACCTTAATGGAAATACAGTGGTGTGCAACGGAGAGCTGTATGGTTTTAAGGCATTAAAAAAATATCTGGAAGGCCTTGGATATTCTTTTAAAAGTGAAAGTGATTGCGAAATTCTTCTTCCTTTATATGAAAAGCTTGGAACAAAAATGTTTGCCCTTCTCGATGCAGAATTTGCCTGTGTCATATATGACGGAGAAAAAGATAAATTCATTGCTGCAAGAGATCCTATAGGAATAAGGCCTTTGTACTATGGCTATGACAGTGATGGCTATATCGTATTTGCCTCTGAGCCCAAGAACCTAGTGGGCGTTTGCAATAAAATAAAGCCATTTCCACCGGGACACTATTACGAGGATGGCAAGTTTGTCTGCTACAGGGACGTGACAAAAACAAAAGAATTATCTATGAGTGATGTGCAAAACTCAGAAGATATATACAGAAAAGAGTCGCTGGAAGACATCACAAAGAATATCCATGACAAGCTTTTTAGAGGAATTCAGAAGAGACTCGATGCAGATGCTCCTGTGGGATTTCTTTTGTCAGGAGGTCTTGATTCATCACTTGTATGTGGAGTCGCTGCAAAGCTTTCAGATAAGCCGATAGAGACATTTGCCATAGGAATGGACATAGATGCTATTGACCTTAAATATGCAAGAGAAGTAGCAGATTACATTCACAGTAATCACCATGAGGTGATAATCACAAAAGATGATGTCATAAACGCATTGGAGCCAGTAATAGAGGCACTTGGAACCTACGACATAACTACCATAAGGGCATCCATTGGAATGTATCTTTTGTGTAAATGGATCCATGAAAATACCGACATCAAGGTAATTCTCACAGGAGAAATATCAGATGAACTCCTGGGATATAAGTACACTGATTTTGCACCAAGCGCTGAGGCTTTTCAAAAGGAAGCAGTAAAAAGAATCAGCCAGATCCACATGTACGATGTGCTCAGGGCAGACAGATGTATAAGTGTTAACTCCTTAGAAGCTAGAGTTCCATTTGGAGATCTGGATTTTGCTTCTTATGTTATGGGTATAGATCCTGAAAGGAAGCTAAATACCTACGGCATTGGCAAATATCTTTTGCGTAAGGCCTTTGAGGAAGACCAGGTAATACCACATTCAATCCTGATGAGAGAAAAGGCTGCCTTCTCAGATGCAGTAGGGCACTCTCTTAGAGATGACCTCATGGATCATGCAGATAAGACTTATACCTATGCAGAATATGAAATAGCCAGAAAAAAGTATACTCATGCGACACCTTTTACAAAAGAGTCGCTTTTATATAGAGAGATTTTTGAAAAGTATTACCCAGGGCAGTCAGAAATGGTTGTGGATTTCTGGATGCCAAATAAGAGCTGGAAGGGCTGCAATGTAACAGATCCTTCAGCCAGAGTTTTAAGTAATTATGGTGCCTCAGGAGAGTGAGAGTCCCAAGAGTAGAGTATTTAGCGAAGAATTTTTGAGTTTAGTACGAACCTCGGGCGACAAGAATCAGAATATAAAGAAAACGGAGGAAAAAAAGTATGATAGAAGCAAGTAAGCTTACAGAAGAATTTGGAAGCCTTGTCTTTAACGACAAGATTATGAGAGAGCGCCTTCCCAAGGATATCTACAAGGCAGTACATAAGACAATTGAAAAAGGAACACATCTAGAGCTTGAGGTTGCAAACTGCGTCGCAGCAACCATGAAAGAATGGGCTGTGGAAAACGGTGCTACACACTTTACACACTGGTTCCAGCCAATGACAGGACTTACAGCTGAAAAGCATGACAGCTTCATTTCACCAACAGGTGATGGCAAAGTGATCATGGAATTTTCAGGAAAAGAGCTGGTAAAGGGCGAGCCTGATGCATCAAGCTTCCCAAGTGGTGGCCTTAGAGCAACCTTTGAGGCAAGAGGCTATACAGCCTGGGATCCATCATCACCAGCTTTCATCAAGGATGGTTCACTTTACATTCCAACAGCCTTCTGCTCATATGGCGGAGAGGCACTTGATAAAAAGACACCTCTTTTAAGATCAATGGAGGCTCTTTCAAATGAAGCAGTTAAGCTCATGCATCTTCTGGGATATGAGGATGTAAACAGAGTAAATACCACTATAGGTTCAGAACAGGAATATTTCCTTATCGACAAGGATTTCTACAAAAAGAGAAAGGATCTTCTTTTTACAGGAAGAACACTTATTGGTGCTCCTGCATCCAAGGGTCAGGAGATGGAAGATCACTATTTTGGCGTGATCAAACCCAAGGTATCTGCTTACATGCATGATCTTGATGAAGAACTCTGGAAGCTTGGAATTCCAGCCAAGACCAAGCACAACGAAGTTGCTCCATCACAGCATGAGCTTGCTCCAGTATTTGAAACAGCAAATATAGCAGTAGACCACAACCAGCTCACTATGGAAGTTATGAAAAAGGTTGCTGACAAGCACAACTTTGCATGTCTTCTTCATGAGAAGCCATTTGAAGGAATCAATGGATCAGGTAAGCACAACAACTGGTCAATCTGCACAGATACAGGAATCAACCTTCTTGATCCCGGCAAGAACCCTGGGGAGAACCTTCCTTTCCTCGTGTTCCTTATGGCTGTTATTGCAGCAGTTGATGAGTATGCGCCAATCCTCAGACTTTCAGTAGCATCTGCTGGAAACGATCATAGACTTGGTGGTAATGAGGCACCTCCAGCAATCATTTCAATCTTTGTTGGTGATGAACTTGCTGAGGTCTTAAAGGGAGTAGAGGCAGGATCAGCTTATAAGAGCACAGGCAAGGTTCAGATGACTATGGGTGCTACAGTTCTTCCTCACTTTACCAAGGATAACACCGACAGAAACAGAACATCACCATTTGCTTTCACAGGAAACAAGTTTGAATTCCGTATGCCAGGAAGCGCTGTTTCTGTAGCAAATGCCAATATCGTTCTCAATACAGCAGTAGCAGAAGAGGTGGCAAGAATATATGACAAGCTTTCTTCCTACAAGGGAAAAGACCTTAAGGGAGAGGTTATGAAGCTTCTTAAAAAGATACTTGCAGACCACAAGAGAGTTCTCTTTAACGGAAATGGATATACAGACGAGTGGGTAGAAGAAGCTGAAAAGCGCGGACTTCCAAATCTTAAGTCACTTCCAGATGCTATGCCATATTGGATTTCCAAGGAGTCAATAGATCTTTTCACAAAGCACCAGATCTTTACCAAGGAAGAAATCCACTCAAGATATGAGATTCTCCTTGAGAATTACTCTAAGTCAATTCATATTGAAGCTCTGACTTTGCAGGAAATGATCAGAAAAGACTTAACAGAGGGCCTTGTAGCATACCAGAAGGACCTTAGCAGAGAAGCTTCTCAGAAGATGAGCCTTCTTGACAAGAACAGCTGCAAGCTTGAAATAGGAATACTTAAGTCACTTGATAAGTCCAGCGAGGCAATGGACAAGGCCCTTGAAAAGCTTGATAAGGACACCAAAAAGGCCGAGAAGATGACAGAAGCTCTTAAGACAGCAGCTTTCTATCAGAAGACAGTTCTTTCTGATATGGATGAAGTAAGAAAATATGCGGATGAGGCAGAGGCACTTATTCCAGAGAAGTATCTCAGCTATCCAACATATGGAGAGATGCTGTTCTCGCTTAGATAACTTTTTTAAAGGGGAAGGAGAACCAAACGTGGACCAGTGGATGAGGGAAAGAGACGCCTGCGGAATAGGCGCAGTTATAAACATAGATGGCAGACCAGATAACAAAGTTTTAGATGATGCCCTGAGTATTGTGGAAAAGTTAGAGCACAGGGCGGGAAAAGATGCTACAGGAAAAGTTGGAGATGGTGTAGGAATACTCACACAGGTTTCTCACAAATTCTTTAAAAAGGCAGCAGCAAAGTGCGGAATTACTCTTGGAAATGCAGGGGACTATGGCATTGGTATGTTTTTTTTACCACAGGATTCCATGAAGCGCATGTTTGCAAAAAGACTTCTTGAGGTTATTGCCGGCAAGGAAAACTTAAAGGTCCTGGGGTGGAGAGAGGTAGAAATCCATCCGGAGATTCTTGGTGAAGTAGCAAGAAACTGCATGCCCTATATTGCTCAGTGCTTTATCGAAAGACCAGAAGAAATATCTCGTGGTATCGAATTTGACAGGCGCCTTTACTGCCTTAGAAGAGAGTATGAGAAGTCCTCAGAAGATACTTATATCTGCTCTTTTTCATCCAGAACTATTGTATATAAGGGGATGTTTTTGGTAGGACAGCTTCGAAAGTTCTATCAGGACCTGCTTTCTCCTGAATACACTACTGCTATTGCCATGGTCCACAGTAGATTCTCTACAAATACAACACCATCCTGGCAAAGGGCTCATCCCTACAGGATGATAGCTCACAACGGTGAGATCAATACTATCCGCGGTAACAGCGACAGAATGCTTGCTAGAGAAGAAACCATGTCTTCAGATGTGCTAGGTGATGACCTTTTAAAGGTATATCCTGTCATTTCTTCCTCTGGCTCAGATTCTGCAATGCTTGATAATACCTTGGAATTTCTTTATATGAATGGCATGGACCTTCCTCTTGCCATGATGTTGACAATTCCTGAGCCCTGGAAGCATAACGACTTCATGGACCAGGGACGCAAAGACTTCTATCATTACTACGCTACCATGATGGAACCATGGGACGGCCCAGCAGCAGTTCTTTTTACTGATGGAGAGGTATTTGGGGCAACCCTTGATAGAAACGGCCTTCGTCCATCCAGATATTATGTGACCAAGGACAATAAGCTCATCCTCTCATCAGAGGTGGGCGTTCTTGATATCCCTGAGGAGAATATTAAAAAGAAATCCCGTCTTTCACCAGGACATATGCTCCTTGTTGATACTAGAGAAGGACGCATTATTTCAGATGATGAGTGTAAGGAAAAATATTCATCCTCAAAGCCTTATGGAGAGTGGCTTGACAGATATCTTTTGCACCTTGGAGAGCTTGGTATTCCTAACAAAAAGATACCGACTAACACCCAGGAAATGAGGGATAAGCTCTATAAAGTATTTGGATACTCCTATGAGGATGTCAAGGATCAGATCATGCCCATGGCTACAAACGGCATAGAGCCTACTGTTTCCATGGGTACTGATGTACCTCTTGCAATGCTCTCAACTCACCACCAGCTCCTTTTTTGTTATTTCAAGCAGCTCTTTGCCCAGGTTACAAATCCGCCTATCGACTCGCTTAGAGAGAAGGTTGTAACCGATACAACAGTTTATATAGGATCTGATGGTAATCTGTTAAAAGAAAAAAGCGACAACTGCAGGGTTTTGGAGATCAACAACCCAATTCTTACAGGCGTAGACCTCATGAAGATAGAGGCTCTTGATCAGCCTGGATTTAAAGTAAGAAAGATTTCTCTTTTGTATTATAAGAACACATCAGTTGAGAAAGCCCTTGAACAGCTGGATGTGTCTGTGGACAAAGCAGTAGCAGATGGTGTGAATATCATTATTTTGTCCGACAGAGGAGTTGACGAAAACCATATGCCAATCCCATCTCTCTTGGCTGTATCTTCTGTAGAGCAGCACCTGGTCAGAACCAAGAGACGCACCGCAGTATCTATTATTCTTGAAAGCGGTGAGCCAAGGGATGTTCATCAGATAGCAACCCTCCTGGGCTTTGGCGCACGCGCCATCCACCCTTACCTGGCCCAGGAGTGTATTGCTGAACTTATAGATATTGGAATCCTTGATAAGGACTACCACACTGCAATTGTCGATTATAACAAGGCACTTCTCGGCGGTGTAGTCAAGATTGCGGCCAAGATGGGCATTTCAACTCTTCAGTCCTATCAGTCTGCAAGAATATTTGAGGCTATAGGTCTGTCTAAAGAGTTTGTGGATAAGTATTTTACTGGAACAACAAGCAGAGTAGGCGGAATTGGAATAGAGGAAATTGGAAGAGACGTTGAGCTTAGGCACAACAAGGCTTTTGATCCTCTTGGACTTTCTGCAGATACAAGCCTTGACTCAATAGGTTTCCACTCTCTTAGAAGCGGAGCGGACAAAGAAGATCACATGTATAATCCAAAGACCATCGTGACTCTCCAACGAGCAGTACGAGAGGGAGACTACGAGAGATTTAAGGAATATACTCAGATGGTGGATGACGAGGACAGGCCTCATACCTTGAGAGCTCTTTTATCCTTCGTTCCAGCAAAAGAGCCGGTGCCTCTTTCAGAAGTTGAAAGTGAAGAGGATATTGTAAAGCGCTTCCAGACTGGAGCCATGAGCTATGGTTCACTTTCAAAAGAAGCCCATGAGACCCTTGCTATAGCAATGAACAGACTTGGAGGAAAGTCAAATACTGGTGAGGGCGGCGAAGATATAGCCCGTTTTGGAACTGAGAGAAACAGTGCAGTCAAGCAGGTTGCCTCAGGAAGGTTTGGCGTTACAAGCCAGTATCTTTTGAGTGCACAGGAAATACAGATAAAGATGGCCCAGGGAGCAAAGCCCGGAGAAGGCGGACACCTTCCAGGTAAAAAAGTTTACCCCTGGGTTGCAAAGACTCGTTACTCAACCCCGGGAGTTGCCCTGATATCACCACCTCCTCATCATGATATTTACTCTATTGAGGATCTGGCGCAGCTTATCTATGACCTGAAAAATGCCAATGATAAGGCAAGGATATCAGTTAAGCTTGTTTCAGAGGCTGGAGTAGGAACTATCAGCTCTGGTGTTGCCAAGGCAGGAGCACAGGTGATACTGATCTCAGGCTATGACGGAGGAACAGGTGCTGCGCCCTCTTCATCAGTTCATCATGCTGGCCTCCCATGGGAGCTTGGTGTTAGCGAGGCTCACCAGTCGCTTTTGGATAATGGCCTTAGAAGCCGTGTTGTCCTGGAAACAGACGGTAAGCTCATGTCCGGACGAGACGTGGCAATTGCTGCGCTTCTCGGCGCAGAGGAATTTGGTTTTGCTACAGCGCCACTTGTTTGCATGGGGTGCATGATGATGCGTGTCTGCAATAAGGACACTTGCCCTGTTGGCATTGCAACTCAGAACGAAGAACTCAGGAAAAGATTTAAAGGAAAGCCAGAGTATGTCATGAACTTCATGCTCTTTGTGGCAAGGCAGCTGCGAGAGATCATGAGCCAGCTGGGATTTAGGACTGTGGCTGAAATGGTTGGAAGAACAGATAAACTTGTCATGAGAAGCTATGAGGGAAGTGCTCCTGATATAAGACGTAGAAAAGAGGCAGCAGATCTTTCAAGGATTCTTGACAGGGCTTATGTAGAAAGAACCGACAACCACTTTGATCCCAAGGAAGTCTTTGATTTTGGTCTTGAAAAGACTTTGGATGCAAAGGTTCTTATTCCCGAGTACGAGAAAAATGTAGGCAGACTCAGCCTTAGCCAGAGTACGAAAAATATTACTACTAGCAAAAAGAATAAGCCTGAAAAAGATGGAATTGTAAATATCAAGGTGGATGTATCCAGTACTGACAGGAGCTTTGGCACACTTCTTGGAAGCAGAGTTACAGCAGGGTTTCAGAATTCTCTTCCTGATGATTCCATAACAGTAGAAGCCCACGGCGGCGGAGGACAGTCCTTTGGTGCATTCCTTCCAAAGGGCGTTACAATAAGGCTTTTTGGAGATGCCAATGACGGCTTTGGCAAGGGATTATCTGGAGGAAAGGTTGTAGTAAGACCTTCTGGAAAGGCGACATACAAGGCCCATGAGAATATCATTATAGGCAACGTGGCTCTCTATGGAGCAACTACGGGAAAGGCTTATATCTGCGGCATTGCAGGAGAGAGATTCTGCGTTCGAAATTCAGGCGCGATAGCCGTAGCTGAAGGTTGTGGCGACCATGGCCTTGAGTATATGACTGGTGGAAGAGCAGTTATCCTTGGAATGACTGGCAAAAACTTTGCAGCAGGAATGAGTGGTGGAATAGCTTATGTCCTTGATAGGGAGCATACTCTTTACCTTAGAATGAATAAAGATATGGCTTCTTTATACGAAGTAACTGAGAAATATGATATCGCAGAATTAAAGGGTATTCTTGAAGACTACGTAAAAGAGACAGATTCAGCATTTGCAAAAGAAATCCTGTCGGATTTTGACAGCTTTATTCCGGACTTTAAAAAGATTGTTCCTAATGATTATCAAAAGATGATCACGGCAATCGGAAGACTTGAAGAACAGGGTATAGATCACGATACTGCTGTACTTGAAGCCTTTAAGGAACTGGCATAAGGAGGATGACGATGGGAAAAGAAACAGGTTTTCTTGAATATAAAAGAGTTAATAATGGAGATGTTCCTCCAGAAGAAAGAATAAAGACATTTGCTGAGTTTCATAAAGCACTGATTCCAGAAAAGCGAAGGCAGCAGGCAGCCAGGTGCATGAACTGCGGAGTTCCCTTTTGCCAGTCAGCTATGAACCTTGGCGGAATGGTGACAGGGTGTCCCCTTCACAATCTGATCCCAGAGTGGAATGACGAGATTTATAAAGGACATGACAAGCACGCCTTTGCAAGACTCCATAAGACCAGCAATTTTCCTGAGTTTACAGGAAGAGTCTGTCCCGCACTTTGCGAAAAGGCTTGCATGTGCGGCCAGAATGGGGATGCGGTAACTGTTCATGATAATGAGCTGTATCTTGTAGAAACAGCCTTTGCAAATGGCTATATTAAGCCAGTTGTCCCTGCTATCAGAAGCGGCAAGAAGGTTGCGGTTGTAGGAAGTGGCCCATCAGGGCTTGCTGTTGCTGATGAATTAAATCACAGAGGGCACAGCGTAGAGGTATTTGAAAGAGAAGACGAAATAGGCGGCCTTTTGATGTATGGAATTCCAAATATGAAGCTTGATAAGAGCGTTATAAAGCGCAGGAGAAAGCTTATGGAGGAAGAGGGGGTTCTTTTCCATACCGGAGTTAATATTGGAATTACATCAGAGGATAAGATATCGGACAAAAAGGGCAGTACCGGGCCTGAATGGACTTCTCAGAAACTCCTTGAAGATTATGATGCTGTGGTTCTATGCTGCGGAGCCAAGAAGGCAAGGCCTCTAGCGGTTGCTGACCCTGAAAAGGTCAAGGGAGTTTACTATGCGGTTGACTTTTTGACACAGACTACCAAGGCTCTGATAAAGGCATCTGAGAGCAGTGTGGAAAACAGCAGTGATCATCAGCATAGCGATGTGGAAAAAGACAGGGTGTCTGTGGAAAAGTTAAAGAGTCAGGGGGGATATATTGACGCTGCAGGCAAAAATGTTGTTATCGTAGGCGGTGGTGACACGGGCAATGATTGTATAGGAACAGTCATAAGAATGGGAGCAAAGAGTGTTACAGCTCTTGAGATGATGCCAAAGCCTCCTGTAGAAAGGCTTGAGTCAAACCCATGGCCTGAATGGCCTAAAACTCTTAAGACTGACTACGGTCATGAAGAAGCTGTATGTGTTTACGGAAATGATCCGAGAGTATTTGAAACTACTGTTAAAAGCGTAGCTACAGATAAAAAGGGAAATCTAAAGAGTATTGAAACTGTTAAGGTAGCCTTTAAGGATGGGAAACTTACAGAAGTTTCTGGAACTGAAAAGACAATAAAGTGTGACATTCTTCTCATAGCGGCAGGTTTTGTTGGTTGTGAGGATTACACCGCTGAAGCTTTTGGCGTAAAGAGAAGCCCAAGGGGAGTGGTGGTAACTTCTGATGACAGCTATCATATAACGGGAACTAAGCTCTTTTCCGCAGGGGATATGCATAGGGGACAATCTCTTGTAGTATGGGCAATTGCAGAGGGAAGGGCCTGCGCAAAAGAGGTGGATGAGTACCTCATGGGATATACGAACCTGTAATGGAAACTGCAATTCTTTTATGGAACAATTATTGAGGTATTATTCTGCTAATTTGAGGTGGAAAAAACTATAATATCGTTGTATGATATTACCTAGTATTGTTTATATAGGAGGATGAAAGTATGGAAACCAATACAAATACAAAGTCTCATTCAATTCTTAGCTACATCACATGGATTGGCTGGATTGTAGTTCTTTGCATCCGTGACAAGGAAGACGAAGTTGTTAAGCATCACCTCAATCAGTCTCTTGTTATCAACCTCGCAGCTACAATTGTTAACATCATTTCCAGAGTTGGTGGCGTTGTAGGAACTATTTGTGGAATTCTTAGCCTTTGCATTTTTGTATTCTGGATCATCGGCCTTGTTAGAGCTGCTAAGCTCAGCACAGAGCCCCTTCCAGTACTCGGCGGAATTCAGCTTATCAAATAATTGATTTGAGTTGATAGGATAAGGTCTGTTCATTTGAGCAGGCCTTTTTCTTTTATTTATTCGGTCTTAAGGACATGGAGTACTGAGAAATGAATCATAACTATAAAGAAGTAACAACACTTGATATTCCGGAGCTTTCTATTTACCATCAGCTTTCGGAGAATCAGCTGTTTCACATAAATGAGCCAGACCTTGGTATTTTTATTGCTGAAAGTCCCAAGGTTATAGGCCGTGCTCTGGATGCGGGCTATGAGCCTATATCTCTTTTGATAGAAAAGGGACAGACCCAGAAGGATGCCGCAGAAATAATTGATAGATGCAGAGAAAATGGCGAGATTCCAGTGTATATAGGAGAGCCGGATATTCTCTCTAAGATAACCGGATTTCATCTGACACGCGGCGTTCTCTGTGCCATGAAGAGAAAAGAACTGCCGTCTGTAGCGGAGGTGGCTGGAAATGCCAGAAGAATAGCGGTTCTTGAAAATGTAACAAATCCAACTAACCTTGGAGCCATAGTCAGAAGCGCAGCTGCCCTTGGAATGGATGCAGTTCTTTTTACCAGTGGCTGTACAGATCCGTTGTATAGAAGGGCTGCGAGAGTTAGCATGGGAACTGTATTTCAGGTGCCCTGGACATTTCTTCCAGAGGGCAGAGAGTTTAGTTCACTTAAGGAACTAGGCTTTAAGACTGTAGCTCTTGCTCTTAGAAATGATACCAAAGTATTAGATGATCCAGAACTAAAAAACACCGGGAAACTTGCTGTTTTCCTCGGTGCTGAAGGTGATGGACTTCTGCCTGAAACTATTGAAGCCTGCGACTATTGCGTCATGATTCCAATGGCCCATGGTGTTGACTCTTTAAATGTTGCCGCCTGCAGTGCAGTGGCATTCTGGGAACTTGCAAAATAAGCCGTTGACTCCGTCCCCTAGTCCTATTTCCGCTTAGTGCACAACTACAGGTAGCGTCGGTGGCAGAGAGACTTCTGTTAGCTGTTTTTCCTCAGATACAGGATGATAAAAGGCTGAAATATCAAGGCCCTTATTCTCATCAAGTGTCATATCAGGGATAGTGTCTATATCTCTTACAAATACAGGGGTTCCATCTCCACCTAAGAATCCTTTAATGTAATCTTTGATAGAACTAAGTCTATATGGGAAAAGCATTCCTCCCATGTGCTTCTGAGTGAGGTGGTGGATATCTGAGCCTCCACTCATTAAGAAGCTATGTTCCTTGCCATATCTAAACCCTAGAGAATTCTGATGGTCAGGGTTCTCTGCGTTGAAGCACTCAATGCCATCCACATCATTTGGAGCAAGATGGATAGTGCTTAGATATCCCCTTTCTCTGTAGGGATGAGCCTGGAGCATGATTCCGCCAACAGCATTAACGGCCTTGTGAAGTTCAGGCCTTGTCATGTGGATTATCTCAGGAGTCTTT
Organism: Butyrivibrio sp. INlla14; assembly: GCF_900102515.1. Classification (GTDB taxonomy): domain Bacteria; phylum Bacillota; class Clostridia; order Lachnospirales; family Lachnospiraceae; genus Butyrivibrio. Next base: position 35,594 of record NZ_FMVS01000010.1, read on the forward strand.
AAAAGCCACTCTTTATCAATTCCATAGAGAAGGTATTCATCACCTTCAAAATTTATTTCAATTCCAAAAAATACATCAAAGTCCTTGTCTTTAGCGGCTTCATAAGCATGCTCGTAGCCAAGGCAATAGTTTTCTACCCACTCTTTCCAGGGGAGAGTTCTGGGAACGGCGGTATTTCCGTTGTAGAAGTGGTCTGTGACAATGATTCCGCTGTAGCCTATCTTTTTCATGTGCGCGATGTACTCTTTTCCCGGAGTATCAGAGCAGGCGCTGCCTTCTATTGTGTGTAAGTGAGTCTCGTATAAGTATGCCATCGTTTATTAATTTCCCTTATTGTTTATCTAGTTGTATTGTGTATTCTCAAGGATTTGCAAGGCTAATAGACTGTTTTTTTGAGGTATTTTTAACTATATTAGCATAAAAATGCACAATTATCAGTCATTAAAATCATCATATACAACATATACATAAAAAGCAGCAGTGGTATACTAAATATAGTGATAAATGAATTATCACACAAAAATATTCGGGAGGACAATTGTATGACAGGATTTCCACTAATTATCATCTTTATTCTTGCAATCGTGCTTATGATTGTAATGATCTCTAAGTTCAAGATACATCCATTTATTTCAATTATGTGTATTTCACTGATATTGGGACTCCTTGCTGGAATCCCGATTGCTGATGTAAAGCTTGATGATGGATCAACCAAGGCAGGTATTGCTACTGTTATCGGCCAGGGCTTTTCAGGAACCTTTACATCAATTGGTATCGTAATTATCCTGGGAGCTCTTATCGGAAGCATCCTGGAGCAGACGGGAGCAGCGCTTAAACTTGCTGACATAGTCATAAAGATAGTTGGCAAAAAACATCCGGTGCTTGCAATGGAGCTTATGGGCTGGGTTGTTTCTATCCCAGTATTCTGCGATTCCGGATTTGTTATCTTAAATCCAATCCGTAAAGCCCTCGTAAAAAGAACAGCAGCTTCCTCGGTAGCTATGTCTGTAGGCCTTGCAGCAGGTCTTTTCACATCACATGTATTCATTCCTCCTACACCTGGACCAATCGCAGCAGCCAACACGCTTGGCATTGGTAACAATCTCTTACTTGTAATGGGACTTGGTGCTCTTTGCTCCATTTTCCCAATCATAGCGGCATACTTCTATGCATTGGCAGTAGGCAAAAAGATAAAGGCAGATGATGAGGCTGATAATGACGAGGTTTCAAAGACCTATGAAGAACTTGTAGCTGAATTTGGCAAGCTTCCAAACGGCTTTTCTGCCCTTGCTCCTATCATCGTTCCTATTATCCTCATGGCTCTTTCAACAATAGCATCTATGGCCAAGATGACAGGCTTTGCGCTTCAGATATTTACATTCCTTGGAACACCTATCATCGCTCTTGCAGTTGGTACAATCTGCGCAATATTGCAGCTTGTAGGCGCAGGCAAGATCCAGAAGTTTTACGATATTACTAATGACACCTTAAAGACTGTAGGACCAATCCTCTTTGTAACCGCAGCAGGCGGCGTTCTTGGTAAGGTAATAGCATCTTCAGATATGGTCAACTATATTTCAGAGCATGCGACAGTTCTTTCTACAGTTGGAATATTCTTCCCATTCCTTCTTGCAGCAATCCTTAAGTCAGCTCAGGGATCATCAACAGTTGCACTTACAACCACAGCTGGTATAGTTGCTCCGCTCCTTCCTGTTCTTGGATTTACAACACCTGTACAGGTTACACTGGTTTGCATGGCAATCGGTGCCGGCGCTATGACAGTATCTCATGCAAATGACTCTTACTTCTGGGTTGTTACAAACTTTGGCTCAATGACACCTGATAAGGGCTATAGGGCATGGACTCTAGGCTCACTCATCATGGGTATCGCAGCAATTGCCGAGATAGCAATCCTGAGCCTGTTCCTTCACTGATCAGGTGATAGAGCCCAGATGACTTAATGAGTATTGCGCTAAACTCATGACACAATAGTGAAAATATTTTGAAATTACGATGGGGCGGCGGGTAGCATATCTATGTGCCGCTCCATCCTTTGTATTGTAGGCTCGATTTCATATTTGAAATAAAAAGGGAGAGGGTATATATGATCAGTTCACTTAGAAAAGATGCAGATATTATCATAAAAAAATCCATAGACGCGGTTCTTCCGGATGAAGCAGTTAAAAGAGCTCTAAAGGGCTTTAAAAAAGGCACTGGCAAGGTGGTTTTAGTGGCAGCAGGTAAGGCGGCCTGGCAGATGGCAAATGCTGCTGTAAAAGAAATGCCGGATATTTCAGAAGGAATTGTTGTAACAAAATATGACCACGTAAAAGGAAACATTCCTGGCATAACTTGTTGTGAGGCGGGACACCCGGTTCCGGATGAGAATAGCTTTAGTGCCACCAGAAAAGCCCTTGATCTGGTAAGGCCACTTGGAGAGGATGATACAGTGCTTTTTCTCTTATCTGGTGGCGGAAGCGCATTATTTGAATCACCGCTTATTCCGGGGGAGGAACTACAGGATATTACTAAGCAGCTTCTTGCCTGTGGCGCAGATATTGTGGAGATAAACACCATCAGAAAGCGCCTTAGCGGAGTAAAGGGCGGAAGATTTGCAGAGGTTGCTGCGCCTGCCAAGGTTTACAGCATTGTGCTAAGTGATATTTTAGGTGACCCCCTTGATATGATAGCCAGTGGCCCTGCGGTTCCAGATACTTCTACATGTCAGCAGGCACAGGAAATTGCAGCAAGGTACAATCTCAAATTGTCAGATGAAGCTAGAAATCTTCTTGGAAAAGAGACACCAAAGGAATTAAGCAATGTAACTTCAGTTATTACCGGCTCAGTCAGGGAACTTTGCACTGCTGCATCAAATGCTGCAAAAGATCTTGGCTATGAACCTATTATTCTTACTGATATGCTCTCCTGTGAAGCAAAAGATGCAGGAAGCTTTTTAGCAAGTATTGCAATAAGTAACAGTAGAAAGGGCGATAAGAAACTTGCCTTTATTGCTGGAGGTGAGACGGTGGTTCACTTAAAAGGTACAGGTAAAGGCGGCCGCAATCAGGAACTTGCCCTATCTGCAGCAATAGGACTAAACGGCCTTTCTAATGCAGCAGTGTTCTCTGTTGGAAGTGATGGAACGGACGGCCCAACAGATGCAGCAGGTGGATATGCGGATGGAGAAACAGTATCAGATCTTAAGGAAAAAGGGCTGAATATCAATTTGTATCTTGATAATAACGATGCTTACAATGCTCTTAAGGCTGTGGATGGGCTTATTATCACGGGCCCGACAGGAACAAACGTCAATGATGTGTCGGTTTTGCTGATTTCTTAAAGAGGGGCAGGGTAAGAATTTATGACAAACAAGCATGGGAAAGACGTATATATAGACGACTTGGGCGTAAAAAAGTCTAAAGTCGGCATATACTCCAGAATATTTGTAATCTTATGTCGGATCTTCAGCATTATACTTGCAGCCTTGGGGATTCTTGCATTTGTAACAGGTAATTTTGGTAGCTAAAGAAAAGACTGTGAGAGGGCCAGAAAGATATGCAGAAAGAGCAGATCAAGAAAAGGGTTTACGAGGTTATCGAAGTATCGAGTATCGGAGATGCTTCCAGCAGAGCTTATGATGTACTTATGACCACTGCTGTAATTGTTGGAATGATTCCACTGACTTTAAAGTCGGATAATTCTTACACTTATGCAATTGAAATGCTGACGACACTGATTTTTGTTATTGATTATGTATCACGTGTCTGGACTGCGGATTACAAGATGGGCTACAAGAGCTTTAAAGCTTATATCGCTTACATTCTCTCACCGATGGCTCTTTTTGATTTCCTGTCAATTGTGCCGGTCATTTATCTTTTTACGCCGGTGGGAGCATCTATCGGGTTACTAAAGCTTTTTAGAGCATTCAGAGTGCTCAAACTGATCAGGTATTCGAAAACTGCTGTTGTCATTGCAAATGTCCTTAGAAAAGTAAAAAAAGAGCTCTTGGCAGTACTGATACTTATAATCATTTACATTTTTGTATCGGCGATGCTTATTTTCCAACTAGAGCCGGATCTTTTTGCAAATTTCTTTGATGCACTCTATTGGGCGACTATTTCTATAACAACAATTGGATATGGCGATATTTATCCAACAACCAATGTGGGACGCCTGATAACTATGGTATCTGCACTGGTAGGAGTGGCTGTGATCGCTCTTCCGTCTGGTATGATAACAGCTGCTTATATTAGTGAGATCAGCAGGAAAAAATCCAAGTACGAGCTATAATATTTTTGGAAAAAAACAAGTCTTTTTTTGCAATAACATAAGAGATAAAATGAGTTAGTTTTGAAAAGATTTGCAGTGAGGGGATTGTATGAGAAAGATTGACAACAGTGTATTTATTGCACCAGGAGCACAGGTTGTGGGAGATGTAACAGTGGGAAGTGACTGCGGCATCTGGTACAACTCTGTAATAAGAGGAGATTCAAGAGAAATCCACATCGGAAACCGCACTAATATCCAGGATCTGGCAGTTCTTCATGTGGACAAGGATTATAAGCTTTCTGTAGGTGACAACGTGACAATCGGCCACAGCGCCATAGTTCATGGATGCAGCGTTGGCAACAATGTTCTGATCGGCATGGGAGCTATCATTATGAATGGAGCTCAGATTGGAAATGACTGTATCATAGGAGCGGGAGCCCTTGTTACAGAGAACACTGTTATTCCTGACGGCATGATGGCTTTTGGAAGCCCTGCCAAGGTGGTAAGACCTATCAGTGATAAGGAGAAACACGGCATCACAGAGAACGCAGATATTTATGTTCAGCATGCAATGGAAGCCAAGATGCATTCCAGAAGAAGGGCAATGCCGCTGTAACCTAGACAGAGGATTAATTGAAAGGTTTCATTATGGAAGAAAAGCAGCACAAGAGAAGAGTGCATTATTCAGGTAAATACCCTAAGAAGTTTGAGGAAAAATATAAAGAGCAGAACCCGGAAAAATACGCAGATACTGTTGCACACGTAATATCAAAGGGCTCAACTCCTGCAGGGATGCATATTTCCATTATGGTAAAAGAAATACTGGATGTGCTAAAAATACAGCCAGGAGAGCAGGGCCTTGATTGTACTTTAGGATATGGTGGCCATACCAGGAAGATGCTGGAAAAGCTTACTAGCAGTGGTTGTATTTACGGCCTTGACGTTGATCCAATAGAATCAAAAAAGACTGTGGAACGCCTTAGAAACGCGGGATTTGGAGAGGATATTTTTAAATTCAGGCTTACAAATTTTGCCAATATCGATCAGGTTGCCGAAGAAGCAGGGAAATTTGACTTTGTACTGGCAGATCTTGGAGTATCCTCCATGCAGATCGATGATCCCAGCAGGGGCTTTTCTTATAAGATTGACGGGCCCTTGGATCTAAGGCTTGATCCAGAGCATGGAGAATCAGCAGCAGAGCGCCTGCACAACATAACCAGAGATGAATTTGTAGGAATGATGGTGGAAAACTCCGATGAACCCTATGCTGAGGAGATAGCCGACAAAGTATTTAACCTTATGAAAAAGGGAGAACCTATGGATACCACTACAGCTCTTAGACAGGCTATAGAGGCAGCTTTGTGGAAGGTTCCCAAAGAGGAAAAAAGTGATGCTATTAAAAAGAGTTGCGCCAGGGTTTTTCAAGCTCTTAGAATAGATGTTAACAGTGAGTTTGAGGTTTTGTATGCATTTTTGGAAAAGCTTCCTGGAATATTGAAGCCAGGAGCGAGGGTAGCAATTCTGACTTTCCATTCAGGAGAGGACAGACTTGTTAAAAAAGCCTTTAAAGAGGGCAAGAAGGCTGGACTCTACAGCGATATTTCTGATGATGTAACAAGGCCATCTGCTGAGGAATGCAGAGTAAATCCTAGAAGTAAATCAACCAAGATGAGATGGGCAATACGGGCGTGATGTGAGGATTCGTATATGTATGTAAATAGAAAAGAACATTTCCTGTCAAATTCCCTTTTCTGGGCAGCAGGAATACATGTTTTATCTAATATTGCATTGTTTTTAGTAAGAAGGTTTGTTCCGAAGGCAAACGCTAGTCAGCCTGATCTTGCAAATCCTGCAATTCTGGTAGGGCAGATTGCAGTGGCAGCAGCGCAGGTCATTCTCATGGCAATAGTTTTTATATCGGCCTATGACAGGCTTAAAAAGGCCTTATCTGTGGTGGATGAAGCGGATCGTCTTAAAATGGCCGTCCTTCAGAAAGAGGCTATGGGCAACAAAGTGCCGGCACTTACAGGAAATTCCATATTAAGGCTCCTTGAGCTGTGGGGAGTTATTCTTGTAGCTGTCAGAATGGTTTACGATATATGTTCTTTGGTTTACAGAAGATTCATAGCAGATCTTATTGATTTTAGCAGCGATTCTATTTCAAATGAGGATTTTATTGCTATTTACAATAACACTCATGGATTTAAGTATATTGGTATCCTCATAGCTCTTTTGCTGGGAAGTCTGATGACCGGAATATTTCTTAATGACAAGCTTATAAAGGTTCTGACCATGATACTTATGGCATTTTTTCTATTATCTTTTGTCCTTCTTGAAATGCAGACCATAACAGTTGGAGGATATAGGATTGGAATCGTGTGGACTTCGGTTATTTTTCACCTGATAGAGACTCTGGGACTTATAGTTTTAGGGTTATATTTGAGAAAAAAATACATTGGACTGTAAGTACCATTGGATAAAATGTAGAAAATAGAACATGTTAGAAAATTTAGTACCAACTGATTTGATTCTGTGCTAAAGTAATATTGCGCAGAAAAAAGTTTCCGGCAATTCTTTTGCCACTAATATAAATCTGATGCGTTTTCGTATTCATTCGAGAAAACCCACTATTCTGGGCATTCCATAATGAATAAATCTCCGAAAGAAAGGAAGGTGGTTTTTATGAAGTCAAGTTCACATTTATATGCTAGTAGTAGTGATCCTGCTCCTGGTCGAAGTACCATGTTAAAAACCACCCAACTTAATATAATAGGAGATTATTACAATGGAATTACAAGAAGAGAAGACAATCGCTGAAATCTTGCAAGAACTTCTTGAGTCCAGGCAATATACCAAGCTTCGCCAGACTATTGCAGATATGAACACTACTGATATCGCTGCTGCAATGGGAGAGATGGAGGACGAGGATTCCCTTAAGATGTTCAGAATCCTGCCCAAGGACATGGCTGCTGATGTATTTGCCGATCTGGAACTGGATAACCAGCAATATATTATCCGTTCACTGTCGGACCGAGAAGCTTCCAACGTTATTGAAAATCTGATGGCCGATGATGCTACCGACCTGTTGGAGGAGATGCCTGCCAACGTTGTTAAGCGTATTCTGGCTAATGCCAGCCCTGAGACCAGAGCTGATATCAACCATCTTCTTCAGTACCCTGAGGATTCCGCCGGCAGTATCATGACTGTGGAGTATGTGGACCTTAGGGAGAATATGACGGTAGCAGATGCTATAGAGCGTATTCGCAAAAAGGGCCTTGACTCAGAGACAATCAACATCTGCTATGTTGTTACAAACCAAAAGGTTTTGGTAGGAACTGTTGCCCTCAGATATTTGCTCATTATGAAACCAGATGAAGTCATTGGTGATATTATGAACACCAATGTCATCAGTATCGGAACCCTTACTGACCAGGAAGAAGCTGCCAGAATGTTCCAGAAATACGGTTTCACAGCCATGCCTGTTGTAGATCAGGAAACACGTATGGTTGGTATCATCACTATCGATGACGTAGTTGACATTTTGGAAGAAGAGGCTACCGAGGATATCGAGAAGATGGCTGCTATCATGCCATCCGATAAGCCATATCCCAAGGTTGGAATATTTGAAACCTACAAAAACAGAATACCCTGGCTCTTATTCCTCATGATAAGTGCTACTTTTACAGGTGCCATAATTACAGGCTTTGAGGATGCTCTTTCAGCCTATGTTGTACTGACAGCATACATCCCAATGCTGATGGATACGGGTGGTAACGCCGGAGGACAGGCAAGTGTTTCTATTATCCGTGCCCTGTCACTTAAAGAGATAGAATTTTCAGATCTTTTAAAGATAGTATGGAAAGAAATCCGTGTAGCAGTGCTCTGCGGACTTACACTATCTGTTGCAAACTTTATAAAGCTGCTTTTGTTTGATAAGCTTGCAATCACAGTGGCAGCAGTAATCTGCCTTACACTGCTGATAGTAGTTCTGATCGCCAAGATGGTTGGATGCTGTCTTCCTATGCTGGCATCCAAGGTGGGCTTTGACCCGGCTGTAATGGCTAGTCCATTTATCACAACTATTGTTGATGCACTTTCACTTCTCGTGTACTTCAACATAGCAACAAACCTGCTGCATCTGGCTACGTGATGAATATTCCGCGATATGCAAGTTGCTAGATACGTATTCATCTTAGTGTGAAAGCCAGTCCAATACGAATATAAAAAGCGCTCCATGACATTTTGTCCTGGAGCGCTTTTTGTTGCACAAGACCGGCAAGCGAATGGATGCTTGCATACAAATTCATTTGCAACTTGGCTGATGCGAATTTAGGGCCATATGCCACTCAGCGTGAAATTGTAAATTCGTAAGCTGTATTGTAGGTGGCAACGTATAGAGTGTCGCCCTTTATCTGGAACTGGTCTGCAGCAGAGTTAATCTGGATTGAGTCATATTTTTCTCCGGTAAATCTATCAAGAAGATAGATATGATCAGGTTCTGAAGTAAATCCATAACCGCAGATGATTGTGTCATCAACTATTTTGAAGTTGCTTCCATTTGCAACAAGAGGTTCACTTCTAAATACAAGCTCATTTGTTGCAAGGTTTATAGCAACAATATAGCTGGAATCTGATTCTTCAGAAGAATAATCAAGGTGGCCAATTTCTGCATATAGAATATTGTCAACGATTGTGGCATAGCGGATAAACTGGTGAACTGCAGAAGTTTTCTCCTCTTCATAGTCAGGACCATCGCATAGTTCAGACAGATCATAGCTGTAATACATGGTATTCATCTCAGTATCATAGATATCAATCCCCTGGTAGGAGTTTGCATATTCTACTTCGTTTGTTCCGCTATAAAAATAGTTGTCATCCTCGTGGGTCAGCATTTCTGTTTGCAGATCATTGGCCTCAGCCCATGTGTAGATGTCGAGATAGTCGGATTTTTCTTCCTTGGTCTTAGTCAGCTTTAAGTGGCTGCTGGCCGGAACTGTAGCTTCCGATGCTTTATAATATTTCCAGGTAGGATTTGAAATAGATACGCTTTCTGGAACTGGTTCATTTTCAGTTGGCGCAACCTCTATAGTTTCAGCGTCTGTGTGTTTTACAATAGAAGAAAGGTCCTGGGGCTTATCCAGCAGGTAATCAGCTTTTACAAGATTAGGATAGTCTTTTGCAGACAGAACTATATTAAGATCTCCTGCTGCATATGAAGCAATCTCATAGGGTGAAAAGAAAATGTTAAGTCCCTTATCATCTATTGTCCAGGTATAGGTATCGTCCTTTAGTTTCTGAACAAACTGATCAGGATCTGCGCCATCTTCTGCAAAATAGAAACTGTCTACCTCTTCCATGATTCCTGGATAAGCCTTTTCAAGCTCAGTTCTGATGCCATCAGAAAGTAGAGAGGAATCATTTAAAACCTTATCAAGTCTTAATATTTCACCAGTTGCAGGATCATAATTTGTAGCATATGTATAATGATTTGGATGAGCCCCTCCAGTAAAACTACCACTTGTTTCAAATATAGTAAAAAGCTTGTCGTCAAATCTTACTATTTCAGCTGATTTAGAGTCGTAATAGCCTTCGCTATTGTATGTATCCTCCAGTGCCCATGAGGCATATTCGGAAATGTTATTAGTTGCCCCAAAGCTATTGGTCTCATTGTAATTATCTAAGTTTTCAGAGAGCTTTGGATATTTTTCTTTGCACTCATCTGACAGGACAATCTCAGGGTAGCTGCCAGTGCAGAGAACCTTTCCATCCTGGGATGAGGAAATAGGGTGGTTAACCACAGTTACCTGGTAGCCTGTGGCTGCTGTGTCGTCTGATACAGTACTTGAATTAGTGGCATCTCCAATTGCCTCGGCTGAAACTCCGGTTGCACCATCATCATTTACTACATTTCCAGTGCTGGTGCAGGCACTTAGGCACATTATCATTGCTATAGAAGCAGCGATAGTTTTAACAGATTTTCTTTTCATAATAATTCTCCTCATATTTGTACATCGAAAGAAGGTAATAGCTTTATCTTCGACGTATATATCTATACACCCTGGTTTCATAAGGACGAAGATATCCCTTTTTAAGCTCCTGTTCATTAAGGCCCAGATGGATATTACCGACTATTCCTGCGTGAGGATCTGTCTTCATATCTGGATAGTTGCATAGAACCAGCTCTCCGTGGCATCCGGAAAATTTTGGGGGCTTATGGGCCTTAACAGGGAACCTAGAGAAAGAGCATATAACCAAATAGCTTTCATCGTCAAGGCTTCGCTCATACATATAGATATTCTTGTCCTTTGGAAAATGCTCTGTGTATTGTCCGTAGATAAGCGTCTCAGAAGATTTCCTGAGGGAGAGGCATTTTCTGTAAAAGTTCAAAATGCTAAGGCTATCAGGTTCCTCTTTTGCCACATTCACACGCTTGTAATTGGGGTTTATGTAGAACCAGGGCTTAACCTTGGAAAAACCTGCGTTGTCAGTAGCGTTCCACTGCATTGGAGTTCTGGCTGAATCCCTGCTGGATAAGTGGATGCGGTGAAGACGTCTTTCAGGGTCTTCCTTTAGGTGATAAGTGTGGTAATTGGTGATTGATGAAACATCCATGTACTGATCAATTGACATGAGCTTAATGTTGGTCATGCCAATTTCCTGGCCCTGGTAGATAAAAGGCGTTCCCTGCTGAAAGATGTAGCTTGCTGCCAGCATGGTTCCGCTTTCTCTCCAGAAGTACTCGCTTCCGTACCTGCTTATGATCCTGGGATGGTCGTGATTCTCAAGATATAGCGCATTCCAGGCCTTGCCATTTAAGGCATTTTGCCATTTAGTGAAAGCTTTTTTTAGCTTTATCAGGGAAAATGGCCTGTGGAGATATTCTGTATACAGACAGTCTGCCATCATATGATCAAAGGAAAACATCATATCCAGGGACTTGGTCTTGCCTGTGAGGTATTTCATGGCGGAATTAACTGTTGTCATGGGACCTTCGCCTAACTGAAAACAGTCATATTCATTGCAGACCTTCCTAAATTCTGACAGATATTCATGAATGTGAGGACCATCCTTGTAATGGGACATTCCTGTGGCTGCCGGTAAAAAAGATAATCCATCAGGAAGTCCTTCTTTTTTGGAAATGAAGTTTATCACGTCTTCTCTGAAACCGTCCACGCCCATATCCAGCCAGAACCGCATGATATCTTTTACCTCCTGGCGGACCTTGGGGTTATCCATATTTAGATCAGGCTGCTTTTTTGCAAATATATGAAGGTAGTACTGACCTCTTATGGGATCGTATTCCCAGGCTTCACCTTCAAAAAGGCTCTTCCAGTTATTGGGCTTATCTCTCCAAATGTAATAGTCACTATAGGGGTTATCCTTGCCCTTTCTTGATTCAATGAACCAGGGGTGCTCATCTGAAGTGTGATTTATAACAAGGTCCATGATTATCTTAAGTCCGAGACTATGAGCTTTGTTTAACACTCTTTTAAACTGGTCAAGGTCTCCGAAATCAGGATGGATATCCTTATAATCTGAAATGTCATATCCAAAATCCGCATTGGGGGATGGGTAAATTGGAGAAAACCATATGCCATCTACTCCCAGGGATTTGATATATTCCAGTTTGTCATAGACTCCGTACAGGTCTCCGATTCCGTCTCCGTTTCCATCACAAAAGCTCCTGACCCAGATCTGGTAGAAGCTCATGGGTTTGTACCAATCATGATTATTTTGACTGATGTTTTCTTTCTTCATATTAGCCTTCTTTACTGATTAGGATAGATACAGAAAATGTGTTATTAGCGCGATGTTTCAGGTATCATCATATTTATCATCTGAGAAGTCGCCTGTTATGTTGTCTTTAAGTCTGTCGATACCATCGTTTATATCACTCTTGATACTTTCGACATTCTCTCGGAAGTCTTGCTTAAAATCTTCCATGTTGCCTTTCATCTCTTGGAGGTTATCGCTGACTTTTCCTTTGAATTCTTCGTAGTTATCACGAACATTGTCCTTGAATTCTTCGTAGTTTTCGCGAGCATTACTCCTGAATTCTTCATAATTCTCTCGAGCGTTAATCCTAAATTCTTCGTAGTTCTCCCTCATACCTTCGTGGATTTCTCTTGGAATATCAACGAATACCCTCTGTGTTCCATTGAGAATATCAGCTGCAGAGTTCATAAGGTATTCAAAACTTTGATGCTTTCTGATTCCAAGTTCTCCACTTTTGGCCATTTCATGGATTTCCTTGTATCTGTCATAGGCTATTCGAACGGCCTGATCCCAGGAAATGTAGATTTCATCCATGGCGTTTTGCCCAACCTGATGCATTCTATCAAGGTTTCCAGATAGCAGCTCAAGGAGAGCTGCCATTGACTGAGCATTTTCTTCTATGAGATATCCGTTCCTGTCATGGGTTATACCTTCTGCTGCGCAGGAGCCTTTTATCAGAACGCTGGCAAGTCCGCAGGCAGCCGCTTCTCTAACTACAATGCCGTTTGTATCGTATGTAGATGGAAAGAGAAATAAGTCTGCTCTAGTGTTCCAGGCTCTAAGTTTTTCTCTGTCGCGAACCGGGCCAGTAAAGATGACTTTGTCAGATATTCCGTACTCTTTTACAAGCGCCTGCATCTCATCAGCATCAGCGCCTCCGCCCACAAAGACCATCCTGTAATCGATACCTTTCGTGGATAATTCTTTCATGGCATCAATTATGATCGGAAGACCTTTATACTTCATGAGACGGCCGACGAATAGGAATAGTGGAATTCCTACAGGAATATCATAGGAATTCTGAAGCTCTTTTACCGCCTCTAAGCTGGCTCGGCCTTTAGGGAAATCAACGCCGTTTGGCATTACTCTGTACTCACCTTGAAAGCCCAGTGAGCGCAGGTTTTCGCCGGCTCCTTCTGATACAACCCAGACATCGTCGCAGGCTTCGATGTTTTTAACCATTGTCTTGATTGTTTCCTTTTTTAGTAAGCCATCGCCCACAGCTCTTGCTATATCCACATCAAATTTGGTGTGGTAGGTGAAGATAAGAGGAGCTCCTGTCTCTCTTCTAAGGATTCTGCCCATGATTGTAGAGGCAGCAGGACAGTGAGTGTGTATGATATCAGGCTTCATATCAGCCATTTGGTCAATTTCCCTTATGGATAGTGGATAACCTGTTCTATAACCCTTTACAAAATCGGTTGTATCAAAACTTGGATAGGCAACAACCTTGTAAGGATATCCATCATAACTGGCATCTGGGTATCTGGGTGTACCTACTATTACATTTGATTCAAGTTCTGTAGTCAGGATACTTCCGTAATTCATGACTACATTGGCAACGCCGTCTATGACAGGCGGAAAGGAATCATTAAGAAGGCATATGTTCATAGTGTTAATTCTCCCTGGTAATTCATATATACTTTATAGGTCATTCTATCTGCTTAAAACTTGCAATAATAAAATCTACATATAAGTTTACCACAGTTAATAGGCTAGAGAGAACGAGAGAGCAAGAGAGCGAGTCCGCAGTGCACGGAAGACAATCTTTGTGCATATTACTGCGGTTAGAGCACTACTCGCATATTTACAACTAGTTTTTGGGTGCATGTACTAGTTGATCTTACCTAAGCTTGCTATACATGCAGTTGTGATTAAGGAGTCATTATGCGTGTACATAAAAGTCAAACATGTTCAATGCATATTAAAATATTCAGTCGGAATACATGTGTACCAGTAAGTAGTCTGACTGAATAAAAATGCATACACGCCAGATACAACAGCACAGTATTGCGCATGTTTCCGCTGAATTAAGCGGTGAATGGTGTACATGCGAAACAAGGACTTTTATTAAGCTGCATGTTAAAAGCATGCTTAAGCCAAAAGAGAAGCTATGACTCGCTATGCGCTCTTCTTACTAGCATCATTTTGGCATATAATTGCTGATTTTCGTGGCTAGATTAAAACTGGAGCCACTTAGTGAATTACTAAAGATAGAAATTCAGAAACATCGAAACTATAACTCATAAAAGTGACTATGTCAATTATGATAATCAGGTTGTAAATATGACGATATCAACCATAATGATCAAGTTGCCAGTAATGCACCAGTATGCCTGGACTATAGCTGTAACTATAACGCTAACTTTTGCATGAAATTTCTAGCGTGATTCTTACAGTTAAATTTGTGTTAAATAACGCTTGCCATAATTGTTTCAAATGCAGCTATATGCTATGATTTCAAGTGCAAAGCATATATATGTTACGTGAATTCCTGATTACACATATTTGTTCTGGGCATAAAGTCAATGAGCATAATCTGCAAGTTTATGTGCATTATGATTTAGACAAATACATCATAAAAATATTAGAGGTTTAGCGAGGTATATTATGGAAAAATGGGCAAGAATCAAATACACACCAAATCTTCCACTTGGCGCAAATGGTGAGAGAGTCACAGCCAGCAAGGAGCACATCGCACTTTCATGTGATGCAGCCTGCGAAGGTATGGTGCTTCTTAAGAATGAAAGAAACGTTCTTCCAATAAGGAAAGGTAAAAGGGTAGCGCTTTTTGGAAAGGGAACCTTTGACTATGTTAAGGGAGGTGGCGGAAGCGGAGATGTTACCGTGCCTTATGTGAGAAACCTGTATGAGGGACTTTCTCAGTATACAGAGGATATTGCGATTTATGACAAGTCCGCCAAGTTCTACAAAGAGTACGTAGAAGAGCAGTACAGACAGGGCATTGCCCCTGGCATGTTAAAAGAACCAGCACTCCCGGATGATATTTTGTCTGACGCTGCAGCTTACACAGATACTGCAATCATTTCTATCAGCAGATTTTCCGGCGAAGGCTGGGATCGAAAGGTAGCTGGAGTAGACAGAGAGATCAAGTGTGAGGACGTAGGACTTGTAGCTCAGGCCAACAAAGTATTCGAACACGGTGATTTCTATCTGACCAATGCTGAGAAGAAAATGGTCAAGCAGGTTAAGGAAAGCTTCTCTAACGTTATTGTTGTTATGAACGTAGGCGGAATAGTTGATACTACATGGTTTAAAAATGATGATGAAATTTCATCAGTTCTTATGGCATGGCAGGGCGGAATAGAAGGCGGCCTTGCTGCAGCAAGAATCCTTCTAGGTAAGGTCAATCCATCAGGCAAGCTTGCAGATACATTTGCGGCAAAGCTTGAGGATTACCCATCAACAGACGGATTCCATGAGGATGATGAGTACGTAGATTATACAGAAGATATCTATGTTGGTTACAGATACTTTGAGACAATTCCAGGGGCTGCTAAAAAGGTAAACTATCCATTTGGATTTGGCCTTTCCTACACTACATTCCTGCTTGAGGACTGCAAGGCAGAAGCTTTCACAGTTGAGAGCGTTGTAGAAGATTCAATTGCCGTATCCACAAAAGCGAAGGAAAACAGAGGAAAATCAGCTGATGAAACAAAGACAGAAAATAATCTTGCTGATGCTATCGTAGTAAGAGCAATTGTTACCAATGTTGGAAAACGTACAGGAAAAGAAGTAGTGCAGCTCTACTACATCGCACCTCAGGGCAAGCTTGGAAAACCCGCTAAGGTTCTTGGCGGATATTATAAGACACGCCTTCTTGCACCAGGTGAGAGCGAGCGCGTGACAATAGCTCTTTATATGGATGATATGGCTTCCTATGATGACCTTGGAAAGGTTAAAAAAGCTGCCTGGGTTCTGGAAAAAGGCCAGTATAAGTTCTATCTTGGAACATCCGTAAGAGACGTAAGAGAACTTGATTATAAATATGAACTTAAGAAAAACGTAGTTGTAGAGCAGGTTTCAAATAAGCTCGTGCCAACATCACTTAAAAAGAGAATGCTCTCTGACGGAAGCTTCGAAGAGCTTCCACAGCTTAAGCCTGTTGATACCTACGCTACAATCTTTAAAAGAGATAAAGACTGGAAGGAAACTATCAACTGGAAAGTACTAAAGACACCTAAGGTTCGTCCGCAGGATATGTTCCAGCTCTTCCTTCCACCAAGTGACAAGGATCCGAAGAAATTCATTGAAGTTGCAGAATGCAAGATGACCCTTGAAGATTTCATGAAGCAGCTTTCTGATGAGCAGCTTGCTTCCCTCCTTGGCGGACAGCCCAATATGGGTATGGCCAACACCTTTGGCTATGGCAACCTTCCAGAAGTTGGTGTTCCATCAGCCATGACCTGCGATGGTCCTGCCGGAGTCAGGATCGCACCTGAAGTTGGCGTTCAGACAACAGCATTTCCATGCTCAACTCTTCTTGCATGCACCTGGAACGAAGACATTTGCTATGATGTTGGTGTTGCTGGTGGTGCTGAGGCAAAAGAGTGTAACTTTGGTGCATGGCTTACTCCTGCAGTAAATATCCACAGAAGTCCACTTTGCGGAAGAAACTTTGAGTACTACTCAGAAGATCCATTCCTTGCTGGTAAGCAGGCAGCAGCTATGGTTCGCGGTATCCAGAGCAACAATATCGCTGCTACACCTAAACACTTCGCCCTTAATAACAAGGAATCCAACAGAAAGGGCAGCGATTCAAGAGCATCAGAAAGAGCCATAAGAGAAATCTACTTAAAGGCCTTTGAAATAATTGTAAAAGAGGCAGAACCTTGGAGCATCATGTCTTCCTACAATGTAATTAACGGACAGAGAGCTTCTGAGTCCCATGATCTTCTTACAGGAATCCTCAGAGATGAATGGGGATTTGAAGGTGTAGTAGTAAGTGACTGGTGGGGCTATGGTGAGCATTACAAGGAAGTCCTTGCAGGCAATGACATCAAAATGGGCTGTGGCTATACAGACCAGCTCCTTGCTGCTATTGATAAAAAGGCACTTTCAAGAAAAGATTTAGAGAAATCCGCTGCTCGTGTTCTCACAATGCTTCTTAAGCTAGACTAATATTTAAACGATATTGTTAATACTTTGTAAATTCTCTGTAAATAGCGCCAAAAACATTGTTTTTGGCGCTATAATTATAGTAGTACAGTAGCTTTTCGTTTTTGTACTAGGGGTGTTAAGGAGGTTTTCTTATGAAGAGAAGATCGATTGTTGGAATGATACTAATTGCATTACTAATGGGACTTGTAGGCTGCACTTCTGCTGGCAGCAATAGCACAGATGGAACAGTGGGAACTGGCGGAAGCCCTGCGGATTCTGGAGACCTCAAGCCGGTAATTTACCTGTATCCATTAGAGGACAATACAGAAATATCTGTAAGGCTTGATTATGATGGAAATCTTGTGGACCTTATTCCGGAGTTTAATGCAGAGAACACCTGGAATGTAACCGCTAATAGAGACGGTAAGATAACTTTTGAGGGACAGACCTATGACTATCTTTTCTGGGAAGGCGATCCAAACTATTCCTATGACTTTTATTCAGGCTTCTGTGTAAAGGGTGAGGATACAGAGAAGTTCCTTAATGAGAAGCTTGCAATCCTTGGACTGAATGATTCTGAGAGAGCAGAATTTATCGAGTTCTGGCTTCCTATGATGGAAAAGAATCCCTATAATATGGTGAGCTTCCAGGGCAATACCTATAATCGCGGAGCTAAGCTTACAGTTTCACCTGAACCTGATACTCTGATCCGTGTATTTATGGCCTGGTATCCAACAGATAGATACATCAAGATCAATCCTCAGTATCTTGAGACACCACTTCGCGGCGGCTTTACAGTAGTTGAATGGGGCGGCAATAAAGTTAAATAAACTTGTATTGATATAAAGTATAAATTCAACTTGCAACAAGTATAATGTTGTTTTAAAATGTTGTGCGTGATATTGGATTTTTTCCTGTATCACGCACTTATTTTTTGTATGATGTAAATAACGCAGGATGCAGGTTTTCCTGATTTTTCTGCTAGATTTAAAAGAAATGGAGAAATATCATGATGCAATCACGTACACATAACTGTGGTGAGCTGCGCATGGCCAATGTTGGCGAGAGCGTTACTCTTGTTGGATGGCTTGAGAACATGCGTGAAGTTGGTTCAGGACTTGGATTCGTTGTCCTTCGTGACTTCTATGGCACAACACAGATCGTCCTTGAGACAGAGGAAATGGTCAAGACTGCCAAGGCCATCAATAAAGAGTCAACAATTTCCGTTAAGGGTGTAGTAAGAGAGCGTAGCAGTAAGAACCCTAAGCAGGAGACAGGCGATATCGAGGTTGTTCCTGAGTCTATCACAGTACTGGGCCGCTGCCGTTACAACGAGCTTCCTTTCGAGATCAACCATTCAAGAGAAGCTGATGAGACAGCTCGTCTTAAATATCGTTACCTTGACCTTCGTAATCCAGAGGTTAAGAAGAACATTATCCTTAGAAGCAATGTTATCTCAGCACTTCGTCAGGCTATGACAGAGCATGGATTCATGGAGATCACAACTCCTATCCTTACAGCTTCATCACCTGAGGGAGCAAGAGACTACCTTGTACCAGCAAGAAAGCATCCTGGTAAGTTCTATGCACTTCCACAGGCTCCACAGCAGTTCAAGCAGCTTCTTATGACAGCTGGATTTGATCGCTATTTCCAGATTGCACCATGCTTCCGTGATGAGGATGCAAGAGGAGATAGAAGCCCGGGAGAGTTCTATCAGCTTGATATGGAGATGGCTTTCGCTACTCAGGAAGATGTATTTTCAGTATGCGAGGATGTTCTTCCTCCAGTATTTGAGAAGTTTGGAACATATAACCGTGCATCCAAGGCTCCATTTACTCGTATTCCATATCTTGAGGCTATGGAGAAATATGGTTCAGACAAGCCAGACCTTAGAATTGATCTTACAGTAGACGATGTTACAGAGGTTCTCAAGGATTGCGGCTTTGGTCCATTTGCATCAACAGTTTCTGCTGAGGCAGCAGAGGCAAGTGAGGGCGCTCTTACAGCAGGCGCAGAAACAGGCGTTAGAATTAAGGCTGTTGTTATTTCTGATTTCAAGGAGAGCCGTAAGTTCATCGACAAGACTATCGGTGATGTAGAGGTTCAGTCAGGTAACAAGGCTTACTGGTTTAGAATGGATGAGAACGGAGAACTTGTTGGAGGAATCTCCAAGTTTGTTGCTCCTATCAAGGATTCTGTAGTTTCAGCTCTTTCACTTAAGGCTGGAGACCTTGTAGTTCTCTCAGCAGGCAAGCTTAACATGGCTCAGAAGACTGCTGGTGTTATCGTTAAGACCTTTGGTGCTGCTGTTCCTGGACACATGGACAAAGAGAAATATGAATTCTGCTGGATTGTAGACTTCCCTATGTATGAGATTGGCGAGGAGTCAGGAGAACTTGAATTCTGCCACAACCCATTCTCAATGCCATCAGGCGGACTTGAGACACTTCTTAAGGCAGAGAGAGGCGAGATCGATCCTCTTTCAATTACAGCAGATCAGTACGACCTTGTTGTAAACGGAATCGAGCTTTCATCAGGTGCTGTTCGTAACCATGATCCTGAGATCATGATCAAGGCATTTGAGATGGTAAGACTTGGCGAGGAAGATGTTAAGGCTAAGTTCCCAGCTATGTACAACGCATTCTGCTATGGTGCACCACCACACGCAGGAATTGCTCCTGGCGTAGACCGTATGGTAATGCTTCTTGCAGGTGAGGACTCAATCCGTGAGATTATTCCTTTCCCTATGAACAAGAATGCAGCAGACGTTATGATGGGCGCTCCAAGCTATGTAACAGACAAGCAGCTTGAAGAGCTTCACATCAAGTCAACTGCAACAGAAGATGCAGAATAAGTAAAAAGAAATAATTATTCCCCCAGTGTTATTTGATATGCGCTGGGGGATTTTTGTAATTTTTTTAATTTTTTTCCAACACTTTTTCTTTTCCAAACGTTATATATACAGAAAAGTCTTTTGACATATCTTTTTTTACTTGGGGAGTCTAGGGGAATGGAGCAGGAGATTGCTTACCTGTATGAAAAACTTAATACTGAGCTTGTCAGGTGGTGTCGCATGATGACCCAGGATGAGGATATGGCAAAAGAAATAGTTCAGGAGGGATTTTTGAGGGCTATAGATCACTATGGTGATATCCAGGGGCTGGACTTTAGTAGACAACGCGCCTGGTTCTATAGAACTATCAAGAACATTTATATCGATACTTTGAGAAAGAGGAAGAATGAAAGTCTAACCGCGGATGTGACAGAAGACTTCTTCTTGGATAGGTACCAAGAAGCAGATATTATGTGCCTGATAGAAGCCCTGGATGTACTAGAAGGAAAGATTTTAGTACTGAAATTTTTTGATGGCTTTTCATCCAAAGAAATAGGGCAGATGTTAAAAATCCCACCGGGAACAGTCAGAAGCAAATTACACGATGCAAGAAAACACCTGAAAGAAATGTTATAGGAGGAGAAGATGAAGCTACGGATCAATTGTGAAACCTGTGATGCCAGAAAGATCAATGAAGAGAACTATAAGGAATTTAGTCAGATAAAAGTTTATACAGAGGAACTTATTGTTGATGACAGGAGCAAGGAGGTACTCAACAGGCTGCCATTTAACATTAAAGCTGAAGAAGTAAGAAGCAAGGATTTAAGCGAGGATGGCGGTAAAACTATTAATATAAATGGTATCTATGAAATTTCGCCCCAGTCGAATGTGACCGAGGGAACCTCTATCACTATAAATGGAGTGCTTAAGGTGGCTCCAGGTTCACAGGAGGCATTAAAGAAATTTAGCAGGATATCTGTAAATGGACTGATTTTATGCCCCAAGAGCATAGCAGCTCTTTTACCATTTCCAGGTCTGACAATAAACGGAATGACCAAGGCTTATCCTGATAATTACACACTTATGGATAACAGATACAAGCTGGACAAGTATTTTGCTATGAGAGCGCCTGAGAATTCCGGATACTTTGCAGCTAACTTTATCTATGATTCAGAAATGGCAGTTGATTTTGCAAAAATGGCAGAGAAAAATATAAAGTTCAGCACAGATAAGGCCTATATCAGAAAGAGCCATATTGAAACCGCAATTCCGCTTTTTAATATAGAGGCTGAAATTGCTGAAATACCTGATGATTGCAGTGTTGTTGTGGCAGACCAAAGTGAAATTGATTCAAGCTTCATCGATGCTAACGGAGAAAGTCTATATATCATAGGCAATGCACATATCTCTGCAGAGAACAAAGACATGATCGGAAAGATCAAGTCTCTTATTGTTGAGGGCAACCTTACAGTAGATGCAGATTGTGAACAGCTGTTAAAAGAGATATATGTAAAATGCAATAAGCTCATAATCAGCAGAGGAACAACGATTGAGGATGTAGCAATCGCCAGCATAGATAGAAGAACCTTGGAAGAAGCACCTGGCGGAATAACTGTCAGGGATTGCGCCCTTCTCAAAATAGACAAGGACGTTCCTGCTGAACTTATCACACAGAAGCTAAGGGTAAGGGACTGCGCTAAGATTACCTGTTCAAGTGAACAGAAGGCTGCTGTAAGCGCTGTATCCCGCGACGTAGCATTCATCGGCTCAGATAATATCAAGTCATTATTTGGCAATCTTTTTGGCGCTAGATCAGATGAAGGCTATGAAGAGGAGACACCATCTGCCTTTGAAGATGACACCAAATATATTAATGCAGAATACTATGAGCTGTAAGAGTAAAAGAAATCATGTGAAATAACCGAAATTTTGATAAAAGTTTTATTAATAACTAAGCTGTGAATCGCTAAAATGTGTAAATATGCGGTTCGCAGCTTTTTTTCACAATAACGCAAAAGTGTCCCAAATTGTCTAACTTTGGTTGTAGAAATGCCGTAAAAAGTGTATTATTAAGTTGTTATACTGTTATGTTATGCGCAATTATTATGCCTTAATGTAATATTCAGTACATTGCAAGAGAAAAAGCAATCGGTATAACGTTAATCGCGAAACATTTTGAGACAGGAAGGAGTAGGGTAAGACCATATGCAATTTAAAGATTTATCCAAGCTATTAAGTCAGTTTGCTATGGTAGGACAACTGGGATTGTCGCTTCTTATGCCACTTCTTTTATGTATGTTTGCATGCTATCTTCTATGCACCAAGCTTTCTGTTGGTGCCTGGGTTTATATACCGGGGTTTATATTGGGGCTCGGTGGTTCTATGACAACCGCCTATAAGGTTTATCTGTCAGTTATTCGCAGGGAAGAGAAAAAGAAAAGAGTAAGGGATCCAAAGGAAGTCTATTTCAACAAGCATATTTGAGCTTTATTAGTGAAATATGCGCTTATAAGGCTTGTTTGGATCAGAGAATCATTTGGGGAGAGACAGGATGTTTAAATTACAGGATGCAGTAAAAAAGGAAACCCGAAATATAGCTATTGGCACAGGCATTGGCGTGCTGATCATGTTTTTAATATTTTTTGTTTTACATATGGTAATACCAGAGGATGCACCCTTTGGATGGAGTGTACCCTTTGATTACAGAGTGATTCTGGCTGGAATAATAGGTTTTTTGGTTGCTGTCGGGAATTTTTTCTGGATGGCGCTTACAGTTCAGAAAGTTACATCCATAGATGATGAGAAAAGGGCCAGGGAAACCATGGGCGTTAGCCTTCGTTACCGAACCATGATGCAGCTTCTGTGGGTGATACTTGCTATAATGGTTCCAGTTTTTAATCTGGTGGCGGGCATTGTTCCGCTGTTTATACCTAGCATCACAATAAAACTACGCGGGATCATGTCTGCGGGGAAAGGAGGTTGAAGGCGAAAGCATGAGTAATGGTTTCGAAGTCGATTATGCGGTCATATACAAGACCTTCCATACTGGCATTCCGATTCTGGGAGACTTTAAGCTTACAGAAACGCTGATTGTCAGCTGGATAGTGATGATAATCATCACAGGACTATGTATATTCCTGACCAGAGACCTTCGGGTCGAGAACATTTCGAAAAGACAGGCTTTTGCGGAAATGCTTGTTGAGACGGGTAATAATTTTGTCCGTAACAACACAGGAGGCAATAAGTTTGATAAGCTGATCCCATTTGTTTCAGCTCTTTTTGCTACCAGTGTAGTATCAAACCTTATAAGCCTTATAGGACTGCGAAGTCCAACAGCAGACCTATCAACGGAAGCAGCCTGGGCAGTAGTTGTTTTCATAATGATCACTGCCACCAAGATTAAGACCAACGGATTTGGCGGATATTTGAAGGGATTCACTACTCCTATTGCAGTTATGACGCCGTTTAATATCCTGTCAGAGTTGGCTACTCCAGTAAGTATGGCTTGCCGTCATTTTGGAAATATTCTTTCCGGTGTAGTTATTGACGGACTTATCTACTGGGCACTTGGACTTGCATCAGCAGCTTTGTTTGGACTTATTCCAGGAGCTGTAGGTGATTTCCTTTCCAAGATACCGATTCTTGGAGTAGGTATTCCTGCCATAACCGGTGTTTACTTTGACTGGTTCTCAGGCTGTATGCAGGCATTTATCTTCTGTATGCTGACAGTTATGTATATAGCTAATGCCGCAGAGGATGCGTGATATAGGGATTCAAAGTCATATTTTTACATGCTTGCATGAGAAAAAATATGACCTTGAAGACCGAACATACATGAGTAAGTAGCACGATAGTGCGGATTACGAATGTATGCAGGATTGCGAGAATGAAATGGAGCAATCCGATATCACGCCTAAAAATACAATTAAATATAAATACACAAAAAACAATAAAACTTCATTTAGGAGGCAAAGAATTATGGGTGATTTTCAGGTACTAGCAAAAGGTATAGCACTTGCAGGATGTGGATTAGGTGCAGGATGTGCACTTATCGCAGGTATTGGTCCTGGTATTGGTGAAGGAACTGCTGTTTCTAAGGCTCTTGAAGCTATCGGACGTCAGCCTGAGTGTAAGGGCGATGTTACAGGTACCATGCTCCTTGGTTGTGCGGTTGCTGAGACAACTGGTATCTATGGTTTCGTTACAGGTCTTCTTCTTATCTTCGTTGCACCAGGTATGTTCATGAATTACCTACAATAAGGGATTCAAAGTCATAAATTTTTCATGCTTGCATGAAAAAATTTATGACCTTGAAGACCAAACAAGTATGAGGAAAAAAGGAATTTTTATGAAATAAAAATTACGATTTCCGAATACTTGTAGAATTGCGAGAGCTGTGTAGCAGCGGAGCAATTCGTATTATTGTAGGCAAGTAGTGGTAAATACAAAAACAAGGAGAAATCATATGGATATACAGGCCCTAATGATGATCATTGCGGACGTTAAAGAGACGCAGGATCTGGTTACACTAGTGCCCTGGACGTTTATCATTCAGATAATCAACCTGTTTATCCAGGTTTACCTGATTAAGAAATTTCTTTTCAAACCTATCAATGACATTCTTGAAAAGAGAAAAAAACTTGCAGATAAAACGATCCGAGAGGCAAGAGAGGCCCAGGATAAAGCTGATTCTCTTAAAGAGCAATATGAAAGCAGCCTGACAAAGGCACATGCAGAAGCTGCTGAGATCGTTTCCGAAGCACAGAAGGAAGCACAGAAAAAAGCAGACACAATTGTGCAGGAGGCTCAGGAGGAAGCAGCCGGAATCAAGTCCAGAGCTGCTGCTGACATAGAGCAGGAGAAGAAGAAAGCTATTAACGAGGCCAAGGATGAAATCGGTGGTCTTGCGATGGATATCGCAGGAAAGGTAGTTGAGAAAGAAATCAACGAAGCCGATCATAGAAAGCTTATTGATGACTTTATCAATAAGGTTGGAGCATAAGGTTAAGGTAAAAGGAGAAATTTATGAGCGCAGCTGGAGATCTTTATGGGCAGAGCCTATATGATCTGGCAGCGGAAGAGAACCTTACGGATGAAATACTGGGCGAAATGGAGGCTGTAAAAGGGATATTCAAGGAAAACCCTGATTACATAACCCTCCTATCGGAACCTTCAGTCCCAAAACATGAAAGACTGCAGCTAGTAGATCAGGCATTTGCTGGAAGCCTGCAGCCATATCTTCTGAACTTTATCAAGATTCTCATTGAGAAGGGTCTTTTGAGAGAGTTTTCTGCTTGTCAGAAACGCTTTAGAAAGAGCTACAACGAGGCACATGGAATAGCAGATGCGGTCGTTACAACAGCTATAGCTCTTGATGAAAAAGAGCTGAATCTTCTCAAAGAAAAACTTGAAAAGATCAGCGGTAAGAAGATTTTATTGAAACAGAAGACAGATCCATCAGTCCTGGGCGGCGTTAGAGTGGATCTGGAGGGACAGCTCTTTGACGGCACAGTCAAGGGTAGGTTATCCGAGCTTCGCAGACGTGTTGATGAAACGGTCATCTAATAATAAACATCGGAGGATGATATGGAACTAAAACCAGAAAAAATATCCGAGGTCATTCGAAGCCAGATAAAGAATTATCAGAATGCAATTATCCAGAACGAGACTGGAACAGTTCTTACCGTTGGTGATGGTATTGCCAGAGTTAGCGGACTTTTGAACTGTATGTCCGGAGAGCTTTTGGAGTTTGAAAATGGTACTTTTGGAATGGCTCAGAACCTCGAGGAAACAGTAGTATCCGCGGTATTGTTCGGCGAAGATGTAGGAATCAGCGAAGGACAGACCGTAAAGCGTACAGGAAGAGTTGTATCTGTTCCTGTAGGCGAGCAGATGATTGGACGTGTAGTAAACGCTATCGGCCAGCCTATTGATGGCCAGGGACCAATCGAAGCTGCAGAATATAGACCAGTTGAATCACCAGCTCCTGGTATCATTGCCAGACAGCCGGTAAAAGAACCACTTCAGACAGGTATCAAGGCTATCGATTCCATGATCCCTATCGGAAGAGGACAGCGTGAGCTGATCATCGGCGATAGACAGACTGGTAAGACAACTATCGCAGTTGACACAATTCTTAACCAGAAGGGCAAGGATGTTATCTGTATCTACGTTGCTATCGGACAGAAACGTTCAACAGTCACATCACTGGTTGAGGATCTTAAGAAGGGCGGAGCTATGGACTACACAATCGTTGTAGCAGCTACAGCTTCAGAGCCTAGCCCACTTCAGTACATTTCACCATACACAGGCTGTGCTATGGGTGAGTACTTTATGCACAAGGGCAAACATGTACTTTGTATCTATGACGACTTGTCCAAGCACGCCGTAGCATACAGAGCACTTTCACTTCTTATCAGAAGACCACCAGGACGTGAAGCTTATCCTGGAGACGTTTTCTACCTGCACTCAAGACTACTTGAGAGAGCAGCTAAGCTCTCTGATGAGAATGGAGGAGGTTCACTTACAGCCCTTCCTATCATCGAGACACAGGCCGGTGACGTATCAGCCTACATTCCTACAAACGTTATCTCTATCACAGATGGACAGATATTCCTTGAGACAGAGCTTTTCCACTCAGGAATCATGCCAGCGGTTAACCCTGGTATCTCCGTATCCCGTGTAGGTGGTAATGCGCAGATCAAGGCTATGAAGAAGGTTGCCGGAACACTTAAACTTGTATATTCACAGTACCGTGAGCTGCAGAGCTTCGCTCAGTTCGGTTCAGACCTTGATGAAGACACCAAGAACCGTCTTGCACAGGGCGAACGTATCGTGGAAGTTCTCAAGCAAAACAAGAATATGCCAGTTCCTGTTGAAAAACAGGTTGCTATTCTCTATGCGGTTGTTAATAACATCCTGATGAAGGTTGAAGCAAGCGACGTTGCTGAATATGAGGCAGGTCTTTATGATTTCCTTGATCAGGATCCTTCCGGAATTGCTGCTATGCGTGAGATTCGTGAGAGCGGCAAGCTTGAAAAGGAAACAGAGGATAAGTTAAAGGCATCATTAGACGCTTATACAGACAAGTTCATTAAGAGCAGATAAGGAGGATAAATAATGGCTGGATCAATGAAAGCTGTTAAACTCCGAATCAAGAGCGTCCAGAGCACAATGCAGATTACGAAGGCCATGCAGCTTGTTGCTGCATCAAAGCTTCGTAAAGCCAAGGAAAGAGCTGATGAGTCAAAGCCTTACCTTGAGACAATGCTTGAAACACTTACAGATATAGCCAATGGTAACACTGATTACCGCTCCATTTACACCAAGCCAGGTGAAAATGATAAGAAATGGCTCTATGTTGTTATCGCCGGAGACAGAGGTCTTGCAGGTGGTTACAACTCTAATCTGTTCAAGTTTGTTGAAGCTGAGATCAAGGATAAAGAGGACGTGACAGTTCTTCCAATCGGTAAAAAATCTGTGGAGTTCTTTAAGCACAGAAATATTCCGATCCTTACTGAGGAATATGCCGAGGTTGCCAAAACTACTATCTCTGACTGTTTCCAGATAGCCAAGCTTATCTGTGGATCATATGGTGGTGGCGGATTTGGACATGTATTCTTGTGTTATACAAACTTCGTGTCCATGCTGTCCCAGGTTCCAATGTCTACATCTCTTTTACCACTGTCAGATCTTTCATCTGATAATAAAAAGAGTGATGGAAAGCCAAGGGATCTTATTCTATATGAGCCAAACAGTGAGACAGTGTTCGATGCTATAGTTCCGGAGTATCTGGCGGGTATTCTATATACCAGTATCAATATTTCTTATGCCAGTGAGCTTGCTGCTCGTAGAACTGCTATGGAAGCCGCAACTGACAACGCAGAAGAAATGATCGAGACCTTGAGTCTGTACTATAACAGAGCTCGTCAGGCAAGCATCACGCAGGAGATCACTGAGATCGTTGCTGGTGCCGAAAGCTGAGAACCAGGCGAAGTTTTATTGAGCCTTGGTACGAAGCTTGTTCTGTCGAGCACGAAGTGCGAGAGCAGAACTTCCATGCACGAAGTGCGAGAGCAGAACTTCATTAGGATATAACAACTTTGAATAAGGAGTTTAACAATGAGTGAAAATCATGTTGGAAAGGTAATACAGGTTACAGGCCCTGTACTTGACATCCGATACAAAGAGGGTGAACTTCCAGATCTTCACAATGCCATAGAAATCATGATCGAAGACCGCAAGCTGGTTGCAGAGGTTGCTCAGCAGGTTGGAGATGACGTAGTTAGATGCGTTGCCATGAGTTCAACAGATGGTCTTGTCAGAGGCGCAGATGCCGTAGATACTGGAAGCCCTATCACTGTACCGGTTGGTGAAGAGTGTCTGGGTAGAATTTTCAATCTTTTGGGCGATCCTGTTGATAATGGACCAGATCCTGGTGCAAAAGAGAGATGGCCAATCCATCGTCCTGCACCTGCTTATGAGGAACAGGTTCCTGCAACAGAGATCTTTGAGACAGGTATCAAGGTCGTTGACCTTATCTGCCCTTATGCTAAGGGTGGTAAGATTGGTTTGTTCGGTGGTGCTGGCGTAGGTAAGACCGTACTTATCATGGAGCTTATCAACAACGTTGCCAAGGCACACGGTGGTATTTCAGTATTCACCGGTGTTGGTGAGCGTACTCGTGAAGGTAATGACCTTTACGGAGAAATGAAGGAAAGTGGAGTTTTGGATAAGACTGCACTAGTTTATGGACAGATGAATGAGCCACCGGGAGCCAGAATGAGAGTTGGTCTTTCAGGACTTACAATGGCTGAGTACTTCCGTGATGTCAAGAATCAGGACGTGCTTCTGTTCATTGATAACATCTTCCGTTTCACACAGGCTGGTTCAGAGGTTTCAGCCCTCCTTGGACGTATGCCTTCAGCCGTAGGTTACCAGCCTACACTGGCTACAGAAATGGGTGCTCTTCAGGAGCGTATCACATCAACCAAGAAGGGTTCTATCACATCAGTTCAGGCCGTATATGTACCTGCTGATGACCTTACAGACCCTGCTCCTGCTACAACATTCACACACCTTGATGCTACAACCGTTCTTTCCAGAGATATCGCATCAAAGGGTATTTATCCAGCTGTTGATCCTCTTGATTCAACAAGCCGTATCCTTTCACCAGATATCGTAGGAAAAGAGCATTATGAAGTAGCCAAGGGTGTTCAGCAGGTGCTCCAGAGATATCGTGAACTTCAGGATATCATCGCTATCATGGGTATGGACGAACTTTCTGAGGAAGATAAGCTTACAGTTTACAGAGCTCGTAAAGTCCAGAACTTCCTGTCACAGAGCTTCTCAGTTGCTGAGCAGTTCACAGGTCTTCCTGGAAAATACGTTCCTCTTAAGGAGACAATCCGTGGATTCAAGATGATTCTTGACGGTGAGTGCGATGATCTCCCAGAGTCAGCATTCCTTCTTGTTGGAACTATCGACGAAGTATTCGAGAAGGCTAAAAAGCAGTAATGCTTTTAGCCCATAATATGTAAAAGGAGTGCAATATGGCTGCAACATATCATTTACAGGTTGTATCCTTAGATGGTCTTGAATATGAAGGCGAAGTCCAGAAGATACTGCTTCGTACAATAGATGGTGATGTTGAGATTCTTGCTCGTCATACCAACTACTGTACTGCCATTGGAATGGGAACTGCCAAGGTTGTCCTTGAAGATGGCAAGGAGAGAAAAGCAGCCTGTATCGGTGGAATGCTCTCAGTCATGAACGGAGAAGTAAGAGTCCTTCCAACTACCTGGGAATGGAGTGAGGACATTGACGTAGAGCGTGCCAAGGCCGCTAAGGCAAAGGCGGAGGAGAGACTAAAAGACAAAAAGCTTGACAATGAGGCTAGGATAAGAGCTGAAGCCAAGTTGTACAGAGCCTTAGTCAGAATAGGTTCTTCTTCCGGACACGATCATCTTAATGATCAATAAGTTTTGATTTATGGAACGCTGACTCCGGAATCGGAGTCAGCGTTAACTTTCATATCCCAGGAAATATGTTTCCTGGGATATGAAAATTAACGCTATGCTATCACATTGATCAAGGATCGGAGGGGCGACTTTTGAGAAATGAAGTTAAGATGAAAAAAGATAGTGGAAAGTGGCGTGTTATCCTGGTTATTACCGGGGTTATTACTAATGTGCTGCTTTTTTTCATAACTCATCATTTTGGGCTTCCTATTTTTCTTGATACTGTAGGTACAATAATGTCTTCGGTAATAGGAGGTCTTTTCCCGGGAATTCTGACGGCTGTTTTATCAAATACACTATGTGCAGTGGTTGATTATAATTCTGTTTTCTTCATGATTGTCAATGTTGCTGTCGCTATCTTTACCACTTGGTATTTCAGAAAATATTCCTTTATCAAAATAGAAAGAGTAATCATATATGCCTTGATTGCAGGTGCTTTTTCCGGCCTCATGGGTGCTTTTATCCAGGATGTATTATTTGGAGAAATTCAAAATGGCATACTTGTAGAGATAATGACACCTATACATGATAACCTTCATGTTTCAGATCAGCTTTCTTTATATACTGGGAATGCACTTATAAACATTATTGATAAGATGATCGCGTCTATCTTAGCATTTATAGTTATTTACTATACGCCTATGGAAGAACTGAAAACTGTTCAGGATGCAGGATGGAGACAAAGACCATTATCAATCGATGAACTTCAAAAAATAAAGGCCTGGGACAAGGATCTTAAGGTAACCGCCAGATCAAGGATGGCTTATACACTTGTTGGGGCTTCAATCATCCTCGTGTTTATTATGGGATGGATTGGAGTAAGTCTTTACTTTGAAAATCAAAAAACTGAGAGAATTGATAGTGCCTGGAATGCAACCAGCTTCACGACTCAAATGATAGACCCGGAGTCTATTGAAAATTTCCTGGAAAAAGGAGAAGAAGACGAAAGTTATTTGCTGTTTCATAATCTTTTATCCACAATAAGAGATAATGCCTATGGACTGGAAAATCTGTATATTGTTAAACCCCAGGAGGATGGTTTCATTTATATTTTCGACCTTCCTACAGAGAAAAAGCCAGATCCTTACGGGCTGGGAGAATTTGTATCCTACGATGATTTTGGAATGACAAAAGTAAAAGAGAAGGCTGTAACTGGAAGGGCAGGCTATGTAGAGTCGGGCTCACTTCTTGGATGGAAGATGATAGTGTTTAACCCTGTGTATGATGCGGAGGGAACTTGTGTATGCTACGTTGTTGCGGAAGTTTCTCTGGCATACATGGCAGGCTATATGAGAACCTTCATTCTCAAAGTTGTGATCATCCTGTCTGGATATTTTGTGCTGATAGTAGCTTATGCCTTATGGACAACTGACGTTTATGACACTTACCCCATTAGTAGTATGGCTGAAATGCTTGACAGATTCAGTAAAGGGGATGATTCACAGGACCAGCTTGACTCTAATGTAAGGGAAATACGTGCACTGGATATACATACAGGAGATGAAACAGAAAAGCTATATAAGAGTATCTGCAGCATGACTTTAAATCAGGCAGAGCAGATGAGAAGCATCAGAAGACTGTCTGAATCCACAGCCAAGATGCAGGATGGTCTTATCATGACAATGGCTGACATGGTTGAAAACAGAAACCTTGATATGGGGGCACATATACAGAGAACTACTGCCTACGTCAGGATAATAATGGAGAGCCTCAAGAAAAAGGGCTACTACGCAGAAAAACTGACACCTAAATTTTTATCTGATGTTGTCAGGTCAGCGCCTTTATATGATGTAGGCAAGATCAAGATTCCAGATGGAATACTTCAAAAACCTGGAGAACTGACCCCGGAAGAGTTTGAAGTGATAAAGACACATACAATTGAGGGTAAAAAAATATTGGACAACGCCATCAGTACCTCAAATGGTGATAATTACCTGAAAGAAGCAAGAAATATGGCAACATACCATCATGAGCATTGGGATGGCGGTGGATATCCTGAAGGACTTCATGGAGAGGTTATTCCTCTATCTGCAAGAATAATGGCCATAGCAGATGTTTTTGATGATATTACATCGGACAGGGTATATAGAAAGGCATACCCACTTGATGAGGCTCTTGATATCATGAGAGATTTTAATGGAACAGTTTTTGACCCTAAGTGCCTGGAGGCTTTTATGGATGCACTTCCTGAAATAAAGGTCATCATGATGAAATATGGTGGAAAGAGTGTATAAATGAAAAACTTAAAGAAAAAATACATTTACGCCATCGCAGTAGTGCTAATGATATGCGAAATAGTCCACATTTCACTAAACGCTGCAGCATCCGATGGAAGCGGGGTGTTGCCCTATGAAAAAGTAAATAAGTACGGCGGCGGATATGCAGTAACAAGGCAACTTGAGGGAGTTGGCTATGCTGCGTACATTTATGATGCTACCAACGGCCTTCCAACTTCTGATGCTATGTGTATTCTAGGATCAAGTGATGGACATATATGGATAGGCGGCTATAGTGGCGTTGTGCGCTATGACGGCATTCTTTTTGAAAGACTTGATACGTCAAAGGGATTAACTAGTGCCAGGACTCTTTTTGAAGATAGCAAAAACAGGATATGGGTTGGAACCAATGATAACGGAGTGGTTCTCCTTGACGGTAAAGAGAGGACTCAATTCACTGTTTTTGATGGTCTTCCCTCTTCATCAATAAGAAGCATTGCAGAGGATTACCGAGGAAATTTCATAATTGGTACAACTCAGGGATTATGCTATATCGATGAAAATTTTAAGATTAAGAAAATAGAAAATGGAATTCTAAATACAGAGCGAATTCTTAAGCTTGAACTAGGTGCTGATGGAAAAATATATGGTCATACCGCTAATGGGTATATTTTTACAATTGAGAATTGTCTTGTGACAAGCATATACAGTGGCAAAGACCTTGGAATGGCAAAGATAACTACCATGATGACAGATCCATATCATGGAGGGAGCTTATATATTTGTACTGAAAAAGGTTACATTTACCACGGAAAGCTGGGGACAAAGGCAATTGGCCTTAAAACCACATCTATTCCAGGAAACAAGGCTGCTCATTGGATTTCCTATGAATGTGGAAGAATTTGGGTTTCAACAACTTCCGAAGCAGGCTATATAGATGCAGATGGTAGTTATACTGAACTTAATGATCTTCCAATGAATAGTGCTATTGAGATGATGACCTCAGATTACCAGGGGAATATGTGGTATGCATCTTCTACCCAGGGTGTAATGAAGCTTGTTACAGATAATTTTGTGGACATGACAAAATCTGACGGCTTTCCACAATATGTAACCAATGCTACTTGCTATTATGATGGCAAGCTATATGTCGGAACTGACAATGGGCTTTTTATCCTGAATGAAGAGGGTGTACTGGAGAATAATAACCTTACAAGATACGTAGGAGATGCCAGAGTAAAAAACATAATGGCTGACAGTAAGGGGAATATTTGGGTCGCGACCTCTACGAGAGGTAAGGGCCTGATATGCTATTCAAATAGCGGAGAATTCAGGATCTATACTACGGGAGATGGACTTGGTGATAATTCAGTAAGATGCTTGGCAGAAAAAAAAGATGGTTCCATTATTGCTGGAACAAATGGCGGAATATCTATAATAAAGGACGACAAGATCGTAAAGAACTATGGTGTAAAAGAGGGCTTATCAAATGCCACGATCCTCACTCTTATTGAAAGAGAAGACGGCGTCATAATGGCAGGAACTGATGGTGGTGGACTATACCTCATAGACGGAGATGATATTAAGCATGTAGGCCTCGAGGATGGGCTTACAAGCGATGTGGTCCTCAGAATAAAGGAGGACAAGGAAAGAGATGTATACTGGGTTATTACATCCAACTCTATGGAATATTTGAGTAAAGATAAGGTGACTATCGTATCCTCTTTTCCCTTTAACAATAATTATGACATCTACTATGATGACTATGAAAATATGTGGATTTTGTCTTCTTATGGCATCTACAGGGTTAAGGCCCAGGAAATGCTCGATGACAATGTACATACTTACAAACTCTATACTATATCTAATGGTATGCCCTATGCTGTGACTTCCCAGGAGTATGGGTGCATGGATGAAGATGGGAACCTCTACGTGCCAGGTAGAGAGGGCGTTATCAGGGTAAATATAAATAAGTACTTTGAAAAGAGTGACACAGTCAAAATAGCAATTAATTCAGTTTGTTGTGATGATGAGGTTATTTATCCGGATTCTCAAGGCACATATATAATACCTGCAGATACAGCGCGTATTAAGATAACCCCTTCAGTTATGGATTATACAATGCTTAATCCTAACGTCAGGGTTTTCTTTGAGGGAAAAGAAAGTGAGGGTCTTACCACGCCCAGAAGTGAACTATCTACACTTGAGTACACATCATTAAGTTATGGAACTTATACCCTGCACATCCAGCTCATCAATCACAGGGATGAAGTGACTCATGATGAGAGATTTCTGATTGTCAAGAAACCTCGTTTCTTCGAGCTGTTCATTGTAAAGATATTTATCCTTCTGCTGGTAGCCTTTGCAACAGGATATATAGTATGGCGAGTACTTAAATCCACTGTTATTTCCAAGCAGATGAATGAAATAAAAGCTGCCAAGGAAGAGGCCGAAAGAGCTAATACAGCTAAGTCCAGATTCCTTGCGAATATGTCTCATGAGATCAGAACTCCTATCAATACCATAATGGGTATGAATGAAATGATCCTAAGGGAAGATGCTTCAAATGTTCCCAAGAATTATTTCCTGTCCATGATGAACTATTCTCTTGATATAAGAAATGCTACGGAATCTCTGCTGGGACTTATCAACGACCTTCTGGATATGTCCAAGATCGAGTCTGGAAAGATGCATCTTGTGGAGCAGGAATATGATGTTCAGGATCAGCTGCGCTCAATTGTATCCATGATACGATCAAGAAGTACGGAAAAAGAGTTGATATTTGAAGTTGTAGTAGATGAGATAATTCCAAAAAGACTTTACGGAGATGCAGGAAAGATAAAGCAGATAATCCTTAATCTTTTGACAAATGCTGTTAAATATACTGAGCAAGGTGGAATTGCCTTTACTGTATCGATGGAAGCAAGGAAGGATGATATCTGTGATGTCAGAATATCAGTCAAGGATACAGGTATTGGCGTAAAAGAAGAAGATATGGATAAGCTCTTCATGGCCTATGAAAGACTTGACGAGGAAAAGAACAGTGCCATCCAGGGTACAGGACTTGGACTTGATATTTCAAGGAGATTTGCAGAGCTTATTGGAGGAAATCTCTGGTGTGAAAGTGTTTATGGCGAAGGCTCAGAGTTTATCCTGACTTTTAAGCAGAGAATCGTGGACTCTACTCCTATAGGCGTATTTATTGAGCACGATACAAGTAGTGGTCCATATGTTCCTAAATTCATTGCTCCTGACGCAGATATTCTGGTAGTTGATGATACACCGATGAACCTTAGCGTTATAAAGGGACTGCTAAAGGCTACAAAGGTCTTTGTTACCACAGCAGACAGTGGTGAGCAGGCTCTTGAAAAGATCAAAGAGAGCAAGTTTAACGTGGTACTTCTGGATCATATGATGCCAGGAATGGACGGAATAGAGACCTGTGCCAAGATAAGAGAAATATATCCTGATCTTCCAGTGTATGCACTTACTGCTAACGCAGCTGCTGGAGAGGAATTCTATAAGTCAAAAGGCTTTAACGGCTATCTTGCCAAGCCTGTAGATAGTGCCACACTTGAGAGCACGATATTAAAACATCTTCCACCTGAAATGGTCATGACAAGAGAAGATGAAGAAGATGAAGAAGAGTTAAAAGAGCTTCCTGATAACATGCTGTGGCTCAATGAAGTAGAAGGACTATCAGTTGACGATGGTATCAGGAATTCAGGAAGTGTTTCAGGTTATATCTTTGCCCTTGGACTTTTCCTTGACACTATTGACGACAACATTTCAGTTATCACAAACTCTTATGAGAGCGGAGATATAAGGCTTTACACAATAAAAGTTCATGCTTTAAAGAGTTCTGCAAGGATAATTGGTGCGCTTGAACTTTCAAAAGAGGCAGCAGATCTTGAAAAGGCTGGAAAAGACGGAGATAAGAGTTTCATAGATCTTCATACAAATAAGCTGATCAGTGATTATAGTGCTTTCAAGGAAAAGCTAGAGAAGATGGATCAGGAATTTGACACAAGTGCTGACGATGAAGGAAAAGAGATGATATCTGAGGAAGACCTTAATGATGCCTATAGTGCACTTAAAGATGTTATCTCTCAGATGGATTATGACGCTGTTGAAATGATCCTTGGGCAGCTAAAAGAGTTCCGTCTGCCAAAAGAGGATGAGGATAAGCTTAACACTCTTGCAAAACTTCTTAAGACTTTTGACTGGGATAAAATGGAAGAATTGTTTGAATGAATTGATTTACAGGGAGCAGATTGATGTTTGATTTTATTAGAACTCATCAACTTGATATTATGCTGGCACTTAGCGCGGTCTGTTTTACTATGGCATTGCTGCTTGTCATTACCAAGTTTCTTTCAAAAAGGAGAAAATGGATCCTTGTAATGATGGAGCTTGTAGCCACCTCCCTTCTTATGTTTGACAGACAGGCCTATATGTATAGCGGTAATGTAACAAGGACTGGTCTTGTAATGGTCAGAGTCAGCAACTTCGTAGTTTTCTTCTTGACATCTGCAGTTGTATTTGGATTCAACCTGTATCTGACAGATCTTTTAACAGAAGAGGGCAAGCTCGAGAAGATACCAAAGAGACTTCGCCTGGTTGCACTATTATCCATAATTGGAATGGCCCTGGCTGTTATAGCTGCTTTTACAGGGCTGTATTATAGTTTTGACAGTATGAATGTTTATCACAGAGGCCCAGGATTTCTTATAAGCTATATTGTTCCGGTTGTATGTCCCTTTATTCTCTTCTCTGTCGTAAGACAATATAAAAGATATTTTAGCAAGATCATATATACAGCACTTGTAATATATCTTATGTTCCCTGTGGCTGTGGGAATACTACAAATATTTACTTATGGAATTTCAATAGTAAATATGGCTATGGTGATGGTTTCAATCTTCCTGTACGTATTTACTTATTTGGACGTAAACGCAACTGTTCTTCACGCCCATGAGATAGAGATGCAGGCTCTTGAAGAAGATAAAAAGAGTATGAAAAGGCTGTTTGACCAGACTGCGACTGCTTTTGTTGCAGCAATGGAGATGAAGGATGCTTTTCCTAAAGGTCACTCCGCCAAGGCGGCAGAAATGGCAGGAAGAATAGCAAAAGCAGCAGGTAAGAACAACGATGAGATTGATGAGATTTATTATTCAGCTCTTTTACACAACGTAGGAGTAATGGGAATTCCTGATGGAATCATAGAAAATGCCAATAAGCTGTCCCCTGAACAATACGAAGTATTTAAGAGGGCACCTATCTACAGTGAAGAGATATTATCAAATATCAGAGAGTACCCGATACTGGCAGTAGCAGCCAGATACGCCTATGAAAAGTATGATGGATCAGGCTTCCCGGAGGGGCTTAAAGGTGAGGCTATTCCAGAGGTAGCAAGGATCATGGCTGTTGTAGATGCTTATGATTCAATGACCACACGGAGTAAGTTTAGTAATCCTCTCCCGGAACCCATTGTGAGAGAGGAACTGATAAAGGCATCGGGAACTACGCTTGATCCTGTATTTACGGATATTATGGTTGAAATTATGGACAGAATGGCAGCAGAGCAGGCTCTGACAGAGAAAGAGTCAGAGGATGAGATAGAGAAGGCAATTCTGTGCTCAGCCTATAGAGATAAGATAACGAAAGGCATACTTATAGCCAATTCACCAGTTAGCATCAGCTTTTTTGCTGAACCTAGAAAGAATAAGGATAGCGATTTTAGCGCGCCTTCAATAATCGTATTTGATTCCTATGACAGAAGGATACATACAAATCCCAGATCTATAGATGCCTACAAGTATACTGAGTATGGTGAAGTGTGGTTTGATGGACATTATGTTTCTACAGAAGCAAGGAACATGGAGGCTTTTGTAGAAGATATTTCAGAGGATAGTTCTGACTGGGAAAGCGGAAAGTATGTAATTTTTGCCACAAGATATGAGGATCATGTGAAGATCAGCATGACAGATGGCAAAAAGGATATAGATGTGACGATAGCGTTACCTGATAGTTCTAAGTTTGCTGCAATAGCAATAACGGGTGAGAACTGCTATATAAGCAATATCACTGTTGACAGATCAGATGAGGAAACTACTGAGGGAGATATTACAAGGATTGCTGATATGGTCAGCTATATTCAGCGCATGGAATCAGACATCCCTAATGTTCAGATTGACAGCTATAGATCTGCTTATACTGAAGGGGTTGAGATAGATGGATTTATGGAGATTGCTTTCCACAGCATGTCTCTTCCTGCATCGAATCTTGTGTGGCACTGTCCGTCGATTGTACTTTATTATTCAGAAGATGGAAAGGTCAGTGGCCCTGGTTACAGGGAATATGCACTTATAAAGCTAAATGGTGAGATAGATAAAAACGACCTTTATGCCAGAAATAGTTTTACCATGAGAAAGCTTGAAGAATTCCCTGGATGGGATGCATGGAAGAAAACAAATAAGGCAGGCTTAGAGTATGAGGTTGAATTACATTACAAAGGAAATACTCTGTCGCTTAAGACAACAAATATGGGCATAGAGATCCAAAATATTACCACTGTAGTTGATGGCGGAGACAAGGTTTATGCAGCTCTTTCCGGAGATATGGTGGCTATTACTGACATAAGGATCAAGTAACAATAATCAAGTAGTAAATAGCAACAAACGGAGTGCGCATAAGAAGCAAAATATGTAAAATAATGTATATTTATCATATGCGAGGAGGTACATAAATGTTATACATTGGTGTAGATTTGGGGACATCATCTGTTAAGCTTGTGCTTATGGATGAAACAGGCAAGATCCATGGAACAGTAACAAGGGAATATCCTTTATTTTTCCCACAGCCAGGCTGGTCAGAGCAGAAACCTGAGGACTGGTATGCCCAGGCAATCGAGGGACTCAAGGAGTTATTGAAGGATGCTGACAAGTCACAGGTTGCAGGTATCAGCTTTGGTGGCCAGATGCACGGCCTTGTAATTCTTGATGAAAATGACAACGTTTTAAGACCTGCTATTTTGTGGAATGATGGAAGAACTCAGAAACAGGTAGATTACCTTAACGGAGAGATTGGAAAAGAGACACTTTCCAAATACACTGCAAATATCGCCTTTGCAGGATTTACAGCTCCAAAGATTCTTTGGGTAAAAGAAAATGAGCCTGAGAATTTCAAGAAGATCAAAAAGATAATGCTTCCTAAGGATTATCTTGCATATAAGCTTTCAGGAACCTTCTGCACAGATTATTCTGATGCTTCAGGAATGCTGTTGCTTGATGTTCAGAACCGCAAGTGGTCAAAAGAGATGTGTGATATCTGCGGAATTACAGAAGATATGCTTCCTCAGCTCTTTGAGAGTTTTGAGAAGGTTGGAACACTTAAGGCAGAGCTTGCAAAAGAGCTTGGACTTTCTGAGAATGTTGTTATTGCCGCAGGTGCTGGTGACAACGCAGCCGCAGCTGTTGGAACAGGCACAGTTGGACCTAATAAATGTAATGTTTCTCTTGGAACAAGTGGAACAATCTTCATGTCTTCAGACTCATTTGCTGTAGACAGTAACAATGCTCTTCATTCATTTGACCACGCTGATGGCAAGTTCCATCTTATGGGATGCATGCTCAGTGCAGCCAGCTGTAACAAGTGGTGGAATGATGAAATTCTTAAGACCAAGGATTATGCTGCAGAGCAGAAGGGAATCGAGAAGCTTGGCGAGAACCACGTATTCTTCCTGCCATATCTTATGGGTGAGAGATCACCTTGGAATAATCCTAATGCACGTGCTACTTTTACAGGTATCACAATGGATACAACAAGAGAGGATATGACACAGGCTGTACTTGAAGGCGTTGCATTTGCAACTAGAGATATGTTCGAGGTAGCAAAATCTATTGGAGTTGCTCCTTCTAGAACAATGATCTGTGGCGGCGGTGCTAAGAGCCCTCTCTGGAGAAAGATGATCGCAAACATCCTTAATGTAGAGGTTGACGTTCCTGTTTGCGAGGAAGGCCCTGGTATGGGAGGCGCTATGCTTGCAATGGTAGCCTGCGGAGCTTACAAGACTGTAGAAGATGCAGCAGCTGCAATTGTTAAGGTTGATAAGACAGAGAAGCCAGATCCAGAGCTTGTTAAGAAGTATGAAGCAAGATATCAGCAGTTCAAGACTATTTATCCTGCACTTGCTGAGACATTCAATAAGATTGTATGAACTGAAAATAGCCCTATGACTCCGTCACCACAGGTCCATTTCTGGTGCCAGCAATCATCCATACAACGTGCACAACAAAAATGCACACGATGAGGAACAGGTGTGTATAAAAGATACCAACTATGTAGTAGTTTCGCTCAAGAAGGTATCCCATATTAAAGCCAAAGAGATTTAAAAGGCCTATAAGTATCAGGGTGAGAGCCATGTAGGGAAGGTTGAAGAACATATTCTTAAGGGCAACCAAAAAGTCCTTAAAGGATGCGTCGAAATAGACGAATCTACCTATCATAAGACCAAAGTAGTACATCATAACTGGGCTGTACTGGCTTTCATCACCAATAGTATTTAAGTACATTAAGATCACAATGACGTAGAACATAGCTAGCATGCGAATTGTAGCTTTTTCTTCTCTTGTGATCTTTTTTAGTGGGATTATAAAAGTGTCCAGAAGAGTGTTGATAACGCATGACATCAAAATAAGGAGAAGAAGCAGAAAATCCTTACCCTCAGACCACATGTCAAAGAGCATGTGCTCAGTGCTGGTGAGTTTGCCGGCGGCACCTGACTGGGCAAGGGTATAGATGTGATTGATAATGACATAGGAGCAAGAAAAGGATAGAACGGAAACTCCTGCAATCAGCATTTCAAAAAAGCGCTGGACCTTGTCCACAAAGGCAAGGTCCATAGCTATTTCACGGCTTTTGCCATGAAGCTTTTTGTTTAATACGAGACTGGCTGAAAGGTAGATGATTCCAATACTTATACCTACTCCGATGAAAGTAATAAGAAGAAAAATTAGTTTTTTCCCCAAGGTAAAGTTTGGGTTTAAGTAAGCACTGATAGACATAATAAAACTCCAATCTAGTAAAAATACAATGTTAAAATTCTAGAAAATGACCACGCATAGGATGATGATGGCTATTATAGCAGCAATAATAGCGATCCTGATGAGCATCCTTCTGGATATGAAGACTTTTTTTCTTCTGCCGATAAATGTTCCTACATCCTCAGCCTTTAAATCTTCGCCGCTATATTTGTTGGGATCAACCTTGCGCATGTACTTGGCTGTACGAACCAGGAAATCAAAGAGCTCCATATGCTTGTTTAGGAAGGTTACAACTGAGTCGTTTACGTGATTCATTTTAAGAAGAGATATAACGGCACTTGGCTGCTTGCCAATAAGCTCCATCAAAAGATCATAGTTGGTGACAAAATTTATAAGGCCAAGGATTCCAGTGTTGAATCCGTTTTGCTTTAATATCTCTCTTACAGATTGTACCATCTTTGGCTTTTCCTGTTTATACCTCAGGATATACGCAACAAGTTTGGCTGCGCTATCTGAATGCTGCTCGTCGGAAAAGATATTTATAAGGCCATTTGTATCCCCATGCTCAGCGCATACGATAACTGCCCCCAGCATCTTGGCAACGCCTTCTCTTGTGGACATTCTGGTGGACCTTATAAAGCTGTTTAGCATGATATCAAGATCTGCCATTTTGGGATCCTGGGAATCTGCCTTCCAAACGCTCATTCCCCCAAAGTCATCGTAAAAGAGAATAGCATTTGCGCAGTGGTTTTCGGCAAAACCCATTCTTCCAAAGTTTGTTCCCAGATAGAATTGTCTTTTACCAACGTCATTTAGAAGAATATTTACAAAATCGCTCTGGGCAATGATATTAAGAATTTTGCCCTGATTCCTTATTATGTTGGAGGCGTATTTTTCTATAAATTCATCAGAAAATCCCTGACCATCAAAGGAATAGCAGTTATCAACCCTGTCATCCATTATAGTAATAAACTTTGATTTATTACCGCCCTTGGAGTGGCCTGTGACAGTGATGCACTGGCAATCGCTGAGGTCAAGGGACTGGAACCATTTTAAGGCATTTTCCTGAAATGCAGTTGGTACCTGATAAAGCCCGGATACATTGTCAATCCATTCAGCATCTCCCTGAGTTCCTTTAAAAACAATAACAGCTTCATTACAGGAAGGGTCGAACAAATAGGCACTTCGGCTTTCACCTGCAGAAATATCTTCCCTATGAGAGTCGCGGACTATGAGGCTTTTTAGGTGTTCGTTTGGCCTTATTGCCCACAGGATCTCTTTGTACTCAGCGCCTGTAACGCCGGTACTGTATTCGTGATCATCTTTTATTTTGGAAGCGTTGAATAGTACAGAATTTATGTAGTCACCAACAGTTTTACCATTCCAGACGTCTGAAGCAAAGGTGCCATCAGGTTCCCCCAGCTGTTCGCAGTACATAAGGTTGTTGAGTAGAACTATTTCCCCAATAGTAAGATTACTTGTCATGGTGATTCCTCCCCCAATCGGATTCCGGACAACAAGAAACAAATGTACAGAAATATTATAGCAGATTAAAAGGCATGAATTGATAAAATACCCGCATTATATACGCGGAGAAATGAAAAGGGGCTTTGTATAATAAAAAATAATCTGAAAAATAAGGAGTCTGTTCAATGTCAAAACTTATTTTACCTCGTCTTTTGTCTGATGGAGTGGTTCTTCAGCGCAGAAAGGCAATACATATCTGGGGATGGGATGAAAAGAATGCTCAGATAACAGTTTCTCTTAGGGAGAAAATAAAGGATAGTATATCTGAGGAAAATATTTTAAGTTCAGCCAGTATCAGCTGCGCAGATAATGGCAGATTTGATATTTATCTTCCAGCCCGTGAAAGCGGCGGCCCATATAATCTGGTGGTTTCTGATGACAGAGGAGAGACCATTATCATAAATGATGTTATGATAGGTCTGGTGTGGTTCTGCACAGGCCAGTCCAACATGGAGCTTCCGGTAAACAGGGTAAAAGATAAATATCCAGAACTTTTGGAAATTGCAGATAACAACATGATCAGAACCTTCAAGATCATAGAAGACAGTAGCTTTGAAGGCCCGCTTGAGGAGCTTAACTCAGGAAGCTGGACTAGTGTCAATAAAGAGACAATCATAAATTTCTCTGCTACAGCTTACTTTTTTGCCAGGAATCTTCAGGACATTACAGGACAAACTATTGGTTTTATAAACGCAAGTCTTGGTGGCTCCAGGATTTCTTCCTGGATGGGAAGAGAAATGCTTGAGGGCTATGATGAGCTTTTAGCAGAGGCAGACAAGTATTCTGATGCAGAATTCAGGAAACAGGTTGCAAAGAGCAACATGGAAAATGGCGATGCCTGGAGGAAGAATCTTTATGAGACAGATCTTGGCATAAGCGAGCACTGGGAAGCCTGGGATGGCAGCGATGATATTGATGATCAGTGGAAAGAATTTGCAATTCCATCATTTTTCAAGGGAACAGAGCTTGAAGGCTTTATAGGAAGTGTTTGGTTTAGAAGAAAATTCGACCTTCCCAAGGAACTTGCAGGGCAGAAGGCTCGTCTTTTCCTGGGAACAATTGTTGATAATGATGTGGTATTTGTTAACGGACAGAGAGTCGGAGATACTCCTTATCAGTATCCGCCACGCAAATATGATATTCCAGAAGGTCTTACCAGGGAAAAAGATAACACAATAGTCATAAGAGTATGTGTAGAAACAGGTCTTGGAAGATTTACTCCTGGTAAGGATTACAAGATTTTTAATGATAAATGCTCAGTGAGACTTGATAGCTTTGATGGTCAGACAACTGAGAATTGGGACAAACACTGGAAATACAGGATTGGCGCAAAGTGTGACATGATCCCTCCTACAGATTTTATTAACTGGAAGTCTACAGGCCTTTATAACGCCATGACATACCCTTGCCATAATTTCCCGATAGATGGAGTGATATGGTATCAGGGTGAGTCCAACGTAGAGGACGGCTATGACTACAATGAGCTGACAAAGCGTCAGATAGAAGGCTACAGAAAGCTTTGGAATGAAGAAAACCTGCCCTTTATCGGGGTTCAGCTTCCAAACTTTACAATTGACTGCCCTGTAGATGATGACTGGGGAAGGTTCAGGCTAACCCAGCGAAAGATTCTTGATATTCCGGGAACGGGACTTGTTGTGACATTGGGACTTGGCGAAGATAATGATCTTCATCCTGTTACAAAAGAGCCTATTGGAAAGAGGCTGGCTCTTTGGGCATCACATCTTAAATATGGTTATAACGGCGAGTATATGGGACCTGAAGTTGTAAGTGCCCAAAAGAAAGTAGATAGAAATGGCAAAAAGGCCATAGAAGTGAAGCTATCTCATGCGGGTGGCCTCAAGGTCATGGATGCCGGAAAAGGAACAGAAATAACAGATTTATTTGTAATTACTAAGAAAGAAAAGGTAC
Organism: Butyrivibrio sp. INlla14; assembly: GCF_900102515.1. Taxonomy (GTDB): domain Bacteria; phylum Bacillota; class Clostridia; order Lachnospirales; family Lachnospiraceae; genus Butyrivibrio. The sequence continues at coordinate 80,328 of NZ_FMVS01000010.1, forward strand.
AATCAAAAGTGATAATCGATACAGACAACGGGGGATTACTAGTTTACATCGAGAACGAAGAGGCCTATGAAGAGGCCAAAGAGATAATGTGGTGTTGCGATAACACCTACAGCGGGGGACTTATAACAAACGAGACAGAAATACCTATGGGACCATTTCTGGAAATTATAGAAGGAACAGGAAACGACGAGGATAAAAAAAGCAAAAGACCAGCTTGAGTAAGAGCTTTGGAAAGGGCAGGAATGAAGAAACTATTTACCAGCGGATGGAAGTTTTGGGAATCAGAATATGGAGTAAGTTACGAGGAGGCTATGAGCCATGTTTCAGAATTTGAAGATGTGGTAATTCCCCATGACTATATGATAACTGATCCTAAGAACCTTTATAGGGACAGTACAGGATGGTACAAAAAGAGCTTTGAGCTAACAGAGAAGGATCTGTCAAAAGAACTTTTTCTTATCTTTGACGGGATCTATATGGATAGCCTTGTCTATATAAACGGCCACATCGCTGGTGAGTGGAAGTATGGATACTCACAGTTTATCCTTGGAATATCGGAGTTTGTAAGGACAGGACTTAATGAAATAGTTGTGGCCGCAAGATGCAAATTCCCAAATACAAGGTGGTATTCAGGAGCGGGAATATACAGAAATGTATGGATCTGTGACTATGAAAAGACCTATATTCCTGAAAATGGTATATATGTTCACAGCCAGAAGCTGCCAGACGCAGAGAGTCAGGAAACAGGTCTTTGTGATTATAAAATGATCGTAACTTCAGAAATCTGCTCTGCAGACAATGAGAAGGCATCGGTGCGCTATTCTCTTTTTGATTCTGAGGGAAAAGAAATTACTCTTGAAGCCTGCGACAATGACGAACTACTTGCAGATCTCCTTCCAACTACTATAGAAAGCGTCAATAGACCTGCAGATGTGGATAAAGCTTCGGACATTCAAGTGGGAATTTACAATGTAAAGGGCGTATCTGAGTGGAATATAGAGGAGCCTCACCTTTACACTCTGAGGGTTGAACTACAGTCATCAGAAGGAATAACTATTCAGACAGAAGAAATCAAGATAGGCTTTAGAGATGTCCGCATGGACCCGCAGAAGGGCTTTTTCCTAAATGGCAGAAACATGAAGTTAAATGGTGTATGCCTTCACCATGACCTTGGAGCATTAGGGTCAGCCTACAATAACTCTGCTATGCGCAGAAGGCTTATTCAGCTGCGTGAAATGGGAGTAAATGCTATAAGGCTTACTCACAATATGTATGATCCTCATGTGATTGCACTTGCTGATGAGATGGGATTTCTTTTGATCTCAGAAGCTTTTGATATGTGGGAAGGTGCCAAGACGGAATTTGACTATGCAAGATTTTTCCCAAAATGGCATGACAAAGATGTGGCCAGCTGGGTTAGAAGAGATAGAAACCACCCTTCTGTAATAATGTGGAGTATTGGTAATGAGATTTACGATACACATTCCAGCGAAAGAGGCCAGGAAGTTACAAGAGATCTAAAGAGTCTTGTGGAAAAGCATGATCCTTTAAAGAATGCAAGAGCAACAATAGGCTCAAACTATATGCCTTGGGAGATGGCTCAGAAGTGCGCGGATATCCTTAAGGTTGCAGGCTATAACTATGCAGAAAACTATTATGAAGAGCATCACAAGGCGCATCCTGACTGGGTTATCTACGGAAGTGAGACCTACTCTATCGTTCAGAGTAGAGGCGTTTATCATTTCCCTCTTTCTGCGCCTATTTTATCAGATACAGATGAGCAGTGTTCATCTCTTGGAAACAGCACAACCAGCTGGGGAGCTGACAGCATAGAAAACTGTATCTGCAAGGACAGAGACATGGAGTTTTCCATGGGACAGTTTATATGGACAGGTTATGACTACATAGGAGAGCCAACACCTTACCATACCAAGAATTCTTATTTTGGACTTATTGATACAGCAGGCTTTTATAAGGACGCCTTTTATGCCTGGAAATCCGCCTGGGTTAGCCCTGACAAGGATCCCTTTGTCCATGTGTTCCCATATTGGGATTTCAATGAAGGTCAGCTTATTGATGTGAGAGTTTGTAGTAACTGCCCTGAGGTTGAACTTTTCGTAAATGGAAAGAGCCTTGGAAGACAGGAACTGACACATAAGCCTCACAGTGGCAACAAGATTTTTGCAGACTATAAAGTGCCCTATGAAAAGGGCGAGATCACAGCTATCTGCTATGACGCTTCGGGAAAAGAAGTAGCAAAAGATATCCACAAGTCCTTTGGGGATACAGATAAGTTCGTGGTTGAGATTGATGATAGATTAGCCGGCTTTGGATGCGGCAAATCTGATAAGAGTTGCTATCGCGAGGGATCTTTTGCCGATGCACAGCTTGTATTTGCAGAAATAAGTGCAATTGATAAGGACGGAAACCCTGTAGAGAATGCATCTGACTATGTGGATGTAGCTGTGTCTGGTGGAAGACTCATAGGCCTTGATAACGGCGACAGTACTGATTATGACAGCTACAAGGCAGCTACCAGAAAACTCTTTAATGGCAAACTTCTTGCTATAGTTCTGCCTGAGGGTCCTGTGGATAACGTGAAGATTGAAGTTAAGAAAGCATCCACAGTTCCAGTAAGAAAGGTTGAGCTTACTGTAAAAGAGGGCACAAGGTCTTTAAATAGTGATACTAAGACTGCCATAGTTCAGGCTAAGGTTTATCCTGCAGATGCTACGGATAAGAAGCTTGTTTTCAGAGCTCTAAATAAAAACGGAACTGAAACTAATATAGCTAAGATCAGCGTAATAGATGAAGAAAGCGGTATGTGCCAGATAACAGCTCTTGGAGATGGTTCTTTTACCTTAAGATACGAAGCGTCAAATGGAAGAGATACTGTAGCTGTCATGTCCTGCCTTGAATTTGAGGTTACTGGGCTTGGGGCAGCATTCCTGGATCCTTATGGATTTATTCCTGGAAGTCTTTATACCTCATATATTGGCCTTGTTGGAAGCGGCAACGAGTTTGGTGTAGCCTCTGCCAAAGGAGAGGAGACTGTTATAACCTATGCAGGCATCGATTTTGGAAAAGAGGGATCTGATGTGATCACTGTTCCTATCTTTACCTTAAATGACGATGCTTATGATATAGAAATCTGGAAGGGTATTCCTGGTGAGGATGGCGCGACACTCTTAAAGGCGGCAGTTTATCAGAAAAAATCTATCTGGAATGTATATCAGGAGGATAGCTGGAAACTCTCAGAGAGGCTTACGGGAGTTCAGACTATAAGCTTTAAGGCATTTAACAAATTCCATATAAAGGGCTTTTCTTTTGAAAGGCAGCTTAGGGCATTTACGAAGATAAGAGCCCTGGATGCTGATTCAATTTACGGAGATACCTTTACAAGGACAAAAAATACTGTTGAGGGAATTGGCAATAACGTAACGGTAGGCTTTGATGACATAGATTTTGGAGCAGAGGGAACAAGAAAAGTCACAATCTGTGGAAGAGCCAGGGCAGCAGCCAATACAATTCATTTGAGACTTGTTAAGATAAATGAAAATGCCAGCGCCGAAACTGGTGATACAGGTGCGATGGAAACATATGACGAAGCTGGCACAGAGATAAAGGAAATCCTGGAGTTCCCACAAAGCTCTGAATATAAAGAAGTCACTTTCCAGATAGGAGAAAGAAAAGGAAAATGGGACATTACCTTTGTGTTCCTTCCAGGAAGTGACTTTGACTTTGATTCATTTAGGTTTTTGAAATAAGATCTGCTCCGGTCCTGTAGAGCTTACGGTATTCTGTGGGAGAGCATTTATTTATATCCTTGAATACGCGGTTAAAGGTGGACAGACTAAAGAAGCCGGACTGAAGGGCTATGTCCATAACGGACAGGTCTGTGTCACCTAAAAGCTCCTGGGCCATGAGAACACGGCGTTTGGTAATATACTGATAGCAGGAGATTCCCATGTAAGCCTTAAAGAGTCTCTCGAAGTGGAACTTGGAGAATCCTGCAAGGTCAGCCAGCTGCTCAACTGTAAGATCATCAGAGCGGTGAGAGTCGATGTAGTTGGTGACTTCAACAAGTTTATCGATATTCTTGCGCTGGTTATCTGGTGTATCCTTGCCTGCGACGGCATTGTTAAGATGCATGCTGCCTATCTGGGCAAGGATCAGAGATACCAGGGAATAAACAGAAATCTGAAGGAATTCATCCTGCTGGCCATAGAGCCTGTCAATTTCCCAGAAATAATTCTGAAGACGAGCAACTTCAACCGGATACAGATTCTGACTGATATGCGTATAGGGTGGAAGACCCTTTATGAGCGGTATCAATGATGAAACCTGTGAATAGTTTGCAAGATCAAACAGGAGAATAAGCTTTTCTCCTCCTGGGGTATCTGATATATATTCATGGAGTGTACCTGGTGCGATCAGCATAATATCGCCAGGCATACAGTTTACGACAGCAGAAGAGTCATTGTGAAACTTAACCTTAAGAGAACCTGATAAAACCAATATAAGCTCCACTTCGTTGTGCCAGTGGAGTGGATAATTGGCCAGGTCATTGTGATATAACAAGACGCCCTTTAAGGTATCGTAAAAGATATGTTCTCTTGACTGCGCGTTGATATCGTTGATCATTGGTGCTCCTTACGTAAACTAAGTAAAAGTTGTAGTAATTTTATCATTAATTGTCGGAAAATGAATAGTTGAGACGAAAACATTCATATTAAAATAATAACGCTTATATTTTGGAAATATTAGGAGAAGATAGTTATGGGCGATAAAAAATGGTCACAGTTGTGGCTTGATTATGAAGCAAAAAAAGGCGCTGCAAAAAATGCAGAGGAAGACAAACTTAAAATAGATTTTGAAGGTTTTGATCCTGAAAATCGCGTTATTAAAAGCGCTGTTAAAGAGCTAAATAAGGCTTTTGCAGATACTGACAAGAAGATAGTGATCTCTTTTGTCAGGAATGATGAGATCAAAAAGGAAGGCTATAGCGCTTGCGGTGTTATAGGCGGAAGCGATAACAGAAAGGTAGACGCTGATACTACTGAACTTGTAGTTTCTTCTGCAGATGAAAATGGTGCACTTTACGGAGCGTTCCATATTATCAGAAGCATGCTCATGGGTGAGGACCTTGATAACTTGTGCGCTATAAAGACACCATCTAATCCTTTTAGAATGATGGATCACTGGGATAACATGGATGGCAGCATAGAGAGAGGCTATTCAGGCAGATCTTTTTTCTATGAGAACGATGATATTGTAATTAACGAGAGAACTGTTGACTATGCAAGATTCATGGCCAGTATTGGTATAAATGGTGTTGTCATCAATAATGTAAATGTTAAATGGGCAGCATCTGACCTTATCACCACTAGATTTTTTGACAAGGTAAAAGAGCTTTCTGATATATTTGGAGATTATGGGATCAAGCTATATCTTTCACTTAATTTTGCATCTCCTATTGAAATTGGAGGGCTTTCTATATGCGACCCGCTGGATAAAGAAGTTACCGAGTGGTGGAAAAATAAGATAAAAGAGGTATATGAACACCTTCCTGAGCTTGGAGGCTTCCTTGTTAAGGCAGACTCTGAGGGAAGACCCGGACCTTTTACCTACGGAAGAACTCAGGCAGATGGCGCAAATATGCTGGGAGACATTATTGCTCCTTATGGCGGCATCATAATCTGGAGATGCTTTGTATATAACTGCACTCAGGACTGGCGCGATACCAAGACTGACAGGGCAAGGGCTGGATATGACTACTTCAAGGGACTTGATGGAGAGTATCATGACAACGTCATACTTCAGATAAAGAATGGACCAATGGACTTCCAGATAAGAGAGCCCATATCTCCACTCATTGGTGGACTTACCAGGACCAATCAGATGCTGGAGGTTCAGATTGCTCAGGAGTACACAGGACATCAGATAGATCTTTGCTATTTGATCCCTATGTTTAAAGAAATCCTGGAGTTTAAGACCTATTGCGCTGAGGAAAATGATACAGTTGCTGATGTTGTAAGTGGTAGGACCATGGGCAACAGCCTTGCTGGAATGGCTGCAGTCATAAATACTGGTAACGACTACAACTGGACTGGCAACGACCTTGCGGCTGCTAATCTTTACGGCTTTGGACGACTTGCCTACGATACCGACCTTGACTCTGAAGAAATTGCAAGAGAGTGGGTTAAACTCACCTTTAATTTAGAAAAAGAGCTTGAGGATAAGCTGGTAGATATGCTTCTTAATTCCCGTGAGATTTATGAGAAGTATACAAGTCCTCTTGGAATTGGATGGATGGTAACTCCTGGAGATCATTATGGCCCAAGCGTTGATGGCTACGAGTATTCAAGGTGGGGAACTTATCACAGAGCAGATCATCTTGGACTTGGCGTAGACAGAACAGATAAAGGAACAGGCTATGCCCAGCAGTATTACCCAGAGAATGCTCAGATGTACAATGACCCAAAGACATGCCCTGAGAACCTGCTTCTTTTCTTCCATCATATTCCATACACCTGGAAGCTTAAGAGCGGACAGAGCCTTATACAGTACATCTATGATGTTCACTTTGAAGGTTATAGTAAAGCCCAGGAACTTTTAGAAAGCTGGAAGAGCTTTGAAGGAAAAGTCCCTGAGCGTACATATAACTGCGTAATGCATAGATTTGAACTGCAGGTCAATAATGCCCATGAGTGGTGCGATCAGGTTAATTCCTACTTCTATCGTAAGAGCGGAATCCCTGATGAAAAAAACAGGCCAATTTATTAGAGCTTTGTTATGCCCAGAGTTTTGCACCAATTTTATCGGGCATTACAGAGGGCTCTTTGTTGGCGAGCTGATACTGCTTGGGAGACATTCCTATCTGCTGGGAAAAACGTCTTGAAAAGCTGGAGTAGTTATTGTAGCCTGCCATGAAACAAACATCATAAGGTGGATAGTTCTGGAGTAGTAGTTTCTGCGCCAGAACTATTTTTTTTCCACTGATATAGTGCTTTAGAGAATCTCCGGTTGCTTCTGAGAACACACGGCTTAAGTGATCACTGCTATAGTGAAGAGCCTCTGACATATCCTTAATAGTGATATTTTCTTCTATGTGGGAGTCTATATAGTCAAATATCCTTGATACGACTGAAGGCATAAGACTTTTCTTTTTCTGATGCGTGGAACTTGTGGAAAACTTATTAGTCATAATAAGAAATTCCACTAGAAGGGCTCTGGAGAGGATGGTGTGGCCAAATTCATCGCTGTTTAAAGCGGCCTCAAGCCTGTCTGCAATTTCGATAAAACCCTGAAGCTTGTCATTAGGAATGTGCACATGATTCATATTTGGAGAATCACTACTTCTAAAGATTGTGGAAAAGTCTGTGTCTTCGTCGCCTAATCTTTTCAGGGTTTCATATTGGACATTTATGACAATTCGCTCGTATCCGCTGATGTCTTCAAGGTCAAGCCCGTGAAAGACAAGAGGACTTACCAAAAACATATCACCGCGCTTCATCTGATAAATATCAGGCTCGATCATTATGTTTACATCCCCTTTAAGAAAAAGAACAATCTCATAGCCATCGTGATTATGTACAGTTTTTATATCGGACGGAGTTACGCGTGCTGTCTTGTGTTCACAAATTATTTCCTGATCTATCATGCTATATGGGCAATCCAGAGCTTTTTTCATATTTAAGTTTCCCTCACTAGATTATGTACAAAACCTCTAAACAAAAAATGACAAACGCAATCATTGTTGTGCAACATTATATCGGAAATTGCAAAATAATTCTATCCTTTTGTGTATTTATATATAAATCCTAGACAGTATTATAAAGTTGTATGAAAAATAGGGGTTGTTATTTAACCTTAAGGAGGAGTAATGGCTAATAATTCAGGGAAGAAGTCAAAGGTTAAATTTGGCGTTTACATGAAAAAGTACTGGCAGTTATATGCTATGCTGTTTCTGCCTTTGACATATCTACTAATTTTCAAGTACGCGCCAATGATCTATGTGCAGATCGCATTTAAAAAGTACAGTCTAGTAAAGAGTGTGTGGGAACTTCCACTTGCTGGCAATCATGGTTTTGAGTATTTCATTGCGGCATTTAAGAATAATGATTTCAAATATGCCCTTAGAAACACCCTTACACTGAATCTTTTGGATCTTTTCTTTGGTTTCCCGGCACCAATCATTTTTGCACTTATTCTTAATGAACTGTGTTTTGTGAAATTTAAAAAGGTAGTTCAGACAATTGCTTACATGCCACATTTCCTGTCATGGGTCATCATCTACAGCTTGGCGCTCCAGCTCCTTGCTCCTAACGATGGTCTTGTAAATATGATAATAAAGAACTTTGGCGGCGAAGCTATTCCTTTTTTGAATGATGCTACTCACTGGATCGGAAGCTACATTGGCTTTGGAATCTGGCAAAACTTTGGATGGGGCTCCATCATTTATCTTGCAGCAATTGCAGGTATTAACCCTGAGCTTTATGAGGCTGCAGCAGTAGATGGCGCTGGAAGATTCCGCAAGATATGGCATATTACACTTCCAGGAATCAAGCCTACTATCGTAGTTCTTCTTATCATGAGCCTTGGAAATATCTTGGGCGGCGGATTTGACAGACCATTTGCATTCCAGAATAACCTTGTAATGCGTGTGGCTGATGTTATTGCAACCTTTGTATATAGAGTTGGTATTAAAGGACTTCAGTTCTCTCTGACCACAGCGGTTGGACTATTCCAGTCTGTAGTTGGTGTGTTCTTCCTGCTGATGGCAAACTTTATCTCTCGCAGACTCGGTGAGAGAGGAATATGGTAAGGGGGAACAAACGAAAATGAAGATCAAATCAAATGCAGACAGAGCATGGGATGTGGTGTTTGTGATATTTTGCCTTTTAGTAAGTGCAATGTGCGTCATCCCAATGCTGAACCTTCTTGCCAAGTCACTCAGTGGAACAGAATTTTTGGTAAGAAATGAAGTATATCTTTTGCCTAAGGGCTTTAACTTTAACGCTTATTCAACAGTACTTAAGGATCCAAAATACATCAGAGCATTTTTTTGGACAGTATTTTTGACAATTGTATGCACAATACTTTCTCTTACAATGACAACACTTTGTGCATTCCCTCTGATCTTTGAGAATCTTAAGGGAAGAAAAGCAATAAACATTTTTATCACCATCACAATGTTCTTTAATGCAGGAACAATTCCTAACTACCTGCTGATGCAGAAGCTCCACCTGCTCAGTAACCCACTGGTTCTTATTATTCCAGGTGTTATGAGCGTTTATAACATGATCATCATGAGAAGCTTTTTCTATGGCATACCCGATAGCCTTAGAGAATCCGCAGAAATAGATGGAGCAACATTTTTTAAGATCCTTGTACTTATTTATCTTCCGCTTTCAAAGCCAGTTATGGCTACACTTGCCTTGTTTTATGCGGTAGGAAGATGGAATGGTTATTCAGATGCACTGATGTACATGAGAGATGACAGATTCTATACTCTGCAGCTTCTTTTGTACAACATCATCAACAATATAAATCAGGTTGAGGTAGCAACTCAGGAAGGATTCTCATCACCGGGACTTTCAGCATCCTTAAAGGCTGCAATCGTAATGTTCTCAACAGTTCCGATCCTGTGTATCTATCCTTTCCTGCAGAAATACTTCATCCATGGAGTAACCCTCGGCGCAGTAAAAGAGTAAAGTAAATAAAAAGAGGGTAAAAGAGAAATCAAAAAGAAGCACACTCTGAAAAACTAACCGACTAATAGTTTTTTGTGCTTGCATAAAACCATGCTGATATGTGGTGAGATAAATGGAGTTTTCCACAAGCACATGCACTGGAGTGAGTTTAGCTCTATGGAGACGAGACAATTCCTCTGAATTGGCTCGTCGGAATGCCCAGAGCTACCGATCTACAGTGCATGTGCTGTGGAAAACGGAGAAATCGGTACCAATCCCGTGGTGGGAAAAAGTATATAAAAATGGAGGTATAGTTATGAAGAAAAAGGTATTATCCATGTTTCTTGCATCTGCAATGGCACTTTCAGTAGTTGCCTGCGGATCATCAAACGGGGGCGCTGACACAACAGCATCAAATGAAACTACTCCTGCACAGGAGACAAAAGAAGAAACTGCAGCAGCTGAAACACCAGCTGAACCAGAGACTTCTTCAGAGCTTACAGATGGTAAGTTTGCTGAAACAAGAAAGATCACAGTTGAGATCTACGACAGAGGAAATGACGGCGGATCAGATCCTGAGAACAACATGTACACAGAGTACATCAAAAAGGGAATGCTTGAGGAGCACAACGTAGAAGTTACCTTCAAGAAGGTTCCAAGATGGACAGAGGTTGATGATATCAACAACCTTCTTGCAGCTGGCGAAGCTCCAGATATCTGCGTAACATATTCATATCCTACAGTTCTTACATACGCTCAGATGGGCGGTGTTATCGATCTTAGCGAAATGATCGAGACATATAAGGGTGATCTTCCAAACCTTTGGGGATGGCTTGGCGACACAAATATGCTCTGGGATAAGGATCCTAAGACTGGCTCTGTATGGGCACTTGAAGGAAAGAGAGCAGAACAGCAGAGAATCGTTACTTTCGTTCGTCAGGACTGGCTTGATAAGCTGAACTTAAAGGCTCCTACAACAACTCAGGAGTTTGAAGATATGCTTGTAGCATTCAGAGACAACGCTGATACACTTCTTGGCGCTGATGCTTCCAAGATGGTTCCTTTCTCAACAAGCTATGATATCGGTTGGAGAGCTTCAAATATCATCACTTCATTCATGGATCCAGCTATCACAGATAAAGAGTACTATATTAACGGATTTGATGACAGAATGGTTACACAGGCTTCTACAAAGGAAGCTGTAAGACTTCTTAATAAGTGGTACAACGACGGCCTCATGTGGAAAGACTTCGCTCTTTATGGAAGCGGAGATACAACTGAGGATGACATGATCAAGGCTGGTTACGTTGGTGCCTTCCAGCACAACTGGGATTATGTATTTAGAAATGGTGAAGATTCAATCAATGCCAACCTTAAGAGAAATATTGGCGAAGATGCTAAGTTTGTTCCTGTAGATTGCTTCCAGAACTCAGCTAACAAGTATTCTAAGTGGCTTTACAGCTCAGCTGGAGACAGAAAGATCTTCTTCCCTACAACAAACACAGAGCCTCTTGCATCACTTCTTTACCTTGATTTCATTTCAAAGCCAGATACAATCAAGTATCTCCAGGCTGGTGATGAGGGTGTTACACATGAAGTTCTTGATTCTGGTGCTATCCAGATCATTGCAGCAACAGGTGATGCAATCCAGAACTCTGGTAAGAACATTGACTACACAATCACATGTAACGGAACATACTTTGGCGATGAGAAGCTTGCAGCTCTTTCACTTGCATATGGTTATGCAGAAGCTGATCCTGAGCTTGTAGATCAGGCTAACAAGATTGCTATGGCAGATGGTCTTGAGCCAAAGAATGTTAACGTTGGTGAGATCACAGCAGAAGCTGGTGTTGGTGATACTCTTTCATCAAAGAGAGATCAGGTTTATGACAACGCAGTCGTTGCTTCTGTAGATAGCTTTGACTCAACATGGGATAGCTTCCTTTCAGATTACCTCTCAGCAGGTGGACAGGCTATCATTGATGAGCGTACTCAGAAGTGGGCAGAGTACTTCGGCGATGCTGATATGCTCCCATAATAAAAGCTAAATACTGACAGATTTTTCTGGCGCGGCCTTTTTTGGCCGCGCCGTTTTGTTGCACAAGACCGGCAAGCGAATGGATGCTTGCATACAAATTAATCTGTCTACATGGTAAAATGTATTACATGATATAAAAAAATGAGATTTATACCTATCATGGAGCGAGATGCATGACAAGTAAAAAGGATAAAAACGGGTTAACTGAAAAAGAATTCCTTCGAAATTACAAGGCTGATGGCTATGAAAAACCTTCTGTATCTACTGATATTCTTGTTCTTGGGACAAGTCCTGATCTTAAAAATATGAGAATTCTTCTGGTAAAAAGAAATGAGCATCCGTTTCTTGATATGTGGTCACTTCCTGGAGGATTTGTCCATCAGGATGAAACTGCTTATCAGGCAGCAGCGAGAGTTCTATCTCAAAAAGCCGGCCTTGAAAATACATACCTTGATCAGATCTATACCTTTACAAGGCCTGGAAGAGATCCCAGGACCTGGGTTATGAGTATAGCTTATCTGGCACTTGTTTCGGATACCCGGGATGAAGTAGTGGATGGGACTTATAAGACTATGGAGTCGGCGTGGTTTGATATGATTATCGATCAGGACGAGATTAGATTTGTCAATCAGAATAGACATGTGGAAATCAAGTATTCTATAGAGAGTAAGTCTTTTAAAAATGGAAGGATAACCTACGAGAACCTGGTTTCGACGCCAGCTTCCAAGGAGCTGCTTGCATTTGATCATATTGAGATCATCATTGAATCTATTTTAAAGCTCAAGGCTGAATTTGAGCATACAGATTTATCTTTTAACATGATTGGAGAAAAGTTTACACTGCCGGATCTTCAGGCTATTTATGAGCTTGTTCTTGGCAAGAAGCTGTACAAGACTAACTTTAGGGCACTCGTGGCTCCTAAGATAGAAGCTACCTGTGAAAAAAGAAAATCTATTATCAGTAACAAAATGTCAGCAGAATATAGATATATAGGATAGTAAAGATACGTTTCAGGCCTGATCACTGGAAATGATCAGGTCTTATTTTTTTCTTGACAAAGTAGTAAAATGCTACTAATATAAAATCAACAAAAGAAAGTAGCAAATAACTACTAATCAAATCGGGAGGCCCACTATGAAATTCAAAAAGTTTAAACCAAATGATTATGTAATGGTGATTAAAAATGGAAAGGTTGTCAGAGAGGGACTTGGACTGTCTGTATTATACAATGACCTTACAACCAGTATCATGGTTGCGCCATCTACAGCGTTTGATGGTGCATTCGCTTTTGATGACGTGGTAACAAGTGATTACCAGAGCGTATGTGTTCAGGGGGTTACAACATATATGATCACGGATTATAACAAGGCTGCCAAGATGCTTGATTTTGCGTATCAGCCTCCCATCCAGACAGATGACAAGATTGCAGAGCAGATGGCTCTTTTGGAAAAGAGAATCAACAACATCATTAAAGCTATCGTGATCAGAGAAGTTAGCAAGAAGGATGTTCGTACAATAATCAGACTTGCAGATGAGATGGCAGAGACAATAGAGACAGCGCTTACAAGTGATGAGTCTATAGCCAAACTTGGTGTTAGCATAGTTGCGATAAACATCCTGGGAATTAATCCTAAAGCGGAGACCAGAAAGGCTCTGGAGGCAGCAGCCAGGGAGCAGATCTTAAAGGAGCAGGACGATGCAATTTATATGCGTAGAAATGCTGCTATTGAACAGGAACGCGTTATCAAGGAAAATGAGATCAATACAGAGATCAAGGTAGCTGAAAAAGAGAAAGAGAAGGAAGAAAAAGAGCAGGAGATGAGGCAGTACGTGCTGCGCTGCGACCTGGATATGAAGAAGGAGCAGGAGGAAAGAGAGCAGGAGATGCGCCTTAAGGCTCTTAGAAGCGAACTTGCCATGAATACCGAGAAACAGGAAAAGGAATTCGCTCTTAAAGAGATGGCAGCTGCCAAGAAACTTCAGATTGAAAATAAGGAAATGCTGGGTAAGATAGAACTTGAGAAGAAGAACAGTGAATACACTGCTCTGGAAGTTGAAAATGAAAAGGCTAAGGCAGATCAGCAGGCATATGCACTTGCAGGAATTGTTAAGGCATACAATCAGCTCAACGTGGCTCTTGTTGAAGCTTGCGCAATGGCTCAGATGGATCCTGCCACACTTATGGCTAAGGCCTTCATGAACATTGGTGATAACGCAGACAAGATTGGGACAATCAACTTTACGCCAGATCTATTGCAGACATTAACTGGAGGAATCGCAAGGGAAACTGCAGGTCTGACAGCAGATAAAGTGAAGGACGCAGCAAATGCTGTGCTGGGACAGAAAAAGAAATAAGCAAGCAGGAGATACTTAAATTATGGACAGAGGGATGAATAAGGTAGTTCTCATAAAGCGCCGAACAAGATACGAGGAACTGAAAAGAAGATATAATACCGTAGAACAGGCCAGGTTCTACATTGAACATCTGGGAGCAGATTTCTCTGATTATGAAACAGAGGATAAAAACTATAACGCGGCTCTTGAAAGTGTGAGAAGCCTTGTTCGCCCAATGGCCAGACTTCAGGAAATAGACAGAGAATACCTGCCCAATATGATATTTGGCAAGGATGACATAGTTATCGCAGTTGGCCAGGATGGACTCGTAGCCAATGCCATGAAATATCTGGATGGACAGCCTCTGATCGGAGTTAACCCAGATCCTGCCAGATGGGATGGAGTTCTTTTACCATTTGAAACAGGGGATATTAAGGGTATTTTACCCAAGGTTATTGATGGAAGCTTTGATGCCAAAAGTGTTACAATGGGTAAAGTGGAATCTAAGGATGGCCAGGTCCTATACGCGGTTAATGACTTTTTTATCGGCGTATCCAACCACACATCTGCAAGATACCACATTAACTACCGTGATCAGGTTGAAAATCAGTCCTCATCAGGGATTATCATTTCTACTGGATTTGGAATGACTGGTTGGCACAAATCAGTTATGGCGGAATTTAGAGGAATGGCCAGGGCTTTTGGCATGGGGAGTGTTCCGGAACCATCATATGATTGGGGAGCGAGGCAATTGACATTTCAGGTAAGAGAGCCTTATCCTAGCAGATTTACTCAGGCAGATATTGTTTATGGACAGATTGGCGGAGACGAGAAGCTGATCGTTACTTCTGACATGAGTGAAAACGGCGTAGTCTTTTCAGATGGTATTATCGATGACACAATTGATTTCAATGCTGGTATGGAGATCAAGATTGGCGTCTCGGACCGTATTGGAAGGCTCGTGACCGGTTAGGAGTCATATGTCAGCAAGTTTTGATAAGTTTTTTGACCAGGATGGGAATATAAGAGAAGGGGTTCTTACAGGCAATACATGGCTTAAGCTTCTGACAGATACAGATAATGTATATGTTAATGCTGAGCGACTTGACAGTATTGGAAGTCTTTCTGGCAAAGAGACTTTAATGTATGTTATGCGCACTTTGGACATTCTTGATGAGATATCTTCAGAAAAAGAGCTTAACAAGCAGGAAAAGGATGTGATCGAAACAGTTCTTAAATGGTCTGAGGTTGCCAAGGGCGGTTTGTCTAAAGAGAGAAATGAATGGAGGAAAAAGGGTTATCCAATAGATATCCACAATATAGCCTCCGCTGAAATATATAAAGATGAAACAGGAGATGATGGCCTTATCTATACACTGATCAAGACTCATGGAGTTATTGGTCAGTGTATTCGCGGTGAGATCTCTGTTTCTGCAAACAAAGAGCTTCTTGCATATCGAAAGTATAATGCTCTCGATATGAAGAGGCTCTTACTTGTGCTCAACGAATGCATCATAAGGGCTGTTTCAGACAAAATATGGGATTCAGTAAAAGTAAGTACCAAGTCTCTTATAGACAATATAGTATCCGGAGAACTTACTGAGTTTTCTCCTCAGTACAGGCTTCAGAGACTATGTCCTGGTGAGATGGAATTCTTTGGAAGTGATGTGGACTTTTTTGCAAAAGAGATATTTCCTAAGTATGAGCTGTGGTATTTCGAAGCTGCTCTTTCCAGCTTTGATATGGGACAGATCAGGACAATCCTGACTAATACTGTAAAAGAAATAGAGATCTCAGGGCAGGAGGTTTTGCATCTTAACTTTAAGCCTCTGGCAGACAGCCTTCTCTATGATTATGAGGGCAAAAAGCATGTAAATGTCTACAAAAAGCGTATTATCGAAAAATATCTTTTGGATTCATCTGTCCAGAATGTGGATATCGACGTGAAGATAGAAAATAAGAGTGCTTTTGTGGATTTCAAGTTCTCAAAGGTCTGCGAAAAGCTTATTGAATTCTGCGTGGAAGCAGAAAGGAGCGGTCTTCTTACCTTTGAAAAGAGCATAATTGTTCTCTATGACATGTTTGGCTTTAGAAGAGATGCATTTGACAGGCTCAATAATGAAGACAAGTACCTGATGACTATGAATAATGTTTCTGCAAGCACCAAAGACAGCATCATTGATTATGTCACTGGAGAAAGTGTAGTGGATGTTGGATCAGGCGGTGGAATTCTTCTTGATAAGCTTGAAGGTAAATTCCCTGACAAGCAGATCATAGGAACGGATATATCTACCAATGTCATCGAAACTCTTGATCAGAAGAAACACAGAGAAGGCCACAAATGGAATGTTCTTGTGCACAACTTTGTGGATAGTACCATGGAAAGAGAAGTTGGAAGCATAATCTTTTCATCCATACTTCATGAAATATATTCATATACAGAAGGGACAAATGGGAAATTTGATATAGACAGCGTCAAGCTTGCTCTTAGAAATGCCTACGATAGCCTCGGCAAGGGCGGAAGGATCATTATAAGAGACGGAGTTAAAACAAGTGGTAATGCTGTAAGGAAAATAAGGTTTAAAACAGAGGCAGGACTTGATTTCTTCAAAAATTATGTGAAGGACTTTAAGGGGCTTAAGGACATTCCAGAGGAAAAGAAAGTTCTTTTTATAGATGAGGATAAACTCACGGTTGCAGGCGATATAAACTTTATCAGGGAATTTCTTTTTACATATACATGGGGAATAGAAAGCTATGCCCATGAGGTTCAGGAGCAGTTTGGGTATTTCACTCTTGAGCAGTACAGGGAGTTCTTTGAAGAGCTTGGAGCAAAGGTGATAGTAGCAAAAGAGCTTTTGGAGCCAGGTTATCCTGACAATCTTGGACAGTACCTGAATCTTCTTGATGAGAATGGAAATGTGGTGGAATACCCTGCTTCAAACTGCATAATTGTAGCTGAAAAATAAAACGCAAGTATTAAGAGGCATAGGGCAAAAAATGGTAAGAACATCAATCCTCCTTATGTAAAAATAGATAATACGGAAAGTATTATTTTGGAAAACTATGAGGATGAGTTGATGAACAGAGAAGAAGCAAAAAAGCGTGCACAGGAACTTGTTGCTAAGATGACTGTAGAAGAGAAGGCATCTCAGCTTCGTTATGATGCACCAGCTATCGACAGACTTGGAATACCAGCATATAACTGGTGGAATGAGGCTCTGCACGGCGTTGCAAGAGCAGGTACAGCCACAATGTTTCCACAGGCCATCGGACTTGCAGCAGCATTTGATGAAGAGCTTATGGGCGAGGTTGGCGAGATCATAGCAGAGGAAGCTCGCGCTAAATATAATGAGCAGGCTAAGAGAGAAGACAGAGATATCTACAAGGGTCTTACTTTCTGGGCTCCAAACGTTAACATTTTCAGAGATCCACGCTGGGGCAGAGGCCATGAGACTTATGGTGAGGATCCATTCCTTACAAGTTCTCTGGCAGTTCCTTTTGTTAAGGGAATGCAGGGTGACGGAGAATACATGAAGGCTGCAGCATGTGCCAAGCACTTTGCAGTTCACTCTGGACCTGAGGGCGAGAGACATTTCTTTGACGCCAAGGCAAGCAAGAAGGATCTTGAAGAGACCTACCTTCCAGCTTTTGAAGCCCTTGTAAAAGAGGCTGACGTAGAAGCTGTAATGGGTGCTTATAACAGAACAAATGGCGAGCCATGCTGTGCTAACAAGCCACTTATGGTGGATAAACTCCGTGGCGAGTGGGGCTTTAAGGGCCATTTTGTATCTGACTGCTGGGCTATCAAGGATTTCCATGAGAACCACAAGGTCACATCAAGTCCTGAGGAGTCTGCTAAGCTCGCTCTTGAAATGGGATGCGATCTTAACTGCGGATGCACATATCAGTCCATTATGAACGGTGTAAGAGCTGGTCTTATAGATGAGAAGTATCTTACTGAGTCTTGCGTAAGACTCTTTACAACAAGATTCCTTCTTGGAATGTTTGATAAGACAGAATTTGATGAGATTCCTTTTGAAAAGGTAGAGTGCAAAGAGCACCTTGCTGTTGCAAAGAGAGCAGCAAAAGAGTCAGTAGTTCTTCTTAAGGATGACGGACTTCTTCCTCTTAATAAGGACAACATAAAGACAATCGGTGTAGTTGGACCAAATGCTAACTCCAGATTGTCACTTATAGGTAACTACCATGGAACAGCTTCAAGATATGTAACAGTTCTTGAGGGAATCCAGGATAAGGTAGGAGATGATGTTCGCGTACTCTATTCAGAGGGCTGCGATATCTTTAAGAATAATATAAGTAACCTTGCAGATCCAAATCTTCCAGACAGATTGTCAGAGGCTCAGGCTGTTGCAGACCACTCAGATGTAGTAGTTGTTGTAGTTGGCCTTGACGAGAACCTTGAAGGAGAAGAAGGAGATGCGGGCAACCAGTTTGCATCAGGAGATAAGATCAATCTTAGCCTTCCACTTCCTCAGAGACAGCTCCTTTACACTGTTCTTGAGTGTGGCAAGCCTACAATCGTTATCAACATGGCTGGTAGTGCTATTGACCTTTCTAAGGCTCAGGAGGATGCCAACGCAATTCTCCAGGCATTCTATCCTGGAGCAAGAGGCGGCGCAGATGTTGCAGATATTCTCTTTGGAGAAGTATCACCATCAGGTAAGCTTCCTGTAACCTTCTACAAGTCAGCTGATGACCTTCCTGACTTCAAGGACTATTCCATGAAGAACAGGACCTACAAGTATTTTACAGGCACACCTCTTTATCCATTTGGATATGGTCTTACATATGGTGACTGCTATGTTAAGCCTGACTTCAACTTTAATGTCAAGTATGAAGACGCGGATAAGGCAACAGGTGCAGAGATTACAGTGACAGTTGCTAATGATGGCAAGTTCGATACAGATGAAGTTGTTCAGCTCTACATCAAGGACCTTGATTCTGAGTTTGCAACACTTAATCCAAGCCTTTGCGGATTTAAGAGAGTTCATGTTCCAGCAGGCGGAGAGGTAACAGTTACTCTTTCTATTAATGAGAGAGCCCTTACTTCTGTAGATGAGGAAGGTAAAAGAGCTATCTTTGCCAAGAACTTCAGACTCTATGCAGGTACTCAGCAGCCAGATGCTCGCTCAGAGGAACTTACAGGTCATAAGTGCATAAGCGTGGACTTTACTATTTGACATACCTCAGAGCCAGATCCGCAGGATGGTTTTGCTCTATAGATAACATGTACGTGTTTTGAAACATAACACGTACAACTTACAAGCAATTTGAATAATTTTGTATGCAATTTTTCTACGTTTTGATAGCTTGTAATTTGGATGCCTATGACAGATAATATGTATCGTCAGAAAAAGTATACAAGTGCAAAGTTGTATTTTTTCAACTTGGATATTGGCAGATCTTTTACATTGCACATGTGTGTATCGACCACTTGGAACGAATAGTTCTTGGGAGATAAAAGTTTTATGAAGGCGCCTATAGCGCAAGAAAGGGGATTTTTATGATTAACATTCCAGAAGTTAAAATTGGACTTGTTGCAGTAAGCCGTGACTGCTTCCCAGCATCACTTGCTGTCAACAGAAGAAAAGCTTTGGTAGAGGCTTATAAGAAGAACTACAACGACAAGGACGTTTATGAGTGCCCTGTTTGTATCATCGAGAGTGAGACTCAGACACTTGAGGCTCTTGAGGATGTTAAGAAGGCTGGATGTAACGCTCTTTGCGTATACCTTGGAAACTTCGGACCAGAAATTTCTGAGACACTTCTTGCTGAGAAGTTTGATGGACCTGTAATGTTCTGTGCTGCTGCAGAGGAGTCACAGGGCGACCTTATCGATGGCAGAGGAGATGCATACTGCGGTATGCTCAATGCTAGCTACAACCTTCACCTTCGTGGAGTTAAGGCATATATTCCAGAGTATCCAGTAGGAACTGCTGATGAGTGTGCTAAGATGATCAACGAGTTCGTACCTATCGCAAGAGCTCTTGATGGACTTGCAAACCTCAAGGTTATTTCATTTGGACCTCGTCCTATGAACTTCCTTGCTTGTAACGCTCCTATCCAGCAGATCTATAACATGGGTGCTGAGATTGAAGAGAACTCAGAGCTTGACCTCTTCGAGTCATTCAACAAGCACGCTGGAGATCCTAGAATTGCAGAAGTTAAGGCTGATATGGAAAAAGACCTTGGCGCTG
Source organism: Butyrivibrio sp. INlla14 (assembly GCF_900102515.1). Lineage (GTDB taxonomy): Bacteria > Bacillota > Clostridia > Lachnospirales > Lachnospiraceae > Butyrivibrio. The sequence goes on from NZ_FMVS01000010.1 coordinate 100,616, forward strand.
GCAACAAGAAGCCTGAAATCCTTGAGAAGCTTGCTCAGTACGAGCTTACACTTCTTGACTGGATCGAAGAGCACAGAGGCGGTAAGAAGTACGTTTGTATCGCTGGTAAGTGCTGGCCTGCATTCCAGACACAGTTTGGATTTGTTCCTTGCTATGTAAACTCAAGACTTACAGGAAGAGGAATCCCTGTATCTTGTGAAGTAGATATTTACGGTGCTATTTCAGAGTTCATCGGAACATGCATTTCTGATGATGCTGTAACACTTCTTGATATCAACAACTCTGTACCTGCTGATATGTACGAGCAGTCAATCAAGGGCAAGTTCGATTACAAGCACACAGACACATTCATGGGCTTCCACTGCGGAAACACATGCACAAGCAAGCTTTCAAGCTGCGAGATGAAGTTCCAGAGAATTATGGCTAGAAACCTTCCTGAGGAAGTTACACAGGGAACACTTGAAGGAGATATCATTCCTGGAAACATCACATTCTACAGACTTCAGAGCACATCTGATAATCATCTTAAGGCTTATGTTGCACAGGGTGAGGTTCTTCCTGTTGCTACACAGTCATTCGGTGGTATCGGTGTATTCGCTATTCCAGAGATGGGAAGATTCTACAGACACATTCTCATCCAGCACAACTTCCCTCACCACGGAGCAGTTGCGTTTGGTCACTTCGGAAAGGCTCTTTACGAAGTATTTAAGTATGTTGGAGCAGAGGTTATTGGTTACAATCAGCCAGCTTCTCTTCCATACCCAACAGAGAATCCATTTGCATAATGCGATAAACATAGAAAGGGATGCAGAAATGCATCCCTTTTTTGTGATATAGGAAATTTCTTCATTCCTTATGACAAAAGAGTTAGAACTCCGGAATTTGACTGATTGGCCTGGGCAAGAACAGATTCTCCAGCTTTAGAGAGAATGTTAAGGTTTGAAAAGTTAAAGCGCCATCTGCAATCTGTACAAGGGAAATTCCATCCTGAGCATTGCTGGATGCTTGAGTGAGGCCTCTTACCTGTCTCCTCATTGTTTCAGAAATACCAAGACCAGCCGCATCATCAGCAGACCGGTTAATTTATAACCCGTCGAAAGTTTTTCTGCTGAGTACCGCTGGGAAACAGTAGTCATGCCATATTGACGATTTGCATTCATTCCAGAAATGTTGTGTTGTATTACCATAGGCTCCATCCTCTTAAAACGACACTCCTTGTCTTTTTTTATATCGGAATAAATATACATTAATCTTAGGACATATTAGTAAAATATATACGAAAAAATAAACAAAATTTCCCAAGTGAATCTGTGCATTATCACGGAGAAATATGGAGGACGGATACACTTGCAGAATGATTAATAGTACATAAAAATCAATATTTACACACATATTCTGCATATGTTATCATTTGAACGCAGAACCATATGGAATTATATACAGGCGAGTGTATAAATATACAGAAAATATTCTTTTTGAAAGGAACAGATATGAAAATAGTAGTAGCAGATAAAGACAGCGTTGGATCAGATATGGATTATAGCATTTATGATGAGCTTGGAGAGGTTACTTATTATGATGATAAGATAACAGAAGATAATGCCAAAGAAAGGCTTGCTGGAGCTGAGGTACTTATGATCAATAAAAGTGCCATTACTGATAAGATCCTTGATGATGCCCCGGATTTAAAGCTTATTTGCGAATTCGCAACAGGCTTTGATAATGCAAATATTCCTGCCTGCAACAGGCATGGGGTCAAGGTTGCCAATGTGGTCAATTATTCCACAGCATCTGTTGCGCAGCACACTTTTGCTCTTTTATTCTACCTTATGGAGAGTATGAGACATTATGATGAATTTGTAAAAAGTGGTGAATATGCAAATCAGCCACACTTCTGTTGCCTTGATATTCCATTTCACGAGCTTGATGGTATGACCTATGGAATAGTTGGCATGGGAAATATAGGCAGAAAGGTTGCTCAGATCGCAACAGCCTTTGGAGCCAAGGTTATCTTTTACTCTGCATCAGGTAACAGCACCTGCACAGACTACGAGAGAGTTGAATTCGATGAGCTATTGAGAAGAAGTGATGTCATCTCAATCCATTGTCCACTTAGTGACAGGACTAGAAATCTCTTTAGCGGGGATGTCTTTGATAAGATGAAAGATACCGCAGTCCTCATAAATGTTGCCCGAGGCGCTGTCGTAAGCGAACAGGACTTGGCTAATGCTCTTTTAAATAATAAAATAAAGGCCGCAGGTCTGGATGTTTTATATCCAGAACCCATGGCCAAAGATTCACCTCTTTTGCAGATACAGGATAGCACAAAACTCATGGTCACACCTCACCTTGCCTGGGCCAGCACTGAGGCCCGCCGCAGATGCCTTGAGGAGGTTAAAAAGAATGTTCAGGCTTACCAGAGGGGCGAAGCAAGAAATATTGTAAATCCATGATCGTAAAGTTTGCATTACTCTTTACTGAATGCAAGCTGAGCAAAATTATAAAAGCCAAGATACCAAATGCGGAAATCATGCTGTCCGTCAAGCTCCTGCCACATGTAGTTCTCACCATCGACAAATTGGTTGCATACAGAGGGCAGAGTCTTAGCTGCGGCGGAATGGCTAGAATAGGCTGTTCTGTCCTGAAGACCGCATATGTTATAAAAATAATAGATTGGATATTCATTGCCTTCAAGAATGCTAGCTGTCTTGGAGGCAATATTGCTTGTTGGGGCAGCTGAGAAGGCACCGAAATATCCAAACATATCAACGCATTCTCCGATACCAATGTTGATAGTCTGCATGCCACCCATGGAAAGCCCGGCAATTGCTCTATGGGCTCTGGCTTCTGAAAGGTCATACCCTTCCTTGTAATCAGCATATGTGCTGTAGTGTGAATCTATATATGGAATCAGGTCGTTTCTCAGCTCCTGACCAAATACATAGAAAGAATCTATGGCAGATGAACCGTTTTCTGCCTTATAATCACCTGCTCTTCCATTTGGAGTAACTACAATAAAGGACTCTATATCGCCATAATAGGCAAGATTATCCATTATTGCCTTTACTCTGGAAGTGCTCTTATTCATTCCCCATTCATCTTCATCTCCGCCAATGCCATGTAGCAGGATCATTACATTATATTTTTTATCCTCGCTATATCCTGCAGGCAAATAAATATTTGCTTCCTTGGTAAATTCATGGCCATCTCCGGCATAATCATGAGCTGTATAGGTGATCCTTTCTATAGTGCCTGCGCCTTCATCAGTACGAAGAGCTGTGTATCTTGGAAGAACCATATTTCCAACTTCTGCATGGGCTTCCTGTGGTGTTGTAGTAGAAGAACTGCTGGCATCAGTGTTCTCTGAGCTTGCATCTTCCAATAATATTTCATCTGAAATAGCACTGTCAGCCTCTTCGGAGTAAGATGTTTCTTGTGCAATTGCTTTCTCAATATCATTACCACAACCTGTAAGTAATAATCCCATAACTAATATCCCCGCTAATACCTTATTTTTCATTTTACAAATCCTTCCTGTATATAAGTATTTCAATGATATGTAGTGTAAGGCATTTCTTTACTTTTCTCTTACCATTTGTTTCTTGTCTCTAGCCATTTATTGCTAAGATTTCATGAGTAAAAATGAATCAGGAAAACACTATAAAATTTTCTATAATATATGCTTCACGATTGAAAACGGAATATGCAGAGAATATAAGAGAATTAAGCGAATGTGAAGGAATGAGCGATGAAAAATATAAATGTTTATACTGTTGAGTTTGAGATATAACTCAATTAACTTAAACTTCGTACATGAAAATGTTTTCTAGAACCTGCCTACGAGATCGCTTAATTTTGCAGAAAGGTTTAAACATATTTTTACGACTGCGAAGTTTCAGCTATTAAATATTTGAGACAAAAAAGAGTGCTATTTGTTATAATTGTAGGCGGCTAAGAATTGTGATATTTGGCTATGCTAAATGGGAATAACTGGGGGAACATAATGTCACATGAAGTAATGGAACCTCGCCAAGGGATAGTTGATTTTGGACATGAAGAGGGGAAATGCTATAACGATATGTTTTTAAAATACAGAGATAGAGATATTTCTTTGCAAGAATTAAAGGATTTTCAGGAAAATCCGGAAAACTTTAGAATAGAAATACCCTCGCCTAATAGAGGACATGCACATGAATAGGGAGGATAGATATGATAACCATTTTTGATGCAGCATTAATGGGTGATTTTGAATTATTAATGAAGATGTATAAAGGTGATGTCAATTGTATAAATGAGGATACAAAACTTAATTTACTACAAACAATTATGTGTGGAGATGGAAATTATGAACAACGCAAGGCAATGGTGTTTTTTTTGATTGACGAGGGAATTGATATTAACTATCAAGGTGGAAAACATAAGCGCAATGCTCTGCATATATTATATTCTTCATTGAATATAAGGGATGAAGAATTCATAATAACTATCACTAATACTTTACTTGAGGCAGGGATAGATATTAACCAAAAAGATGCTTTTGGTGCTATTCCGTTATCTTACTTGATATCAGGAAAACTAGGTAATGGTGTGGTTAAGAGTTTATTATCGGTTTTAAAAAAATACGGTGTTAAGTGTCATGAGAAGGATAATTATGGAAATTCGTGCGTGGATTACGCTAATCAGTTTCCATGGCGAAAAGAGATAGCGGAGGAAATGAAAAATGAGGATTGATAATTCTTTGTATGGGGGATTTGTTGTTTCTAAGAATGTGTTAAACGGGATTCCTATCAGATATTCTTACAGAGAAAAAAGTAACATAAAAGAGCTGAATGGATGGACAATCTATTCAGATATAGATGATGACGAATATGTGAGTGATTCCAACAATTTTGTAATAGTAACAGCGGAGACGTTGTTTGAAAAAGCACAGGTCATAAAGGAAATATTTGATGCACCATATGGAACGGACTTATGTTGGTTATATGAAGAAGGCGTGCATACCGGATTCTATGATTTAAAAAATGATAAAGAGGTTACAATAGAACAGATAAATAAAGGTTTTTAAATTTGCTAATATAATAAGGCCTGTATCTCAGATGGATACAGGCCTTTGATAATATTAGAATCCAACACAGTTGCCCTTTAATGTGGCACCCTTAATGTTATTCTTTCCGTTTTTAGATGTGCAATCCTGGATTACCGCTGTTCCAAAGGTTACCTTTTTGCCAAGAGCAGAAGGTGTTCCTTCCTTTGGCCAGTTGAAGTTGTATTTCTTGTTGCTGTCTGCTGTGCACTTTTTCATAGTTACAACTCCGCTCTGGTTATTTCTGTCAAAGCCAGAAGCGTAGTTACCAACTGCTGAACATCCTTCCAAAACATGATTAAGTGGGTCAAGGTGAGCGGCAACACCGGAAGTCTTGTTATCAACTCCGCCAAGTTTAAAGCCGTTACCATCACCGTAGATACCGTCGCAATATCCATTGTAGTTTGCCTTACAGTTCTTAAAGGTTACAGCCCCATGTGCTGCATAGAGATCCCATCCATCATCACTGTTATATTCGGCGACGCAGCCTTCGAAATAGTTGCCGGTTCCTGAATGGAGCTTACAAGCAAATCCGTCAGCATTTTCACCCTTGGGATCTGCATTGTGATGTGAAGTGCAGTTGTAGAATTTGTTGTTGGAGCCGCCGTTACTGATCTGGAAACCGGCATCCTTGTTGTAGCAGCAGGTTACATTGGTAAAAGTATTGTTGTTGCCATCGATAAAGATACCGTTGTCAGCAGCATTTTTTACTGTAAAGTTTGAAAGATTGCTGCCACTTCCTGAGATGGTGATTCCTCTTCCAGAGCTTCCGCTTGTGGATGAAAAATCAATTGTGGCATTGTTCTTACCAGTGATATGCACACCGGAAGGAAGTTTTACGGAGCCACTCTTTACAGTACCGTCAATAACAATTGTGGTGCCACTCTTAGCCTTGCTGATAGCAGAAGAAAGAGATGTTCCACCATTCTTAACTGTAATAGTGCTGCCACTTGCGCTTCCTGAACCGCTACCAGAGCCTGATCCAGAACCTGAACCGCTACCGGAACCACCCCCGGAGCCTGATCCGTTAGAGCAAGCTTCGAATTTGAATTGCTGATAGGTGTTTTTCTTGTTGTACTTCCAGGTAACAATGTTGGCGCCAGCATCTACTGCTGCGTTATATACGCTTACAGCCTGTTTTTCAGAGCCACATTTGCTCTTAAGAGCTACAACTCCGTCAGAAATCTTAACTACCTTAAAAATCTGTGAATCCTTGCCATTAGCTGGCCAAATCTGAATGTTAGTACCGTCTGCTGATTTGCCCCCGTTTACGTCAAGCATACGGCCACCAGCCATACCACTTTTAATTGTGATATAGTTGCTACCCAGGTTTGTAACATACCACTTCTGACAGGCATTGCCATTTCCTGTCCACTGCTGGACATTGGCGCCGTTTGCGTCGGAAGCATTAGCAACATCAACATACATCTGGCTGTTGATGTTCTTAATGTAATACCATCCGTCTGAGATGATATTAGATGCAGCTTCTGCCTTTGGAGCTGTGGTTGCTATGGCAGAAGAAGCCACTATCACAGAAGCTGTCGTGATAGCGATAACAACCTTTTTGATCAGTTTTTTGAACATACCTTCTTGTCCTCCCTTATTAAGTTAAGTATAGTTTTGCCTCCACAAGCTAAAACATAAGGAAATCATAACACGCATGAATACTGGATGTAAACGCTTTCATAAACGTAAAAATGTATGAAAATGCGCACTTTCTTTTGGCGATAATTACAATAATCGTAAAAATTGGGAATAAAATATAATCTACCTTTGAATTCGGGATATATATAAACTACAATGAAAGTATCTTGGATTTGAGTTACACGTAATAAAAGAATAAACAAGAGAATGTGAGGAATAGAGGACATGAAAATAAGAAGATTGGGTGGTTTACTGGCAGGACTTACACTAGGTGTCTGCAGCCTGGTATTAAATCCTGTGAAGTCTGAGGCAACAGAAGGGCTATCAACCTCCTATGCGGATATTTCTGAGGAAACAAGTATTCAGCAGAGTACAGATATAACGAGCTCAACTGGTGACATGGAAGAGGAAAAAGAGGAAGAAAAGATTGTTATTCCTCAGAATAATGTGGTTAATTCAAATGGCAAGCAGGTAAAGTCAACTGTAGCTGGCAACTATTATGCCTGGTCTGTTCCTGGGTTTGCTGTTATAACCCCAGAGTACGAGCTCCAAAAACAAGCCAATTTTATGATACTCGAGTATTTCTTTGTAACTACATGGGACATAGATGCAAGGACAGCTCCTGCAGCTATCGACACTATGAGTATTGTGGCACAGTCAGAAGAAGCTACTCTTGGAGCATCTTTTCAGATGACAGTCAGCAGACTCTTTTCCACTAAGGTATATCCAATGGTCAATGAAGAGATGAAGGTTGGAACAATGATTGAAATACCTGCAGATTTCAAGGAAGAAGGAGCCTCTTATGCTGTGGTATGTGTAAGAAGTGGCGGTGTATATGAAATCCTGCCGGATCTGGATGAGGACCCTGCTACTATAACATTTAATGCCCATGCTGGAACCGGAGCATACGGAATCCTAAGATACAGGGAGTAAATACTAAGATTTTAAGGCATCATCACAATTGTGGTGGTGCCTTTTATTTGTTATAATTAAAATGTTAAGAAAAACTTAAAATTCATATGAGGGGAATAGTATGTTTAAAAGTGTCAAGAAAGCTTTACTTTCTGCAGCAGCGCTTCTGGGGGCAGTAGCGTTTCTGTCTTTATCACCTGTAGCTGAGACTACAGTCAGTGCCAGAGGCCCGGAAATTGCCATGGGAGTTGATGTGGCTAAATATCAGGGCGCGATCAACTGGCAGCAGGTCAAGAATTCTGGTGTTAAATTCGCCATGATCAGAGTTGGAACAACTAAAAAGGGAATGGATGAACAGTTCATCAACAATATAAATGGTGCTAATGCAGCAGGCATCAGAACTGGTATCTATATCTATTCTTATGCGACAAATCCTGAGCAGGCCGCAGCAGAGGCCAATCAGGTTCTCGCATGGATTGCGCCATATACAGTATCATTTCCTGTAGCAATTGATATTGAGGACTCATGTCAGAAGGGGCTCAATCCAGCTCAGCTTCAGGCTATTGCAGATACATTCTGCGGAATAATGTATGCTAACGGTTATGAGCCTATGGTATATGCCAGCAAGAACTGGTTCATGGGCAGAATGCCAGTAGTTTCTGCACCTAAGTGGGTTGCTCAGTACAGCGGAGCGTGCGAATATCCTGGAGAGTATGCAATGTGGCAGTCTACAAGCCATGGACAGGTTGCAGGTATCCCTGGAAGAGTAGATATCGATCATCTTTATTCAGATTACTTTAGCCGTTTGATTCCAGAGGGATTTAACAGTTATGGTGGAAATATATATTATTATCACAATTATAGAAAGCTCTATGGCTGGCTTAACCTTTCGAATGGAAGATATCATGCAGATGCTACTACAGGTATCATTAATGCAGGATGGTTCCAGGATGAATCAGGAATATATTACCTTGATCCAGCTCAGGGCGGACTTGCCAAGGTTGGCTTTGCAGATATTGCAGGGGCAAGATATTTCTTTGACGCAAATGGTGTAAGACGTACTGGCCTTATTGATGTTGGCGGGGCACTGGTTTACGCCAATGCAGATGGTGTCTGCCAGAAGGGCCTTATTCCTCTTGAGGATGGTGTTCACTATTTTGATGATCAGTATTTAATGCACGTGGGACTTACTCAGGTTGGAAATAAGCTTTATTATTTCAATGAAAAGGGTGTAATGCAGACAGGAATGCTGGCCTTTGAAGTTGGAAAGTTCATGTTTGGCGCAGATGGTGCTGCTATTTCTGGCTGGTTTTCCAATGAACTTGGACAGAGATTTTATTTTGGACAGGATTTCAGGGCTTATGTAGGCCTTCAGCAGATTGATAAAGATGTATACCTTTTTGGCAATGACGGAGTAATGTTTACAGGCTGGACAGGTGAAGTAGGTGCCAGATATTATTTCGGCGCAGATGGCAAGATGGTAAAAGGCTGGAATGCAATAGACGGAAGAGCTTTCTACTTTGGGGCTGATGGACTTATGGCTACAGGGCTGGCTCCACTTAAGGACGGAGTTTACTTCCTTGATCCTACAGATGGACACATGGTTGTAGGCTGGGTTCAGCTTCCTGATGGATGGAGATACTTTGATGCCAACAATGGCAAGATGCTTGCAGGCGTAACTGCTGTTCTGGATAATGTTGAGTGTACTTTCGACAAGGGCGGACTTTTGGCAGCACCTGCTGGCTGGGTTCCAGGAACACCTGCTCCTGTAGATCCTGCAATAGTTGCTGCAGCTCAGACTCCGGCAACTCCTGCTACTCCACAGTAATAGAAACAGATACATAAACAGATACATCAAGGACCTGCGGGGGAAAATACCTTCGCAGGTTTTTATTTGATTAAAATAGTATAAAGCAAACAATTATGTTACAATGTAACGGCATGGGTTCAGAAACCCGTATTATCATGAAAGAGGTATGAACAATGGATTTTCAAAGTGCACAGGAGAAACTAGCTAAATATGGCCAGGAGCATGTACTTAAGTATTATGATGAACTTTCTGATACTGAGAAAGAAGAGCTTCTTGCCCAGATAGAGGATACAGACTTTGCAGTTTTAGAGAACTGCAAGAATCTTGGAAAGAGTGAGGGAAGAGGACAGTTTGCACCTCTTGCTGCAATGCAGGTTTCCGAGATTAAGGAAAGAGAAGAAGAGTTTAGAAAGATTGGCGTTGAGACAATTAAGGCTGGCAAGGTGGCAGCAGTCCTTCTTGCAGGCGGAATGGGAACCAGACTTGGTTCTGACAACCCAAAGGGAATGTATGATATTGGTCTTACCAAGCCAGTTTATATTTTCCAGAGAATAATCGAGAACCTTCAGGATACAGTAGCTCAGGCAGGTGGTGCCTTCATTCATCTTTTCATCATGACAAGTGAAAAGAATAATGATGCTACAGTAAACTTCCTCAAGGAGCACAATTTCTTTGGATATCCAGAGGATAAGGTTACTTTCTTCAAGCAGGATATGGCTCCAGCTTCTGATTACAATGGAAAAGTATATATGGAGGGCAAGGGCAGAATTTCCACATCTCCTAATGGTAATGCTGGATGGTATTCTTCTATGCTCAAGGCTGGACTTAGAGATGTTCTGTTAAAAGAGGGAATCGAGTGGATCGATATTTTTGCTGTTGATAATGTCCTTCAGAGAATCGCAGATCCTTGCTTTGTTGGTGCAACAGTTAATGCAGGTGTTTCCTGCGGCGCCAAGGTTGTTAGAAAGAATGCTCCAGACGAGAAGGTTGGCGTAATGTGTCTTGAGGATGGAAGACCTTCTATCGTTGAGTATTACGAGCTTTCACAGGAGATGATGGATGCCAAGGATGAAAACGGCGATCCTGCTTACAACTATGGAGTTATCCTTAACTATCTCTTTAACGAGAAGGCTCTTTTTGATATAGCTCAGAAAACTCTTCCTCTGCATGTTGTTGAGAAGAAGATTCCTTATATTGATGAAAATGCAAATCTTATCAAGCCAGAAGCTCCTAACGGATGCAAGTTCGAGCAGCTTGTTCTTGATATGATCCATGAGCTTGATACATGCCTTCCTTATGAGGTTGTAAGAGAACATGAATTTGCTCCTATCAAGAATAAAGAAGGCGTTGATTCTGTAGAGTCAGCTAGAGAGCTTTGCAAGCTTAACGGTATTGAGCTGTAATGCAATTTGTTGAGGAATGTGCGAATTTGTTACTGGCGCGAGCTGCTTACGAGTGATGGAACAATCTAACATTCTGACAGGTGTTCCTAACATAAGAGTGTTGTAATTAGTGACGCCTATCAATACAATTAAACCATAGTAAACAAAAAACTTGGTGATACATAACAGAAAAGAGGTTGAATATGGCTATTCTTGTAACAGGTGGAGCAGGATATATTGGATCACATACAGTAGTAGAGCTTCAGAATGCAGGCTATGATGTGGTCGTTATGGATAACCTTGCTAATGCTAGTGAGAAGGTTATCGGAAGAGTTGAGGCCCTCACAGGCAAAAAGGTACCTTTCTACAAGGTAGATATAAGAGATAGAGAAGGTCTTGAGAAGATCTTTACTAGTGAGAAGATTGACAGCGTAATCCATTTTGCGGGACTTAAGGCTGTAGGCGAGTCAGTACAGAAGCCTTGGGAATACTATGAAAACAACATTGCTGGAACTCTTACTTTGGTTGATGTAATGAGACAGCACGGCTGCAAGAACATTATTTTCTCATCTTCTGCAACTGTATACGGCAATCCTGCATTTATTCCGATCACAGAGGAGTGCCCTAAGGGAACATGTACAAATCCTTATGGTTGGACCAAGTCAATGCTGGAGCAGGTTCTCACAGATATCCAGAAGGCTGACCCAGAATGGAATGTAGTTCTTCTTAGATACTTTAATCCTATCGGAGCACATAAGAGTGGAACAATTGGTGAGAATCCAAATGGAATTCCTAATAACCTTATGCCTTACATTACACAGGTTGCAGTTGGCAAGCTTCCACAGCTCAATGTATTTGGTAATGATTATGATACACACGATGGTACAGGAGTAAGAGATTACATCCATGTAGTAGATCTTGCACTTGGCCATGTTAAGGCTCTTAAGAAGCTTGAGCCAGGCAGTGGACTTAATATCTACAACCTTGGAACAGGTGTTGGATATAGCGTACTTGATATTGTCAAGAATTTCGAGGAAGCTACAGGCGTCAAGATTCCTTATGTGATCAAGGAAAGAAGACCTGGAGATATCGCAACATGCTACTCTAATGCAGATAAGGCAGAGAGAGAACTTGGCTGGAAGGCAGAGAATGGAATCAAGGAAATGTGCGCTGATTCCTGGAGATGGCAGAGCCAGAATCCTAACGGATATGAAGAGTAATATAGTATAAACCATTATTATGGGAATAGGATTAGCTATCCTTGACAAAATGTCGGGGATAGCTAATTATTGTTATGGCGTATGACTTATTGTTATTTATTTAGCGTGGGGGATTTGGGGAAATCTGAAATAAGATAATAGAGGTGAAATATGTACCAGATTGAATGTGATACCCACACACACACTTTATATTCAAGACATGCTTATTCAACTATAGAAGAAAATATCAGGGCAGCCAAAGAGAAAGGAATCAAGCTCCTTGCCAGCACTGATCATTTTAGCGATATGTTGTTTGGCGATTATGAGAATGTTAAAAATTATCAGTATCTCTTTTGCTCAAATAATTGGCCAAGAGTTTGGAATGATGTTACTCTTCTTCGAGGTGTCGAGGCAGATATTGTAGATATGGATGGGAATCTTTTTGGACATGACATTATTATCAGCAAGTCTGTAACTGGTGATGTTTATGATCCTGAGAAGAGACTGCTTGATATGGTATGTGAGAGAATTGATTTTGTCATAGCTTCAGTGCATGCCAAGAGACATACAATTGGAAAGAGTATTTCAGAGAATACTGATATGTATATAAAGGCTATGGAGAATCCCAAGGTTTTCTTTATTGGACACATAGGAAGAGCCGGAGTGCCTTTTGATATGGATGAAGTCCTTAGAGTTGCCAAGGAACTTAAAAAGCCAATAGAGATAAATGAGCATAGCTTTTTCTGGGAGGGACATCATCAGTCGGTTTGCAGAGATGTTGCCATAAGGTGTGCTGAGCTTGGAGTGTCCGTCTGTGTTAATACGGATGCTCATATGTCTCCGGAAATTGGAGAAACTATGCGAGTTCAGAAAATGTTTGAGGAAATAGGTTTTCCACAGGAACTTATTATAAATAGAACCAAAGAGAGCTTTTTAAAGGGGCTGTCTGATTGCGGTATAGAGATTACATTATAAAGAGAAGTATTTAAGGGGATCAGAATGTTTAGACTTTGGGTTAAGCTGATAGATGATAATCATCTAATAAAGGATACAGTCATTTGTGATGATACTACGGATACCAGGACTCACAAGGTGATGAACGCTATAGAAAAAGCATGCTATGAGCTTGATCTGTCCAAACCTATATGGCTAGATACAACAGTCAGGGACTTCCAAAGGCACTCAAAATGCCGCTTTACAAGGGATGCCTTTATAGAGCAGGTTCCCTTTGATTATATGGAAATACAGGTGATTGAAGAGGAATACTGATACATAACCGGCTAATTATAAAAAGATATTATATTTTTATAATAATTAAAACACAATTCCGTCACAGAATCTCTTTATACTAGAGCCATAATCCAAATAAAGGAAGAAGGTAGTTATCATGTATGAAGATGACAAAATGGAACAGGGTGGTGTAAATAGTAATTCCAATTTGAATTCAACAGATAATGCGAATTCAGCAAATGAGCATAGTTCTTATGGAAGTGAACAGGCAAAGAGCAACAATACCTATTCTTATAATCCTTATTCCTATGCTAGCGGACAGCAGAATCCAAGTCCTTTCAGTGGTTATGGGAATAGCAGTTATAGTGGCGGTTATAACAATGCAGGAGCTGGTACAGGCAGTAACAACAGTGGTGTGAACAACTACGGTGGTTACAATGCTGGCAATAACAACTATGCATACAATAACCAGTCTAGTGCCCACAGCTATGGTACATATCAGTATGGTACAAATACCTCTGAGATTCCAACACAGGCTCCTAAAAAGAAAAACACCGGAGCAATTGTAGTTGCAGCTATTGCGATATTTGCACTTTTGGTTGGCGGAATCGGTGCCTCATATTTTGCTATTGCAAATAAGTCTGCAAAGACAGAGATAGAAATGACTCAGGAAACAACACAGGCTGAGTCAGAGCAGGTAGCTGAAGCGCAGACACAGGATAGCGTCAAGACTACAACAGTTTCAGCTCAGACCAGTACAGTTGTTACTGATGTAACTGCGGTTGTATCTGAGGTTATGCCTGCTATGGTTATTATCCACAACAACTATACAGCATCAGCTAGTTATTTTGGATATGTACAGGAGCAGGAAGCTACTGCATCTGGTAGTGGAATCATTGTAGGACAGAATGACACAGAACTTTTGATAGCAACCAATTATCACGTAATTGAGGGCGCTGATACATTGGAAGTTATCTTTTCAGATGATGCTACAGTTGAGGCTGTAGTAAAGGGAACTAATTCCGACATGGATCTGGCTGTTATCGCTGTTATGCTGGATGATCTTTCAGATGAAACAAAGAGTACGATCAAGGTTGCAACTCTTGGTGACAGTGATCAGTTGGTTCTTGGAGAACCTGCCATAGCAATTGGTAATGCTCTTGGATATGGCCAGTCAGTTACAACAGGCGTTATTTCAGCTCTTAACAGACAGGTAGAGCTTGATGATGGCAGCACTAGGGAATTTATTCAGACAGATGCAGCTATCAATCCTGGTAACTCAGGTGGAGCACTTCTTAATGTTCAGGGCGAGGTAATTGGTATCAATTCAAATAAGATTGGTGGAGACACTGTAGAAGGTATGGGATATGCTATTCCAATTTCTGCTGCTAAGCCAATCATTGAACAGCTTATGAATGAAGAAACCAAGATTAAACTCTCAGATGAGGAGAGAGGATACATTGGAATTTCAGGAGTAAGTGTTACTTCAGATGTTTCATCTATCTATGGACTGCCACTTGGCGTTTATGTAGCAGATGTTACATCAGGTGGCGGAGCTGAGGCCGCAGGAATCCAGAAGGGCGATGTTATTGTCTCTTTTGATGGAACTGAGATTGCTTCTATGGATGATCTTCAGACTAGACTTCAGTATTACGCTATTGGAACAACTGTAAAAGTTACAGTAATGAGACAGAATGGTTCAGAGTATACAGATTATACTTATGATGTTACACTAGGAGGTGCAACAAACACTAGTGGAAATGGTGGAAGCGGTTCTGCAGATGGAACAGGCCAGGGTCAGTATGATGGCCATCAGGTTCCAGCCAAGCCAGAGGACAAGAACAACAATGGCCAGAGCGAAGGCGGACACTAATTAGTTAAATCTTAGAACTTAATGGTTGCTATGGATGACGAGGAGCCATCCATAGCACTTTTTATTGAATAGGAAATTGCTTTCCTATTCAATAAAAAACGCTCCGCTGTGGATGCACACTCGCGCGATAGGTAAATGTTGCATAAATGCAACCGCGCTCGGCGCGAGAATGTCGCAAGCGACATTCTTTCTTGTATCACAGAAAGTTGCGCGAGCATGTTGCAAGCAACATGCATTCTTATCATATCAATATGAGGAAAATTTATGAGAAACGATGATTTTGATTTCAGAGAAGTTACAGACGACGAGAAAGTAGACATTCAGGATACACCTGTTGATGTTGTGGATAACACAACTGGTGATACTGTCTCTGATGATGCCAGGAAAAATGAAGCAGGTGATAACAAGCCATCAGATAATGACAACAAGCCAGAGTATGAGGATGTCTGCTTTGTCTGCAGACGCCCTGAGAGTAAGGCTGGCAAGATGTTCCATCTTCCCAATAATATCTGTGTCTGCGATGATTGCATGCACAAGACTATGGATGCTGTGAGCCAGTTCGACTATCAGAATATGCTTAACAATCCTAATCTCATGAATGAGCTCAACAAGAACTCTGGAATGCCTAACATGGGCTTCTTCAACATGGGAGATTTCCAGAATAATGGTTTTAATATGGGTGGTGGAATTCCAAATTCCCAGAAGATAAAGAAAAAGAGTGAGGCTTCTTCCAAGCCGGCTATTGATATAAAGAATATTCCAGCGCCACACAAGATCAAGGCTAAGCTTGATGAGTATGTAATTGGTCAGGATCAGGCTAAAAAAGTAATGTCTGTTGCGGTTTACAATCACTACAAGCGAGTAGCAACAGATACTATGGATGAAATTGAAATAGAGAAGTCCAATATTCTGCTTCTGGGACCAACAGGAAGTGGTAAGACATATCTTGTTAAGACCCTTGCAAAGCTTCTTGATGTCCCTCTTGCTATTGCTGATGCCACATCCCTTACTGAGGCAGGATATATTGGTGATGACATCGAGAGCGTAGTTAGTAAGCTCCTTGCAGCAGCCGGTAATGATGTTGAGAAAACTGAACATGGAATTATCTTTATCGATGAGATAGACAAGATTGCCAAAAAGAAAAACACAACATCAAGGGATGTAAGTGGAGAATCTGTTCAGCAGGGAATGTTAAAGCTTCTTGAGGGCTCTAACGTTGAGGTCCCAGTTGGCGCAGGTAGCAAGAATGCAATGGTGCCACTTGCAACAGTTAATACCAGAAATATTCTCTTTATCTGTGGAGGTGCATTCCCGGATCTTGAAGAGATAATAACTCAGAGACTTAATAAGCAGACTTCAATTGGATTTGATGCAGATCTCAAGGATAAGTATGAGGACGATCCAAACCTTCTTTCAAAGGTTACAGTAGAGGATCTAAAGAAGTTTGGTATGATCCCAGAATTCCTTGGTCGTCTTCCAATTATATGTTCACTTCAGGCTCTTACTAAGGATATGCTTGTAAAGATCCTGAAAGAGCCCAAGAATGCTATTCTCAAGCAGTATCAGAAACTCCTGGCTCTTGACGAAGTTGACCTTGAATTTGATGATAGTGCTCTCGAAGCCATAGCAGAGAAGGCCATGGAAAAAGATACTGGAGCACGAGCTCTTCGCGCCATCATCGAGGAATTTATGCTCGACATCATGTACGAGATACCCAAGGACGAGAACATTGGCCGTGTCACAATAACCCGCGACTACATCGAAGGAAAGTCATCACCTCTCATCGAGATCCGTGGCGACCTTGTACCCAAGATCCCTCAGTTCAACGTAGAGCAGGCCACCAACACCTAACCCGCCAGCGCCCAGGCATGCCCACACAGCGGCTTCGGCCAAAACTTGCTGCTGCCAGCCGCACCCGCATCCCGGGCCAGCACCGCAGTCCAGTGCACAGAAAACTACCGCGAGCGACTTTGTGAGAGATATTTTTTCGCCTTTGTGAGTGGAGGGTTAGTTCATGAGCTTCAAAATTTCTGCCTGGGGTTCCTGTCCATGGCTCAACATGTTTGAGTGTCCGACGGCCCTATTATCTGCGCAGTATTTTTGCCTGCTCGTCACTGGCAAATGAAACATTTCTCAAATGTTCGCGCACACTTTCTTTTAATACGCCCTCGGAAGGCCAAAACTTGCAGGGCGGACAAAGTTCTACATAATTGAAAATGCCATACAGGTGCGTAGCACCTTAATAACAAAAAGAGATCAGTCTCACAAGCTAGCTTGGAGAGCTGATCTCTTTATTGTTATATACGCTCGCTGTGCGAGCTATGGCATTTTCATAGTCTAGTATATCTAACCTCCGCCCTGCTTCAGACAAGTCCTCCGAGGGCGCGGCTCCAGAAATCTGCATTTACTGCAGATTTCGTGAGAAAATGATTCAGGAGTGAGGGGCGATCTTTGCGAAGCAAATTGGAATATCGCCCCGAATGTAAATGAGCAGCGAGGCTGCGAATTGACAATTTGCCATCTAAGACTCGCCGGGCGAAAACACCTGCTCGAAAGCGGGCCTAGGATACGAGTTTTGAGCCATGGAACCCCAGGCAGAAATTTTGATGCCATGAACCCCCGACAGGAGTGGCGAAAAAAAACTCTTACATGAGCGGGAGGTAGTTTTCTGCGCACTGGGCGTTTTAGTATACGCTCCGGGCTGGGCAATCAGTAGATGATGCGGGTGCCGGCTTTGCCTTTGAGGGCGTCGGAGACGGATACTAGGGAGGTGATGACTACCTCGCCTTCGTGGTTGGCTTCGAGGAATTCGATGGCTGCTTCAATTTTGGGAAGCATATCGGTTTCGCCAAATTCTCCGGCTTCAATGTATTTTTTGGCTTCGGAAACGGTCATCTGAGGGATTTCTTCCTGAGTTTCCTGGCCGAAATTTTTGTATACGAATGGTACGGAAGTCAGGATTATGAGCTTGTCGGACTTAAGATCTGCTGCAAGCTTGCCTGCTATTGCGTCTTTCTCAATTACGGCAGAAGCGCCCTTGAGAACATGACCCTGCTGTATAACTGGAATACCGCCTCCGCCACAGGCAATAACAATCTGACCTGCATCGACTAATGCCCTGATAGCATCGATTTCAACTATGTCTATTGGCTTGGGAGCTGCTACAATTTTTCTATAGCCCTTTCCAGGATCTTCTTTTACAAAATTTCCCTTCTTGACCTCATTATCTGCATCTTCCTTGGACATGTAACGACCAATGGCCTTGGTAGGTGCATAGAAGGCTTCATCATAGGGATCTACAGTCACCTGAGTCAGGATTGTGCTGACAGCCTTGGATATTCCGCGTCCTGTCAGTTCTGCCTTCAGAGAATTCTGAATATCATAGCCAACATAGCCCTGGCTCATAGCACTGCATACACACATTGGAGCTGCTGTGTAATCAATGTACATTCTATGAAGTTCAGTCATGGCTTTATGGATCATACTGACCTGAGGGCCATTACTATGGGTGATTGTAAGCTGGTATCCGGCTTCTACAAGATCCGCAAGAGCCTTGGCTGCGACCTTGGTCGCTGTAAGCTGCTCTGAGGTTGTTACACCAAGAGCATCGTGTCCTAGAGAAACTACTGCTTTTATGTTTTCCATATTATCTCCATTTCCCTGAGTTTATATTATTAAAATACGCGTAAAGCTCGTATTTCAGTATAGAATTTAGACTTATTGTACAAAATTAATTCCCACTTTACAATAATTATAGAAGTGTAGTACTATATTCAACTGTTTGGATTTAATAGTCGAATAGAGGTTAACGATTATGAGTAAAAATACTAATATAAAGGACTTGACTGTAGGCGATCCTATGAAGCTTATCATGGGCTTTGCCATGTCTCTTTTCTGGGGCATGTTATTTCAGCAGTTATACAACATAATTGATACAGCAATCGTATCCTGGACCCTTGGTAAAGAAGCTTATTCAGGAATGGGTTCAACAGGAGCTGTGAACTTTTTGATCATGGGCTTTTGTATGGGTGTCTGCAATGGCTTTGCAATTCCTATAGCCCAGAGATTTGGGGCCAAGGATTATAAGAGCATGCGCAAGTTCTATACTCATGCAATCATCCTGTGCTCAATATTTGCTGTGATCATGACTTTCTTTGTTAGTGTATTCTGTAGACAGATCCTACTTGCTATGAAGACACCAGATTCAATCCTTGATTACGCTTATCAGTACATCATAGTCATATTTTTGGGAATTCCAGCTACATACATGTACAACCTTTTGTCAGCCACAATAAGAGCGCTTGGTGACAGCAAACATCCTGTACAATATCTGATCATAGGTTCTGTCATTAATATTGCCCTGGACCTTGTATTTATAATGGTATTTCAATGGGGAATTTTTGGAGCAGCCTTTGCTACAGTTGTTTCTCAGCTTGTGGCTGGTACGCTTTGTCTTTTGTACATTATTAGAAAGATAGATATTATGAAGCTTTCAAAGGATGACTGGGAACTTGACAGATCACATTTTGTTATTTTGTTTAATATGGGAGTTCCAATGGGACTTCAGTATTCCATAACTGCAATAGGAAGTGTTATCTTGCAGACAGCCATCAATGGCCTTGGAGAAGATGCTGTTACAGCAGTTACTACAGCAAGTAAGGTAGCAATGTTCTTCTGTATTCCTTTTGACGCTCTTGGTTCGACTATGGCAACCTATGGCGGACAGAATGTGGGAGCTAAAAAGCTCGACCATCTCACGCAGGGACTTAAGGCTGCTGTGAAGATTGGAAGTATTTATTCTGTTATAGCCTGCGTGATACTGATATTATTTGGCAGGAACTTCTCGATGATATTCTTAAATGCCAGTGAAGTAACCTGCCTTGATAATGCTCATCTTTTCCTGATCTATAACAGCCTGTTTTATATTCCACTGGCCCTTGTAAATATAGTAAGATTCCTCATTCAGGGAATGGGCTATTCAATGTTTGCAGTCCTGGCCGGAGTTATGGAGATGATAGGTAGATCGGCAGTAGCTATTTTGCTGGTACCGCACATAGGCTTTACAGCGATATGCCTTGCCAGCCCTGCAGCCTGGATTCTGGCTGATGCCTTTCTGATACCTGCCTTTATAATGGTCAGAAATAAACTGCAAAAGATATTCAATGGTCAGGTTGAGATTTATTAAGAGCAATATCTATATTGCTTGACAGGCTTGGATCAAGATCAGGATTTATCTTGGTTATGCGTCTGTCATAGGTCATAAGACCATTAACTTCTTCCTCAACATCACTTACCTGAGTATAAACTGCACCGGCAAGCCCCTTTGTTATAAGAGGCTTGATAGTACCATTCATAAGGTTGTAATATGCGACACCTAGTTGATCCAAGGTGTCGTATTTTTTATATCCAAAGACTCTGTCGACACTACTGTGACCGGAGATGTGGTGAGTAAAGCCGCCATACTCAGAAATAACAAAGGCTCTGCCACCTGGGTCTTTTTCAACAGTAAGAGGCCTGAAGTAGTTGTGAACACTTCTAAAATCGCCGCTTCCTTCGTCAAACCATCCGCTGGCCTGATCGATTGGCCTTGTATTATCTATTTCTCTAGCCATAATTGTGGCACTGGCAGCATTAAACTGTCCCCAGCCCTCATTAAATAGAACCCAGGTTGCAATACTAGGAACGTTGTACAAATATCTTATTGTATTCTGCATTTCTTTAAGCCACTCGCCACGTCCTTCGGCAGAACCACGTGAAAAAGTCTTGTAGGTCGCGGGACCATCAGGCATACGTCCAAACACCTTTGGGAAAAGAGTTGGAAGATATGATACCACTGGCTTGGCATAGGAGGAACCTCCGCTAACCATGTCCTGCCAAACTATCATCCCAAGGCGGTCACAGTGGTAATACCATCTTGCTGCTTCAACCTTGATATGCTTGCGGAGCATATTAAAATGAAGTCTCTTCATTTCTGTAATGTCATAAATAAGTGCCTTGTCAGAAGGAGCTGTGTAGAGTCCATCTGGCCAGTAGCCCTGGTCAAGTGCACCCATAAGAAAATACGGAGCATGATTCAGGCAGAACCTGCTGATTCCTGATCCGTCTTTTTCTATTGAGTAATAGCGCATGGCAAAATAGGAGTCAACATGATCCTCATCTGTGATTATCTGAAGCGGATACAGATAAGGGTCTTCAGGGCTCCATAAATGTGGTTCTTTTATGGTAAAAGAAAAATGGTAGTAGCTAGGAGAAATCGCTGAATGGTCTTCTCCAATGCTGGGATATGTATCTGAGGAAAAAGAAAAATCTCCAGTAAAGGTAGTATCATAGCTGTCAGAAGAAGATGGTGATTTAACCATTTCATAGCCAGGGAATTTAACAGTAACTTTGCTGGGGTTATTGGTGGAAACCTCGACGGATAATGTTTTAAGATCAGCTTCTGGTCTGATCCGGAGTTTCCTGATGTAGGTATTTGGAACCTCTTCAATCCAGACAGTCTGCCAGATGCCACTCTGACAGGTGTAGTACATTCCACCTCTTTTAAGAGTCTGTTTTCCCCTGCTGTGATAGGAGGAATCACTGGTGTCCTTGACTCTGACGTGAAGCATGTTATCAAGGGACTCTTTATTGTGACCATCAAACAAAAGATAATCTGTTATATCCAGGGTAAAAGGAAGATATCCACCACTGTGAGAGCCTACAAGGGTGGAATTAACATAGATATCAGCAAACTGATCTACTGCTCCAAAATGCAAAAGAAAACGGGAATTATGGTGGGTTCTCTTTAGGACTGGAAGTACCTTTTTGTACCAGAGATACTGGTATGGCTCAAGTCGCCTTTCGACGCCTGATAGCATTGCCTCTGGAGAAAATGGTACTAAAATGTGACCATCCATTTTTTCAGGAATAGATGAGCCCTGTTCCTCTGGAACAATACAGTATTCCCAATCACCGTTCAGATTGATATAGCTGTTTCTTTGAAACTGTGGGCGAGGATACTCTTTGAGTACGTTGTCTTTGTCAAGGTTTTCACCCCAAGGTGTATATAATCTATTCAGGACATCGTCCTCATGTGGCTTATCGATAGCACGGATCGCATCAATCAAGTCCATTTTGTTCCTCCTTGGCTGGCATATTGCTGCCAGCATTTGAAATCAGTTTTTGATAAAAGACAGCTATAGTAGCATATCTGTAAACACTTATCCACAAAAGTGGGATAAACAAAGTTAGAATACCAAATAAGTACAGGGGAATAAAGCTCAAATAGAGTGCAAGCAGCTTTAATTTGTTGCCCTGCATCAGTTTGCGGCTGCTTCTAAGGAGCTCTTTTGCGGAGCGCTCAGGGAAGTCATGCAAAAGAAAAAAGGACTGCGAATAAACCAGCGAAACATAGAGGTTTACTATGAAGCCAACTAAGAGAGCAATGATCATTGCTATGTATCCGCTCTGGGTAGGAGTCCTCTGGACCATAAAAAGAAGAACTGATGCCGGGAGACTTACAAAGAAATCCACCAGAACAAATACTGACTGGATGATCACAGCTTTTTGAGGATGCTGCTTTAATCCAAAGAAAATATCTGAGGCAGCGATAGGCTGCGAGTAGACCAGATTCATATAAAGGTAGGCCTTGCCGGATACAAGAACTCCCAGAAGAATATTTACAATCAGGTTGATGATGAGATTTATGACAAAAATGATGATACTACCAGAGGTTCCTACAGTGGTAATACCAGAAATGATAAGCTGAATTATAAAAATAATAATATTGGCCAATATAAGAGATCCATATCTGTCTATGGATCTTTCCTTGGCCGTTGCCTTAAGCTCTGCAATTTTAATAGTGTTAGACATGTAGTATATGCTCCCCTGACAACACCTTCTTATGCTCAGCCGGCCAGATTGATATTTGCTCCAAGCAGCCCTTGTTTGTCTATGGACTTTCTGGCTTGCTGATATGGGTTATCCTCATTACTGTATTTTATCTTTGTAGCGGTCTCCCCACCGCATACGTAAGTGCGTCCGCATTCTGGACACACGGCTGTTTTGATAGATACTGATGCCTGAAGAACCTTGCCATTATTCATGGCTGCATCCTTGTAGGCATTGCTCACATGCTCAGCTTCATGTCCTCTGACTCTTGCAGCAGCAGATTCAGGACTGATGTGCTGGGCGCTCTTGAAAGAAACCATCTCATCAGAGCCGTCTTGATATTTACGGTTCTTGCAGGTTTCACACTCTGCAGGAGATGATAGTTTGCCAGGAGCCTTCTGTGTGGACTCACTAGGATTAAGTATGGGCTTGGCCTCAGAAGCAGCACCAGTTGACATGCCATAGCCTGTGTAGGCTCCATATCCACTTCCGATAGCACCGATCATACTCATAGGCACCTTCCTTACTCGCCATCAATGCTTACACCTATCTCTTTTAACATATCGTCAAAGCTCTCGCCGTAAAGCTGGACGGAGGTCTTATTGAGCTGCTCATGCGCAACAGGATCTGTAAACATTGTATGAACACTAGTTACAAGTATTGCATAGCCAAGTACTATTCCAATTGTCCCGTATATGATTCCCTTTTTGGCCTGGGGAAGGAGCTTGGCCGCTGTGCCCTTGGATAAAAGAGCAAAAACGACAGCTATTCCACCAACAATTATTCCAGTATACATGAAAAAACATAAGGGAACTGAAATAAGTCCCATAATAAGGGCTGTTGAAGCCATCCTGACATGATTATCAAGGTCATTATGGGTCATGTTGTAATTATAATTATTGTAATAGTATTTGTCCCCGTTATCTTCCATCAATACCTTCCTCTCAAACATAGGTTCTTACCATAGATTCTACAATAAAACGGCGTTTTTTTCAATGTTTACGGGCCTTTCATGAGTCTTGAAAACAGAGCGAAAGGCTTGGTATAATAAGGAATATCGTTTGTTCATAAAAAGTTAATTGAATATTAAGTATTAGCGAGGAAAAAATGGATATTGTATTAAAGATCAAAGAAGAACTACAAGTCGAGAAATGGCAGGTTGAAGCCGCAGTTAAGTTAATTGACGAGGGCAATACTATTCCTTTCATTTCACGATACAGAAAGGAAGCTACAGGCTCCCTTAATGACGAACAGCTCCGTAATCTGGATGAGAGACTTAAGTATCTCCGCAGCCTTGAAGAGAGAAGGCAGCAGGTGCTTGCTTCTATCGAAGAGCAGGGCAAGATGACTGATGAACTTAAGGCCAAGATTATTGCAGCTGAGACTATGGTTGCTATCGAGGATCTTTATCTTCCATATAGACCAAAGAGAAAGACAAGAGCCAGCATAGCAAGAGAAAAGGGACTGGAAGGACTTGCCCAGATCCTTCTTGCTCAGGAGACTACAAAGCCCCTTGCTGAGGAAGCTGCAGCCTTTGTTGATCCGGAAAAAGAGGTTGAGGATGCAGCACAGGCACTTCAGGGAGCAATGGACATCATTGCTGAGGATGTTTCTGATAATGCTGATTTTAGAACATATATAAGAGAAGCTACAATGGAGCAGGGTATCCTTACAAGTAAGGCCAAGGATGAGAAGGCTCAGAGCGTTTATGAGATGTACTATGGCTATGAAGAGCCTATCAAGAAGGTATTGGGTCACAGAGTACTTGCTCTTAACAGAGGTGAGGCGGAGAAATTCCTCGTAGTCAAGATTGAGGCTCCTGAAGAGCAGATACTTCAGTATTTGAACAAGAAGATGCTCAAAAATGACAATCCTATTACTACTCCTGTTATTGAGGAAATCAATCAGGATGCATATGAGAGACTCATTGCTCCTGCTATTGAGCGTGATATCAGAAATGAACTTACTGAGAAGGCAGAGGATGGTGCAATTTCCGTATTTGGCAAGAATCTGACTCAGCTTCTCATGGCACCACCTATTGCTGGCAAGACAGTTCTGGGATGGGACCCTGCTTTTAGAACTGGCTGTAAGCTTGCCATTGTAGATGCTACAGGTAAAGTTCTTGATACCAAGGTTATTTATCCAACAGCCCCTCAGAACAAGGTAGAGGAAGCCAAGGCTGAATTAAAGAGACTTATTGATAAATACAACGTAGATCTGATTTCTGTTGGTAATGGTACTGCTTCTAGAGAATCTGAGCAGGTTATCGTAGAGCTTATCAAGGAACTTGACAGACCTCTTCAGTACGTGATAGTCAATGAGGCCGGAGCTTCAGTGTACTCAGCTAGTAAGCTTGCCACAGAGGAGTTTCCACAGTTTGATGTTGGACAAAGAAGTGCAGCATCAATTGCAAGAAGACTTCAGGATCCGCTTGCTGAGCTGGTCAAGATAGACCCTAAGTCCATTGGAGTTGGACAGTATCAGCATGATATGAACCAGAAGAAATTGGGCGAGACCCTTGAAGGTGTTGTAGAAGACTGTGTTAACAAGGTTGGTGTTGACCTTAATACAGCTTCAGCACCACTCCTTCAGTACATTTCAGGTATCAGCAAGGTAATAGCTAAAAATATTGTTGATTATAGAGAAGAAAATGGTAAATTTAAAAGTAGAGAGGAACTTTTAAAGGTACCTAAGTTAGGACCAAAGGCTTACGAGCAGTGTGCAGGTTTCCTTCGTATTGCTGACGGAGAGAATCCTCTTGATGCTACAAGCGTGCATCCTGAATCCTACGAGGCTACTTTAAAGCTTATGGATAAGCTCGGTATTACCTTTGATGATGTTAGAGCAGCTCAGAAGAACGCTGCCAAGGCCGCTACTGAGAAACCTCAGCCAGCTAGAGAAGAGAAGCCTCGTCCACAGAAAAAGCAGAAGCAGGTTGTTATCAGAAATACAAGCACAGCTATGGGAGCAGCACTTGCAGCAGCACTTGCAGGCAGTAACCTTGCTGTAGTGCAGGATTCTGATAATGCATCTGATAAAAAGCCTTCTGCTGACAACAAGGCTGCAGAGAAGTCCACAGTTAATACAGGCTCTCTATCCAGGAAGGTAACAGAAGCAGACAAGAAAAAGCTTTCTGAGGAGCTTGGAATTGGTGAGATCACTCTTACAGATATTCTCTCAGAGCTTGAGAAACCTTCAAGAGACCCAAGAGAAAACATGCCAGCTCCTATCCTTAGGAGTGATGTCCTTGATATGAAGGATTTAAAGCCCGGCATGATCTTAAAGGGAACAGTCAGAAACGTTATAGACTTCGGCTGCTTCGTAGATATAGGTGTTCACCAGGATGGACTGGTGCACATATCTCACATTACAGATAAATTTATCAAACATCCGCTTGAGGCTGTCAGCGTTGGGGATATAGTTGACGTTCAGGTACTTGATGTTGAACTTGATAAAAAGAGAATTGCACTTACAATGAAGCTTGGAGATCCTGCCAAGATTGCGGCAGAGGCAGCAGCCAAGGCAGCTACACGCCCTGCACCTAAACAGGAACAGACCGAGAAAAAGGCTGCGCCAAAGAGGACTTCTGTAGTAGCTCAGGTTGCAGAAGCTTCCGGAGTTTCCAAAAAGCCAGTTGTAAGGAAGGCTGCTCCTAAAAAGGATGTAGCACAGGAGGCACCAAAGGCTCCAGCTAAAAAGCCAGAAGCTACTGCTGCTGAGCCGGTTAAGAAGTTTAAGAAAAAAGGTATTGTTATATTTAAGGGGAATGCTAATGAATAACTGCTGACATCGTAAGACACTGGCGAGGTTATTATATGATCGCATTAGAAGGATGGTTGGTACTTAATTTCTATACAGTATTCTTGATAACTCTTTTGCTGATATTTCAGAGTAAAGGCTCCAAGATGATCAGAGGCAGGAAGTATTCTGCCATTCTGATCCTGACTCTTATACTGCTCATATCAGAGTCGCTTGGGCGCGCAGGAGAAGCTTATCCTGATAAGTATCTGATACTGGCAGAGGTTGGATACTTTGTTATTTATGCTCTGGATCCACTGGACATCCTCTTTGCAGTTAACTACATTGACTGCTGGATGGATGAGAGTAATACCAAGAGCAAAATGGGAAGAAACATTTTTAGGTGGGCTTTCCAGATATTTGCCATTATAAATCTGATACTTGTGCTAGTATCCACAATTGGAAGATTTGACTGGTTCTACTATTTCCAGGATGGCGTTTACTATAGAGGGCCTCTATATCTGATCAGAGCTTTGTTCCTAATATTGTTCATCATTTTATTGGTAGTGTATTCTATCTTATTTAGGAACAGTATTATGAATGACTACAAGAATACAATATTGTTTTTGCCAATCTTTTCTGTGCTGGGTGCGATTTTACAGGTTTTCATTTCCAATATGAGTACCACCTACGCGGGAATATCTCTGGGGTGCCTTGTTGTGTATTTCTTTTTCCAGAGTAAGGACGTTAATCTTGATTATCTGACAGGAGTTCTCAACAGGCGAGGACTTGATATAAGGCTTCAGGAAAAAATCAAGGCTAGTGCTGCTTCAGGTAGGGATTTTACCGCCATCATGATAGATGTGGATAATTTCAAGGCTATAAATGATACTTTGGGACACAGTGCAGGAGACAGGGCAATCAAGGATATAGCTGATGTCTTAGTGGATATCTTCGATCAGGAGGATAGTATTGGAAGATTTGGAGGAGATGAGTTCTGTGTGATAACAGAAATAATCAATCCAACTGATATTCACGAAAGAATTGGTGAGATCAGAGATGAGATAGCAGTTCTCAGAAGGCGAAGAGGCTGGCCAAGACATGTGGATATCAGCTGCGGCTATGAGATATATGATCATACTAAACAGCTTTCTACCAAGAAATTTGCAGAAATAATAGATGAAAAGATGTATGCTGAGAAGGAGCAACATCACAGAATGTAAGGAAAAAGTGAGATGGCTTTTGTGACAAATGTCATGAAAGTCATCTTTTTGGGAAAAAACAAAAGGGGAAAGAGACTATGACACCAGACAGACTAGAAAAACAAGGACGTTTTGATTCTTTTGATAATGGGGAGGTTTTATTTGGTAAAAAGAAAAACCATCTTCCGGCTATGGGATGGAATAGCTGGAATGCATTTGGAAGCGGCAATACAGAGGCATTGACAAAGGCCATGGCAGATAAGTTTATTGAGCTTGGGCTTGATAAGCTTGGATATAAATACATTGTTCTTGATGATGGTTGCTACAAGGACAGGAGAGTAGATGGCAAGCTTTCTAATGAAGATATCAAGTTTCCATCAGGTTTTAAGGCACTTGGCGATTACATCCACGAAAAAGGCCTTAAGTTTGGTATGTACAACGATATCGGAACAAATCTCTGCGCAGGAGCAGAAGTTGGAACCTGTGGTCATGAAGCTGAGGATGCTAAGAGTTACCTGGAGTGGGGAGTTGATTTTCTCAAGGTGGATAACTGCTATTATCTCTGGGATAATGCCACCTTTTCAAATGCTGAAAATGCCAGATATACATTTGCCCCTAACATACGTGGAATGAGAATTGGAGAAGACGAGTTTTCCGTTATCTATGGAGTTCATGAAGGCAAAAGAGTCAGCGTGACAGGCATGGAGCTTACAGGAACAAGGGCTCAGAGAGAAGAGGACTATATAACCGGAATTGGAACCTTTGATGGTACTGGACCGGAGGCATCTCCTGTAGACGTTCGCTCAAGCGAGCTCGTATTTGTAGTGGAAGCCAATGAGGACATGGAAACAGATATTTCTGTAGAGTATGCATCTGGCAAAAGAGAAGGAGTAGGACAGTGGCTTGAAGTGGCTGTGGGAGATGAAATCTTTTACGATGATTTTCTGGAGGAGACTTCTTCAGAGACAGATTTTGTCTGGAGTAAAAAGATTACAATAAAACTCAAAAAAGGCAGTAACAGAGTCAGACTTATGAACCACAGACGCCAGGAGAATACTCTTAATTCCTATGCGAGACTTCTTAAGGAACTAAACAGACTTGACCCTGATAATGATATTATCTATTCAGCCTGCGAGTGGGGCAAGACTCAGCCTCAAAACTGGGCCTACAAGGTATGCGATTCCTGGAGGATATTAAATGATATTACTTTCAGAGTTGGAAGTGATGGAGACCCTGGAGTTGGAAACTGGACTGGAGATTATACGACAAGTGTAGCGACTCAATATAGCAAGGCAGTGATAATGGATGAGTTTGCAGGTCTTGATAAGGGCTGGAATGATCCGGATATGATGATGATTGGAATGAACGGCCTTAATGAGACCCAGTGCAAAACTCATATGACTATGTGGTGCATGATGAATTCACCACTTATGCTAGGACTTGACCTTAGACGAGTACAAAAGGGCGATAGCTTGTATAAAATAATTGCAAACAAGGCCATGATCTCCCTTAATCAGGATAGCCTTGGAATTCAGGCCAAGAGGGTATATTCATCTCTTTCTAAGGGACAGCCTGACCAAGAATATATAAGGGATATAGATAGAGTGGATATCCTTTGCAAGCCTCTTACAGGTAATAGATTTGCTCTTTCATTTATAAATGTAAGTGAAAAAGATGTAGATGAGACCTTTTCTATAAAGCTCTGTGATCTGAAAAAACTTATGGGTGACTGGATTTACAAGAGTGACAAGTACAAGGTAACTGACCTGTGGACAGGTGATGAAAGTGAGAATACCACAGGTATATTTGAAGTTAAGGGATTAAAGGCTTGCGATAGCGTAACTATCCTTGTAGAAGCTGATATCTGAAGGCTTTATGGAGGTTTTATCCATGACAGAAAAAGAATTTTTTGACAAATTGCTGCTGGCATATTCAGAGGAAATATCTGAAGATCTTCCGGGGGATGGACTTGGCTATTATCTTGAATATTTTCTCGACAATTATCCACCGGAGAAGCTGGAACTTAAACTTACCAAAAAGATAGCTGCCAGGATCATCCATGAATTTATGGTCAATATATTAAAGTGGCCTGACCTTGAGTGGAGGGAGGCCGGTAAGCTCAAGGATATCTATGACTGCAGGGTGTGTGCTGGTGCCATTGCTCAGGTGTACGAACGAGGGTTACTAGGGGAAGAACAGCCCCTGGTGTTTGGACTTAACAAGACTCTTTCTTCCGAAGAAGCAAAGGTTCTTATAGACAAATTTATTGAAAAGATAAAGGCGGAGGCAGCTTAAATTGAATTTGATAAAAAAGATAAAATCTGACCCAGTCTTATGTATTGCCTGGATACTTGCCATATGTTCAATGTTCCTGGTAAGGCCTGATAAAGAATATGCGGGATATATTGACTTTAGATCCCTTGGGATTTTATGGGGACTTATGGTAGTTATCCAGGGATTAAAGGATAATGCAGTATTTGAGAAGGTTGGAAATTTCCTTCTAGGAAAGGCCAAGCTCTCCTTCCAATTGTGCGCGGCGCTTATATTCATGTGCTTTTTCGGAAGTATGCTAATAACCAATGATGTGGCGCTTATTACTTTTGTTCCATTTGCTGTGCTTGTTTTAAAGAACTGCAATAGAGAGGATCTTCTGATTCCAGTGAAAGTGTTTCAGACTATTGCGGCCAATCTTGGAAGTATGGCAACACCTATAGGAAACCCGCAGAATCTATATCTCTATGGCGTGACAGGCATGTCCATTACCCGGTTTATAGGTACGATGCTGCCATATACGATTCTTTCTGGTATTCTTCTTGCGTTTTGTCTATTACTTCTTCCAGGAAAGATGGACAAAGTCAGTGTTTCTCAGGAAGCAGAGGTTGTGCAAAAGTTTGGAAGCAGAATACAGATTGCGGTATATGGAGCTTTGTTTGTGATAGCTCTTTTGGCGGTTCTTAGGATAATACCCTGGTACATCATGGCTGCCATTATTTTTGTAGTGGTCCTTGGAATGAATATCAACATTCTTCTGAGGGCAGACTATATGCTACTTCTTACTTTCATAGGCTTTTTCATATTTACTGGAAATATAGCCAGAGTAGCTGTTGTTAAAGACTTTTTAAGCCAAGTGACAAGTGGTCGTGAATTTATAGTTTCAGTAGTGGCAAGCCAATTTATTAGTAATGTTCCAGCAACTCTTATGTTGAGCGGATTTGCTGAGGACTTACAGGAACTTCTCATAGGTGTAAATGCAGGAGGTCTTGGAACGCTTATTGCCTCTATGGCGAGCCTTATTTCCTTTAAGTTTTTTACTGCAAGCTATAAAGAACACCAGGGCAAGTATATTTTCTACTTTACCCTGGCAAACGTGATCTTCTTAGCGGTGTTTATAGCTGTACATTTTATTATTACAGCCTTGGGCTGATACCTAGCTCATTGTGCATACGTCTCTTGTTTTCGTACATTCTCTGATCTGCTAAAAGGTATACATTGTGGGAGCTTCCATCGGGCGCTTCATGTTTGAAGGCAAACCCGACAGAGACGCTCCGTTTGTACTCTGTATATAGTGCGTTCATAACATTTAATGCGCTATTCATGCGCCCTATCAGAGTATTGATATCTTTGTTTCCTGCGTCTCGAATTATGACTATAAATTCATCTCCGCCAATTCGAGCACAGAATTCTTCTTCTCCAAATGTGTTATTTAATACCTTTGCAAAATCTTTGATATATTTATCCCCACTAGGGTGGCCATATTTATCATTGACTATCTTTAACCCATTTAAGTCTATGCTCAGAATGCAGTAATCGTCAGTGGCTTCATTTAATTCGGCCATAAGTTTGTCTGCTTTGGAACGATTCGGAAGATTTGTAAGGCCATCAGCATATGCAAGGTGAGAGAGGGAGGCATTTTCCTGTTTTTTGGCATAGCTGGCTGTAATATATACAAGATAAGTTGACAACTGGCAAACAGCAAACATAAGGCAAGCCAATGAAATAGAGAACTTGTTAAATGGCTGATAGGTAGGAATATGGAGCTGCTCCAGCAGATAAATTACCAAGTGGACTAATTGCCCTATTGCAAAGGTAAAAAGGCCTGTCATTTGTATTCTGGTATTTTCTGGCACGACTATTTTTTTTCTGATTATCATAAGGGCATAGACAAGTAGAACTCCGAAGCCGACAAGACCGGATATCTGGTAGACTATGAGAGTAAGCCGCATGTGTATGTTAAATATATAGTGAAGCGCATATTGGATAAACGGTACACCACAACATACCAGCATAATACCTGTATATAGGCGGTTGCCCTTGAAATTGCCTATATAGTATAGGATGACAAAGCAGTAGGGAACAACTAAATACATGGTAAAATATTCAATTTCTGTTTCTAATTCTGTGTATACAAAAAGGGATAGGATATTGTAATAGGTAAGTAACCATGCACTGAGATTTATGCAGAATAAAGAACCCAGTACAAGGCTTTTTATTTCTGCAACATAGCTGATAAATATTAGCCCAATGCATAGGAATGTAAGGCCAAATATGAACATGAAAAGACCAGTAGCTATTATTATGATATTATCCTGAACAAGTATTCCGGTTATATCCGGGTGAGATCCAAACATTGGTGCTTCAAAGTTTCCATAGCCATTGTCTTCAGTCATGTACATTTCAAAAGTAAGCTCTTTTCCTGAATAGTCAGTCGGCAGGGTAATGACGTGAATCATCTTCCCAAGAAATTTATCCTTCTGATAATAATCCATTCCAAAGTCATAAATTGGCTCGCCATCCAAATAAACTTTTAACGTGGAGTACTTGGATCTGAACAGAATAACAGGATTAGGAATATTGCCGGAAGGAAGACGATGCTTCATTATAAGGTGATCGTGCTTTTTGGTTTTCTGGTCATAGTATTTGTGAAAATGAGATAAGGAAACATTTGTCAGATGCACATCGTTAATACTCATATCCCATTGGCTGTTTAACGGAGTGATGCTATATTTTGGCTCATGTCGCAGAGCTATCATGCAACTGATGGTAGTAAGCAGGAAAATAGCTATGGAAACAAGTATATAAGGAAGCCTTTTTTTAGTGTTCATCTAAGCCTCCTTCCTCGGGATTTTTGCCCAGAAGATCATCATATAATCTGCCGAGAGTCTGTTTGTGATGAGTTTTCTTCATTTTGTACATTCGTGCATCGGCAAGAAGATATACATTCTGAGCTGTCGGATTATTACCAAGTATGTCGTCATTGCTGCTGGCGTGACCGTAAGAAGCAGAGTATTTGATAGGGGAGTCGGTCTTACTCCTTTGTTCCATGGTATTTACAAAGCTGGCTAGTTCTTTTTCAAGTTTTGCTTCGTTTATAAAAGGCAGAATTATTATGAATTCGTCGCCACCCATCCTTCCTAATAATGTAGCATCATAAAAACATCCCTTAAGAATATCTGCAAAACCGCTCAGTAGCTTGTCACCAGTTAAATGGCCATATGTGTCATTAGTATATTTGAGGTAATCCAAGTCAACACTGATAATAGTGTACGCTCCTGAAAGCTCAGCCAAAGTTAGCTCACACTTTGATCTGTTTGAAATTCCAGTTAGCACATCGGTATATGCTAAGCCCTCAAGTTTTTGTTTCATGTTCGAAGCATTGATATATTCTATGCAGTGGAAAAAGTAATTAAGTACTAAACACACAATAAATAAGAGACCGCCAACAGTAAGGAAATTTATGTTGGTGTTTACTTCTCCGGTGCTAACGTATTTCTGAATATTGAATTTGATAATATCAGTAACGGCGCAGCCAAGGAAAAGAACAAGTCCCAGAATCAGCATATTTGTTGACATGTTTCGTGTGTTGAACTCATCTGGATGAGCACGGCGTTCATACACAGCAGCTAGCAAAGAAACGATAATATAGAATCCTTCTACTAGAGCTATCAAATGCAGCGTGGATACAAAATTACATATATGTACTAGATTTGTCAGGTGCAATATAGCCGTGACTATGGCAAAACCATAGTTCACAATACCCAGAATAAGAGGGATACGTTTACCTCTTATTTGCCCGGCAAAGGTTAGAAATAGAAGAATTGATGCAGGCAGCTGGAAAAGAGATAAATATTCAAGGAATGTATAAAATGCCGGGGAGTCCGAAAAAGCCCAGAATAGATCATTGAAACACAAAATATAAAGACCGAGAAGGACTGATATAACACCGCTAAAGGCAATGCTAAGATCATGATTGCCTTTTTGTAGAAGGATTGGTGATAATACAAGTATCATAAAGCCGAACATCACAAGGAAAACTGCGATAGAAAGAGATAGCCTTCCATTTTGGACCATACTGCGGGTAATATCTTCCATAACACCAAGGGTTATTGGTGACATGCCGGAAAAAGCATTTCTTTCAGTGGCTGTAATGAGGATGGTCAGTTCTTTTCCGGGATAATCATCAGGCAGGTTAACAAAATGCTCAACCTTAGGAAGCATTTTGCCAGCCTCATAATAATCGTGTCCAAAGGTATATATGAGCTGACCGTTTAAATACACATCTATTGTGGATAAAATGCTCCTAAAATGGATTGTTGCAGGAGCCACATCGTAATCCTCAAGAGTTTTAGTGAGGGCTATAGTATCGCCTTTATTGGCCATTCCGATATCTGATTTAGATAGGACATCTGGTTTGAATGTGTCATTTGCATGGCTAATAGTCCAGCCATTTTCTAACTGGACCAGATGAGAATACTGTGGAGATTTATACATATCTGCACCCAAAAATCGAATGGCGCTGGCCAAGAGGACAAGAGCCAAAAGTGGGAGCAGAACAATACTTATCCTGTGCCTTGTTCTCAAGTTAAGCCTCCTATCATCTACCTATAAGTATACAATGAAGTGTTTAAATTGACACTTAATTATGTATAAACAAAATAAAAAAAACTCGCTTACTTGCAGTAGATACAAATAAGCGAGTTTATTACATTTTTATAAAGCTTAGAAATGACCATGGCTTCCGCCATGGGAAGAACCTGAACTTGAAATGTGCACCGAGCTTCCGCCAGAGCCGCCTGAACTTGAGCGCTCATCAGGAATCCTGACCTTAGAGGTGGATGAGCGCAGATAGGTATCCTTGTGCATTGTAAGATGCAGACCATTGTGACTCTGATAGCCTGAAGCAGTAGTGCTTGCATGAACATTTTTGAGGCTGCTGATCATTATAAAAATTGGGATCAGAGCGACTATCAAACCGATGCCAAGACATATGATCCCGACCTTTATAAGAGCCTGCGGGCTAGTGTCTTTAAAGTCAATATCATAGGGCTGTCCATTTTCGTACTGAGTGTAGAAATAGTCAGCAACTTCAATGTATTTGTTGAAGGCACCGTAGTAGTCGCCCTCACTAAGGAAGGGCCTCATTTGCTCAATAAGATATTCCTGACCATAATCTGTAAAGGCTTGTATGCCAGTACCACTAGTGGAAATTGCAAACTCTCTGTCAGCCATGCTCAGCATGAATAATACGCCTGAACCATCATAGTCTGCCTGAAATCCATTGTAGTCAAAGTAATCATCGACATAGTCCTGAATTGGACCGCTATGTTCATTGACAGTCAGGATAGCAATATTTGAGTTGTGCTTCTGGCTAAGTTCATTGAGCTTTGCTAATATATCCTCCTGATCAGCAGAAGAAAGTAACTCTGCATTGTCAAAGAGCCTGTCTTTTTGCCTGCTGGAGGGCTTGGTATAACTATCCCAGAGAATGAGGTCGCTTGCTTTAGCCTTAGGCACGGGGATAAGCATCATTCCAAGCAGGATAAACAGAAAAGCAAAAGCTATTTGTTTTTTTAATCGTTGTATTTTTTTCATAAAATATTTATATTACCTGATCCTATATCACAAAGTAGTAGATCAAAAATGAAATAACAGAGACAAGTGCTGCTATTGGTATATAGTATTTGACTGCCCGGGCAATACTGTATGGAAGATTACCTATAAATTTGCCAGACTGTCCATTCATGGCAAAAAGATAGTTGTTATCTCTCCAGGTAGTATTCAGGATATACACAGGGTACAGGGCATATTTGTGAGATGAACGCTCGATACCTGTGGTCTCGCCAAGGGGACGAAGGGATGAGTAACCATTTATCGTTCCCTTGAAATCTGCAATCAGAGAGTTCTTTATCCTGTTCATAGCTCTTGGCATATTCTCACTGGCAGAAACATTATATTTATTCGCAAGAAAACCTGCTAAATATCCCATATTAAAAGGAACCATCTCATTGTGATCAAAGGGTTCAAGAGAATCCATCAGGTCATCAGGCATTTCTTTGGATGCGTCAGCTGGAACATTCTCAAAATCTTCTGTTCCGGCTCTTCTTACATCGTAAAACTTGGTTTCTGTATATTCATAGGTGCTATCGCGCCAGTGTCTGACCTTCCTGCCTTCGTAGGCGCCAGAAAAAGACATGGTGGCATTATAAATCCAGAAAGGTACATATACACCTTTTATTTCATCTATGTGATTCTCGTCAAGGAACACCTTTGGCACAAGACGTTTGGATTTTACGTATTTCCTATAGGTGTTCATGGCGTCATCCTTGGTACATTTGAAAGGAATGATGTAGTCGGGCTTAAACTCTCCTGTGAATTTCTCACTTACAACCACGTTGTTACTGCAGAAAGGACATTTTGTGGATCCAAGAGATTCTGTGGCAAGAATCTCACCACCACAGGAACCGCACTTATAAATATAAAGCTGCTGACCATCATCTGTGGTGCTCTGATCAGTGTATTGATCAGCAGCTTCACCTGTGCTGTCTGAGTTATGATTGGCTACATAATCCTTAACATCAAATTCGGAATCACAATAAGGACATTTGAGCTTTTGTGTCTTAGGATTAAATTCCATTGCCCCACCGCAGGAAGGGCATTCATATTCGTGTAAAGCCATTGTTACCTCAACAATAAAACAGTTATTTAATGATGGCGTAGATTATTGTGGTCTTGGTGATCCGCAGTTAGTGCAGAAATTTCCGTTGTTAAGATTTCCACACTTACATGTCCAGTTAGATGCTGGTCTTGGCTTACCACAATTAGTGCAGAAGTTGCCGTTGTTAGCAGCACCGCAAGAACATGTCCATGCTGCGCCACCCTGAGGCATCATCTGAGGAGCAGGAGTTGGAGCTGCCTGAGGAGCTGCCTGCTGCTGGCCCATCTGGAACAACTGATTAGCGTTCATTCCGCCAGCCTGTCCCGCCATGTTCATGCCTGCAAATGCCATCATAGGGCCTGTTGCTGTATTTTTTGCTGCATCCTGCATTGCCTGAGCCTGAGCGCTTGCAATTGTAGCAGCTGCCATATTAGGATTTCTAAGAGCACCAGCTCTCTGAAGCTCTTTAATAGTAGCTTCGTCTTCTTCTGAAGCTGTAACAGAGCTAACTCCAAAGCTAGAAATCTTGATTCCGTAGAACTCTGTCCACTTCTTGGAAAGTATCTCATTAAGGGCATCTGCGATTTCTGTGGTGTGCCCAGGAAGAGCGCTGTAACGGATGCCGCTTTCTGAAATTTTGGCAAATGCTGGCTGAAGAGCTGTAAGAAGCTCAGTTTTGAGCTGTGATTCGATTCTGTCTCTTGTAAACTCACCGCTTACATTTCCACAAATGTTTTTGTAGAAAAGAACCGGATCAACTACACGATAGCTGAATTCGCCGTGGCACTTGATGCTAACGTCCATATCAAGTCCAATATTTGTATCAACTACGCGGAATGGAACAGGGTTAACTGTGCCATACTTGTTGCCAAGAATTTCCTTGGTATTTACGAAATAAACGCGCTGATCCTTGGCTGCTGAACCGCCAAAGCCAACTCTTTTTCCAAATTCCTTGAAGGAAGCTACAATATTTTCCCCAAGGTCTCCATAAAATACAGAAGGTTCTGTAGAAACGTCATATACAAATTCACCGGCTTCTGCGCAGATTTCAGTAATCTGTCCCTGATCAACGAGGATCATACACTGTCCCTCGTTAACGGCGATGATAGAACCGTTAGAAATTACATTTTCGTTCCCCTTTCCAGCTTTCTTGACGCCCTTAGTCAAAAGAACATCGTTTGAAAGTGCTGGACAATAAAAATAGTCTCTCCACTGATCAGCTAAAACACTGCCACCAGCTACTAAAGCTGCCTGTAAAAGTCCCATAAATATCTCCTTTCATACATAAAAAATCTAAACACACCTATTTTCGCACATTTTAGCGGAAAATGCACCTTTTTTAGTGTATTATTACCTTATGAAGACTAATAGTTTGCATATTACTATTAATACAGGAGAAAAGACTGTTATGTTGCAGGCTCCAAGAGGGAAACAGCTCAAGGGGCTTTTAAGTGATGCGGGAATAAAAGTGACCCTTCCATGCGCTGGAATGGGGCGCTGTGGAAAGTGCAGGGTAAGGTTTTTAAAAGGAGCGCCAAAGGCAAGCTTTCAGGACAAGAGTTTCTTGTCAGAAAAAGAGATAGAAGATGGTGTGAGACTATTGTGCAGGGCTGTTTTGACCGAGGATGCAGAGATAGTCCTTGAAGAAGGGCAGCTTAAAGAAGAAAAAATATATGCCGCTGGTAAGATGCTAAAAACCATGAAAAAGGACAATCCTGCTCCCGAGACTATGAGCAATTTTGGAGTGGCAATAGATATAGGAACCACTACTATCGGCCTAATGATAATTGGCATGAATCCACAAGGAGAGCAGTATATTTATGGTGTGTTTTCTGGAACCAATCATCAAAGAAGTTTCGGTGCAGACGTTATTTCAAGGATTGCGGCAGCAGGTGAAGGCCATGGAGATGAACTTTTTTGCCTTATAAGAGATGATATTTTAGAACTTATAGAAAACGCTCTGGCTAAATTCGGCGTTAATAAGCTTGATGTGATAACAATTACAGGAAACACTACAATGCTGCATCTGCTGCGGGGCTATGATGTTACTGGTCTTGGCAGATTCCCATATGAGCCATATTCTCTAAAACCAGAGAAAATAAGTGCTTTTGACCTCTGGGGAAACGATATCCCTGAGTATCTTAGACATGCAAGAGTGCTTATAATGCCGGGAATATCAGCATTTGTCGGAGCGGATATAGTAGCTGATATTTATGCAGCAAATATGATCAAAAAGAGCTACAGTGAACTTCTTATTGATCTTGGGACCAACGGAGAGATGGCTTTTTGGGATGGAAGTGAGCTTTTTGTGACATCCACAGCAGCAGGCCCTGTGTTTGAGGCAGGTGGTATAAGCTGTGGAATGGCAGCAGTTCCGGGAGCAATATCAGAAGTTTATATAAAAAGACCTCCGGATTCAGGCAGGTTTGAAGTAAAGCTTGGAACCATATTAAACAAGGAACCTGTAGGTATATGCGGCTCAGGGGTTCTTGAGGCAGTATCCGAACTTGTGAGAAATAAGATTATTGATGAGACAGGTCTTTTGACAGAGGAGTACTTCAGTGAGGGATTCCCACTTACAACAGAGGGAAAAGAAATAAGGCTTACTCAGAATGATATAAGAAATGTACAGCTTGGAAAGGCTGCACTTTATGCGGCACAGAAAGAGCTGTTAAAGGAGAAAAAGCCTGAATATATAGCAGTGTGCGGCGGGTATGGCGCATGCCTGATGGCTGAGAAATTAAGATATCTAAAGCTCTTCCCGTATGAAGAAAGCCATGTATTTGCTTCTCCTTACTCAGCCCTTTCAGGGTGCATGCTGCTTTTAAAGGCGGCTCTTAAGGGAACGAGCGAAGAAGAAAAGATCATAGCTGAACTTGATGATATAGTAAAAAGGGCCCACGTAGTTGAATTATCAAATAAGGATAATTTCACAGAAAACTATGTGGAAGCTATGAATTTTTGATGTATTATGATATGGGTGTCAAAAGTCAAAATGAATACATCCGGAGGTTTTTATATGATCTGTGATACATGTGCTAATTATGTCTATGATGAGGATTGGGAGTGCTACACCTGCATGGTCAATATGGATGAGGATGATTATTACCGCATGATGTCAGGTAGCAATAAAGAGTGTCCCTACTATCAGGACAATGATGAATATAAAGTGGTAAGACATCAGATGTAAGCGATATGTGGATGAGAGGAATAAAGAAATGCGAATGAAGAGGAAAAAATATGAAAATAGTTTTACAGCATGTAACTAAACGTTTCCCTAACAGGAACAAAAAGATAAAGGATGATGTGATCGCAGTTAATGATTTTAATTTTGAGATACCAGATGGCAAGCTAATAGGTCTTTTGGGCCCATCTGGCTGCGGAAAGAGTACAGCTCTTAACCTCATCTGCGGACTTGAGAAGCCATCTGAGGGCCGCATTTTCTTTGGCGATACAGATGTAACTGACCTTCCACCAGAGCACAGAGGAGTAGGCCTTGTTTTTCAGAACTATGCACTTTATCCGCACCTTACAGTAAGAGAAAACATAAGATTTCCACTTGAGAACTTAAGAGGAGCCAAAAAGCTCTCCAAGGAGGAAATGGAGAAAAAGGTACAGGAGGCGGCAAAGCTTGTCCAGATCCAGGACCTTTTAGACAGAAGGCCCAATGAAATGTCAGGTGGACAGCAGCAGCGAGTAGCCATAGCTAGAGCTCTTGTTAAGAGGCCGCAGGTGCTTCTTCTTGATGAGCCTTTGTCAAACCTTGATGCAAGGCTAAGACTTCAGACCAGAGAAGAGCTTAAGAGAATTCAGGTGGAAACTGGAATTACAACAGTATTTGTAACTCACGACCAGGAAGAGGCCATGAGTATTTCAGATACGATTGTTGTCATGAAGGATGGCGTGCTTCAGCAGATGGGACTTCCTCAGGATATATATGATGAGCCGGTAAATCTTTTTGTGGCAAGCTTTCTTGGAACACCTCAGATCAATACCTTTACGGGTGAAATCAAGGACGAAAAGGTTTATATAGGAGATGCGGCTGTGCTTGATGCCAAGGGAATTGCAGATGGAGATGTCTATGTGGCAATAAGACCAGAGGGCTTTATTATTGATGAGAACGGCCCCCTTGAATGCGACTTCCTAAATCGTGAAGTAATGGGACGAGACACTAGCTTTGTGGCAACTCACCCACTTTTTGTCGGTGAAAATATAAGAGCGATAATTCCTTCAGAGGAAACAAAGACAGCTGTTGATGGCAAGATCAGATTTTCGCTTAAACCCAAGAAAGTATGCGTTTTTGACGGAGTAACCAGAGAGAGGATCATGTTATGAAAAAGAACTTGACTGCCTGGCTATGTCTTTTGCCAGCAATAGCATTTCTTGGAGTATTCATGGTATATCCTCTTGTGGATGTACTTATATATTCCTTTGAAGAAGGCTATAACTTTGCTTCCCAGACCTTTTGGGGAACAGGTTTTTATAACTATTCCTATGTCCTTCACGATCCTTATTTTATCCAGGCTCTGAAGAACACCTTCATAATAGTTATAATCACAGTGCCATTGTCTACTGGAATAGCTCTTTTGATATCCCTGGGACTTAGTTCCATCAAGGCTTTGAGGGATTTCTTTCAAACTGTCTATTTCCTTCCATATGTGACCAATACATTGGCTGTAGGTCTTGTTTTTATGATTTTGTTCAAAAAAACTGCCTATTCCGATGGCCTTGTTTCGCTTCTTATACAGCTCTTTGGCGGTCCCTCTGTGGATTTCATCGATGGACCATATTGGGCCAAGATGTTTGTTATGTGCTTTTACACAATATGGATTGTTATGCCATTTAAGATACTTATACTTACAAGTGCATTGGCTTCAGTGAATCCAATGTTTTACAAGGCAGCCCAGGTGGATGCAACTCCTAAGTGGAGAATTTTTTACAAGATAACGCTCCCTATGATCTCTCCTATGGTCTTTTACCTGATAATTACAGGCTTTATCGGGGCTTTTAAGGCCTATAGTGATGAGGTTGCCCTATTTGGCACAGACCTAAATGCTGCAGGAATGAACACTATTGTTGGATATGTGTATGACATGCTCTATGGAAACAGTGGTGGTTATCCATCTTATGCATCGGCAGCAGCTTTGATACTTTTTTCCATAGTATTTACGATCACGACCATCAACCTTATGGTCAGCAGGAAAACTGTTCATTATCAGTAATAGCGGGGATTTGAGATCAGATGAACGAAAAAGCTAATAAAAAAATAGAGAAACAGGCAAGGATAAACGAGAGAGTCAGAAAGATTGTTATTTATTTTCTTTTGACGCTGTGGGGAGTTTTGGTGTTATTTCCCTTCTACTGGATGATATTGACTTCTGTAAAGGGGTACGGAGCCTACAATTCTGAGTATGTTCCAAAGTTCTTTACATTAAGCCCTACAACAGCTAACTATATTACAGCTTTTACTGCGGTGCCTCTGGCCAAGTACTTCTTTAACACCTTTATATTTACTGTTATCACAACCCTTCTGATGATGGTGGTAGTTGTTTTGTCGGCCTTCGCTTTTGCAAGGCTTGATTTTAGGGGAAAAGATATAGTGTTCTCACTGTTTCTTTCTCTTATGATGATACCTAACGAACTGGTTATCATTACTAATTATGTGACCATAACAAACTTAGACCTTAGAAATACTTTCCTGGGACTGGTGCTTCCTTCTGTAACCTCTGTCTTTTACATATATCTTTTGAAGGAAAACTTTGAGCAGATTCCTGAGGAGCTTTATAAGGCTGCCAAGGTGGATGGAACTTCAGACTTTAGATACCTTGTCAGAGTTATGCTTCCAATATCAAGGCCAACAATTGTGACGATCACAATACTCAAGGTCATTGAATGCTGGAATTCCTATGTTTGGCCAAGACTTATAACTGATGATCAGAATTATTTCCTTGTTTCCAATGGTATTCAGGAGATCAGAGAAAACGGTTTTGGACGAGAAAACGTGCCTGCTATGATGGCAGCAGTTGTGGTTATTTCAGTTCCCCTTGTTGTTTTGTTCCTGATCTTCAGGCATAAGATCATGGAAGGCGTAGCAAGAGGCGGCACAAAGGGCTGAGCAAGACAAAAACTAGAATTTATCTGCAGTAACTGTAACGGAGATGAAGATGAAGAAACATAGAATAATAACCGCAGTTCTGGGGGCTATGCTGCTACTTGGCGGATGCCATGGAGCCAAGGCATCTACGGACTTTACAATACCAGAAGAGTTTGATGAAACAAAAAAGATTGAGATCACCTTTTGGGCCAAAAATGATACAAATGTAACCCAGACAGCTATTTACAATAAGGCAATTGAGGACTTTCAGGCTTTATATCCTAATATAACTGTCAATATGAGGCTTTATACAGACTATGGCAAGATTTACAATGACGTTATCACTAATATTTCAACCAATACAACGCCAAATGTCTGCATAACCTATCCAGATCACATTGCCACATATCTTACAGGAAATAATACAGTAGTTCCACTTGATGATCTTTTTGCAGATCCTGAGTATGGACTTGGAGGAAGCAGATTAAAGTTTGATTCACCTTCTGTTTCAGAGATAGTACCTGAGTTTCTTGATGAGTGTATGATCGGGGAAAAACATTATGCAATTCCCTACATGCGTTCAACAGAGGCCTGCTATGTTAACAAGACATATGTTGAAAAGCTTGGATTTGAGCTACCTGATAAGCTTACCTGGGACTTTGTCTGGGAGGTTTCTGAGGCAGCCATGGCTAAAAATACAGATGGAACCTTTAAGGT
Source organism: Butyrivibrio sp. INlla14 (assembly GCF_900102515.1). GTDB lineage: Bacteria > Bacillota > Clostridia > Lachnospirales > Lachnospiraceae > Butyrivibrio. Next base: position 144,301 of record NZ_FMVS01000010.1, read on the forward strand.
AAATGGGCAAAACGTGCTGATTCCATTTATCTACAAATCAACAGATAACATGATGATTCAGTCCCTTAAACAGCTTGGAGCAGACTACTCTGATGCTGATGGGAATGTCCTTTTGTTTAACGACGATACAAGAAATGTTCTAAAGACAGTTGCGGAGCACACAAAGACAGGGGCCTTTTCGACCTTTAAGATTTCTGGATATCCAGCCAATTTCCTAAATGCCGGACAGTGCATATTTGCTATTGACTCTACTGCAGGAGCTACCTGGATGGGATCCAAGGCACCCCTTCTTGATATATCAGCTGATAAGGTTGTGGATTTTGAGACTGAGGTCATGGCAATACCTCAGTATGATCCAGAGAACCCCGTGATGATATCTCAGGGACCTTCGATATGTGTGTTTAACAAAAAAGATTCGCAGGAAGTTCTTGCATCCTGGCTGTTTGCGCAATTTCTTTTGACCAATGATGTTCAGATAGCTTACTCAGAGACTGAAGGCTATCTTCCTGTTACAAAAAAAGCGCAGGATGCACAGGAATATCAGGATTATCTGGCAAAAGAGGGTGAGGATAACGACCTTCATTACGATGTAAAGATAAAGGCTGCAAAGCTTTTAATGGAAAATACGGGAAACACCTTTGTAACACCGGTATTTAACGGTTCTGCATCGGTCAGAGATGCTGCAGGACAGCTTATTGAGAACGTTACTAAGTCTGTTAAGAGAAAAAAGACTGTGGATGATGCTTTTATAGATGGGCTGTATGAGGATGTTAAGTCTTTGTATCATCTGGATCAGGGAGGAGCTTCCGGAGTTTCAGGTGGAAAAGCAGACCTGGGAAAACTTCCAGTTGCATCGGTATGTCTTTTGCTGGGGCTAGTAATTACCTGGGTTTTGATAGGCGTCTATGCCCTAAGAGAGAGGATAAAATCAAAAGATAGACAATAAATGTTTGTAATTAGTGCATATTGTTAGTATAATTCAATTGTTTATGAACGAGCAGGAATAGGCCTGCCCGTAAATAGTTTAGGGCTGTAATATCGCATGGCGGTATATAGACCCTGCACATATTAGGAGGAATATTATGAAGAAGACATTAGCAGTGGTATTGACAATGGGTCTTGCACTTTCATTCGTTGGATGCGGTGACAAGGCAGCAGAGGTTACTGAGGCTCCAGTAGAGGCTGCAAGCGTAGTTGAAGAGGCAGCAACAGTTGCAGAGTCAGTAGCTGAGGAAGTAGTAGAAGAGGCAGAGGCTAAGGCAGAAGGCGTTATGACATATGCTGAGTATGCTGCAGCTGAGCTTGATTCAGAAGTTGTTGTTGAGACTTATGTACAGGCCAAGCAGTCATGGTGGGAAGACAAGGCAACATTCTATACACAGGATGAGGATGGCGCTTACTTCATCTATGAGATGGCTTGTTCACAGGAAGATTATGACAAGCTTGTTCCTGGAACAAAAATCAAGGTTTCAGGTGTTAAGTCTGAGTGGTCAGGTGAGGTTGAAATCGTTGATGCTACATTCGAAATCGAGGATGGCAACTTTGTAGCAGAAGCTAAGGATGCTACAGACCTTCTTGGTAAGGATGAGCTCATTGATCTTCAGAACCAGCTTGTTTCTTTCAAGGATATGACAGTTGAAGCTGTAGCTTACAAGAACGAGCAGCCTGGTGATGACATTTATGTTACACTTTCAAAGGATGGCGCAAGCTACGAGTTCTGCCTTGAGTATTATCTCAATGGTTCAGATGAAGAGTTTTACAACCTTGTTGGCGGCCTTACAGCTGGACAGACAGTTGATGTAGAGGGATTCCTTTACTGGTATGAGGGCGCTAACCCACACATCACAAAAGTTACAGTAAAATAATCAATTTATATATTTAACCGACTTAGGGCGTGGCAGTTATCTGCCACGCCCGTTTGCATTAATTGTGGTAAATTCGCGGCATTTATTTATTTTTGTAATTCTTGATATAATAAGATTGATAGATTTACAAACAAGAGCAGCTTGTGGTAATTTAACCTGATGTAACAGACACGCAGATTTAAGTTACGAGGAATATTTATGATCAAAGAAGTTCACATTGATACACTTGAAAAACTGCTTCCCCTTCTGACAGAGCAGGAATACAGACCAGATCTTGACAGAAACAGAAGCCCATACGTATACAGAGGCATGTCTGATGCATCCTTTAAGATGTATACAAGCCTTAGCAGGAACTGCAAGGGAAGACAGAAACATCTTGAGCCTGCGATACTTGAGAATTTCGCCAAGTATGCCATAAATGACGAGCCTTCTATAGGGCATTCGGTTTGGAGACAGATGATCCTGGGTCAGCACTATGGCCTGCCAACAAGGCTCCTTGACTGGACTCAGTCCGCTTTAGTTGCCCTTAACTTTTCAATGACAGAAGAAAACCTGGAAGAAATGGACAAGCACGACAGCATGGTCTGGAGGATCAATATGTCTGAGATGGTCCTTCAACTTCCTGATTCCTACAAGCGCGCAGTATACGAGAAGAATTCCACAATCTTTACTGTTGATATGTTAAAAGAACTTACGGGAAACAGCCTAAAGCAATATGACAAGGACATGGGCGATAGCGCCATGGTGATCATTGAACCACCCTCATTGAATCAGAGAATCATAAATCAGCACTCATTCTTTGCAGTAGTTCCTATGGGAATAGAAGATATCGAGGGATTCCTTGATAAGTACACCAAGGATACTGTAAAGTACGTTATAGATAAAAAACTCCGTTGGAGAGTAAGAGACATGCTAGATCAGCTCAACATGAGCGAACGCATAGTATACCCCGGCCTCGAAGGCCTCTCCAAGTGGATAGCAAGACATTACTACGTGAAATGATATGAAATGATATAGCATCCCGAAGTCATGCAGTCACGTGCTTGCACGTGTGACTGCATGACCTCGGGATGCGAACAATACATGAGGAAAAAAGACATGCGAACAAAGTGAGCATGGCGATTTCCGAATGTATTGTAGGATTGCGAAAGCACGAAGTGCGGAGCAATCCGTATATCATTTCAATACATATACAAGGAGGAAACCCATGCAGGGCCCAATAATCACTAAAAATCAGGTTCAGGAAATATTAGATAAGAAATTCATCCGCGTTTTTGATCTGCAGTACGCAGAAGGCGCTCACTACTTCGATGCCACAAGACGCGCCAAGGAAGACATAGTAGCAATAAAATCTGAGGAAGAGTTTAAAAAAATGCTCCCAGATGCAGTAAGCTGCGTTGTTATAGTTCTTTTGCCAGGAAAAGAGCCACAACTTCTCTTATCCTACGAGTACAGATATCCATCAGGCAGATTCCTTCTAAGCGTTCCAGCAGGACTCCTTGATCCTGAGGACAAGAATGAGACTGAGCCAATCGTAACGACAGCCATAAGAGAAATCCACGAGGAAACAGGAATAGTAGTGGATACCAGCAGAGATACTGTTGAAGCAATCAACCCATTTTTGTTCAGCACTCCTGGAATGACTGATGAAAGCAATGCTCTTGTTAAGGTAGTTCTTCATCTTGATAACCTTGATCAGCTCGATCAGACTGGCGCTGTAGGTCAGGAATTCTTTGACGGGTTCTGCTTTGTGAACAAAGAAACGGCATTAGAACTCCTTAAAAACGGCGTTGATGACAAGGGCCATTTTTACTCAGTTTATACCTGGGCTGCCCTTATGTATTTTGTTAGCGACATGTGGAAATAAGTTGGAATAAAAGCTAAAGATATTCGTGGTTTCATCCGATATACAAAGTATAGAAAACGTTAAGTCTATGCTTTTTTAGACTATTTGTATATCAGGCAGGGAAGCATACAGGAATTACCTGAGAATGGAGGGAACCATGAGTAATATTTCTGAAATAGCTGCTGGCAATGGTGCTAGTGCATATGAAGCAATCAAAAATTCCACCGCAAAAGAAAATACTGGTGTTAAGCCTGGGAACTACGGCAAAACAATAGGCAAAGCCCAGCTTAGCGAAACTGGAGCCAAGTACTATGAGGAGCTCAAGAAAAAGTACTCCAACATGGACTTTGTTCTTGTCAGCAAGGACATGAAGGACTATGCCAAGCAAAATGCCAGCTCCTTTGGCAATGCCAACAAGATGGTTGTTCTCATCGATGAGGAAAAGATTGAGAGAATGGCCACAGATGAGAACTTCAGAGCCAAGTATGAAGGCCTTATTTCCAGGGCTCAGTCCCAGATGCCTCAGCTTAAGTCAATTGCAGAACAGCAGGGCAATGTAAAATCAATCGGAATGCAGGTCAACGACAATGGTACAGCATCATTTTTTGCAGTAATGCAGAAATCCTCCCAGAGCATGTCAGAGAAACTCGCTGCTAAAAGAGCTGCCAAGAAAGAAGCTGAAAAGAAAGCTGAGAAAAAGGCAGAAAAGAAAGAGGCCGCTGATAAGCAGCTAGAGAAGTTGCAGGAAAAAGCCGCAGGTAAATCTGACCAGGTAAAGAGCTGGGATGAGATTGAAAATGATGAAGATGTGGAGATAATCATGGCTAGCTCGGTAGAAGAGCTTGTATCCAAGATAGAGGCTTACAACTACAATATGAGAGCCAATTCAGTTCAGGCACCACAGGAGAAATTAGTGGGCCAGACAATTGACTTTAAAGGATAGGCCACAGATAATGTTTATATAGCATTAACTAATATGATATATAGACAACAGCTGGGGTGAATATGTATAAGATTGCGATTTGTGATGATGAGAAAAGCTCTGCTGCTGATGCGGCAGAGCTTTTAGAAAAATATAGGCAGACTCATTATAAAGTGGAGATGAGCGTCGATATTTTCTATACTTCTTTAGATCTTTTGGGTGCCATAGAAAAAGAATCCTATGACATCTATCTATTGGATATATACGTTGACAAGATGAACGGAATAGAGATCGCCGAAGCTATTCGCAAGATAGATGAAAACGGGCAGATCATTTTCATGACCTCTTCAAACGCCTTCTACAAAGAGGCTTTCAGGATCCATGCTGTTCATTACCTGGAAAAGCCAATCCTGGAGGAAGACTTTTTTGATGCGATAGACAGAGTCTGTGCAAAAGAGGAAGTCCGTTTCCTGTCATTTCGCGAAAGCGGTCAGGTTCACAAAATCCCTGTGGATGAGATTCTATATATTGAATCAGAAGATCACTACAAGAGAATTGTTACAGAAGCGGATAGCTTCTTTGTGCGCAGTACCATGCAGAATCTTTTGCAGGATCTAAAAGAGGAATACTTCCATGCCCTTGGCATGAAGACAATAATCAATTTAAAAAGAGTTCTCAGGATAAACAAGGATGTGATCACCATGGAGGATGGTACCACCTTCTCAGTTCCGCGTGGAACTTACAGACAGCTGAGCGAACTGATACTGAAGTTTAGCTTCTAATAGGCTAGGGACCATTAGGCAGAGCCAAAAAACGGAGTTGAGGGGATTTGAACCCCTGCGCCGGACGAGCCGACCTACCGGATTTCGAATCCGGACCCTTCAACCACTTGGGTACAACTCCAAAAAAGCGCTTGGAATAAGCTCCAAAGCGCTTTTTATTATACTTTTTTAATGATACCTAGTCAACTGATTAACTTGGCATGTACATTAGAATTTTGTATAATTGTTAGTAGTATGTGCGTTTACAAGTAAGCTTTTTCAAAGGAGGCCTATTCACAATGATGAGAATTGGTATGTTGACTAGTGGTGGCGACTGTCAGGCTTTGAATGCGGCAATGCGCGGCGTTGTTAAGTGTATTGCGCACAGCGGTGAGCAGGTTGAGTTCTATGGCTTTTTAAATGGCTACAAGGGACTTATCTATGGTGACTTCAGAATGCTCACATCCAAGGATTTTTCTGGAATCCTGACCAAGGGAGGAACTATTCTTGGTAGCTCCAGGACTCCCTTTAAGACAATCAGAGAACCCGATGAGAATGGACTTGATAAGGTTGAGGCTATGAAGCAGAATTACTACAAGCTGCAGCTTGACTGCCTTGTGGTTCTGGGAGGCAACGGATCTCAGAAGACTGCTAATCTGCTAAGTGAAGAGGGTCTTAATATAGTTTCCCTGCCCAAGACCATCGACAATGATCTTTGGGGAACTGATATGACCTTTGGATTCCAGAGTGCTGTTGATGTGGCCACCAATGTAATTGACAACATCCACACTACAGCGGATTCTCATGGAAGAGTATTTATTATAGAAGTTATGGGACACAAGGTTGGGTGGCTTACTCTTAATGCTGGAATGGCAGGAGGAGCAGACGTTATCCTTATTCCAGAGATTCCATACGATATCAACAAGGTTTGCGAGGCAATTGATGCCAGAAATAAGCGCGGCAGCAGATTTACCATCATAGCTGTAGCAGAGGGCGCTATTTCCAAGAAGGATGCCAAGCTTTCCAAAAAGGAATATAAAGAGAAGCTTGCAAATTCCAAGTATCCATCTGTATCCTATGAGATTGCAGAAGAAATCCAGAAAAAGACTGGAAACGAGGTAAGAGTTACTGTTCCTGGACACATGCAAAGAGGTGGAGCGCCAGACTCCTATGATAGAGTATTTGCTTCTCGTCTTGGAGCAGAGGCAGGACAGCTCATCCTTAACAAGGAATTCGGATACATGGTAGCTTACAAGAACAGAGAGATCGTTAAGGTTCCTCTTTCTGAAATAGCAGGCAAGCTTAAATATGTATCTCCTGATGCCAGCATTATTCAGGAAGCCAAGATGCTTGGAATCTGTTTTGGGGATTGATATTACAATTTGAAAAAAGTTAGCCCGCGGGAGTTTAGTTTTAATGGGATATGTTGCATTATACAGAAAATTCAGACCACCGGTCTTTGAAGATGTCAAAGGCCAGGATCACATAGTTACAACACTCAAGAATCAGATCAAATCGGATAGAGTTGGACATGCTTACCTGTTCTGCGGAACTCGCGGAACAGGTAAGACTTCTGTTGCCAAGATTTTGGCAAGAGCAGTTAACTGCGAGCATCCTGTGGATGGCTCTCCTTGCGGAGAGTGCGATATGTGTAAAGAGATCGCCGCAGGCAACAGTATGAATGTAATCGAGATTGATGCTGCTTCCAACAACGGTGTTGATAATGTCAGAGAGATCATCGACGAAGTATCTTATTCACCTACCAAAGGCAAAAAGAAGGTATACATAATCGACGAGGTCCACATGCTTTCAACTGGAGCTTTCAACGCACTTTTGAAAACATTGGAGGAGCCTCCTAGTTATGTTATGTTCATTCTGGCAACAACAGAAGTCCAAAAGCTTCCTATAACAATTCTCTCAAGGTGTCAGAGATATGATTTCCATAGGATCACTATCGATACAATAGAGGCGAGACTTAGGGAAGTAGTTGATGCAGAAGGTATCAAGGTAGAAGAGAGAGCCTTGAGATATGTGGCCAAGACTGCTGACGGATCCATGAGAGACTCACTAAGTCTTCTGGATCAGTGCATAGCCTTTAACTATGGAGAGGAACTTACCTATGACAAGGCATTAAATGTCCTTGGCGCCGTTGACACCGAGGTGTTTAGTAAGCTCTTTTCCGCATTATATACACAGGATGTAAATGGGGCATTGACTCTTCTTGCAGATATTGTTATACAAGGAAGAGAATTGTCTCAATTTGTAAATGATTTTGTCTGGTACCTCAGAAATCTGATGCTTGTACAAGCATCAGATCAGATGGAGGACGTTATTGATGTTTCCTCTGATAACCTTGCTACTCTCAAAGAGCAGGCAAACTCAGCTGACATCGACACTATTCTCAGATACATAAGAGTCTTTTCAGAGCTTTCTTCTCAGATAAGATATGCATCACAGAAGAGAATTATGATAGAGATTACGCTGATCAAACTCTGCAAGCCTCAGATGGACAATGGAGAAGGGGCTTTTGAGGATAGGATCAGGATCCTTGAGCAGCATGACGAGGCAAATGGCAAGCTTTTGAAAGGCATTCAGAGCGGGCAGGTGGCAGTAGCATCTGCTGGAGCTGGCTCTTTTTCTGAAGGGGCAAGGCCTCCAAGGGAAAAGAAAGTCCTGGACCGCGCAGTACCTGAGGATATCAAGGCACTTGTAAGTAAGTGGCCGGGATATCTTATGAGAATGTCCAATCCGATGAAGAATTACCTTCAGAAGGCGAATTTAAGTCTTGGAAATGATGATAAACTGCAGATTGTATTTGATAACAGGCAGTTAACTGAGAAATATTCAAAGGGAGAGTCCAGAGAGGAACTTCAGAATTTCCTTGATGATTCAACCGGCAAACATATAGAATTTGAGACAAAGTTCCTTGAGCCTAGCCAGGTTTTTGAGGAAAATTATGTTAATTTGCAGGCTATAAATTTTGATATAGTAACTGAAGAAGAAAAGGAGAATTAAAAATGGCAAAAAGAGGTGGATTTCCAGGCGGCGGAATGCCTGGTAATATGAGTAATCTTATGAAGCAGGCGCAGAGAATGCAGCGTCAGATGGAGGAAAGTCAGAAAGAGCTTGAGACAAAAGAGTTCACAGCCAAGGCTGGTGGCGGCGCAGTAGAAGCCACTGTATTTGGAAGTAAGACACTTAAAGAAATCAAGATTTCTCCAGAAGCAGTTGATCCAGATGATGTTGAGATGCTTCAGGATATGATCGTTGCAGCAGTAAATGAAGCTATGAAGCAGGCTGAGGAAGCAAGCGGAGCTATGGTCAACAAGATGACCGGCGGACTTGGCGGATTAGGTGGAGGATTTCCATTCTGATGGAACTATACAGCGGACATATTAATAAGCTGATAGACGAGCTGTCATCGCTTCCTGGAATAGGAGGCAAATCTGCACAGAGACTGGCCTTTTATTTGATAGGCCTTCCCAAGGACAGAGTTCACAAGCTTGCTGATGCTATTGTCAATGCCAGAGAAAATGTTCACTATTGCAAGGAGTGCTGCACTCTGACGGATGATGACATTTGCCCTATATGTAATAATCCCAGCAGAGATCATAAGACAATCATGGTTGTAGAAAATGCGAGAGATTTAGCGGCATATGAGAAGACTGGCAAGTTTGAAGGGGTTTATCATGTACTTCACGGGGCTATTTCACCAATGCTTGGTATCGGCCCTGGGGACATAAGACTCACAGAGCTTATGCACAGACTTCAGACACAAGAAGTTGATGAAGTCATAGTTGCTACCAATTCAAGCCTTGAAGGCGAGACTACCGCTATGTATATCAGCAAGCTGATAAAACCAACTGGTATCAAGGTTACACGAATTGCCAGCGGAGTTCCTGTTGGAGGAGACCTTGAGTATATTGATGAAGTTACGCTTTTGAGAGCTCTTGAAGGTAGAACTGAATTGTAATAATTGGAGTGTATGTAAAAAGTTGAATGTCAGCCTGCAAAAGGTCTGACTAGGAGGAAAAGGTTATGGCAGTAACAAAAGAGTTATTTGGAAAAACCAAAAGTGGGGAAGAAATCTACGCTTATCACATCAGCAATAATGCTGGTATGGAGGCGGTAATACTCAACTACGGATGTACTATCAAGAACGTATTTGTTCCTTCTAAAGATGGTGGAAAAATAGACGTTGTTCTTGGTTATGACGACCCAGAAGTATATTTTGCCAATGATTCATTTATTGGATCAACAGTTGGCCCTTCTGCTAACAGAATTGCAAATGCCAGATATTCTATAGATGGAAAAGAGTTTTCATTACCAGTTAATGATGGACCTAACAACCTTCATACAGACCATGATAACGGCTTCCATAAGCGTATCTGGGATGCAAAAGAAGGCGAGAACTCAGTTGAATTTACATTAAAATCTGCTGATGGTGATCTGGGATTTGCTGGTAACAGAGTATTCACACTTACATATAGTCTTGATGATGATAATAATCTGGAGCTTCATTATCATGCAACAAGTGACGCCAAGACACTTATCAATCTTACTAACCACGTATACTTTAATCTTAGCGGTCACAATGCAGGCAATATTGAGAATCATACTCTTTTGCTCAATGCATCCAAGTTTACACCTGTTGTAGACGGCGCTGCTATTCCCACTGGAGAGCTTAAGGACGTAGCTGGTACAGTCTTTGATTTCACAAAAGAAAAGACTATAGGACAGGATATAAATGCTGACGTTGAGCAGCTTCAGTGTGTTGGCGGCTATGATCACAATTATTGTGTAGATGGACAGGAAGGAACATTAAGACTGGCTGCAGTTGCCAAGTCTCCTGTGACAGGTATTACACTTAAGTGCTCTACCACTCTTCCAGGAATTCAGTTATATGCTGGAAACTTCCTCAAGAATGACAATGGAAAAGAGAACACTAAATACAAGGCTAGAGATGGATTCTGTCTTGAAACTCAGTTCTATCCAAACTCAATAAATCAGCCAGGATTCCCTGATGCTGTGTTTGGACCAGATAGAGACTACGATAGCGTTACTGTATATCAGTTCAAATAATTCATTGGCGAATAATGATCAGCTATATAAGGAAGCCTCCTATATAGCTGATTTGGAGGATTCAATTGGCTGAAGTAAAAGATTTTAGTTCATATGCCAGAAAATTGAATAGAAATAGTGACGATGGATCATCTCCGGTTGGAGACTCTTCTTATAAAGAAAAGATACGAAGCCATAGGCTAAAGGTCTTTTTTAGGACAATAATAATTGCTGCGGTAGTTCTTTTTGCAGTTATTGCAATCTACATTAGCTGGCGGGACAAAGAATACTCTGAAGCAGTTCTAACAATGGAAGCAGCTATCTCCAACGGCTCAGATTCAAAAGTGGTAGATCTGTCTGGATTTGTTATCCAATATAGTAAGGATGGCGTAGGTTGTTATAATTCCAGTGGCCAGCCTGTATGGAACCAGACCTATGAGATGCAGAATCCGATGGCACATACCTGCAATTCTGTGGTTGCTATTGGAGATTATAACGGACATCATATTTATGTTAGTAATACAAGCGGCTCTATGGGAGTAGTTGATACAAGTCTTCCTATAAGGGATTTTTGCGTATCTTCACAGGGCGTAGTTGCAGCTATTTTAGATGGTACAGATGTTACATGGATATACCTTTATGATTGTACAGGAAACACCCTGGCCAGTTTTAAGACCACTATGAAGGACAGCGGATACCCTATCAGTATCAGCCTGTCGCCTAATGCAGAGCTTTTATGTGTTTCTTACATTTATCCTGATGAAGGAAAGCTAAAGACCAGCGTTGCGTTTTTTAACTTTGGATCGGTAGGCCAGAACTCAATAGATAACTATGCAAGTGGATATGATTATCCCGGGGTTGTGGTTCCGTACGTACAGTTTATGAATGAAAATACAGCGTTTGCCATTTCAGATGACAGGATAATGTTCTATACAGGCAATCAGAAACCGGTTAGCAAGGCAGAACACTTGCTAGGCGGTGAAGAAATCAGATCAGTATATTTCAATGATAGCTACATTGGTCTTGTGTTTATGAACAATACTGATGATGGTGAGTATAGACTTCAAGTATACAATACAGCTGGAGAGCAGATCCTTACAACATATTTTGATGTAGTATATTCAAATATCATTTTTGATAACAAACAGATCATTATTTATAACGAAGATGAATGCGTGATAAAGGATATGTCTGGGCACAATAAGTATGAAGGAACTTTCACAGATCCTATCAAAGTTATGATTCCTACCAAGGTAAGGAGCAGATTTACACTTGTGACATCCAGAAATATCATGACTATGAATTTAAAGTAATAGCTTTGTGAGATTAAATGCTAATGCATAGAAGTATTCATATAAATCTATGCAATGTTCCTTGCTCTTCAAGGATATGTAAAAGAGTTCATTGGGAGACAATGTAAAAGTGCTAGGATTTGATATATCACAGATTATCATGACAATTGTTGTGGTGTGTCTTGTTTTGTGGAGAATATCATATGGATATAATAATGGCCTGTTTGCGGAAGCAGCAGGCCTTATTGCTATCATAGCCTCTTTTTTGGCAGTTTATTATTCCATCCACTTGGTAGAAAACGTAATTACTATTAAGTTGGGAAAGATAATATCACAGATAGGTTATCTAATAGTGGCTTTCGCGGTATATAAGATCATGACAGCTATTTCAGATGCCTTAAGAAATATAAGAAAAGTTCCAATAATAGGAAAAGTGGACAGATTTTTGGGAGCAATCCTTGGAATTGCTGAAGCCTGCTTGATAATAGCTCTTATAGAATATGCCACGGATATCGAGATTGTATCTACAGTATTATCGGCATGTTATGAAATTGTCATCCTAATTCGGAAAAGTTTATAAACAAATGAAAAAAGTTATTGCATTTATAAAAGTGCTTTGCTATAATAGCTCTTGCCCGTTGCGGAGAGGGCAGTTACCTACTGATGAGGCTTTGTCCCAGTAACTGCGAATCGAAACTTCGGAAAACAAATTAAAAAAGTTGTTGACAGAAACTTAAAGCTATGCTATTCTAAATGAGTTGCGGCTGAGAGCTACAACAACTAAGAACCTTGACAAATAAACAGTAATGCAACCCTGAAAAATTCCAAGAGAATTTATTCAGAACAAAATTAGTAAATAACGGACAGAACAAAAAGCCAAGCTTGAGTTCTGGCCAGATCAAACTTTTAAACGTGAGAGTTCGATCCTGGCTCAGGATGAACGCTGGCGGCGTGCCTAACACATGCAAGTCGAACGGAGATTTAACGCTGATGAGGCTTCGGCGGATTCTTGTTAAATCTTAGTGGCGGACG